>WXFD01000001.1 GCA_009877105.1 Bacteroidales bacterium
AATAACTGAATATCAGGGTTTTATACTAATATTTCAGACTGTATTTATTAACAAAAACATCATAACATATTAACAATCAATCAGATAATATTTTTTGTCATGTACTAAGATCTAAACAAACAATATTCCTTTCATCTTTCCGGCTCAAAAGAAGATCATGCTATTTGTTTTTCCAACATTTTTTTGATTATTCCGGATATAATGATGATGAATAACAGATTTTCTGTCATTATTGTTTTTCAGGAATCAGGTATCTCATATTTCTTATTGGGGGCAGGAATTGTTCTGACGCAAAACGCACTATTATTGAATTTTGATGCACCGCACAGACATTCCGTAATTGTTGTCAAAATAATTACGGAAAGTTTTATCTGAAGAGTTGAGAATTTTTCTGTTCCAGGAATGGGCAGCATTATAGGCTGTTGATGACCACCAGACAGCTGAAGTACCCATTTCGGTGTATTGACCGGAATCATTTCTGTAACCACCAGGCAATGCTGTAAATTCTGTTTCATTTGTTGCTCCCGTATTTGGAGTGTCCCAGTGTGATGTGCCGGTTTCCTTGAGCTTTCCCCCGGCGGGGCTTGCTCCTCCCAGGTATGTTTCGAGGATGAACCAGTCATTATCAGTTGGAACTCGCCAGCCAGTCGGGCATAAATTGCCTGTATTGACCGCAAACCAGTTGTACAGCGCTCCATAATCAGTTTTATTGGCAATGTCATTATCGTACCAGCAATAACCTGAAGCTGACAGGCCTGCCCATGCAGAGGGGCTTGAAACAAGTGATATCGCCGCCCCGTTGTTGAACCTTGTGGTTTGAAGGTTCTCCTGAAGCCAGAGCTGGGTGCCAATCCTTTTTACATGGTAAACATTATTATCGATGTCCTGAATGGTTGCCGGGTCTGTTGTGATTAAAAAATCATTCCCGTAGGCGGTACCGACACTGTTGGTGGCATATGCCCTTATGTGATATTCGGTGTTGACGGCAAGGCCGGTTATGTTGCTCGTGAATGTTCCCGGGCCTGTTCCATCGGAGGTTCTGGGATTGGCAATTGTCGGGTTGGGGTTGGTACTCCAGCACACACCCCTTGCCGTAACCGGTGATCCTCCGTCGCTGCTGATCGTACCCCCGCCGGTTGCGGTAGTTGTGGAAGTTGGCTGGGGGGCAGTTGTTGAAATTGAAGGCAGCATCGGGCTTGTGGTAAAAGAAATTTCCTGGCCGTAACTTATACCCTCCTCGTTGATTGCATAGGCACGTATATAATAAATGGTGTTGCCTGTGAGCCCGGTTAGATTGCTGGTGAATGCACCGGTTCCTGTCCCGTCTTCAGTTTTTGAATTATTAAGGTCAGGATTTGATTGTGTGTTCCAGCAAACGCCTCTCCCGGTAACTTCACGGCCTCCGTCGGATGTAATATTGCCTCCAGAAACGGCTGTAGTCTGTGTTATTCCTGTAACAGCAGAAGTTGTCAGTACCGGTGCTGTCAGGCCTGCTGAAGTAAAGGTCACCTGATTACCATACCCGGTGCCGATCTTGTTTGTTGCATAAGCTCTGAGATAGTAGAGTGTATTCGGGGTCAGCCCCGTAATGTTGCTTGTGAAAGAACCTATTCCATATCCGTCCGTTGTTCTTGTCCCTTCAATTGTTGGATCCTTCCTGGTACTCCAGCAAACGCCTCTGACAATAATATCTGATTTCCCGTCGCTGGTGATCACACCTCCAGATTTTGCTGTAGTTGCTTCTATTGAGGTAACGGGTACAGTTGTCAGGGTGGGCTCTTTTTCCGGATCACAACCACTTAATATTAACGAAATACACCCAACAATTATCCAGAGATTAATACGATATATCTTTTCCACAGTGAATTACTTTGAATTAAAGACCAATAATCAGAAATTATTTCTTATTCGCAATAGTAATTATGAAACATAAAATTAGTAAAAATTCCCGTTTCTGACATCACATAACAGGTATCCATTTCCACCAGGTACGGAAATCAGACCAGGGCAATGCTTAACCAGCTTCAACATCTAACACTTCAATGAACAGGTTTCATTTGAAGCTGAAAATCCTTCGGCCGGCATACAAAGCGCCTTGCCGGCCGGATATAAGGCTTATCCTATAATTACCGGACCGGAAAGATCTCATCTCTCAGGATTCTGTTCACAAACTTCGTGCCGCCTCGTAATCTTCATTTAAGAATAATTTTAAGTTCAGTCACGCTGACAAGCCTCATATGATATATAAAACCTCTGTGCCGCTGAGCACGAATGAATGACAACATCCTGATTCATAGGGTATAATCCGCAATACGTTTTTATGTCCTTTTTTAGTTTCTGGTTTTTAATTCCGGCTTACTTCATTGGTTCCATCTCAATTGACTCAAAACTTCTCAATGTTCAGCAGGCATATCTTTTTTCAAATATCGTGAAGCTTGCCCTTATCCGGGTTTTGCTTCACATATGGGATAGTAAATCTGAAAGTTGCACCTTCTCCCGGATGGGAGTGAACCCATATTCTGCCTCCGATTAATTCTGCGTAGGCCTTGCAGATTGACAAACCGAGTCCCGTACCTCCATATTTTCTTGATACCAGATTATCCACCTGAAAAAATCTCTCAAAGATCTTTTCATGCTGCTCAGGCGGAATTCCTATACCCGTATCTTTTACAAAGAATTCCAGCATTGAATCCTTCATCTTGTAACCAAAATCAATTTGCCCTTCTTTCGTGAATTTAATTGCATTGCTAATAAGGTTTGAGAGCATCTGTATAAGTTTAGTGCTGTCGGTGATAATCCTGGCCTCTTCGTCGGGGAGTCCCGTATGAAGATCCAATGAAATAATATCAGTCTGTTCCTTATAACTGAACTGTTCGGCAAGGCTCCGCAATGATGCATTCAGATCCATTTCCCTGAGATTTAGCTTAACCTGTCCGCTTTCAATATTTGCTATGTCAACAATATCATTTATTATGGACAGCAGCTGGCTTCCGCTCTGAAAAATAATATCGATATACTGTTTTTTCTCAGCATCAGTGGTCTCAGGTTCATTAAGAAGTGTTGAAAAGCCGATAATTGCATTCATTGGAGTTCTTATCTCATGCGAGATATTATGAAGAAATGCTGTTTTCAATCTGTCGTTTTCTTCTGCTTTCTCTTTCGCTGCAACAAGTTCGGCTTCTGCCTTCTTACTTTCAGTTATATCCCTGAAGCTCCAGACCCTTCCGACACTTTTACCTCCAATCCTCTGCGGTTGTGAATAACGTTCGAATACCCTCCCGTCCCTGAACTCCAGAAGATTCGATGTGATAACTTCTGGTTCCTTGTATAGCTGCCTGATTTGACCAGTGAATTCATCAGGATCTGATAGCTGTTCCATCACGAATTTTATTACAGCTTCATCATCGAGGGATACAAGGACATTATCCGGGATCTTCCACATTTCAGTGAATTTCTGATTATACTGAATGATCTTTCCGTTATTGTCAACAACAAGGATCCCGTCCGCCGTCGATTCGAGCGTTGCCTTAATAAGTGAAAATGATTTTTCAAGTTCGGCATCTGTTTGTTTCCGGAGTGTTATGTCTTCAACAAGTGCCAGAAAATATTGAACTTCATCATTATTGTTCCTGATGATACTTACAGTTGTTGCCCCCCAAATAACTGTTCCGTCGCGACGGACATACTGCTTCTCCGAATGATACACCGGGATCTCGCCGGCGATCAGCTTCATAATGGCAATTTCATCAGCTGAAACATAGCTGGAATAGGTGAAATCCTTAAGAGTAAGGGCCTTTATATCTTCCTCCCTGTATCCAAGCATTTTACAGAATGCATCGTTAGCCCTGATAATACCGAGATCCTTTCCCGTCATTATTATTCCAAAGGGACTTTCCTCGAATATTTTTCTGAATCTCTCCTCACTTTCCCTGAGGATCGATTCCGCCTGTTTGCGTTCCGTTATATCGCGGCAGATGTACTGAAAATACATAACTCCTTCAATTTCCACTTTCCTGGCGCTGATCTCCACGGGTATCAATCTGCCGTCGCTCTTCACATGAACCGTTTCAAAAGTCAGAAATCCCCTATCCTCAAGGATCTTTTTTTCCGTTTCCAGTTCTTTCAGGCTCCCGGGGTATGTCAGTTTTGCCAGATTTGATCCTATTAGCTTCTCCCTTGCCAGTTGGTATACTTCCAGGGCCCTGTCATTTGCTTCAATGATGGCAAGACCGCTGTCGGTAAGGAAAATTATATCATTTGCATATTTAAGAATGTAGTCATAATGTTTCCTTAATGCAAGATGATCAAGTTCAGCTTCATATTTTCCACGATAGAACCGTGCATTTTCGTTCCATTCGATCATTCCAAGCAATAATCCCATTGTAAGGATGAACAGGATGATTATTATGATTATCATGGTCATATGGCGATCCAATGCGATAAGTACCTCATTGTGATCGATCTTGGCGACCATAAACCATTGTGTCGCAGGTATCTTCTTCATAACTGCAACCACTGAATTACCACGGTAATCAATGCCTTCTGTAGTTCCTTCAATTCCTTTGACAGCCATGGCAGAAGGAAGGTTTTCCTCGTTGATTTTCTTTCTCAGGATCAATCCGGAGTTTTTTCTGAACCGGAGATCATTAAGATATACGATTTCATCGTTTTCCTCACGCACCAGTATGGTTTCGGCCGTTTTGCTCCTTAGGGGCCAGGCATTTATCAGGGGGAAAAGGACCTGATCAGGATCAATCCTGATTGCAAGTATTCCCAAAGGCCTGGGATTGCCGCTGGCTTTATGACTCAATGGTATAATCAGGTCAAGACCGGGTCGGCCGATTGAATTTAGCTTGTACAGGTCAGTGAGGAAGGGCGCATTCATCTTTCCGGAATACGGTAGCAAAGCCCTCAGCTGATCACTGACGATGCTGTCCCTGTAGGGGCAGGACATCCTGAGTATGCCGGCAGAATCGATGAGCTGAACATTCCTGTATTCAGGATTCTTAAGTATTGATCTGAAACTTTCCATGATTTTTTTCTCCGCCGAAATATCTCCGGGTTTCCCAAGGAATGATTTCAGCTGATCGCTAAATGCAGAATTCTCGCCAATTATGACAGCGTCATTCAACCTTTCATTCCTCCACTGTGTAATTTGTCTGACCTTCAGGTCTGCAATGGATGAAAGATCAACTTTCTTTTCATTCAGGATCAGGGCTTTCTGGTTCCGGTAGTACAGAAAACCGAAAATAATACTGACAGCCGATACTATCATGAAGAAGATTATCAGCAGCCAGGGTACATGTGGTTTTTGCCTGTGCAATGTCATATCAGCATTTCCATGTAAAAAGAAAACCCGGAACCTTTCACAAAACGATGGGCGAAATCAGCATTTTCCCTTCACAAGATCATTATGTTATGCATTTAACGGGAATGAGGGTCATTTATTTGATTTTAACAGGAGTGATGCCATGACTGATATCAGCAGGATGCCGATGATAACTGCAAGTGATAAAAGAATCGGTATCTCTATGCGGAAAAAGGATAACAGCATTTTCACCCCTACAAATGTTAAAATAAAAGCCAGGCCTATCTTCAGGAATCTGAAGTAACCCATAATGCCTGATATTGCAAAATAGAGTGATCGTAAACCAAGTATTGCAAAAATATTGGAAGTATATACAATAAATGATTCTTTGCTTATCGCCAGCACGGCCGGAATGCTGTCGACAGCAAAAATAAGATCGGAGGATTCTATTACCAGCAAAACCATAAAAAGTGGTGTTGCATACAATTTGCCGTTTTCCTTCACAAAAAGCCTGTTGCCTCGCAGAGTATCCGTGACCCTGAAAATCTTACGGGAGATCCTCAAAAAAGTATTTTTTTCGGGATCAACTGCAGTATTATTCTGGAAAATCATTTTTACTCCGGTTATCACCAGAAATCCTCCGAAAACCAGGATTATCCAGTGGAATTTACTAATGAGTGTTATGCCGGTAATAATGAATATGCCCCGCATAACCAATGCACCAAGGATTCCCCAGAAAAGGATTTTATGCTGATATTCGGGTTGTATGGAAAAGTAGGTGAATATCAGAATGAATACAAAAATATTATCGACGCTCAGTGAATATTCAATTATATAAGCTGTAAAAAATTCCAGAGCATTCTGCCTGCCATATTCAATGAGGACAAACACATTAAAGAGCATTGCAAGGGAAACCCACACACCAGTCCAGGTCAGGGCTTCGCGTACTTCAATCTTATGGGCCTTTTTATTGAAAATTCCCAGGTCGAGTGCGAGGAGCGAAAAAATTAAAATATGAAACCCTATCCAGAAAAAGACATTAACTTCCATATTGTCAGATTAGGCAGCAAAGGTAAAAAAAACTGTCAATCCGGCTGAAAGTCAGAAGTTATTTCTCAAATTCCCAGGCTCCGTGAAATTGCAATTGTTAAATATTATAATCCGTAACTTTATTACCTTTAAAAAATATTTATTTCAGTATAATGGTAGGGAAAAGAGTTCTCATCCCAATCTGCACATTTGTCCTGACGATACTATCGGTTTTATCGGCTGCACAGGACTCTGCATCAGGGAAGGAATCAATTAATGCCGGTGATCTGGAATGCCATGTGTCATTTCTTGCTTCGCCGCTTATGAATGGCCGTGCCAACGGGGCTCCTGAGCTTGATATTGCACTGAATTACCTGGTTTCACAGGCTGGTCTGAACGGACTGAAGCCAGCCGGAGATTCGGGTTATTTTCAGAACTACAGTGTTGTCAGATCAAAAAACGCTCTGCGATGGCCGTACTATACCCTGAAATCGACCGGAAACAATAGCAGGGAGAACGTTGGTGAAGAGATTGCCCTCAGGAACGTTATTGCCTGGATCGAGGGATGTGATCCGGTTTTAAAATCAGAATATGTGGTTTTTTCCTGTCACGCGGATCACATTGGCAGGATTAACGGGGAAATTCATCCGGGTGCGGATGATAATGCTTCAGGTTGTGCGGCCCTCCTGGAAATAGCCCAGGCATTCCAGACCTCTCCTGAAAAACCGCTCAGATCAGTTGTTTTCCTGTGGCTGACAGGCGAGGAGATCGGGCTTCTCGGATCCCAGGCATATGTAAAAAATCCTCCTTTCCCGCTTGACAGGACAGTTGCCGATCTGAACATCGATATGATCGGAAGGGTGAAAGGGATTGCAGACACAACCCTGGATACTCCCGTAACCGGACCATACGGCGTGTTCGTTATATCCGACGACCAAAGCAGGGAACTAATGCAGATAGCCGAAAATGCAGACGAAGGAAGCATAATCGATTTCGACTACAGCCTCAGCGGAAGAACTCACCATCTGAATCTGTTTGCAAGGAGCGATCAATATAATTTTGTGATGAATGACATCCCCTCACTTTTTTTTACAACAGGATTACATTCTGATTATCATACCTCCAATGATGTTACTGAAAAGATCGATTTCAAAAAGATGGAACAAATAACAAAATGCATTTTTGATATCGGGCTGGAAATTGCAAACAAAAAACAGGAATTACAGGTGGACAATCCTTATTCAAAAAGATAAAAGGATTTTATCAATTCTACTTTTGCGTCTCGAAAAAAGTTTCTGAAGGAAATACATATCTCCTGTCTATATCAGGGATCCCGTTATTGTCAGAATCGTTCATTGAAGCTATATATTCAAGAAGTGCAAGCCATTCCTTCCCTTCCTGGATCCCGGCCTCATTCCCATCCATATCAATAACCGAAGTGCTCATGTCTGTAATCCGGGTTCCGTCACCGTATTTTGGAACAACATTTACAAGGCCGAAACTCATCTTTTTTATTATACCTATGAATTCAAGCATATATGAATTAGCCGACACCGAGTACAACCGGTTGTTCTTTTTCGAGAAATCAACCTCCGTTTCATTACCGTCGGGGCTGATTATCCTTATTCTCCTTATCTTCTTCATAAATCCTTTTCCGGGGTCATATTCAACCCTGATACCTGAATAATAACAGAAATGTGAGGGTGCTGACTTGTATGCAATCTGGAGTATCTCCAGGATATTCTTCAGCTCCTTTCCTGTCACATAAAGCCTTGCCAGCGGGTATCCGGGCACTTTGTCCTTTCCCGATCCGAGCGACATAACCCTGAAAATATCAGCAGGAGTTTGAATGCCCGGTACGATTTTATCGCGTATAATACCAACTGCTACCATACTGACATTGGTACCTTCCCTTGTATTGCGGTTAATATAATAATGGATCGCATCAGCTACCAGGGGTCCCAGATTGCTGTTTTTGAAATCGCCGGATTCATTGCATTCAAGGAGGAAGTCATTCTCGGCCACCGGTTTAATATATTCCAGCCCCAAAGGTCTGAGTATTTCACGGTTAATGAGATCCTGTTGCTCTTCAATCAGATCCTGCACATCTTTATCTCCTTCAATATCATCCGTAACGGCAATCAACCTGTAATTGTCGACCTTTATGCCTGCCGGTGACCATGTTATCTCAAGACGACCCACATTTCTGCCATATTCTCCGGTCTGAACTATCGGTATTCCCTTAACAATCAGCGGTTCTTCAAGTTCTGTATGCGTATGCCCGCTGATTATGAGATCCAGGCCACGTACTTTTTTAGCCAGTTTTACATCCTCCCCTGCCCATGAGCCTTTCTTGTTTCTTTCAACTCCCGAATGGGAAAGGCAGATGATGATATTGCACCCGGCTGATTTTAGCTCTTTCACCATCTTCCGTGCAAATGGGACCGCTTTTCTGAATCTCAAAGGTTTTGAAAGCGGGGCAACATCAGCTGCATCCTTACCTAGGATTGAGAAAAATCCAATTTTCAGACCTTCTTTTTCTATAATCTTCTTTTTTTCTATCACTTTGCCCGTGAAAAGGGCCTCAAGTGCATCATCACCCGGGTCTTTCTTACTGAATATTGCATTGCCCAATATTAGTGAAGGGATTTCACCTTTCTTTTTGGACTGGCTCACTATGGCTGCCAGTTTTTCCGGTCCGAAATCAAATTCATGATTCCCAAAGCTGACGACATCATAGCCCATGGTTTTCATGAGCCTGAGCTGAAACCCTTCAGAAATCTCAACTGTGTGAAAGAGAGTGCCCATCAGAAAATCCCCGGCATCACACACCAGTGTTATTCCCTTATTCTCTTTTTTCTCCTTATTGATTATCCCGGCGATCCTGGCAAATCCTCCCTGAGTTTTGTCATCGTCTGCTGTCATGGGTGAGTAAAGAGATTCCGGGGCAAAACCGTTCAGCCTCGAATGAAGATCATTGGTATGGAGAATGACCAGTTTCTTTTCTCCCTGTCCTTCTGCACTTATAAAAAGCAACAGAAACAACGGGATCAGTTTGATTTTATTCATCCGTTTATAATTTATTATCTAAGACCGAAAAACTGTCTGTCCTCCCGGGCAGGGAACCACGCATGACTGAACGCGAAAACATTCATTCCTGTTTGTTTTTTTGTCAGTCATGTGGGTTTCATTATTTTTTAATTGCCTTAAAATTACTAAAATCTGAGGGCATCTGCAACCACGAAAGTGCTGCCGCCGATATAAATGACATCATTTTCCGAAGCCGCATCCCTGGCAGCTTTCACTGCCGATCTCACATCGCAGTAGGAGTTCCCCTGCAGGTTCTTGCCATGAGCCTTTTCCATTAGTTTTTTTTCATCCATGGCCCTGGGAACGGAAGCCTTTGTAAAATAATATTCCGCCTCTGCCGGAAACAGAGATAACACAGAATCGAGATCCTTTTCGTTCACGAAACCAAGTACAAACCGCAGCTTTGATCGTGGTATTCTTTTTATCTGATTCAGATTATATTTCAGGCCTTCCAGATTGTGACCCGTATCACATATTATCAAAGGCCTATTGCCAATTTTCTGCCATCTTCCTCTTAATGAGGTATTTCTCACAACATTCCGGATGCCCCTTATTATATTGATATCAGTAATATTGAATTTTTTTCCAAGCAGGCTGCAGGCCTGATAAACCCCCTGAATATTTGCAGCCTGATAATCACCAGTCAGCGGTGTTTCTCCCGTAAGTTCAATGTTCCCGGTCCGGTCAGTTATCCGGTACTTGCGTCTACCATGTGAACTGGAGTATTCTTCAAGATGGCATTCTAATAATGCATCTGCAAAATAAATTTCGGAATTCTCTTCTACGGCTTTTTTTATGAAGATTTCCTTCACTCCTGTATCTGTTTCTGATATAACAACAGGCACACCCTTTTTGATTATTCCTGCTTTTTCATAAGCGATTTTCTCTAGACTGTCACCAAGAAGATCCATATGATCATGACCAATATTTGTTATTACTGAAAGCACAGGGTTTATTATGTTTGTCGAATCGAGCCTTCCTCCCAGTCCGACTTCTATTACGGCAACATCAACCCTTTCAGTGGCAAAATAATCAAAGGCCAGGGCCACAGTCATTTCAAAAAATGACGGTTTAAGGCTGTTTATGAAATCTGAATGATCGCCGATAAACCTGGTTACATAACCTTTTGGAATCATTTTCCCGTCAATCCTTATTCTTTCCCGGAAATCCGTCAGATGCGGCGAAGTATACAGGCCTGTCCTGTAACCTGCATCCATCAGGACAGAAGCGATCATGTGGGATACCGAACCCTTGCCATTTGTACCCCCGATATGGATCGCCGGATATTTCCTGTGAGGATGTCCCAGGTATTCATCAAATGCGATTGTATTTTTCAGATCATTTTTGTAGGCAGCTTTTCCTATCCTGTGATAAGCAGGCAGCTGGCTGAAAAGGAATTCAATGGTTTTTTCGTAATTCATTGATGGCCATGCCTCTATTAATTATACTTATAAGAATCTTTTACCTGGTTGCTTTTCATCAGTTGAGTCAATCCTGATCTCTGCAACCTGATACAAATTAACATACTTTCAAAACACCCTTCACAGTGTACTATATTTTTTTAATTTTGCACGTCGGGTGCCGGTTTTAATATCACTACCAGCAATTAGTTGATTACAAACTATATGGCAATAATGAAAAAGCTTAATAAGAAAATATTTATACTTGATACAAATGTTCTTCTCCACGATTACAAATGCATTTACAATTTTGAGGAGAATGATGTGATAATACCGATTGTTGTTCTCGAGGAACTTGACAAGTTCAAGCGTGGCAACGATCTTATTAACTTTCATGCCAGGGAGTTTACGAGGGAACTTGACAAGCTGTCGGGGGATATGCTTCTTACTGCCAACATATCTCTCGGGGAGAATCTGGGGAATCTGCATATTGAAACCGGAAAGGATTTTTCTGAAAAGGTGAGTGAATCATTCCCTGAAAGAAATCCTGATCACCGGATCCTGGCAATAGCCGAGTATGTATGCAATTCGAACAAAGACAAGACAGTGGTTCTGATAACCAAGGACATAAATCTGAGGATGAAGGCTAAATCCCTTGGAATAATGGCCCAGGATTATCAGAACGACAAAGTCGCCAACATAGATGATCTCTACAAGGGCATACAGGTTCTTGAGGGAGTTGATCACGGTCTTATAAACAAGCTTTATGAGATTCCGGAAGGCATAAGCGCATCGGAGTTTAATTTTGATCCGAATCTGAAAGGGCATCAGTTTTATATAATGAAAAATAACGGCGCAAGTGCGCTTGCTCATTATTGTCCTTCCACCAGGATGCTTAACAGGGTGATCAAACAGACCACCTATGGAATTGATCCAAGAAATGCAGAACAGACTTTCGCACTTGACGCCCTGTCAAATCCTGATATTCAACTGGTATCCCTGACAGGCAAGGCCGGTACTGGTAAGACCCTTCTTGCCCTGGCATCTGCTCTTCAGCAACACAAGAGATACAAGCAGATCTTTCTGGCGCGCCCTGTTGTTCCCCTGGCAAACCGTGATCTGGGTTTCCTGCCCGGTGACATAAAGGAAAAAATGGAACCCTACATGCAGCCGTTATATGACAACCTGACTGTGATCAAGCACAAGTTCAGTCATCAGAGCCCTGAATTCCTCAGGATTAACGACATGATGAAGGAAGAAAAACTTGTGATAACTCCGCTTGCCTATATCAGGGGGAGAAGTTTATCGAGCATATTCTTTATAGTGGATGAAGCACAGAATCTGACACCGCACGAAGTAAAGACAATAATAACCAGAGCCGGGGAAGGCACGAAAATGGTGTTCACGGGAGACATTGAGCAGATCGATTCACCTTATCTCGATACGGCTTCAAATGGTCTCAGCTATCTTTCTGACAAAATGAAAGACCAGGAAATATTTGCTCATGTGAATCTTGTTAAAGGTGAGCGCAGTTATCTTGCTGAACTTGCAAGCAGATTATTGTGATCTTCACATGATTCTCAATCATCATCTCCAAGAAACCCAATCAGAAATTATGAGAAACAAAACACTGATTTTCACTGCGTCTGTATTAATGCTGATTACCGCATCATTAAATGAAAGTCCTGCACAGACAAGGCAAAAAAACCCGGGAAGCCGGGATTCCGGGAGGGATCCAAATGTTGAAAATGTCCGGCTTTTCAATGGAAAAGACCTGTCAGGCTGGATATTTTATCTCAAGGACAAATCGGTGAATCCCGCTGAGGTTTTTATGGTGAGGGATGGCGTGATACATATAACCGGCTCGCCGTTTGGATACATGCGGACCAGGGACACATATTCGGATTACAGGCTGCGCCTGGAATGGAGATGGCCGGCGGAGGCCACCAACAGCGGTGTTTTCATACATTCCCAGCTCCCCGACACAATATGGATTAAAACAATTGAATGTCAGCTTGCCGCCGGTAACGCGGGTGATCTTCTGTGCATGAACGGAACGGACATGAACGAACACAGGGATAAATCATCAATAATCGTAAAGAAAATGCATCCGAGTTCTGAAAAACCGGTGGGAGAATGGAACACCATGGAAGTTATATGCAAATCAAACACGATTGAGGTCATAATTAACGGGGTTCTTCAAAACAAAGGAACCGGATTAAACGTGAGCAGCGGGCATATCTGTCTGCAAAGTGAAGGAAAGGATATTCAGTTCAGGAACGTCGTTCTTACCAGGGAAAAGAAAACTACCCGCAGATAAAACGGGAAATTTTATAATGAAACCAGGAGGTCCAGTCAGCAGCAGTGAAATGAATGCCAGGAAAAAAGTAGCTTTTTACACTCTTGGATGCAAGCTGAATTTTGCTGAAACCTCAACCATGTCCAGAACATTTCCTGAAGATCAGTTTGAAAGGGTTTCCCCGGAAACAGGCGCCGACATTTATGTTATAAACACCTGCACCGTTACAGATGCTGCCGACAGGAAGTGCAGGCAGTCGATCAGGAAATTCATTAATCGTTCCCCGAATGCACTAATTGTTGTTGCCGGATGTTATGCACAGCTCCGCCCCGAAGCCGTTTCAGCAATTCCCGGGGTTGATCTGGTACTTGGAAACAACGAGAAGTTTGATGTTGTAAAATATCTTGAATCCAGGGCCGGGGAAAAGAAAGCTGTGATACATTCATGCAGCACTCTGCCTTCTGACCGTTTTAATTCATCCTTTTCAATGGGTGACCGGACCCGTGCTTTCCTCAAAGTGCAGGACGGTTGTGATTACAACTGTTCATACTGCACAATCCCCCTTGCAAGGGGACACAGCAGGAATGAATCAATAGACGTTCTGGTCCGTGAAGCTGAAATAATTGCAGACAGCGGCACACGAGAGATCATACTTACCGGCGTCAATACGGGAGACTTTGGAAAATCGACGGGAGAATCATTAGAACAGCTTCTTGGTGAACTTGTTAAAATACCCGGCATCGAAAGGATAAGATTATCTTCAATCGAGCCCAATCTGATTACCAAAAAACTTATCCGGATGGCAGCAATCGAGGATAAGGTGCTTCCTCATTTTCATATTCCGCTGCAGAGTGGTTCAGACAATGTTCTGAAGCTGATGAGAAGAAGATACAACAGGGGTCTTTTCTCTTCAAAAGTTTTGGAAATCAGGGAAGCTATTCCGCTTGCTGGAATCGGGGCCGACGTAATAGTAGGATTTCCCGGGGAAACCGATGAAGATTTCGCGGAAACCTTCAGATTCATTGAAGATCTTCCTTTATCATATCTTCATGTTTTCAACTTCTCTGAACGACCAGGCACACCTGCCAGTGAGATGCAGGGGAAAGTACCATTTGCGGAAAGGGAGCAACGCAGCAAAAAGCTCCTGGCCCTGTCGGTTATCAAGCATGTTGAATTTGCACGTCTAAATGTCGGCAGCACATCCCGGGTTTTGTTCGAAGACAGCAGTAAAAACGGAATGACAGGTGGTTTCACAGAGAACTATCTGAGGGTGGAACATCCCTGGTCTGAAGGTCTCTCAGGAACCATACGTTCCGTCAGAATTACAGGATCTGATGATAAGGGCAATCTGAAAATTGAATTAACAGGCTGAATATATGGATCTGGAACAATTATGCAAAAGAATGGAAGTGGCTGCAAGGGAAGCCGGTGAATTCATTTCAGGGGAAGCCGAAGCATTCAGTATCGGCAAGGCTGAAAGCAAGGGATTGAATAATTTCGTTACTCATGTGGACCGGGAGTCGGAGCAGATGCTTGTAAACAGCCTTGGCAAATTGCTGCCCGAGGCAGGATTCATAGCTGAAGAAGGCACCACCGATAAAAGGGGAAGCAGGTTTAACTGGGTTATTGATCCACTTGATGGCACCACAAATTTTCTGCACAACGTCAGACCCTATGCCGTCAGTATTGCACTGAGAGAGTATGATGAGACAATTGCCGGAGTAGTTCATGAAGCCGGTGGTTCCGAAACCTTTACCGCCTGGAAGAATGGAGGTGCATGGCTTAACGGGAAAAGGATCAGTGTATCGGCGACAAAAAAGCTGTCAGATTCACTTGTTGCGACTGGTTTTCCATACAATCTGTTCGACAGGCTCGACCCGTATATGGAATTGCTGTCCCACCTGGTCACATGTACTCACGGGGTAAGAAGGCTGGGATCTGCATCAATTGATCTTGCCTATGTCGCCTGTGGCAGATTTGATGTCTTCTTCGAGTATGACCTGAAATTGTGGGATATTGCTGCCGGCATGCTGATAGTGCGCGAGGCTGGCGGCGTTTTCAGCGATTTCTCGGGCAACATGAAAAACCTCTCGGGAGATGAAACTGTTGCCTCAAACAGGCATCTGTTTCCGGAAACAATTGAAATAATAAGAAAATTTATGAAATCTGGATGATACATTCCGATAATGGGGAAATTAGGTTTCTATATATTTTACGGTGTCAACTGGCTTATAACACTTTTGCCCCTCAGGATCCTGTATGTTTTTTCGGATGTGTTGTTTCTTCTATTTTACTACTTTCCCACCTACCGCAAGAAGGTTGTTCTGTCAAATCTTGAGAACTCTTTTCCTGATAAGTCACCTGCGGAACGGAGAAAAATCGGCAGGAAGTTTTACAGGCATCTGGCAGATCTTTTTGTTGAGACTTTGAAGCTTACTCATCTTGGGAACCGGGAACTGAAAAAAAGATTCACCATAACCAATCCCGAACTGCTTAAACGTCTGTATGATTCGGACCATGATCTGGTTGTTGTACACAGCCATTTCAATAACTGGGAATGGCTTGTAAGTCTGCCGCTGTATACCGAATACAGGATTGTGTGTATCTACAAACCCCTCCAGAACAGGAACTTCAATAATTTCCTCAATGAGCTGCGTTCGCGCAATAATGTGAAACTAACGCCCATGAAACATGTTGTCAGGGAGGTCGTGGAAAACAGGGAGAAAAAGATTCGTACCATTTACGGATTTATTGCAGATCAGACGCCTGCAAAACCCGATATAAGGTACTATACAACTTTTCTCAACCAGGAAACACCGGTTTATCTTGGAATCGAAAAGATTGCGGAACGATACAACATGCCGGTGGTTTTCTTTAACGTTCAGAAAGTAAAAAGAGGCTGCTACAGCCTTACAGTGGAGTTGCTCTTTGAAAAGACTGCCGGCCTGAGGGAATATACGGTTACCGAGGCTCATGTCAGAAGGCTTGAAGAGCTGATCAGGCAGAATCCGGAATACTGGCTTTGGACCCATCGCAGATGGAAGTATAAAAGACAGGAAGAACATGATTAAAACCGCAGTTGTAATATTAAACTGGAACGGTGTCAGATGGCTGGAAAGATTCCTCAGGCAAACCATCAGTATGACTGCAGACAATGAAACTGCCGTATATGTTGTTGACAACGGATCCACTGATGGTTCAGTGGACTGGATAACAACAAATTCCGTGGATTCCGGAATCATCCGGCTGGACCGGAACTATGGTTTTGCCGGCGGATACAACCTTGCATTGGCCCAGATAAAGGCCAGGTATTATGTACTGCTTAATTCAGATATTGAGGTAACCGAAAACTGGCTGCCCCCCCTGGTTAGCTATATGGACAATAATCCTGATGTTGCCGCATGCCAGCCCAAGATAAAATCATACCATGAACGGGGAAAGTTCGAATATGCCGGTGCAGCAGGAGGATTCATCGACAAGTACGGATACACGTTCTGCCGGGGAAGAATTTTCAACAGTACAGAAGCCGATGAAGGTCAATATGACGATTTCACTGACATCTTCTGGTCGAGCGGCGCCTGCATGGTGGTGCGGGCAGATTACTGGGAAAAATGCGGAGGCTTTGACGATGCATTCTTCGCACACATGGAAGAGGTAGATTTATGCTGGAGGTTCCAGAGAGCCGGGTTCCGAGTGTCGTACGTTCCCGTATCCGTGGTATATCATGTGGGCGGAGGTGTCCTGCCATATGATTCTGAGTTAAAGATCCGACTCAATTTCAGGAATAACCTATATATGCTGTATAAGAACCTGCCTGACAGGAAACTAATTACTACAATTTTTACAAGGTTGCTTCTGGACGGTTTTGCAGGTGCTTCATATCTTTTACAGGGGAAGTTCAGAAATTTCAAGGCAGTTGTTGCAGCCCACCGGGAGTTCTATCTGAATATGGGAAAGCTGAGAGTAAAAAGGGAACTTATTAAAAAGGAAGGAGAAGGTGGAAGCATTAAAACCATTATGAACAGGAGCATTATCATCCTTTATTACCTGAGGAAGAAAAAGAAATACAAGGATTTTTTTTAACTGATTATGAAACTGAATAAAATGGCCATGTTCTTTGCTGTTGTTTTCATAATATACTTCACAGGGAACCTGTATATCTGCCTGAAGGGGTATAACTCTGTCGGACTGTTCAGAAGCCACGGGGCAGTATATTTTATTTCCTTCACTTTGCTGGCATTTACCTTCATTGCAGCCAAAATAATTGAATCTCGTCATTCTTCCGTTTTTTCCGACATACTTAACATTGCAGGTGGTTTCTGGATGGCATTTCTGCTCTATGGTTTCATCTTCCTGTTCCTGTCTGACGTAATATCACTTCTGCTGAGATTAACTGGCGGACTGAATGACGGGAATATTCAGTCATTCAAAAAGTGGTCTTTCCTGACGACTCTTGCACTTTCATCTGTTCTTATCCTGGGAGGATTCCTGAATGCCCTGTCTCCTGTGGTAAAGACCTACCAGATCGATATAAACAAATTTGCCGGAGATATAAGGGAAGTCAGGATTGCTGCCATATCCGATATTCACCTGGGCAGTATCATAAGAAAAAGAAGTACCCGGAAGCTTTCTGAGATGCTGGAAGCTGTCAGACCCGATCTTGTGTTGCTTCTTGGAGACATCGTTGACGGAGAAATGGGTCCGGTTCTCAGGGATGATCTCCTGGGTTATTTTAAATGCCCTGACTGCCGCTACGGACTGTACGCAATTACAGGAAACCATGAATATATTGGCGGAGCGCACAGGACCATTCCATATATTGAAAACAAGGGAATAAGGATCCTGAAGGATGAGGTAGTTACTCTTCCCGGAGGAATCCAGCTGGTTGGCCGGCTCGACAGGGATTCAAAGCGTATTTCAGGCGTCGACCGCATGGCCCTGAAAGAACTTATGAACAATGTTGACACAACAAAGCCTGTAATCCTGCTCGACCATCAGCCATTCAACCTGGCTGAAGCAGCCGGCAACGGTGTGGATCTCCAGCTTTCGGGGCATACCCATAATGGCCAGATGTGGCCCTTAAACCTTCTGACAAGGAGGATCTACGAACTCAGTTACGGCTATCTTAAAAAAAATGATACTCACTACATAGTTTCATCAGGTTTTGGAATCTGGGGACCAAGAGTCAGAATAGGAAGCAGGTCGGAAATTCTGCTCGTCAGAATCAGATTCACAGGTTTGGATCCCGCGCATTCCTGATTCTGTATTTAGAGCAGATCATAGAGCTTTTCCAGTGTCATTTTTCTCGATCCCTTGATAAGAACAAGTTTATTTTTGAGTGGGTTTTCCCTGAGATAACCAGCAAGACTATCAACATCCTGAAAAGATTTGTAATCAGTATTTTCTGCCGTTTCCTGAAAAATCGGCCCTACAAGGTAGACCGATGACGGATCAAACAATTCCAGTAATTCCAGTATTCTGAGGTGTTCTTCATGGCTGCATTCACCCAGTTCAAGCATGTCGCCGAGGATAAGCGCCTTGTCTTTATTCCTGAGGTTTGAGAATGACCTGATCACACCTGACATACTTGTCGGATTCGCGTTATAGGAATCACAAACCAGTGTATTACTGGCGGTTACTCTCACTTCTGACCTGTTATTAGTGGGCTGGTAGCCTGCAACAGCTTCTGCCATTTCATCAATCCCGACACCCATGAACATCCCCGCCGCAAATGCAGCCTGTACGTTTTCCAGATTATAGCTTCCAAAGAGCATAGTGGATACATCCAGTAACCTGTGCTGATATCTAACCCTTACACATAAGTTAAGTTCAGAAGCCATTGGCTTGATTGTTAGTCTTTTTCCTGCAGGGCTTGAAAAGGGAACAGCCCTGACACCTGTTTTAATAATCTGTCCGGCCAGAACAGGATCATTATCATTGAAGATTGCGACTCCGTTTACTTTCACGAGATATTCATAGAGCTCCGTTTTTGTCCTCAGCACCCCGTCAGCTGAGCCAAAGCCCTCGATATGAGCCGTTCCAATATTGGTTATAATACCAAAATCCGGCATGGCAATGCTGCACAGACTTCTGATTTCGCCAATATGATTTGCACCCATTTCTAATACCATTATTTCAGTACCCTCAGGAGCGGCGAGGATCGTCAGGGGAAGGCCGATCTCGTTATTCAGGTTACCACTTGTTTTATGGACCCTGAATTTTTTTGCCAAAACGGCTGCTATCAGTTCTTTTGTTGTAGTCTTTCCGTTTGTGCCGGTTATTGCCAGCACTTTTGCCCCAACTGTTTTACGGTGAAGGGTAGCAAGTGCTTGCAATTCCGTCAGGCAGTCGTCAACGAGGATGGTTTTCTCATTTTCATATGCAGGATCGTCCGTTATTGCAACAAAAGCACCCTTTGCCAGTGCATCACTGATAAATCTGTTTCCGTCATGATTATGTCCGCGCAATGCAAAAAAGATCTGTCCCCTTGCCACAGTCCTTGAATCGGTTGTTATTCCTGCGGATTGTTGCCTGAAAATCTTGTAGAGCTGTTCTGTTTTCATCTGACGATATCGGACCTTTGAAGGAATTAAATGTACATGAAAAAATTAGTAAAAACACTGGTGTGACCTGAATGTAATTAAAGAAGCAGTACTTTAATACTCAAATCGATCTCTTTTCACTTATATCAGTGACTTGAAAGGCCAGCGTACCGGATCGCAGGAAAAACAGACACACCATTTGACAAAAAGAAAGGGTGCCTCTTCTGACACCCTCTTTCTGAAAGTAATAAAATATTGTCACAATCCTGCAGGGCTTCCGACCCTTATCATTGCACATCTGAAACCTATATCGTCCCTTGAACTTTCCTGATCGAGGAATCTTCTTGTTGAAGGATTGAGCCAATAGGCCCTGTCTTTCCATGATCCGCCCTTATAGACACGGGCTTTATCATTGATCAGGGTAAAATAATCGTTTGTTTCCTGGGAATACATTCTTGTTGATCCGGGCTTGTTATCTTCAGTGGTCCAGTCGGAGCCTGAGGAGATTGAAGACTGTAAATCTCCATCCCTGTAGTTCCTGTAGTCCCCCTTCTGGTAATTGTACCTGTTGGCCACATCTTTGTCCTGGACGGTATCAATGTACAGTCTCCCCAATTTATCTTTTGCCACTATCTGTCCGTTTGCATCCCTGCGCAGGTCCGTAAAAACGTTGCCCCTGAACGGATTGAAGCCATCCACATCCTGTGAAGTAAGGGGCCGGTACACATCGGCCACCCATTCATTGACATTTCCTGCCATGCAATACAGTCCATAATCATTGGGCCAGTACGACTTTACATCAGTTGTAATGCTACCGTTATCGTTGAGGCTTCCTGCAACTCCCATCATGTCTCCCCTGCCGCGAACAAAATTAGCCATCATCTGACCACGGTATTTCTTTGCGGCATTCCTTACATTATGTCCATCCCACGGATAAATACGCCGCTCATAAATTCTCTCTTCATAAGTATTTCCGCGAAGTGCGTATGCTGCAAATTCCCATTCGGCTTCTGTTGGCAGCCTGTAGGCAGGCAGAAGAATTCCATCTTCAAAATTGGTTCTCCGCTCGGTCTGATTTGGATTGAGGCTCTGGCGGAGTTGATTCACTACCCCTTCGTATTGTCCGGCAAGATAGGCTTCAGTGTTGAAATTTTTCTCATTTAGCTGATTCGGATCCGGCTTGAGTTCTCCTTCATTTATCAACAGCTGCTCGTTTACCCTGTCGGTCCTCCACAGGCAGTAATCATTGGCTTTAACCCAGCTGACTCCTACAACGGGATAATTATTGTACGAGGGGTGCCTGAAATAGTACTGGACATATGGATCATTGAAACCCATCGGACTTCTCCAGACAAGTGTATCGGGCAGGGCCCTCCTGAAAACTTCAGGATAATCGCGATAGACTCTTTTAAGCCAGAAAAGGTACTCCCGGTAATCAACATTTCTGACTTCGGTCTCATCCATGTAAAATGATGAAACGGTAACGGTTCTTGGCTGATTGTTCCAGTCAAACATAACATCCTGTTGTACCCGGCCCATTGTAAAACGTCCGCCCTCAATTAAAACCAGGCCAGGGCCTGTCCGCTGTTCTGCACCCAAAGTTACCTCAAAACCGCCATTGTCAGGATCGTTATATCTCCACCCGGTAGTGGAGGAAACATTGGCGCCACCTCTCTTCCCGCCTTTACATGAAAAGAGTATCAGTGCTGCAAGAATAATAACCGGCAAAGCTCTGAACTTATACATAACTCCTTAATTTTTATGGCTTTTATAAAATTCCCTTAGTTACAAAATACTATTAAACCGCAAATATAACTACAATGACGGCAGATTTATTGTTCTGACTTTAATTCTTTTTTCAACATTATTCAGATTGAAAGCCAATCCAGCCTGGTGCGAAAGGGAAAAAGGAAGCAGTGCATTACCAGATTTAAGATTAAACCTGTAATTATAAAGTATTGTAACTTGCTCTCTTCTGAATGATAAGCCGGTTTGAAGGTCCAGGTCGCCATTATTGTTAAAGAGGAAAAGAGAGTTTGCAGCCAGAAACCTGGTTTCGACAACAGCACCCGCATAAGCTGAAAAATACGATCCCTGTAACTCGCCGGCGGCAAGTGGCTGCAGTTTCAGATGTTTCAGCCTGTCAATATCATATTCCGCCGCAACATGAACGAAATATTTTCTTTTAAGTTTATCTTCTGCCGACCCCGAAGTTCCCAGATCGGGCTGGGTAAGATGCAATACTGAAAAGCCGCCAAAGTATCTGCCCCTGACAAACACCACACCGGTGCCGATATCGAACAGTGTCCGCGGATCATTAATAAGTGTCTCCGAAGAGGGTAGCGAAATATTTCCAAGAGGATCAATCTGGTCGGGCAATACAGCATTTCTGAAATTAAATCCGCGGCGTAAAAAGCCGGCTGATAACCCGGCATTGATATACAAATCCTTTTCTGCCTGAAGAAAATAAGAATAGGAAAAGGCTCCCCTGAGATCATTGACCAGGCCTCCAATAATATCATCCGACAGATAAACCCCCGCACCACCATGTATTTCATGAAAATATGAATCAAAAGAGGTGTAAACCGAGTGGAAATTATAGTTGTGGCCCGGAAATAAATTCAGATATGACATTCTGAATACTCCAGATCCTGAAATTCCGGTCAATGCGGGATTTTTCATGATACCTGACTGATAACCGGGACCAAAATCTGTATCCTGTGAAAATGCAGAAAACGCAGTTAAGGAAAAGATTGAAATTAAATAAAATAAGTATCTGGGCATATTAACATTTCTCTTATCGCAACCTTACAAACTCAGAGATTTCCTGGCAGGTAATTGTAAATGCAAATTAAGTAAAAAACAGATGCACATTCCTATCTTTACAAAAAATAATGGTGAGGGCAACCATCAAGATATCATTGATTCTCTTTGTGCTGTCGACGGGACTTCAGGGTCAGGAGATACCGGACACATATTCATCCTCCTCGGTTTTGAGCAAAGGTAAATGGTTCAAAATAGCAATTACTGAAACAGGAATATACAGGATAGATTTTGCAGTACTGAAACAACTGGGGCTGGAAAATCCGGCTTATCCAAGGCTTTTTGGCAACAATAGCGGTCAGCTGCCATATTACAACGGAATAAGGGAAGCAGACGATCTCATGGAAATTCCCGTCTGTATCGAAAAAGGAAATGACGGGCTGTTCAATGACGGTGATTATATTTTATTCTTCGGAGAAGCAACAAACAGATGGATCTATGACAGGAATCAGGGTAACTACAGTTACCTGGTCCATAATTATTCAGACACGGCATTTTATTTTCTTACTTCCGGTACCAGTGAAGGGAAAACCATCCAGGTCTCAGAAAAGCCATATGGTGCTGTCAATTATCACTCATCAGGTTCGGATGCACTATTCAATTACGGCAAGAAGCAGGAAAACCTCATAAAATCAGGACGAGGATGGTTTCAGCCTTTGTCATATTCATTTGATACCGAGATCAAACCCTCCTTTGAGGATCTAATTCAGGATGAAGTCGTAAAATTTGAAATCAGGGTGCTTGCACGATCTCCGGAACCTGTTGCTTTTTCCCTGTTTGAAAAAGAATCCCTTATTGGCAGTGTCTCCATTTCCGCAGTAAACATGGCATCAACAACAGGCACTTATGCTCATTCAGCCATATTTACAGGCGAGGCTTTTCCTTCTTCACCGGCGCCAAAATATAAGCTGCGGTTCACAAACAACGGTGAAGTATCGGCAAAGGGATGGGTCGACTATCTCAGGTTGTCGGGAAGAAAACGAAATGTATTCAGGGGTGAGGCAATTGTTTTTTCCGATTCAAAATCGGTGTCGCCGGGAAAAATTACCGAATTCACAATTGAAAGCCTCGCAGACCAGGAGGTTATCTGGGATATATCCGATCCTTATGACATCAGGAGCATATCATTTGAGAAATCGGGAAGATTCATCAGTTTCGGTTCATCAACCGACAGCCTGAAAACATTTATTTGTTTTTCAAAAAATAAGACCAGGGCTCCGGTAATCAGCAAAAAGCCGGTTGCAAATCAGGATCTGCATGCATCAGGACCTGCAGACATGATAATACTGACCCATCCCCTTTTTGCCCGGCAGGCTTCAAGGCTTGCGGATTTCCATCTCAGGACCAGCGGGATCATTTCACTAATAACAACCCCCGGGGAAGTGTACAATGAGTTTTCAGGCGGAATACCCGATATAGTTGCGATCAGGAACTTTGTCAGGATGAAGTATTTCAAACAGAAAAACAGCAACCGCCCCCTCAGGTATCTTCTGCTTTTCGGAGACGGATCCTATGAAAACAAAAAAGTGCCACCCGGAAATCCCAATTTCATTCCCACATATCAGTCAGAGAACTCCACGGTATTTGTTTCATCTTTTACATCTGACGATTTTTACGGCCTTTTGGAAGATGGTGAGGGTGAAGAGACAGGGACACTTGACATCGGAATTGGAAGGCTCCCGGTTTCGGATACCGTACAGGCCGGCACGGTAGTTTCAAAAATAATAAATTACGCCTCCACAGCCAGTCAGGGCAATTGGAAAAATGAAGTGTGTCTCGTTGCCGACGACGAGGATTCGAACACCCATCTCACCGATGCGGAAAGTCTTTCCTCCATCCTTGCAGACAGGGTCCCATGGATAAATACAACCAAGATATATTTTGATTCATACAAACAGGTGGCCTCCCCTGCCGGTCAGTCATATCCTGAAGTAAACAAAGCCATCAATGAGATTGTTAACAAGGGGATATTGATATTTAATTACACAGGTCACGGGAATGAGATGAGCCTGGCACATGAAAAGGTTGTAAGTTCCGAGACAATAAATAAATGGAAAAACGGCTTGAAACTACCTCTGTTCATTATAGCAACATGCGAATTCAGCCGTTTCGACAACATTGATATCAATTTTATTACAGGTGAAATTAAAGGTATCGAGTCGGGAGGTGAAAAAATCCTTCTCAGCAGGGAGGGAGGCGGGATCGCCCTGATGTCAACAACCAGGCTGGCGTATTCGGGGCCGAACATTGCACTCAACAAAAGCATTATGGAACATGCATTTGAACGTGACAGTGAAGGGAATGCCCTAAGGCTGGGAGATATTATCAGGCTGGCCAAAAACAGTTCGGGGAGCAACTTCAGCAAGCGCAATTTCCACCTTCTGGGCGATCCGGCCATCCGGCTTGCCTACCCCATGCATGGGAACATAATAACTGATTCGATCTACAGCGTCAGGACAAATTCAACAACAGATACGCTCCGGGCACTGTCGCTTGTAACTGTTTCGGGGCATGTTGAAGATCAGAAGGGGAATCTGATATCCGGATTCAACGGTAGCGTTACCCCCACGGTATATGGAAAAGAATCGGTTTTCCGCACACTGGCAAATGACGGGGGGGAAAAGGTTGAATTCAGGCAGCGCAAAAATATCATATTCAGCGGTCAAACCACCGCACGGAACGGCCGCTTCAATTTCTCATTCATCGTTCCGCGCGATATTGACCATGACTTCGGAAAGGGAAAAATCAGTTATTATGCAGCCGGCAATGACCGGGATATGACGGGGTATTTTGACAGATTTTCAGTGGGTGCATTCGACAATTCAGCAGTACCCGACTCCAACGGACCGCTGATACAGCTTTATATGAACGACACCCTGTTTCGTGACGGGGGAATAACTGATCCCTATCCCAGGTTGTTTGCAATTCTGGAAGACCGGGATGGTATCAATATTTCAGGATCCGGAATCGGTCATGATCTTGTGTGCTGGCTCGACGATGACCGGAATAACCCGATTATCCTGAATAATTATTTTAAAAATGATTTTGCCTCATATACCAGGGGTACTGTCAGTTTCCAGTTTCCGGAACTTATGGAAGGCAGGCATACATTAACTTTAAAGGCATGGGACAATTTCAACAATTCGTCGGTGAAAATGCTGAGCTTCTGCGTCGAAAAGAACAAAAAATTTATTTTAAATAATCTGCTGAATTTTCCCAATCCGTTCAGTTCGGATACATGGATCACAGTGTGTCATAACAGGCCCGACACGGAAATTGAAATCACTGTACGCATTTACGATCTGGCAGGCAACCTGGTCTGTATCCTTCGTGAATATTCCCTGACTTCAGGGTATGTGACGGAGCCAGTGATCTGGGATGGGAGATTCAGCAACGGGAACAAAGCCGGAAAAGGCATTTATCCCTACAGGGTGACACTGAAAGCCGCTAATGGTGAAACTGCCACTATATCAGGTAAAATGATCATTTTATGAAAGTGACACAATAACTCTTCATTTAATAAGTTATACTTATATTTGAAAAATTTTATAAACAGGTCAGATGAAACAAAAATTACCCGGATTTTTATTACTAATCATATTATTATCACCTATTTCCCAACTGTACCCCCAGGAACTGAATGCAATCCAGACGGTGGTACCGTTCCTTACAATTGCACCCGACTCACGGGCAGGAGGAATGGGTGATGCAGGCGTTGCCACCAGCCCTGACGTGTACAGCAACCACTGGAACCCAGCTAAATTTGCGTTTATTGAGGGTAAGGGGGGTGTTGGAATATCATATTCCCCATGGCTCAGAAACCTGGTACCTGATATTAATATTGCCTATCTTTCAGGTTATTACAGGATTGACTTAAAACAGGTCGTCAGTGCCAGCCTGCTGTATTCATCGCTGGGTGATGTTCCATTTACCGACAATTACGGGAATCTGGAACGTACCTTCAAACCCAACGAACTGGCTTTCGACCTGGGATATTCCAGGGTGTTTGCAGACCATTTCTCCGGCGGGATAGCATTCAGGTTCATTTATTCGAATCTGACAGGTGGTGCTTATTCAGGAGGTACGGCAACAAGACCCGGGATTTCCTTCGCAGCCGATATCGGAGGCTATTATCACAACGACATATCCCTTTTCAGCAAGGATGGGGAATTCGGACTGGGGTTAAATTTCTCAAATATCGGATCAAAAATGAGCTATTCCGATGGCCAGACTTCCGATTTTATCCCGATGAATATGCGACTGGGGGCAGCCGGCACCCTTAATTTCAACAATTTCAACAAAATGACCCTGGCAGTTGATCTGAACAAGCTGCTGGTGCCAACACCGCCAAAATATGACGGAACTGAAATTGTTGCCGGAAAAGACCCAAACGTTTCAGTACCCATTGCCATTTTCCAGTCATTTTATGACGCACCCGGCGGTTTCAGCGAGGAACTTCATGAAATAACGTATTCATTTGGTGCCGAATACTGGTACAATAACCAGTTTGCAATCAGGGGTGGATATTTTCATGAAAATGCATCCAAGGGAAACAGGAAATATTTCACTGCAGGCGCAGGATTCAGGTTGAAGGGATTTACCATTGACTTCTCATATCTGATGCCGACCGTTTCCAATCATCCTCTTGCCCGTACGCTGCGCTTTTCACTCTCGTTTGATTCAAATGCCTTTAAACGGGCCGGGATATCTGAATAATGAAAATCAGAATAGGCCAGGGAATCGATTTTCACCGTCTTGAACAGGGCCGAGCATTGTGGCTTGGCGGAATAAACATTCCATCAGGCAAAGGCTGCATTGCTCATTCCGACGGCGACGTTCTTTTGCATGCACTGTGCGATGCCATGCTGGGAGCAGCCGGGCTCAGGGATATAGGTTATTATTTCCCCGACACAAGCAGCGAATTCAAGGACATTGACAGCAAAATACTTCTGAAACGTACATTGGCACTGATAAGGGAAAAAGGTTACTCGGTAGAAAATGCTGACTGTTCAGTTTGTCTTGAAGCGCCCAGAATCTCATCCTTTATCCCGTCGATGAAACATATCATCAGCGGTATCCTTGAAATTTCCGAGAACAGCATTTCAATAAAAGCCACAACAACAGAGAAGCTTGGATTTACAGGAAGGGAAGAAGGTATTTTCGCAATTGCCGTTGTCCTTCTGGCTGGCCGTCCGGGATAAATCATCAATGAAATACGGTCTTATTTCAGGTCTGGTCAGTAAAAACCTCATCAATCAGCTTATCATCGGCCGCCTCCGGCAGTGTGATGCGCAATTTACTGTTCCTGTGCATTTCCCTTTTAAGGGTTGACAATGCACCTTCGCTTCTCGCCCAGCTGCGCCGTGCAATTCCATTATTAACATCCCAGTGGAGCATCATCTCAATCTTCCGGTCTGTTTCTTCCTTCCCGTCAAGGAGCATGCCGAAACCACCATTTATCACCTCCCCCCAACCCACGCCCCCGCCGTTGTGAAGCGAAACCCAGGTGGCGCCCCTGAACGAATCACCAATTACATTCTGGACAGCCATGTCGGCGGTATATTTTGATCCGTCATAAATATTCGACGTTTCCCTGTATGGTGAATCCGTTCCTGAAACATCATGATGATCCCTTCCTATTACAACAGGAGCCGAAATAATCCCATTGGCAATGGCATTGTTGAAAGCCTTTGCAATTTCAATCCTCCCCCTGCAATCAGCGTATAAAATACGAGCCTGAGACCCGACCACCAGGTTATTCCTTCCGGCCGCCTTAATCCAGTGAATGTTATCAGAAAGTTGTTGTCTGATCTCATCGGGTGAATCAGGATAAATCTTTTCCAGGATCTCGCATGCAATCATATCGGTTTTTTTGAGATCCTCTGGCTCATTTGAACAGCAGATCCACCTGAAAGGACCAAAACCGTAATCAAAACAAAGAGGACCCATAATATCCTGCACATAGGAAGGATATTTGAATTCACCCTCCGGTGTCAGAATATCTGCACCGGCACGTGAAGCTTCGAGAAGAAAGGCATTTCCATAATCGAAGAAATAGGTACCCCTCCCGGCGTGAGTGTTTATTGCAGCTACCTGCCTGCGCAGAGACGCCCTGACTTTCTCTTTGAAACCTTCCGGATCAGCCGAAATCATACGATTTGATTCTTCAAACGACAATCCTGCCGGATAATATCCGCCCGCCCAGGGATTATGGAGGGAAGTCTGATCTGATCCTATATCGACAGTGATCCCCTTTTCTGCAAAGTGTTCCCATACGTCTACGATATTTCCCTGGTAAGCCAGTGAGACTGGTTTGCCGGTCTTCCTGGCCTTGTCGACCCTTGAGACAAGGCTTTTCAGGTCAGTGAAAACCTCACTGACCCAGCCCTGTGAAAAGCGTGTGGCAACAGCCATGGGATTAACTTCCGCGATAACCGATACTAGGCCGGCAATCTCTCCAGCCTTAGGTTGCGCGCCCGACATTCCACCGAGGCCTGATGACACAAACAGACCGAGTTCTTTGTTTCTCTTTACGGCAGAAATTTTCCTGGCGGCATTCATAATGGTGATTGTTGTACCGTGAACTATGCCCTGAGGACCGATGTACATGTACGAACCTGCCGTCATTTGACCATACTGTGACACCCCTAGTGCATTAAAGCGTTCAAGGTCATCCTGTGATGAATAATTCGGGACAACCATTCCATTTGTGACAATCACCCTGGGGGCATTCAGGTGAGAGGGAAAGAGTCCCAGGGGGTGGCCTGAATAGATTACCAATGTCTGATCATCGGTCATCTCCGACAGGTATTTCATTGTCAGACGATATTGCGCCCAATTCTGAAAAACGGAGCCATTACCGCCATAGGTTATCAGCTCGTGAGGATGCTGGGCCACTGCCGGATCCAGGTTGTTTGATATCATGAACATTATTGCTCCGGCAGCTTTCGATCTGAATGGAAAATCATCAATGTGACGCGCCTTCATCTCATATTCAGGCCTGAACCTGTACATATAAATTCTCCCGTAATCCCTTAGCTCATTCAGAAATTCCTTCGCAAGTATCCTGTGAAACTTCACGGGAAAATACCTGAGGGCATTCTTCACTGCAAGCTTTTTCTCAGCCGTACTAAGCAGATCCTTCCTTTTTGGGGCATGGTTCACAGTTTCATCGTAAGGCCTGACATCAGGCAGTGAACCGGGTATCCCCTCCGAAACACTCTTTTTGAAGTCTGCAGAACTCATATCTTTATATTTTTGAGGATGAACAGTATAAAGGTAATAAAAATGAAAAACGTATTAAAACCTGTGTTTTAATACGTTTTTCAATGTTTTTCCCTTTGCCTTCAGCAAATGGCCATTAGCCGGATACTCATGAGCCGGGTTTTCTCAGGTCTGGCTGTCGTTTATTATCCCATCATCCACAAGTATTCTGCCGCAATACTCGCATACAATTATCTTTTTTCTCGATCTGATATCCAGCTGTCTCTGTGGCGGGATCTGATTAAAGCATCCGCCGCAGGCGTCTCGTTGAACCGGTACTACGGCAAGGCCGTTCCTGGCATTGGAACGTATTCTTTTATAGGCTGTCAAAAGACGTTCTTCAATAATCTGCTGTATTTTCTCCGATTTCTGAAATAATGTTTCCTCTTCTTTTTGCGTATCGGAGATGATCTCGTCAAGTTCCTTTCTTTTAGTTTCAAGATCTGATTTCTTTTCGATCAGGGTTGCCTCCGATTCTGATATCACGACTTTCTTTTCCTCAATCTGACTATTGAATTCCCTGATCTTTTTGTTAAACAACTCAATCTCAAGATGCTGAAATTCTATCTCTTTGGATAGTGAATCGAATTCCCTGTTGTTTCTAACATTTTTCTGTTGCTCCTCATATTTCTTAATCAATCCTTCAGCTTCGGAGATCTCGATATTCTTTTTTGAGACAGCTTTTTCAAGATTCACTACTTCGTCGCGGAAATTTCCCAGGCGTGTTTCAAGCCCGGCGATTTCATCTTCCAGATCCTGTACTTCGAGGGGCAGTTCTCCCCGGAGGGTTTTTATTTTATCGATTTCTGAATCAACAAGCTGGAGACCATATAATGCCCTGAGTCTTTCCTCGACGGAAATCTCTGCTTCAGGTGTTTTAACTTTATCCATTTCTCAAATAATTTATAGGATTGGTATTTATTTTTGAAAACCGGACTGCAAATTTAGGGAATTTTTTAATAACTAACTCAGCTAATATTTCTGCAGAAAATTTTTCGGTTTCGTAATGACCACAGTCAACGAGAAGGATCTCCTTCCCGGCAGACTGGAAGGTATGATACTTTACATCTCCGGTCACAAATGAATCGGCGCCTGATGCAATGGCCTCGCCAAGGAGATGGGATCCGGAACCGCCACAGAGGGCAACTCTTTTTATCTTTTTATCATATCCGGAATAACGGATTCCTTTCGCATCAAAGACTTCAGACAGTAACCTGATAAATCCTTCCACCGGCAGAGGGTCATCCAGTTCTCCAAGGCAGCCTGATCCGGAATCTGCAGATTCATTTTCCAGGGAATAAATATCATATGCAACCTCCTCATACGGGTGTGCGTCCAGGAGGGCCCTGACCACCTTATTTTTGAGATGGGAATGGAAAACCGTTTCCAGTCTCGATTCAGACTCGAAATGCAGTGTGTGTTTTTCACCCACAAACGGATTTGTACCGTCGCCGGCCCTGAAGCTCCCCGTGCCGCCGACAGAAAAGCTGCACTGGTCATACTTGCCCGTTACCCCAGCTCCTGCATCAAACAATGCCTGCCTTACAGCAGGAAGATGAACATCTGGAACGAATGTGACGAGTTTCAGTAAACGGTTTTTAAGTGGCGATAAGACAGTAATATTTTTAAGGCCCAATTTCAGCGCCATTCTGTGGCTTACACCTTCGGGGAAGGAGTCGAGATTTGTGTGGGCCGAATATATTGCAATGTTTTTTTTGATCGCGCTGAATATTATTTTCTCCGTATATGTGCTGTGAGTGATTTTTTTCAAAGGATAAAAGATCAGGGGATGATGTGAGATAATCAGATTACATCCTGCCGCGGCCGCCTCTTCAAGAACATCTTCTGTCACATCAAGAGTAACCAGTGCGGAACTGATTTCCATATCGGGGATTCCAACCTGCAAGCCTGAGTTATCATATTCTTCCTGAAATGATAATGGGATCTCTGAGTTCAGATAATCACAAATCTCTTTGAGTTTCATATTATTTGTTTCGGTTACCAGTTTTCTGAGGTAATTATTTCAAAACCGGGCCGGAGTCCACGGAATGTTGTACTGCCGGGGCAATGCGCCGGTAATCGGTGTTCCGGAGTGCCGGATCAGATATTGTCCCTGAGATCAATAAGGAGCTCCTTTATTCTTTTCAGTGATTCATTAATTTCATAAACCTTATCGGCCTCATCCCATTTTCTTCCCAGCTTCTTTCTGACACCCTGGAGGGTCATGCCTTCGTCTTTCAGCAAGCGATGGATTATGCGAAGGTTCCTGACATCAGTTGAAGTAAACATCCTGTTGCCTTTTTTGTTTTTCATTGGCTTCAGGATATCAAATTCATTTTCCCAGAACCTGACTGTTGAGACCGGCACATCAAGCATCCTGGAAACCTCACCTATTGAATAATAGAGTTTTTCAATCTTTTTTTCCGTATATGGCATGACGGGGATTTATTTGGTATTGGGCTGATGGCAAATTTCCGGATCATGAAATTCAGTCAAAAGACTGGCCTGTACGTGATGCAACTTCAATCATTGCCTCGTATTCCTCAGCTGTAAGATCATTGAAAAAATAGTTTACCGGATCCACGTTGTTGCCGTTAAGCTTGATCTCGTAATGAAGATGGGGAGCTATGGACATACCTGTGTTACCCACGTATCCGATAATATCGCCACGCCGCACCTTCTGGCCGACTTTTACATTGAAGTTGTCGAGGTGTGCATAAACTGAACTGTACCCGTACCCATGGTTAATAACGATACAATTGCCCATTCCTCTTTTTGTTTTCGACACCTCTGCAATGGTGCCATCGCCTGAGGCATAAATTTCAGTTCCGATCGGAGCCGTAAAATCCATTCCTGCATGAAATTTTGAGATTTTATATATCGGGTGTATTCTCAGTCCGAAACCCGAGGCTATTCTTGTAAGATCGACTATTGAGATCGGAAGGATGGCAGGAATGGATCTGAGCATATCTTCTTTCTCAGCGGCAAGTTTTATCAGATCATCATAGGATTTTGACTGAACATATACTTTTTTACGCAATGCATCAAGTCTTTCTGCAGTTTCAATTATCAGACTTGAATTATTGTATCCCTCAAGTTCCTTAAATCGGTTTACACCTCCAGTTCCTCCGAGGCGAAGCGTAGCCTGAACCGGTTCAGCTCCGAAAATGGCCCTGTAAAGATTATCGTCTGTTTCCTGAAGATGTCCAAGGACCTTTTCCAGGTCTTCCATCTCCCTGTTCACCAGGTTATACTGAAGGTTCATCTGTGCCAGCTCTCGTTTGAGTGCTTTTTCTTCAGGCGAATCGAAAATCATTCCGAATATCAGTCCGTAAATTGCAGCTATGATCAGTGATCCGACAAAATAAGCCAACGATCTCAGAAGGATAGCCCTGAAGCCCAGTCGTATCTTATCAAAGCTGAGTGAATCGGGATTGAATTTGTATTTTGCTTTTGCCATGGCATGACAAAGATAAGGAAATCCTTCCTTTAAAAAAACCGTAAATCTTCCGTTAAAAAACTGATTAGGCGAGGCAATACAGGGATTCTCAACGGTACTTCGAGTGAGCAGAGAGAGTCTGGATCATTTCGAAATACTCCTCTTCGGTAAGATCGTTGTTAAAAAAGTACAGCGGGTTCTTAAACTGTCCGTACAAGTCAATCTGATAGTGCAGGTGCGGCCCGGTAGATGTTCCGGTGCTTCCAGTAAGGCCAATGAGATCGCCGCGCTTAACGTTCAGCCCGGCACTTACTTTCATACTGCTGAGATGTCCATATGTTGACCGGTATCCATAACCGTGGTCAATCACAATACAATTGCCCAGTCCGCCCTTCCATCCTGCTTCGATAACCCTGCCTGATCCGGTGGCAAAAACCTCGGTTCCATAAGGGGTGCTGAAATCCTGTCCGTGATGCCATTGTGGCGTTCCAAGCACAGGATGCACCTCGCGGAATCTTACCCCGTCACCCAGCCTGTAAGTGACATTTACGGGGCTGATCATGGGAAGATACTCCATTTCCCGCTTCCACTCCTCCTGCCTTCCTTCAATTGCCCTGAAAGATTCATACTGCAATGTGCTCCGGTTTCGCAGATCTTCTATTCTTTTGGCATATGTCAACATCAGCCGGCTGTTCTCATATCCCTCCAGTTCCTCGTACCTGTTAACACCACCGATCCCCATATTCCTTACAGAGCCGGGGATGGGATCCATATCAAGAACCGGCCTGTAGCAATTTCCGTCTGAAAGCTCAAGATTATCAAGCAACTTATCCGAATTGTCAATATCCCTGCTTAAAAGAGAATAGTTTAGTTTTATGTCATCAATTTCCTGCCGGAGCAGTTTGGCTTTGAGAGATCCGAAATGACTATAAAATAGAGTATTGTAAAAAACAGACAAAACGATTGAGGCCGCAATCCACAAGGACAAACGACTCAGTCTCGCTTTCCATGGATACCTGATCCTTTTAAACTGCAGCTCGTGTAAGTCAAGAAAATACTTATGTCTGGGCATTCGCGACTTTCGTTGATTTGATTTTTGACTAGCAGACCCCAAATCTAAGATAAAAAACTAATTTTACAAACTCATTTACTTGCTTTTTATTGCATTAAATTATGTTAAATTCTTTAACAGCTAACGAATTAAGGCAACTTTTTTTCAGATTTTTTCAAGCCAGGGGGCATGTTATTGTACCGTCAGCTCCCATGGTGATAAAAAATGATCCCACCCTTATGTTCACCAATGCAGGCATGAATCAGTTCAAGGACATATTCCTCGGAAATCAGCCGCCTGTTTCAAGAAGAATTGCAAATTCACAAAAATGCCTGAGGGTTACAGGGAAGCATAATGACCTTGAAGAAGTGGGACACGACACCTATCACCACACTATGTTTGAGATGCTAGGGAACTGGTCGTTCGGAGACTATTTCAAAAAAGAAGCAATTGAGTGGGGATGGGAATTCCTGACCCGCGAACTGGGAATTCCCGAAGACCGTCTTTACGTCACTGTATATGAAGGCGACAAGGATGATGGCATTCCACCCGATCTTGAGTCTTTCGAACATTGGAAGAACTGCTGTTCAGATGCAGACAGGCAAATAATTTTCGGATCAAAAAAGGATAATTTCTGGGAAATGGGAGAAACAGGGCCCTGCGGGCCTTGCTCAGAGATTCATGCCGATCTCAGGGATGATTATGAGAGGAAGGGAAAGCCCGGTCATGAACTGGTCAACAAGGGGCATCCCCTTGTACTGGAGATATGGAACCTGGTTTTCATTCAGTACAACAGGAAATCGGACGGCACGCTTGAACAGCTTCCTGAAAAACATGTAGATACCGGAATGGGCTTTGAGCGGCTGTGTATGGTGGTGCAGGGCAGGAAATCCAATTACGACACTGACTTATTTCAACCCCTGATACAAAGGATCTCGGTAATCACCGGTAAAAAATATGGTGAGAATGAAAATACGGATGTGGCTCACAGGGTTATTGCCGATCATCTGAGGGCTGTGGCCTTTTCAATTGCTGACGGACAACTCCCGTCCAATGTCAGGGCTGGCTATGTGATTCGCAGGATTCTCAGGAGGGCCGTAAGATACGGTTACACAAGCCTCGAAATGGAAGAACCCTTTATTTATAAGCTTGTCGCGGTACTGGCAGATCAACTGGGAGCTACCTATCCGGAACTGGTTGCCGGAAAAGAGCAAATAACAAAAATCATCCATGAAGAAGAAGCGGCTTTTCTGAAAACTCTTGGCAAAGGGTTGAAAATAATTGAAAAAGTAATCGGAGAACTCCGGCAGACAAACCAAACAACTCTTCCGGGGAAAATAGCATTTGAATTATACGACACCTATGGGTTCCCCGTCGATCTGACCCGGCTTATCCTGAAGGAGAACTCCATGGATCTGGATTCCAGGGAGTTTGAAAATGAGATGAAAAGTCAGAAAAACAGGTCAAGGGATGATGCTGCCATCGTAACAGGCGACTGGACAATTGTACGGCCAATTGAAGGAACATTGTTCACCGGTTACGACAATACGGAAGAAGAGATACTGGTGACACGCTACCGGACAATCAGGGTCAAGGGCAGGGAAAGACTGCAGTTGATTTTTGACAGAACTCCCTTTTATGCTGAATCAGGAGGACAGGTAGGCGATACGGGATTCATTGAATCTGCAACCGAGAAAATACATATTTCGGACACAATCAGGGAGAACAATCTCATCATTCACATCAGCAATGACAGGATCTCAGACGCCTCCGCAAGGTTTTACGCGCGGGTCGACCTCGAAAAACGGAGGATGACCGCTATTAATCATTCAGCCACCCATCTGATACATTATGCACTGCGGAGTGTGCTTGGAAAACATGTTGAGCAGAAAGGTTCACTCGTTACCCCCGACCGCCTGCGTTTCGACTTCAGTCATTATGCCAAACCATCTCGGGAGGAACTGACCAGGGTGGAAATGATGGTCAACAGAATGGTGAGAGAGAATGTCGGTCGTCATGTTGCGGAAAACATTACCATGGATCAGGCAAAAAAGATGGGGGCTATTGCCCTTTTCGGTGAAAAATACGGTGACACTGTAAGGGTTGTAACGTTTGGCGATTCAGTAGAGCTCTGCGGCGGTACACATATAGATAGTACAGGCAGGATAGGAATTGTAAAGATCGTCTCCGAAGGAGCGATTGCGGCGGGAGTCAGGAGGCTGGAAGCAGTCACGGCCTTAAAAGCTGAAGAGTATATAAATGAAAAACTCGGATATGCTGACGAGATTGCTTCCATGCTTAAAATAACAGGGAATCTGAAAGAAGGCGTGGAAAAGCTCATTGATGAGAATACAACCCTGAAAAAGAATCTGGAAAAAGCCCAGGTACAGCTCGCCCTGTCAAAAGCCGCCGATCTTGAAAAAACTCAGAAAACCATCCGGAACATCAGGATATTTTCCGGTCAGCTTGAATCAGGGCCACCGGAAATCCTGAAAACAATAGCTTATCATATCCGGAATAAATACCACGATTGTGCTGTCATGATCGGGTCGGAAACCGAAGGAAAAGCCAGCCTGCTGATAATGATAAGTGACTCACTAGTAAAGAGCAGGAATATCGATGCATCTGAAATAATAAAGAAAGTTGCAGATGAAATAAAGGGAGGAGGAGGCGGTCAACCCTTCCTTGCCACAGCAGGGGGGAAAAATCCTTCCGCTATCGGTGCGGCACTGAAAAAAGCTGAAGAAATTATCATCAACATGATCTGAATAATGAAACACGGGCTGTCTGCGTTTGGTGCCTCAATAATCAAGTGAAATAACTCGGACCGTGTGACAGACCCGGGTTTACTTTCCTGACATGAGCGCCCATGCGGGCCGTAACGTCATTATAAATATTTGTGCGCGAAAACTACTGTGAAATGATTAACAATATAAGGCCCTGAACAGGTGAAAAGACTAATTTTGTAAATTTGATGCTTACAAGGCATGATGAAAAAAAGTTACAGGCCCATATTGCTTCTGCTGTTTGCAGCATTTGAAATACTGATTATATCCTGTGCTCCCGAAGCCTGTCTCGAAGAAACCGAATCGCTGGTAAAGGCATCCCTTTATGATAATACCACGAAAAGGCTGAGATCACCTGACAGCCTGACACTTTACGGACTGAATCATGAGACTGTAAAGCTTTATGACAGATCGCGGGGTGTGCAGCCTGTGCTGTTTCCGCTTGACCTTTCCTCTGATAACTGCACTTTTGTAATTAAGATCGACAGCGTAATTGATACTATTACCTTCAGGTATACGTCAAAACCGCGACTGGTTTCAAAGGAATGCGGTTATACCTTCTATTTCAATCTTACGGACACGCCCTTTTATACCAGGAATGCAATTGACCGTATATATACGGCCAATCGAAAAATAACCACTTACAATGAGGAGAACCTGCGTATTTTTTATTAGTCTCCTGCTCTTTTTTCATTCGGTTTCAGCCCGGGCCCAGGACACAATTGAATTCCCTCTTAAAATACGGATAGGAATGGATGTTGCCGGACCGGCCATCAGTTATTACAACAGGGACAGGCTCAGCCTGGAAGGAGTTTTATCACTCGACCGGAATGAAAAAATGGCCTATGTTCTGGAAGGCGGTTACCTGAAATTCAATTATTCCCAATATAATTACGACTACCGGACCGAAGGTGTTTTCATGAGAGCCGGGGTGAATTTCAACCTGCTTAAACCTGAAACCTCGACCGGCAAATATTGGGCAGGAGTTGGTTTAAGGTACGGACTGAGCCTGTTCAGTACCGAAGTTCCCTTTTTTCGGAAAGAGAATTACTGGGGTACTTACAATTCATCGCTGCCGGGAAGGACTAGTGCGGGGCATTTCATTGAAGTATCTCCGGGAGTCAGAACAGAACTTTTTAAGAACCTGAGCATAGGGTGGTCAGTCAGATTAAGGCTCCTGATTTCAGGCGGCGGGGGCAGGGATTTGCGACCGATACATTTTCCGGGATTTGGCAACAGCGGGAAAATCACAAATGCCGGAATAAATTATTACATTGTTTGGGAAATCCCGTTCAAAACCAAAAAAGTCATACGCATACCCGAAACAGAGGAAGAGGAAGAAGAAGAAACACCTGTTGAAGGATTACCCGGAAACGAGGTTCCGCAGAATGCGTTTCCATATTGATAAACGTACAAAAGGAAAAAGCAGCAATGAATGCACCTCCCCGCGCATCATGACATCTGCGGTTCTATGCGCCTGCTGAAGATCAGGAGTCCCACAAAGGTCAGGAATCCGTTAACCAACAGTATCTCAAATCCGAATCTGTAGCCATTGAATAGTTCCTCTGAATACATACTTAGAAAGTAGCATATTATTGGGCAAAGAATCGCCACGACGGGAGTTGCCCTGTCAATAACCTTTCTTGGAACGAATAATCCGAAAGTATACAATCCCAGAAGGGGTCCGTAGGTATATCCTGCTATGGTGAAAAGCTTGTCAATTACGGCCCTGTCATTCAATGCCCTGAATATCAATATGCAAATTACAAAGATGACCGCTATTGAAATATGAATGACATACCTGAATCTTGTAAGGGATGTTTCAGAGACGTCTTTTCTCCTGTCAAGTCTGAGAAAATCAATACTTACCGAGGTGGTAAGAGCTGTAAGGGCGCCACCCAGGCTCGGGAAGGAAGCGGAAATCAGTCCTATCAGGAAAACCATGCCGGCAACCGTTCCGAGGTATTTGAAGGCAATGGTCGGGAAAAGCTCATCCGTAAATGCCACTGCCACTCCCTTTGCATTCGCGTAAATCAGAAGCATAGCTCCCAGCACCAGGAACAGAAAATTCACGAATACAATTATTACGCTGAAGAAATACATATTCTTCTGTGCATCCCATATGTTGGGGCAGCTGAGGTTTTTCTGCATCATTTCCTGGTCAAGTCCGGTCATTACTATAGTAATAAACATTCCGCTGAAAAACTGTTTCACAAAATACCTTTCATTATGCCAGTCGGTGATAAACATCCTCGACATGTCACTCTGATTGATTTCCGCAAACAGCCTGCCGAGGGGAACTCCAAGGTCCTTGCTTATGTATAGTACGGAAAGTACAACTGCCAGAAGCATGAATGTGGTCTGCAATGTGTCGGTCCAGACTATTGTCTTGATACCTCCCTTCATGGTATAAAGGATGACCAGAACCATAAATACAGTAACATTCAGCCAGAAAGGGATGTTCCAGGCGTCAAACACGAATATCTGAAGCACGTTTATTACCAGGAATGTACGCAATGATGCCCCAAGCACCCGTGAGATAATGAAGAAACCGGCACCTGTCTTGTACGACCAGAATCCGAAACGCTGCTCAAGATAAGTATATATGGAGGTCAGTTTTAGCCGGTAGTATAATGGCAACAATACCAGGGCTATGATTATATAGCCGACAAGATAGCCAAAAACCACGACCATATAGCTGAACTGGGTATCCTGTACCCAGCCTGGAACCGACATGAAGGTTACGCCCGAAAGCGAGGCACCAATCATACCATATGCAACCACCAGCCAGGGGGATTTTTTATTCCCGATAAAGAATGACTGATTGTCGGCTTTTCTGACGGTCAGCCATGTTACGAAAAAAAGTGCTATTATGTAAATAACGAAAACAAACAGAATAAGGCCGGGAGTCATTTCTTAAAAATTTATCCGCAAGGATAACAAAAAGTCGGCAGGTAAAAAATATTAAGTATCCATAGTTTTAAAGATCATATTAAACTAAATTTGCTTCAAAGCTGCTTTTATGGGTTTTTCCGAATTTACATCCGGGCTTCTGGAAAATGCTGTAAATGAATTTGCCTCCCTTCCGGGAATCGGAAGAAAGACGGCATTTCGCATGGTGATGAACCTGCTGAAGAGGGATCCTGCTGACATTAAGCGATTTGGGGACACCATATCAAAGCTTCACAATGAGATCCGGTATTGCAAATCCTGCCATAGTATTTCCGATACCGAGATATGCTCCATCTGTTCGGATTCAAAAAGGGATCAATCTGTCATCTGTGTGGTTGAGAACATTCAGGATGTAATGACAATTGAAAACACAGGGCAATTCAATGGAACATACCATGTTCTTGGCGGGATTATATCGCCTGTTGACGGGATTGGTCCTGCTGATCTGAAAATTGATTCACTCGAGGAAAGGGTAAGATCGAACAGTGTCGCAGAAATTATTTTGGCCCTCAGCACCACAATGGAAGGGGACACTACAAATTTCTATCTTTATAAAAAGCTTAGCAGGTACAATGTGCTGATAACAACCCTTGCACGGGGGGTTGCAATTGGAGATGAGCTTGAATATACCGACGAGATCACACTGGGACGTGCCATAAAAAACAGGAACCCGTACCAGGTGTGACCTACCGGCGGGATTGCCCCTGTTGGATGCCTGCGGAACAAAGCATGAGAAGGGGGACAATCATAAAGACCGCCAGCCGGATGAGTGAAAAAGGCAGGCCGGAACACCTGCATGATACACTGGAGTTCACCTGGGGAATTATCCCGGTGCAAACTGTAAGCCTGAAATTCATTCAGGGCATAAAACTTATTTGAGTTCCGGTTGTTTATTGGTTGAGAATTATTGAAATTAATGTAAAACAGTATCCTTCAGTCTGGTATCCGGCAGAATGCCCTTCTGGCTGAAGATTTAAAATGGATCTACAGGTATGACGCGGATGAAAATTGTACTTCCCGCCATGGGCGAAGGAGTGATCGAAGCAACAATTAATAAATGGCTCGTAAGCAAAGGCAGCATTGTCAAGGAAGATGACCCCCTTGTTGAAGTGGCTACCGACAAGGTCGACTCTGAGGTTCCTTCACCCGGATCGGGGGTAATAGCAGAAATTTTGGCCGCCGAGGGGACCATTGCAAAGGTAGGAGAGGTGATTGCCCTGATTGATTCAGATGCTGAGACCCAGCCCGACGATGTGATAAAAGTTGAAAATGAGGTTAAGAGAATCCGCGATACCATTAGTGCCGTAAGGGAAGAAAAGATTGCCGAAACTCGGGTGGCACGCGAACTTAAAAGCCGTACCCCGTCAGGAAAATTCCTCTCTCCTCTGGTAAGGAACATTGCGGCACAGGAGGGGATAAGTCATCAGGAACTGGATAATCTTAAAGGGACAGGTATGGATGGAAGGATTACCAGGGATGATATTCTGAATTTTATTGAAGTCAGAAAAAGGAAATCTGAAGTAGTAAAAAAACCGGAAATAACGGAAATGGCTGGCAAGCCTGATATGTCCGTCACATCTGATGCATCGGATGAGATTATCGAGATGGACAGGGTTAGAAAGCTTATAGCCGAGCATATGGTAATGTCCAAAAGGATATCCCCGCATGTGACGTCTTTCATTGATGCGGATGTTACCAGGATTGTTCAATGGAGAAACAGGATCAAGGACAGCTTCCTGGCCAGGGAGGGGCAGAAGCTTACACTTACACCTATTTTCATTGATGCCGTCGCCGGAGCATTATATGAATATCCGATGCTGAATATTTCAGTTGACGGAGACCGTATCATCAAAAAGAAGAGAATTAATATAGGTATGGCCACTGCCCTGCCTGACGGTAACCTGATAGTACCGGTTATCAAGAATGCAAATGAGAAAAATCTTACCGGACTTGCACGAAGTGTAAATGATCTTGCTGAAAGGGCAAGAAACAATAAACTGAAACCCGATGAAATAACAGGTGGAACCTTTACAGTCACGAATTTCGGAAGTTACAATAACCTTTCGGGAACCCCTATAATAAACCAGCCCCAGGTTGCAATCCTGGGAACGGGAGCTGTAAGGAAAATGCCTGCAGTTATTGAAACTCCTGAAGGAGATGTAATAGCCATCAGACATATTATGATTTTATCACTAAGCTATGATCACAGGGTAATTGACGGGGCTCTTGCCGGAAAATTCCTGAACAAGGTTAAGGATTTACTGGAAAATTATCCGGTTGATACACTTCAGCAGTAAGCTGCCTGCTGCATCGGAAAACATTAGCTGATAAACAAAGGACGTGCCGGGCCGGATTTCTCAGAAATAAGCCAGCCTTCCATAAGAATTTGGTAAATTTTAATAAATTTGACTATTAAAATTGTACCTGATGGCAATTAAGGCTTCTGCTCAGTTTGCTGCTGAATCATTTTGTTTACATTTACATACACAGGATAATTCAAATCTACAAAAGGCTGTTCCTGAAGCGGATTATTTTTTCATGAAAGCTGAATCTCATGATTTCATGGCGTCCTTTACCGAAGAATCAACAAAAACGGCTGGATATGGATTCAATACGGTCATACCTGCCGGAAGCTGTGTGTTTGTAAGGGAAAAACTAAGTTGCGCCTGAATATTGATTTCCAAAATTATTATATTTGTTATGATGATAAAGATCAGGACAAAAATATTTGGCATTCTTCAGATGCTGATCATGCTGGTTGTTACAGCTGTTGCTGCTTCAGCCCAGTCGAATTCCGAAAAGAAAAAGATTTTCCTCAAAGCCGAATCATACAATCTGTACGAAGAATACGAACTGGCAAATCCCCTCTATCTCCTTCTTGACAAGCCTGACAATTTCAATATCAAATATAAAATTGGCAACTGTTACCTCCATATTGAAGGTGAAAAGGAAAAAGCCATTCCTTACCTGGAAGAAGCGGTGAAAAATTTCTCCTATGAATCAAAGACCGCATCATACAGGGAAAAGCGGGCTCCGCTTGACGCATATTTTGCGCTGGCCAAAGCCTACATGGTGAACAACGAACTTGAAAAAGCCCTTGAGGTCTTCAATTCCTTCAAAAGCCTTGCGCTTGAGACGGAATCAAAGGGTGGCATGAAAAACCTGGAATTCGTGGATCAGGAGATCCAGTCAATTAAAAATGCCATAAGCAGTCTTGAAGTACCTTTTAAAATAAGCAAGAGAATCCTGTCAGCAAATTTCACACAGGGTTCGTTAAATGTCAACCCGGCAGTCAGCTTCGACGGAAATACAATTGTTTACACGGAACGCAGGGGAAATGTAAATGCAATAATGTTTTCCAGGAAGATCAATGACAGATGGCAGGCGCCGGTTGAAATTACGAAATCACTTCAGGCAGGAGAGGATTGCTCTTCATGTTCGCTTAACAGTGACGGAACACTCCTCTTTCTGTACAAAACAGATAATTACGACGGTAACATTTATGTTGCTGAATTCAGGAATGAACGCTGGGGACCAATTCAGAAGCTCAACAGAAATATCAATACGAAGTATTACGAATCCCATGCCTCAATCTCGGCCGACGGGAAAAAACTTTATTTTACCAGTAACAGGGAAGGAGGTTATGGAGGGCTTGACATTTATCTGTCGGAAAGGGATGCTTCCGGCGACTGGGGACCGGCCGTTAACCTGGGACCCACGATCAACACAATTTACAATGAGGATACTCCTTTTATAACCATCAACGATTCCATTCTTTATTTTTCGTCAGAAGGTCACAACGGAATGGGGGGATTCGACATTTACAGAAGCACCGGCAGCAGGACAACCTGGAACACTCCGCAGAATCTCGGGTCGCCTATTAATTCAACTGACGACGACAGGTTCTTTCAGCCATATAATAATGACCTGAACGGATTCTATTCCATGGTTACCGATTACAAGGAAAAAGATATTTTTTACATTACACTCACAAATCCTGACCTGAACAGGATCTTTGAAATCAGAGGCAGGGTGAGTCTCCGCGACACAACCGTAACCTTTGACGAATCCTACTCGGTTACCCTGATCAACAGGGCCAGTGGAGACACCATTCAATTAAGCAATCCTGATGAAGAAACCGGAAATTATAATTTCATTGTATCACCGGGAGAATTCAGGCTGTTTTTTTCAGGACCTCCCGGGTACTATCCCCAGACCATTGATACAACCGTATTTGCAGACAATCGTGAAAAAATCATTAACATAGGAGATGTAATACTTGAACGGTCTCTATCAGGACCGGCTGCATATGAGAAAGTCGACCTTTCGCGTATACCGGCAGTTGATTCCGTCGACCCGGGAATACTGATAAGAGACCTCAGGGTTTCCGACATTACCGAAGACGACTCCTCCGATACAACCATCCTGTACTATACCGTGCAGGTAATGGCATTGTATAATCCGGTTGACGTCACCTATTTCAAATATGTCTCCGATATCAAGGTCTACTATAACAAAAACGACCTGTTCTACAGATACTCCACAGGCATATTTGATTCAAAGGAAAAAGCATATGCACACAGGGATTATCTTATAAGCAAAGGTTATGAGAATGACCTTTTCATTAAGAAAGTATCAAGAATCACTGAGGAAAGTCTTGTTAAGGAACAAAAGTATTATACCATTCAGCTTAAAGCAACTCAAACACCTTTAAACATCAGAAGCGTGTTTGCCGGACTGAGCGACATCAGGGAACTGAAGGAGATCGACGGGCTATATCATTATTTTTATGGCCGATATACCTCCTACGCCGAAGCAAAAATTGCAATGCAACGGCCACAGATCAAAGACTTTGAGGATGCATTCGTCAGGGAAGTGATTGTACTTGTAAATAATAAATGACCTTTTTGCAATATTTAAGTGCAAATCGTTCAGGTATTTATTAATTTTACAAAGAGGCAACACAAAATGAGGATATAATGAAAAGCAACTGCATAATGAAACGCCTGATTGTTTTTTCAGTACTGTCAGTCACCATGATGTCGCTGGCAGCCCAGGAGACTGGAGAAAAGGAACGTGCCAGCGCTCTTCAGAGTGCTGACAATTCGTACTACTATGATAAGGACTATGAAAGGGCTGCATCGTTATATGAACCCTTGCTGAATGCAAATCCGGAAAACAGCAATATTGCAGCAAAGCTCGGAATATGCTATCTGAATATGGATGGCAAAAAGGCTGAGGCACTAGAGCTTTTAAAAAAAGCTTCGAAGAATATCGCGGCAAGTAACAAGGCATACAAAAAAACAGGAACACAGGCACCGGCCGATACCTATCTTTACCTGGCCATTGCGTACCACAGGAATGACAGTCTGACAAAAGCAATATCGCTATATTCAGATGTAAAAAAGAAGCTGGCGCCCGAAGATGAAGCCCAGGCCGACTTTATCGATCAGCAGATAAGAAACTGCAGATATGCCATGGAAATGAAAAAGAAACCCCTCAGAATCATTTCAAACCTGTTTGCGCCATGGCTGACAGATTATCCGGGAGCCTGTAATCCCGTACTTGCCAGAAATGATTCCGTATTTGTTTTCACAGTTAAACAAAAGGGCAAAACCCAGATTTATTGTTCTTATAAATCAGGAGGAGAGTGGAACAGGCCATCCAATATTACCAGGCAACTGGGAGGATTCGACAGATTCTATTCAAATTCTATCACAGGCGACGGTAAAACCCTGATACTTTTTATGGATGATGGAGATGACGGAAATCTTTACATGAGCCAGAGAACGGATACCAGCTGGTCGCATATCAGAAGTGTCGGGAGATTTGTCAACACAGTATACTGGGAGGATCATGGCTTTATCACACCCGATGGCCAGTCCATGTATTTCGCAAGCAACCGCCCGGGAGGAGAAGGAGAACTTGATATCTGGGTATCCCGTAGACTGGAAGATGGAACCTGGGATCGTCCGGTAAATTGCGGAAATGTCATAAATACTCCCTATGATGAAAACACACCTTATTATGACGTTGATGAAAACGCACTTTTATTCAGTTCAAACGGCCATTTGAGCATGGGAGGCTATGATGTTTTCAGATCCATCAACAGGGGAGGCTCGTGGACACAGCCTGTGGCCATGCCCTTCGCATTTAACAATGTGCTTGAAAATACTCATTTCATCCTTAACAACAATGCACCCGGGTTTGTGGCAAGCCGTTATGATGAAAAGGAAAAATCCCGGAACATATATGCCATTGTTGCCGTTAATCCGGCAGATGAACTCACGAGAGCTGCCGGTGTCATTAAACTTGAAGACGGACTCGAAGTTGATCCTGCCGTTACTTTGATAACGGTCAAAAACACAAAAACCAATGAGGTGTTCCAGAACACTTCAGTGGCTAAAGACGGTTCCTTTTCATTCAATATAAAACCAGGTGATTATGAAATACTTGTAAGTCATGACGGTTATGTTACCGACACCATAAATCTCAGTTTGCCATTGTATTACGGAGGCAATTATATCCCGGTAAATCCCGTCCTGATACCACTCAGTGTCGCTTCAGGGGAATTCCTTTCAATAAAGAACATCCTGTTCGATTTCAGCAGCTACAAGATCAGGGATGATGTTAAACCAATCCTGGAATCAGTAAGAAAAATTCTGATAAACAATCCAGGCCTTACTGTGGAGATTGCGGGCCATACCGACTCCAAAGGCAGCATTGAATTCAATAAACGGCTTGCAGACCAGCGTGCCCAGGCAGTCATCAATTATTATACATCCTCAGGTATTGAGAACACAATCTTTATTAAAAGATCATTCGGAAAATCAAGCCCCGTGGCAATCAATACCAATCCTGACGGAACCGACAATCCTGAAGGAAGAAAATACAATCGTCGTGTCACATTCGGAATAGTAAATCCACAGACAGGCGTTATTATACGTCACGAAGTCTCAACTCCTGAGCAGCTGAGGCAATCATACTCCACGCGATTCAGCGTTGTTCTGATGAAAACAAAGAGGAAGCTCGATCCTGCCTATTTCAACAAATTGATCAAAGATGATATGCTTTTCATCAGGGTGATTGAAACGGATTCCCTTAATTATTACACCCTGGGTATATTCAACATCAGATCGGATGCCGAAAAATATGCGGAATATGCCAGGCAACAGGGACTGAATGAGGCTTACGTAATAAATCAGAATGATCTGGAAGCTCAATCCCCATCTTTAAATGAACCTGCAACGGTTGTTAATAAAAATTTTACACGGAAAATATTTACCATCCAGTTACAGGCTACACGCGGTCCTCTTAATATCAACAAGGCATTTGCAAAATACAGCGGAGTAAGGGAGATCGTTGAAGGAGACGGATGGTACAAGTACATCTATGGTGAATTCAACTCAGTTGCAAGAGCAAAGGAAGCACTGGTCAGTGTCAAAAAGGATTTTGAGGATGCGTTTATCAGGGAAATAGAAGTTGCAGAAAAAGATTAACATCAAGTCAGTGTAGAATAATGAAATATAAGGAGATACGGCTCAGGGCACTGGAACCTGAAGATCTCGAGCTGCTCTACAGATGGGAAAATAATGAATCCCAGTGGCTGATCAGCAATACAATAGCACCATATTCAAAATATACGCTCAGAAGATATCTTGAGAATTCACACCGCAGTATCTACGAAACGGGCCAGATGAGATTCATGATCGATCATATTGCTGATGATCTGACAATTGGAACTATCGACATTTATGAGTTTGATCCCTACCATAACAGGGCCGGACTTGGTATTCTTATTGCAAATGAGGAATACCGCAGGAGAGGATATGCTACAATGTCGCTGAAATGTCTGATACATTACTGTTTTAAGACATTGCAACTTCATCAGTTGTTTTGCAGCATACTGGCCAACAATCATGAAAGCATGGATCTTTTCAGAAAGCAGGGATTCGTTCAGTCCGGAATCAGGAGAGACTGGATAAAAACCCCTGACGGGTACATCGACGAATACCTTTTTCAGCTGATAAATTCCCGACCTGCCTCAGGCCGCTGATGTCTTGTTTTATTACCGGAATCGTACCTGCCGGCGAGAAGCCCGCAGGCCGCATTTATATCAACTCCCCTGGATCTTCGTATTGATGCGGAAATACCCGAAATGACAAGTTCATGCTTGAAATAATTCATTCTTTCCGGCAGTGAAGGCAAATTCAAATCTCCCGGAACAGGATGATAAGGTAAAAGATTTATTCTTATACCCGAATTGCCAAATTCTTCCTTCAGTTTCTGAAGATGCCTATCCGTATCATTCAGATTCCGGATCATCATATAGGCAATACTTAAACGTCGCTTTCTGTCTTTAGGAAATGATTTCATTATGCCGCTAACAAACTTCCAGGGATGAGCCTTCTCCACCGGAACAGCTTTTATTCGTTCTTCTTCGAAGGGAGAATAAAGACTTAATGTCAGATTGCATTTTGTCTTTTCCATAAATTTATTTACACCCGGTTCAATTCCTACGGTTGAGACCGTAATATTTCCGGGGCTCATAGCCAGCCCCCAGCCAGAGGTAAGTATTTCAATAGCCTTAAGCAAATGCGAAAGATTATCCAGGGGTTCTCCCATACCCATAAAAACAACACGATTTATATTCCCCGCCCCGCCGGTACTGATAACCTGATTAATAATTTCACCTGCAGTCAGGTTCCCGTGAAATCCGTAACCGGCGGTTGCGCAAAACCGGCAGCCCATCCGGCAACCCGACTGGGTGGAGACGCATACTGTATGCCTTTTTTTATCCGGGATGTAAACAGTTTCGTATTCCAGCCCTTCAGGGTTCCTGAACAAATATTTTACAGATCCGTCTGATGAAAGGTTTTCCATAACAGGTCTGAAGATACCAGCATGAAACTCCTGGTTCAGGATAGTACCAAGTTTCCTGGGAATTGCGGCTATCTGCAAAAAATCCGTCACTCCCTTTTTGTACACACTGTTCGCAACAGCTTGCGCCTGGTTTATGTTAATCGGATACAAAGGGCTGACCGCATCAAGGATTTCAGCGGGCGTCAAACCGCAGATATTATTTTGCGCCAACATTGTCATTGATCTGATTCAGCAAACAGGAATATTGAAATCAGTTTATTCGGTGCCTGCACCTTCTAATGATGCGTGTTAAAATTAACTCAATTATCAATATCTTAGTGATCAGTTTCTGTTTTCCTTACAAGCCGGATTGTGGAACGATGGTACAAAACTGGGATTCTCTATACATTTATTGTTTCTCGGGCACTGGCAACGCACTTGCATCTTCAGCATGGATTGCAGGGGAGGCAAACAAGCTGGGAATCAAAGCGATTGTGCAGCAGATAGATTTAAAAGGCAATCTGCATTTTCCTGAAAAAAATGAACGTGTGCTGATTGGTTTTGCTTATCCGACACATGGTTTTAACGCTGCTCCCATATTAATCAGATTTGTGGCAGGGTTTCCCGCAGGACTGGGAAAAGAGGTTTTTCTGCTGAATACACGTGCCGGCCTGAAATTCAGTAAATTCTACATACAGGGCGTCAGCGGACTGGCATTGATAGTTCCGGCCCTTATTTTATGGCTGAAGGGATACAAATGCATTGGTTTCAGGCCAGTTGATCTTCCGTCAAACTGGATATCCCTTCATCCGGGGTTGAAAAAAAAGAGTGTTGACTCGATTATTGAACGCTGTGAGGGGATAGTAAGAAAATTTGCCGTAAAGCTGTTTTCAGGGGAAAAAGTCTGGCGAGGTTTGTATAGCCTGCCAGCCGACCTGTTAATAAGCCCGATTGCACTTGGATATTATATCGGTGGAAGATATTTTTTGTCCAAAACGTTTTTTGCCACCAATAACTGTGATAATTGCGGTTTGTGCATAAAGGAGTGCCCTACCTCTTCAATCAAACTGGTAAACAACAGGCCGTACTGGAAACTAACCTGCGAAAGCTGCATGAGATGCATGAACAGCTGCCCGAAAAAAGCAATCGGAGCTGCCCATGGAATGGCAGCGGGATTTGTGTTCCTGATTATTGCCGTAAATTCGGGGCTAATAATGCTTTTGCTTTCTTCCTTCTGCTTGCATCCGGATATCTGGTGGTGGAAACTTTTATCGCGGGTTCTGGGTATCCTCCTTCTGATAACTGTCCCGGCAGCTGTTTACATAATCACTCATATTGCAATGGGATTTAAGCCGTTCCATTACCTGGTAAAATATACATCCTTTACCACCCTGCCTTTCTGGAGGCGTTACAGATTTCCGCCGGGGGGAACCGGAGCAGAAGGCATGCAACGATAGTTGAAATAAAATGGGAGGGTCTTTGCCGGATCATCCCCGAAATTATCCGGCTGACTGGAAGTTGTTACACTATATCAGCCCCCTGTTTCTCAGAAGAGGCTCAATCTGCGGCTCTCTTCCCCGGAAATTAACATACATCTGCATGGCATCCATGGTACCATCCTTCTCAAGGATATTACGCCGGAAAGACTCCGCAACCGTCCTGTTGAAGACACCTTTTTCCTTAAACGCTTCAAAGGCATCATTATCAAGAACGGCTGCCCAGGTGTAGCTATAGTATCCCGAGTCATACCCGTCGATTATATGGAGAAAATATGTGCTCCTGTACCGGGACACTATCTCAGGAATAAGGCCTATCTTTTTCAGATAGTCTTTTTCAAAACTCTGAATATCAACCTCAGCAGGAGGTTCGAGTGTATAGTAGGCCATATCAAGCATTGAAGCCGCAAGCAATTCCACATTTATAAATCCCTGGTTGAAGAACTGGCTTTTTTCTATCTTTTTTATAAGAGTTGCAGGAATGGGCTCATCTGTTTTATAATGCCTTGCATAAACATTCAACAGTTCGGGTTCGGTGGCCCAGTGTTCCATAATCTGTGAAGGCAGCTCAACAAAGTCCCAGGCTATATATGCCATGTTATAGCTATTTTTTGAGAATAAGCCCTCAAGAGCATGCCCAAATTCATGAAAAAGTGTTTCCACTTCCTCTAAATTAAGAAGGGCTGGCAGGTCGCCGGACGGTCTAGTGAAATTACAGACAACTGTAATAACCGGCGTAATGGTCTTGCCGTCCCTGATGTGATGGTTCCTGTAGCCGCCGCACCATGCTCCCTGTCGTTTGCTTTCACGGGGATGGAAGTCCATGTAAAGCACACCGATATGCGTGCCATCCTCTTCCCTGACCTCATAAGCCTGAGCTTCAGGATGAGGAAGAGGACAATCATGAATCGGTTCAAAGGTTATTCCATAAAGCCTGTTTGCACAGGTAAAAACTCCTTCACGCACATTTTCAAGTCTGAAATACGGCCTGAGGGCATTGTCATCCAGAGCATATTTCTCTTTCCTCAGTTTTTCAGCATAATACCACCAATCTGAAGGTTCCAGCCTGAACTTACCCCCTTCCCGATCGATTATCTTCTGCATTTCTTTTACTTCATTCATTGCAACAGGCACCGCCTTGCTCCAGAGATTATTAAGCAGATTGAACACATTTGCGGGATTTTTGGCCATCCTTGGCTCAAGAACCAGGTCAGAATGTGATTTATAGCCCAGCAGCCTGGCTCTCCGGGCTCTCAGTTTAATTATTTCAGCCAGCACCAGGTTATTATCATTCTCATTTCCATTGTTTCCCCGGTTTGTGTAGGCATTGAACAATTGACGCCGCAGATCCCTGTTTTCTGAATACTGCAGGAATGGGAAAATGCTTGGCCTGTGGGTTGTAAAGGCCCACTCCCCTTCCCTGCCTGCCGCAGTGGCTGCTTCTGCAGCCGCATCAATTAACGGTTGCGGAAGTCCTGCAAGACCATCCCTGTTAACAAATAACTTGTAATTGTTCGTTTCCTCAAGAACATTCTGGCTGAACTTTACACTTAAAACAGAAATCCTCTGGTTTATCTTTTTCAGTGTATCCTGATCCTGTTTGTTAAGATTGGCCCCGTTCCTCACAAATTCCCTGTAAAGGTTCTCAAGTATAAATCGCTGTTCGGAAGTGAGTTTCTGATTATCACGATTATCATATACCTTTTTTATCCTTTTGAAAAGGTCGGGATTTAATATTATTTCATCATTGTAGCCTGCCAGCCTCGGCGATATTTCCATCTCTATTTTCTGCAATGAATCATTGGTATTCGCTGAAGTCTGGGCAAAAAATACCGCTGAAACTTTAGTAAGCAGCTCTCCTGCCTGATCGAGAGCGCCGATTGTATTTTCAAAATTCGGTTCCTCCCTGTTATTAATAAGCCGTCTGATATCCATTCTTCCCTCTTCCATTCCCTTCTCGAAAGCAGGCATGTAATGTCGGGCCATGATTTTCTCAAAAGGAGGGACGTTGTAAGGAGTGTCGTAATCAGAGAAAAACGGATTGGCCATATCTTCCTTCGTTTGGTTCCTGCAGGCGGTTAACATGACTGCAAACAATCCGCCGGCAAATAACATTTTGTAAAAAGTTTTCACGTTAAGGTTTTTAAGAGGTTAATTAGAAACTGCATGGTTGTGCAAAATAAGGTCATTCAGAAATGTAATCAAAACAAAAGCGGGTTATTTTTTTATCGGGTTACAGGGTTTTTCATATTGTTTAATTATTATTTTTGCCGCAACCGCAGGAAGGCAATGCCCGGGAAGTGTGTAAAAAACCTGGTGAACCGGACCAGTTTGATGTTCCGGTCACGGGGTGAAGTCTGGATACATTAACAGGCAACCGAATAACAAACAATCGCGTGGTAGCATGGCAAACTTCATGGCGATCAGGGCAATCAATGGAGAGATGGCAGAGTGGTCGAATGCGGCGGTCTCGAAAACCGTTTTCCGCCTATCGGCGGAACGGGGGTTCGAATCCCCCTCTCTCCGCAAATCCAAAATGCTGCCCTTCCGCGTCAGGCGGAAGGGATTTTTATTTTACAGCCGGCCGAGCCATGCTTTGCATGAGCGAGAACGAATGTAAAATAAAAATCCATGCGAGAG
>WXFD01000002.1 GCA_009877105.1 Bacteroidales bacterium
AGACCCCGACGCCTTATGCCCCGGTCTTGGAGTGGAAGAAGAGGCTGACCAATCCGCTCAGGATAGATCTGGTTGAGGAGGTTGACGACAGGGTGACAAAAGTCATGACTGAAGCCCTGGACGATGCTAAAAGTGATTAGATTACACGAAAGAGACGATGAGATATTTTTTCACTGAAAGGTCCATTATCTGATGTTGCTTTAAAAAACATCCCGGGAGGTAAGAATATTGAGAAATTTTCCCTTTAAGAGGGTATTTACGTACTTCAATATAAACTCCTGACAATTATTAATTGCCAGGTGAATGAAGTTAGTATGTTTTCCTGTTATTTTTCTGCAGGTTACCGGCTCCGGGTTTGATGAATATCCCATTGCGGCAGCCTGTATTCCGGCCCTGGGTTTATAACATACCGGTGAAGGGATTAATCAATGATCCAGGTTTAACTACCCCCGTTGGAACCATTGATTCTTTCTTTGTTATACATATATACTTCGGGTCGCTTGATTGTCACAAAAGTTAGGTTTACGGCTGTTTCGGCCGGGTTGAAACACCCGATGTTTTCCCCGAGGAAGTATTGTCAAGAAAATAAGTGACAATACCGATGTTGTTGATGCCTGCAAGAAGAAACTGATGGTCCTTTATCGTCAGCACTTTTAGGGACCTTACGTCGCCTACCATGTTCAATCCCGAAACCGGCTGGGGGACAAATTTGAAATTACCTTTTCCGTCGCCTTCAAAAAGCTGGCCGTAGCTTGCATCCATAACCCCCAGGCGCACACACATGGCATTCTTGTTTCCGGCCAGGATAATATCCTCGTTCCCGTCATTGTTGTAGTCAAGTATTTCAATTGCATAGACAGGGGCAAACTGGGCCTCCATCGGAAGCAGGCTCTTTACGAATTTTGAACCGGTGTTTTTAAACACCAGTGTTCTGAGTTCAGTGGCTGTATATTTTGTTGCGGACTGAAGATCTTCGGGGGAGAATATGTCTGTCAGCTTGGCATCGGCGTAGGAAGCATAGGTTGGGAATTTGTTCCGCATTGAAGGCATCTGGGTTAGGAATTCATTCCTGCTGGGAAATGGATATGACTGACCAAGGATATAATATGTAATTATGGGATCTATGGTGCCGTTGTTGTCAAAGTCCTTGAAATAAAGCTCAATAGGTTCCTTTACGGATGCCTTGAGCTGTGAATTCAGTCCGAAGTTGCCTGCAATAAAATCCGGGTTTCCGTCGTGATCAAAATCGCAAACGGTGATCTTGTTCCAGAATCCGGTTTCCGGAACGTCAAACCAGGTTTTGGTTGCTTCCCTGAGGATCTTCCCGTTGTCGTTTAAGAAAACACGTATCGGCATAAATTCCCCGACCGTTATCAGATCGGGCCATGAATCGTTGTTAATGTCGGCCCATGCAGCATCGGTAATCATTCCTCCCTTTGAAAGAGCCGGGATCATCGCCGGTGCGGCATTAACAAACTTGCCATTACCGTCGTTCAGAAGGATAAAGCTTTCCTGGGGAAGCGGATATTCACCCGGCATTACCCAGCCTCCTACAAACAGGTCGATGTCACCGTCCTTGTCAATGTCGACGGGACGCACGCACGATTTTGATGTCAGCATCGGGGGGAGGGCGCCGGCCGCCTTTTTGAATTTTCCTGTGCCGTCATTGATGTAAAGCCGGTCCTGCAAAGCCCTGTCCCGTACGTCGTATTCATGATATCCTCCGCTGGCTATGTACAGATCCTGGTCACCGTCATTGTCGGCATCAAAAAAGACAGCATCACCGTCGGTGCAGTTGAGATCCTCGGGAAAATTAAAAAACCGTGAAGGCCTGAAATAGCCGTCATCACCCTGGATAAACAGTTTCCCCGGGCTTTCGATTGTACCACCCACATAAATATCGGTCAATCCGTCGCCGTTTACGTCGGCAGTGGCCATTACCGGGCCAACGGGCGAAAGCATCGAGGTAAGCAGCGGCTGCCTGCTGAAATCATTTGAACCGTATTCGGTATGTTCATACGGAACAATTGATTCAACGGGGATAAACAGCCTTTCCGGCGGCGGTTCAGGTATGAACCTTCTGTTCTGGTCGTGCCATTCAATGGTTATAATCTGGTTTACCCCGACTTCTGTTAACAGATTAACATTGCCTCCCGGCCATTCCACCCTGATGGAATCTATTATTTCAGCATCAGCCAGTCCGAAATGAAGCTGGGTTGTCACACATGACTGGTAGCCTCTTGAGGGCATCTGTTCCTGATACTGAACACCATATTTTGTGTAAAGGTAAATCTTGCTGCACAGGCCTGCCGTATTCTTTCCGGGTCCTTTAAGCCTGATGCTTATATAGTTGGCTTTGGGATTATGTTCACGGATCATGTTCCGGAATATGGAGGCTGTTTCATTCTGGTTACTGACAATCAGGTCCAGATCACCGTCATTATCAAGGTCCGAATAGGCTGCTCCGTTTGAAAAACCTTTCTTTGCAAATCCCCAGACCTTGCTTTTATCGGTGAATGTAAGGTCTTTGTTATTCTTGAAAATATAGTTGTGAACAGGGGTGGAGGTCATGAAACTGGTGAGCCAGAAAGTGTCTGCAGGCTCCTTGGTCTTGGATTTTTCAAGATAGTAGTCATTTTTCATCTTGAGGAAATCACGGTCGGTATAATCCCTGAAATAGCCGTTGGTTACAAAAAGATCCTTCCAGCCGTCGTTGTCAAAATCGGCAAAGGGCGGGGCCCAGCTCCAGTCGGTGTTGGATACGCATGCAAGCTGTCCGATCTCACTGAAAGTGCCGTTGGCATTGTTGAGCTGAAGCATATTGCGCATTGTGGAATGATAAAATCCCTGCATTACCTGCAGGGCATATTCCAGATAATTTTCCTGTCCGTACAGAAGCTTGAGTCTCCTGTTGTCTTCCGACAGCATGTCGGCGGTGATTATATCGGGCCAGGTATCGTTGTTGAAATCATTTATTTCATTGCCCATGGCCGATTGCGAGTTGTGCAGGACATGCTCGGTCATCCTGTTGGTGAAGGTCCCGTCGCCGTTGTTGATATAGAGGTAGTCAGGCTCGATGTAATCGTTTGTGATGTAAATATCAGGCCAGCCATCCTTGTTTATGTCTGCAATGGCAATTCCCAGACCGTATCCGATCCCGGTTGAAATGATCCCTGCCTGACTTGTCACTTCGGTAAAATGATCACCGTCATTGCGGAAAAGCTTGTCTCCGGCATAGGGGTCGTCATCAACCCTGGCACTCTCAAACTCCATTCCCCTCAGTACCTTCGTGTTGGTAGCGACAAGGAACATGTCGAGATCGCCGTCAAGGTCATAATCAAAAAATGCACCAAGGGTTGAGTAAGTCGGTACATCAATACCCCATTTGGCAGCTTCTTCAGTAAATTTCAGATCACCATGGTTAATGTAAAGTTCATTCCTCCTCCCTTCAACCGTTTCCTTTGTGCAGTAGCAGACGTAAATATCAAGAAGGTTATCGCCATTGATGTCGACCATGGTTACACCCGTTTTCCAGCCTGGTCTGCCGGCTACACCCGCAATATCGGTTATGTCCCTGAATTTGAAATTGCCCAGGTTGAGGTAAAGCTTGTTGTAACCCATGTTTGAAATGAAAAAGATATCGTCAAGCCCGTCATTGTTAATATCCCCGACGGCCACACCCCCTCCGTTATAGAGATTTTCATGGGTAAGGGCGTTGTGGTGCACATTTTCGGTAATGACATTCTTGAAAGTTATTCCTGACTTGCTGGCAGGCACCGGTTTAAACAACTTGATGTCCTTACCCCCGGAGGTGGCAATAACCAGGATGATGAGCCATAACCATTTTAACAAAGCAACTTTATATTTGCCGGAATAGAATGATAAGGCCGGTCGTTTCATGGAAATATTGTCTTAGTACAACAAAATCCGGAAAAGAACGTGCAATATACTATTTTTTTTGCGCAGTTAATTTTTGTTAATTGAAAAGGCGAAAAGCAAAATTGCCACAGGTGGCTACAATGATATCAGATAAAATTGTTTATTTTTACTGATAGCTGTTTGATATTACAACAGTAATCAAAATTTGATTACTGTGAACACTTAGTAACAGACTGTTGTCAGACAGGTTTTACCGGTGGTTTACCGAATGCCGCCAGTAAATTTCATGACCGGAATATTCAGGCACATTAGTAACAAAATCCTTAATACAATGAAACGAAAGATCCAGTTCATTCCTTTTATTTTGCTGCTGTTGCTTTTGCCGGGCAGAACGACGGCCCAGTATAACGACAATGCTGTTTTTCAGGTC
>WXFD01000003.1 GCA_009877105.1 Bacteroidales bacterium
CTCGGTTTCGGTTGAACTCCCTGCCTCAGTTTCTGTTTTAGCTTCAGCGTCCGGTGTACTTTCTTCTGCTTCAATGTCTGTTGCACTCTCCGGTTCGATATCTGTTGCACTCCCGGTTTCAGTTTCTGCTGTTCTCTCTGGTTGAGTTTCTGATGTTCCTTCAGGTTGAGTTTCCGTTGTACTCTCAGGTTCTGTTTCTGATTTTACTTCCCCTTCTTTTATGTCCTGACCAGGTTCGTCATCGACTGCACCTTCGTTTTTTACAGCATCAAAAACCCGCGGCTCAACTACCGGTTCAACTTCTTCTTTAATCTGCTCAGCCTCAATCTCCTTTTTGTCATCCCCCCTATCATCCTCCGGCTTCTCAAAAGCCATCGCGGCTTCCGCGTTTTCATTGTTTAATGTTTCATCAGTACCCGAAGCTTTGATTTCCGCCTCGTTCTGTTCTTCACGAACAGTGTCATCCGGATCATTATTAATCATATCCAATCCTTTAAGGTTCAATATCTTCAATGAAAAAACAAGGCATACCTGCCCATGTTTTTTTCAGACTACGAAAATATTGAATTATTTATTAAAACTCAAAGAATTATGCAAAAATCCGGAAATAGGTTTCAGCAGCGATCAGTTGCATAAACTGATGAATATACGCGGATCGGGAGCTTTTTCCCTAAAGTTCAGAATCATGTAAACAGTCAAACGGAAAAAACAATATATTTGAAGAGCCCTGTGCCCTGAGCTTTTATAATATTATAATGCAATGAATAGCAATGATGTAATCTTCGCCCTTATTGTCCTGTTAGCATTGGGTATAAGTTTGTATCGCAAGCATTTAAAGAAAGCTAAAGAAAAAGATACCGGAACCGTAAAAGGTCCTGCGCGAAATACTTCTGGATCAGGTTCTTTTCATTCTGTCAGGGATGACTATGAGCCTTACTCGGAAAAGCAACCCGGTTCAGGTTCCGGAAAAACGGATATTTGATGCGATTGAGGTGTTAACGCTGCCCAACAAAGCAGCTGTTCCTATTTTTGGAAATCGATTATCTGAACTTCAGTACGCCTGTTAAGCTTTCGCCCTTCAGATGTGACATTGTCACCAACAGGGGATGTGTTCCCGTATCCCTTATAAGTAAGCCGTTTCTGGGAGATACCGCTTTTTACCAGATAGTCGACGACTGACAGAGCCCTCTTTTCCGACAAATTAAGGTTGTACTCGTCAGACCCCGTCGAATCAGTGTACCCGCCAATCTCAATTATCAGTTCCTTGTTGTTTTTAAGAAGATCCGAAAGCATGTTGAGCTCAGCCAGCGATTCCTTTTTAAGCTGCCATGAATCAACTTCATAAAACACATTTGCAAGGAGCATCCTCTCTCCAACCCTGAATGGGCTGAGCTTTATATTCTTTATGAAAGGATCTGACACCGAATGGGTCCCTTCAAGCATAAAGTTTTCGGAGTAAAAAAGATAGCCGCCCTTGCTTATATTGAGACCATAATTGTTTCCTGCCGGAAGGCAGATCAGGAAATTTCCGCCGGCGTCGGTCTTGTTATTGAATACCAGTTTTCCCGTGTTCAGGTTTATCAGTTCATATTCCGCCACAAGAAGCTGACCTGTTATCTTGTCGCTTACTTTTCCCTTGATGTAGGCAACAGGATCGGGCTGCACTGCTTCATGGAGCCTGAATGAATATATATCCTTCCCGCTCTTTTCATCGCGCTTTGACGAAAAATAGGCTTTCTCACCTCCTGATTCGATTGTCAGTCCCATCTCATCGTTATATGTATTAATGGGATAGCCCAGGTTTACCGGCTCGGTCCAGGTTGTGTCCTCCAGCATTCTTGTAAAAAAGATATCTGTTCCGCCCATTCCCGGATGACCATCGGAAGCAAAATAAAGAGTACGGCCGTCAAAATGGATGAAGGGCGAAATTTCATCACCTGATGTATTAACCTTGCTGCCCATATTCTTCGGAACACTCCATTTCCCGTTGGACATGTATACCGAATAATAAAGGTCCTTCCCTCCCATTCCACCGGGCCGGTTACTTGAAAAGAACAGCATCCGGCCATCAGCATTGATCGAGGGCTGGCTTTCCCAGTAGGGGGTATTGACCGGGCTTCCCAGATTGACAGGTATTGACCACCTGTCATTATTCCGGGCAGAGAAAAAGATGTCGCAGCTTCCCAACCCGCCCGGGCGGTCGCATGCAGTGAAATACATGTAACTGCCATCCGAGGAAAGGCTTTGAGCACCTTCATTCTGAGGAGTGTTCAGCGGACTTCCCGCGTTGATCGCGGTTCCCCAAACCGATTCCTCTAGAAAGCTTACATAGAAATCTTCCTGGGAAATACCGCGCCTGAGAACATTTTCACCCGGACGGGTCTGACGGGTGAACATCAATGTCTGACCATCGGCAGTGATTGAAGGCCAGTATTCATCGTGAACTGTATTAATCCCTTCGCCGACACTTTCCGGACTGAATGGAACAGGTTTCTTTATGGCTTCAATTGCAAATTCACAGTTTCGTATGTTTCTTACAGCAAGCAGTCTGTTTTTTTCAGATATATTATCCTGGGCCAGATAAACATTGTAATGAAGAAGGGCTTTTTCGTAATCTCCCGACATCAGTTCAGCAGTGGCCAGGTTGAAGAATACAGGCATATAGGCTGTTGAGTCGAGACTGACGGCTTTCTGATAGTTCATGGCTGCATCCCCGAATCTTTTCAGTTTGGAAAGCAGATCTCCAAGCATCATATAGGCCTCATAAAAATTCTTATCCGTTTCAATTGCCTGGTTAAAGTAGTTCTCGGCATTTACATAATCGATATAGTCAAAGGCAGTCATACCGGCCTTGTAGTATTTAAGGGCTTTGGCCGATGTGGTATGGTACTTCTGAGCCAGGCACTGGTTTTCAGAATATGCTGAAATCAGAAACAGGGAAATAAGTATGATCAGCCACTGTTTCATTTCAGGGAATATGCATGTATTTGTGTATCTGCAGAGAGATCTTCCAGTCGGGATTCTTCCTGACATATTCGACGATAGCGGGGATGATTGCTGAAAAACTGCTCCATTCAGGCTGCAGGTATAGTCTGCATTCTTCTCCGACGAGAAGCCTGTATTTTTCTGCCCATTCAAAATCATCACTGTTTTCAATTATTACTTTTAGTTCATCCGCCCTCAGGCATATGTCTTTCCCGGGCGGCATGTTGACTTTCGGCGAAAGACATATCCAGTCCCATCTTCCGCTTAACCTGTATGATCCCGATGTCTCTATGAAGGTTTTCAGGCCGCCTTTCTTCAAGCCTTCGCAGAGGGGATCGAGGTTCCACATCAGGGGTTCGCCTCCGGTCACAACTGCTGATCTTGCCCCCGAATTCAGTGCATGCTGCACAATGTCACTTGTCGGTATCAGCGGATGCACCACGGGATCCCATGAAAAACGGGAATCACACCAGTTACAGCCAACATCACAACCTCCGATCCTGATAAACCAGGCCGCCTCGCCCGAATGATACCCTTCTCCCTGAATGCTGAAAAACTCCTCCACCAGCGGCAATTCAAGCCCATCGGACCTGATATCCTGTGCTTTTACCATAATTCAAAACGTGATTGTTACAGCTTTTATTTTCCAAACAGCAACTCATAGTCTCTTATCGCGGCTTTCTTTACCCAGTCGTCCGGGATTATTTTCCAGTTATTGAGAGCAAGCGGCTTAATAGTCTTTCGGTCTTCCAGGTAATTCAGTATGTAATATCTCAGGTCCTTGTCGGTAGAGCTTATCAGCCTGCCGGATAGTTTTGCCGCAGAAATCCCGGCCCCGGAAGTGAAATGTCCGCCACCACCGTTTCCCCTGTAGGAATTAACAGCAACACGATACCGTTTATTCATCTCGAACGGTCTGCCATCCGAGAATGATTTTATGCTTACCCTGTTGCCTTCCGGCTTGCTTGCATCAACTATGTAATCTATCCCCGCCGCCGAATCAAAATTATAAGGCTGGTTTCTAAGCCAGGCTTCGCCATTCCTGATCAGTATCTCTCCGTCTTTGGTCCTCTGGAACTTAAGAAGATTATCTTCCGGGCCTTTCATGGTATTAAGCCAGTCGGCATATGAATATTCAAGGTATTTATCGATTTCCGATCCGGTCATCCACATGGTATAAAGCATGTTTTCAAACCTGTACAGTTTGAACATATCCCCCACGGTCACCTTCCCGGCCGGAATGCTTACATCGAATGAAAGAGGGGCTGAAAAGGATATGTCGGCACCGCTTATCTCAAGCTGAATGGAATGAACCATATCCACGAATGGAGATGATCCGAAATATGAATCGCGCGATGACATGTTTGCCTCTGAATATGCTATTACTTTACTTACATACTCATGCATGGCAGTCTGAGTGTCTTCAAAGGCTTTCATGAACTCAGGGTCGGGTCTGTAGTCTCTCACATCGACCAGTGACCCTGTAGCAACCGGTTTTACCTTTCCCGTGGTTTTGTCCCTGACAAATCTGACATCCACCCTTCCTATCTTCTGAGCCCTGCATCCGCCCTCTATTATGACAACACTGTCACCCGCGGAATTGACAATGGAAGTGTTGATGGAATTATGGTTATGCCCGCAAAGGATAACATCAAATCCCGGAACATTATATGCAATTGAAGCAACTCCGTTCTTGTCATAATGGCTTTTACCTTCTTCCTCATTGTCGCGGTCATCCCAGCCTGAATGAAACAACCCGACGATCAGATCCGGATTCTCACTTTTTATCTGGGGCATATATTCCCTGGCAGTTTCAAGCATATCCCTGAAT
>WXFD01000004.1 GCA_009877105.1 Bacteroidales bacterium
AAAACCGCCCACACAAAGCCCTAGGTTATAAATCCCCAAAATCTATTTTAAATGACCAGAACTATTGAAAAACGTCTAATTTTGATTGGCCCGAAATATAGGGAAGCTTTCAGAATGATTATAAAAAAATACTGAGACATTTGTAACGCCTGAACGAACTTCAAACGTAAATATCTGTAATCCGAGATATGCTTCCAGAATTCCTGCAGATGACAAAAATCGTGGCGTTACTGCCCTCATGCACCTGGGAACAGGAGTTTATGAAAACAAAAAAGGTCAGATTTTTGTTTCTAAGATCAAAATCGGATCGTTAAGAAAATGTTTGGCGCAACCATTTCAGAAATAATGAGCGTTGCAGGAAAAGACCTGGGTGAAATAATAAACTCTGTCATATCCGTTTAAAAAATTATTTCCTAATCTCTGATACAGAAGCAAATTATCATGAAAATCCAGCCATGAGAACAATGAATGTAATCAAATCTTTAACCATTGTCATTTCTGGTTTATCTTTAGTATTCCAAATTGACGGGCAATCAGTATTATCAGAATCCCGGCATTACAAGTTGGAAAAACTGGCTGACGGCGTTTATGCAGCAATACATAACAACCAGGGCGGATATGCCATTTGCAACGCTGGAATAGTCGATTTAGGTGATAAAACTATTGTCATCGATCCTTTTATGAGTCCTTCAGCCGCCAGGGATCTGAAGCAAGATGCAGAATATTTAACGGGGAAAACAGTATCATTGGTTTTGAACCTGGATCTTCATAGCGATCACAACAGGGGAAACCAGGCATTCTACCCCGGAGCCGATATAATAAGTACACCTAACGCCCGAAAATATATTGAAACCAACTTTGAAAAGGAACTCGAAGAAAACAAAAATTCAGTGCCCGAAGAACTCAAAGAAATTCAAAAACAACTTTTAAAAGCCTCATTATCTGAAAAGGTTGAGCTGACTTTAATTGAAGACCTATATAAGGCAATAATGGAATCATTGCCTGAATTAAAAATGACGCTTCCCAATATTACCGTAAGCGATACTTTAATCATTTATGGTTCAAAAAGAAGATTGATTGTCATACCGACAGGAACGGGACATACAAATGGTGATATGGTTACATATCTTCCTGACGATAACATAATATTTATGAGCGACCAGTTATTTGTTAAATGTCATCCCTATTTTGGAGATGGAGATCCTGAATCATGGGAAGAGAATCTCAGGAAGTTAATCGCTTTGAATCCTGAAATAGCAGTACCAGGGCATGGGTCCGTTGGTGATATCAATTCATTATACGCGATGATTGATTATATTGAAACATTGACGGATCTGGTAAAAAGGGAAATAAAAGCAGGTAGCGATGAAAATAAAGTGATGAATATTCCGATACCAGAAAAGTTCAGTGATTACCTTCTCAGTAATTTCCATAAAATTAACTTAAGATTCTTATACAGGAAACTGGCTTTGGAAAAGAGCGGCTTTAATGATTAATCAGGTTTGGGAATGGGATTCGGATCAAACACACTGGTTTTAATTCTGTCGCTTGCAACTATTTTAACCGGAATAAAAGCATTAAAGCGAGGTGAATACCGGCCAGCTTTCGTTTTAGCTTCGGCTGCCAGTGCAGGGAGCTTGTCAATTAAGTCCGGATTAGAGTAGCCTGGGCCTCCGGCTTTTACAACTGTCTGCCCATACATTATCAGAGAGTTCCAAAATTACAGAGACCTTAAGTTGACCGCAACGCGCTTTGGCGGGCAGGTTCTACGGGGCCCAGGATTTTTTGAGAGAACAAAGCAGGTATGATATGCCTGTGGAAGCTGACCTTAATTATTTATGAGCTCCACGGGAGCAGCAGATTACAGAGTGTTGATTTTTGTAAATGGTTTTTTCCCCAGTCTGGTAAGCACCTCTTCTGCCCACTTATAAGTTTCGGGCATATCGCCGATGAATTCTACCTCTGCAGGAGCAATCAGTGCCGGCAGCTGATAAACATCCGTGATCCTTAAGCAATTCAATATTTCGATTGCAGCTCCCCTGCCATCGGGACTGCCGGCCATATCCTGGGTAGCCGGAGGATTTTTCAGTATAATTGTTTTACATTTCCCGTCAAGGAGGGCGCCGTAAAGTGCAACCACACCCATCTCTTCCCTGGCGGCAATCCCTATTGAATCGGCATTTACTCCATCAAGCGTCCTGCAGAATTTAATGCATCTGGTAAGGTCATAGACCTGCATTGATGCAAGTGTTCTTCCCAGCCATGCCGATGCTCGACGTACATGCCATTGCAGGTTTGGATCCCAGCCGAATTCCCCGACACCTCTTACCTCCAAATAGGCAATATTCCATTTACTATCAAGACCTTCGATAAATCCTTCCGATTCCCACCGCGATTCATTTGGATTGCGCAGCACGATCATCAATGGCTTTTTCCGTGACGGGTCATTTCTCCAACGTATGTCAACCTTAAGTCTCCATCCCGCCTCCGAAACAAAACTGTAAATATCGCTTCCGGATTCTGCCCTGTCAAGAGTCCTGAACACTTTTACCGGATCAAATGAAGGAGGATTCTCAGGGAAAGCCGCGAAACTTTTCTTTTTAAGAAAATCTTTAACTGTACCGCGGAATTCATTCAGTTCACTTTCTGTTGTTATTTGGGGATTTAAAGCCAGTTTAACGAAAGAATCCTGAATTGTGGTCGTTCTGTCATCTGGAGGAGGACCTTCGGTATAAGCTTTTAGTTCTTCTTCTGACAGCATATAAGCCGGTGAGGTATCAATATCACCCGCCTCTTCAGGAGAAATTGATTTTCCCATAAGATGTCCGGAGAAAAAGGAGAATATTTTCTCCCTGGAATTCTTATGATATGAATGACCACCGGGGGTATCAATATACTCAATATTAGCAGGAGCATTGTGTAACTTATAGATCCTTTGGAGGTCATCATAGATCCTTTTAACCGATTCGATCTGGTTCAAACCATCACGGTCGGCCTGGCATATCAGCAAAGGCCGGGGAGATATCAGCGCTCCTATATCCTGGAAATCAATAAGGTAAGTGTTAATGGCCATCATACAGTCGCAATGACCGTCAATTGTTCGAGTTGATATCTGTGCTTCCATTGTACTGGCTCCGCATACTGGCACGACAGCTTTAACCCTCGGATCAGCTGCGGCAAGGAACCAGCTTATTGCACCACCTCCTGAAATTCCCGTGGCACCCATATTCTGAATGTCTACTTCGGGTCTTTCAGAAAGCAGGTCGAGTCCCCGGATCGCATTCCAGACTTCCACTCCGGCAGGAGTATAGCCCCGACTGTACCAGTTGAACCAGCCCCTGGCATAACATCCGTGGTGCTGGCCGCGAACCTCCCCGTACTGGATAGTTTCCACGATAAGGCAAACAAATCCAAGCTTCGCGAATTTTGCCGGGTGTGCCTGATAATGAACTTTCTGTGTCAATGAGTGGCCGCAGAGATAGATTATTGCAGGAGCCTTTCCATTTATATTATCAGGAATATAAAGATTGGCAGGCACATACAGACCGGGCAGTGATTCATAATAGAGCTTTTCTATTCTGTAACCGTCTCTCTGAATGGTTCCGGTAATTCTGACATTCAAGGGTGAACGCTCACCACTCAGAGGCATGTCCTGCATGCTAATCATTTCGATGAATTCAGCATATCTTTCCGGCCTGATCCTTTCCCACTCTTCAGCAGAAATTATTTCAGTACCGGAATTATCCGTTATATCCTTCGCTGCTTTCACGAGGTAATCACGGATATTATTTGACTGTACTTCTTTTGGTGTAACCGCAGTCTTGTTCCCTGAACAGGAAAAACTCAGGATCATGGCACTAATTAATAAAACAAGTGAAAACTGTTTTTTCATTTTCCGGAGGTATTTATTTTATTACACTGTTATTTGGTAAAAACTGATCGTTCCCCGCTTTGGCGCATAGCCGTCAGCCTGATTAACAAAAATAGTTGAATTACAATACATAAAGGTAATAATTTAGTTTGAGGTCAGCATAATATCGCGGGATCATTACATCTGCGAAAATCTTCATATAAACATATACTCAGGCGGTTACTGGCTCCTTGGCCTGCTTATGCCGTTCAGGCAGGGATCCAGGTTGGGCCCATATGAAAAAGAGTGAGAGTGAGAGTGAGAGCGGGAGTGAGAGGAAGAAGGAGAGTGAGAGTGAGAGCGAGGGTGAGAGTGAGAGTGAGAGCGAGAGCGGGTGAATTCTCTCTTTTTCCTCAAGACTCGCTCTCACACTCACACTATCAACCAATTAAAACAACTAATAATTTCTGATCAACCTGTTTTTTGCCATCGCGGCAGTCTGACTCCATCGCTAATTCACGCCAGTGTCGTGATTTTTAACGCTCGTCCCTGATCCCAGCCGGGCCCATATGAAAAAGAGTGAGAGTGAGAGTGAGAGTGAGAGTGAGAGCGAGAGCGTGAGCGAGAGCGAGTGAACTCTCTCTTTTTCCTCGAGACTCGCTCTCACACTCACACTATCAATGTATTAGCAAATTTCTCCTTGGTTAAGAACATGTAAGGCAGCCCCTTCATCTTTGATTCCCTCACAACAATGTTGGTATGTCTATATATTGAAGTGCAAAGACGAAAAGACTTATATTAGATGTACTGACATCATGGAAAAAGGGGTGAAAAGACATAACCTTGGTGAGGTTCTCTCAACAAAAAATTATTTGCCTTTCGAAATTATTATTTATACAGCTTTTACTGATAAATATAAAGCATATGCTTTTGAGAGATATCTCAAATAAGATTCGGGAAAAGCTTTTTCAAAAAACATCTTGTTTGAAAAATGAAATAAAACACCAGTCTCAAAAATTGTAACTTTTTTGGTGTCAGTATCATGCCGGGATCCGGGTAAAAAATGAAATCTGCTTCCCAGACAACCGTTGTCCTAACTTTCGGGAGCGATCTTTGTTATCTATTGGATGATATAAGCCTGATATGACATATTCTGAAAAAAAGGTTTACCGGATTGCTTTCCTGTTAAGTCTGTTCACCATCTTCTACAATATCCTAGAGGGTCTGGCATCAATGATTTTCGGACTTGAAGATGAGACACTCAGTTTATTCGGTTTTGGCGCCGACAGCTTTATTGAAGTTATTTCAGGTATTGGCGTTGCCACCATGATAATCCGTATATGGAAAAATCCGCAAAGTCCCAGGAGCAGATTTGAGATTAACGCATTAAGGATTACCGGGACATCATTTTTCCTTTTGTCAGCCCTGTTGCTTTCCGGCATGGTTTATAACATCTTCAATAATATGAAGCCGAAAACCACCCTATGGGGAGTGATAATATCCCTGGCTTCAATTGCCGTCATGATCTGGCTGATGAATGCCAAGAAGAATGCCGGGAAAAAGCTCGGTTCCGGTGCAATAATCGCCGATGCAAACTGCACGAGGATATGTGTTTATATGTCGCTGGTACTGCTGGCATCGAGCCTTATTTACGAATTAACGGGGTTTGCCTGGGCCGATGCCATCGGAGCAGCAGGTCTTGCATATTTCTCCATATCGGAAGGCAGGGAAGCTTTCGAAGAAGCAAGGGGAAAGGAATGTGAATGCTGACATATGAGTGCCGCAAATCGTATAACTCTGCCTTACCAGCGATCCGGATCCTCATCCTGTGGTAACCGGTTCCGTGTTGTATTAAAAAATCAAGCAACGGTAAAACCATGCTATGGTTAATATGGCCGGGACCGGTCCCGGTACAGACAGGCAATGCCGGTGAATTCATGATACAGAAAATGATGTTCAGTCAGGCAGAGTTGTCTCAATGCTCCGGCACCTGACTCCCTGGCTGAGGTACCGGGGAGCGGTTCTCACGGTACCTGTCCGACGGGTTCAGCTGATAGGACCATATGCTGCATAAAAGTTTATCTGTTTAACATAGACTATCCCATGGTTCCCCGCACTGAAAATTATCTCTTTTCCCGTAACTTTATTGTAATTTTATTGCTTCGATGCACTGTATGTCATTCCAGTTAACCCGGGCCATGAAAAGCATTGCTTCCGCACTTGTTGCATTATTCATTCTGACAGGAATATGCGCTTTCAGAACAGGCGGAAATAATAAAGCATCAGATGGAAATCAGAACTGCCGCAGCGGTGTTGCAGTAATAATGACAGGAGCCGCCGCCAGAATCCCGCAGGAGGCTGCCTTGCTCGAGGAACTTGACAACAGAGGCCTGTTCAAAGATGTCGTATTCATCTCCGGTGTAAGCTCCGGGGCGCTTAATTCAGTGATGCTAAACGCTGTTCTAAGCGGTAAATTATCGTGGGAGAAGTACCGGAACATACTTTTCGGCCTGAAAAACAGTGATATTTTCACCCAGGGCCAGAAGAAAATCCCGGTTAACTCCGCACCCGAAAGAGAACTGTTCAGGAGGATAGTGGAAGACAGTCTCGGATACGAAACGATAGGCGATCTGCCGTTCACAACCGCGATATCATTCACTCACCTTCAGGAACTGGGTGTAAAGAAAAACGTTTACAGGATGTGCAGCCGCAAGATCAATCCTGAGTCTGACACAACCCTGAGCCTCGTCGATATAATGATGGCATCATCCGCATTCCCGGTGGCCTTCCCTCCCGTCAGGATAAAAAATGCCCGTACTATTCCCGACGTTGAATACGTTGACGGGGGAGTTGGTGAAGATCATGTACCCTACCACGCACTCCTGCAATTCGAAGAATTCAGGGGAAAGGGCGTGGATACGGTTTACATTATAAGCCGGAAATGTGACAGTATACCCGAGGTAAGCGAAGAACTTATGAACCTGGGCATTAATGACAGGGGAATATTTGACAGGCTGGGTATTTCACTTGACGAGATCCTTAAAAAAGGAATCATCAAAAGACTTAAAGCCTATGCCAATGAAGCACCTGAACTGGTTTCCCGTACTTTTGTCTGGATGCCTGACTTTAAAGCGGATTTTCTCATGTTTGATTTCAGCAATCTGCAGGAGCAGTATGAAATGACTTCCCAATGGGCCAGGATCAATGAGCCGGTACCTCTCGCCGATTTTATCCGGGCTGAGAAGAAAAAGGAAAGATAATCACAGGCTGAATTTCAAATCATTAAATTTACCACCAGTAACTATTCATTTCACTATACCGGCCGAAAAAATGAAAAGACTTGATACGCTGTTTCATGATACCGAATCTCTTATCCTTTTCGGATCAATCATTATCGTAACAATACTTGTTTCAGTCATTATTGACAAAGGACTGATGAATAAGCTTGTCAGCAGGAGCAAAGCCGCTGGTAATGATATCACGAGTATTGTTTTTATTAAAAACATCATTCGTCTTACAATATATCTTTTTGGGGTTGGCTGGGCATTTCTCTCATTGCCAATAACGAAGAGTTTTGCCCACTCCCTGTTTGCGGGAGCCGGGGTAACAACCCTGATCATGGGTTTTTCAGCCCAGCAGATACTCAGCAATCTCATGAGCGGTATGTTCCTGATCCTGAACAGACCCTTCAGGATCCACGATACCATTGAGGTACAGGATTTCAGGGGTAAGGTTGTCAGGATAACATGGCACGACACAGTTATCGAGAACGAAGAAAATAGCAGGATCTTTGTTCCGAATTCGGTTATCACCTCAAATATCATTAAGGTCATATCTGTGAAATAGCCAGATAGAAGCAACCAATGGTACAGGAGGAATCCTTACAAAAGATTTTTTCTTGAGTACCGGATTGACGCCCCGGTTTTTTTCACAGTTTTATCATTTCCGAAGGCCTGTTACGTTCCAGTACCAATATACGGGGGTGACCATTTAAATCAATCCCCTTTTCCGAAAAGGCCTTATACAGCGTATTGAGTGCCAGCTCCGGAGTATTGTTGTTCAGGCTCAGATGGGCAAGACAAATGTTTTCAAGATTATCGCCTGCCATTTCAGCAAGGAAGGAAGCTGCCTGATGATTTCCCAGGTGACCATGGTCAGATTTGATCCTTGCTTTCAGGAATTGCGGGTATTTTCCGTTTAATAGCATCTGCTCATCATAGTTTGATTCTATCACGAGAAGATTTGCAGCTTTAATATAAGGTGCAGATGTCTGACAGATATGTCCGAGGTCGGTGGCTATTGTAATTTTTTTTGTTCCGGCGGAAATATGCAATCCAATGGTTTCCGGTGCATCATGACATACCGGAAATACTTCGATTTCAAAACCTGCCAGGCTGAATGCCTGCCTCATGGGGATTTCCTTAATATACCCGGGTGAAATTTTTTTCTCTGCAGCTAAAATGCTTTCCCGGACCTTCATTGTTGCGTATGCCGGGATACTGTTCTTTCTTGTAAACACCTCCAGCCCCCTGATATGGTCCGAATGATTATGGGTAACAACCACACCATCTATCGAACGCATGGAAACATTTATTGTCCTTAGATAATTCCGGATGGAGGTTGCAGAAATGCCTGCATCGATTAAAATCCCATGACCCCTGTTGCCCAGATAATAACAGTTTCCACTGCTTCCACTGCTGAGACTGCAAAAAATCAAATCCATCAATACTGAATCACTGAAACAAAATTACAAAAATAAAGCAATCCCGGTTCCGCCTGTCGGAATCGCACTTCGATCACACCGCGAATGGATCAGCATCAACTTTCGTTGAATTAATTTAAAATTAGTTAAACAAAATAAACATATCCACCCTGCCATACCACCCGGAAAGGGACTTTTCAATAAGATATCCCCTTGGGAATAACAGTACTAGTTCCAACAAAAAAGCCCCATGTGTAGTTGCAAACTTCGCAGAACTCGCAGGCTTCCGCAATTTTCCACGAAACCGTCCGTTAGAATTCAAAACATACTGTTTTAAAAATTGTGTCGGCAAATGTTGAAACATCTGAAAAAAAGACAAATCTGCATTCAGTTAACAATTCGCTGGTTTCTGATGCTGTGAATTATTTCACACATCCAAATCCTCATCCGGATAAAAACTGGCCGTGGCCGGCTTTATGAACAGCCCGGGATCAGATGATAGTTATCGGATACATGAATACAAATAAATAATCAATCATTATTAACAAATTAAAATCAATTGAAATGAAAAAGAGCATCCTTATTGCGATAATGGTTTTTGCCATTTCACTTAACGCCCACAGCCAGTTTTCCTTTGGTGTGGCTCCAGGAATTGCAACGAATTCGGCCTATTTTGGCTATAAGGCCGGAAAGGTTGTCCCGTGGATCGGATTACAGGCGGCCAACGGCGGATTTAAGAATGAATATAAGGACCATTATTATAATGGTTCCGAATGGGTTACTGATGTGTCAAGCAGATCAGTAAATTTAAATTTACTTATGCCGTCAGTCGGAGTGAAATTATTTGCTGTTGAAAAAGGCGGCCTCAAGGCCTATTTCAATCTCAGCGGCAGTAAACCTATGATCAGTGGAAAAATGAAAGAAGACGGTGATGTAAATGAAGATTTCTCAGAAGATCTGAAAAAAATCAAACTGTTCGGTGCAGAACTTGGTTTTGGAGCGGAGTATTTTTTCAGCAATAATTTCAGCATAGGCGGCGAATATGCAATACGTTTTCTGGGGGGTAACTATACTGACAGGCATGAATATGAATACTGGGGAGAAACCGCAGTTGAAACAGACAAATTCTGCGCAAGAATTGCACCCACAATTGCCAAAATCACCCTTAACTTCTATTTCGGAGGGGGGGAATAAAACGATATGCAATACATTACAGGCTGCAGCGCTGGTTAACTGGCGCTGCAGTTTTTTTATTGCGGATTGATCCGCACTCTGCCAAAATTACTTAAAAACCTGCCTGGCATATACGGAAAATTGCAGTGGCTGAAATAAAGAAACATTAACTTTTTGGAAGTACAGGGCATGCAATATACCTTTGCATGTGATTTTAAAGCCGCCTGTTTTGTTTCGTACAATCATTGACAATGTCAGGACCTATGCAGTCATCACATTTGGCCTGATGCTTATGTCCGTAGCATGGACCGCCTTCCTCCTGCCTCACAGAATTGCAGGCAGCGGTGTTTCGGGTATCGGCGCCATAGTATTCTATGCCACGGGAATACCCATGGGATACACCTATCTTGCCATAAATGTAATACTTGTAATTGCCGGACTCAGGATTCTGGGAACAGGCTTCGGCGTGAAAACCATCTACGGAATTGTGTTGTCTGCCATCATGCTCACAGTGTTTCAGTCACTTATCCCGACGGCGGTGGTTCAGGAGAAGTTTATGTCAGCCATAATCGGAGGCATCCTTTGCGGAACCGGTCTGGCCATTGTCTTCAGCCAGGGTGGCAGCACAGGGGGAACTGATATAATTGCACTGATAATAATAAAATACCGGAATTACAGTCCCGGCAGGATAATTCTCCTGTGCGATGTGTTCATAATCAGCTCCTCATATGTGGTCCTTACACACCTCGACTCGGCTCAGAGGGTGGAAACAATGGTTTACGGTTTCGTGACCATGGCTATCCAGGCCTATACCCTCGATGCAATACTTTCGGGCTACAGGCAGTCAGTTCAGATTTTCATTTTTTCGAAGCATTATGAAGCGATAGCCGACCAGATCACGTCCCGGATGCGCAGGGGAGTGACGGTTATCGACGGAACAGGATGGTACACCAAGGACAGCCAGAAGATAATAATAACCCTGGTCAGAAAAAACGAGACCAGTGATGTTTACCGGATCATCAAGAGCATTGACGACAAGGCCTTCATCACCGTTGCCAGCGTAATGGGTGTCTACGGGAAAGGATTTGACGTTCTGAAGAAATGAAACAACCCGGAACCGGCTTATTCCATCGCCTCCACAATACCACAGAACCGAAAGGGGCGGACTTCCTTTTTCTCCGGCTTTCACCCGGTCACTGATAACAGCAGGCGGCAGTGATGCGGGATCTGTTAAGGCTTATACATCTGAACCGTCCAATTCCGCAAATCAGATTGTCTGAATTCAGCAAAGTGTTAAAAATTGTGATAATCAGAAGCCGGACAGGAATTTTGTTAAATTTGAAATTTAAAGTACACAGGTACCGGAAAAACACAATATTCCATGGCAGAACTCAAGGATAACTCCAGGAAAAGGATCAGCAAACCGCTGAAAGACAATGAAGGCATTTCAAGGCGGGAAGCATTAAAAACAATAGGGGTGATGTCGGCGGGAATATCATTCCTGAAAATCCCTGAAAATGAGATCTGTCCGCCGGCCTTTAATGCCGGACTGCGGCCCGACGCCCTCCGCCAGGATCCGATCCTCGCAGAAGCCATCAGCCAGCTTGAATATCTTACCCCGGCAAAAAAATTCATCGTCCAGCGCAGAGGCAATCCGGTGCTTCCCGAGCTGCCCGAAGAACTTCTGCCGTCAATCGGACTTAGTCAGGAAACCTGGAGACTTGAAATCATCTCCGATCCCGAAAGCGACAGCGAACTGGGGAACCCTTTTACCATTGAAAACAACAACGCCCTCACCTGGTCCGGCCTGATGAAGATGGCTGAAAAGCATGCCGTAAGCTACCTTCATGTCCTCAGCTGCACAAATGCACCAAAACCCTACGGTATGGGACTGTGGGAGGGAGTACCCCTGCGTGAGGTACTATGGCAGACAAAACCCGGGCGGAACATCAGACGGATCCGCTTCTCGGGCTATCACAACAACGATCCCAAACAGATTTTTCAAAGTTCCCTGCCCATCAACCGGGTGCTCGAGGAGATCCCCGGAGAACTGCCTGTCATCCTCGCCTATAAACTTAACGGACAATACTTTTCTCATGCCAACGGCGGACCGGTCAGGTTATTCGTTCCCGGATTCTACGGCAACCGCTCAATCAAATGGCTTCAGAAAATAGTGCTTACAAACAATCATCAGGCCAACGACACGTACGCCGACTGGAACAATGATGTCGAAAGTCCTGTAAAAACATGCGCTAAGTTCATTAAGGTGCCGGCTGAAGTCAGGACGAAACAGATGTTTGCCTTTACGGGAATGGCCCAGGTCGGCCTGCTGGGACTGAGTAAGGTTCAGTATTGCATAATGCCTGCCGATGAGCCCCCTGACGCCAATGATCCCTACCTGGCACTGGCAGACTGGAGGGATGCAATGATCTTACCGCCGCCCGCGAACTGGGGCAGCGATTTGCCCGGCGGAAAACTGCCTGGCAACCTCATGCAAATTGACAGTAAAACGGGGAAGCTTGTTTCCTGGCCGCTTCCCAACACGATAGTTCACTGGGCCGCATCGGCAAAAATTGATATACCCGGAAAATACGACCTCCGGTGCAGAACAATCGATGCAAACGGCACAGCGCAACCTATGCCCCGGCCATTCGGCCGGTCAGGAGTCAATGCGATCGAAGCGGCAAAGATTACCGCCAATTCATAGCAACGCATGTTTGCCCTGATCTGCGAAACGTTTGATTCCTGCCCGGCACTTTTATCCGGAGCTGACTGCTGCAGACAGGCAAAACATTTTCATGGAGAGATTGTTATAATTTAGCTTTAACAAATTTTATTATACCGGGGATGAAATCGGTACGAAAGAAAATTGTCAGCTCCCGAAGCGAATTTATCTCTGATGGCCTGAATGAGGAAGAACTCTCAGCAGATCCAATCGATCAGTTTGAAAAATGGATGGATGAGGCAATGAGGGAGGATCCCGAAATGGCCAATGCGGTCCATCTCGCAACAACAGGACCCGACGGAAGGCCGTCGGGAAGAATCGTGCTGCTCAGGGGATTTGATCAGAGAGGTTTTGTTTTCTATACCAACTACGACAGCAGAAAAGGATCAGATCTGAAGATCAACAATAATGCATCCATGACCTTTTTCTGGAGCAAATCGTACCGGCAGGTCCGAATTGAAGGTACAGTTTTCAAATTACCTCCCGGGGAATCGGATTCATATTTTTCAAGTCGTCCGCGTGAGAGTAATATCAGTGCACTGGCTTCCCGGCAAAGCAGACCGCTGGAAAACAGGAGGATACTGGAAGAACGGGTCAGGGAACTGGAAAACATGCTGAAGGATCAGACCATTAAACGACCCGACAACTGGGGCGGTTATTGCCTGTCTCCTTTATACATTGAGTTCTGGCAGGGCATGACCCACCGTCTCCATGACAGGATCTTCTATCGCAGGGAAAATACCAATACTCCATGGACCAGGGGCAGATTATATCCCTGAATCGCGATCCCCGATCCCCGCCCCCGTTTCCGGATCACCGTTAAATCATCAAAAAACCAATCAGCTTATCCGGCCTGTCTCAGCTACTGTTATTTAATTAACAGTGCCTCGGCACTTATTTTTGCAGTTCCACCGGCATACAACCGAGAAACCGGGCATTTTTCCTTGGTGACAGCCGCCAGTTCCTTCAGCCTGCCCTCAGACAGCCCGCTGCATTTAACCTTGCAGTGAAGCTTAATATCCTTAATATGCGGACCGGAATCATCCTTATCAATGGTTACTTCGGCCGTTGTCTCAATGCTTTCAGGGTCAAGCCCTTCTTCGGTAAGCAGAAGGGAAAGATACATGGAATAGCATCCGGCATGTGCCGCGCCCACCAGTTCCTCAGGATTAGTCCCTCCGGCATTCTCGAAACGCGAGGCAAATGTGTAGGTGCCTTCGTATCCGGTGAATTTCATTGTGCCCCGACCCTCTTTAATCTTTCCTTTCCAGTGCGCTTGTGCTTTTGATGTTGCCATAACTGTGGTGTTTTATTGTTATTTGATAATCAGGTTAATAAATGCGTTTAATATATGCTGCCCTTACTCATATTTTATCACTTCCACCGGACAGCTGTCGGCTGCATCCTTGATTCCCTCCTCAAAATCATTGAAGTTAACACCTTCTTTAACCGTTGCAATATCTTCAACCTTGAAGACTTCGGGGCAGATATCTTCACACAGCCCGCAGGATGTACATCCATCCTCGATCCAAACTTTACTGATTGCCATAATTTTGTTTAATTTTTCCTGTAATTTATTCAATAAACTTCAATTATCATAATATTTTGTAACGCCTTAATCTGCGGTACATCTAAATTCCAGTTCGGCCCTGACTGCTGAAACAGATTTCAGTCAGCTTCCTTGACTATCAGGCTTTTATCTACATTCAGATCCGACAGTATCTTTTCAACTGCATCCATCATGGGCGGTGGCCCGCACAGATAAATGTTCTTTCCGAAATCAGCTATCTGTTTTTCCAGGAAGTCCCTGGTTATATAACCATATGCATAACCTTCCACTTTTTCATCTGACAGGATATTAATGAAATTCTTTCCCAGAAGATACTCAAACTCATATTTCAGGATAATATCGTCATTTGTTTTGTTGGCATAGATCAGCTTATTATTTCCTATGGCATTGACTGACCCCAGGTATTTAAAGATGGAGATAAAAGGAGTTATACCCGCTCCTCCCGCAATGAAATATCCTTCCTTGCGATATTCAATTGCACCAAAAACGTCGTACAGGAGAAGTCTGTCATTCCTTTTCAGGTGAAGCAGTTGATTGGTCACTCCGTTCCGTGACGGATAGGTCTTGATCGTAAACTGAAGAAAATCATCATCCGGCAGGCTTGTAAATGTAAATGGCCTCTTTTCTTCCTGCCAGTTTTTCTTGTCTATTGCAATATCTATTGCCTGTCCGGGTGTGAAATTCAGTTCCGGCGGTCTTTCCGTCTGGATCTGAAGCACATCGCGGGTGATGTGTCCGATTGATTTGATTTTTACACTGTGTGCTTCCATTTTATACTTGTTTTTTATTCAGATTCAGTCTGGCTGATTTCTCCGGATTGATCGCTCTTCGTTCCTGTCCTGTCGTACCGGCCGGCTGTGCAGGGGTCCTGGCATGATCACCGGATATCTGTTATTTTCCTGAAGATCCCGTTTGCTGTTGACGATCATCTTCTGTATCCTAAACAAATCGGGTTGAAAAAAGTTCTCCGATCCTAAATTCAGCGGTTTTTATTAAAGATTCACGATTGAATCAAATCCTGGATGGACCGAGTCCTGCCCGCCATATCACGTAAAGGGGCGTGAACCCGGCCTGGTCAAATCAGCTGCCCTTACAGGCAAAACGTATAAAAATGAAATCGTTGGAGTAAAATAATAGCTGCGTAACATATGATAAGGGAATACTTGCCGTTTACTAGATATAATGAAATATAAAAGGAGGATGGCTCAAAAAATGCGGCCCTTCTTATGCAAAAGGCACCAGGTTCTGCCAGGGCAAAATGGAAAACACATACCGGTAAATTATTCGCAGACCCGTACCGGTTGTGCCTGTCCGGTCAGAAGGATTCACTGAATCATTCTCAAATCCCGGGCGGTGGATTCGGAGGAACAGATATCAGGGTTCTGCGCGCAAAACTTAATAGAAACTAATGCCAGATATAAATCATGGATAAAAACACAATTCTTCAGTTCCTGAAAGACGTGGAGCTTTTCACCAATCTCACTGCTGATGAACTGCAGGAAGTTGCCGGGAACGCAAAAGAAAAGCATTACAATGCCGGGGCCACCCTGTTCCATGAGAATGACCCGCGGGAAGATGTTTTCATAATTTACGAGGGCGATGTTGAACTTTTCAAACAGGATTCCTATGGCGTTGAAGTCAGGCTGGCCTTATTTGGCAAGGGTGATTTCCTCGGCGAAGGGATATGGGATCATAAAACAACTCATTCAACTTCGGCAAGGATACTGGAAAAAGCCACCCTGCTTGTTGTCAACAGGGAGTTTTTAAATTATAATGCTGAAACCACCCTGAAGATCCTTGCAAATATCACCCGGGTTATTTCCAGGCGAATGCGCAATGTCAACAACCGGATGCTGAATCTGTCAACCCAGTATGAATCAGGAAGAACAAGATCTGAACAGGATCTTCTCGGAGTGCGTGAAGTGCCCTATGAGGCTTATTATGGCATACAGACACTCAGGGCGGCGGAAAACTTCAATATCACAGGGGTAACCCTGAACTTTTTCCCTTCAATAATTGAAGCATTGTCGATGGTAAAGGAAGCAGCTGCAAAGGCGAATTTCGAGCTGGGGCTGCTGGATAAAAAGATAAAGGATGCTATTGTGCAAGCCTGCCATGAACTGCAAAACGGGAAATACCAGAATCAGTTTGTGGTTGACATGATCCAGGGCGGTGCCGGTACCTCAACAAATATGAATGCCAATGAAGTGATTGCAAACCGGGCCCAGGAAATCCTCGGCCATGAAAAAGGCAGCTATTCCGTCTGTCATCCGAATAATCATGTAAACATGTCCCAGTCAACCAACGACGCATATCCCACGGCTGTAAAGATCGCACTGTTCAATTCAAACAAGAGAATCGTATCTGTTCTGAATACCCTGATTGAGTCATTCAGGAAAAAAGGGCATGAGTTTTCAGGTGTTATTAAAATGGGAAGAACACAGCTGCAGGATGCTGTCCCCATGACACTCGGTCAGGAGTTTGAAGCCTATGCGGTCACCCTCGGGGAAGAAGTTGAAAGGCTGAACCAGAATGCAAAATTGTTCCTTGAGATCAATATGGGCGCAACGGCAATAGGAACCGGCATAACCGCCGAACCCGGCTATTCGGAAATAGTGATCAGGCACCTGAGGAAGATCACGGGTCTCAACCTGGTCCTTGCATCCAACCTGGTAGAGGCCACACAGGATACAGGATCTTTTGTAATGTATTCATCCGCAATAAAACGCCTGGCTGTAAAACTATCAAAGATCTGCAACGACCTGAGATTGTTGTCTTCAGGGCCGCGAACCGGGATCTTTGAGATCAACCTTCCGCCCATGCAGCCCGGATCATCCATCATGCCGGGGAAGGTCAACCCGGTAATCCCCGAAGTCGTGAACCAGATCGCATTCAAGGTGATCGGAAATGACCTTACCGTTACCCTGGCTTCGGAAGCCGGACAGCTTGAACTGAATGTCTTTGAACCGGTAATTATCCAGAGCATTTTCGAATCCGTCGAGATGCTGATGAATGGCATGAACACCCTTAAATACCGCTGTATCGACGGAATCACGGCAAATGAGGAAAGGTGCAGGCAGATGGTCATGAACAGTATCGGCCTGATCACGGCACTGGTGCCCTACATCGGCTACGATATCTCCGGAAAACTTGCAAAAGAGGCAATTGAAAAGAATGTAAGCCTCTATTCCCTTATCCTCGACAAGGGTATCCTCAGCGAAGAAAAACTCAACCAGGTACTTATGCCTGAAAATATGATCAAGCCCGTCAAAACCAATGGATTGATCCGTTAATTAAAGAAAGACTGCAGAAGCTCTGTATACATTTACAGAAATGCATCCCGGCAGGATTCCGCTTTTCCTGATATGAATGATTCACCGGATTTTTTCCGGTTGAACTCAAGTCTGCATAAGCAGTTCCCGCAACGCAACGGCATTGTTGTATTCATGCTCCCTCGATGAATACAGCAGCGTCAGGGTTCCATGCTTTTCTTCAAGCTGCCTGAGCTTTTTCAGTAAATCCTGCCTGCTGCCCAATTCTTCCCTGTACATTGATTTAAATTTTTCCCATCGGGAAGGATCATGACCGAACCACTTGCGCAGCTGATTGCTTGGTCCAACCTCCTTCATCCATTCATCCCAGGTGACATTGTCCTTTGAGATCCCCCTGGGCCAGAGCCTGTCAACCAGGACCCTGTAGTGTTCCCCGGGCTTTTCCGGATCATATACTCTTCTGAGCGTAATCATCTGACTGGTTGTTTAAGAATCATGAATCAAACAACAAATGCGGCAATTTGTTCAATATCAGCGGTAATTTCGACTGCGCCTCCCGCGGGAATCCGGATAAACTGATCCAACAGTCCAGATACCCGCCTCTGCAATATTTAAAAATCATTAAAAAAACGATCCTGCCATGCACCGGAAGCCGCACGTATTAAAAATAAACTATATTTGCCTGTTGTATCACGAAAAAATAAAAAGTAACACCATGTCCGTGATCCGATTCGGCGTTTCTCTTGAACGGGAAGTTCTTGCGGCCCTGGATAATTACACCAAAGATAACCGTATTAAGAACAGGTCCCAGGCAATCAAACACCTGATAAACAATAACCTGGTTGAAAAGAAATGGCATTGCAACAATGTCGTTGCCGGATCAATCACCCTGGTTTACAATTTCCATAAGCATGATCTGCTGGCCAACCTTACCGCCATACAACATGATTACCATACGACCATTCTTTCCTCACAGCATTTTCATCTCAGCCATAAAAGCTGCATGGAAATAATTGCCGTGAAGGGAAAAGCAAAAATCCTGACTGAACTGGCTGAGAAACTCATTGCAGTCAAGGGAATCCAGCATGGAAAACTGACAATGAGCAGGGCGGACTGATTTTTTTTGATTAGATAGTAACACGAATATATTAATTGTAACACCTTTGTAATTAAATCTTTTTCCATGAAAAAACTTAACAGAATCAAATCCCTGTGGATTATACCGCTTTTACTGGCTTCATCCCTGAATCTGCATTCTCAGGTTTACACGATGGACACTCTTCTGCTTCGCGAGGTTGTTGTGACCGCTACCAAAACGATGCGCAACCTCACCGAGGTGCCTGCCAGAATCTCGGTTGTTAAAAGCGGCCTGATTGAATCCACTCCCTTACTACAGGTCGACGATATCCTGCGCTACACACCCGGCATTAATGTGAACAGGTCTTCCGGAATCTACAGCCAGCGCCCCATGGTTACCCTGCGCGGATTGTCGGGTGATGAACAGTCAAGGACACTTGTGCTTGTTAACGGGGTTCCTGTCAACACATCCGATGAGGGTGGTGTTAACTGGAACAGGATCAACCAGTTTGATATTGAAAGAATTGAAGTCTTCAAAGGACCGGGCTCTTCACTCTATGGCAATAACGCAATGGGCGGCGTGATCAACCTGATTACCAGAAAGCCTTCCAGGCCCCAGGAAATACTCGGCGCAGTAAGCTACGGTACATTCAACACCCTGAGGCAGGACCTGAACATAAGCGTCAGGTCCGACAAGGGATACTATGGAACCGTATCGCAGTATTTCCTGAAAAGCGACGGATACAACAATATCGTCAAAGAGAAACGGACCCCTTATGATATTGCCAGGACACTGGAAGAGATTGGCGTATCGGCCAGGGCCGGTTTCGACAAAAGCACCTGGTTCAACTGGGAACTGCAGTATGATATCTTCAGGGATAAAAGAGGTGAAGGTTATCAAATCTACACCCCTGAAGGATGCTACCGCAATTTCAACACGAATCTGTTCAGGGGAAACCTCAAGGGGAATGACGGCACGACTCGTTATGATCTGAGCCTATATTACCAGCTTGAGCATTATTATGATATCAATGAGAGATTACGGGGCCCGAACTATTCACGTTACGATGTGAATTCATTCAGAAAGGATATGGGAACATTGTTCAACATAAGCAGGGACCTCTCGTCAAAAAATACCTTAACGGCTGGTTTTGAATTAAAGCAGGGCAGCATTGAAGGCGGTGACTATTACCAGACTCCCCGCCAGACAGGTCCCTCCACCCAGGTTTACGATACTATTTTCAATGCAGGCAAAATAAAAACTGTTGCAGCGTATGCCCAGGACGAGCATTCCTTTCTGGATGGTAAAATACGATTCATAGCCGGTTTACGCTACGACCGGGTAAGCTTCTCCGACGGTGAATTCAAATCGACTGATCCATGGAACGTTACACCTGAACTAAAAGACCATACCTGGTCAGAGCTTTCTCCACGGTTGGGCCTGCGGCTGAACTTCATCGAGGAAGTTAGTGCCTATCTTTCATATTCACACGGTTTCAGGGCCTCGATACTCGACGACCTCACACGTACCGGCTATATGTGGGTGGGCCCGAAGTATGCCAATCCCGAGCTGGGTCCCGAATCACTCGACAATTATGAAATAGGCCTCGATATGGTACCGGCAAAAAAACTGAAGTTTTCTGCATCAGTTTATTATGCACGCGGCAAAGATTTTCTTTATTATGTGTCAACAGGCGACAGCCTGTTCGGCCGCCCGATATATATCCGGAAGAACGTTACCAATGTATATATTAAAGGCGCGGAAGCGGAGATCATGTATGAAATTGCAAACGGCTTCGATCTTATGGCTAACTACTCATACACCGATGCAAGAATCGATAAGTTTGCCGAAAGACCCGACCTTGTAAATAAGTATCTGAAGTACTCCCCCAAACATATAGCCTCTGCTTCCCTCTTCTGGAAAAACAGAATCGTTAATGCAAGCATCAGGGGTCTTTACAAGGGAGAACAGTTCAGCGATGACGCCAATGCACAGAAACTTGATGGATATTTTACCATGGATCTGATGCTTTCGAGGGATCTTTTTAAAAATTTTAACGTATCATTGGATATTCAGGACCTGTTTAATAACCGGCGTATGGAAACAGGTGAATATATCTCGCCCGGAAGGTTAATAACCGGTCGTGTTTCATTTAAATTCTGAAATGGGGAAAAAATATACAAGGCTTCTGATACTGATTGTATCATGCTACTCAATATTAAGTTGCAATAGTCCGCCCGCGACTGAAAGGAATGACTCGGTTGCGGTAAGGGACATGCTCGGAAGGGAAGTTTATGTTCCGTCAAAGATTAACAGAATTGTCGGGTTAAGGGCCGGCGCCCTGCGCCTTCTGGTTTATATGGATGTTATCGGCAAGGTTGCCGGAGTTGAAGAATTTGAACGAAAGGGTACAACGCCCTACGCGATGGCACATCCGGAACTGACACTGTTACCCTCGGTCGGCCCGTCAATGGGAGGTGACGCCGAACTGATAGTAAAGGTACAGCCGGATGTCATATTCATTACCTATACAACAACCGGCGATGCTGATGCACTGCAGCAAAAAACCGGCATACCGGTAATTGCCCTTGAATGCCCCGAGTTAGGGACTGCGAGAGATACACTGTTTGCTTCCCTCAAACTGATCGGAAAAATACTGAACAGAAAAGGACGAGCCGATTCTCTCATTGCCTGGATAAATAATTCAATTGCAGATCTGAATGAACGCACGGCAGGAATTCCCGATTCAGAAAGGCCCACGGTTTATATAGGCGGTGTGCCATATTCAGGGATGCGTGGTATTAATTCAACCCAGCCCTTCTATCCTCCCTTTATCTTCACGAACGCAAAAAATGTTGCCTCATCCATCGATAAAAGGCTTATATCGCATGTGAAGGGTACCTATATAGATATAGAACAGCTGATGCTCTGGAACCCCGATATGCTTTTCATTGATGTGTCGGGGCTCAGCCTGGTAAGGAAAGACCTGGAAAAAGGCAGCGCATTGTCAGATCAGCTCGGCGCATTAATCAACAACAGGATCTTCACCCTTTTACCCTACAACAACTACGCTGTAAATTATGAACTGGTTCTGGCAAATGCATGGTTCACAGGCAAGGCCATATATCCTGACCGGTTCAGGGACATAGACATTGAAGAAAAGACCAACGAAATACTCAGGGCATTTTTGGGTAAAGATCTTTACCATAAAGTAATTTCATCAGCACCGGCTTTCCGGAACCTATCCAAAGACGATTTCCGATGACAGGCAAACTGGTTCTCGAATATAACAGGTATCTCAGAAAAAGGATATTATTTTTCCTGCTGGTTTTTCTTCTGCTCGTCATTATTGTATTAATTTCGCTGGTGTCGGGTTCTGCCGATATCGGTTTCCGGAGCATCATTGACCTTGTGGCCGGAAGAAGCTCAGCATTTGCCAGCCAGGTGCTCCTGAAAATCAGAATGCCCCGCATTGCCGGAGCCTTCCTGGCCGGAACGTCACTTGCCATATCAGGGGCAGTTTTCCAGAGCCTGCTGAGGAACCCCCTGGCCTCGCCGTTTACATTGGGCATCTCTGGCGCATCAGCATTTGGCGCAGCTTTTGCAATAATTCTGCTCGGCGCCGGAACCAGCTACGGCGGGTCAAATGATGTTGCCGTTATCAATAATCCTTACCTGGTAACCATTTCAGCTTTTATCTGGAGCCTCGCCAGCGTTGCTGTTATACTGCTTTTGTCGGGATACAGGGGATCAACCCCCGAAATCATCATTCTTGCGGGAATAATTATATCTTCGCTGTTCGGGGCGGGTATTTCGGCAATTCAGTATTTTTCAGACAATGTCCAGCTTGCATCCATCGTGTTCTGGACCTTCGGTGACCTGGGCAGGGCAACTTGGAGCAACTGCCTGATAATTGCCCTGGTGGTTTTTCCCGTATTGCTGTTCTTCATCCATCAGAGCTGGAATTACAAGTCACTCCAGTCGGGAGACGAATATGCAAAAAGCCTTGGGGTAAATGTTACCCGGGTGCGCCTGACCGGCATGGTTGTCGCTTCGCTCGCAACGGCTGTTGTGACATCTTTCTACGGTATTATTGCTTTCATCGGACTGGTTGTACCGCACATTGTGCGGAGGATAATCGGGGGCGATGAGCAGTTCCTGATTCCGGCCTCGGCTGTTTCAGGGGGCGCGTTTTTGCTTCTGTCGGATACCCTGGCCAGGACAATTATTTCCCCCGTCATCCTTCCGGTGGGAATTCTGACCTCATTCATTGGTGCACCACTGTTTTTGTTTCTGTTGATCAAAGGCATGGGTAAGGGATTCTGGTCATAAAACCTTTTTTATCATGAAGATCTCCATTCAGGATATTGAATTCAGCTATAACGGCGTGCCTGCACTTGAAAGCATTAGTGAAAAATTCGGGAAAGGGGATTTTATTGCTCTGGTGGGCCCGAACGGGTCAGGCAAAAGCACCCTGATCAAGTGTCTGAACGGAATATTGAAAGTTCACAAGGGCGTCGTGCTGATCGATGAAAAGGCAATCAACTCACTCACCCCGAACGAACTGGCAAAGGAAATCGCCTATGTTCCCCAGAGTGAGAATAAAAAACCGGTTCTAACGGTATTCGACATTGTGCTTCTGGGCAGAAAACCCTACATCAACTGGAAACCATCGAAACATGATCTTAAGATTACGGCAGAAATCATCAATCTGCTGCATCTCGAAACCCTTGCCCTGAAGGATTTCAATAAGTTGAGCGGCGGACAGCAGCAGATCGTCTATATTGCACGTGCACTTGCCCAGGAACCCGATATCCTGCTGCTCGACGAACCTACTGCCAACCTCGATATACGTCACCAGGTTGAAGTACTTGAAATATTGAAAGAGCTGGCCCGGAAAGGCATCACAATCGTCATTGCCCTGCATGATATAAACATAGCCGTCCGCTATGCTTCCCGAATAATGATGCTCAAGGAAGGAAAAGTTTTTGCCTCCGGAGGAAAAGAGATCATTAACGAGCAGAATATTGAAAATCTTTATGACATAAAGGTGAAAATATTCAGGGAAGACAGCCGGATCTTCATTATCCCTGAAGGAATATAAAAAATCACAAAATCTTTAAACAATGAAATCATTTGAGATAAAACCCGTCGGATACGTAAGCAATGAGTTCAATGATCCTGCCGACCGGCATGGGATGAAACAGAAACCCAGTACAATAACCATCAATGACGAATACCGCGAAGCCCTCCTGAATATCGGGGATTGCGAATATCTGGATATTGTTTTCTGGTTTCACAAGTCGGACAACTCACGGCTCACGGGCAAGATACCTTCCGGTGCCGAGAGAGGGGTCTTCGCCTCCAGGAGTCCGAAAAGGCCGAACCTGATCGGGGTCACAACGGTAAAGCTCCTTGAATACAGTGAAAACAAACTGGTTGTTACAGGACTTGATGCAATCAACAATACCCCGGTAATAGATATAAAGTGCTGCGATACCTCATTGTTTGCATCCGAATCAGAATTGAACGCCGTTCATTCTTCAATCCTCAGGTCAGATCCCCGGATCGAAATAAGGAACAACATTGCAGCAGGCAATACTGAATCACTTCTCGTTAAGGCCGGCCAGCTGCACGGACATTTCTGCCCGGGTCTTGCAATGGGTGTCATGGCTGCTGCATTTGCCATGAAAGAACTCGGGGCTGACTCGGATGGCATGGAGAACCTGCTGGCCATAACCGAAACAAACAACTGTTTCTCGGACGGAGTTCAGTTCGTAACCGGATGTTCATTCGGCAATAATTCCCTTATATTCAGGGATCTTGGAAAAACAGCCTTCACCCTTACCAGAAGGGATGGTAACGGTATCCGCATATGTTCGCGTCATGAATCGGGCGAGAGAGTGCATGAAGCATTTCCCGAATTCCGTAAATTCTATCAGTCAGTTGTCATAGAACAAAACCGCAGCGCCGAACTAGTCTCGCAATATACAAGGGTTGCCCTTCAAAGAGCCTTCGGTACACTGACCATCCCTTTCGAAAAGCTTTTCACCGTAAGCCGTGTGAAAGCCGAAATACCAGCTTATGCTCCGATACATGAAAGCGTTGTATGCGGGATCTGCAATGAGAGCGTCATGAAATCGCGGACCACACAAAACGGAGACTCCTTCACCTGCTTTGCATGCGGGGGAAAGGAATACGGTATCCTCGATGGCAGCGGTATTCATTTCTGATTGAACCGGTGCTGCCTTGTTATTCAAAACACCGCGGTATGGCAAATACCGCCGTAGTACATTGTCACCGATAATGTAAAGCAGGCCCCCTGGCGATCAGTGTTATTTCAGCCTGATTACTGCCTCGGTATCATCAACGGTAAGCTTTATTGCATCCTCATATCTGTTGATATTGAGATATATCATGTTTGCCTGATCGCTGTAGATACGGGTGAGTATCTGATTTCTGATCCTGAAGCTTCTGGGTTTTGCATTTGATTCAAATTCAAAATTCATCAGGATCTCATATTCATTGATTGCAACATCTGTCAGTTTTCCCGGCAGCAGCTTATTGTTGATATAGATCTGCACCCTGTCATTGAAGTATTTGTTCAACATGTCATGGGGATAGTCAGAATCTTCTGAACCTGTACCAGGCTTGAACCCGGGATGAAACAGCTTGTAATCCAGCTGGAAATCATCAAAGTACATCCTGAACATTACCTTCAGGCAGTCACTCTCTGCCTCCTGGGTCAATGTGGTGATGGATACATGAACCGGATGAAGTAAAAAGGCCAAATGCAGTATCAGTATCCTTAACATGTGTTAATAATATAACAGATGGGCATTTCGCTGTAGATATTCATCTTAAGGGGAATGTTTTTTCCGGGAGCTCAGGTGTGAACACAATCAGTGATTCGGTATTCCTGCCCCTTACAGAAGTAAGGTTCCTGACTTTGCTGGATAATCCGGTCAGAATTGTATTTCTGACTGTAATGCTTTTCAGTTTCCTGTCAACCCGGAACAGGAGGCTGAATTCAATATCCCCGCCATCCTCCTGCATTTTCAGCAGCTTGCCTATCACCTGCCTTTTGCCGGTGTATATCACTATTTTGGAATTCAGGTAATTGTTTGCCAGATCGGCGGGAAAAGGCCTGAAACTTCTCAGGGTTGCCAGATCAAGGTCATCGAAGATGGTCTGCTGGTAATCGCGCAGAAAAAGCTCATTGCTCAGCCTCACAACAGCCTTCAGTGAATCCGTCCCGTATACGTATTCAATGCTGGTGAATGTGACAGGCGGCGGCTGAGTTATGAATAACAATGATATGATCAATACTTTCAGCATGATATTCGTACCCGGCTCGGTTAAAGATCCTTCCATTCTGCTGGCGGATCCGGCAGGGCCTGCATAGTCCGTTTAAAACAGGCGGATTACATGCAAAAGTATGAATTATAATTGCCTTTTGCTACCCGGAACAAACGCCGCTGAATGTATTCTCCTTCCGGTGGCACATTGCCTAACGGCAACCCGGCTGCCCGGTACCAGTCTGAGCCGGATAAGCTTACGGCTCCAGTATCCTGATCTCCGAAGTGATTTCCATTGCCTTCCTGTAAACCGCACTTACACCGCAATACTTCTCCGTTGACAGGTCAATTGCTTTCTGAAGCTTGTCGGCGGGAAGATCCTTTCCGGTAAATTCATAAATGACATGCATCCTGTAAAAGTACTTCGGATGTTCCTCTGTCAAATCCCCATCCACGATAACATTCAATCCGTCGATATCAACGCGCATCTTTTTCAATATGGCGGCAACATCCATCCCGGTGCATCCCGCAAGCGCAGTAAGCATGAGAAGCTTCGGCCTGGGTCCGCGGTTTTCGCCTCCCGAAGCAGTCCCGGCATCTATGATAATTTTATGGCCGTTTACTTCTGATTCAAAGGCCATGTTCCCGAGCCACCTCGTGGAAACGGTTTCACTTTTTGCCATACACTGTCAGGTATTGCTATATCTTTTCAGTCTCAACAACCTTGGCAAGGATGTCGGTATAGGGCAATATCAGGTATTTACTGTTTTCAAATTCTGCCTCCGTTCCTGTAAACGGCTTGTAGAGAACAATGTCGCCCGGCTTTATTTCCGCATTCTCAATAACTCCCATCCACACAACCGGGGCTGTTTTGGGCTTCTCTCTCGCAGTGTCGGGAATAATTATGCCCGATGAGGTCTTCTGTTCATTCTTCGATTCGGTGATGTCAAGCACCACCAGCTGGTTTATTGGCTGCAATTCTTTCATGTTCCTGTTCAATTTTCTGGATTATTGTATTTTAAGTAATTCTTTCAAACGCGGCTGATCAAAGCCCACTACAATCTGTCCGTCGATATCGGTCTGGGGAACTCCCTGCTGGCCGGAACGGCGGACCATAGCTTCTGCACCGGCCTGATCACGTGAAACATCAATGTCGGTATATTGAATACCGTTTTTATTTAGCCATGCCTTAAGGGTATTGCACCACGAACAGGCAGGGGTGGAATATACTGTTACAGTCCTGGCAGGCTTATTCCCCGATTCTGTATCAGGTCTGTAAAGGCTGTTCTGTATCAGGGCAAGATAATAACTGCTGTCGTGGCAACCCTTTACCACGCCGGTGAGCCTGCCGTCGTCAAAAACCAGGAGGGAAGGAACACTGTCGATCCCGTAATGACTGTGGATATCCCTTACTTCATTAACATCGGCAGAAAAGAACCTGATTTTGTCGTTTCCCTCCGCCACCTTCCCCACATTCTTACAGGCGCATGCACTCTGTTCACTTCCTCCCCTGTAAAGCAGGAGAAAACATTTGCCTTCAGCCGGTAAACCGGAAACAAATTCACGATATGACAACACTTTTTCCATTTAAGACGCTTTGCTGATCCGGCTCATTAAAAATTCTTTCGTCTTGACCCCGACAAAACGGTCAACCTCCTTTCCGTTCCTGAAAAGCACCATGGTCGGAATGTTTCTTACCCTGAACCTCTGTGCCAGACCCTGGTATTTTTCGACATCAACCTTTCCGACACAGGCATTGCCGCTGAGTTCTCCCGCAATTTCATTGAGCACGGGCGCCATCATCCTGCACGGTACACACCATCCTGCCCAGAAATCAACAAGAACAACCCTGTTCCTTATCTGATGCTGAAAATTCTTGTCGGTAAGTGTAAGAATATTTTCATGGTCCTCCACAACCGGAATATTTTTCATTTTCCTCCTTGCAAAAAAATACAGGGATACAAGTAAGAGAACCAAAATCCCGCTGATAATCAGTATTGTATTCATATCAAGTTTCCGCTGGTTGCCTATGTTTTATTTTCAACTCATTGATATATGCTGTGGCGGCAAGGGCGGCTATTGTCCCGTCGCCCGTTGCAATCGTCACCTGCCTGTAACGCTTGGCATTACTGTCGCCGGCAGCATACACTCCTTCAATATTCGTCGACATGACGGCATCGACAATGATTTCACCCGACTGGTTCAGGCCTACCTTCCCCCTGAGGAATTCGGTGTTGGGAACATAACCTATGAAGATGAAAGCACCATCAGTCCTTAAATTCCTTGTTCCGCCCGTTCTGAGATCCGTTATTTCCACTCCTTCCAGTTTTTCCCCGCCATAAAAACCCGTAACAGCCGACTCCATCACGAAACTTATCTTCGGGTTCCTGCGAGCTTCCCCGATCGCATGTTCAAACGCCTGGAAATGGTCAAACTGATGAATAACGGTCACTTTTGAAGCATATTTCGTAAGTGACACTGCTTCTTCGAGAGCAGAATTTCCCCCTCCTACCACAATGATCTCCCTGCCTGTGAAAAAATCACCATCGCATGTAGCACAATATGATATTCCCCGTCCCTTGAACTCATCTTCTCCCTTAACCCCCAGTGTCCTGGGCCTTCCTCCGGGAGACAGGATAACCGCTCCGGCCGTGTATTCTGTTCCGTCCGACAGTATAATATGCTTTAAGGTACCTGTGAGCTCAAGATCCTTTATTGAAATATTTGCCTTTATATCGCATCCGAAATTCCTGGCCTGTTTTTTCATTATCCCCGAAAGCTGGTATCCGCTTATACTTTCAACTCCGGGATAATTGGCTATTTCATGTGTAAGCACCATCTGACCACCGACAATACCTTCATCAAGAATCAGCGTTCTCATACGGGCCCTCGACAGATAAATGCCCGCGGTGAGACCAGCCGGTCCGGCTCCGATTACTATTGCATCGTAATGATTACCAGCACTCATATTCAGGCTGTTACTGCAGGTGAAAACTCCTTGTCGAGAATGGCCCTAACCTGTTCCATGGTCTGGATGCTTGATGTCGCCCTTACAACCCTGCCCTCCTTGTAATAAATAGTGAAAGGAATTCCCATAAATCCCCTGACTTCAGGAAGCGACCTTATAATATGCGCTTCAGGATTGTCAAATTCCATATCGTAAAATTTAACATGCCTGTATTCATCCTCAAGATCTTCAGCTATTCCATAAACCGGGATACACATCGGACCCATGCGCCCGCAGATTACCATAACATTCTCATTCTCACTTATGGCCCTTTTCAGATCGGCTGCCGTTTCAAGATGTTTCAGATTCGTGTATAACATTACTTTTCAGTTTTAAAATTCGTGTGGCAAAAATACACTCCCACAGGATATCCTTAAAGAAAATTACCAATGCGGATGACAATCCCCGGGTTGAAACAGAACAACTTTTTAATTGATTTGGATTAACTTTGTGCCCGGTAAGATACGTTTGCCGGTCAGGCGGCATTTATGGATCAGATCATTAAAACATGAAGACCATATTCGAGACAGACAGGGAATTTATATGCGATATCCAGGCACCGTGTTTCAGGGATCTTAGCCCCGAAGAGACCGGATTCATCAGGGCAGGGAAAACACAGGTGCTTTTCAGAAAGGGCGACAACCTGACAAAGCAGGGTGCTTTTACCTCCTATGTATTATTTCTTGCCAAAGGCCTTGCAAAACAATACCTCGAAGGCGACAGCTCAAAAACCTTTAACCTCAGGATCATAAGATCGGGAGAATTCCTTGGGCTGTCGGCAGTATTTTCTGAAAATAAATTTGGATATTCCGCATCGGCCCTCACCGATTGCCAGGCCTTCCTTATTGAAAAAGAAACCATTGCAAAAGTGATAAAACAAAACGGCCTGTTCGGTTTCAGCCTGGCCAGAAGGTATTGTGAACAAAATAACAATCTCCTGTCAGTTATACAGGATCTCAACTATAAACAGATGAACGGCCGCCTTGCCGGGACATTGCTGTACCTTGATTCTCTCAGATCTGAAGCTCCTGATATCTTCCAGGTCCTTTCAAGAAAGGACCTGGCTGATTTCGCCGGTATATCGACTGAAAGTGCAGTGAAGCTCCTCAAGCTTTTTGAAAAGGACGGACTTATCGAACTGGATGAAAAGGATGTTATCCTGAAAAACCACGGTTCGCTGTCGGAAATAAGTAAAAGGGGTTAATCCGCAGGTAATTTCATCTAACCTTAACCGCCCGGGCCGGCTGCGGCCGGGCTGCGGCTACCAACAACCGGTGTTGATAATTTTCACCCCGCCAGGCAGCCCGGAGCATGGTACCCGAGAGAAATAAAGACTATTTTTGACTGCAAAATAATCCAAAAACAGGAACAAAAATGTCGCAACAGTATTTAGATCACTCCAGGGCAATCCTGACATCTGAGCGTTCAAACTTCAAGGGAGGCAGTAAAGGCTCAGGCATCATATCATTATTTGGGTATCAGAACGAATATGATCTGAGAAAGGGTTACCCGCTGCTGACAACGAAAAAGATGTTCACCGCATCGATGTTCCATGAAACGATATGGTTCCTGAGGGGTGACACGAATATCAAATATCTTGAAGACAATAACTGTCCCATCTGGAGGCCTGATGCCTTTCAGGCCAACCTGCCGGGACTGCAGAAGGAAGGAATTTTCCCTGAAGGTATTGTAAAGTACTCTGCCGACTGGGACAAGGCAATGCAGGAATATGGCCAGAGGATAAAGGAAGATGCTGGATTTGCCGAAAGATGGGGCGATGCCGGACCCATCTACGGGAAACAATGGCGGAGGTGGGAATATTATGATCATGACAGGGGAATGTTTGTCGAAATAGATCAGGTAGGGCAAATGATAGAAGGGCTGAAAAAGAATCCGACCGGGAAAAAGCATATCGTCGATTCATGGAACCCGGGTGATACACCGAAAATGTCATTGCCGCCGTGTCATGTCCTCTACCAGGCAACTGCCAATGAAGAAGGCGAACTGGAACTGCAGCTTTATCAGAGAAGCTGCGACCAATTCCTGGGTGTTCCTTTCAATATAGCCAGCTATGCTGCTCTTACACATGTAATTGCCCGTGGAGCAGGGATGATACCCAAAACTTTCATTCATACTTTCGGAGATTCGCACTTTTACTCCAGCATCGGAAAAAGAACCCTCTGGCACAGGGATAATTTCAGGGAACTGCAAAAAAGGGTAAGGAATGTGGCAGACAGGGAAGAATACCTTGAAGTGGTTGAATGGATAAATAAAAATGCACCCGCCGACGGGAACGAGGAAAAATATGACCATGTAACTGCCATCCTCGAACAAATGTCGCGCGAACCCAGGCCAATGCCCCGTCTGCACATTGCGGACAAACCATTCGATCAGCTTACAGTTGATGACTTTGTTATAGAAAACTATGATCCCCATCCTCCCATCAGAAGGAGTATGGCTGTATAGGCAGAAATTGCCGGGACAATATCATCATAAATTTACGGATCACATCTTAAGCGGCCCGTTCTTTCAGATCCGGCCGCCTCGCTGCCATGCTCCTGCAGATAAGATGGATTATCATGCATGCCAAACGCAAAAACGGTTTTGAATCATTCTGAAAATTTCCTACTTCCATGCTGAATCTGTCCTTATCCGCATAATTATTCAGGAAGATCAGCCGGCCGGTAATCTCCCGATGGATTTTTTTTGCGCGGTGTCATTATTTGACATATGCTTTTATTAATTTTGACATGACCGCCGGGAATCGGGAGAGGGGAATAACACTGATGTTTCAGTATTATGGCTGAAAGACCGGGGCATCATGTCATGTTTAATCTAAATTCTCCACAATGAAAAGACAGAACAAAAAAACCAGTCTGGTATCACGGCGTCAGTTCATCGGAACTGCTGCAGCCGCCGCAACCGCTTTATCAATAGTACCGGTCGCAACCCGTTGCAAGGGACCTGTACATACTGAAACTCCTGAAAAATCAGCCGGTCTGCCCGACTCCAGATTTGGCGGGGTTCAGATAGGAACTATAACATACAGCTGGCGGGATCAGCCGGGTGGTGTGGAAAACATCCTGAAATACTGCAGGGAAGCCGGAATAAGTTCCATCGAGCTTATGAGTGATGCCATTGAGTCATGGGCAGGAAAACCTCCGAGTCCCACGGAGCTGCCCGGTTCATTGCCGCCCGAAGCACAGGCCAGGCTGGATAACCTGACCAAACAGTACAAATCGACACCTGAACAGATAAGGAAAAGCGTTGATCCGCCGGTCTGGCAGATGATCGTCGCCATGATCGTGGGTACAACCGCGGAACAATTACAATGGCGCTTATCCGTACCTGTCACGAAATTTGAGGAACTGAGAAAAATGTTCAATGACGCGGGTGTCGGAATACATATAGCCAAATTTTCTCCGGCCGGATGGTCTGACGGGGAAATTGATTATGCCTTTAAAGCTGCAAAGGCACTGGGAGCAAAAGGTGTCACCGATGAATCAGGAGTGGAAACTGCAAAACGGCTGGGACCGTTCGCCGAAAAACATGGAATGTTTGCCATAATGCATAATCACTACCAGTTTGCAGACAAGAATTTCAATGTCGATGAGGTGCTTGCGGCATCACCTGCAATCATGCTGAATTTCGACTGCGGTCATTATTTTGGCTCGACAGGTCTGAACCCGGTGGATTTCATTGAAAAGTACCATGACAGGATTTTCAGCCTGCACCTGAAAGACAAAACAGGCCCAAATACCGATCCCCCGAATGAAAACCAGGTATGGGGCCAGGGAGAAGTACCTCTTGCAGATGTGCTCCTCCTCCTGAAAAAGCATGCGGACGAAGACGGGTGGCCAAAACATGCTGATATAGAACTTGAGTACCCTGTAAAAATATGGTCTAACTCAGTTAAGGAAGTCAGAACCTGTCTTGCCTACGCCAGGCAAATACTTGTCTGAGAAAAGTCCCTGCCGGGATTCTCCTTTCAGGGATATCATAACGGATATCGGCATTGGAGGACAATGTCCGGCATTCATTGCATACAGTTATGTTGCCGTAAGCTCCCTGCCGGCAAGTTCAGGAGTATTATTGATCCTGGATCACTCCGGAGAGCTTTTCAATCCTGATTTATATATACTTCAGATATAAGGCAGGGTAAGTCCCCAGCCCGGGGAATCAAAATAACGATATCCGGAAGCAGCCTGCCGTTACGGGATCCGGCAGCACGGCAGGAGATGGAAGCTGCTGATCTCAGGGATATGCCGGGAGCTCAAACGTGCTGTCGCAATAAGATCAATACGCGAGCCCGTTACCGGTCCAATGAACCGGACAGTTGCTGAAAGAACTTACAAACCGGTAACTAATAATAATGTAACTTACATACATGTTAGTTAATTGTTTTTATTAACTTTGAAAAAACATTTCATGAAAGCGCCATTTGTATTCGGGAAGGTAGCAACGAAGGACGATTTTACCGACAGGGAGAATGAGGTCCGGAGGCTGGTATCCAATTTTGTCTCAGGTACCAATTCGATACTGATTTCACCCAGGAGGTGGGGCAAGTCATCACTTGTTGTCAGGGCTTCGGAAGTTGCGCTGAAGAAGAACAGGAAAATGAAGTTTTGCTTTGTCGACCTGAATAATATCCGTACGGAAGAACAATTTTACGAGGCACTGGCCACTTCTGTCCTAAGGGCCTCTGCAACCAGGATTCAGGCAATAGCGGAAAATGCCCGGAAATTCATGGGAAGGTTTGTGCCAAACCTGACATTCAGTCCGGGAACCGGACCGGAGATTAAACTGAGCCTTGACTGGAAGGAAGTTAAAAAGGAACCGGGAGATATTGTCGATTTGCCTGAGAAGCTGGCCCGTAATTCGGGAATGAATTTCATAATATGCATTGACGAATTCCAGAACATTTCGGAATTCACTGATCCCGTGTCATTCCAGAAACAAATGAGGGCACACTGGCAGCATCATCATAATGTATCGTATTGCCTTTACGGAAGCAAAAGGCACATGATGATGGATGTTTTTGAATCTCCCTCAATGCCTTTCTACAAATTCGGGGATATCATTTTTCTTGACAAGATCAGTGCTGCCGACTGGAAGAGTTTTTTAACAAAGAGATTTGAGGACACGGGCAAGCGGATCGGCGGGGAAGAAGCCGGGCTTATATCGGAACTGGCCGATTGCCACCCCTATTATGTCCAGCAGCTGGCCCGGCAATCATGGCTGAGAACGGAAACCGTATGTTCAGCTGAAATAATCAGAAGTGCATTTTCCGATCTCATTCTTCAGATGAGCATGCTTTTCCAGACAATCACGGACGGACTCAGCAATACCCAGCTGAATTTCCTGAGAGCCCTGCTTTCAGGGGCAGAACAACTGAGCTCTCAGGAAAATATCATTGAATATCAGCTGGGTACGTCTGCAAACGTGGTAAGGATAAAAAAGGCACTGATCAGCAAGGAAATCATTGATACCGGTAAGAACAGGATATTTTTCCTCGATCCTGTATACAGAAGATGGCTCATGGAGTATTACTTTAAATTATGAAGACCTTTTCCCGGGGATTTCAATGAGAGATTGATATCGGGCCTCATATAGTTTTCTGTCATCCGGCTTTCACCCCTCATGCAAAATTCCGCATACCTGGCCGTGCCGGTACTGATCTCAGAACGATCATTCCGGGGACATCCTGTTTAAAAGATGAGAACCTGAAAATCTCCGCTTTAAAAAGTATATGCACCTTTCTGCAAATGATCCGCCGACGTTACAACTCACGCTGCATCGCCGGCAGGGTCGAATGGTCAGCCGGCAGGCTTTTCACCAATCCCGGCAATGGATCTTCTCATAGGATCCTCCGGGAGAACAAACCGACAGGGAGAGCCCTCCGTTCACCTCGAGAGCAGCCCTCCCTCCTTCACGCTGAGCAGCAAGACCCAGGGGAATGACGGCCATCAGGGCTGCTGTAATAAATGCTTTTGTCTTCATCTTAAACTGTTTTTAATGATTTGTGTCTTTTCGTCGGAGCAAAAGTATAAGCAGCCTCCCGGGACGAAAAATAAAAGATGACAAGGGCGTGAAAACAGGTGCTGAAAGTGCAATCAGGAGGAATGAAGGTGACCGGGCTTATGCGTCCCCGGCCGGCTTGCTGATACTGTTTCATCCCGGAAATCAATAAACCATATGGTACAGTTTTTGTACCAACCAGATTAATACGACATTAACCCGATGAAGGTTCCTCTCATATCATTCATTCTCGTTACCGCAATGGGTTTTTCTGGTTGTGAAAAATATAACAGCAGTCGTGACGTAGATAAATATATTGATGAATTGATTTCGGGCACATATAAATCATATGATCTGCCGGATTTCAATACCACTGACATATCCGCCTTACTTGAGTACAGGAATGAAACCACTGTCATCACAAACTTTCCCCAAAACCCGGTTTCTTCTTTCCGGCAATCAGAATGTAAACTGGGGATGATGGTTTTATGGACAGTAGAATCCCTAAGGGCTGTTGAAAACAACAGCAGGTTCCTAATAGGAAGGTTTCCTTCACTAAACCCTGTTCTTGTGCTAAAGGAGTCTTCAGAACCGCAGATGGTTTTTGATGATAAATCACATAAAGAGGCTGCCAAAGCCTATTACGACTGGTGGAATTCATGCCGCCCTTTTAAGGATAAGATCAGCACTGACCCGCTGGCGAAAACACATTATAGATGGCATTAGTCTTGAAAAACAGACCGGTTCATACCAGGCTCGCTTATGTGCTGCGTCAGGAATTTCCGGTAAGGGAGGACTGTCAGGCAGCAGGCAGTGCGCCCCGGCCCTGTTCATACCGGCACTGGAACAAATTCATAGCAGAACTTAACGGCAAAAATCCCTGCCGGCGAAGCCAGATTAACATGAACATATTCCTGAAATTCAAAACAACAATTAATATGCACAAATCCATTGTGATTTTTTTACTGCTCATCCACTGCGGTATGATCTCCGGACAAAAAGTATATAGTGTCGGATATCCCAACCAGGCAGATGTGAAAGTATTTGTTGTAAAATATGAAAACCAGGCAGACCTGAAAGTATTCAGGGTGAAATACGAAAACCAGGCTGGTGAGAACAACGGAAAGTGGTTTTTCACTGAATACCCGAATCAGGCAGGGAAAAAGATTTATTTTGTTGAATACCAAAACCAGGCAGACTTGAAGATTTATTTCGTCAAGTATGAAAATCAGGCCGGGTGGAGGGAGAAGAACAAAATGCATCTGATGTATTGAACAGATCTGATCTTCTTTTCAGAAAGCCTTTCCCGTCAGCGCAAAGGCAATGGCGGCAATCCAAAAAAGGTAAAGCAGGTTCCCTTACTGACAATGCCATGAATGTCAGCTGTTAAACGGGTCCGGGAACGGAGCTTATTGACTATCGTACCATACATCAGACAGATATAGTACGACATTAATATATTATCAATAATAAATAATTTATATTGAAAATTATACGAACCCTATCTTAATTAATTTTCCCGATCCAGGTTTTACTGCCGGACCGGCTCAGTTATGGTACGACAGACCGTAACCAAACCTGAAGGCCGGATTCTCCGAGTCGAAAGGCACATCCTCTTTTTGCTTTCTGACTGCATCCATCGATGATGGCATTTCTACAGGAAGTTTTCCCACGGGGTTAAATACCCCAAATACAACATCAAGAATTGCTGCATCGCTGCATCCGTAATTTGCCAGGAGGCCCCTGCTTGCAGCAGCTATCTCAGGTATTACAGCGGGCCTGTCGGTGTAGATATCAACTATTGACGGAACCTTATCAATGAGACGGAGTATTTTTGATTTCTCCTTTTCCCTGAAATCAAGATCGCCGCTGGAAAAAAGACGCCCAAGGATTCCTGCTCCTTTCAGTACACCCGACGGCGCTTTGATCCTTAATATCGCAAAATCTGCTTCAGAAGGTTTTTTTACAACCTGTCCGTATTCAGCTGCCACTTCAGGATCTATATTCTCAATATAGATCCTGGTCCCCTTTTTCAGCGGAAGAACGGCCTTTTTATCTATTGTGTCATTTTTTAAAAGTACCACTGAGCTTCTCTGTGCCAGTTCGCCGGCTGCCCTGAATGCCGGATTGCCTACAATCTCCACGGCTTTGTTCTCATCCACGTAAGGATCATCAAACAAACCCTGTATGAATTTCATTCTTATCAGCCTCCTTACAGAAGTGTCAAGCCTGCTTTCTGAAAGTTTTCCGGCCTTCACCGCCCTGACAATAAGTTCTGGGACAGTTTCACCTCCGAATTGGTCCACACCGGCATTCAGGGCTTTCACAATCCTGTCCTCCCCGGAATAACTTTCCATTCCCCAGCACCTTGCAGTCATAATTGTTCTCCCAAAAACCTTCCAGTCGGATATGATACCCCAGTCAGTGCATACAATGCCATCAAATTTGTACTTCTCACGGAGAAGACCAGTGATAATTTCCTTGTTAAACGACATCCCCACCTCTTCCATTCCGATTCCCCTGGGAACCCCGTAATAAGGCATTATCTCCGCCGTCCCTGCCCTGAAAGCAGCCTCGAAAGGCAGGAGGTGATAATTGAAATTATTCCCGGGGTATACCTGCCCCTTCTGAACCTTGAAATGCGGATCTATACCATCTTTCTGCGGACCGCCGCCGGGAAAATGTTTTGTCATGCAGGCAACACTGCATGGTCCCATTGTATCTCCCTGGAAGCCCTTGATATACGCATATGCAAGCCTGGAGGAGAGTGCGGCATCCTCCCCGAATGTCGAGTTTATTCTTCCCCACCGGGGTTCTGTCGCAAGGTCGACCTGGGGATGTAGTGCTACCCTGATCCCAACGGCCAGGTATTCCCTGCGCGCTATATCTGCAAATTCAGCAACAGTCAGCGAATCTCCTATGGCTGCGAGTCCAATCGGTTCAGGGAACTGGGAAAAATCACCTGCAAATGCTGATGCAAGGGGATTATTGCTGAAATGATTACGCGGATCAGTTCCAATTGTAACAGGTATACCAAGTCTCGTCCTTTCTGCAAGCTTCTGTAAACTGTTATTCCACGCAGCCATCTCCTTTTTCCCGGTCCCAAGAAGGATATTGAAGTGATTTATTTTCTTCTGAAGGATCATTTTTGTTGTCCCCATGAACATGAAGGAGAAGGGGTTGGAAAGCGACGGGCTTTCTGCCGGCGATCCGTCACCGTTCATACCGATCATCGAGAAAAACATTGTTCCCGCCTTCTCCTCCAGGTTCATCTGCGAGAGGAGGTCCTCAACCCTTTCATTGACCGGTTTCCTTGAATCTTCATAGACATCCAGCTTCCCGTTCTTGTTAAGGTCGCGGAAAGTATATCCTTCAGTTGTGATGGTTTTTACTTCAGGTCCTCCGAGGGCCCTGGCTTTCTTTTCTGCACGAACGGTTGAGATTTTAATGACAAGGAAGCCAACAGCAAGCAGGAGGATAACGGCCCCAATGAGCGCACCGACTGTCCGGAGCAGGTATTTCAGCAGTTTTTTCATCTTTATCGTTTTAAGGGAGATCGCGGAATAATAAGCTAAGAGTTCCTTATGTAAGTGACAGCAATGGCAGTAACTATTTTCCCGAAAAACCTGTCGACTGTCCTGCCGAACGAGGATTTTTCAAGACCCTTCAGCCTGGCTATTATTTGTTTTTTTAATGAATACAGGGAGGAAGTACTTGTTTCATAACCCCCCGGTTTATTTCTTTCGAGCCAGAGTATTTTATTGGTTTCGATATATCCCGTTAATGTTTTATCCATTCCTTCCAGGAGCTCCTTTTGCTTTTCCATTGAAAGCAGCCTCCTGTTCTGGATATAATACTGGAGGTCGACAGCTGTTTTAAGAAGCTTCAGTGTATTGAGGTATTCATTTCTTACCAGCAGGCCGTCATCTCCCCCGGGGCTCGTTTTTTCAAGAAGGATATTGGCAGAATCAATCAGTGCATACATCCCTTCAAAATTGTAAGCGTGCCTTTTATTATAGGATTCCATGAAACCGCTTATCAGTTCCGGGGAAAGGTCTCCCATGAGAACCGTGATTCCTTCCTGCATTTTTCTCCATATCTCCTCCACCAGGACTTCATCCCTGATCCCGAGCTGGAAACCCATGACAGTGCTGGTCATCGATACGCCGGGTTTCTCCTCATACGCCGGGTATTTCCCCAGGTTAAACGCCAGCTGGCCCATGATTCCTGATTTGTCGCGATACATGTACGAGGAAAGGAATGTTTCAAGGGGCACATTGTCAGCGCCGACATTATTCCACGCCAGTGCCCCTCCCAGGCAATAGCCCGGGTAGCTGACGGGCAGGTACTGCCAGTGACCCATGTCGCCCCAGTCGGTCAGCAGCATTCCTTTTGCCCCGTGTTTAACACCGGCATCAACCGCATTGCTGATATTGGCTTTCATGTTGTCACTGCGGCCCACGAGACTTGACCAGCTGCTCGTCCCGGGACAAACCATGAAATTAACCCCGGCGGCCCTGAAGTTTCCTGCATTCTTTTCAAAAGGATACATGGCTTCATATCCCCAGTCGAGAAGCGTAACATCAGGGGGAATTCTGTTCAGCGCTTCAGGCGAGCGCAGCACTATGTCTCCCCACATCATCATCTTCTTACCCCTCGATGTTACAATATCGTGGACTTTCAACGCGTAATCCATATAAACATTAACCACGCCTTTTTCCTCGCACAGCTTTTTGCTTTTACCTTTTCCCAGGTCGAACGTCTCATCCATGTTTACATTGAAATATCCGGAGGTGAAATTTGGCAGCAGATCGTCGGTCATTCTCGTTACAAGCTCTATGCTTCGCGGATCGGACGGGTCGAGGGTTCCTTTCATATCGATCAGGCCAAACAGCCTGAAGCCTTCCGGACATTCAGCCAGATCGGCATACTGTTCAGTGTTGAGCCACGACATCATGTGCCCGAACATGTTCTGGTTGGGAACAAGGTCTATGAAGTTTTTCCTGCAAAGGGTATCGAGGGCTTTTATGTCCTCACCTGTTACCGGGGTTTCGGTTTCTGCCCAGAGGTCGGTGAATGAAGGGTAGGCAAAGGAGAATCCTTCTATATAAAGTTCAAGATGATTGAATTTAAGATCGGCCAGTGTCTCGGCAAGCCTGAAGAGGGTCTCCCTTGTCGGGATCTTGTTACGGCTTATGTCGAACATGAGACCTCGCACCTCCAGGTCAGGCCAGTCTTCTATGGTAATGCATGGGATATTTCCTTCATAATTCCTGTTAAGCACCTTCAAACTTATGATTGAGTAGAAAAGACCTTCAGCCGAACTGTATTCAACCCTTATCCTGGCGGGAGTTATTTCCATCTTGTAACCCTGCCTGTGTATGCCGGGCCTGAACCTGAAAATGACTGTCCCCCCGGCATGGGTACTGACAGACCTTACCCCATCAATCCTGTCAAGCCAGTACCTGACATTGCCTTCAAGAGAATCTGCAACGGTGAAGGATAATTTCCCGGGCATTTTAAAACGTCCTTTTCCCTCCGTTACCTTTTTCGGAACGGGGAGCAGGTTAAGCCCCGAACCGTTTGCCTGCCGGCCGGATACCAAGACGATCCTGTTTTCAGTCTTTTCAAGTGCATCCCTTGTGCTGATTACTTTCTTTTCGAGGGAGTTATACTTAAGTAAAAAGAAAACAACCAGGATAACAAAGAGAAATAAAGCACCGGCTAAAATATAAAGGAGGACCCGTGACAGTTTTTTCATGGTTACCTGTTTTAAGCTAACCTGTTGTCAGGTAACAGTAAAGTTAAATTGTTTTTCCGACAATCTGTTTGAGAATCTATAATAACGGCAGGGAAAAATGCGAATACCGGACTGAACCCGTCTATACCCCCTGTATGCCCGTAACCGGTCCTGTCATAAAAGGGGAATTGGAACAATCCCATTCCAGGCTGGTCCCTGATAGTTTTCATCATTTCAAGGCTCTGGCTGCCAGGGAGCCTGCCGCCAAACAGGGCATCGCCGAATCTTGTAATGTCCGCGGCCGTGGATACAATGCCTCCAGCGTCCAATGGAATGGAGATATCTGTTTCCGATTCAGCTTTTCAGGTATCCCGGAACCTGTTATTTGCTTCAAGGGCATCAAAATACTGATCCGGCTTTGCCCTGTCAAAGTCCTGTGCCAGCCCGTGAAGTCCCAGGATCATTATTCCCAAAATGGTAAACAACGACTTTTTCATTTTCCCGGTGATTTTTATCACGTAAAGTTAAGCTGTTTAAATCATCTTTTAACGGTGATTACTATTCTTTTACAGAGCTTTTACACTCATGTCAGTCGCTGTGCACCGATAGAATTTATTGGGATTATTTCTTAAATCCCAGTTTTATAGCCGGCTCGAGGTCCGATTCGCGGATCAGGACCTTGATCCGTCGTCCCGATGGACAGAAACAGGCTTCGCAGAATGGCCCGTTGGAATAGGTTTCGATTTTTATGTCAAATACACTGATGTCATTACTTTGCAGGTATTTTTTTACCCTGGTTTCCGTGTCGTGCGCAATGATATTGTCCCACGCGTTTGCACACTGGGTCTCGTTAATGAACACCCATACATTGTCTTCAACGATCGGCCTTACAGTGAGAGAATTTTTATCTACATGTTCTATATCAAGCCTATACCTCGCAAGTCCTCCCCAGTATCCAACCGAGATCTGAACCAGGGTATCGTTTACCATCGACCAGGTGCCGTGATAATCTGCATATATTATCTGCGGCGTAGCACAAAAGCTTGAATTCTTTCTTTCGGTCATGGTACCGTCACTGTTAAATTTATAACAGTGATTATCAATAAAATGATCGCTTCTTTTAAATACTGATGAATTACCCTGGTATTCAGAGTAGTTCCAGATCCCTATCAGCAGGTTGCCGGGATCGATCCGGGTATCATCCTTCTTCCAATGATTTCACGGCATTGTCATTGCTTAGAATAAATGACTTGACGAGCGGTTTGTCAAGTATACCGGAAAGACCATCAATATGCCTGGCATCTGTCCTTTCAATTCTTCCCGACATTTTTATCTCGATAGCAATATAACCTTTTTCCGTTTCAATTAGAAGATCGATTTCCCTGCCATCAACAGTACGAAGGTGATAAAATGTGCAAGAAAAATTTAAATTCCGAGCCTGTTTGAAAATTTCCGCCACGATAGCGCTCTCATACTCATTTCCCGACATTCCGCCCCTTTTCCCGATTATTGCCCTCTGAATGCCAGGATCGAGGTAATGAAGCTTTGCACTTTTTGTAAGCCGTTTCACCTTGTTCCTTGTCCATGGCTGAAGCTGAAGTGTCTGATAGCTCATGTCAAGGTAGTTTACAAATCTCTGTGCAGTTGCCGCCGTAACTCCGGCTTCCCTTACCAGATCGGAATAATTAATCAGTTGTCCGGTAAGGAGGGATGCCATCTTCTGCATACTGACGAAAGGTTCCGGGTATTTCAACCGCACCCGCTGGGAGCCGGGACCAGAAGTCAGGCGTTCAGCCACTTTCTGAAGGCAGCTGCCCTGTCGATGCTCACCACGGTATCAAGTTCATTATCAGCTTTTGGCTTGAGTTCCAGCCTGATTCTCCCCCGCGACCATGCTGTCATCCCGGCGATGGCATCTATATTCACCAGGTATTTCCTGTTAACCCTGAAAAAAATCGCTGGGTCCAGTATCTTCTCCAGCCCTTCAAGGCTGAATTCCGAAGGGAATGTCTGTCCCTGGGAAGTCTTCATATATACTCCTTTTCCGAGGGCGTGGAACCATGCTATATCCGTCACCTCTATCTTCCTGATCTTTTCACCTGTCTGTATCAGGAAGCGCTTCCTGTAACCCGGATCCCTTCCCTGTACCTGAGCGAGGAGGGAATCAAAGTCGATGCTGAAGGCTGTCCTGAGTGTATGGTACTTTCTTAAACTTTCGGCCAGGTCTTCACGCCGGATGGGTTTGAGCAGGTAAGCGATGCTGTTAAGCCTGAATGCCTTCACCGCGTACTGGTCATATGCCGTGGTAAATATTACCGGAGTATTGACTGCCACCTGCTCGAAGATGCTGAAGCTGATACCGTCTGAAAGCTGTATATCCAGGAAGATTATATCAGCCTGGTTATTCATAAGCCATCTCACTGAATCCCTGATCGATCCGGTTTTATTTACAACGTTTACCGCGGGATCTATGTCCATGAGCATTTTCTCCAGCTTATCAGCAGCAACGCTTTCGTCTTCAATTATCAGTGCTTTCATCGCTTTCAGGATTTACAAGTGGCAATCTAGCTATATAATGATCGTTCTCAACCGTAAAACGAGGTATCCGATTGCTTATCAACGAGTAACGCCTCGTGAGATTTTTGAGCCCCACCCCGGTTGACGCGGTTGCTGAAATTTTAGGTTGAAGCCTGTTTGACACTACCAGCACCATGTCGCCGCTTCCTATATCTATATGCAATGGTTTTGACTGGTTCACGATATTATGCTTAATGGCATTCTCGAGGACTACCTGCAGTGACAGCGGGGGTAGCAATAGCCCCAGCATTCCTGCAGTCAAATTAATTGTCCATGAAAGGTTTTCTCCATAGCGCATCTGCTGAAGATAAAAATATGAACGCGCGAATTCCAGTTCCCTTCCGAGGGTTGTCGCGGGTTGTTCAACCGTCTCGAGAACATAACGGTAAATCCGGGAGAACTCGTCAATGAACTCCTGTGCCCTGGCGACATCTTTTTCGATCAACCCCGACAGCACGTTCAGGCTGTTAAACATGAAATGGGGGTTGATCTGGCTTCTCAGCATCTCGAATCGAATCTGTGTCAGCTCGCGTTCAAGCATTTCAGCCTTTTTGGCTGCCTCGGCTCCCCGGTTGTAAGAAACCCAGGCTTCAAGAACCCCTGCCACTATAATGTTCACGACAGCAAAGACGAGGGCATTATAGAGAAACACAAGTTTCAAAGGCTCCGTGTAAGCACTTATGGTATTGGCGGTCAGAGTCATAAGCACTGAAACTGCAACAGCAAGGGCAAGTGATGCAGGAAACTGGATCAGTACCCTTTCCATTACTTTCCGGTTCCAGGGAAGTTCCCTGTTAAGCCAGTCAATTAACAAAAGGTCGGGGACGATTATCAAAGTCGCTGCAGGCACCGTGAGGAGCACTCCTCGAAGGAGCCTGAGCAGGAAATGATTGAAGTTATCAAGAGGGTAGAATCCGCTGAGATTGTTATAAACAATCACGATCAGCTGTACCGTCACTGATATCCCGATGATGAACCTGATCAGCCTCCCTGCAGGGATGAGCCTGTTTAACCGCCGTATTAAGTTTATCGCCATGCTGGTATATTTACCCGATATTCCGGTAAGCTGATTCCCGAATAGCAAAAATAACTGAAAACCTGTATCCCTGTCATGATTACTGTCTTATCTGATCAGATTCAGCTGCATCCTCAGATACCCGGTACCGCTGGTGCTGTAATAGCGCATTTTCCAGGCGCCGCAGCCGGCCGGATAGTACCTGTCGATCTTAAACTCCCCGGGGGCTTCGACGGCAGCACTAAAGACCACCGCCCCCGATGGTGACATCAACTCTGCCGACAATGTGCCTTTCGATACTCTCATTATTCCTGTCAGATGTATGGCACTGACTGTGAAATCAACTGTAACCGTGTTTTTCCCTTCAGAGCCGGGCCCGACCGGCAGATCAAAACCATACCGGCCGGCTGCCATCGGCTCACAGGTGTTCAGGATTGTAATTGCAACTGCCGACATTATCAGAACTATTTCCCTGAAATTCATCATTTTTTATACTGAGAACTGATTCAGAATCTTCTGATGATGCCAAGCCTGACGGAGAAGTAATTCCTGTCGGGGATTGGTGAGGTGGTTGTATGGCCTTCCTTTTCAGGAAGGGAATTGAACCTGACCTCGGGGAGGAGAGACCATTTTTCTGCCAGCGGAAGATCAACACCGCATCCTGCCTGCCAGCCGGGTCCGTGTGTGGTGTCGAAAAGCAGTTCGCCTGACGGGTCTTCGATCTCTGTATGCTTGTATTGGAAGCCTCCTCTTATAAAGAACGAGCTGTTTGAGAATTCAATCCGGCGCTTGTATTGAAGTCCGACACTGTAACCCGTTTCTTCGAAATCGCACCGGTACCCGGCTGGTGCATAATCATTCCTGAAGGCGTTGTAACCCCAGCCGCAGTAAATGCCGAGGTGTTTCGCAAAACGGTAATGAAAGAGTGCCTCACCGCCTGCGCCTGCATTTGTCACGGATCCGCCGGGAGAACAAACCGACAGGGAGAGCCCCCCGTTTATCTCCAGGGAAGCCCTTGCTTTCCCACCCCCTGCAATGAGCCCCAGGGGAAAGCCAGCTAAAAGAACTACTGTAATAAACACTTTTGACTTCATTTTCAATTGCTTTTAAGGATTCGTATTTTTTTTTGTCGAAGCAAAAGTAAAAGCAGCTACCCGGGGTAGAAAAGAAAAGATGACAGGGGCGTGAAAAAGGCCGCTGAAGGTGTTTATTCAGGGTATGAAAGGCCTGAACCCAACCAGGCAAAGAAGTGGAAGATATTATTCATGCTGAACAGCACCTGCATGTTCATGTGTAATAGCCCGGGAGGGCTAAAATTATGATTGCATCCTGAAATATTACAGGTCCGGCGCGTGAAGCGCCTGTTCCCGGAACCTGGGGCTCCGGGATGATCCAGGCAATTAATCATTCAATATATTTCTCAGCCCCAAAAAGGAGCAGCAACAATAGGTAAACCCGCAGTGGTTTAAGGTCAGTTTTTTAGTTTTTTTCTTCGCCGTCCTTCCCCGTCAGCTGCCCTTAAGGCTGCCACAACTGCTTTCGGGGTTATTTCACCGGCTTCATTGTGAATTGTTTCTCCCTCGGCGCAGGAAGCTTCACCCACGCGTAAAAGGTCTTCATCCGAAGGGTTTTTTAGTCCCAGCTCTTCAAAAGTAACAGGCAGGCCAACTGCAAGGCAAAGGGAATAGACGTCATCAATAATATCGGCAGGGCGATCTGTAAGGAACAAGGTTGCAAGCACACCGAAGGCCACCTTTTCACCATGGAAAAGATGATGAGTCTCTTTTAAAACCGTGAGCCCGTTGTGTATGGCATGACTAGCAGCAAGGCCCCCGCTCTCGAAACCCAGGCCGCTCAACAGGATGGAGGCTTCCACGACATGTTCAAATGCCGGAGTCACCACGTGAGCCTCTGCCGATACCATGGCTGCCTCGCCATATTCAAACAAGGTGTCGTAGCAGAGACGTGCCAGGGCCATTGCAGTCATGGAACCCGGGTACCCGGTCATGTTGGGGGCAACTGTCCTCCGACACGAGTCGGCCTCAAACCACGTGGCAAGAGCATCCCCGATTCCACACCTGAGAAAACGTGCCGGTGCCTCCGCTATGATTTCAGTGTCAACAAGCACCAGCTCAGGATTTCTTGGAAGGAAAAGGTATCTTTTAAACTCACCCTTAGGGGTATATATAACGGAAAGAGCACTGCAGGGGGCATCGGTGGAGGCAAGCGTCGGTACAATAATGACAGGCTTCTCCACTGAATGAGCCACTGCCTTGGCCGTGTCAAGAGTCTTACCGCCGCCGATACCGGCAATAAACTCACAGCCTGCATCTGTCGCTGCCCTCGTCAGCCTCGATATCTCCTCGTCGGAACATTCCCCCTCGAACCTCTCGGTCTTAATCTTAACCTCTTCCCCGATCTTCTTACTATATCGGGGCAGGATATTGTCGTAAACAAACGGATCACATATAAGGTAACCTTTTTTGCCAAACCTGGCCATTTCGCCGCCAAGCTTAAGAGCTGCTCCAGCACCCTGAACATACCTTCCCGGGAAAATTGTTGTTGTTATCATGTTGAGTAATAATTAGTGTATTAATTTAACAATAAACTCGGTAAAAGGTTGGGATAAAACTCATTGTTTCCAGCATGTATTGTCAGGCAAAGATTGGCTTACAGGATACCTCGTAACGTACCAGCCTGCTGTTTCACTCCCTTTTAAACTCAAACTGCCCGCCGCCCTGTTTGAGGATCATTGTACCGTTTGCCGGATTGAATTCCATAACCACGCCAGCCTGGTCGAATTTGAACACGTCTTTGCCTGATGGTTCAAGAGGAAAGGAAGGTTGCCCGGTACCCTGCCCGATAAGAGTGTTGTTTTCCCTTGTTATGGTAATTTTGATCGGGATCCGGGCTGAAACATAGACGCCAAGGTAACTGTCAAGTTCTTCAGGGCTCACATGGTAAGCCGAAAATACCGGAATATCGTAGGGCCTGTTGTAAAGGACGCTCAGAACGGCAATTGAAATATTGTTGTTATTGAAGTTAGTGCCGTTTGAGGTCAGCGCGTAGGAAATATTTCCATCCCCGAAAAACGCGAACACCGAGCTGAACCCGTCTATACCCCCTGTATGCCCGTAACCGGTCCTGTCATAAAAGGGGATCTGGAATAATCCCATTCCAAACTGGCCTATAATGGTTTTCATCATATCAAGGCTCTGGCTGCCAGGGAGCCTGCCGCCAAACAGGGCATCGCTGAATCTTGTAAGGTCCGCGGCAGTGGAAACTATACCCCCGGCGCCCAATGGTATGGAAATATCAGTTTCCGGTTCAACTTTCCAGGTGTCCTGGAACCTGTACGATTTGCACTCGTTCCCGGAAGGATTGATCTTTGATCCCAGTGCGGTTTCTGCCAGCCCCAGAGGTTTGGTGATATATTCCTCGAGCAATACAGCATAGGGCTTTTTAAAGGCTTCCTCGAGTATGAAGGTAAGGAGCACGTAGTTTGAATTGCTGTACTCCGATTTGCTGCCGGGCTCGAAATCACTGCCCCCTTTGGCAATGATTTCGATCATTTCCCTGGCGGTTTTTGGCTGGGTGTTCCAGGTCAGGTAGGCCGGGTCATCGGTAAAACTGTGTATCCCGCTCCGGTGACGGAGCAATTGTTCGATCGTGATCAGGCCGGCATTTTTTATTGCAGGGAAATAACGGCCGATTGTCTGATCCAGATCCAGCATCTTCTCTTCAACTGCTTTCAGAACCAATACCGCGGTAAAGGTCTTGGAGATTGAGCCGATCCTGTATTTAGAATGTTCATCTGCCTTTTTCTGGTTCTCGAAATCGGAAAATCCCAGGGTCCTTGAATAGATGATATTCCCGTCACGTGAAACGGCCACGCTGCCCATGAACCTGTTATTTGCTTCAAGGGCATCAAAATACTGATCCAGTTTTGCCCTGTCAAAGTCCTGTGCCAGCCCGTGAAGTCCCAGGATCATTATTCCCAATATGGTAAACAACGACTTTTTCATTTTTCCGGAAAATCTTTTAACGTAAAGTTACGCCGGATAAAACATTCTTGTACAACGATAACCTTTTATATTACAGGTATTTTATCATCGTGGTCGTCCCGCCGAACCGGCAGAATATATTGGGATTATTTCTTAAATCCCAGTTTTTTAGCCGGCTCCAGGTCAGAACCCGCGGATTATCTGCATAAGACTTGTCCGCCTTTTGAAGTTAGCCCGTATCTCTGCAGCTATTCGTTCCGATCGTCCGGGATTGACCCGTTTCATCAGGTCCAGACATTCAGCTATTCTTTCGTAATTGTTTTTTCCTGTCTGCTTCAGATTTTCTTCGATCCTTCCTTTCAGAAAAGCCTCCGTTTCTGCCGGGAAATGTTTGTGGTTCTTTTTGTAAAAATCGAAAGCCACTTCCTCATAAAAAAGGCCGGGTTCCCGTACCAGATCAAGGGCCTCTTTCATCCGGTTTTCTTTTTCATAAAAAGTCAACAAAACTTCGGGATTTTTCTGCTTAATAATCCTTTCACATTCGGACCCCACTGAGCCTTTCAGAGTTTTTATCTTCTGAAGAACCGCGATCTCCGGGCATTGTGCTGCAACCTCCAAAGAAACTGCATCCATGTCCATATTCAGCTTATGCGCTGCATCCAGATAAAATTCGCATATCCGGAAGTCTGCCAGAGGATAAAATCCCTCCGGGTCATCCTTGATAAGATCAATGACTTCCTGTAAGCGGTTCTGCTCCGATAACTGCCGGCAAAAGGATAAAAAATGATCAGTTTCCGAACGGCTGATTACACGGAGAATGGCTTCCTTCTCATCAGAGGCAAGCTCAGGCTCCAGGGTTTTGTATAATCGCGAGACTAGCGAGAGAGGTATTTCTTTTTCCCGGTTAACGAATGTTTTCAGATCATTAACTTCATCTTTTGAAAAGAAACGGTGGTATGATTCCTGTATAAGTGAAAAGGTATCGTATGACATCTCATTCAGAGCCTGATCCAGTTCCTTCAGGTATTTTGTCTTGGCCTCATAAGGAAGCTGTTTAACATAAGCAATCACGTATTCGCAAAAGTCATCCGATTCAAAGTAATCATCCCCCGAATAATCGTCGATATACAGATATCCTTCATTGAACGCATTTTCAATCTCCCGGATAATAAAAAGGAGCAATTCGCCCAAATTTTCACTTAGCTGGTTTTCAAGACCTTTCAGATTGTCGAGTTGTGAAAGCAGGGCGCTTTCCATACCACCTGGATCATACAGAAGATCAGGATCTTCAAAAAACTTCTTTATTTTCTTTTCAGCTCTTTTGAAAATCGAACCGGCATCCTTTTCAGGCATTTCCCTGTTCCGTATTTCCGTTATAAAATTTTCAGGCGCAAACTTCATTACAAGAAGCACCAGGTCTTTTTTTGACAATTTTTCCAGATATCTTTTCAGGAAATCAAGAGATTTGGACGTTGTGGGGCAATTGAGACTGAATGTGTCAATATGATCAGTACCTTCATGTATTAAATTAAGAAGCACTGCAACCGTGTGCTTACATACTCCATCAAATGGGCAGGTACAGGCGCCGTAAACAGCTCCCGCTTCAAGGCTGAATTCGATCTGGTATTCTCTTGTGCCTTTTACAGTGGCTATAACCGTGTTATTGGCCTGATTGAGCATGAGTTCTTCCACCATGCCTTCCTCGTAATATTCCTGACCTCTCCGGTATACTTTATAATCGCAGCAATCCCTCACGTCTTCATCAGTAATCGCTGCAAGGCATTCTATAATTGATCCTGTTTCTGCATCAAAAAGATATTCTCCATATGTTTTTCTCATTCGCGGATAATTTGAAATTCCGATTCAGTCAAAATTAATACTTTTACTTCAGGAACAGATGAACGCAATAAGTAATAAAAGAATTCTGCCAGCAGGAGATGTCGCGTGAGGGATCTTTCGCATTTCACAATCTGGACCTGATCAAGGAAGCCTTGAGGAAAAAACCTAGCGGCTAAAACCAATTTTAGAACTATCCTATCATTCAAGATCAACGTGTTAGAAATAAATCCCGCACTAATTTTACGAAGCGTCACAAGTCAGGACACCTTTTAACGATGATTAGTATTCTTTTGCAGGGCTTTTATACTCATGTCAGTCGCGGTGAACCGGCAGAATATATTGGGATTATTTCTTAAATCCCAGTTTTGTAGCCGGCTCGAGGTCCGATTCGCGGATCAGGACCTTGATCCGGCGCCCCGAGGGGCAGAAACAGGCTTCGCAGAATGGCCCGTTGGAATAGGTTTCGATTTTTATGTCTAATACACTGATGTCATTTCTTTGCAGGTATTTTTTTACCCTGGTTTCCGTGTCGTGCGCAATGATATTGTCCCACGCGTTTGCACACTGGGTCTCGTTAATGAACACCCATACATTGTCTTCAACGATCGGCCTTACTGTGAGAGAATTTTTATCTACATGTTCTATATCAAGCCTGTACCTGGCAAGTCCTCCCCAGTACCCAACCGAGATCTGGACCAGGGTATCGTTTACCATCGACCAGGTGCCGGGATAATCTGCATATGTTATTGGCGGCGTAGCGCAAAAGCCTGAATTCTTTCTTTCGATCATGGACCCGTCACTGTTAAATTTATAACAGTGATTATCAATAAATTGATCACTCCTTTTAAATACTGATGAATTACCCTGGTATTCAGAGTAGTTCCAGATCCCTATCAGCAGGTTGCCGGGATCGATCCGGGTATCATCTTTCGAGCAGCCTGTAACCAGGGTCAGGAGGATAAATTGCAGAATGCAGATCTTTTTCATTGGATCATTTTAAAAAAATGGACAAATTTTATGCCATTCCACATGTTTTAAAAGAGTAATCCATTACGCCCGACAGGCTTATATGGCGATAACGGTTAGCTGAAAGGAGGGTGTATTATACCGGGAAAAAGGATTTGCTTTTTACTGTAATACCATCGCCCACGTAAGCTTTGGTAAAGAATTTAATGTATTGTTGAATTTCCTGGCCGGATCTATTATATTGCCATGAACAAATCCTTCGTGAAATGACCATAATACCTGCATTGTTTTAATTTACAGGATTGTATGTAGTGCATTATCCCATGCAGTGTAGAATTGACAATTTCACGGGCCTCAGGTTTGTCTTTTATATACACGACAACCTATCGAGGCTTTATTCAATTGTCTTACAGACAAAGCAGTCATTCAAAGAGCGCCGAAGTCGCGTTCATCCAGGGACTTAATTGCTCATATCTTTGGAAGAACCGCGGCGGCTAACATATTTTTAATTTTTTACTCTTAATTTGCATAATTACATCAAATCAATCGGAAAAAACCATTAAGGATAACAATTGAGTCCCGGACCGCCTTTGTCCACCGGAGCTTTCTTTGACCAACGAAATTTTAGCGAAGGTGGAAGGGCCCAATCACAACAAAATTGCCAGTCTCCACTTAACCCTGACAGCCTAGGGTCGTGATTATACTTTTTTATGTAAGGAACATCGCTGCCGGGATTGCCAGGATACCTTCTTCCAATGATTTAACCGCATTGTCATTGCTTAGAATAAATGACTTGATGAGCGGTTTGTCAAGTATACCGGAAAGACCATCAATATGCCTGGCATCTGTCCTTTCAATTCTTCCCGACATTTTTATCTCGATAGCAATATAACCCTTTTCCGTTTCAATTAGAAGATCGATTTCCCTGCCATCAACAGTACGAAGGTGATAAAATGTGCAAGAAAAATTTAAATTCCGAGCCTGCTTGAAAATTTCCGCCACGATAGCGCTCTCATACTCATTTCCCGACATTCCGCCCCTTTTCCCGATTATTGCCCTCTGAATGCCAGGATCGAGGTAATGAAGCTTTGCACTTTTTGTAAGCCGTTTCAGCTTGTTCCTTGTCCATGGCTGCAGCTGAAATGTCTGATAGCTCATGTCAAGATAGCTTACAAATCTCTGTGCAGTAGCCGCCGTAACTCCGGCTTCCCTTGCCAGATCGGAATAATTAATCAGTTGCCCGGTAAGGAGGGATGTCATCTTCTGTACCTTGACGAAAGGCTCAAGGTACCTGAAATTAGCAAGGTCGCGCACATCCCGTTCAAGATAGGTGCGGACATAGCCGGTAAGCCATTCATACCTCTCTTCATTGCCCAGTGCAGGATCGACGAGTGCCGGATATCCTCCGAACTCAAGATACCACCGGAGCGCGGCATTTCTTTCAGCGTATGCTGCATCCATCATAAATGAAGGTGAAAGCGGCGGTAACTCGAAAGATTCAAGATATTTCTGGAAGAATGATCTGTTTACAGTATCTGACCAGTCTTGAGATAAAATTTCAGGGATTGTAAGGGGATAAAGCTCGAAGATCGCGCATCGGCCTGCCAGTGATTCACGCACCTTGCTCATCAGGAGAAGCTGGCTTGAACCGGTAAGAATATAGCGGGAATCATTGAATCTGTCATATACGGCTTTGATGCTTTCCACAACAGAAGGGATTTTCTGTACTTCATCGAGGACGGCCGACGGATACAAATGGTTCCACTGGTCAGCTGTAAGGGATGCATATTGCCCTGAAAGCATTGGATCGTCAAGTGCAATGTATTTCATTTCAGGAAAGGCGAGTTTTGCAAGGGTGGTTTTTCCAGTCTGTCTTGCTCCTGTAAGGACGACTATTCTCCCGGCGGCAGATTTACTCTTCCCTATAATAGCGTTTTTTATAGAACGTGATTTCATATTTTGGCGTAATTTATATATTAATAGTGATAAATATACGCCTTTCTTAATATTAAGTCAAATAAAAAATCCACCCTTTTAGATTATTTTACTCACCTGGATCGTGGAAGTCTACAACCAGGAATGGTCGGCAGCTATTAAGCTCATTGTATAACTAATAGCAGAAAACAGGCATTAAATCCATAAAATTTCCGTTTAATCAATACGAGCAATTTTCATAGTATGATCAAGCGCCTTTACAGTTCCTGGCACATTGCCGACCAGGGTGAACGATCGGCAGATAAGCTATTCACGAGCCTTGATGATGAGATATTTTACATAATCCATCATCTCAGGATCTCATCTGATTACCATAAGACTCAACTTGCCGGCGAGATTGATTTTCTTGTTTTTACCCGCCTTGGACTGATGGTCATTGAAGTGAAGTGAGGTGAGATTGGTTTCGGCCAAAGGTCAGATGAAACGACGGGGTATTACAGGATGACAGGTCCCCGTTCAAGGGAAGCCATGGACGATCCTTTCTCGCAGGTTGATGGAAATGCCGGTGCAGTCAGGAAGTATTTTTGGAAAAAAGGTCTGAAGAATATTTTTGTTGGGAAAATGGTTTGCTTCCCTGATTGTGCCTTTGGCCGGAAGGGAATGAGTATTGACTTTCTCTGGCTCCGGGGATGCGGCAAAGGCCTGTCAGCAATGGTTCTTGAATCTCTGGAAGACCAAATCGAAAAGTTCAGGGAGGATCAGAAACTGTTGGGGAAAACCAGGATGATAAGCTGGAAGGAACTGGAAGAGGAGGAAATAATCAGATTATGCGATGAACTGACGCCCAGGTTCGATCCTGACCTGTACCGATCCCTTTTGAGACTCAACCTGGAAGAATCGGACAGGCGCAGAAAGGAAGGGCTTGCAATATTAAAAGGCCTTGACTCCAACAGGCGCATAATGATACAAGGACCCCCCGGAAGTGGAAAGTCAACATATGCTGTCGATTTAATCAGGCGACTAACTTGTGATAATGCCAAAACCGGACTTTATATCTGCTGGAACGAGCTCCTGGCAGCGGAGATGAACCAAAAGCTGACGGATCCGGAACTTGGCATACCTCCTGACAGGATAAATGTGAGACTCTATTTTGACATGGCGTCCGAACTTGGAAAATTATCGGGCGAAAGATCGCTGATCCCCTCCAGGGAGGTCGTAAAAAAAGGAGAGCTGAGGCAGTGCGTGAAGGGAGCGGTTTCAAAAGCCGGACGAAGGCCCGACAAGGAGAAATACGATTTTGTGGTAGTCGACGAAGCCCAGGATATCTTTGACAAGGGCATCGACTTCATGCTGAAAGCCCTTTTGAAGGGCAACAATCCGATTGAGAACGGAAGCTGGTTCATCTTCTACGACGACAGCCAGGATTATCCCGACGGCAGCGATCTTACTCATTACATACGTACACGTGACATGTTCAGCTCATATGCTGCAACGTATAATCTCACATCGAGCCTCAGGGTCAATACAGGGCACGGGATTGATGAATTTGTTCAGGATGCAGCATCGGGAATCCTCAACATAAAAAAGGATTACGGCGAGGATGTTTCAATAAGCGGATGGAGAAGCCCTGAGGAGGCAGTTAAGTTGATAAAATCTGCCCTCGTGCGTGAGAAAGGACTTGGGGGAGTGAAAAATGAGAATTGCATTGTGCTTTTTACTGCCGACCTTCTCAGGGAAGGATCGGAATTGTTGTCCGCAATTCGGCAAGATGAAGGTTTTGACCTGTTGGCTCCGGGCAATTATACAATTATATCAGGCAAGGCACGTTACACAACCATGCTAAAGGCAAAGGGATTGGAGAGGGATGTTGTGATACTGGTCAGCTCACCGCTTTCTGACAGAAGAAATCAGTTTCAGGTATTTATAGGGGCGTCGAGGGCAAAGGCGAAGGTGTGGCTTTTGACTGAAGTGACTAAGTGACTTAGGGACGAGGAGACTGCAAGGCTGTAGTACTTCAAGACATCCATTGACAGGAGAAATCATTTCCTTGTATCTGCATCCGCATCCGGAGCCGGATATTTTCTGCTGGCTATGATTGACTTAGTGAAAAATTTTAATTAAATTTATCAAAATTATGCTCGCTGCATATAAAAGCATTAATGAATTAAAACAAGGTATCACTAATTGTGATACCAACAGATTATGAGTAAGTTGCCTGCCATCATGGAAGAGACCATTGCCAGTTTCATTTATTTTGTGAGGGGTGAAAAGGTAATGCTGGATGCTGATCTGGCAAAGCTTTATATGGTGGAAACCAGGGTATTAAAGCAGGCAGTAAGAAGAAATATAAGACGGTTCCCTGTGGATTTTATGTTTGAGCTTACAGATCAGGAGATTGATACTTTGGTATCACAAAATGTGATACCATCAAAAAAAGTATTAGGTGGATCAAAACCATTTGCTTTTACAGAACAGGGTATTGCCATGCTTTCAAGTATTCTGAACAGCAATACAGCAGTGCAGGTCAATATTGCAATTCTACGGACATTTGTAAAATTAAGGAAACTGCTGGAGGTTCATAAAGATCTGGCCATCAAAATAGGAAAGCTTGAGCAAAAGTATGATGAGCAGTTCAGAATCGTTTTCACGGCTTTACAGCAAATGATCAGGGAAAACAATGAGCCGAGACCCAAAATTGGGTTTAAACAATCCGGAGAATAGCAAGCTTTGGTACGAAGAATTATATCACCATGCCAGAGTTTTGACAAAGGTCGCACCTCTGCCGTAGGCCCTGAAAGGACTGAATATGATTCATATCCATCTTAAGTATCAACTCGGGCAATTATCCTATTCTGAAATATTCACGAATTTTTATCTGAAACGATAAGAGTCTGAGGGAAAGAGTGTTATGCTTGCCGTTTTTGCTTGATTAGGCTGGAGCCTGGACTTTTATAATACACTGGATTTTTGGGGTCATAATCTCGTTCTAAATCCATTAGGCTTTAAATTTTGAGTCTCATTCTTGTCCGGTTTTTAATATTCCCAGACAGATCTTATTTCATATTTCAACTAATTTCGTAATGCTTCGCTTAAAAATTTTATAGCTTCTGTCTTATCTGTAGTCATTGGTACTGCCGTAAGCAGGAGATTTATTTTTCGATTACCAGCGTATAATGAAGCTTTATGGAAGATCCTGTTTCTAGAAATCATTGATCTCCAGGTAGTTTCTTGACATGGGTAAACCAGACAACTTGTTATATTTCTTTTATCTGATAAAGTTGAATAGGCTAATATTTGAAGCAGATCTTCCCGGTGTTGTTCTCTTATTACTTCCTCAACTCTACTCCATGTATGAAAATTAATCTCTTCCCAATGCTGTTTGTACTTTGCATCGAGGATTATAATATCATTCTCCCTTTCAATAATTACATCAGGCAGTAAATATTTCTGAGAGCCTGTGAATGGGGGATCCCAAGAGATAGGAGTGATAGTTTCACGCTTTCTGCCTGCTTTTACCTGGCCGCCAATATTACGAACAATATCACCAGCTACAGTTTCTATCCAGGCTTCAAAGAAATGTTCCATTGGCATTATCCATGGCAGACCCTGTAAGTTTGAAAGCCCGGCTAAGCCTCGTTCCTCAATTGTCCATTCAATAGCCCGTAGACCCTCTCTAAAAGCCTCAGTACGGATTGGAATAGTATTCCAGCGTTGCATGCTAATTGAGGTAGGTTGTTTTGGCAACACTGAATTAACTCTAGAAATCAAATATTGGCAAAGTTCAACTAATTGCAATACAAAGATACCTGCTGCCCTCTGACTTTGAAGCGAAGCCATTATGAGTTTAAGAGTATGGTGAATACCCGACTTAAGGTCATCATTATCTTGTAAACTGGGATATTTACAGGGTATATTTAGTAATCTTAATGTTGGCAGGCGCCGGGTGGCATACTGATTCCAGTTTACTGAACCCTTTGGAGCACTAAGATCCGCCTCAATGAAACTGAAATTTCTGTTAAGCTGATCAAGCATTAACTGGATCCTGTACAAAGTGATACTTGAGAGAACCCATGGCGGGATCTTCCTTTCTGTCCCGGGCACTAAAGGTAGTCTCAAAGGAGTCGGGACAATTTTCCATCCCATTGACGAAAGCATTGGACCTAAGCCTGACCAATCAAATCTTGGTTTAATTATAAGTCCGTAATCTACCCTTCCGGAGGTAGGTGACAGCAAAGGTGCAGCGCCAATGCAATTTGTTGATGAGAATAAAAGCGATATTTTTTGTCCATCGTATCTGATTTCAACGCTTACCCCAAAGTCGTGAAGTATACCTCTGTTGTCGTGTATGAATTGAGTGGCAAGCCTGGCAATCTGAGATTCAGGATTACGAGTCCTGCCATCCTTCAATAAAAACTGTGCAGGTATCTCGCACAATCCCAAATCAGTCATTTCAATACATTGAGTAGCCGATTTCTCCACTGAGACTTGTGGAGCCCGGAAAAACGATCTTCTTCCTGATTGTTTAGCCATGTTTCAACAAACATCTTACAGACTTTCTATCCACTGCAGGTGACCTCTTATCGAATCAGCAAATGAGGCAACATATCCTTGTGCCAGATATTCTTCAAGTAGTGGCACAAGTTCAACCTTCAATGTATTTTTTGCTTTCTCAGGGTCAATTTCGAGAAAATATGAGTGCCCAGGGACCAGGTTAAATGCTTCATCGTTCGAGTATTCCACAAAAATAGAAATAGTCTTCAGGAAAGCTTCCTGCATCAGCTCACAGGAATTTTGCATAACAACTTCCATTTGCGGCCAGAGCTTGAGATATGCAAATCTTCTTCGTACAGCAACATCAACAATAGCGATACTCCTGTCGGCAGTATTCATGGTCCCCAGTATATGTAAGTTTTCCGGAAGTTGCAAAACGTTGAAAATGGGTTCACCATAATCATGTGCAAGCTTTACTTTTCTGGCGCTCTTAGGCTCAAACAGATATATTGCTTCGCCAAGCACCTTTGACAGATCTGCCCGATTGATTTCATCAATATTCAGCAGGTAACTCCTGCCGTCTGATTTTAATGTTTCGACGACAGCCTCCATTAATTCACCTTTTTTAGGTGTAAAATGAAAGCCTAATTCACTGGTGTCCTTTTCTGGTGACAGACCGCCAATAAAAGTCTCATAAGTTGTGTTAGGATGAAACTGAATTGTTGTCCCGTGGTTATGATAGTTTTCACTCAAAATTTGCATTGCCATTCTTGTTTTCCCGATTCCCGGAGGCCCCTCCAGAATGACATATTTTCGTGTATTTAAAAGGTCAACAACTTCTTGTGAGTCGATCTTTGGGAATAAGTTGGTAAAGTATTCAGCTCTTATGTTTTCGTTATCTTGTATAGAGCCTGCTCTTGGAGTAATCCCCCTTTCTTCAAACATAAGATCAAGGAATGCCTTTAGTAATTTAGCTGTGGTTTCCTGGTTCTCTGTCGGCCGGTAAATTCCATAAAGTACCTTGCCGTATCTGTCAAATACCGATGAATAATCACTAAAAATCTGTCTGATGTTAAACGGGACGTCCAGATCCGTTCTTGTAGGATCTTGTTTTGACCATGCTAACAATTCTCCTTTTTCATGCTGGGAGTTCACCATGTTGCAGATTGCCCGAACTTTCCTGATATGACCAGGACGTCCAAGGACACTCTCATCCGGACTCAGGCCCTGGGTTCCAATTACTAATGATACGAGGCATGGACCGTTGTCTACGGGAAAAATCACAAATGACATACCTCCATAAGCTCTTGAATCAGGGTTTGAAGGATGGATTAAAGCTGCAAATGGCACTCCGCTTTCGGGTGAAAATCCTGGTGCTCTAAGAGTAATTGTTTTTTTGCTTTCTCTGGATATCTGGAATTTGAGCTGGAATAAAGTTCGTCAAATGCTTCTTCACATCTTTGTTTCCAGTTAAATGCAAGCGATAAGCCATCACGAACATGCACATTTGGTGGCCCCTACGCGCAATATCCAACCCCTCGGCCACCAAAAGAGCATGTTTTGTCATCCCGCCGTTTCATATTAAATTTGGATCATGGATGTCCTTACTCCAGAGCAACGATCAAAAAATATGAAGGCTATCAGAAGCAAAAACACTAAGATGGAAGTGCTTCTGGCGAAAAGTCTATGGGCAAAAGGAATCAGATATAGAAAGAATGATCAAACAGTCTATGGTAAACCGGACTTAACAATTAAAAAACATAAAATTGCTATATTCGTAGACAGTGAATACTTTCACGGTAAAAACTGGAATACAAATAGATACAGAATCAAGACAAATAGAGAGTTTTGGTGGAAGAAGATAGAATCAAACATGAAACGAGACAAATCAGTTAATGCTTATCTTGTTGAAAAAAAATGGAAAGTCATAAGATTTTGGAGCCAGGATATTAATAAAAAACTGGACATTTGTATTAATAAAATCATTGAAGCAATTAACAACCAAAAGGATGCTTAAATACTCCGACATAAGGAGAAAACTAAACATAAATATCTCAGGACCAGAACAAACTCATTTGGCCTATCTTACTCATTTTCTTCAATCACAGAAAAATGGAGTATCACATTTGTTTATAACACAGGCCACTGAATATATTTACAAACTAAAACTGGAAGCAGATCCGGTAGACGAGCCATACTTCCAAGACAGACTACCGATTGAATGGGATATACCATTTCCGCCTGTCCAAAAACCAAAATTCACCTTCATTGATCTCTTTGCAGGAATTGGAGGATTTAGGATAGCCTTCCAAAGTCATGGAGGTAAATGTGTCTTTTCAAGTGAATGGAATTATTTTGCTCAAAAAACCTATGAGGCAAATTTCGGAGAGGTACCATTCGGTGACATTACAAAAATTAACGAAAAAGAGATCCCGGATCATGATGTTCTAGTAGCCGGATTTCCATGTCAGCCATTTTCGATTGCCGGTGTATCAAAAAAGAACGCACTGGGCAGGAATCACGGATTTAAAGATGAAACACAGGGAACATTATTCTTTGACATAGCCAGAATACTTAACGAAAAGAAACCCAAAGCTTTTCTACTTGAGAATGTTAAGAATCTAGTTTCACACGATTCAGGTAATACATTTCGTATTATTTCAAAAACTCTTGATAATCTTGGATATAACATACATTTTGATGTTCTTGATGGTAAGTATTTTGTACCTCAACACCGTGAGAGAATCGTAATCGTTGGATTCTTAAGAGAAATTTTCAAGGGAAAGGAAGAATTTCAATTTACCGAAATGCCTGCTCCAATTCACAAACTGTCCGATATACTAGAAAAGAATCCTGATAAAAAATATACACTTACAGATAAATTGTGGGAATACTTAAAGAACTATTCCGAAAAACACAAAGCAAAAGGTAATGGATTCGGATTTGGTCTGACAGATATAAATGGAATTTCCAGAACCTTGAGCGCTCGTTATTACAAGGACGGTTCTGAAATCCTTATTCCGCAAAAAGGCAGGAATCCCAGAAGACTGACTCCAAGAGAGTGTGCCAGATTGCAAGGCTATCCTGATAAATTCATTATTCCTGTATCAGACAATCAAGCTTACAGACAATTTGGAAATTCTGTCGTAGTTCCTCTAATGAAAGCTGTTGCCGGAAAACTGGTTTCCGAACTTCAAAAACAAAATGGACAGTATTCTTCAAAACGCAGTACAGTCAGCACAAAAAGCTGAAATAGCATTTACAAAATTTATTACTGCTAACGATACCGGTACTACAGGAGGTCATCAGTCAGGCTTTCACATTCATAAAAATGCCTGGCCCTTATTCTTTTCAAAACCGGGAGAGAAAGGCAGTAACCGTGATTTAATGGTTACAATTAAATGGCAAAATGACTTTATTACGACAAGTCGTTTTATCTACTACGGTGTTGGTACAAGAAATGAATATAGACTAACAAGGTTCGGAAAAGGATTCCCTTTCTTAACAGAAGATAATGTCGGTGACTTATTGATCCTATGCAAACGCGAATCCGAAAATTATGAAGCATTTGTACTTCAGAAAGACGAAGAAATAGAAGATTTTCTTGCAGCGCTCAATATTACTGTAAACGACACAAATAAAATTATTCCAAAACAATTTGAGCTTTCTCGGGAAGATAAAATGTATCAGTGCTTTATTACCTATCTGAAATCACTGAAAATAGACTTTCCAGTAACGACAGAACTTTCACTTAATGCAAGACGATGCTTCAATAATGCTTTTGAAATAAAACTTAATCAGGTAATAAATGATCCGGACAATATTTTGATTAACTGGCTTGATGCAGAGTTTAAACTGTTTAAAACAATCGAAAATGACCGGTATGCTATTAGGATTAATACTCCCTTCTCCTCAGTAGAAGAATTAGTCGAAACAGCAAATACGATCCTGAACCGAAGAAAAAGCAGAGCAGGTAAATCTCTAGAACATCATCTAACAGAAGTCTTTAGTCTTTCACAAGTATCTTTTGAATCTCAAGTAAATACAGAAGGTAATAAGAAGCCCGACTTTTTATTCCCAAGTCAGGAAGCATATCTTAATCCAAGATTTAATCCTGAAAAACTTTGTGTTTTGGCGTCAAAGACAACATGTAAAGACAGATGGAGACAAATTCTTAACGAGGCAGACAGGATTAAAACAAAACACCTTTTTACTTTACAGCAGGGGATATCTTCCAACCAACTGGATGAAATGATTAAATCAAATGTTCAATTGGTAGTGCCTAGATTTTATATTTCAAGTTTTCCTACAAAATATCGGGACCAAATTCTGACTCTGGGCAGCTTCATCAAATATATTCAGACTACTCAGACATGATCCGGATGCAGGCACTTTTGCAAGTCACACAAGCGACACAAAACCAAAACTTGCAAAAGAGCCTGCTAGTACAACATGACTATTACCTGGACAAATAAAATACGCCTGCATATAACATGAATTAGTCAAGACTTAATCTGACAGTTAGGGATTAAACTCTATTTGAATTTAAAGCAAACAAAAAGAAGTTTAACCCCAAAAACTGTCAGAAATGAATGTAGAAGCAAAATTAATCAAAAGCAAGTTAGGTTTATTAAAACTATCCGAAGAACTTGGCAACGTGTCAAAAGCCTGTAAGGTAATGGGCTATAGCAGAGACACCTTTTACCGATACCGTGAGCTATATGATATTGGAGGTGAACTGGCCCTGAAAGAGATCAGCAGGAGGAAGCCAGTACTCAGGAACCGTGTTGAAGAACATATTGAAGAAGCAGTTTTAAAACTGGCAACTGACAACCCTGCATTAGGCCAGGTTCGTGTATCTAATGAACTCAAAAAGCGTGGATTGTTTATCTCTCCCGGTGGTGTTCGCAGTGTCTGGCTACGTCATGACATGGAGACTTTTAAAAAACGTTTGAAAGCCCTTGAGACCCTTATCGCCCAGGATGGTATTATCCTCACCGAGAACCAGGTCGCTGCTTTGGAACGGAAAAAGGTGGAACAGGAAGTCAAAGGAGAAATTGAAACCTATCATCCGGGTTATCTTGGTGCGCAGGATACCTATTACGTTGGGACAATCAAGGGAGTTGGCAGAATCTACCAACAGACCTTTATTGATACATACTCAAAAACCGTTCAGGTGAAGCTTTATGACCGCAAAAATGCCTTAGTGTCAGCCGATATCCTTAACGATAGAGTGATCCCGTTCTATGATAAGTATAATATCCCGTTGCTCAGAATATTGACTGACAGGGGGACTGAGTTCTGCGGTGCCAGAGAACATCACGAATATCAACTTTATCTTGCTCTTGAGGACATCGACCACACGAGAACCAAGGCACGCTCACCACAGACCAATGGAATCTGTGAACGCTTTCATAGGACCGTCCAAAATGAGTTCTATGCCATTGCTTTCAGGAAGAAGATTTACACTTCAACCGATCAGCTTCAGGAAGATCTGGACAGGTGGGTATATGAATATAACTACGAGCGTCCTCATACCGGGAAACATTGCTATGGGAAAACACCAATGCAAACTTTCCTCGATAGCATCCACCTGGCCAAAGAAAAAATGCTGCACTTGCAATATCAGGAAATGAACAACGAAAACCATTTATCCGCTGTAGGCAAACAAAAAGCGTCCGATGAGATTGATGCAAGACCGGATAATGCCTCTGAAAATGAACATCTATCATCCGCTCACTTTAGCCTTGCAGAAATCGAAGAGGATGATAACTTTGCTGAAGCGATAAATGGTCAGTAAAAAATGCCCTACTGTCAGATCAAGTACTGACTATTACA
>WXFD01000005.1 GCA_009877105.1 Bacteroidales bacterium
AGGCCCTTCTCTCTCAAATCTCTGGCGCATCCTGTCAAAGGGATTTTCAGATGCGGTTACCATAACAACATGGTCTTCGCCGCTAATTTTTACAATCGACGGACTGACATAACCTGCAGCTCCGAGTGAAGGAGTTTTCCACGCGATATCACCTGTAAGCTTATTGTAGGCAACCACACCGGCTTCAGGAGCCTGGGATGCAATAATTAGCAGATCCCCATAGATCAATGGATTCTGGGAGATTGCCCATGTTGGGAGCCTCCCGCCTCCGAAATCAGTCCAGACATTTTTGTGCCATACCGGCTGATGGCTTTTAACATCAAAACAATAAAGATCCCCATTCTGACCACATGAATAGACCAGATTGCCATCAATTGCCGGTACACTTCGTGATCCGGGAAATTGTACTGTTCCGGGAGCATCGTAGGTATATTTCCATAATTCCTTACCGTTTGAAAAATCAAAACACCTGAAGATATCCTTGCCATCCTGTTCATTTCTGTCGAGCAGATAAACTTTTCCGTCTTTAATTACCGGTCCGCCGAAGCCAATTCCGACATTGGCAGTCCAGATAACCTCCGGCCCGTTTTCCGGCCACGAACGAAGTATTCCTTTCTGGGCAGATGTGCTGTTCCTGTCCGGTCCCAGATACTGAGGCCATTCACTTGCATCGTCGGATGACTGGCTGCAACTGAATGCGATCGCGGTCAATAGAAGAATAAGCGGAATAGAACCTGATTTCATTTTCATTTTCAACTTCATAGCTGCTTACTTATGTAAATGTTATTATAGATATCATGGATTATCTTTACTGTTGTATATAAGGAGTTTGTAAGCATCCCTGACATGAGGAAAGAGTGTCCCGGGCACAAAGCTAAGAGTCTGATTTGAGTTTATGAAATAGTTCAGACCTCAAAAAGAAAAATTGCCGGATTATCGCGAAACAATTATTTAATGTATAATCCTGGCAGCTTATCGAGCTGCCAGGATTATATATTTTTAATACCTGTTTTCAGGACGCAGATAACAATCATAGCCTTATTAGCTTATCGATCGTGCTGAGCTGCCGGAAGCAAAGGCCGACGGATTCTTCAGTTAATATTCTTTAATGGCAGCCGTTTATCGGGCGATGTAAGTAAATGACTGAACCCCGATTCAAAGAGCATCTTTTTGCAGGCAGCAATATCCCTTCCTCTGTTGGTTGAGGTCTCTTCCCGCGTGTCCCTGGGATTGGCTCCTGTTTCGGCGTAGATTGTATTAGCTCCGCTTGTCAATCCGATCTGATTTGGCTCATGTACTCCTATGGTTTTTGTTGCTTCTGTTTCAAGCATTGCCAGGGTGACCACAGCAGTAACCTGTCCAAGTTTTAATTCTGTTATTTGTCCATGCCTGGCTAACGGGGAACCTGGAATATATATCCGGTTCATTGCACCATGCTGAAAACAGCCGCCGAATTCCCTTCCGAATAATAATTGTTCGGCAAGTTCCTCCGGGGTATGCTCCGGACCAATTGGCTCGCAGCAGTAATACCAGTCTAATCCTGCTTCCTTCAGATTTTTAATTGAAGCGTTACGGCTTTTGGGATCAAGTGTAGTGTCAATACCTTCGCGCAGTCGTGCCAGATGATAAGCTCCCGCTACACCTTCGGCTTTTAATTCTCTTGCCTGGGAAAGATCAAAATCTCCAATATTCACACAAAGCTTTGTTTCAGCTGGTATTTTGTTTCGCAGCATCCGGACAATCCGGATCAGCTTATCATAATCATAATTGTGCATCGTCATCAGAAAGAGTGCGTACAACTCGTTCGACTCAGTGAAATTCAAGGCAGTAGCTAAGATATCTTCATCAGTCATATTGCTCGTCCCGAAACTCGTGTGACCCTCTCCGAATGAACAGAACTTGCAGCTTGCTGGACAAGGAGCGATCTCGATGCCTATCTGCGCGAACACCATGCCGTTATTATCGAACTTCGACCTCATCAATGAATCAGCTGTGGCTCTGATTAATGAAGCCTCCGGGCTTATCTCATGAAAGCTGAGCATATGAATACAGTCTTCTTTACCTGGAGCATGCCCCTCCCTTGCTTTGTCAAGGATACCCAATACTTTTCTGTCAATCTTTATCATAATATTATTTTGATTTTAAAGGTTTTATGTCTGCCCTGTTCAGGCAGGGGAACCCACGTGTTTGAAAATCATATACATAAGTGTTTGTGCATGCAATACATGTGGGTTTCATCTGTTATATCGTTACTCTTATCTGCCGGCATTGTCGCGCAGCAGTTCAGCCGGCTTTTTGCTTTAATGTTAATAGTTGAATGTCAGAGGACCAGGCTTGTATTTGCAGCTAAAGTCCTTCGGTAGAGTTATTTCACCAAGGAACTCTTCAATGGTTTCTGAAGCTTTTGCAATTTCAGGAATATTCAGGCAATAGACATTCTTGGATTCACTTAGCTGTTCTTCAATCAGTCCCGCTTCCCTGAGCTCTTTAATATGCTGATTTACAGTTGTTCTTTTTATAGGGAACATTTCCGATATATCACCTGAAAGGCAATTTCTTGAACGAGCAAGGTAAAGCAGGATCTGCAAGCGGGCAGGATGGGACAAGACCTTGAAAAGCCTGGCCTTCCTTTGAAGGTCCTCATGGAAAAGTTTTGTTTTTGCCGCGATCATTTTGTATAATTTTTCCGACGTAATTATACGTCAAATTAATTGAAAAAAAAAGTCCAGGGGCAAGTAAAGCACTTACACTATAATTTCAATGAACGTAGATCAAAAGTATGGGTTTTTATTCTGACCGGTATCACAAGAAGAATAAAAAAGAAAAAACCGTATTAAAAACGAAAGCGAATCAGTTACGACAGAAAACTTCCGGAGCTTCCGTGCATTCTCCGTGTTCCCGATAGCTTATCGGGACTGTGTTACCCGTGGTTAAAAATGTATTTTGATATTGTCAGAAGTCAGAACTTTTGAATCTCTGCTGAGATAACGATAGCTGGATGGGGAATGGTAATCATGAATTATAATTAATTTAGCCGCATCTATTGAAAGAGAATGAAAAAGCTTATTAAAATACTTGGTACAGGATGTGCCAAATGCAACACCCTGGCAGCGATTACCGCGGAAGTTATCAGGGAAAACGGATTGGATGCCGAACTTCAAAAGATTGGCGATATTGAAGAGATACTTAAATATCAGGTGTTTGCAACCCCGGCTCTTGTGATTGATGAAAAAGTTGTCAGTATTGGGAGAGTGCCGTCAAAACCAGAGATCCTGGCTTTTATTGAAGGCTAAGATAAAAAACCGGAATCAGACCTTTAAAATAAAATTATATACGGATGAAACCACTACCTGCAGGAATACTTTTATACTTACTGGTTTTCACTTCATCAAT
>WXFD01000006.1 GCA_009877105.1 Bacteroidales bacterium
GTACCGGGGGTTCGAATCCCCCTCTCTCCGCAAAGCCTGCATAAATCCCGCTGAAAAGCGGGATTTGTTATTTTACCGCAAGTCCGAAGAAAGCTTGCTTTCTGAAGGAATGGAGGTAAAATAACAAAAACCCGCAGGGTTTATGCAGGCTTTGCAGGGAGCCGCCCCCGGGATCACCGACGAGCTGCCGGCAGGCAGTGAGGAGGTAATCCCCGAAGAAAGCTTGCTTTCTGAAGGAATGGAGGTAAAATAACAAAAACCCGAAGGGTTTATGCAGGCTTTGCAGGGAGCCGCTCACGTAAAAAATTTTTTTCTGGCCCCGGATTATTATATATTACCACCGGATAAATATTTAAAGCTGTTCCAGGCTCCCTCCCTGTTCCCGGCCACTCTGATTTCCGGCAGTGTACAGCGGCGAGGATCTCCAAAGGAACAGACTGCTGCAGGAAAACATCAGTTTTACAGGATGGTCGGTTTAAATCAGGCCTTGTTTGCCGGCGGATTCGGGCAGAAGCTTTCATTTCTTTGCCTCTTCCTGATTTATTCGCACCCCGCCGTGAATGCCCAGCCGGAATGTCATATCACGGGAGGGAGTGAAGAGATATGTTACGGAACTTCAACTTCCTGGAATGGCCCAGAGGGCATGTCAAGCTATTACTGGACGGGGCCCGAAGGTTTCAATTCAGTTGCCAGTGAAATTTCTGTGACAGTTGCAGGTACCTATACACTGACAATCACTGACCCGACCGGGGTGAGCACCTGCACCAGGACACTCACCGTCCTGCCCCGACTGATGCCTGGATCAATCAACACCACATTGAGAGAATTTTGCACGGGAGGAACCACAGTCATTGGAGGCACCAATCCTCCCTATGGCCCCGCCACAGGCGGGTCAGGTCTGTATTTTTATACCTGGCAGCTTCAGCCGGGCTGCACGGGTGAATGGGCAGACATCCCCGGAACCAATCTGACAAGCTATGCTCCCGAGCCTCCTCCTTCAACCACCTGCTACCGGAGAAAGGTGGAAGACCCCGTATGCAATTCAATCGCGGTGACTGCCTTCAAGAGATTTGAGATCTATGAGGATCCTGTTTCCCAGTCGGTAGTTCCTTTGCCTGCTGACCAGGTTATTTGCGCAGGAATTCCTGTCTCTGCAACTTTTAAAGGAGGTTCCGGCGGTTATCCGGGAGGAACCACCGATATTTATGAATACAGCACAAACTACGGATCGGCCTGGAACGATTATCAACCTGGGCAGTTGATCCCGACGTCGGGCCTTTCGGGAACAGGGGTCGTAGGTATCAGGACAAGAAGGATCTCTACCGGGGTGAACGGATGTAATTTCGGATTGCGGGAAAGTTTCTCCTGGAGTGTTAATCCCTCCCCGGAAACTTCGTCAATCTATCATCAGTGATAATCGGGATATAATTTACAGGGCCTGGGAAGGATAAATACACAACCGCAGCGGGCAGGGGAAATCCGTCCGGCCTGAAAGAAAAAAACTGCCCCAACATTTCAGATGGGGCAGCAGACCTATTCAGGGGGAAATCAAAACACCTGGAATATATTCCCCTGTTTGTATATCAGTTTTCCGGTGTACATTCTTCTGTTGACCATCATATTGCAAGCACGTACCTGATAGCTGACAGTATCGGAGTCTTAGTCAATCCTTTTCCTGCGTTAAGCCGCTTTGCAGCTTTTAAATCCGCTAACCATCCTATTGTCAGGAGATCTGAAAATCCCGGTGCCAACTCTGCCAGCCTTGCTTTGGTATACTTATAATATCAAATGATCTGAAAAAACTTTACTGTTAACTTTATGGATAATGATTTCTTACAATCCCTTCGATACAATCCGGTTAATTAAGTGAAGACTCCCGGCCAAACAATAATCTGATCACTGTTTTTCAAAGTAACAATAACCAATTATCACACAAAAAATGAATCCCCTGACTAATATGACCTATACGAGTTTAGCACTTTTTTTTCAATAATACTCTACCCTTACAGTCAATTTTGATTTTCATCTGTACCTTTTTGACGAACGGCATTTTTTTGATGACTAAATTTAACGGAAATCTATCCTGCTGATTCTTTAGCATTTACATTCCAGATTTATATTCTGATCCATGCTATTTGGAATCAACCCGGATTATGGGCAGAACGGGACAAGCCACCAAAATAAAGTTGTCCGTACGGCATGCAGAAGGATCTTTCAAATATCCGGCGTATAGGATTAACAAAGCATATAATCTGTTCAGCACCAGTGAAAGAGCTCCCGCCAGCCATTCAGGCGCACGGAAAATCCTCATGCAGACATGGAAAAGCTGCCTGGATGTCAGAATCCAATGATACTTAAAAGATAAATCAGGTCATCAATTTCACGGTATCCGGGGAACTGCCTTCAGGATAGTGCCTCCTTCCGATCAATGAGGCAGGAAACGGTTTGCGCTTTTTCCTCTATGACCATTGCTTATTTAAACCCGGGATGATAACAACACTATTTATCTTATAAACTATTCCTGATTATTAAAAATTGGAAAAGTGAGATTATCACGGAAAGGGATAGCAGATACCGGCCATCTGGTCAGAAGGATAGGATTCCGACCCTTTATTTGATCCCGGTAAAACACTCCAAAAAAAGATATTTAAATGAATAAAAGGAAATCCTGTGAAATCAGTATACCCGGCTTTTTGTTATCCATGGGCCTAAACATATTTATCAGTCAGGCGATAATAAAAAATTCCGGTTCTGCATGGTAATAAGATGAAAAAATACTATATTTGAGTTGCTGCATTTCTCATCATATGAAAACTTTCGGGAAAGAACCCGGCAGAAAATTATTCTGCCGGACTGACGCATTGCCGGAATCCGGCCGGCAGAATTTCATTCTGAAAAAGGGCTGCGATCCTGATTGTTACCGGCATTATCAGGCATTGATTGTCACAAATCTCAGGCAAATTTCTCAAAATGATCGGTTATTTATATCAATAATACATCCAAAGACATTTAACTCAAACCTGGATAATCTTACGTCAGTAAGTTACCCGCTGTATGAATTGAAGATAATCATGAATCATGCTTTGGGCAAATACCGGAAAGAAGCCATTGGTAAGAATTAAATTTTACGGGATCATGTTTAATTAAGTAAAATAAATCCTGCTGCAGGGATTTCTCACTAAACTGAAAAAGAGATTTGATCAGTCTCCGGGGAAATATTGCATTATTGGCATTTTTGTGCGGAAAAAGCACAATATGCGTATATTTTGCAGGAAAAGCACTGCTTTTTTCCTTTTTGAAGCCTAATGTTCTTTCAGCTTCCGAAGGACAGTTAATCTCATTGGCAGCCTTGTCCTCAACCCCATTTACCAGGGAAGTTCAACAAGTAAAACCTGTTTTGCAATCGTTTACTCACCTAATAAAAACTAAAAAAGTTTTACCTCCCGGTTTTCAAAAAAGGAATCCGGACAGAAAATATTCAACAGCTTAAATACCAATCCTATGAAACCGAAAACAGAAAAACTCAGACTGATGTTCCTCATCCTGCTGCTGGTTATAGCAGGCGGAGCATGGGCACAAGGTCCATATCCGAATCAGGGTGCGCATACTGTTTGCATGGGGCAGACAGAGCCTTACGGCGTAATACAAACTCCCGGCTCGACCTACTCCTGGGAAATAATTCCTGAATCAGGTGGAAATGGCACATTACTGACGTCCACCACCAACCTGATATCTGTCTTATGGACAACAGCCGGGACCTGTAATCTACAGGTTATCGAAACAAGTGTCGACGGATGCGCAGGAGAACCCCGGCAGATCCTTGTTACAGTAAATCCTGCAACTACTGTCACTCCTGCCTCTTCATCACCCACATTGTGCCTGAATACCGCTATGGCTGATATTACGCACACTACCATGGGTGCAACGGGAATAGGCATTCCAACGGGTCTGCCGGCAGGGATAACCGCGATATGGGCAGCAAATACAATCACAATAAGCGGTACTCCAACGGCTGACGGCACCTTTTACTACTCCATACCTCTGACCGGTGGATGCGGAAACGTAAATGCGACGGGTACGATAACTGTCAATCCGTTACCTGCTCCGGACATTACAGGAGCTGATCCGGTTTGTGAAAGCATCAATTCCAGCACCGAAATCTATATGACTACCAACATTCCCGGCAACTCCTATAACTGGACCGTATCAGGCGGTATTTTCACAGGACAGGGAACGAATCAGATCACTGTTACATGGACCACTCCGGGATCCGGATCGGTATCCGTTACAGAGGCTGTTTCAGGCTGTTCAGCAACGGTGACCAGGGCCATTACAGTACGGCCTGCGCCTGCAACCTCTCCGATTTATCACAATTGACAGACAGGATAATTCAGACTAAATCCGCATGAAAGTCCGCATTGAAACCAATTATTAGCTAATCTACTCTTAATGTAATAGTACACAGGCAGATAAATGCCTAATAAAGTCCGTTACATATCAATATGCACCGCACTGCTCTGCAGTCTTAAGATTTCAGGACAGATGAGCATGCCTGACCACGTTTGCGCCGGTCAGACGAAACATTATTTCATAGCTCCAAATCCGGTTCAGGGCTCCAGTTACACCTGGTGGATAAATGGAATTATCCTGACAGGATCTGCTTCCAATTTCATTGAACATACATGGTACACACAGGGCACATATTTAATTGAAGTACAGGAACTGGATGCAAATGGCTGCCCCGGTCCAAAGCAATCGGGGCAGGTTTTTGTATATGAACTGGTAAGACCGGCATTCACACAGTCCGGCCCCTACTGCGTGGGAGCAACACCTGATGCCCTGCCATTGACTTCAAACAATGGAATTACCGGCACATGGAATCCGGCTGCCATCAGTACGGCCGCTGCAGGAACTGCAACATACACATTTACCCCCGATGCCGGTCAGTGCGCTGCGGTAACAATGATGGACATCACGGTCACAACATCGATAACACCCGTATTTGATCCTATTGGACCGCTCTGCCAGGGTTCAACGCCTCCTGCACTGCCGCTGACCTCAAACAACGGAATATCCGGCGCATGGAGCCCGGCCGTCATAAGCACAGCCTCTCCACGAACAGCAACATATGTATTCACCCCCAACGGAGGTCAGTGCGCTGCGGTAACAATCATGGATATCTCCGTTGCTGCAGGCATCACCCCGACATTCACCCAGCCTGGTCCTCTGCCTCAAAACAGCATTCCACCGCTGCTTCCAACTACATCGCTTGAAGGGATCACCGGTGCCTGGGATCCGGGTACGATTAATACCTCTGCAGCAGGCACCTTTACTTTCTTCTTTACACCTGACGGCGGACAATGCGGAACAGTCACAACCATGGATATTGAAATACTCCCTGTGACAGGTTCCTTATCAATTTCAAAAAGTTCATTGCAGACAAGTTATTCAGCTGCCGGAGATCAGGTGGATTATACAATTATGGTTACCAATGACGGCAATGTGACATTATCCGATATTTCAGTAACGGATCCGGTCACCGGGCTTGATCAGACCATTCCAAGTTTAATCCCGGGTACAAGCAGAACCTTTCCAACAACTTACATCATAACCCAGAATGACATGAATAATGGTCAGGTTCTTAATACCACCACAGCTTCCTACACATTTAACGGAAACCGCTATACTGAAAGTGATTATGCGATAGTCAGAGCTGACATCAGGCCGGGGGTCGCCATATCGAAAAGTACGGCGGAGAGATACTTCACCACTGCAGGTGATGTGATTCATTATACCATAGTTGTGACCAACACCGGAAATGTAACCCTTACCGGGGTAACCGTCAGTGATCCGAATACGATCCTATCATGTCCCGGCGCACCATTTATCCTCGCTCCGGGAAGAACTGTAACCTGCACTGCCAATCATACAATAACTGTGGATGACGTGAACAGGGGAAGCTTTAGCAACAGGGCTTCCGTTTCCGGGCTTGATCCACTGATGAACAGGATATCGGAAACAAGCAATGAAGTCACTGTTACCCTGAATAATGCTCCGCCGGTTATTTCATGTCTACGGCCGATAACAGTCAATGCTCCGCCGACTTCATGCCAGGTTGAACTAACAGGCGGACTTGCTGTGACTTTCTCGGATCCGAACAATAACATATCATCTGTCACATGGGTTATGACAGGTGCCACCAATGGCCGTTCCCTGTCATCAGGCATCAATAACCTGTCATCCTACATATTTAATGGCGGAGTAACTACAATAACATATACTGTCACTGACGCTCCGGGATTATCGGCAACCTGCAGCTTCACCGTTACTGTGAATGATTTAACAGATCCGGTAATAAGCTGTGCCGGACCCCGGGACAGGTTTACGGACACAAACGGACCGGATTACACAGTACAGGGAACCGAATTTGATCCGCTGTCAGCAGATGACAACTGCGCGGTTGCGGGCCTGATTAACGACTTCAACAATGCTACAAGTCTTTCGGGTGCCCGGTTTCCCGTCGGGACGACAAATGTTACGTGGACCGTGACAGATGGTTCAGGAAGAACCGCATCCTGCAGCTTCGCTGTTACAGTCACCGACAATGTACCGCCGGCCGCAATTTGCCGGAACATTGATGTTTATCTGGATCTTAATACCGGTTTGGTATCAATTAATCCCGAGGATGTTGACGGGGGAAGCTATGACAACACTGCTGTCGCCAGCCTGAGTATTGACATAAACACATTTGACTGCGAGGATCTTGGTCCCAACAATATTGTACTGACTGTTACAGACATATACGATAATTCAAGTACATGTACTGCAGTGGTCACAGTCCACTATGCGGTGGTCCCGAACCCGGTTGTAACGCCGGCAACAGATGTCATCTGCAACAATGAAACCATCAATCTGGTCATGACCAACAATATGCCTGTGACAACCTGGGCATGGACGGTAAATATCCCTGCTGAAATATCGGGAGCCTCGGGCGACAATAGCGGATTGAATTCTTCCATAGTGCAAACACTGGAGAACACCGGCGCAGTTGTTCATGAAGTGGTTTATGAGATTACTCCCACAGTTTACGGCAAATGCAAGCTTCCGGCAATAAGTTCAAGCATTTGGGTGAATCCTGAACCGGTTATCGGAATTCATTCAAATGACACAATTGTCTGCCATGGTGAAAGCACCCTGATAACAGTACGGAATCCCAATACCACGGTCCGTGGTCAATGGATGTATGATCTTGTCGTCGAACCGGAGACGGAAGTAACCGGATATTCCGCCGGAGGGACATTTACAATGCCTGCCGATCTTAGTGAAACATTATCCAATGACGATATTATACCACACAAGGTCGTTTACAGGTTCACGCCACGAATTGTTCCTGACGATGGCGGTCCCGTTTGTGCCGGAAAGGAAGTTGCAATAACCATTTGGGCCAATCCGGGGATAAGATACAATACAGAAATATCAAATTACAATGGATTCAATGTCAGTTGTTTTGAAAAATCAAACGGATACATCAGAATAGATCCTCATCCCGAAATGGCTCCATATACATTCCGATGGACCGGTCCTGAAGGTTTTATCTCTGTTGCACAAAACATTTCAGGCCAGGTAGCGGGCCATTATGAAATGACAATAACCGACAGGTACGGGTGTTCAGCCGTTGATGATTTTGACCTGACTGAACCCGGAAAGCTGGGTATGACAATTGCAACCTCAACCAGCCGTGATGGGAATTACAATATTGACTGTTACGGGGGACAGAACGGTACAGCCACAATTATGGCGGTGAATAATGTGGGATCAGTGGATTATATGTGGTCAGATGGTTACCTTGGCAGGACCAGGTCCAATCTGCCGGCCGGTACTCACAAGATAATTATTTCTGACTCAAACAACTGTCTTGCAGATTCCACGGTAACGCTTACAGAACCTGATGAGATAAAAATTGAGTTTATCGTGACTCCTGCATTTTGTCCTGACAAACCTGATGGAGAAATCGGCCTCATTGTCACCGGAGGGGTCTCAGCCGGGGACTATTCCTATCGTTGGTCAGACAATTCAACCGAAAAGAGCCTGAGTCATGTTCCCGAAGGATCATATAGTGTAACCGTTACCGATTTCAATGGCTGCAATGTCACAGGTGAGATTCAGATTGGCTCAATGCACAAAATATGCCTCGTTATTCCCGAAGCTTTTTCACCGAATAACGACCTGATCAATGACACATGGGTCATTGACAATGCCGACCTGTATCCCCAGTTTGAGATTTCTGTATTTAACAGATGGGGACAGATCCTTTGGGTATCAGAAAAGGGTTATCCGGTTCAATGGGACGGAAGAAGCAGAGGGGAAGACCTGCCCGTTGATTCCTACCATTATGTGATTGATCTTCATAACGGGTCCAGGCTGATTGTCGGCACAGTAACCATAATAAAGTAAAATGAAGAATCTGGTTATAATGAAAAGGCTGACAATGTTTCTTGTCTGTCTTAATTTGGCCCTACTGGCCAGGTCACAACAGTTACCGGTATACAGTCAGTATCTGTATAATAAGTTTCTGATAAATCCGGCTCATGCAGGAAGCGACGGACTGACAAGTTACAACATAACAGCCAGGGAACAGTGGGTAGGTTATGCCGGAGCACCAAGAACTTTCTCGGTCAGCGGGCAAACCAGGATCCTTAAGAAAAAGTACCGGTTAAAGCAAAATATATTTGATCAGACAGTGTATGTTCCCAAAACCGAGGGCAGGGTTGGATTTGGCGGATACATATTCAGCGACAGGAATGGCCTGGTACAAAGGACCGGCTTTCAGACCTCCTATTCCTATCATCTGTGGCTTGAGGATTACACACAGATATCGATGGGGCTGGCTATCACTGGCTACCACTACAAGATCAATGTGGATGAAACGAGCTTCAGGGAATCAAATGAGCCATTGCTGTCGGACAATCTTCGCCGGGGAGTTTTTATTCCGGATGTGGATTTCGGTATTTATGTTCTCAATCCCGGATACGAAGTAGGATTCTCAGTCTTGCAGCTTGCGGGAGCCGCTGCCAGGCTGGGAAACAATTCAAACGGAAACTACTGGATGGACAGGCATTATTACCTTTTTGGCTCTTTTAGTCTGCCATCGGGAGCAAAAGCAAAATTAAAGCCTTCCACCCTGATAAAAATATCCGAACAGTTCAGACCTCAGGCAGATATTGGATTGACTTATGTTTATGATACAAAATTCTGGATGGGAATGTCTTACAGGACCGGGAGTTCAATAGTCACCAACATAGGGATGAAATATGTCAACAGCCGGATCAAAATGACTTCCGTTTACCTGGGCTATTCCTTCGACTTTGCAATAAGCAAGATCCAGAGAGTGACTTACGGAACCCATGAAATTGTAATAGCCCTGAAACTTGGTGACAGTGCCAGGAGGTTCAGGTGGAAGGATCGTTATTGATCCACAAATTCGTGTTCTATGTTTTCGAGTGTTTTTCCTTTGGTTTCGGGCAATTTTCTCAATATGAACCAAAATCCCAGGACACATATGATCCCGTACAGCCAGAATGTACCTGACGCTTTCATAAATTTGTTCAGTATGGGAAATGTATAGGTAAGTATGAAACATGCGCTCCAGAGGGCAAATGTGCATACTGCCATTGCAAATCCCCTGATCCTGTTGGGGAATATTTCAGAAAGGACCACCCAGGTAACCGGGGCAAGCGACATTGCATAGCAGGCAATGGCGGCAACCACCATAATGAGGAGCGGAATGCCCTGGATATGCAGATAATACATTGTACCGACAGTAGCAAAAATACCTGCCAGTCCTGCAGCTCCCAGGAGCATCAGTGCTTTTCGGCCTGCCTTGTCAACAGTAAACATACCTACCAGGGTAAAAACAAGATTCACGCTTCCTGTGATCACAATATTGAAAAGTGTATCTGAAACGCTGTATCCGGCATTGGCAAAAATTTCATGTGCATAATTGAAAATAACATTAATCCCGCACCATTGCTGGAACACGGCAATAACAACTCCCATGATCAGCAATTTTCTGAATCCCGGGTTTTTAAACAGTTTAAAGTCAATCCTTTTCTCATCCTGATACAAGGTTGTAAGGATCGACTCCAGTTCTTTTCCTGCATATTCATCGCCCCCGATCCTGTGAAGGATATGAAATACCTTCATCCTGTTGCATCTGCCCTTTGCCAGGAATCTGGGGCTTTCGGGGATAAACCACATAAGGATGAAAAACAAGCCTGCGGGAACAGCGCAGGCATAGAACATCATCCGCCATCCAAACTGACCGTTCCATGATGTCATTATTTCCAGAACAGTGGCATCAGCCGGAACAGGTCTGGCAATCTTCCAGTTTACATATTGTGCTGCAAGGATCCCGATGACTATCGTCAGCTGGTTTATTGACACGAACTTTCCCCTCACGTTTGCAGGGGTTATCTCTGCAATATACAAGGGAGATAGTGTTGAAGCCAGTCCGATTCCTGTTCCTCCCACTATCCTGAAGGTTACAAAACCCGAATAACTGCCTGCAGAACCGGTTCCAAAAGATGCAAGTAAAAACAACAGTGCTGATACTATGAGCAGTTTTTTGCGACCGAACAGGTCACTCAGCCAGCCTGACAAGGCTGCGCCGGCAAGACAGCCGGTAATTGCACTGCTCATTGCCCAGCCCTGAAGGGTAACATTTCCGTCAAGGCCAAAATATGCCTCATAGAATGGCTTTGCCCCTCCTATTACAACCCAGTCATATCCGAAAAGCAGGCCGCCGAGGGCGGAAATAGCGGTAATAATCAGAAGATATCCCCAATTATATTTTGAATGCATCATCAGTACGGATTATAATCCGGGCTTCTACCGGAGATCCCTGAGGGTTTCAAGCATTGCCACAACATTTTCAAACGGCACATTTGCCTGGATATTATGTACCGAATTGAAGACAAAACCCCCGTTCTCATTTAATATTCCGCACTGTCTCCTAACCTGTTCCCTGACCTGCTGAGGTGTTCCGAAAGCGAATGCACCCTGGGTATCAACACCGCCTCCCCAGAAAACGATACGGTTGCCATATTTCTTCTTGAGAAGTACCGGATCCATCCCGGCTGCATTTATCTGGACAGGATTAATAATATCAAATCCCGATTCGATGAAAAGCTCCATAAACGATTCTACCGCCCCGCATGAGTGCTTGAAGGTTTTCCAGCCAGTATTTCCGTGTATCCAGTCATTGATCTTTCTGTAATAAGGCATCCACACTCTTTTATATGTCTCAGGCGAGCAGAAGGTTGAATCCTGTGTTCCGAAATCCGTTCCGCATATGAAAACTGCATCAATCCTGTTTCCAATGGCACCGTAAATACGCTTCAGATTCTCAACCGCTATATCGGTCTGTCTGTCGAAAATATCCTTAACAAAATCTTCCCTGATCAGTGTGGAAATATACCATTCGCTTACACCCCTGATTCCTTTTGGATTTTTCAGCTGCATGGCAGGAACGAGGGCGATATCGCCAAGTGCTGTTCCTCCAAGTGATGCAATTATCCCCTTGCCGGAGTTCTCAACTCCTGCTGCCTGCTGTTTCCAGTAATCAATATCATGTTCTGTAACAAATGAGAATTCTTCAAGATTATCCTCCAGCCGCAGGCTTGAATCGTCAATGGGGCCCTGCCTTTCCAATGCATCAAAAAAGAATCCCGATTTTGGCATAATCGCACTCGGCCCCGCTGTTGTGTCTCCTTCCGGATACATCAGGATATCACCGTTCTCATTAATGGTGTAGTTAAAGCTGCCGGGGAACAATACTTCCTGACCCCATGGGGTTCTGGCCTGTTTCCAGTCCCTGTTGGGAACTCCAAACATATTTTTTTCACCATAAAGACCGATAACATCGATATCCATCGCTTGTATCAGCTCTTCATCCACCTCACCAAGCATCTGGTATGGCTCTGTGACTTTTACAGGCTTTTTCGCCAAACCATAATAATCCCGCAGCTTTTCAACTACCCTGACATGAATTCCGGTTACCGCAGTTGATCCAAAATCGACAACAACCCTTTCAGGCTGCTGGTGGTTAATGGTTTTGAGAAAATTTTGCCTGGATGATTCTCCCATGATATTTCAGGTTTTTGGAAATTACAGGTTATAAAATTAAAAGTTTCCTTCCATTATCCTACTGAATAAGGCACTTTACCGATTTGCTGATCCAATATCATGATTTTTTAATAACTTATCATTGATCATAATTCCATCCGGATGGAAGAGTACAATGTTCCAAGCCCGTTGACTTTTAATCCCTTGAAACATCATCTTCCTTATATCAGGGATTTTGTCAATTTAAATATCCAGCTTACCGCAGAGCAGGGGTGGAATCCTTCCGAAGTCCGTAAAATGCTGAGGCATCTTGGAACATCGGTGATGGACGTTTATAACGGACCCCTTCATCTCAGCCAGATATTTGCTGAAATCCTCGATTATCTCGAAGTCAGGAAGCTGCTTTCAGGAAATTCGTTTGCATCATGGGCAGGAACCGGTTTTTCCAGTTTCAGGATTATTTCCCTGACCGACAAATCCGACTGGATATTAAAATATAATGACAATGAAAAAAGATATGTCCATATTTTTCCGGCAAAGAAAAGTCCGCATACCTTCAGGATCAAGTCCAATACACTTAAATCAGCCATTCTGTACCTGATAATGGAAGGGAAGGATTATGTGACCAGGGATGACCTGAACAGGGCCAGGGCGATCACAGGTTTACCGCCCGTGAAAAATGTTGAAGAAACCCGGGCCGTGATGGAAATGATCGATATTCTCCGTATTTGATTCCTTCCGGTCAGATTATCCTTCCTCTATGCCGTATCATAAACACCCGGAGTTGGGATCCCCTTTTAGCCTTTGTTGACTATTGAGCCACGTTCATCAATGATAAACCGATGATTATCAAATTAATTTGCGTAGATCTGACTCGAATGTTAAATTTGATAAGAATGAATTAATAAAAGTGCAAAAACCTTTTTAGTTAATGATGAAGCCAGCGTCCCGGTAATCTCAGTCGCAATTCTACTCCAATAGAAAAATGAATTTTTAAGGATGCTGGCTTTTCAAATGAAATAAAAGACAATTGAAGCATTATTATGTACGGGAAAATCAAGCAGAAACCTTCTCAGGCTTAACGCCTGTCGTCAGATTGCTCTTTTTGTTTTTAATTGTCGGAGGGAGGTGGCATCTTGCCGCCTCTCTTTTTTCATCGGAACAGGCTCACCCGACCCGGTAAAATTCAATCAGCCGGGTTTTTTATGATGCCTGGTTAATCCTGAAACCTGGTCCGTTTAACGGTCCGGACCCCAATCAGGTAAGCTACTCAACCACCAGAATTTTTTTGTCTTCATAGACACATAAATAAAAGCCGCGGGATTTGACTTCTATTTCCGCAATTGTTCTTTGCAGTTTTTTCCAGTGGCCCAATTCTGACAGGTGCAGTAAAAAATGATAGTCAGCGGGTAGTTGCAGCTTTTTCTTTACACGCTTCATTTTATACGCTTATGAGTGAACTGAAACAACCATACAATAATAAAATCTAATTAAGTTAATTGACTCGTCGGCAAAATGTTTTATGAACCATAAGGAAAAACTTATGAACAATTTAACCGCGCGGATTTTAGGGTCCGGAATTGCATAAACCTTTAAACTGGCAGCAATTATGGATCCCCTGCCATTTGACACGGGCAAGCGCTGAAGCTCGCTCACGGTGTTCGCCCGGTTCGAACGCCGCTACCCTGAGCGTTCTCGTCGCTCCTGCATGGTGGATGCAATAAATAACAACGGCTGCATAAAACCGATGATTTTACACAGCCGCAGGTGGCAGTGATCCCGGAGCGATTGTTCGCTACTCACGGGCAAGCGCTGAAGCCCGCTCACGAGCTCGCTCACGGTGTTCGCTCGGTTCGAACGCCGCTACCCTGAGCGTTCTCGTCGCTCCTGAATGGTGGATGCGATAAACAACAACGGCTGCATAAAACCGATGATTTTACACAGCCGCCGGTGGCAGTGATCCCGGAGCGACTGTTCGCTACCCACGGGCAAGCGCTGAAGCTCGCTCACGGTGTTCGCTCGATTCGAACGCCGCCTCCCTCCGCGTTCTCGTCGCTCCTGCATGGTGGATGCGATAAACAACAACGGCTGCATAAAACCGATGATTTTACACAGCCGCAGGTGGCAGTGATCCCGGAGCGACTCGAACGCTCAACCAACAGAACCGGAATCTGTCATTCTATCCATTGAACTACGGGACCTGATATTTTACGGCAAAAATAAAAGCTATGGACGGGTTTTACAACTATTTGTCAAAGATTTCCTATTTTCGCAGGCTGTAGAAATTAGGATTAAATACGGATGACCGGCGCCGGCGCCGGTCATGGGTCAGATAAATTGCGAACGATACCTGTTAATAGAATGGAATACAATTTTAAACAGATTGAAAAAAAATGGCAGCAGTATTGGGAGGAAAACAAAACCTTCAAAACTCCTGAAGACCTTAGCAACCCAAGGAAATGCTATGTCCTCGACATGTTTCCCTATCCGTCGGGAGCAGGACTGCATGTCGGACATCCGGAAGGTTACACTGCGACTGATATTTACGCCAGGTACAAAAGGATGAAAGGTTTTAATGTACTGCATCCAATGGGATGGGATGCATTCGGTCTGCCGGCGGAACAGTACGCAATTGAGACGGGCACCCATCCTGCAGTTACGACCAGGAAAAACTGTGACACTTTCAGGCGGCAGATAAAGGGATTAGGACTGAGTTATGACTGGGACAAAGAAATCAACACAACCGACCCTAAATATTACAAATGGACCCAGTGGATATTTATCCGGCTTTATAATACCTGGTTCGATGAAGTCCTGCAGAAAGGCAGGCATATCTCAGAATTGACAATACCCGAAGATATTCTTTCATCGGGTAAAGAAGCGGTAAGAAAGTATACAGATTCAAAACGGCTTGCTTATTATGCTGACGCCCTGGTATGGTGGTGCCCTGACTGCCGTATTGTCTGTTCCAACGAGGAAGTGTTAAATGACGGCTCACATGAGAAATGCGGAAACATCGTTGAAAAAAAGAATCTTAAGCAGTGGATGCTGAGGATTCCCCTTTATGCTGAAAGACTCCTTAAGGGTATCGATAATCTTGACTGGCCCGAAGGAATTAAGGAAATGCAGAGAAACTGGATCGGCAGGTCAACTGGAGCTGAAGTCGACTTTAAAATTGAGGGAATGGAGGAGACCCTGACAGTATTCACAACGCGTCCGGATACTTTGTTCGGGGCCACATATATGGTTATTGCTCCCGAACATGTTCTGGTACCCGCTATTACCATGCCCGGGTATAAAGAATCCGTAAACGAGTATATCAGGGTTGCAAACCTCAAATCGGAGCTTGACAGGACAGATCTGGCAAAAGAAAAGACCGGAGTTTTTACAGGCAGATATGCAATCAATCCCGTGAACGGGAAAAGGATACCGATATGGATAGCTGATTATGTTCTCACAGGTTACGGAACCGGGGCCATAATGGCTGTTCCTGCCCATGATACAAGGGATTTTGAATTTGCGCGCAAATTTGGGCTGCCCATAGTTTGTATCCAGGAGCCCGATGTTGAAGACCGCGCCAGGAGGGACCGGATCATAAATGGCGATGAATGCTGGACCGAAGATGGAAGCTACATCAATTCATCTGATCTGTCAACCGGGATTGACATCAACGGATTGAACAAGGAGGCAGGCATTGCACGGATCATCGGATGGCTCGAATCAAAAGGCCTGGGAAAGGCAAAGGTCAATTATAAGGTTCGCGACTGGCTGTTCAGCCGCCAGAGATATTGGGGGGAGCCGTTCCCTGTAATTCACTGGGAAGACGGTGAAATAAGCATACTCGATGAAAAGGATCTTCCCCTTGAGCTACCCGAAATGGAGAAATTTCAGCCCGGGGAAACGGGGGAATCGCCCCTTTCGAATGCGGTCGACTGGCTTGAAGTAACGGATCAGAACGGCCGCAGGGGCAGAAGGGAGACAAACACAATGCCTCAATGGGCAGGGTCGTGCTGGTATTATCTGCGTTTCATCGATCCCGACAACGATGAACAGATCTTCGACAGTGAAAAGGAAAAATACTGGATGCCTGTCGATCTTTATATCGGCGGCGCCGAGCATGCTGTTCTCCATCTGCTCTACAGCCGGTTTTGGCACAAGGTGCTGTATGACCTTGAAATAGTATCCACTGACGAGCCCTATACCAGGCTGTTCAACCAGGGTATGATCCTGGCCTTTGCCTATGAAAATGAGGCCGGCGCCAAGATACCGGCCGATCAGATTGAAGAAAGGGACGGCAGATTCTACAATGGCGAAAACGGAACCGAAGTGCGGCAGATAGTTGCCAAGATGTCAAAATCGCTCAAGAACGTGGTCAACCCCGAAGATGTTACCATGAGGTATGGGGCCGATTCCCTGCGGCTCTATGAAATGTTCATGGGTCCGCTTGACGTGATGAAACCATGGGACGACCGGAATGTCAAAGGGGTGTTCAACTTCCTGGTCAGAACCTTCAGATTTTTTTCAAATGATGCCAACATTTCCGGGGGGCCGGAAGATGTTGAAATCCTGAAAGGACTTCATAAGACAATCAGGAAAGTTGAGGAAGATATAGGAACCCTGAAATTCAATACTGCAATATCAGAAATGATGATATTCCTTAATCTTGTTTACAAGAAAGGAAAAGTGACAAGGGAAACAGCCCGCAGCTTTATTCTGATACTTTCACCCTTTGCTCCCCACCTTGGAGAGGAACTCTGGCAGCTGCTCGGCCATGAATCAACCCTTGCATATGAATCCTGGCCGGGTGTGAATGAAGAATACCTGAAGGCCGACATAGTGGAATATCCGGTTTCATTCAACGGGAAAATGAGGTTTAAAATTGAGGTGCCTGCCAATCTTGACAGAGATGAGATAGCAAGAAAGGTCCTTGCAGATGAAAGAGCCGGGAAATGGCTGGCAGATAAATCCGTTAAGAATGTGATTGTGGTACCTGACAAAATAGTTAATGTTGTAACCAGATAGCCGGTTCTCATCTTATTATGGCGAACAGGATACTAAGTATTGTTTTTTTTATTGTTATTTTATTCACAGCAGCCTGCAGGCCGCCCTCAACAACAGGTGATTGCAGCCCGGATGCATCATACGACACTGCTTCTGCCGGGAGTCCGGCAGATATCCCGTTGATGTACGGAATCCCCATAGATTCATTTGATCTTGTTTCGGGAGAAATAAAGCGTAACGGATTTCTTTCCACCCTCCTTCCCAAATATGGAATTACCATTCAGGAACTTGAAATGGTTCTGAAAAATTCCGCTGATGTTTTCGATGTCAGAAAAATAAGGTTTGGCAGCAATTACACGCTTTTCTGCGACAGGGACAGCAATGCCCGGGCCCGGTACATGGTTTATGAACATGATCCCACAACTTGCTATATTTTCAGCTTCCGTGACTCGCTCAATATAACCCGGTACAGGAAGGAAATAAATAAAGAGATCAGGTTTTCCACTCTTACAATCGAGACCTCATTATGGGATGCAATGCTGAAAAACGGGCTGCATCCGTCATTGGTTACCGGATTATCTGAAATATATGCCTGGAGTATTGATTTCTTCGGATTACAGAAGGGGGATACTTTCAGGGTGATTTATGAAGAAATGTTTATTGACGGGAAATCACTTGGTACGGGGAGGATATTTGGCGCAAGCTTTTCAGGCTACGGTACCTCTGTGTATGCTATACCTTTCGAGCAGGGAGGCCGGGAGGGTTTTTTCGACGCCGACGGCAACAGTCTCCGCAAAGCTTTTCTCAAGGCACCCCTTCAGTTTTCCAGGGTCACTTCCCGCTTTTCATCGAGCCGTCTCCATCCTATTCTCAGGATCCGCAGACCCCATTATGGTGTCGATTATGCTGCTCCCGTGGGAACTCCGGTCCATGCTGTTGGCGACGGTCGTGTGACTAGGGCAAGCCATGAAGGAGGTTCCGGGAAAATGATAAGTATTGTTCACAACAGTGTATATTCGACCTCATATCTTCATCTCAGCCGTTTTGCAAGCGGAATCGCACCCGGAGTATATGTTAAGCAGGGTGATATAATAGGATACGTAGGGAGCACGGGGCTTTCCACGGGGCCCCATCTCGATTTCAGATTTTACAAGAATGGATCTCCGGTCGATCCGCTCCGGGTTGAGGCCCCACCTGTAGAGCCTGTAGCCGATTCCAACAGGATCAGGTTTGACAGGCAGAAATCAGTTGTTGTCAGTCTGCTTGAATCCTTCTGAAGCCCTACAGATCCTTCAGGATCAGTTTTTCTATTATTTCCGGGAAATACCTGTATTCCAGAGCATGTACCTTTGAAGCAAGAGAATCGGGGGTATCGTCGCTGTCAACCCTGCATTTTGCCTGAAATATAATATCACCGGCATCATAAACCTCATTTACATAATGAATGGTAATCCCTGTTTCCGTGTCTTTGTTCTCAATCACCGACTTGTGGACCCGCTCGCCATACATACCCTTTCCGCCGTGACGGGGCAGCAGGGCTGGATGAATATTGACCATGCGCCGTGGGTAATGTTTCAGGATATCTTCCGGAACAAGCCACAAAAATCCGGCAAGGACAATAAACTCCACCTTTTCTTCAAGAAGCAGCCCGAGAACCCTGCCCTTGTTATAAAAATCTTCCCGGTCGAAAAATACAGTCTTTACTCCGAATGCTTCAGCCCTTTTTAAAACGCCGGCATCACGCTTATTTGAAAGAACCAGACTTACTTTTGCGGTATTTTTGGTCGAAAAGTATTTAATTATGTTTTCAGCATTGGTTCCCGAGCCTGAAGCAAAAATAGCGATATTCTTCATTTACAGATTGTTATAATTTATCCCATTTCCGGACAAATCTGACTAGATAAGTTTAGTTCATTAAATATCAAAATATTATGGCACATTTTCAAGAAAAAACATAAAATCATTTGAAAAATATAGTACAAATATATTTCTTTGCATGGTTTCACTAATTATTAATTAAAACTTACTGTTATGTCAGACATTGCCACAAGAGTAAAGGAAATTATAGTTGACAAGCTTGGAGTTGATGAATCGGAAGTAACTCCCGAAGCCAGCTTCACCAATGATCTGGGTGCCGATTCTCTTGATACTGTTGAACTAATCATGGAGTTTGAAAAAGAATTCAATATCGGAATTCCTGATGATCAGGCTGAAACTATCAGCACTGTGGGAGATGCCATTAAGTATATTGAAGAAAATGCAAAATAGTTTTGCATTAAATTAATCCATTGATGAGGAGAGTCGTAGTAACGGGCCTTGGAGCAATTACTCCAATAGGCAATAATTTGCATGAATACTGGGAGGGTCTGATAAATGGTGTCAGCGGGAGTACAATGATAACCCGTTTTAATACTGAAAACTTCAAGACCAGATTTGCATGTGAATTGAAGAACTACGATTCTTCGAAATACTTTGACCGCAAGGATGCCAACAAGCTTGACCTGTATTCTCAGTATGCCCATATTGCTTCAGATGAAGCTATTGTTCAATCCGGCCTGGAACTGGACAGGATAGACAAGGACAGGGTGGGAGTAATATGGGCGTCTGGCATAGGTGGTCTTGACACTTTTTACAAGGCCATCAAATCCTTCGTTGAGGGAGGCTGTATTCCCCGTTTCAGTCCTTTTTTTATTCCCAAGATGATAAGCGACATTGCTGCGGGGGCAATTTCAATCAAATACGGGTTTCGGGGCCCGAATTTCGGGACTGTTTCAGCATGCGCATCATCAACCAATGCAATAATCGATGCATTGAACTATATCCGCTGGGGCAAAGCCGACATTTTTGTCACAGGCGGTTCGGAAGCCGCAATTAACGAGCCCGGTATTGGCGGTTTCAACGCCCTTCAGGCCCTGTCGACAAATAACGATGAGTATTATACTGCATCCAGGCCATTCGACAAGACACGCGACGGATTTGTAATGGGAGAAGGTGCAGGAGCTCTGATCCTTGAAGAATATGAGCATGCCAGATCAAGAGGGGCAAAAATATACGCTGAGATCATCGGTGCTGCAATGACAGCCGATGCATTTCATCTAACCGCTCCTCATCCTGAAGGCCTGGGGGCTTACAAGGTAATGGATCTGGCACTGAAAGATGCCGGAATAGACCCCGAAGAAGTTGATTACATCAATGTTCACGGCACTGCAACACCTCTTGGTGACATATCTGAGACAAAAGCCATTCTAAAGGTTTTCGGGGATCACTCCTATAATATGAACATAAGTTCAACAAAATCAATGATCGGTCATCTACTGGGTGCTGCCGGTGCTGTCGAGGCTATCGCTTCCATTATGGCAACGATAAATGATGTGGTCCCGCCAACGATAAACTTCAATATCCCTGATCCGGAAATAGATCCTGGCCTGAACTTAACCCTGGGCAAGGCCCAGAACAGGAAAGTAAATATTGCAATCAGTAACACTTTTGGATTCGGGGGCCATAATGCTTCCCTGGTTATAAAAAAAGCCCGCTTTTAGTGACCTTCTTCCAGAAGAAAAAAAATGGTACGTATATTCTTGATAAACGGGAATTCGCTTCCCGTTTAAAGGCACTTCTGGGATTCCGGACCCGGAACCTGCGCCTATACGAGGTAGCATTCATTCACCGGTCTGCATCTTATAGCTTGCCCGATGGCAAACGGGTAAACAATGAAAGACTTGAATTCCTGGGTGATGCAATTCTCGATGCAATACTCTCAGATTATTTGTTCGAGAAGTTTCCCGGTGCAACTGAAGGGTTCATGACAAAGATCCGGTCAAGGATCGTCAACAGGGAAGTCCTCAACCAGCTTGCCCTTTCGATGGGAATTGATAAAATCCTTGTCAGCAATATCGGTCCCGGTCAGGTTACCAGGAACCTGTTCGGGGATGCTCTCGAAGCACTCATCGGAGCCCTGTTCCTCGACAAGGGATTCAGGAAAACCAAGGAGTTGTTCATATCAAAAGTGCTCAATTCTTATCTCGACCTCGACAGTATAGTAAATAAGGACAGTGATTATAAGAGTCTTGTTTTCGAATGGGTCCAAAAACATAAATCAAAACTTTCTTTCTCATATAACGAAGATTACGACTCCGAGATAAGGAAATCGGTTTTTTCAACAACTCTGAAGATCAACGGGAAGATATACGGCACAGGTCAGGGAGCCACAAAAAAGGAAGCAGAACAGGAAGCAGCCGGGCAGGCATTGACAAGACTGAAGGATATTCCCAGTGATATTACTCAATAACGGTTCATTTATTAACTTTACCCCTCAGCAATTCCCGGGATGAGTGGTTCAAAAAAAGTAAAGAAAATACATTTGCCAGCAGAAGGCCATGATGAAATAATGCTGGTCGGAATTGTAAGCACCGATGCCCAGTACAAACTTGCCCTTAAGCTGAACAGGAAACTTGGGATAAGCCTTAAAAGTGCCATCCCTGTTGAGATTCATGACCCTCGCGGAAAAGTCCTGGTGTTTTCAAAGTTCTCTGATGTACTTTCAGCACATGAAACATCGATTCATTTCGTCTCAAACAGATCGAATGCTGATTTCCTGTTTAAAAAGCTGGGCAATATAGATTACCTTCTTGCAATTTATGATCCCGCACATACTTTCCCAACCGGGGAGCTTATTTCAGATCTCAGGGGCATTGACACGGTGACTGCTGTCTTTAGTATTGACCTTGACACACTGAAGGATAAGAATATCAAGTATCTTGTGGGCTGATCAGTCTCAAACTGTTTATGCCAGTACCAAAAAAGAGGAGCCGCCCCTGTAAAAGAGGCGGCTCACTTTCTGATAACCCTAAAACTAACCTAACCTATGAAAAAAACCTCCGGCATAAGTAAATCAAATATCATGCCAAACCTTATGCAAATATAAAACCCTTTATTGAATAAAATAGCTCGATCACCATAATTAGCTGTAAATTAACATTTTTTTATTATTCTTTAACAATAGGGGATCATTCAGCCGGATGGAGGAGAACATACCAGGTCCTGAAAACAGGCCATCATTTAACCTATTCAGGGGAGTCAGCTAATGCAGAATACATATGTTCACTGCAGAAGGACCGCTGTTAAAATAAGTTAAAGCAAGGCCAGAAACGTTTTATACGCTTACCTTTGTAACTATATGAAAAGGAAAACAATAGTATTGCTGGCCATACTTTTCTTCCTTGCCATTTCAGGTTTGATTCTCATACAGCTGAACTGGATCCGGAATGCTATTGCCATAACCGACCAGCAATTCAGGTATAATGCGAACAAAGCACTGGAATCCGTTGTACTTGCACTCGAAGAGCAGGAACTAATTGACCGCATCATTGAAGAAATAGATCCCGAATCATCTGATTCAGTTACAGCGATTTTACCTGCCAACTCACCCCTTGCAAAAAAGCTTAAGGGATACAAGCCTGACCCAAGGCTACTCAAAGAATACGGCCTAAGCAATTCTGATCAACCGGTAATCATTTCCAATGCAGGACAGAAGATTTTCATTTCGGCAAAAGAGATATCTCCTATTCCTGATGAAGTAATAACCGAACCCTCTGCTCAGGCAACAAGTGCAGGAATAACAGGGCGCGTGAGCAATAAGATAATTTTCCTTGAGAGTGTTATGCAGAATATCCTGCATAACACACCTGATATACGTGACAGGATCGTGCCTGAAAAAATATACAAACAGATAAGAACTGCTCTCAACAACGTCGGTATCCATCTCGATTTCGAGTTTTCAATACGTTCAGGCCGGTTTGGAACCATATGGAGCACCCCGGGATTTACCGATAAACCCGGCACGAACAAGTTTATTATTCAACTGTTTCCCAATGATCCCGTTCCCGGCCAGAACCAGATAGTAATGTACTGTCACCAGGAGAACCAGTACAAATTTGAAAAGATAGGCAGCCTTGGGATCCTGTCCATTGTGTTCACACTTCTTATTTTCCTCCTTGCAACCGGAACATTTATAGTGATCTTCCGGCAGAAAAAACTATCGGAGATCAGAAATGATTTCATCAACAACATGACACATGAGCTGAAAACTCCGATCTCCACCATTTCACTAGCCTCGCAAATGCTGGGCGATAAAAGTATTTCCGCCAGGAAGAAGAATACCAGTCAGCTGGCCAGGATAATTTCCGATGAAAGCATGCGCCTGAAATTTCAGGTTGAAAAAGTGCTGCAGATGGCAATTTTCGAGAAAATGAATACCCGGCTTGATTTTTCCTTTATGGATGTCCATAATATAATCAACAGGGCCGTCGAAAATTTTTCCCTGCAGATCCAGAGCCTTGACGGGACGGTCAGAAAGGAATTCAAATCGGAGGATCCGTTTGCAATGATTGATGAAATACATTTTCTGAATGCGATTTCCAATCTTCTCGACAATGCGATAAAGTATTCAAAGGGCAGGCCGGATATAACCATTACAACATACAACAGTAACGGGGGCATCAATATCATTATTGAAGACAAGGGCATCGGCATAAGCAAGGAAAATCTGAAGAGGATTTATGATAAGTTCTACCGGGTCCACTCGGGAAATGTTCATGATGTAAAGGGGTTCGGCCTGGGACTGACATATGTTAAAAAGGTAATTGAGGAACACAACGGAACAATCAGGGCAGAGAGTCAGATCAATAAAGCAACTAAATTCATAATGTTTATCCCCAAAAACGGAACGAAATGAATAAAAAAATTCTGCTTGCAGAGGATGACAGTAATCTGGGCGGATTACTTAAGGCATACCTTGGTGCAAAAAATTACGATACAACACTGGCAAATAATGGCAGGTCGGCTCTTAAGGCATTTTCCTCGGAGACATTTGATATTTGTATCCTTGACATTATGATGCCCGAAATGGACGGACTGACCCTTGCCAGTTCCATCCGGAGTATAAATCCGGCCATGCCTTTTATCTTCCTTACTGCAAAGAATCAGAAGGAAGATGTCATTGAAGGGTTCAGGGCCGGAGCAGATGATTACATCACAAAGCCCTTTTCAATGGAAGAGCTGCTTTACAGGATTGAGGCGATCCTCCGACGATCCTCCATGGCCGATGTTTCAGAAGTGGAAGATATTTTCAGGATAGGTGGTTACATGTTTGATCACAAAAGACAGCTTCTGACTCATGGTGACCAGACAACTAACCTCACAACAAAGGAATCGGAGCTTCTAAAACTGCTATGTCTTCATAAAAATGAGATTCTCGAACGAAATTTTGCCCTGAGGAGTATCTGGATTGACGATAATTATTTTAATGCCAGGAGTATGGATGTATACATTACCCGGCTGAGGAAATACATGAAGAAGGATCCTTCGGTAAAGATCCTCAATGTTCATGGAAGAGGCTACAGGCTGATCTGCTGAAACAAAACCCTGACCTGATATTCATCGGGTCAGGGTAGTAAGTCTAGGTTAGATTGAAGGGTTTAATGTTATAAGATCCCAATCCCGGGTGCTAAAGTAATATTTTTTTTATACAAACTGCATGACAATTCAAATCTTTGGCTCCTCCCCTAAAATAAGTTACACTGAAATACTTTTCAGTCGGGTTTAAGCACAGCAAGGAATGCCTGCTGTGGAACTTCCACGCTTCCAATCTGCCGCATTCTCTTTTTTCCTTTTTTCTGTTTTTCAAGCAGTTTCCGTTTCCTGGTGATATCACCTCCGTAGCATTTGGCAGTTACATCCTTGCGGATGGCTTTAACTGTTTCGCGCGAAATAATCTTTGCCCCGATAGCTGCCTGGATGGCAATATCAAACTGCTGACGTGGAATAAGTTCTTTCAGCTTCAGGCACATTTTCCTGCCAAAGTCATAGGCATGTCCGCGGTAAATAAGAGTCGACAGGGCATCCACCATTTCCCCGTTAAGCAGTATGTCTAGCCTTACCAGGTCAGCTTTTTGATAGGCGGAATAATAATAGTCAAACGAAGCATATCCTTTCGAGATGCTTTTTAGCTTATCGTAAAAGTCAAAAACAATCTCCGAAAGAGGCATTTCAAAAGTCAGTTCTACCCTGTCGCGAGTCAGATATACCTGGTTTTTTAGCGTTCCTCTCTTGTCAATGCAAAGCTTCATGATAGATCCCACATACTCTGTGTGTGTGATTACCTGTGCGGTGATGTAAGGTTCCTCAATCCTGTCAATATGATTTACAGCCGGCATTCCCGATGGGTTGTGGACTTCTATTTCCTCTCCCTTCGTAGTAAAGACCCTGAATGAGACATTTGGGACAGTGGTAATTACATCCATGTTAAATTCACGGTCGAGGCGCTCCTGAACAATTTCCATATGCAGTAATCCCAGAAACCCGCATCTGAATCCGAAACCAAGTGCTGCTGAGGACTCAGGCACGAAAGAAAGGGAAGCATCGTTGAGCTGGAGTTTTTCAATCGAAGTTCTGAGATTCTCATAATCATCCGCATCAACCGGATATATTCCTGCAAAAACCATTGGTTTGACATCCTCAAATCCGGATATTGCCTTTTCGCATGGGTCCGTGACATGGGTTATTGTATCACCCACCTTCACTTCTGACAAAGCTTTTATTCCTGAAATAATATAGCCTACATCTCCTGCTCCAAGTTCATTCCGCGGGTCCTGTTTCAGTTTAAGTACGCCAATTTCCTCAGCGTTGTATTCATGACCGGTACTAACGAACTTAACCCTGTCACCTTTTCTGATTGTTCCGTTGACTATCCTGAAATAGGCAACAATACCTCTGAATGAATTAAAAACCGAATCAAATATAAGGGCCTGAAGCGGAGCATCCGGATCGCCTGCCGGAGGAGGAATGCGGTTAATGATCTCCGTAAGGATCCTGTCAATGCCCATTCCGGTCCTGGCACTTGCTTCAATGATATCTTCCCTTTTACATCCAACCAGTTCAACAATCTGGTCCTTTACCTCCTCGGGCATTGCACTGGCCATATCCATCTTGTTGAGCACAGGAATGATCTCAAGATTATGGTCTATGGCCATGTAAAGATTAGATATCGTCTGAGCCTGGATCCCCTGTGTGGCATCAATCACCAGGAGGGCTCCTTCGCATGCAGCTATTGCACGCGACACTTCATATGAAAAGTCGACATGACCCGGTGTATCAATAAGATTCAATATGTATTTTGAGTCATTCAGGCTGTATTCCATCTGGACGGCATGGCTCTTGATCGATATGCCTCTTTCCCTTTCGAGGTCCATGCTGTCCAGAACCTGATCCTGAAAATCCCTTTCGCTCACGGTATTTGTTTTCTCCAATAAACGATCGGCCAGGGTGCTTTTACCGTGATCAATATGTGCTATAATGCAGAAATTACGGATTTTATGCATCAGGGAAGCTTTTTAAACAGGTGCAAATATATAAAATATCTTTTTTGAGGATTGGAGGGTGGCTGGCAAAAAAAAGGGGCCCTTTATGAGGGCCCCCTGTTATTCACTGCAATATTACATCATTCCCGGCATGCCGCCACCCATTCCCTGGGGAGGCATAACAGGTTTTTCTTCTTTTTCCTCAACAACAACCGTCTCGGTTGTCAGGAACATTCCTGCAACGGAGGCAGCATTCTCGAGAGCAACCCTCACAACCTTCACGGGGTCAATAACACCAGCCGAATAAAGCTTCTCAAAAACATCGGTCTGCGCATTGTATCCATAATCACCCTTGCCTGACTTTACTGCCTGTGCCACAACGGCACCTTCTTTTCCGGCATTGATGGCTATCTGGCGCAGGGGTTCCTCAATAGCACGCTTTACGATTTCAATTCCGGTTGTCTGATCATCATTTTCACCCTTGAGCTTTTCAATTGCAGAAATGGCACGAATATAAGCCACCCCGCCGCCGGGAACGATTCCCTCTTCAATGGCGGCCCTGGTTGCGTGAAGTGAATCATCAACACGGTCTTTCTTGTTTTTCATTTCAACTTCAGAAGCAGCACCAATATAAAGAACGGCCACACCGCCTGAGAGTTTGGCCAGACGTTCCTGGAGCTTTTCCTTGTCATAATCTGAAGTTGTTGTGGTCATCTGCTGCTTGATCTGACCAATCCTGGCCTTGATCATTTCCTTATCACCATAACCGTTGACAATGGTGGTATTCTCCTTGTTGACTGTTACCTTCTCGGATGTTCCAAGCATGTCAAGGGTAGCATGCTCGAGTTTTAGTCCCTTTTCCTCGGAAACAACAGTACCACCTGTAAGGATGGCTATATCCTCAAGCATCTCTTTCCTCCTGTCACCGAATCCGGGAGCTTTTACGGCACACACTCTCAATGATCCCCGCAACCTGTTTACAACAAGGGTGGCAAGAGCCTCGCCTTCCACATCTTCTGAAATGATGAGAAGAGGCCGGCCGGTCTGTGCGGTTGTCTCAAGGATCGGAAGCAGGTCTTTCATTGAGGAAATCTTCTTGTCATATATAAGAATGTATGGGTTTTCAAGTTCGGCTTCCATCTTTTCGGTATTTGTAACAAAGTATGCTGAGATGTAACCGCGATCAAACTGCATTCCTTCCACAACCTCAACCGAAGTGCTGGTACCCTTTGATTCTTCAACTGTAATAACGCCTTCTTTTTTAACCTTATCCATTGCTTCTGCAATCAGTTTACCGATTTCCTGATCATCGTTGGCCGAAATTCTTGCAACCTGCTCGATCTTTTTAAGGTCATTGCCAACTACCTGGGCCTGTGACTTGAGATGTTCAACTACATGTTCAACAGCTTTGTCGATGCCGCGTTTAACATCCATAGGATTGGCACCTGCAGTAATATTCTTCAGTCCCACATTAATAATGGCCTGTGCAAGCACGGTGGCCGTTGTTGTCCCGTCACCCGCAACATCACCCGTCTTTGAGGCTACTTCCTTAACCATCTGTGCACCCATGTTCCGATAGGGATCTGACAATTCAATGTCCTTTGCAACGGTAACCCCGTCCTTTGTCACATGAGGAGCTCCGAACTTCTTCTCCAGAACCACGTTCCGGCCCTTGGGACCCAATGTTACCTTTACGGCGTCTGCCAGCTGATCCACACCTTCCTTAAGCAGGGCACGAGCATCAATATTGTATTTAATTTCCTTTGCCATAGTGTTTAGTATTTATTATTAGTTTATGATTTTTATGCTATGAATAAGATATCCGACTGGGAAATAAGCAGATAATCCTCATTGTCAATGGAAAGCTCCTGTCCGGAATATTTTCCGTAAAGCACCACATCCCCCTTCTTAACTTCCATTTCTTCATCTTTCTTGGGTGCGCCCACCATAACAACAGTGCCCTGACGAGGTTTTTCCTTTGCGGAATCAGGAATAATAATTCCGCTTGCGGTTTTCGCTTCAGCTTCATGAGGTTTAACCAGTACTTTCCCGGCTAAAACTTTTCCTTTCAATTGTGCCATTTCTATATAGTTTTAAAGTTAAACATGATTTTCCGACTTGTTGCCTTAGCATAATTTATGCCAAAGGATTATTTTCTATGATTCAGGACCCTCTACCGACATTTTTTCCCTCAAAAATTGTCAGTTTCTATTAAGGCTACAGGCACCGGTAGTGTATATTGCTGATATTCTGTCTGTTAATAATCTGATAAAAAAGTGTCAGCTTATGACAAACTGACACCTGGCAATTGTCGGAATATTATGTCTTTTTAATTCGAAGGATTGGTTTCATCCCGGTTACCTGCCGGAGAAGATGAAGGAGGGACAGCTGAAGGCAAAGTAGGAATGGCATTCGGATCAACAACATTCTGAATCTGGTTTTCTATCCTGGAGCGTTCCGGTCCCGATCCGCGCGGGATGCTTGCAGTTGCAACCACACATAGCAGGAGAATGGCACCTGCCAGGGTCCATGTTGATTTTTCAAGAAAGTCGGCTGTTTTTCTGATTCCCATCGTCTGACCTGCTGAAGTAAAGTTTGCTGCAAGGCCCCCTCCTTTTGAATTCTGCACGAGGACGATCAATACCTGCAGGATGCAGGCAATAATAACCAAAACTGAAACAAATATATAGATCCCCATTGCTTATTATTTTAATATCTCTCTTATTTTTTCAATTTGAGTTGCAAAGTAACTGTTTTTTTCAGGAAATTTCAAACATAATCGTTCATAAATATCGATCGCCTTGGAGTAATATCCCTGATTTACATAGATTTTTGCAAGTGTCTCCGTTATGAAGCCTCCCCTTTCCTCAGTAAATGGCCTTGCCAGATCCTCATTTCCGGTTTCGGTTTTTTCTTTCCGCGGCTCAATCCTCGGATTTGCCATGATGAATTTATCTATCAGTTCAGCCTGAGTCTGACGCACAATGCCTGATTCTGCTGAAGGTTGCTGTACTTCAACCATACCGCTTCCGGCTGATCCAGGAAAGTATTCAGCTGCCGGAGGCATTTGGAGTTTCGGCCTGTCGGGTTCAGGAAAAACTTCCCGGGCAGGCTTTTGTTCTGTCAATAAATCCGGCGCCCTAACTGATTTATCGGCAGATGTGTCAGCTGAAACTGATTCATCGTCCGGCTGCAAACCCTGTCCAGAATCATGTTGCAACGCTGATGTTACCCGGGATCCGCCTGTCGTATCACTCTGTCTGCTCCCGGCATATGCATGATCAGGATACTCGTCCCTTTCATCAACTGAAAACCCCGGATCCATATAGAAAATTCTCTCTTCGGAGTTTTCTCTTTCCACTTCAAAAACAAAAACAGGATTTTCAATTTCCTCGTCGGTAACGGTTGATAGGTAAATAGAACGGGTTACTATATAATCGGCCGATTTTTTCAGTCCTTCAGCAGATTCATCAGCTTCGCTTTTCTCATATTTGTCGATCAGCTCATCACTGTTCATGGCTGATTCGATCACAGTCTGTTCAATATCACCTTTTTCAGAATAGTCTTTCCTGCTGACGGCAGTATATTCCAATTCCTTACCGCTGGTTTCAATTTCAGGCTGCCCCGGAAGGAGTTCCTTGAATTCCGCATCAGGAGTTTCATGCATTTCGGAGCCGGTCTCAGGTTTTTCGGCAGACAGCTGCACTGAAGGCGCAGGTAAATCTTCGTTCCCAATGGCGGCAGACTGACCCTGAATCTCTGTTTGGTCCCGGACAGCCTCAGCGTCACGTGCTTCACCGGCTTTGCAATTAAGAAGATTATAAAGGACCTCCCTGTCAGCAACATGAATGGCAGAGTTTTTAAGCTGGTTCTCAAACTTTACGTCTGAGGTATCCCTCAAACCTTTAAGCAACAACAGGTGTGCGGTCTGAAAATATGGAAATGCATCTACGATATCATTGATCTCACCGATCAAATGACGCTCAATGGGAGTATTGACGTTTATCATCCTAATAAAGTCATCCTTGTTCATGGCTCATCACCAGTTTACGAATGCTCTGTTAAAGATATCTTCCACAATCATTTCAATTATCTTCCGTGAAAGTTCATCTTCAACCTGGCTCAGGTCCAGGGCGCTGTCGTAATCTTCAAACCTCGAAAAAGTTTGTTCATAGCTCAGGTCCGGATCGACTGCATTTGTGAATTCCACCCTTACAGTGATGGTGAACCTGTTTACGGCAGCCTGCGCATCTGCCGAAACTGTAAGCGGCCGGGTATTGTAATCCGTGATCTCGCCTTCAAAATTAACATCCCCGAGCCCGTTAACGAAGCTCAGGCTGGTCTGCGACTTGCATTTGTCGATAAGCGCATCCGTCAGGTTCTGACTCAATGCCGGCTGAACCAGGCTTGCCCTGTTCTGGAAATATTGAATGCTGATTGTTTTAACCTCGGGGGAAATACTTGCTCCCGAAAATGAATATGTAACCTTGCATCCGTGAAAAAGTACGGGAATTAAAAGGATTATGGCAATAACGTAAATCCCCTGTCGCATCTCGATGAGTTTCTTATAATTCAATCCCGTATTCCTTGATTTTTCTGTACAGGGTCCGCTCGGAGATACCAAGTTCCTGTGCGGCCATCTTACGTTTTCCGTTATATTTCTCAAGGGCCTTTTTTATCATTTCAATCTCCTTTCCCGTCAGTGAAAGGGATTCCTCCACCACTTCCTCCGTATCCTGAATATTGCTCCTGTCATGGTGGACTGAAAAATCCTGTGCCTTTTTGCTGCCTGTACCTGAATAGTGATCGGCATGATGCCCGGACCGGCCGAACAGATTTTTAATTGTTCCCATGTCCGACTCATGAAAATCAAGATCAGCTTCTTCCCTCTTGATCAGATCAAAAACGAGTTTTTTCAGATCGTTCATATCACTTTTCATGTCGAACAATATCTTATAAAGAATTTCGCGTTCAGAGGAGAACGACTTGTCTTCATTCCTTTTCATCAGAACCGGAAGTTTATTCCCGGTGTAATCGGGCAGGTAAGACCTAAGCACTTCTGGTGTTATTTCCCGTTCCTGTTCTATAATGGAAATCTGTTCCGTTATGTTTTTAAGCTGTCGTACGTTACCCGGCCATGAATAACTGAGCAGGATATTCTTTGCTTCATTGTTTAACCGTATGGCCGGCATCCTGTACTTTTCCGCAAAATCGACGGCAAATTTCCTGAAAAGCAGAAAGATGTCCTCGCCCCTTTCCCTGAGTTCAGGGATTCTGATGGGGACGGTATTCAGCCTGTAGAAAAGGTCCTCCCTGAACCTGTTATTTTCTATTGCCTGCGGAACGTCCACATTACTGGCGGCAATAACCCTGACGTTCGTCTTTTGAACCCTTGATGAGCCGACCCGGATAAATTCGCCTGTTTCGAGCACCCTGAGAAGCCTTACCTGGGTTGATAAAGGAAGTTCCGCGACTTCATCGAGGAAAATGGTACCGCCGTCAGCCACCTCAAAATATCCTTTCCTGCTTTCAGTTGCCCCTGTAAAGGCGCCCTTTTCATGGCCGAAAAGCTCTGAATCAATTGTTCCTTCCGGTATGGCCCCGCAGTTCACTGCAATGTATTGTCCGTGCTTCCTCGTACTGTAATGATGAATAACCTGCGGAAACACCTCCTTGCCGGTTCCGCTTTCGCCGGTTATCAGCACTGAAAGATCTGTCGGGGCAACCTGCACAGCAATATCAATGGCCCGGTTAAGGCCCACATAGTTCCCGATGATTCCGAACCTCTGCTTGATGCTTTGCAAGTCTTTCATTCCATGTTTCATCAATGATGCGAATTTAAGACATTTTTAAAACATTGGGAAATGCTAATTTCTTAAATTAGCTTCATGAAAAGTGACAGCAGCCATCGTTTTGCAGGTATCATACCTGCACGATATGCATCGACCCGGTTCCCCGGCAAACCACTGGCCGACATAGGCGGGAAGACTATGATCAGGAGGGTTTATGAACAGGCTTCTTTATCTCTTGAAACTGTTTATGTTGCCACTGATGACGACAGGATCTTTAAAGCAGTCAGGGATTTCGGGGGCAATGTCATTATGACCTCGGAAGCGCACAGGAGCGGCACTGACCGTTGCGCCGAAGCTATATCACTTATATCCGGGAAAGAAGGGATGGAGTTTGACATTGTTATCAATGTACAGGGCGATGAGCCCTTTATACTTCCTGAACAGATTGACCTCATCAAGTCATGCTTCGATGACAGCTCGGTCGAAATCGCCACCCTTGTGAGAAGAGCCGGACCAGGGGAAGATATATTCAATCCCGATCAGCCGAAAGTGGTTCTCGACTCATCGGGGAATGCCATATATTTCAGCCGGGCGGCAATTCCTTTCATCAGGGATTCACAAATGGCAGAATGGACCCTCAGGCATACATACTATAAGCATATCGGGCTGTATGCCTACAAAACCGCAACCCTGCTGGAAATTACGAAACTCCCTCCCGGGGAACTGGAAATCGCGGAATCCCTTGAACAGAACCGCTGGCTTGAAAATGGTTACAGGATCAGGACCGCCGTTACAACCCTGGAAAGTATCTGTATTGATACACCCTCCGACCTTGAAAAAGCTAAAACCCATATAACGGATTTCGATAAATTTTGTTATCTTTAGCACGAAATTTGCTTGCTGTTTTTGGCAAAATGGTATCCATGAAAAAGGGGTTGATTTCTATCTTACTGATGCTATCTGCAATTGCACTGCATGCACAGAAGGATACTGCCGACTCACTCAGGAATTATTCCTCCAGATTCTTTTTCAGGGACAATATAAATACCAATATAAGTATTTACCCGGTGCCTGTCAAATACAACACCTTTTCAATACGGGCCGACAAGGAGATGAAACAGGTCAGGGTGACCAACATGATCGGACAGGATATTTTCAGGGTACAATATCAGAACCCCCAGTCATTCACAAAAGTCATGCTGGAAAATCCCCAAAGGGGAATGTACCTGGTGACAATAGCTTTCAGCGATGGTTCAAGAGTGGTAAAAAAAATAATGATCGAGAAACCCGACTAAGATGCCCTGATTCCCTGCACAACGGATTCACGTTGAAGTCCCTTTTGTAAAAAAATATTGAAAAAATAATAACAACCCTGCGGGTTGATTGTTATTATCATGGAGCTATCTTATTATCCGATGGTTTAATTCATTATTCAATTATCATGGAAGAGGGGATGAATGTTTTTTCGATAAAGGATCTTGAGGACTTTTCAGGAATTAAGGCTCATACCATCAGGATATGGGAAAAAAGATATGGAATTCTGGAACCTGAAAGGACAGACTCCAACATTAGGACATACAGTGAATCCGAGCTCAAGAAGATTCTGAATATTGCCTATCTTAAGAAAAACGGATACAAAATATCAAGGATCGCACTTCTCAGTGAGGACGAGCTGACCCGGGAAGTAATTTCACTCAGCGACAGGAATAAAACAGGTGATCGGGAAAACCATCCAGACAAGATCCTCCTTTCAGCAATAAAGTTCAATGATCAGCAATTCACAGGGGTGCTGACACCACTGATCAGAAAACATGGTCTGGAAGAAGCCTACTTGTCATACCTGTATCCTTTGCAGGAAAAATCGAGGATCCTATGGCAGACAGGAAGCCTGTCAAAGGCTCAGGAACAATTCATAAGAAATATTATAAAACAGGTCCTCATTTGTGAAGAATTCAACTTTAAAATCACTTCAGCAAAATCTGGCAATACTGTGGCCATGATCAACACTTCTGATCTGATATCGGAAAATAATTTCCTGTTTTACAGATACCTGCTCAGGAAAAAAGGATATGATGTCATTTTCAGCGGAGGCACATTGCCAGCATCGGAAGTAATTGAAATATATAAGATCAGGCCATTCAACTTTCTCATTGTCAATGCCGGAGTCCATCATTTTTCAGACGAGAAGATAGGATATTTCAGCAATCTTGGAAAATCGCTGTTCATCAAAAAAATAATTTTCACGGATATTCCTGACCCGGAAGGAAGAAAAATTCCCGACAATATTTTAATTTCTGAAAATCCCCGGGATTTTGCCAGTATTATTGACTCCATCTGGTAGCATAATTGCTCTTCCGGTGCCTGTAATGATTTATTTCAGGAGGTCTGCAAAATATTGTCTCTGGGCATCAAGATCAAGAAACGGATATTTTGCCTGTACATTGTTAATTCGTTCAATCATCTCCTCAGCAAACTTTTCCGGATGGGATGAGTCAGGCCTGAGCCTGTGCAAAGCTGCCTTTGAGATTTTTAGTACTTCCGAATATATGTTCAATGCATTGCCGTCAATATAGCACTTAGCAAATTCGTTCCATATATATTCGGTAGCTGTATCCGACAAGTGAAGCATATCGGTATCATAAAAACGATAATCCCGCAGGTCGTCCATAACCAGCTCATAGGCAGGAAAGTAACCCGGCTTTGACGGATGTCGCTGAAGTTCTTCGACTGCAAGAAGCAATACCGATTTACTTATCTGGTTGCCATGTGCACCTTCTTTCCAGTGTCTTACGGGGCTTATTGTAAAAATAACCTTCAGGTCGGGAAAAGATGAATTAATAACTTCAAGTTGTGCCGACCAGATATCGGTTATTTCATTTACCGAAACCATTCTCCGGCTAAATTCCGATTGCGGGATTTTATGACAGTTTGATACTATTTCGCCGGTTTTGTTAAACGAATATACCCAGGCGGTCCCGAAAGTCACAAACAGGAACTTTGAACCAGACAGGAAATCGTGGGCCTGTTCAATATTGTCATTGATCCTTTTTAAAAGGCTATCAGCATTTCCTGAAGTAAATTCAGTATAATGACTGAAACTAATCCATTTTTCGCCGGTTTTGTATAGATCGCCAGAATTGAATCTTTTTCGCTGAATAACAGCGCTGAGTGTGTTGCAAACAGAAACCGGGTTAAAAACCGTTCCAAAGGGATTTATCATTACGGGCAAACAGCCCAGTTCCATCAGCTTTCCGATCGATGTGGCAAAACATGATCCGAGAAAAAACACCGGGGTATGATAAGTGATTTTTTCCGGTGAAGGAGGAATGGTAAAAGTTGTTCTGAGCTTCATCTTCCTTTCAGGGAAATATTCATGAAATCCTGTTCATGATCCAGCTTATGACATAATCAATAACTTCCGACCTGTTCAGATCATTATGCAATTCATGAAATCCGCCTTTCCATATTTTCAATTCCGCCTTCCTGCTTGCCGCAGCGAATTCGGTACTTCCTTCAGGTGAACAAATCCTGTCATCACTCCCATGCATAAGCAAAAGCGGCTTCGTGAGCAGATGCGCTTCCCTTATGGCTCCGCCGGCCGCCCTGAAAGCACCTGTAGCAAGACTCAGGGAAATCCTGTCATGGTTGAGCGGATCATCATTATATTCCTTTACCACATTACTGTCGTTTGAAATATCCTGAGGATCGATTCCGTTCGGTATAGTCACGGAAGGAAGGATCTTTCCCGCCAGAGCTGCGAGTTTCTTTTTAAATGGTGAAGGTTCGTCGGAAAGTTTCAGCCATGGAGAAGTAACTATTGCCCCATTAACCGGAGGATTCTTCTTCAGGAGATAGCTGAGAACTATCCCGCCTCCAAGGCTGTGCCCGTACAGGAACAACGGAATACCCGGAAAGATTTTCCTGCAATCAGCCTGGAGGATGTCAAGCATCTCGTACAATAATCCATAATCCCGAATATATCCTCTTGAGCCGTCCGAACGTCCATGTCCGGGCAGGTCAGCCCCGGCAAATCCAATTTCATTCTTCATGAAAATATCGGCCAGGAAAGAATATCTGCCAATATGTTCACCCAAACCATGAACCATTATTATGACAGCTTTTGTCCTCCCACCCGGGTTTCTTATGAAACCCCTGAGTACCTGGCCGTTGCTTATTTTAATGTTAATATCCATACTTTTTGTTTTTAAAAATACGAAAGAAATACTGAAATAACTTAAGATTGGGCCCGAACTCGAAGAAAAAGCAAATGGCCGGGGAGATGCAACATTATAAATGAAATCAACGGGCTGAATCCGTTTTGAAATGAACTGCCGGACGGAAAGGGAACGATACGGCAGTTGATTATGTACAACGGAGCAAATTAATGAGTTCTGAACGGTTTCCTGCAAAATCATCCTGCCGGTCATATCCCGGAAAAATCACCAATTACCGTGAACACAATTTATCATCAATTTAGAACAGATACTGCAACTTTGCTATAATCTACTGATACACAGTATGTCCTGTATTTGTATTCTTTTGAATAATTCCGGAATAATAAGATTTAAAGATATTAAGATTTGTTTATCTTTAATTATTTGCTAGATTTGTCCCATCAAAATGAATGCAGCCATGACAACATTCGAATTCAACCATAATCTTCTCGAAATGAAAGGCAATCTGCAAAGGTTTGCATTGAGCCTGACTGCTGATCGTGACACGGCCCTTGATCTGGTGCAGGATACATATTTGAAAGCCATAACATACAAGGACAAATTTGTTGATTACACCAATCTGAAAGCGTGGGTTTTCACGATCATGAAAAACACCTTTATAAACAACTATCGCCGCAATATCAAGGAAAATACAATTATTGACGGGACACAGGATCTGTATTATCTGAACATGCCTCATGACAAGGGGTTTGCTTCCCCTGAATCGAACTACGCCGAGGAGGAGATCATCAGGGCTATCGATTCACTTGGCGATGAATTCAGGATTCCCTTCAAGATGCATATTGATGGATTCAAGTATCACGAAATAGCAGAGAAGCTTGGGCTAAAGATCGGTACTGTAAAGAGCAGGATCTTTTTCACCAGGCAGAAACTTATGCTGATGTTAAAAGATTACAACAGCTGAAGATTTTTTCTGGTTCTTATCAGGTTGATTAGGTTTATTGGTTTAGTGGGAGGCTGTCTCAAACCATTAAGTTCCTTTTCCGGGTGAAAAAGGATGCCGCAGGTAAGGATGCATCTGCAGCATAACGAAAGGGTTGCCGCAATCGGATCCGCCAGATCAGGTACCTTTCGGAACGACTGGAAATTTCAGGGAATTTTGAGGTAATGGAATTTGAGACAGCCTCATCTTTTTCTCACCAGATTGACCAACCCGGATTAATTTCATTATATTTATGGAATAAACAGGGTTCAGGATGCAGAGAATCATTAAGCTGAGCACATACAGTAAAAACGGCCTGTATGACATAACCCGGGAGGTGGAAGGGGTTATCAGGGAAAGCGGAATCAGGAATGGCATTGCATCAGTATATGCACGTGGAGCTACAGCTGCAATAATGATCCAGGAGAACTGGGATCAGTCGGTACAGAATGACGTCATTACACTTCTTAACCGGCTTATTCCCTCCGGTATATGGGAGCATGACCGACAGGACGACAACGGGGATGCACATCTGAAAGCTGGTCTGGTTGGTGCTTCGGAAGTTATCCCTGTCATTGACGGGAAAGCAGGATTGTCAACCTGGCAAAATGTGTTTTTCTGCGAATTTGACGGACCACGCAGCCTAAGGGAAGTTATCGTGACTGTAATAGAGGACAGGCAGGCTTAATTGTTAACATTCAGTACTGCCCTTACGTTTTCCATGAATTTTTCGTAACGGATCCGCCTTAATACAGATCTGCCAAACAACTGCGAGAATTTTTCCAACGGAAGGGTCAGCCAGTCCTCCCTGGTCATTCGGGCAATTTCGGGATCAGGATCAAATTCACGATTATTATTGATCTTTACCCTGCTGTTCCAGGGGCAGACTTCCTGGCACCTGTCGCATCCATATATCCGTCTTCCGAATAATGGCAGGATATTTCCTGGTAGAGGCTGCCTGCTTTCGATTGTCAGTGCGGAAATACATTTCCTGGCATCGATCGTTCTGTTATTGTTTATTGCCGCGGTAGGACATTCGTCGATGCACAATCTGCAATCTCCGCACAAATCATGCTCAAACGGTTCATCATAGTCCAGTTCAATGTTCAGGATCAGAATGCCGATAAAAAAGAACGACCCGGCTTCTCTACTGATAACGATGGAATGTCGTCCCTGCCAGCCAAGGCCGGCTTCCCTTGCCCATGCCTTTTCCAGTATACTTGCTGAATCGACGACAGGCCGGCCTGCAACATCATGGTCAAGCACTTTTATCCACTCCAGGAGCCGATTCAGTTTTGAAAGTATCACTTCATGATAATCAATTCCGTAGGTATATCTTGAAAACAGCGGAACATCATCTGCTTCCTGTATAATGTCGGAATAGTAATTCAGGCCCGTTACAACCAGCGATTTTGCATCCTTCAGAAGAAAACCCGGATCAAGGCGTTTCGGGATATCCCTGGCAAGGAAATTCATCCTGTCATGCATTCCTGCGCCAATCCACTCTTCGAGGATCGGACGGTATTCCATGAGTGGACGTGATCTTGCAATTCCGCAAATATCAAAACCCAGTTCACGGGTCTTTTCTTTAATCTTTTCCGAAAGATCAGGTAAAGAGGATCCCTGGAACCCTGTATTCATAATAATCCAAGTTCAAGTTTAGCCTCATCGCTAAGCATATTCCTGTTCCACGGGGGTTTAAAGGTAAGCTTGACCTCGCAGTCCTTTACGCCCCGGGTACCTGCCACCTTGAATTTTACCTCTTCAAGCAGATCCTCGGCCATGGGGCAGTTTGGTGCAGTCAGGGTCATGGTGATATGAGCAACATGATCATCGTCAAGAGTGATGTCGTAAATAAGTCCGAGGTCATAAATATTGACCGGGATTTCGGGGTCATAAATACTTTTTAGTACCTGTCCGATCCGCATTTCAATTTCAAGCTGTTCAGAAGGGTCCATAATATATGATTTTAACTGGTTACTGAATCTGATAAATTTTCCTGTTCCCGGGATTAATGCCTGAAAGCTGATCCTGTCCTTAAAGAACCGATCCTAGTTCTTCCTTGCCCTGTATGCCATTGCATAAAGCTTGATCTGCCTGATCATTGCAAGCAGTCCGTTCGATCGTGTCGGCGACAGGTTCTGTCTCAGGCCTATCCTGTCGATGAAATAAAGTTCTGCCCCGATAATCTCGTCAGGAGTACGATCTGAAAGGACCTTTATTAGCAGGGCCACTATACCCCGTGTAATAATTGCATCACTGTCGGCGGTGAATGAGATTTTCTGTCCGTCATAGTCCGGACGGAGCCACACTTTCGACTGGCAGCCCTCTATCAGGTAGTCGTTGGTTTTAAAACGGGGATCGATTGCCGGCAGGTTTTTTCCGATATCGATAAGCAGGTCGTACTTGTCCATCCAGTCATCAGATATCGAAAAATCTGAAATTATATTATCCTGAACCTCATTTATCGTCATCTTCTCCTCTCATGAAAACATCCTGATCACCTTTTCAATTCCCGTACAGAGGGTATCAATTTCCTCCAGGGTATTGTAGAAGCACATCGAGATCCGTACGGTGCCGTCAATCCCGAATCTGTCCATGACAGGCTGGGCGCAATGGGTTCCGGTCCTGACTGCAATCCCCTGCTTGTCAAGAATGGTACCTGTATCATACTGATGAATGCCATCAATCAGGAATGAAATGGTTGAGATTTTGTTCTTTGAATTGCCGTAAATCTTCAGCGGTCTGATTTCTGCTAGTTTCCCGGTTGCATAATCAAGAAGCATTTTTTCACGGGCAGCTATATCCTTCCTTCCTGTTTCCAGCACATAATCGAGTGCCCTAGCGAGTCCTATGGCTCCTGCGAAGTTCATTGTTCCGGCTTCAAACTTGAAAGGCAGTTCATTGTATGTGGTCTTCTCAAAAGTCACCTTTTCCACCATGTCACCTCCTCCCTGGTAGGGAGGCAGTTCTTCAAGCCATTTTTGTTTGCCGTAGAGAATACCGATCCCGGTGGGACCGTAAATCTTGTGTCCGGAAAAAGCGTAAAAGTCGCAGTCAAGTTCTGATACATCCACAACATCGTGCTGCACTCCCTGGGCTCCGTCAACCAGTACCGGAATCCCGGCAGAATGGGCAATCCGGATGATCTCTCCGACAGGTACTATGGTTCCGAGGGCATTTGATGCCTGTGTTACTGAAACAAGCCTGGTCCTGGGCGAAAGCAGTTTAACGAATTCATCGATCAATATTTCACCGTCATCATTCACCGGGATAATTCGCAGCGATGCACCTTTCCTCTGGCACATCATCTGCCACGGAACGATATTGGCATGATGTTCGAGGTTACTGATGATTATTTCATCCCCCGGTCCGACATACCTTTCACCGAAACTGAATGCAACACTGTTGATTGATCCGGTTGTTCCCGATGTGAATATCACCTCTTCCTTCCTGGCGGCATTAATGAACGATCTGACCCTTTCCCTTGCATTCTCATACGCCTCGGAAGTCATGTCGCTCATGGCATGGATACCCCGGTGAATATTCCCGTTGTAACTTGTAAACACCTCCTGTATCGCATCGAGAACGCACTGAGGCTTCTGGGTTGTGGCACCGTTATCGAAATAGACAAGCGGCTTGTTGTAAACCTTTTTGCTTAAAAGGGGAAAGTCGGCCCGTATTTCTGCTATATCTTTCAACTCCAGGATAATTATCCGCATTTAACCATGCAGCTTGCACATCTTGACAGTTCTCCCTTAAGACGCTGCATAACAAGATTGTCAATACGTTCCCTCAGGGCTTCAACCCCGATATTCTGTATCACCTCATGAGCGAATCCAAGCATCAGGAGAAGCTTTGCCTCGCGTTTATCGATCCCCCTCGATTGCAGGTAAAACAGGGCATTTTCGTCAAGCTGGCCCACCGTGGCCCCATGACTGCACTTAACATCATCGGCATAAATCTCCAGCTGGGGTTTGGTATACATCTTGGCATCATCGGTAAGCAGTATATTATTATTCTTCTGATATGCCAGCGTACCCTGCGCTTTCGGGTCAACAAATATCCGCCCGTTGAAAGCTCCTGTCGACATTTCGTCGAGCACACCTTTGAAAAGCTGGTTGCTCGTGCAGTTCGGAAAAGCATGCTCAACGCTGACCAGGTTATCGACATGCTGCCATTTATCAGAAAGGTAAAGGCCGAAAGAGCTGGACTCCGCACCTTCCCCTCCAAGGAAATGATAAGTGTTGTTCCGGACAAGTCCTCCATGCAGGGTCAGATTGTTAGATGACGAGTAGCTGTTCCTGCCCTGGTGAATGAACGTATGGGTTACTTTGCAGGCATTATTATGTTCATTTTGAACCCTGATAATGTTAAACCTTGCATTTTCTCCCACATAAATTTCCGTCACTGCGTTGGTAAGAAATTTCTGCGGCGACAATGTATGATCGCAAATAATAATGGTTAAATCAGCATTATCGTCCACTATGATCAGATTCCGGTGCTGGTTAAAAACATCTTCAGTAGAATCGACAAGATTTATTACCTGGACGGGCTTGTTAAGGTGTGATCCCTGTGGGACATGAACAAATACTCCGTCGGAGGCCATGGCAGTGTTAAGATGAACCAGGCCGTCGGAGTTGCTTTTTGCATATTTTCCATAATGCCTCTCGACCAGATCCGGAAACCGCCTGGAAGCTTCATTAAGGCTTCCTATCAGTATTTCGCCGGGAAGTGTCCTTATCTTTCCGTTAATGGTAGGATAAAACCCGTTCAGAAGCACCACCCCGTGAGTATCAAGATCAGTTATATCACACCTGAATTCTTCTGCCTTGACAAAATCAGATTCATCGGGGATAAAATAGGTTTTATAGTTATGCCGGAAAAACAGATCGAGATTCGTGTATTTATAATTTTCATTCTTCCTTGTGGGAATCCCGAGCGTGGTGAACCTGTCGAAGGCTGCATCCCTGAAAGCATTCAGGAAAGATGTAGAGCCCTCTCTGATCCTCCGGATATTGTCAGTGTAAATCCCTGAATAAAGTTCCGTAAGCTCTGAATTTACTGCCATATCAGTTCTGATTGTCAACTTCTTTCTTAATCCAGTCGTATCCCTTCTCCTCGAGTTCCAGCGCGAGTTCCTTGCCTGCGGATTTGACGATGCGGCCATCGTATAGTACGTGTACGACATCGGGCACTATGTAATCAAGCAGGCGCTGGTAATGTGTTATCACAATTGCCGAATTGTCAGGGCGTTTAAGCTTGTTAACGCCGTTTGCAACCACTCTCAGGGCATCTATATCGAGGCCTGAATCCGTCTCATCGAGAATGGCAAGCTTTGGTTCGAGCATAGCCATCTGAAAGATCTCATTTTTCTTTTTCTCGCCGCCCGAGAATCCTTCGTTCACTGATCTGTTGGCAAGTTTCGAATCGATATCGACAAGCTCTTTCTTCTCCCGCATTATCCTCAGGAAATCCGAGGCAGAAAGAGGCTCCAGTCCTTTATACTTGCGATGTTCATTAACAGCTGTCTTGAGGAAGTTCACCATGCTGACCCCGGGTATTTCAATTGGATACTGAAAGCCCAGGAAAATCCCTTCCCTCGAACGGTCCTCCGGCGCCATCTCAAGCAGATTTCTACCGAAATACGTCACTGATCCTTCGGTGACCTCAGCCAGATCTCTTCCAGCGAGTACTGCTGCCAGGGTACTTTTCCCTGATCCGTTCGGACCCATAATCGCATGTATCTCACCGGGTTTTACTTCAAGACTTATTCCCCTGAGAATTTTCTTTCCTTCAATGGCAGCATGTAAATTTTTAATAACGAGCATGATGACTAAAACGTTTTCAAATTTGATTATCCTACACTGCCTTCGAGGCTTATCTGAAGAAGCTTCTGTGCTTCAACTGCAAATTCCATAGGAAGCTTGTTGATCACTTCCCTTGCATATCCGTTTACTATAAGTCCAATAGCGTCTTCGGTTGATATTCCTCTCTGATTGCAGTAAAATATCTGGTCCTCCCCTATTTTGGAGGTTGTTGCTTCGTGCTCCACAATTGCACTCTGATTGTCAACCTCAAGATAGGGGAAAGTGTGTGCTCCGCATTTGTCGCCCAGCAGGAGGGAATCACACTGTGAAAAATTCCTTGCATCCTTTGCATTCTTGAGTACCTTGACCAGGCCCCTGTAACTGTTTTGCCCATAGCCTGCCGAAATACCTTTGGACACGATTGTACTTTTGGTATTTCTGCCTATATGGATCATTTTCGTGCCCGTATCGGCCTGCTGGTGGTTGTTTGTAACCGCAACCGAGTAGAATTCGCCGGTTGAATTGTCGCCCCTGAGGATACATGACGGGTATTTCCATGTGATTGCAGAACCTGTCTCAACCTGTGTCCATGAAATTTTTGAACCCTCACCCCTGCAAAGACCTCTTTTGGTGACGAAATTAAAGATGCCTCCATTCCCGTCCTTATCTCCGGGGTACCAGTTCTGGACAGTTGAATACTTGACCTCGGCATTTTTCTCTGCAATGATCTCGACAACTGCCGCATGAAGCTGGTTTTCATCCCTCATCGGTGCCGTGCATCCTTCGAGGTAGCTCACATAGCTTTCTTCGTCGGCCACAAGCAAGGTCCGTTCGAACTGACCGGTATTGGCCGAATTAATCCTGAAATAGGTCGACAATTCCATCGGGCATCGGATCCCTTTAGGCACATAGCAGAATGAACCATCGCTGAAAACGGCTGAGTTTAAGGCTGCAAAAAAATTGTCGGTATATGGAACAACGCTACCCATGTAACGTCTCACAAGTTCAGGGAATTCCCTTACAGCTTCACTGAAGGAACAAAATATTATCCCCATCTCGGCCAGCGTTTCCCGGAAGGTTGTTTTTACTGAAACACTGTCCATGACTGCATCTACAGCGACCCCCGACAGATGCTTTTGTTCCTCGAGAGGTATACCGAGCCTGTCGAATGTTCTCTTTAGTTCAGGGTCAATGTCGTCGAGGCTGTTCACCCGGGGCTTTTGCCTGGGAGCAGCATAGTAAATAATATCCTGGTAGTCTATTTCAGGTATCTTCAGGTTAGCCCATGAAGGCATCTTCATGTTTTGCCACTGACGAAATGATTTCAGGCGGAATTCAAGCAGCCATTCAGGCTCCTCCTTCTTCTCCGATATAAGACGTACAGTATCCTCATTTAAACCACGGGGTATCTTTTCGGTCTCAATATCGGTATAGAACCCGTACTTATAATCTCCCGAAGTAACATCGTTTATTATCCTGTCCTGATCTGTCTCCATCAATTTTCTCTTATCATAAACTAACAAACAGCAAAAGGTTTTGTTATAGAATTAATATCCGCTCTTCCAAATTGCACGCAAAATTATTAAAAATATTACTAATGATCAGGGATTCCGTCCATAATTTGAACGTGAAGATCCATGAGGAAGATCCTTTAAATATCCTGGTATGGATCAGGATATTTGCTGAAATTATTTATAAATTCGCACATTTTCAATATAAGGATTCCCGTTTAATAACCCGTTGCATATGTTCAGCAAACTAACTTCATGCCTGTCAAAGAAAGCCGTAAAAGTATTTTTGACCCTGTTTTTTAGCATGGTGCCTCTGGCAGTTTTTGGTGCCGGCAAGGAAGGAATTATGATCGGTCCAGTCAGGATCGAGTTTATTTTCTTCGGCCTCATTCTGCTTGGGGTTGCCCTGTTTCACAAACAGACTTTCAGGGTAGCTGTTATTGGATTAACAGTACTTATGGTTTTTAAATTGTTCTTTGATCCGGCATTTCATCTGTATGAGCATTTTTTCGGAACCACACCCTTTGTGGAGCAGATAATGGACAAAGAACTTCGTCAGGGGGAGTGGGGAATAATTCTCAATCTACTGGGACTGCTGCTTGGGTTTGCAGTACTCTCAAAATTGTTTGAAGAGTCGGGCGTACCCGACAAGCTGCCTCGGTATCTCCCCGATGACTGGAAAGGTCCTTTCCTACTGCTGGTCTTTGTCTTTATCCTTTCCTCCTTTCTCGACAACATTGCTGCGGCGCTGATTGGAGGCACCATTGCGCTGGTTGTATTCAGGAAAAGGGTTCACATTGGCTACATTGTGGCACTGGTTGCTGCCAGTAATGCAGGAGGATCGGGAAGTGTGGTCGGCGATACCACCACCACCATGATGTGGATTGACGGGGTATCGGCCTTTAACGTTCTGCATGCCTATGTTGCGGCTGGCGTTGCCCTGCTCTTCTTTGCCTGGTTCGCGGCCCGCCAGCAGGACAGATACCAGAAAATACAAATGGATCCAAGCCCGGATGTTAAGGTCGACTGGAAAAAAATAATCAATGTAATCATGATCCTTGCCGGCGCAATTATTTCGAATATCCTTTATGATATGCCGGCCCTTGGTGTATGGATTGCCATAGTTGCAGGATCTTTATTCAACCGCGTACCCTGGAAAGAAGTGCCCGGAGCCCTGAAAGGCACGATATTCCTGCTGTGCCTTGTCACCTGTGCTTCCCTCATGCCGGTGGAGGAGCTCCCCGATGCCTCATGGTTAACTGCTTTGTCACTTGGATTCCTTTCTGCTGTTTTTGACAACATACCCCTCACCAAACTTTGCCTCGATCAGGGTCATTACGATTGGGGGATGTTAGCCTTTACGGTAGGTTTCGGCGGTTCGATGATCTGGTTCGGATCATCCGCAGGAGTTGCCATCACCAATAAGTTTCCGGAAGGCCGCAATGTGGTCAAATGGATAAAAAATGGCTGGCACGTTGCAGCATCCTACGTCGTGGGTTTCTTTGTCCTTTATCTGGTAATGGGTTGGGAGCCTGCTGACAATAAGGAACATAAAGTAATAAACTGTCCGGTTCCGGGCTGTCCCATGGCGCAAAAGAAAGTACGGGAAGAGGCCGGTTTAAATTATACTGACATCTCAAAAGGATTCCATTACGATTCTGACACTCCGGGGATCCTGTTTGTTCACACTCATGAAGATAATTGACGATAATTCATTACTTTTGCGCTTCGCCTGTTTTCAAAAAGTCATTCGCATGATAGTCAGAAATCTGTTCAATGAGGGCAAACCGTTAAAAAGAGGTTTCCTGCTGGTTATTTCTTTGTTCCTTCCGATGATTGCCTTTGGTGCCGGCAGCACTGTTCCATCAGCCGGTCCCATAAGATTTGAGTTCATCTTGTTTGCTCTTGTTCTTGCGGGGGTTGCCCTTTTTCATAAACATACCTTCACGGTTGCCGTAAGCGGCCTGATTGTGATACTCGCTTTCAAGCTGATATTTGATCCGGGCTTTCATTTTGCTGAACATATGTTTGGCAAAACTCCGTTCCTTGAACAGCTGCTTGACAAGGAACACAGGGAAGGTGAATGGGGAATAATGCTGAATCTGCTGGGCCTTTTGCTGGGTTTTGCAATACTTTCCAAAGTTTTCGAGGAATCGAGGGTGCCGGATATTCTTCCAAAATACCTTCCTGATGACTGGAAAGGCCCTCTTCTACTGCTATTGTTCGTATTCATTATGTCGGCTTTTCTCGATAACATTGCGGCTGCACTGATTGGAGGAACGATAGCCTATGTCGTTTTCGATAAAAAGGTTCATATCGGGTACCTTGCTGCCATTGTTGCTGCCAGCAATGCCGGAGGAGCAGGCAGTGTCGTGGGCGACACCACCACCACAATGATGTGGATTGGCGGCGTAAGTGCGCTTAAAGTACTTCCGGCATTCGTAGCCTCAGCCTTTGCCTTTATGGTATTTGCATGGTTCGGATCTCATCAGCAGGACAAATTCATGAGAATTCAGAAAGATCCATGCACGGGTGTTGTTATTTCATGGAGAAATATCGCCGTTGTGGCCTTGATACTTGCAGGAGCCATCCTTTCGAACATTTTATACGACATGCCTGCCCTCGGTGTGTGGATCGCAATAGTAACCGGGGCCTTTTTAATTAAGATCCCGTGGAAAGAGGTTCCGGGAGCCATGAAAGGCACCATATTCCTTTTGTGTCTTGTGATGTGTGCATCAATGATGCCCGTTGAAGAACTCCCTAATGCAAGCTGGGAAACTGCATTTACACTTGGTTTCCTGTCATCGGTTTTCGATAATATTCCGCTCACGAAGTTGTGTATTGACCAGGGGCACTACGACTGGGCAATGCTTGCCTATGCCGTCGGATTCGGGGGCTCAATGGTGTGGTTTGGTTCTTCAGCCGGTGTTGCCATAACCAATAAGTTCCCGGAAGGCAGGAATGTAATACTGTGGCTGAGAAAAGGCTGGCACATAGCTATTGCCTATGTGGTGGGATTCTTTATTTTTCTTTTCGTAATGGGATGGAACCCATCTGACAACAAGGAGCATAAGATAGTCGATTGCCCGGTGCCCGGTTGTCCCATGGCCGGACATTCCGGAGAACCTGACCGGCAGGATCCGGCTGGCTTTAGCGGTCTTACGGAATAAACCTGCACCAGAAGTTTATCTCATTCATTCTCACATGAACAGCTGCGGATTTCAGCTTCACGCCCGGTATATCAACGGATGAATGCGATAATCCGGTCGGATTCAGCATTTGAATTGATCCTGCTCTTTCCCTGGATCCCGGATTTTTCGGTCCGATAATTGCTGTTATCAGGTCATCAGAATAACTTAACTTTAACTACCATGTTTTTCAAGTTTTTTCTAAATCATAACGCTTTAAAAAGCAAAAGGCATACGCAAAACTGCGAGGATGTGCGGAACTTTTTTCCTTTCCGGGCAGTAATGCAGTTCACAAATCAAAACAGATTACGGATGAAAGAACTTGTATCTGGATTGATGATTTTCTTGGCAGGTTTTTCAATTCTGAGAGCTGAGAATGAAACCGACCTCAGGGCGCCGCTAACACATGTGACAGTATTTGCCGATCGTGCCCTGCTGAGCCATGAAGCTCCGGTTGAACTTGCTTCGGGCAAAACCATACTGAAACTGGGAGGACTCTCTCCTTATATTGATCCGCAAAGTATCCAGGTAAAAGGGTACGGCAATTTCGTTATCCTTGCCGTCAATCATCAGAATAATTACCTGAGCAACCTTGAGGATATTCCGGAGGTAAAAAGTATCCGTAATCAGATTGAGACACTCCAGCTTAAAGTTGAGGATGAAAAGGCAGCCATAGGGGTTCTTAAGGAAAAGGAAGCCTTTCTTGTTGCCAACCGTGCAATTCTTATAAAGGAGACAACATATTCAATCGAACAGATGAAAAACATCATGGATCTGTTCACCAGCAATATGGATCAGGTGACAACATTAATTCTCAGGAAAAACAGGCTGATCAGTGATTATGAGAAACAGATTGCAGTCCTGCAGCAGCAAATTTCCGACCGGTTCGGAAAGAAGAATCTTCCTTCAGGGGAGATCTCAGTTACGGTGACCGCAGAAAAACCCGCCGCAGCAAGGATAAGCTGCAGCTACGTCGTAACCAACGCCGGCTGGTTCCCGTCTTACGACATCAGGGTTGACAACATTACCAGGCCCGTAACCATTTATTATAAAGCAAATGTTTATCAGAATACCGGGGTGCCATGGAAGGATGTGAAACTAAGCTTTTCGAACGCCACCCCGTGGATCTCAGGCAATGTTCCCAGGCTCGACACGTGGTTTATTGACTATTACACTCCCTTGCCCGCTGCTCCCGTAACCAGGAGTATTGGTTACAGCCAGGCAAAAAGGAAAACAGATGACGCAGCCGGACTGGTAACACTGGAATCACGTGCCGAACTTAATGCTGCCGAAGCAATGCCAGTTATGGTTCAGCAACAAACCGGTGAAACGACGGTCACCTTCGATGTTTCGGTTCCATATTCCATCCTCTCAGATGGAAAGATACAGACGATTGAAATCCAGCGAACCTCATCCCCCGCTGAATACAGGTATTTCACCATTCCCAAGCTGTCTTCAGGGGCTTACCTGACCGGTAACATCACCGACTGGGCAAAACAGGGGCTTATAGGGGGTGAAGCAACCCTGTACTTTGACAATGCCTATGTCGGCAAATCATACCTCGATGCCAATCAGTTGAAAGACACAATGATGATTTCACTCGGCACGGATAACAGCATTCTGGTAAAAAGGGAGAAGAGGCAGGCATATACCAGTAAAAAAATTCTGGGCTCAAATAAAACGGAAACATATTCATTTGAAATAAGCATCAGGAACAATAAACCGACCACGATAAGGATCACCGTTAATGACCAGATCCCGGTTTCTTCCAACAGCGGGATAGAGGTTGATGCAATAGAGCTTTCAAAGGGAAAGTATAACAGGCAGACGGGTGAGGTTAAATGGGACCTTGAAATCAAGCCCCAGGAAACCCGTCAGCTGATCCTCACCTATTCTGTTAAGTACCCGAAGGATAAAACAGTGATCCTTGAATGATCGGAATCTGGTCCGCCTCCTCATGACGTGGGACCGGCAGACAATAAGACAAATCGCTGACATGCTGATTGCCTGGTTGCCGGAAGGCACACAGGTCAGTTTAATATTCAATATTGACTACCCATGAAGATTCTTGGAAACATCATCTGGCTTATATCAGGAGGAATAATCATAGTTGTTGAATACTTCATCGGCAGTCTTATACTGATGCTGACCATAATAGGGATTCCCTTCGGCCTGCAGACACTTAAGATCTCATCTCTTTTAATATGGCCCTTTGGCAGGAAAAGCCGGATTAAGGAAAGGGCTTCGGGATGTCTTTATATTTTCATGAATGTAGTCTGGCTCCTGTGCGGGGGTATCTGGATTGCGGCAACACATGCTTTTTTCGGCATTTTACTTTGCATCACAATAATAGGGATTCCGTTCGGAATGCAGCACTTCAAGCTTACTGAATTGGCTCTGAGTCCGTTCGGACGTGACATCGAAAGAATCTAGAAAACCAGGGAAAAGGGTATTGCGAATAGGAAAATGTTATTGCTGAAATGGGTACTTTAGCTTAATCCGGAAAAAGATCATGATCCTGATCGCAAATTTGTCTGGCTGGTCATACGCATACAAAAAACCTTGATGAATGAATGATCCTGAAAGCAGAGACACACCGATTGAAAGACTTGGAAAGTTTGGTCTGATAGACCGGCTTTGTGCTGGTGCAGGAAAAATCAATCCCGGTACAGTAAAAGGCCCGGGTGATGATGCATGCATAATTGACACCGGTAACAGCCTGACGTTAGTATCTTCTGATCTGCTAATGGAGGGAATACATTTCAACCTGGTATACACCCCTGTAAAACATCTTGGCTATAAGGCTGTAATAAGGGGTATCTCCGATATTTTCGCCATGAATGGACGACCTGGCCAGATCCTGGTATCTCTTGGCATCAGCTCACGGTTCTCCGTTGAGCAGATAGATTCACTCTATGAAGGAATATACCTTGCATGCAAAAGATACAACATTGATCTTGCCGGAGGAGATACATCCAGCTCCCTTACCGGGCTCACTATTGGTATTACTTCAATAGGTACGGTTGACAGGGAATCCATAACAGCCCGGGACGGAGCAGGGCCGAATGATCTTGTTTGCGTTACGGGAGATCTGGGAGCTGCATATATGGGCCTGCAGGTTCTTGAAAGGGAAGGCCGGTTATTTGGAATGGATAAAAGTTTCAAACCCGATCTGACCGGTTATGAGTACATTATCGAAAGGCAGCTTAAGCCGGAATTTCCTGTTGATGTTCTTGAACAGCTCAGGGAAAAAGAAATCCTTCCAACGTCAATGATAGATATTTCTGACGGGCTTGCTTCCGACATATTGCATATCTGCAAATCGTCAGGAACCGGATGTCGCCTGTATTATGAAAAAATCCCAATAGACACTGAAACTTTCAATACAGCCGAAGAATTTGGTATCGATCCGGTTGTTGCCGCTTTAAATGGCGGGGATGATTATGAGCTTCTTTTCACCTCTCCGCCGGCAAACTATTCAAGGATTATGGAATTGAAAGATGTGCGGATCATCGGTCATCTCACGGCTCCTGAACAGGGAAATATGCTCATTTCTCCCGAGGGTACCGCGGTCGAACTGAAGGCACAGGGTTGGAACAAGCTGTGATGTACTGCTAACCTGCCCTGATAACTCCCCTTTCCGACTTTCCGATAAATTCAAGGATGTAATCCCTGTCGGGTGAGGCATCGAAGTTTTCCCTGATATATTCAAGTGCTTTGGAAATATTCATTCCTTTCTGGTAGAGTGCCCTGAAAATATTGTGGATTGTGTCGATTCTTTCCTTTTCGAATCCTCTCCTTGTAAGACCCACTGTATTTAAACCAAGGTATCTGAGGGGATCACGATCAGCTTTGACATATGGTGGCACATCAATCCTTACCTTTGCCCCGCCGCCAATCATTACATGAGCGCCAATCCGGACGAACTGATGTACCAGCGTACCTGCGCTCAGGATTGCCCAGTCGTCAACTTTCACCTCTCCTGCCAGGCCTGTGCCGTTACCCAGGAGGCAATAATCACCGACCCTGCAGTCGTGTCCTACGTGGGCATTGATCATAATCAGGCAATTACTGCCAACAAGAGTTTTTCCTGCGGCAACTGTTCCCCTGTTCACCGTGGCGCCTTCCCTGACGGTTGTATTGTCGCCCAGTTCAGCAGTGGTTTCCTCCCCTTTGAATTTCATGTCCTGGGGAATTCCCGAGATCACTGCGCCCGGAAAGATTTTACAATTCCGGCCAATTCTTGCGCCATCGAAAACTGTTGCACTGGGGCCGATCCAGGAGTCATCTCCAATTGATACATTTCCGGAAATATAAGCAAATGGTTCAACAACAACATTTTCTCCAAGAATCGCATCAGGGTGGACGAAAGCCAAATTTGAAATCATGTTCAGCTATTTGTTTTTTATTACCTGGGCCATCATTTCCCCCTCCACAACCAGGTGATTTCCCACAAATGCCTGTCCGTACATGGCCACTATCCCTCTTCTCAGAGGTTCAATCAGTTCCATTTTCAGTATCAGGGTATCGCCAGGTACTACCTTGTGTTTAAATTTAAGTTTGTCGATTTTCACAAAATAGGTGGAATATCTTTCCGGTTCGTCAACCCTGCTCAGAACAAGCAACCCCCCCGACTGTGCAAGAGCCTCAACCAGAAGAACGCCCGGCATTACTGGTTCCCCGGGGAAATGGCCCTGAAAGAACGGTTCATTGATTGTAACACTTTTTACACCCACAACTGTGTTGTCATCGAGTGAGATTATCTTGTCAACGAGCAAAAACGGGTATCTGTGAGGTAATCTTTTCTTGATATCCTCAGTATTATATACAGGCGGGACCGAAGGGTCATAAACCGGAATGTTCAGACTGGTTTGCGACTTCTTTATTTCCTGTCTGATAAGTTTTGCCAGTCGGGTATTGGCATAATGTCCGGGGCGGGTAGCAACAACCTTTCCCTTTATTGGCTGCCCTGCAAGAGCAAGATCTCCAAGCACGTCCATCAGTTTGTGCCGGGCTGGTTCATTGGGGTAGAAAAGCTCAGTATTGTTCAGAATACCCGCTGTGTGCTTGTTTATACCGGGTCTGTTAAAAATCCGTGCCAGTCTGTCAATTTCCGACTGTTCAACTTCTTTTTCCAGGATGACCACTGCGTTGTCGAGGTCCCCGCCCTTGATCAAACCCATCTTATGGAGCGGCTCAAGCTCATGAAAGAACACGAATGTGCGGCTTTTGCTTATTTCCTGCTCAAAATCATCGATTGAATCAAGAATCGCATATTGATTGCCAAGGATTTTTGAATTATAGTCGATCAGAACATTGATACTCAGATGATCATCAGGATACACGATCAGGTCGACACCATGTTCCTCGTCGGAGTAGGTAATTTTCTGCTTTACCCTGAAATAATTCCTTTCATCCTTCTGTTCAACAAAGCCGGCAGATTTCAGCGCTTGAGTGAATTTCCAGGCGGATCCGCCCATTATTGGAGCTTCGGGTCCGTCGAGCTCGATAAGTGCATTATCTATTCTCAAGCCATAAAGTGCAGCTAGCACATGTTCAATAGTTGATACAGAAGCATTGTTTTGCACCAGTGTGGTCCCCCTGGATGTTTCAGTTACATGATCGGCCAGGGCATCAATTAACGGTGCACCCGGAAGGTCGGTGCGGCAGAATTTATAGCCGTGATTTGCCGGTGCCGGCCTGAATGTGATATTTACATCTATTCCGCTGTGTAACCCTTTGCCTTTCAGGCTGACTGTATTTGCAATGGTCCTTTGCTTTTCACTCATGTCGGAAGGAATCGTTTCTAATTTTTCAGGGTACAAAAAAATCAAAAAAAACCGAACAATCCAAAAGGATAATTACCTGGACTTCTTCAGGGATTCTATTTCCTTTTCCAGCTGTGCGATTGATGATCGCATCTCGGGCAGTTTACGGAAAATAACGGCGCTTTTAAGAAATTCACGATGGTCAATTGCAGGAGTTCCCAGAATAGTGGTGTTCATCTGCCTGACTTCGCCGGAGACACCTGCTTTAGCCCCTATTCTGGTTCCGTCAGCAATTTTGATATGACCCACAACGCCAACCTGTCCGGCAAACATGCAATTCCTTCCGATCTTGGTTGAACCTGCAACGCCTGTCTGTCCGGCCATAACTGTATTTTCACCTATTTCAACATTATGTCCGATCTGTATAAGATTATCCAGCTTTACACCCTTGTGTATTATGGTTGAACCCATGGTCGCCCTGTCAATGGCAACATTGGCTCCAATTTCCACGTGATCCTCGATAATTACATTGCCTATCTGGGGTATTTTCATGAATTCACTTTCCGATTGGGGAGCAAATCCGAAACCGTCACTCCCGATTACTGTTCCCGCATGGATGACACAACCTTCACCTACAATACAGTCGTGATATATTTTAACCCCTGCAAATATGGTGCTGTTGTTTCCAATACTGGTCCCGTCTCCTATATAAGCATGTGGATAAACCGAGCATCCGTCGCCTATGCTGCAATTAGAACCCACATATACATATGCCCCGATATATAGGTCCTGGCCGAGCCTGACACCTTCTTCTATTATAGCAGTGGGATGTATTCCCTTCTTCCGGGGCCGGGCCTGATCGACCATCCTGAGCAATGAGGCAAAGGCATCATATGCATTATCGACCCTGATAAGGGTGGCTTCAATCGGCGATGTCGCAACAAAATCCTTATTGACAAGCACAATTGAAGATTTTGTTGAATAAATAAAATGTTCATACTTGGGATTTGCCAGGAAAGAAAGGGCTCCCGGATATCCCTCCTCAATTTTTGCCAGGGTGCTTACTTTGATCTCCGGGTTTCCATCAACTGTTCCTCCGAGGAATCCTGCTATTGTTTCCGCATTTAATTCCATAATATTTCTTTTATCTGCATTCTTTGGGATAACACAGGAAGTATTTTGTATTTCTGCCTGAAAACAGGCTATGTTCAAAAATATCTGAAACGGTAGTAATATCGGCGGTATTTCCGTTTTTTAACAAAATCCTTACGCCGGGTCCTTCCGTTACATATGTTAGGTTTGAAACGGTTCCTGTAAAAACATAATTACTTACCTGTTCATGATCAATATCCAGAATCCGGCAGGCTTTCCCGGCAAGTGCGCTGAGCCTCTCTTCCGGAAAAGGATTATTCTCCATTTCAACAGCATAGAGGTTGCGGGTTAGCAAACGCCGTGACAGATCGGAAAGAACCCGGTCAGAGCTGTCGACCCAGTATTTGATCGATGAATAAATATCAGAATCATCAAGTCTTGTGAAATTGAACGCGACGATTCCGGGTGTAAACAATCCGTCAGTTCCGAGATCGGAGGGTCCGATATTGTTACGAAGAAAAAATCTGAGCGAGGGTGTGGCGTACAGATCACCTCCTGAAGCGGCGGTCTCCTTGGCCCGCTTGAGTATTTTAATCAGAAGATTCTCCGACGCCAGTACGGTTTTATGCATATAAACCTGCCAGTACATCAGCCGGCGGGCTATCAGAAACTTTTCAAGCGAGTAAATACCTTTCTCATCTATTACCAGTTCATCGTCTGCAACATTTAGCATCCTGATTATTCTGTCTGATCCAACCGAGCCCTCTATTACCCCGGTAAAGAATGAATCCCGCCTGAGGTAATCAAGTCGATCCATATCAATCTGACTTGCAATAAGATCGTGCAAAAACTTCCTTTCGTAATCACCCCGGAAAATATCAATGGCCAGGGATAACCGCCCATCGAACTCCTCGTTAAGCTTATTCATCAGCAGAAGCGACATATCCTCATGGGTTATTCCACTGACAAGCGATTTCTCAAGAGTGTGGGAAAACGGTCCGTGCCCTATATCATGGAGAAGAATTGCTGCAAGTGTGGCTTCTTCTTCTTCGGGAGTAATCAGAATATCCTTGCTCCTGAGTGTCCTTATTGCATTTTCCATGAGATGGAGCGCTCCCAGGCAGTGCTGGAACCTGCTGTGGCAGGCACCCGGGTAAACGAAGCTCGTAAGCCCAAGTTGCTTTATGTTTCTTAATCGCTGAAACCAGGGATGTTCAATCAGGTCATAGATCAGTTCGCTGGGTATGCCAATAAATCCATAAACCGGATCATTGATTATTTTTCTCTTGTTTTTAGTATAGGCCACCCGAAAATTCTTTGGCTACAAATTTATGAATTTGTTTGTCACTGCAAATATGATTGACAATGATCCCTGTTTAACATTTCCGGTTGTTATTCATTCAAACGGATGTTCGCGGCTGAAATCCGGTCTGTAGTTCCCATGGCTCTCCAAACCCTGGAACCATCCGTTACGGAATCCAAGTTCCCCGGCATATTTAGCAACGGCAGAATATTCGGAGGCGTAAAGCGACCTTCCAAGATCAGGATGATGCCTCACAGCAGGAACCGGATGGTACTGGGACATTAGCGATATGTGAATGCCTCTCGAAACATCACGGGCAAGCCTCTCCAGTAATTCCATGCTGTCATCAGCATGACCGGGCAGCACGAGATGGCGTACAATCAGTCCGTTTTCAGCCCTGCCTTCCGAATCTGTGATCAATACCGATCCTTTCTGGAAATACATCTCCCTGATTGCATTCATAGCCGTTTCAGGATAATCCGGCGCACCTGAAAATTCTTCTGCAGAATTAGGATCAATATATTTTAAGTCGGGCAGGTAAACATCAATCAACCCCTCAAGACTGCTGATAGTTGACTTCCTGTCATAGCCGTTTGTATTGAACACTGTTACCGGCCTGTATCCCTTTGCATGCAGGCCGCGGATAATAGCTTTGACCTGGGGAATGACGTGTGATGGGGAAACAAAGCCCACTGCTTTTACTCCTCCTTTTAACAGGGCTGCAATTCTATCAAGAACTTCATCATAACCGGGTGATTTTATCCTGATCCTTCTGCATGGATTGCTTATCTCATAATTCTGGCAGTAAATGCAGCGGAGATTGCATCCTGAAAAGAAAATATTACATATTCCTTCCGGACCGCTTATCGCCGGCTCCTCGCCCCTGTGAATACAAATGGAAGCCACGTTCATTCCAGCATCTGATTTGCAATAGCCTGTACCGCCTCCGAACCTGTTTACGCCACATTCGCGCGGACATAAGGTGCATTCTGAAAGCAGTCTGATTTCCTCTCCCGTATAGTAATGAAAGTCCATTTAAATCGTGATCAACTGCGGATGAAAGCATTAAATCATGAAAATGTATCTTTATGCCCCGCTGCATGCAACATTCCATGATAAATAGGCAACAATCCCTGCCTGGCATAAAGGAATAAAAAATTCTGCTGAAAACCATCAGGGGAAAGTCCGGGAATTCAGATCGTCAGATAAAAACATCTTTCCTCCCAGGCCGTGTTTTTGTATGATGCTAAATATCTGCAGGTTAAATGGATAAATTAGAATCCTGGTCTATGTTACTGATTTTCGCCAGACATAAGGAAATGGTCAGAATCAGCTAATGGACTTTCAGTGAAAATCATCATAACGGGCTAATGATGTGGCAGTTTTTTAAACTAAAAGCTTGCAGTTTTCAAAACATTACTTACCTTTGCACCTGAAAAGAGGGGTAATTGAAACCTAGGGGACCGGAGTCCCCTATTTTATTATCGTTTTTCGGAAGATGATTGACAAGGATAGAATAGAAAAACTGGTCCTGGAACACATTAAGGGAAAGGAGCTTTTCCTGGTTGGCATAAAAGTAAGCAGCTCAAACAGGATAAACGTTCTTGTTGATACCATGGAAGGCATAACCATTGATGAGTGTGCCGACCTGCATCGCCATATTGAAAGGGGACTCGACCGCAACGTCGAGGATTTTGAACTCCAGGTATCGTCCCCAGGCCTCGATATGCCGTTTGCAGTGATTGAACAATACCGGAAGAACGAAGGGAAGAAGGTTGCGGTTTTAACACTCGACGGTGTAAAACACAGCGGGATACTTAAAAACGTTACAAATGGTGGCTTTGAGCTTACGACAGAAATTAAAGTCAGGGGAAAAGCCGGGGAAAAGAAGGATCTGAGCTTTAACTATGACCAGATCAAGTCAGTAAAGGAAATACTAATAATAAAATAATTTCAAGAGGATTAACCAGATGGAAAATGTTAATTTGATCGATACCTTTTCGGAATTCAAGGAGCTTAAGAATATTGACCGCCCCACAATGATGAGCGTGCTCGAGGATGTCTTCAGAAGCATGCTGGCGAAAAAATACGGCTCCGCCGATAATTTTGACATTATTGTCAATATCGACAAGGGTGACTTTGAGATTTGGAGGAACAGGGTTGTTGTTGAGGATGATGAACTGGTTGACCCCAATACACAGATCTCTCTGTCAAAGGCCAAGGAAATTGATGAAGACTATGAGGCAGGAGAGGAGGTTTCCGATGAGGTGAAATTTCTCGATTTCGGCAGGAGGGCAATATTGTCGCTCAGGCAGAACCTGACTGCCAGGATACTTGATCTTGAAAAGAACAATATTTACATAAAATACAAGGACAGGATCGGGGAAATTGTCACCGGGGAGGTTTACCAGGTTTGGAAACGGGAAATACTTGTACTTGATGATGACGGCAATGAACTGATTATACCCAAGAATGAACAGATTCCTTCGGATCATTTCCGGAAAGGGGATACGATACGCGCGGTTGTCATCAAGGTTGAGATGAAGAACAACACTCCTTTTATCATCCTCAGCCGCACATCTCCCGTATTTCTAGAAAGACTGTTTGAACTGGAGGTACCTGAAATTTTTGACGGACTCATTACCATTAAAAAGATAGTAAGGGTACCCGGTGAACGGGCCAAGGTTGCAGTCGAATCATATGACGAGCGCATTGATCCCGTCGGTGCCTGTGTGGGAATGAAGGGTTCCAGGATTCACGGCATTGTCAGGGAACTCCGCAATGAGAACATTGATGTTATCAACTACACTTCAAACAACCAGTTATTCATCCAGAGAGCCTTGAGCCCGGCAAAGATAACTTCCATTAAACTGATTGAAGAAACCAAAAGGGCAGAGATTTATCTCAAACCCAATGAGGTTTCCCTCGCCATTGGAAAAGGCGGCCTCAATATAAAGCTTGCGAGCCAGCTTACGGGATATGAGATCGATGTTTACAGGGAGCCGGGAGGAGAGGATGAGGAAGATGTCAATCTGGAAGAGTTCAGCGATGAAATTGAGGAATGGATAATCGATGAATTGAAATCAATCGGCTGCGATACGGCCAGAAGTGTTCTCAACCTGTCGATAAGCGATCTTGTTAAAAGGACGGATCTTGAGGAGGAAACAGTTAAGGAAGTGGTAAATATACTGAAGGCTGAATTTGAATGATCAGGTTTTAACACGATAAACGAATTTTGAAGTATTAAGAAAGGCAAGGTAAATATATGACAGAGGATATCAAGGCAACAAGATTGAGCAAGGCCGCCCGTGAATTCAATGTGGGAATTTCCACAATCGTGGATTTCCTGCATAAGAAGGGATTTGACCTTGATTCCAATCCCAACACTAAACTACCTCACGAGGCCTATCTGTTGCTTTTAAAGGAATACAGCAGCGATCTGAATGTCAAGAAAGAGTCGGAAAAGCTGATCCTTAAGGATCTTCACAGGAAAAAGGAAACTGTGTCCATTGATGATATTGCTGATAAAAACATCACGGAAGATCATGAAAGGGATGAAGAAGTTCTGATAAAGGACACTCTTGCACCAAAGAAAACTGTTGACATAAAAACCGAGATCAGGAAATCTGACATTAAGCTGGTTGGAAAGATTGATCTTGAGAAGGCATTAAAACCAAAAATACAGAAACCGGAACCTGCCAGGGAAGCAGTTGAAAAGAAAGCAGAACAGGAGAGCATTCAACCCGAAATAAAAAAGAAGGTAGCAGTCGAAAAGGAAAAAGTTACGCCGGCGGAGGAAACAAAGGAAGCAGGCACCAAACCTGGCATCGACTTGCAGATTGTTGGGAAAATAGATCTTGATGCGATAACCGGTGAACGAATCGTGCAGCGGAAGGGAGAAAAGGCTGCGGTGAAGGAAAAACAGGCGGCAGGTGATACTGAGTCGGCTGAATTGATAAAGGAAAGCACAGCTGCTGCCCCGGCGGCGACCAAAGAGCCGCTTACAGCCGTTCCTGACTCCGAACCTCTTGTTGCAGAAACGAAAGTTGCGGAAGAGGAGGATATCATCGAATTGTTTAAACCTGAAATCAAAAAACTGTCTGGTCTGACCGTGGTAGGAAAGATTGATCTTCCGGTTGAAGAGAAGAAAAAGCCAGTTCCCTACCAGCAGGTTAGTCCTGAAGGAGAATCAGATTTCAGAAGAAAGAAGAAAAGAAAGAGAATTTCCAAGGAAAAGGAACAGGTGCCCCTTGAGAAGCCTGCACCTGTCGAGCGGAAGGACAAGGTCGGCAAGAGAGTCATCAGGAAAAGAGCCGTCCATACCGAAGTTGATGAGGAAGAGGTTCAGAAACAAATCAAGGAAACTCTTGCCAGGCTCACAACCAAGGGTAAGTCGAAGGGATCGAGATACCGCAGGGAGAAACGGGAGCTTATCAGTCAGAGGCATCGCGAGGTGGAGGACAAACTCGAGCAGGAAAAGAACATACTGAAGGTTACGGAATTCGTGTCGGTGAATGAGCTTGCAACCATGATGAATATTCCTGTTACCGAAATTATATCAACCTGTATGAACCTTGGTCTCTTTGTATCCATAAACCAGCGTCTGGATGCTGAGACCATGGCTCTGCTTGCAGATGAATTCGGATTCAGAGTGGAATTTGTAAGTGCCGAACTTCAGGAAGCTGTCAGGGAAATAGAAGATGATGAAAAAGATCTTAAGCCCAGGCCGCCTATTGTTACAGTGATGGGGCACGTTGACCATGGCAAGACAAAGCTTCTCGACTACATCAGGCGTACCAACGTGATTGCGGGGGAGGCGGGCGGTATCACACAGCATATCGGTGCCTACAGTGTAACCCTCGATGATGGCAGGCACATTACATTCCTTGACACTCCGGGTCATGAGGCATTTACAGCCATGCGGGCAAGGGGAGCACAGACAACTGATATTGCGATCATTGTCATTGCTGCCGATGACGGAGTGATGCCGCAGACGGTTGAAGCAATCAATCATGCTTCAGCCGCAGGTGTTCCTATAGTTTTTGCTATAAACAAGATCGATAAGCCAACGGCAAATCCGGAAAAGATAAAGGAGGCCCTGGCCAACATGAACTATCTGGTCGAGGATTGGGGAGGAAAGTACCAGTCTCAGGAAATATCTGCAAAGAATGGCCTAAACATCGATCTTCTACTGGAAAAGGTATTGCTGGAAGCTGAATTGCTGGAACTTAAAGCAAACCCCGACAAGCCGGCCATTGGAACGATCATTGAATCCTCCCTTGATAAGGGACGAGGTTTTACAGCCACTGTCCTTGTTAAGGCGGGTACCCTCAGGGTTGGTGACATCATGATTGCAGGAAGCTGCTACGGACATATCAAGGCTATGTACAATGAAAGGGGCCATAAGGTTGAAAAAACCGGACCTGCGACTCCTGCAGTCATCCTGGGATTGAATGGCGCTCCTCAGGCAGGCGATAAGTTCAACATAATGGAAAGCGACCGGGAAGCCAAGGATATAGCAACAAAGAGAGCCCAGCTTCAGCGGGAGCAGGACCTTAGAACACAGAAACACATCACCCTTGATGAAATCGGCAGGAGGATTGCCATTGGCAACTTCCAGGAGCTTAATATAATAGTAAAGGGCGATGTTGACGGTTCAGTTGAAGCACTGAGTGATTCCCTTATTAAGCTTTCAACACCCCAGATACAGCTTAATATCATTCATAAGGCCGTGGGACAGATATCAGAGTCCGACATACTTCTGGCTGCAGCATCAAATGCAGTGATTGTCGGATTCCAGGTAAGACCTTCCCTCAACGCACGGAAACTGGCGGAAAAGGAGGAGATCGATATAAGGCTCTATTCAATTATCTACGATGCCATAGAGGAGATCCGGGCTGCAATGGAGGGTATGCTCTCTCCTGAAGTGAAAGAGGAAATAGTTGCCACACTTGAAATAAGGGAAATCTTCAAGGTTACAAAAGTCGGAACAGTGGCCGGTTGCTATGTAAAGGAAGGCAAAATAACACGGAATACCAAAATCAGGCTGATCCGTGAAGGAATCGTTATTTATACAGGAGAACTTGGTTCCCTGAAACGATTCAAGGACGATGTAAAGGAAGTTGTCGGAGGATACGAATGCGGTCTTAATATTGCCAACTTCAACGATATCAAGATAGGTGATATTGTTGAAGGTTACCAGGAAATAGAAGTAAAGAAATCCTTATAACATTGACCGGTATTTCTCCGAAGAAAGCAATTCGCCAATTTCATCAGGATTGGTGATTTTGATCCTGATCATCCATCCGTTTCCATAAGGATCCTTGTTCACAATGTCAGGTGAGTTTTCGAGGTACGGATTAACCTCAACAATCTCACCTCCAACAGGCATAAACAGGTCAGATACCGTTTTCACGGCTTCAATTGTCCCGAAAACCTCTTCTTTCTTAAGGGTTTCGCCAAGCGTTTCAATCTCAACAAATACAATGTCGCCCAGTTCGCCCTGTGCAAAATCGGTTATGCCAACATAAGCAAATTCACCTTCCACTCTGAGCCATTCGTGGTCTTTAGAGTACAATAAACTTTCTGGTACAACCATGGATGTTTGGTAATTAGTGGTTAATATTTGAAACTGATTACTTTTTCTGCCTAAAAATAGGAATTTTTTTTTGCCTGACCGGTTTTTCAATAACTTAATTTGCCAGATATGCCACAATTGATTGATGGTCAAAATGACCAGAATTGTACTGCTTACTGAGCAAGGGTGAATTTAAGGCTGAATCCAAAATTGGTATTGGATGTAGGGAAAGTTGTTGCTACGAAAGGATTATTGACAGTATGATCTGCAAAAAGCTGAAGATTGAACCTGTCGCTCAGGACGTAATCAGCAGTGGTCCTTATGGTAAACACCTTTATGCCTGCCACAGGCTGATTCACGTTCTCAATTAACTTTCGGGCAATAGTTTTATTATCCCTTATTGAAAGATCGAACCTTATTTTCAGATCGCTTTTAAGTACGCGCTGACTTCCTCCGGTTTTAATAATTATCTGAACATCATCAAATCTGTAACCTGCTCCGAAAACAAGTTCGTTGATCCTTGCGTCGGTTACCTGATTGCTCGTCAGGTTCAGGGCCACCGTACGCGATTTCCTCCATTCAAACCTTGATGTAAGATTGCTTTTCCAGTTGAAATCGAGGTTTATAAGCGGACTGAACTGTTCACTGACCGAAACCACATTGATTTCATACTGCTGGATATAATTGTCCTGCAAGTCTCTCAGCCTGCTCAGGCCGTTGTCATCAGCCAGGAAATTAAGATTTGTTGTGTAGGATCCGATCTGGTAAACACTCCTGTACTGATGCGAAAGGTTGATTGACCTGAACACCTTTTGTACGAACTGGAATTTAGACAAACCATCAAATGTAAGGCGCCAGTTCGGCATCATCCGGAATGCTGAAGGGAACACGGAAAGATCGACTTTCTTCGGATCAGTTCTTGTATAGGCTGCATAAAATGCGGGTATAAGGACCTCCCTCGATGTGGCGCCGTAACCACTTTTGTACAACCCCTCAAGTTGTTCACCTGTCCCAGGATTCACATCCGGATCATAACCCGGATCAATACTCTGCCGTGCAGCAGCCCTGCGTTCAGAAATGATTATGCTGTTCTTTTTGAAATTTTCAAATGCTCTTGAGGCATAATCATTGTCCTTTGAAATCTTTTCAAAGGCAGAACCCCATGATATTATTGATATTGAAAAACTGCCGTTTACAATCCTGTTACGGGTGCTGTCGGGGAAATTACCATTATAATCAGCCGTATAATATGAATTTATATTCTCCTGGAAGCGCCGGTCGGCATTTATATCAATCCTCAGACCGGGAAAAGGCTCAATGATACTTCTGACCGACAGGTCATTCCTGTTCATATAAACTGCTGGCGTATTAAGTAGGGTGTCGGTTGTGATCCATCCCCTTGCCGCAGCTTTGTCAAAAAAGTTTTTTTCACTGAATCCGAGAATGAAAGGAAGGCCCGGTGCGCTGATATTATTGTTGTCGCGGGACATGCCAAGGAATCTTGCCTCAGGAAGGAAGCCGGGCAGGAATTGCCCCTGCGATGAGGTATAAGTCAGGCTCACGGATCTTACGCCAATGAGAGCCCTCAAAAAATATTCCCCGGTAACCGTAAGGGGATTGCGTTTCTGGGGCAATCTCCCTTCAATAATGACCTGGGTTCCCTCAGCTGATTCAGAAGCGGTGAAATTGATCCTGTTTTCGTTTACGATATCAATCTTTCCGCTGAGATCGATGCCATCCTTCCTGACAATTTTGACCGTAATATCCCTCGTTTTGAGATTATGAACGATTGACCGAACAGCACCAGCTTTAAAGCTTACATTGTTACGTGTAAAGGTTACTGTCCTGTACTCTTTCTTCATCCTCAGGGCCGCATCCGGACGGGTATTGTTTTCAATATTCTTAAGGAATTTTGACTTGCTGTAAAGTGTGGCCAGGTTGGCCATTGCAGTAAAGGTAAGCTCATTGTTGTTCTGAATGGTATTGCCAAGATTTATTTTTACTGAGTCGGGATAGAGTGAACCGGCCTGCCATGTATAACCGGAACCAAACCGTGCATTGGCGTTTACCCAGGAAAGCATCGGCAATTTGTTTACCGGAAGGTTGTAGGTTGCATTAAAGAAATGATTATACATTGTGGCTCTTCCAAGATTCTTTAAGTTGGTAAGTACTGAGTCGCGCCAGTTCTCATACTCTGATCTGTATCTCCTTTTATCAACACCGCCTTCAGGCTCATCGATCCGGGCAATATTGTTGGAAGTAAAATCAATCTTGAGCTGCCGTGTTACATCATATTTAATGTCAAGCATCCGGCTCCATTCAAAATCTTTTCTGAAAGTTGGAGAGATAAGCAGGTATGGATTGTTGATATTCCTGGTTTTGACCTCATTGTAGTACCTGCTCATGTCCGTTCTGAAGGAAATACTCCTTGGAAGGGGATAAAAATTAAAATCCTTGATTATTCTGAGAAGCGGAGAATTAAGGAACTTCACATTTTTGAACGGCATCACGTTCTGTGGCTGAGCTTCATAGTTGTAGTTTATTCCGCCCCGGTAATTCCTTTCCAGATCTATTTCAGTGGTGGTGCTTGAATTGTATGTTTCATTGTAGGTATAATTGACACTGAAGTTGGCAAGATCCCATGCATGGGACTTTTCGCCCCGTTTTGTGATTCCCGCATTATTAATTGAAATCGTTTTCCTTCGTGAATACTCTTCTGCAATATTTCTTATTGAATCCCGTGTTTCCTTGTCCGGTGCCTCCCTAAGAGCATCCTTAAGTTCAATGTCGGGATCGAGCGGATTATACTGGGGTTTGATTCGCGACTCGGAGTATCCCACATAAACCGGCAGCCTGACACCAAGTTTTTCCGGGAAGAATTTGCCGAGCTCAAGTGTTGAGGAAATGTCGTACTGAATAATCTCTGCCTTGCTCCTTTCATTCACTTTCCGGTCGATGCTCCCCCAACCGGGAGTGCTCATCTGTCCCACAAAGTCAACTGTTCCCAGATCGGCCAGTCTGGCCTGCAGGTGCGTATTGGCCGCCCATCCGCCGTTTTCGATAAAATCACTCAGCCTGAGCTCATTTACCCATATCTCTCCCGATTTAGGATTACCATCATCAACTCCGGGATTGCGGGTTCGGATTGGATTCCTGACCCCAACCATAATCACCTTAATATTGCTGAGGTTTGGATTACCGCATACATAGACCCTGTTGGAATCATCGGCAAAGGCAAAGACATCGTTTAGGGAAAGAGCTGAACCCGGATCAGCCATCTTCCTGTTCCTTTCCTTTTTTGCTTCCTGCAGAACCGACAGATTCACAATGAAACGGTTAGCCTGGGGCCAGACTATTGCCCTGTCAGCCTCTGAATCGTTATTGTACCTGTCGCCAGGGGGAGTAAGTTTCAGCGGAACCTCATATTCATAAAAGTTCGATCTGTAATCAGAACCCAGTCTTATGAAGGCCGTCAGCTCATCGTCATTTAAAGGCTGACCGATCAGGGCTTCTGCATGTACCTCCATTCTGAGGCTCTTGTACTGCCTGATATCGAGGTTGACATTCTTGTAAGCTGCACGGGCATCCCCGTCAGCCAGGTCCTGAACCTTCAGAACCATCGCCTGCTCATTCAGTTGCCGCAGCTGCGGATTCTGCGGGTCTACGATCCTGTTGAATCCGGGTGGCAAAACATAGTTCACCGGCTGCTTTGAGGCATTCTCTTCAATGCTCACCGAAGCTATCTCAAAGGTTCCGTCAGTGGCTTCGGGAATAGTGATACGCTCCCCGCCTTCAGTGAAATCAATATTATATTTCCTCCATTCGGCCCTCACAAGGTTAAGCTCTGCAAAACGCATTATCACTGGTTTGCTGAAATCCTTCATAAACATCCTGATAAAGCGTATTGACTTGAAATCGCTTATTACACCAATTCTTTTCTGGTATTCAGTAACAGGGACCTTGAACTGATACCACTTCACCCTTGATTTTTCTCCATTGGCAAAAGTTGCTTCTGCTTCGATCTCATCGACAATATAGTTGGATCCTACCTTCAGATCCGACGGCCTGAGGCTTACCTTGTACTGGTAATAGCTTTCCGTTTCGTTCAGGGTATTGTCACGGTTAATATCCTCCATGTCGGGCAGGGTTGATCCCGATGTCGGGTAGGATTCCGGCGACATCCCCGAAGTGGGGGAATTGCCTTCAAGCCCGTTATAGTTCTTGTATCGCTCAAGGATGCTTTTCTGTTCAAAATCGTAATCAGATCCCCGGAAATAATGAAAATCATCACCTGAAGGATCTTTTAATATTTGCTGAAACGCCTGAGGATTTGTTATACCTTCCACCCTGCTCAGATAATCCGAAAAGAAACTCTGTTCATCCTCGTTTCCCAACCCGTCAAGGCCGATATCCTGGTAACGCCTCGATTCCGAATCGTTGTCAAAAGCCTTGACAACCGATTGTACGGTGGGTACTCTCCCCCAGGCCGTGGTATCCACATTCTGCACCAGGGGAGATCCCGGAAGGCCGTTCTCAAAACTTTTACGGGAATCCTTCAGAATATCTTCGGAAATATTTCCAAGATTGAAATAAAGGTCCCCGCCGTTGTGCTCAGGATCCTCCACAAAGGGATCCATCATCCAGAACTCCAGGTACTGGATGTTTGCAGTCTCAAAGTCACTGGTAAGCACTTCACGCATGATTCCTCCCCATCTGGTTCTTGGATCACTGAGCCTTCCCTCCGCTGTCAGGCCCCTGGAATACGGTCCTGATTCGACATCATAGTTGTAGGGGCCCCTTTCATCAGGATAATAGGCTACATTCAGGACAGAAATGGTATTAGGGATTCCTGTACTGCTCTCTCGATTTGGGAAAAGCTCATTTTCATAAATTTCCCTCACAAAATGACTGGATTGCTCATCAGGGTTCTGTTTTATATGTGAGGGAGTGGAAGAGCCGTTCCTCAGGAAAAGGGGATCAATGACATACCACGCCAGCTTTGCCCTGTTATAACCGCTGGCCAGATTGTTGTTAAGACGGGCTTCCGGAAATAGGTTATCCTGTCCCTGAGGAATACTGGAAATGGACCATGCGTTAAATGATTTCAGATCAAGAGGTATTTCACTTGATTCGAAATCATCTATATAAGAATTCCCCGCACTTGAAATGGCCCTGGAATGACCTGGAATTAGGTGGGCAAATTCACCGTTGAAAGAGATGCTTGATGGTGTTTTGGTTTCAAGGAGGGGAATTTTATCGATTAGTTTCGTAAGTAACTGTGATTCTGACCTGTACGAGGTATTCAGGCCCCAGATGGTATTCGAAATCGGCTCTTCGCCAAAATTGACCTTCTGGGTATATGGCCGCTCATTCAGATGGAGTATCGTTCCGCCGATATTAAAATTATTTGAGAACTTGTAATCGAGATGGGTGCCCAGCAGGGTTTTCGTCTGGAACCCGAAAAACTGATTACTCTCCAGGCTCACTTTGATCGGAGTCTGGGATTCAATTAAAGCAGGATTTATAATTGTAACGGTACCCAGATTATAATCGACAGTGTAATCGGTGTTTTCCGTGAGGGTTACCCCTCCCGCGGTGACAATTATTGAACCTACAGGTATATTTGTAGCATTCAGTCTTATTTCTGAACCCGACTCCGAAGTATAGTGCCCCGTCAGTTTGAACTTGTTTTTTTCAGCCATCTGTTTGGCAATGGTTTGTGTGGAATCATACAGCTCCTGGAAGACATATTTTGAGGCCAGTACAGGGTCCCCGATCTGTTTTGCCAGATAACTGCCGAAAGGTTCAATGACCGGGAAGATTATCTTTCCCCTGCTTATCATTACGGTAACGCCATCAATAAAATCAAAATACCCGTCGGGGACATGGTCAAGCTGTGAATTCAGGTTGTCGAGGCCAAGAACCTGCAAGAGGATCTTGTTTGCCAGCCTGCCTTCAGGAAGATAGTTAATTGCATTACCCGTCTTATCATCCTCATAAAGTATATTCAACTGGAAATCATTAGTCTCCAGCCTGCCTGATCCCAGCGAGTATACATTCTTCATCATAAGATTCCAGGCAGGATACCTGGGGCTAAGTGTTGTTCCTTTCAATAACTTCAGTATCAGGGTCTGCGGCGCAGCTATTCCGTCGGTGGAGAATTCTCCGACTTTGTAAACCTTTCCGTTAAGGGTATACTCAAAGGCAACTGCAAGCACCTCATCAGTATTCAGGGCAGTGTTCAGTGATATGTATCCAAGCTGCTTGTTCAGGGTAAATTCCCTGTCATTCAGTTTTCTTGCATTCTCAATCTTTTCAAAGTCCCTTCCAATCTGGAATCCGGGGTACAGGGAGTTAAATGCATTGGCAACCTGGTCAACATTCCGCATGAGTGAGTAAGAAGTGTTCAGCTGATTGTAAAGCTGGTTTGCATCATTGTCGGGATACCGTTCTGCACCGGGACCGGCCTGAAATGCCGGAATTTTGTTGTAAATATGTCCGGCGTTTTCTGCCAGATCCGAAAACGCCACAATGTTTCTTGTTTCGTCAAAACTGCTTGTTTTATTGGTAATCCAAACTTCAATCCTTTCGATATTCACACCTGAGCTCACCAACGGAAGATTTTTCAATGCATCATCGTATATATCCCTGAAGAAATGAGAAAGAAAAAAATGACGGTTTGACTCATAATCGTCAGCGAATATTTCGAAACTGTTCGACTGTGCCCCCCCTTCAACCTGGATGGTGGAAGTTTCCCCTTTTTGCTGGGAAAGTACGGTAGTTACATTCAGCTTGCCGAACTGCAATTCGGTTTTGAGCCCGAAGAGACTGTGACTTCCGGTAATAAGGGTTCCTGTCAGGGGCAGGGTTACATCGCCAGCTTCGACCTTCCGCACTATTTCGTCCTCCTTCCCGGAATACTGCAGTTTCGTTTTGTTCTCAAAATCGAACATTGCATCGGTGTTGTAATTGACACCCAGTTCCATTTTGTCGCCGATGGTTCCGGTGACATTCATTTGTATCTTTTCCTTGAAGTCAAAAGTCGGGATTGTCTGAAGTCTTTCAGGCAGAGTAGGGTTTTGAGTTTTTGATATGTTAATGCCAAAGATCAGCTCGGCTGATCCCTGGGGAACGATATTGATCACATTGCTACCGAAGATCTTGTCGAAAGCTTCTCCTCCGATTTCTATCTGTGGTATGAGGCCCGATCTGTATCCGGGCTCCTGGCCGCTGATACGTGACTGCCAGTAATCACGCATCTCCTTGTTAAACTGGTACTTCCTGAACTCCTCGGGGCTCATGTGCACGGGAGTCCTGTAATCAAAAAGTCCCACCTTCTGATAAATCACATATTCATTCTTTACAGGATCATAAACAACCGAATACTTTACATTTGATGGGTTATCGAGGAACAAGGGGGCCTTTGGAGCTGGCTCCCATGGTATCCCCGAAATATCATAGAGTTTGAGGGGAGATTTCCTGGCAGTATCGGGCAGGGGTGCCGAAACATTAACCTGACCACTTGTTTCAGATGACCAGAGGGCAGGAGAAGCGAATAGCAAACAATATAATAATCTCAGCAGGGTTTTATATGATACCTCTGATCTCAACCTAATCAATATTCTTATTTACAGGCTCTTGAGTGCTTTTTTGATAATGTCTTCAACAGTCAGGTCTTTTTCTTCCCTGATTATTTTGTCAAGGACTTTAATAACAGCACTTTTTCCAAAACCAAGCATCACTAAAGCAGATAACGCCTCTTCCTTCTTAGTATTGTCAGCAAATAAAAATATTTCATCGGTGCCGGAGGGTTTCCCCAGCTTATCTTTCAGGTCGACAATGATCCGCTGGGCAGTTTTGATTCCTATGCCTTTGATAGCTTTAAGGGTGGCAACCTCGGAACCCAGAATTGCCTTTTCAATTTCATCAGTATTCAGGGAAGAAAGCATCACTCTCGCCGTACCGGGTCCTACGCCGGTTACGGAAATAAGCTGCCGGAACAGATCCCGTTCCTGTTTGTCGGCAAATCCGAACAACTGATGGCTGTCTTCCCTTATAACTTCATGAATAAGTATTTTAAACTCACTTTTTCCTTCAAGTTTCGTAAATGTGGAAAGTGAAATGTTAACATAGTAGCCAGTACCCTGATTTTCAATGATAATAAAGGCGGGGGTCAGCTCTGCAATCTTTCCTTTTATATAATCTATCATGACAGACTCTCAGAATTGAAAATATCAGGAGGCAAATCGTCGGCCCTGTCAGGCTGGATATCAATTTCCTGGTGTTTAAGAGGATTTTGTGTGATTTCGGAATACATCTGACGGTTTCTGTAAATATCACAGGCAAGGTAAATGGCCTGCCGAAATGAATTTTCAGACGCTTCACCCTTACCTGCAATCTGGAAAGCTGTACCGTGGTTCGGGGATGTTCGTACAAACGGCAGTCCGGCGGTGTAATTCACTCCTGTATCGAACGACAGCGCTTTAAAGGGGGCAAGCCCCTGGTCGTGGTACATTGCAAGGATGCCGTCAAATTTACTGAACGATCCGGCTCCAAAGAATCCATCGGCAGGAAAGGGTCCGAATGCAAGTATCCCTTCATGCTGCAATTGCTGTATGGAGGGTGTGATTATTTCGGCTTCCTCACTTCCCAGAAGGGAATTATCACCGGCATGCGGATTTAAGCCCAGAAGCGCTATCCTGGGACGTCTGATCCCAAAGTCAGCAATAAGTGACTGATTCAGGATCCTGGTTTTCCGTACAAGCAATTCCTTCGTTATCATCTCCGGAACCTTGGAAAGGGGAACATGCGTGGTGGCAACACCGATCCTCATATTCTCGCTAACCATGAGCATAAGAACATCTTCAACACCTGCCCTGACCCTGAGGTAATCAGTATGGCCGGCGAAATGGAAAGAGTCTGACTGAATATTGTTTTTGTCAATCGGTGCGGTTATCAGAACATCCAGCTTTCCGCTTTTCAGATCCGATACGGCCCTCTCCAGAGCAATAATAGCAGCTTCCCCTCCCTGGCTGTTGGATTTGCCAAGTTCCACCCTGACATTATCGTCGAGGCAGTTTATCATATTTGCCTTTTTCGGTTTTGCTTCCTCGGGGGATCTGACATTATTAAAACTGAAATTACTTATATTCAAGGTTTTACGATGATAGGCCCCTACTTTGGGAGATCCATATACAACCGGGATGCAAATATCGTTGGCCGTAATGTCTATAAGTGCCTTTATGATAACCTCATACCCTATCCCGTTTATATCACCATGGGATATTCCTGCTATGATTGGTTTTCTGTCCATTTTGTTGTCTAGTATTATTCAGGGCCGGACGGAATCGTCATGTCAACAAATATTTATCAGACATTCAGATTATTTTTCATGACCATTCCCCGGTTTTTTAATTCTTACATTATAATCTGCTGCATATTTTCTGAGAAAGGTTGCAAGAAGCCTCACGCCGGTTCCGGGGCCGGTTTTTCGCCTGTAAAAGTCATCCTTTTTCAGGGAGCCGGGGCCGGCAATATCGAGATGAATCAAAGGGTATTCCGAAAATTTCTCCAGGAATTTGCCGGCGGTAATGGCACCGGCTTCGCGTCCGCCTGTATTTTTAACATCAGCAACATCTGATTTAATCAGTTCGCCGTATTCTTCCCAGAAAGGCAGTTCCGCAATACGTTCATAAACATCATTGCCTGCCTCTTCAAGAAGGCTGAAATACTCCCTTCCGGCATTACCCATAGCAGCAATGGCCTGATCGCCAAAAGTCATTGCTGCAGAACCGGTTAGAGTTGCTATATTAATGATGATCTCGGGGTTGTATTTGGACGCATAACTTATTGCATCTGCAAGTACCAGTCTTCCCTCCGCATCGGTATTGGTAACTTCTACCGTCATTTTGTTGTACATTGTCAGAATGTCACCCTGGGTATAGGCATTACCGCCGGGTCGATTATCGGTTGCCGGGATAAGGCCAACCACATAAACCGGTATTCCGGTTCTGGCTATTGTGTACAAAGTACCTGTAACGGCTGCGGCACCGGCCATATCTGCTTTCATATCTTCCATGTAGTTCCCCGTTTTGATATTCAGTCCGCCGGTGTCGTATACAATGCCTTTTCCAACAAGCACCACAGGTTTGCTGTTAACTGCATTCTCCGGTTTCCATTCAAGAATACAGAAAACCGGAGGGTCGACGCTTCCCCTGTTTACTGCGAGAAGGCCTCCCATTTTTAAGGCTTCAATCTTACCCTTGTTAAAAATATCCACCGCAAAGCCGGCATTTGTTCCGGCTTTCCTGATCTCTTCAGACAGGGCAGGGGCATTCAGACGGTTTACCGGCTCATTGATTAGCTCCCGTACAATATAAACAGCATCTGTAAGTTCGTCCAGCCATTTGAAATCATCATCCGGGATATTCCCGAAAAGAAGCAGCCTCGAAGGATATTTCTTGTTATTCTCAGGATCCTTTTTTGTAAGATATTTCTCAAAAGAATAAAAACTGAGAATCAGGCCCTCGGTAAAGGCTTCGACTGCGCCTGCAGTATCCGGATCGGAGGATATTACCAGCTCTTCGTGATTACCTGCCCTGATAATTTTGCTCAGGTTGCTGGCTGTCTTCCTTAGCTCTTCCCATATCCTGAATTCCGGGAGCGATTTCCCGGTTCTGACAATATAAGTTGTTTTGAAATATGAATTGATAACCACGTGTTTTTCCCCGGCCAATAACTGTTTCAGGGCATATTCCTTCTCCGCCTTTGAAAGGAGGATGAATTCAGGGATTTCATCCCTGCTTATGATACACACTACTGACTGATCGGGAGATATTTGTGAGATTCTGGAGATAACAGGTTTCATTCCTTTTGATTTTTAAGATTGTAAAGTTAATTAAATTTTGAAAGTTCAGGATATAAACCATTACCTTTGCCCCGATGTCTGTAAATGATTTTGAATATGATATAGCCTGACCTTTAACACCTTTTCCGTCTTATGGATTTTGAAAAGATATATAGAAAAGCACTCGATCTCATACCCGTTACTCCCGAAGAGGGGACAGCTCTTTATCAATTTGCTCCCCTCGATGAGCTTATTTTCATTGGAGATCTCCTGAGGCAGGTACATAATCCCGGAAAGAATGCGGGATGGATGATTGACAGGAATGTCAACATAACCAATATCTGTTTTTCACAATGTCTCTTCTGTAATTTCTGCCGAAAGAAAAATGCACCTGATACATATATAACCTCGGTTTCCGATTACATCAGGAAAACAGATGAGATGACCGCGCTGGGAGGTGATCAGCTTCTGCTCCAGGGGGGCATGAATCCTGAACTTGGACTGAGCTATTACATCTCTCTCTTTAAAACTCTTAAGGAGCTTTACCCTTCACTGAAGCTTCATGCGCTGGGACCGCCTGAGATTGTTTTTCTTTCAAAAAAAGAGAAACTCACTTATCATGAAGTGCTCAGCCGGCTAATTGAAGCCGGACTCGACAGCCTGCCCGGTGCGGGTGCAGAAATCCTGTCTGACCGGGTAAGAAAAATCATCTCTCCGGCAAAGGCAACATCCGAAGAGTGGCTCGAAGTTATGAGACAGGCTCACAGGTTAAACCTTCCCACCTCTGCAACAATGATGTACGGGCATGTGGAAACCATCCAGGAACGGATCGGACATCTGGTAAAAATCAGGGAACTTCAGTCAGAAAAGGCTCCTGACCACTATGGCTTTATAACATTCGTTCCCTGGCCCTTCCAGGACAAAGGGACCATTCTTTCGGAAAAGTTCGGAATAAGAAGCAGTTACACAGTCCCTGACTACATAAGGCTTATTGCTGTCAGCCGGATCATGCTTCACAATATCAGGAACATCCAGGCATCGCTGCTGACGGTTGGCAGGGAAACGGCAATTATGTCATTGAATGCCGGTGCAAATGACCTTGGATCCATAATGATCGAAGAGAATGTTGTGAGTGCAGCCGGAGGCGGGAACCGCTATGATGCTGAAAATATTCAGTCGATAATCAGGGAGGCTGGTTTTAACCCGGTGAGAAGAAATCAGAAATATGAACTCGTCGTATCCTAAAAAGCCTCAACCAGGATATTCACGTTCATTATTTTACAGCCAGAATTATTATCTGAGTGACCGTTTATTTTTTCAGGCAGGCTTTATATTCCCTGAATCAGGCGCGCGGGCCCTCTGCCCTGAAACAACAGGGATCAGGAAGAAAAAAGGGACTTTATTATCAAAGTCCCCCGAAAATATCCTTAATCTTCGTGATTACTTTAAATCACCGGCTTCCTTTTCTTCTCTTTCAGTATCCAGCTTGGAAGCCTTTTTAAATTCTTTCATCCCCTGCCCGATTCCCTTCATCAATTCAGGAATTTTCCTGCCACCGAAAAGCAGAACAACCACAAGCAGTATCAGGATTATTTCAGTCGGACCAATTCTTCCCATCTCAGTAGATTTTTAAAAGTTTATACAAAGTTATAAATACTTTGGTTAAATGGGATACTTTCTGAAAAATATTTCAATGCAGGTGGGATCAGACGGTGCACCAAATGTCAGAATAAGGCTGCATAACACCATATCCTTTCTGTTTCCTGTCATTTTCTCAGAAGTCTCAGGATATCATTGCCGTTGGCAAATATGAGCAGCCCGAAAAGAATTATCATACCGGTAATCTGGGCATATTCGAGAAATTTATCGCTGGGTTTTCTTCCTGTTATAACCTCATAAACAAGAAACATCACATGTCCGCCGTCGAGTGCCGGGATTGGAAGGATATTCATAACTGCCAGGATAATTGACAGGAATGCGGTGAGATTCCAGAAAGAATGCCAGTCCCAGGTCCCTGGGAAAATACTGCCTATAGTAATGAATCCCCCGAGTGATTCATATGCTTTGGTATGCCTTGAAAAAATAAGTTTAAACTGCTTCAGGTAATCTCCCACGGTCTTGAATCCTTTAGCGATTCCGGCAGGAACTGATTCAAGCAACCCGTAATTGATTGTTTTCAGCTCAAAGATCCTGTCAAGCGACCTGGAACTGTAAACTCCCAGCATTCCACCCGAAGAAAGCATTACCGGTATATCATTAATTTCGTCTTTCCGCAGGATATTCAACACAACGGTTTTGTTCCTGTTTTCGAGAAGATATCCCTGAAATTCATCATACCATTCAAACTTAAGTCCGTCAATGCCCAGGAGTTCGTCACCTGCAAGCACACCTCCGTTTTTTGCGGGAGATTCTTTTCCGAATGCCGTAATTATAAACGGGCCGAAAGGAGTTCTGGGTTCGATCAGGCCTTTTCCCCTGATCATTTGCGGAATAAGTTCGGCAGGGATTGGAATATTCAGGAATTCACCATTTCTTTCAACCTGTATGGATTTCCTGTTGTTAAGCACAATATCAGGGGTGATTTGCATGAAGTTTTCAATATACTGATTGTCAACACTCAGGATCTTATCTCCATTCCTCAGTCCAATGTTATAGCCAACGGTATCGGTCACTATACCATATTTCACATTGGCAGTAGGAAGGTAGGTTTCTCCCCAGGCATAAAGTACGAAAACATAAATCAGCATTGCCAGGATGAAATTAAACAGTACTCCTCCTGTCATAATGAGCAGTCGCTGCCCTGAAGTCTTCGACCTGAACTCCCATGGCTGGGCAGGCTGTTTCATTTGCTCCTTATCCATTGATTCGTCAATCATTCCCGATATTTTGACATAGCCGCCGAGCGGTAACCATCCCAATCCGTATTCGGTCTCTCCCTTCCTGAACTTGAAAATTGAAAACCATGGATCGAAAAAGAGATAGAATTTCTCCACTCTTGTTTTAAAGATCCTGGCAAACACGAAATGGCCCAATTCGTGAATTATCACCAGAATTGAAAGACTCATTACAAACTGGAGTATTTTTATCAGAACAGTCATGCTTTTTTGTTAAGTCCGTTAATAAAATTCAGGGCAATTTCCCTTGCCCTGTTGTTGGATATTTCGAGTAATTCCAGCCCCGGGGAGGAGACAAATTCAGCTTGTTCCATGGTATATTCGACCAGGTCAGACATTTGCAGAAATCCGATCCTGTCGGCAAGGAAAGCGCTGACAGCCACCTCATTTGCTGCATTCATAATACATGGCATATTCCCGCCCCTTCCAAGGGCTTCAAAGGCCAGAGCCAGGTTCCTGAACCTGGATACATCGGGTTCGAGGAAGGTCAGAGTCTGATTCTTTTTGAGGTCCAGTTTCGGAAGATCAGAGGGGTATCTTGAAGGATAGCTGAGAGCGTAGAGAATAGGGATTCTCATATCGGGCGCACCCAATTGTGCTTTCACCGAACCATCGGCAAAATGTACCATTGAATGAACTATGGACTGCGGATGTATCAAAACTTCAATCTGGCCGGGATTCAGGTCAAAGAGCCATTTTGCTTCAATGACTTCCAGTCCCTTATTCATCAGCGAGGCGGAATCAACGGTAATTTTATTTCCCATGTCCCATTTCGGATGCTTCAGGGCTTCAGAGGGTTTTACCTGTTTCAACATTTCGCATGAATAATTCAGGAATGGTCCTCCCGAGGCAGTGAGCGTGATTTTTTCAACTGGATTGCCGGTTTCACCGGCCAGGCACTGGAAAATTGCAGAATGTTCTGAATCTACCGGGATAAGTCTGCTTCCCGAGTCGAGGCTCAATTTCCTGATAATTTCGCCGGCAACCACCAGGGTTTCCTTGTTTGCGAGGGCGATATCCTTGCCGGCCCTAATGGCAGCTATTATTGGCTTAAGGCCTGAATATCCCACCATTGCTGCAAGCACCAGGCTGGAGTCTGATTCGGCTGCAATCTTTTCTACAGCGTCTTCACCTGCATAAACTTTCACCGGAAGGTCTCTGACAAGTTCCTTTAGCCGGGCATAATGGGCCTTATTTCCAATTACAACCGAACCGGGACCGAATTTTCTCGCCTGTTGTGCAAGCAATTCAATATTGTTTCCGGCAGTAAGAACTTCAACCTCAAAATCAGCGGGAAACCTGGATATTACATCCAGTGCCTGCCTGCCTATCGATCCGGTTGAGCCCAGTAAAGCAATTCTCTTTGACATGTCCTGCCTGTGAGGTTTAGAATATTATGTGTTTCTCCGGATCCAGGGGATTTCCCTTGTACCATATCTCCAGGTGAAGGTGGGGTCCGCTTGTGTAGATCTCCCCGGAATCACCTACAATAGCTATTGCTTCCCCGGTTCTAACAAGGTCTCCCGTTTCCTTAAGAAGCGAGGCATTATGCTTGTACACCGATATTATGTCATTCGAATGCTGTACTTCAATCACGAACCCTGTTTCCATAGTCCAGCCCGTGAAGATCACCGTTCCCCCCAACATTGCGTTTACTGGTGATTTTGGCCGGGTAACGATATCGGTACCATAATGTTTCAGCCTCGAATTAAATTTGCCGGATACAATGCCTTTCACAGGCGGGAAGAAATGCAGACTGGCCATGTTTGTAACGGCTTCGGGTAATACGGGACCTGATGAAAGGCTAAATCTCGATTCTTTCTCAACCTGGGCCCTCAGGACAGAATCTTCGGGAGATTTTCCAAAACTTATTGTTTTGTAATTTTTGGTTGAGTCAGTAAGGGAAAAAATCTCCACTGGCTTCTCACCGGAAATTATTGCATTGAGATTGGCAAAATATTTATCCCTCAGATCAACCTCCCTTTCCAGTGAATCCAGCCTTATTGCACTCAACAGAATATTTCGTCTCATGGTAACATTTGGATACCCCGGAATAAATTCCCTGAGGTTTGTGAATGCAATCAGACAGGTGGTTGATCCAATGATGAAAAAAACGAGGAATGTTATAAGCAGGAAAGCATTGTACTGTGTAAGTCTTATCCTCCAGACCTCCTCAAAAGTAGTATCGTTAGTGACAGAAAACCGGTACTTGTCGCGCCAGTTCTTTTGCTTTTTGTTTTCGTTCTTCGACATACTCAATCTTTTGCCAGGCATGCAAAGATAGCAAACCTCCTGTAAAGAAATTAAACGCCGGTTGAAATGTAAAGTAAATATCTAGACTTAAATCACTTTCACCGGTTTGTCCTCACTCTGCCATAAACCGTGTTTTGTACATACCGACATTGCGGAAAGATTCATTGAGACCTCGGGTGCCACAATAAAGAAATCAACTTCGGCATGCGAAGGCATATTTCCATAAACGCCGGCAGTATAGCGTGCCTCTGCAAGCAGGGTCTCCCGGTTCCAGAGCTGTATGAGGCTTATGAAATGGTCGTGTTCATCGGGATGCGGATAATCGTTCCCAAGCTTCACTTTAACCCTGAACTTTTCACCCCGTTTAACTTCATCAGGGCAGACGACATGCGGCATATGGCGGTCGAGATAATCACGTTTTATTTCCTTTTCCTCCTTCTCGATTTCAAGAGCCTTGAAAACCCGTGGCATATTAGTAAGTTTTAAATTATTTATTCATTAAAATCATGTTTGCAGCAGGCACTGCAAAATTATTAATTAACTGCCGACAGACAATTTAATTGTCATGGAAAAAACTGATTTGTTGAACAAATATCCGTATCAGCAAATGTCGGGGCAGGATTGAAAAAGGTGCATAAAATTTGTCATTTCGAAGATATGTATTAAATTTGCACCAATCCTGCGGGGTGGAGCAGTGGTAGCTCGTTGGGCTCATAACCCAAAGGTCGGAGGTTCGAATCCTCCCTCCGCTACAAAGAAAAAGCCCTGTCGCGTTAGCGACGGGGTTTTTTATTGAATGTCCGAAGAAAGCTCGCTTTCTGAAGGACGTGAAAATAAAAAACCCAGGCAGCCGACGGAGGAGGCTGACAGGGCTTTTTCTTTGGGCTGTCACCCCTCCCAGGATCATGAAATAATCCTCCTTATATTATATTGAGCTAAAGCCCCTTTCAAATCCCAGATCTTCAATACCGTTGGCTAAAGCCAACGGCAATTGAAAATCCGACAGACGCTGAAGGCGGTTGCGGGGATTTTGAGTTGTCAGGCATCCCCCAGCAGGATCACGAGCTTCGCCCGTCCCTGCTGAAAGCTATGACGGGCGAAGCGAGTAATCCTCCCGATCCAATTTTATGAGGTCAGGGGATCATTCCTACGAATCGTTACAGTGTAAATCAGGCAGCTAATGGATTGCGTGGTCAATCCTTAATAAACCAGGTTCGATAATAATTTTACTGGCGCTGATAATTCAATTTAAGTCTTTCAAAAAGTTCATTTAAGACACAAATACAGGATAAACGGGCTTCTACTCCTTGCTTGTAAAGCGACTGGATAAATTCTTCAAATTCTTACTTAAACCTGATCTTCTTTAATGCCTCCTCAGGAATTTTAAATAATTCATTTTCATTCATTTTACTGCTAATTAGGATTTAAATTTAAACTCTTATTCAAGGCAACCGGTTTTGAGCCCGTTTTCCAGCTCCAACCGGTTGAAATCCCTAATCAGCTAGCAATTCATTTGCACAAAATTCTTTACACTGCTACAAAAATGAAAGTTATGTGTGAGTTAATTGTAGGGCAAATTTTTGGTTTTTCATGATGTAATAAGGTTTCATTCTTCAGCCGCCTTTCCTTTCTGACGGCAGGGACTGGCTGGAAGGCCCCTTACACAAACAAATGCCGGAGGGAGGCCTGTGCGGTTTGCGTAATGTGCCTGACAGCGAAGGGAAGGTCTCAATCGACAGTGAAACATAGCAAGAATCATAATTTATATTCAAAAATTTATTAACACTATCATTACAATATTTGCAGGTGTTAATTAGTGTTTATAATTTTGTATTATGAGACCATTTATACGTACTATAGAAACTTTGGAATTGGATGGAGGCACTCTTTGTCTGAATTTTGTGAATTCAGTAAAGAATCGTTTCGAAAAACCGGTTTATGAGTTTATTAAAACACCTGATGACTGGATTTTATGGAGTCACAGAACACAGATTTGTAGTGAATTAACAAAGCAGAGGTTAAGCAAGTATGTTTCTGAGAATAAAGAGAAAGCTCTTAAGGAACTTAAAAGAATAATCGAGGTAAGAGAAGTGCTTTATGGAATATTTCGCAATATAGCACTGAAGAAATCACCTTTAACTGAAGATATTCGAATTTTTAATTCTGAACTTTCTTTCTCTTTTGGCTTCTTGAATATTGAAATTGGTGATAACCTGGAAACCATTCCAATCTGGAATTATAAAGAAACTGATCTTCTTTATTCTTTACTACCAATAATGAAATCCGCCTATGAATTATTGACAACTGATTTAAAGGAGCATATTAAAGAATGTCCTAATTGTGGCTGGTTATATCTGGATAAAAGTAAAAACAATAGCCGGATATGGTGCAATATGAAGACCTGTGGAAATACCATGAAGAGCAAGAAATATTATGAAAAGAGCAAGATTCTTGCTAAAAAGTAAAAAACCCTGTCCTGATTTGATTCAATCAGAATTACTTTTTTCAATGACGGTGAAAATTTAAAATTAAAATGCTCATATAATGAAAAGCTGGCTTTATTTTGTTATTGCACTTATGTTATATATGCTGATTCATGAAGGGCATCATGCATATATTGCATTATTGTTCAATGAGTTTGATGCAATCAAATTCCATTGGTACGGACCTGAAGTTTTATTTAAATCCCCGATTGCAGAAAGAACTTCTGAGATTAAGTGGTTTCTAATATCAGGCATCAGTAATTTAGTCACACTTTTGATTGGTTACTTGTTATTTATAGTGAAGGTGAAAATTATAAATATTAAAATTTCTTCCCTTCGGAGTATTCTATATTATGTAACAATTGTATTCCTGTTGTTTGATGCCGTGAATCTTTCAATCGGACCTTTCTTTTATGGAGGTGATATAAACGGGATTTCGACCGGACTTAAAATAAAACCATGGATTATTCAAATACTCTTTGGTGCCATTCTGCTAATTAACAGGGAGTTAATAGTAATGTTTATGAAACATTTTGGTATTAAGTCCAATAATATTTTGTTTAAACCATGGTATCGTGAACGATAGTTTTAAAATTGATATTGAAAGCATTATGATGCATTCAGATATTATCAGTTCGATTTTTTCTTTCATAGTAAACGCAGGTTATGTGGCAAAAATAACATCAATAGAACATCTTAAAGAATTAGAAGATGATCTGGCTATAAGAAAAAGAAAAGATAAATTTGATGAGAACTTTTATAAGGAGCGTCTGACATCATTTAAATTTACTACGGATACAGTATTACCTGATGCTAAATCAATAATTGTAATTGCGGTGCCCCAACCTACAGTTGTTTTAATTTTCAGAAGAAATGGAATAGATCAACAGGTAATAATACCTCCTACTTATGATTATTCTGTAAACATTGAAATTGAAAAACGATTAAAAGAGATTATTAAACCGGAAGGCTTTAATATTTGTACAACATCCATTCCTCTGAAACTTATTGCAGTTAGAAGTGGTTTAGCTGAATATGGGAGGAATAATATATGCTATATACCAGGCAAAGGTAGTTTTTTCAGGTTAATGGCATTTTTTTCAAATCTGCAATGCAAAGAAGATATTTGGAAACCGGTTTGTATGATGGAAAGATGTAAAAGATGCAAAGCATGTATGTTGGCTTGTCCGACCGGCGCTATTGATGACAGAAGATTTTTAATATATGCTGAAAAATGTATTTCATTTCATAACGAACATGGAATAGATTTTCCCGAAAACATTGATCGTTCGTTTCATAATTGTTTGTTAGGTTGTCTTAAATGTCAAATTGTTTGTCCTGAAAATAAAAAAACAGTTAAATGGTTTGAAGTAGGGGCACAGTTTTCTGAATTTGAAACATCTGTTATTCTTAATGGCATATCGTTGAAAGAAATTCCATATTCAACTCAAAAAAAGCTGGACAGACTGGGATTGATTGATGATTATTCACTACTGGCACGAAATCTGAGTGTATTGTTAGAACCTTCATGACGAAATGAGACAAAGTCTAAGAATTTGTCGGCGTCACATCAACCATCCAGGGTCTAAGGGTGATGCTTCGGAATATGAATGGATTGCTTGGTTAAGGAAGTATCTACCTGAAAGGTATAAAGTAGATAAAGCATTTGTAGTTGACCATGAAGGTTTTATAACTAAACAATTAGATGTTGTAGTTTATGATCGACAGTATTCACTTTTTGTTTTTCATCATAATGGAATCATTTACGTTCCTGCCGCAATGAATATCACAGAGTATGCGAAAGCACTTGAATCTCTGTAAGATTAATATAGAAGTATGTTTTTCACCATTCTTCCTTTAAATATAAACAGACATATCATATAACCTGGCGTAATTCTGTCATAAGAAAAAAGACACTTTTTGTAAATGTCTCATTTCATTGTGGGCTCAGCCGGGATCAAGCCTACGATCCCCTGATTATAAGTCATATAGTTCCCAATTCCGTCAAAGTTAAAGCCTCTGAAAGTTTAATAATTTTCGCCATACCCCTGATTAATTTTTGGTTCGATATTTCAAACCTTTTGTCTACAACGAAAACGCCTTGTAGCGACAGCGACGGGGTTTTTTATTGAATGTCCGAAGAAAGCTCGCTTTCTGAAGGACGGGAAAATAAAAAACTCCGGCAGCCGACGGAGGAGGCTGACAGGGCTTTTTCTTTGGGCTGTCATCCCTCCGAGGATCATGAAATAATCCTCCTTATATTGGACTAAAGCCAACGGCAATTGAAAACCCGACAGACGCCGAAGGCGGCTGCAGAGGTTTTGAATTGCCAGGTATCCCAAGCAGGATTACGAGGCAATTTTATGAGATCAGGGGACTACCCTACGAAACGTTAGAGTGTAAATCAGTCAGTTAATGGATTGCATAGTCAATCCTTAATATACAAGGCTCGATAATAATTTAACTGGCTCTGCTGTTAATATGACAAAAATTCACAACATTGAATAAATCTATCAGTACGTTGGAGAAGGAAGCGGCGATTCGCAGGCACAAGGGAACTGTATGATGCTTCCACAATGCGAATCGCCGCTTCCTTCTCCTTCCCTGATTACATTAGTAAAGGTGTCATGAGGATATATCATAAGTCCTTTGTTTTACCCCTTTCTCTAAACTGCTATTAATACACGATTAATTGTCCATGATTTGCCTGGAATTTGAATGTTCGTATTAATTATTCTCGTAATGACAGGTAAAAGAATAATCCTTGCCTGACACCCGGGGTGTGGGTTTCCAGTAATACGTGCAGACAAATCCATTCTGCTTTCCCTGGCAGATGTTTCCAGTCCGACACCTGGGGTGTCGGCTTCCAGCAGCCCGGGTCTCACCCCGGGGAAAGATCACCACGTGCCTGCCACAACCCCGGAGGGGTTGACTTCCAGTTGTTTATTATAATTATTTTGTTTATATTTGTTATGCTGCATTCTTTAATTGGAATAAATATGTCAACCTACACCCAGATTCTCTATCAGATAGTCTTTGACAGTAAAAACTACACCGAATTCCTTAATAAGGAAAATCAAGGCCCTCTTTTTGGATATTTTGTCGGTATGTTGAGCAAAAGAGGTTGCCATCCTTACCGGGTGGGAGGATATGGAAACCATGTTCATATTCTCGCGCATCTTTCAACAACAATTACACTTTCTGATCTTGTACGGGATATTAAAAAGGCAAGTCATGAAATGATGGTGAGGGAAAAGAGTCTGTTTGACAAGTTCCCGGGGGTAGGTCGGTTGAGGAGTACCTGTTGCTTTGATATTCTTCATTGACTTTGTATTTTGTTTCCGAAATCGGACAATGATAACTGAGGGCAACCCCTCCGGGGTTGGAATGGAACTATCGTCAATTTACCCCGGGGGCGGGACCGGGGCTACTGGAAGCCCAGCCCTCAGAGCTAGAGATGTGTATAAAAAGTAGTTCAAAGAGCAGTTTCCGTATATAGGGTTTTAAATAGCAGATAATCAATAAGTTTTCTTTAGGATCTACCTGCCGTAAAGGCAGTGTAGGCAGGGATTCAGGAGTGTGCAATAAAAGTGTGTCTATTGACTAACTACATGACAAAAATTTACAGCTTTGGGTAAATTTATCTATATCGTTGATAAAATGCAAGTTTGTGTCTTTTCGTTCCTGCATCGAAAAGTTCCCGAACTTTGGCATTATATGGAAAAGAACAGGAAAGGCAACTCCCTTGCATGAAATGGCCAAAGTAAGGATATTAATGTTGCTGGTGCCTAACTTCCAGTTTGTTCTGTCCAGTGCCAGCCTGAATGGTGGTTTAAGCGGGAGCAGAGCAAAAATAAACCTGGCAACCCGGTCCGAGTCCAGGGAATACTCCGACATAAACCTCTGTATTCTGCGAAGTGATGATTCATACTTTACATCTGAGTCAAAACCACAGGCCAGCTTTTCGAAGCAGACAGTTTGCACTTTGCATAAAGCACTGATAAATAAGCCAAAGAACTTAATACGTGCAAGGTTCATTTTGTTTCCGAAGAACTCTTTTAACGTATCTGATTAAATTGTAACTTTGTTTTCAACCCTGGTTTCCATTGTTAGAAATAGTATTGATAACAGTATACTAATCTATAGAATATCAAAGCCTTTATGCTGATATTTTAATCTGTATTTATTAAAAAGTACAACAGAACATATTAACGATCTGTTGGTTGACATTTTTTGTCATGTGCTGAGGCAAGAATGTTAATCTACAACAGTCCTGATAATAGTCCTAATTATTTGAGGAAGGCTGATTTGGATTCCCGAAAGGTGCTTTCTTTTCCTCAAGCTTCAATCGCTGCTCTTTTTTCCCTATGACAAAAACCGTAGCAAGAGAAATTACTGTGCTTCCACCCAGGACACAAGCGACGGCTTCATGTCCAAACATTGCCAAAGCTACAGCTGATCCTAAAGTAAAAAAAGCTATTATTAATCCAAATATTTGTCCTCGGCTTGACTGTTTCACCTGTCCTGATATAACGGTTTCCTCAATCTTAATTCTATGGCTGGATTGATTCTCCGCCATCTTCATAATTCTATCCGCTCCATCAGGAATAATTTGATTATATTTCTCTAATGCTTCAGGAGCAGGTATAGGTCCACTATAGGATTGATATGATGAAACAATGACAGATCTAATCTTTTTTTGCTCTTCCTGCGAAAGCTTTCCAAGGATTGGCTTTAACTCGTCTGGAACTGCGTAATTCGGGTTTGAGGGCTCAATGCCCTGTCCATTCGTGTGTTTTAAATCCTTTTTAAGGGGCATTATTTAAAATGGTAAAACGAGTTGTTTGTGGTTTTCCTTCTCGTATCCTGAAATGGCCTGTTTAATATCTTCACCAATAATGTTCCAATCAGATGCTATTGCTATTTCATCTGCTTCTTCAGCGCTAGGAGAATAGTTATAGTTAAAATAGTTACCTGCCAGATTAAAAATACTACCCATTCCAATGACAAAGGAGTTTGCTGTCAAGAAATCCGTTTGGTACATATTTTTGTTATTCATAACAGTAATGTAAAATATCAGAATAATATAACGTAAAAAGTGATGAAATGTTCTTTAATTACTTTCCTCCAGCGCAGATTATTGTTAATAACACCTACTAAGTTAATAAGAATATTCAAACTAATAAAATGCATTTTGAACGAAAAAGACACAAATATCACATTTTTATCAATGCAAAACAATTCTCATGCCATTTCGGATCCCATTATTATTATTTCCCCAAGCTTAAGAATTTTCCCCATATCTCTTAATAACTCACGGTTCAATGTTTCAAACCTCTTGTCTACAAAGAAAAAGTCCCGCCGCATTAGCGGCGGGACTTTTTCTTTGGGCTGTCACCCCTCCGAGGATCATGAAATAATCCTCCCTCCCCTACAAGCGGAGTTAAGGGTTTTGCCCGGGTAAGGAATGAACATCTGATACCTTTCCATGTTTTATATTGGCCCGGCAAAGGAAAGGCAGGGAGATAATGTATTGTCTGATGCATTCAGTTGCGGAGTGCAGGCCTGATGAATGCTGATCATGAAGAAGCACTGCCGAAATTTGATTTAAGAAATATTAATAGAGGATAAAGATAAAAAGGCTTAATTTTGATTGCTCATAATTGAGATGCGGGGAACACTTTTAAAGTTAATCAGGGTGGAATAATTTAAAAATCAATGTCATGAGAAATTTAATGTTCATTATATTGTCAGCAACCATTTTGATGTTAGGATATTCATGTAATAAAGAAGAAACCAATCCTGCAATTGAATCAAGGACATTTGAAGTTAATTCAAGCAACTCGCGCCACTGGGTATATTTTAGTTTTTCAGAAGATGACTCCGTTACCGTAACTGATCCCTCTGCATCAAAGGATTGGGACCTGGCTTTCCAGCGCTACAGGATTAAAACCAACGGAGGAGACTCGGGAAACGGGCAGGGCAGTGCAGCAAACACCTATCAAAAAGGGCAAACCGGATTTGATGCAGTGAAATCCGTACACGACACCCTCAGATTTCTTCCAGACGGTCCGGTTATAATCGCAGTGCAGCAGGGCTATGAAACCTTTACCATCAATCCTGCATTATATACATGGTTTACCATGGAACAGGCAACCCAGGGAACCCAGATTGCTCCTTCTGACTATATCTATATTGTAAGGACAGCCAGGGGTAAATATGTAAAAATATGGTTCAAAAGCTACTACAGTGCAACAAATAAGTCGGGCCATATCACATTTCAGTACAAATATCAGCCGGATGGCTCCGGGAGTTTTGAGTGAACAATCCGTATAAACCATGCGGATCAAATAACTTGACTGATGCCGGCAATCTTTCTGAAACTTTCAGTGGTCTTCTGTTTCATATTCTTCCCTTTTGAGCTTGCTGCCCAGAAAGGAAGCTTATCAGGTTTTGTACGGGGTCAAAATGAGGAGGCAATTGAAGCGGCAACGCTGGTAATTAAAAATACTACACTCGGAACGGTAACTGACAGGAGCGGCTTCTACAAAATTAGCGGCATAAATCCGGGGACGTACTCCGTCCGGGTGTCACTGGTCGGATACGAGACAGTGGAAGAAACCATCACGATAAGGGAAAGTGAGAATCATGAGGATTTTACCCTGGTCGAGTCAAACATAAATCTAAACGAGGTTGTTGTAACAGGTACAAGATCAGAAAAAGCATTAAAAAATGTACCTGTGATAACACAGGTGATAAGTGCACGGAGAATGCTTGACCTGGGTATCACAACCGTTTCCGGGGCTTTGCAAAGCATGGTGCCCGGCCTGGATATCAGCCAGTTCGGTACCAGGGCCACCGTAACCCTCCAGGGAATGGATGCAAAGTATGTATTGTTCCTTGTTGACGGGGAAAGGATCGCAGGGGAAGTCAGCGGCGACATAGATTATTCGATGCTGAATATGGAAAATGTTGAAAGAATTGAAATTATCAAGGGAGCTTCCTCATCATTATACGGGTCAAACGCCATCGGAGGCGTCATAAACATCATCACAAAAAAAATTGATGAGCCCTTCAATGCAAGGCTCTATTCAAGATATTCAAAGTTCAATGAATTTACAACCGGCGGGGGAATCAGCTTCAGAAAAGGGATATCAGGATCACTGACAAGCTTTAATTTCAGCAGTAACGACGGGTATGACAATACCCCTGAAAGTCCGTATGAATGGACTCAGAATCCATATACTTCTTTCAGTGTAAATCAAAAATTTGAGATAACACCTTCATACCGGTTGTCACTGACTCCTTATTTCGGATATTACCGGTTTGAAAGAGGAAATGTGAGTGCCCGTCCTGTCCATGATCTGTACACCGATTTTAAAGCCGGCCTGAAAGGTGAATACTATTTCGGGATGCATTCAGTTGACTTTTCCTATTACAGGGACCGATACAATACCTATAATGTCTTTGAACTCCTGAACAATGAGAGGGATACTGCATCCTATGACATCATCCAGACCATCAGGACGCAGGGAAATTTCAGGATCTCCGACAAAAATACCCTGATAACCGGTTTGGAATACAATTATGAAAAACTGTTATCGGACAGGATTGAAGAAGGGATCAAAAATGCCGGTGAAGCGGTGCTGTACATTCAGGAAGATATTTCTCCCGGGAAAAAATGGAATATTATCGGAGGTGTCAGGGTAAGCTATCACAGCAATTACGGATTTAATGCAGCGCCCAAGCTATCCCTGATGTACAAGTCACCGGTCGGAAATTTCAGGGCTTCTGCAGGAACAGGGTTCCGCTCGCCTTCCCTGAAAGAATTATATATGAATTTTGACCATTTCGGAGAATGGTATTTAATTGGTAATGCCGGCTTAAAACCAGAATCATCGCTTTATGTTTCAGGATCATTTGAATTTACAAAGCCATGGAACAACTCATCCGTATCAGTATATCACAATTCAATTTCCAATATGATCACCGACAGATGGCTGCCTGACACCACTCGCCTGACCCGTCAATACGAGAATGTGGCAAGCGCCTCCGTGTCCGGCATAGACTTCCTTTCAAAACAGAAAATCATCAAAGGCCTGTGGCTCAATGCTGGTTATAATTACGTTCACTCCCATGACAACGAGACCGGTCTTCAGCTATATGGTACCGCAAAACATTCCGGAACCATTTCATCAGATTATAATTTCAGGAAAAGAAATTATTCATTGACGGTCCAGCTCCTCTGCAAGCTGACGGGTGAAAAATTTTATGAGATCACAGACGAAGGCATTGACCGTGACAGGCCCTTCAGTACATGGCGATTAACCATATCACAGGAATACAAATGGTTACGAGTCTCAACCGGAGTGGATAACATTTTTAACCTGGTACTTCCGCAAAACAATAATTATATTTCTCCAGGAAGACGTTTTTTTGCTGGCCTTAATATTGATTTCGGAAAAATCAGGTAGGCTTTTCCTGCTTAACTGTTATGAAAATCACATGGCGAGTGTTAACAGAGCCTGTCAGTTTCAAAGTACCGGAAAATTTTCTCCGTCGCAGGTTGTTTCCGCAACCTGCCGGCAAATTCAGTGGCATCCAAAGAAAAAACAACAACAGATTTACAGAGATTCACACTGACCTCCCGGACAAATGCTTAAAACAGGAAGAGGTCGACCAAGCTGCCCTGATTCTGTTGAACAAGTATCAGTAACGCCATTTTATGTATTCCGGATACATTAACACCATATTTTGCCCCGGATGCTGCCTGCTGTAGCTTACAAGCCTTTCGCGGTCAGCCGGATCAGGTTCCGGAATAGATTCATATTCGCAATGGAGCAGGAAATATTCTACATAAGTTTTCAATCGCTGTATCCTCACTTTTATCTTCTCTTCCCTGCAGTTAGCCAGGATACTGTCCAGTGTACTCAGTATTGATCCGGCTGCGGCTCTTACCTGATTGATGTCACGGCCGCTGCCGCGGCGGGAATCCTGGTACGGTTCCGCCTGGAGATCATTGAGAATAAGATTGAAAACCCGTTCAATGTCCTTCCCTTGTTCTCCGTAATAATCCATGCAGTATTTTGTAAGGGTGGCCCTGACATCCAGATCCTCCTGCCAGCATGCCCGGGCAAAAAACCAGTTATTGAAAGATGACCGCCACCAGGTCTGGATCGGAAGAAACAGGGAAACAACACCCCGAAATCCCATTTCCCTGGCATGATAAGCGACACCAGCCGCATATCCGGGCCGGAGCCAGACATTGGTCCTGTATCTGTAATTATCTCCCAGGAAATATTCAAACTGGTAAACTTTTCCCTCCGGGGTTTTCCTGATCCATTCATGTGCCAGGGAATCCATGGGTCCCGGGTCAGGGCACCACATGACAGTCATGTTATCAGGTATTTTCAACGTTTCCGGGGGCTGCCAGCTTTGAGGATGGTACGCGAGATGCTCAACCAGCATATCAGGACGGACTTCCCTTACCTTCTCAGCCACATGTAATGCAGCTTTGAATATTGTTTCAGGATCTTTGCAATTTTCACATTCACAGTATTCTCCTCCATCGAGCGGCCATGTTCCTATAATCCGGAGCTCAGGATGTCTGGCTGAATATTCCGCCACGGCAGAAGCATAGAATTCAACCGCTTCCTCATTTGAATAACACATCTGCCCCGAATACGGTCCCGGAAGAATCTTCCTTTCCCCGTCATTCATGGCCCACCATTCGGGATGATCTTTAAAAAGTGTTTTCGGGAAAAAAACCGGCATGCAATGTTCGCTCATATCAATAATAAATCCCCTTTTCTGCAGTTCCGGCAGCAAATACTCTCCGACTTCTTTCCATATTATAGCATGGGCCGGGCCATCCGCATCGCTCGGCCGGTCCTCGGAAACCATGATGTAGTTCATCCGGTTTTTTGCCATCCAGTCAATGAATTTCCTGCCCGTTTCAATGCTTCCGGCATATAAACCGTAGGGGGTTAAACCCCGGTGTTCAATTACCGGGTTATGGATGAATGTTCCCGGGGTAAAAACTATTTCCTCTTTTTCAGGGACGATCTCTTCCTCCTTTCCGGGATAGACAAAGGAACACCCTGCTTCTTCAAGCAGGCAATAGACCGCGTAAAGCAAACCACGGGATTCGGCAGACAAGAGATGAATTTTATCCCTGGTTTTCTTAATAATAAATCCATCCCATTTAAGGGATCTGTCATTTTTAATTTCCAGTTGTATGATATTCTTCCTGCCTTTTGCCCCGGACCGGTATGAAATCCGGAATTCGTTCCCGACTATTTTTTCCAGGTATTCTTTAAGCTCGACTGCGGCAAAACGTACAATCTGATCTGAATTATCAGCTATTACAATATGATGCAATTTGCCGTCATGACGTAGTTTTAACATTTCCCCATTCTTTTCAGAGCCGCATCCCTGGGAAAGTACAAAGATGCTAAGGCCCAACGCTGACCGGAACAAAATCCGGCTGCATAAAACTGTCAGGTCAACGGATAATTTCTTTTTCATACAGTTATATTAAACCACTATTACACTGAAATATTTCTGGTCAGACAGCACAATTCCTGTTCCCGGACCACAGATCTGCCTTAAAGGCGGATGAATATCCTGTTCCTGTACAGGAAATAGCAGACATACCACAGCATTCCGGAAATAATCAGGAATGATACAATTGTTATCACCGGTTGTCCGCCCCAAGCGAAAAGCCGGTATGTGAAAGGATTCACAATACTGGCAAAAAAGGAGCGGAAACGTCCGGCAAGAAGGTACATTAACAATGGATTCATACCGAATACCGCAAAGAACAACGGTATCTTTCTCAGTTTCAAAATATCAACCAGCCAGTATGAAATTCCCATTCCAATCAGGCACCAGCCACCGCTGGCAATCGCATAGGAGCCCGTCCATATACGTTTGATAATGGGTATATACGGACTCATCAAATACCCTGTCAGAAGAGCAATAATGCCGGTCAATAAAAGCGTCCGGAGTTTTTTCTGCTGCGTCCAGTCAGTCATAAGCAACCTGCCTGTAAGAACTCCCCATATGGTGTTTGCAGTTGACGGTATGGCATTGAATGGTGCCCATTGGTCATGGTTCAAATATTGTTCCCCGGTCAGGAGCCTGTCAAACCATGATCCGAAATTATGATCGGCAATAAATGGCTGATTAAAACCTTCAACCGGCCAGAAGAGATAGATAAGATGAGTAACGAGAAGCAATCCGAATGAAAATATCAATTGCCATTTTACTGATTTCCGCATTACCAGAAATGCAATGAGATAGGTTACCGATAACTGGGCCATTATATTGTTGAAATCCGAGCTGTCTGGTCCTGAGTTTATTGCCCATCCGATCAACAGCAGAAACAGGCATCGTTGCAGAACGTGACGGAAGGTTTTTTTCCAGCTGTCACCTCTTTCCCATCTTTTTGCAATTGAGAAGGGCATGGCGACTCCCACGATGAAAATGAAGAAAGGATGGATAAGATCCCAGAAACGCAGACCGGCCCAGGGAGCATGATCCATCTGGTTGCTGAGAATTGAGATGAAGGAGCTGCTTTTGTCCGGATCCGGATTGGTGAATAGTTCCCAAACACCTCCGACAAGCATGAACATGGTAAAACCACGGAAAAAATCAATTGAAAAAATACGATTTTCTATCTGTTTTACATTGTTTGTGCTCATTTGGCTGATATTTAAATTCAGAATTTTCTGCGAATATTGTTGGCCGCAAAACCTCCGGAGAATCATTTTATCCGGCTGACCTGCGGTGAAAAGAAAGTATAACGGCTGAGAAATAATTAATTAGTCCGGAAGTGAATTTCAATTCTGTGAGTGCCGCTGCCCTCAGGAATTCTTATTTCCCCTTCAGGTTTACCTGCTTTTTTCCCATCGATGACAACCGAACTGACAGCTCCCGTCGTTTCCAGCAGCCAGTCAGAAAATTCCAGGTTCCAGGCTGAACCATGCTCCTCAAAAAACTGGCAGTAATGAGGATCGTAGTCCAGTGTAATACTCAGTCTTTTTTGCCCGGCATCCCATTTCCCCGAATTACGTGCATGCATATATCCGATAAATTCGTTGATGCTGATGAAGCGTCCGTGGGGGTACTGATCAAATATGGAAGCAAACTTATCCGGTTCCAGGGCAATACCGTAATCATGATTATTTGGAGGCGAGCCAACGATTAGAGGGGAGTCGGGTGTTCCGAAAAATTTCCATCCTGAAATTGCCAGGTCATTTCCCAGATAGCCGCCGCTCCATCCGTACCAGCCAAATCCTGCCTGTCCGGCAAGTTTTATTGTATTATTGAAATATGTAGTGGAAACACCATTACCGCCGGCCACAACTTCGAGAGGAGTAACACCAAACTGTTCCTTCAGCCATTTCATACCGGTTTTCATTCTCCAGAGCTGTTCAGCTGCAGGGATTTCCTTGTTCCGCCTGTTATCCCTGAATTCCTGGTACCAGCCATTCACCGCTTTTTCCCCGTCGAGTGGTGACCCATACCAGCGCGGCTCCGAAAACAGGTCTGGCTGCATGTGGGTGAGTCCGTGGGACATGACCGTGAAAACGCCAAGGTCAACACCTTTCTGATAGCCGCGTTTGCTGGAAACATAATCCTGTTTTGTCCCGAATCCGTCTGTAAAAACCTGGGTCCATGTTGGTTCCAGTCTTCCTTTGGCATCATTTACAAAACCCGGAGTAAAATTGATATTCAGAACAGCATTGTGTTCCAGTAAAGGATTGATGAGATACTGTATAATTGTATCTTCCGGCAATGTCGGGAAATGCCAGCTTTCAAGCCAGGCATTATCAGCCATGCCCGGATCATCCATGATCATTATCAGATCATTCTCCCATGTTTTATAAATATTATATCCGATTGTCCAGGTAATGGCCCTGCGGAGCAAATTCCGCATATCCTGGAAATAAAAGATGTAATTCTTGTCATTCCCGATCCAGACCGCATGGCCTCCCGAAGGATATTCCCTCAGCGTTACCTGCGGGAAGGAACCCTGTTCGACAATTGTTATCACATCGTCCGATATTGCCACGTGCTGACGTACCATGTCAATATCCGAAGCCCTGACACGCTGAACTTCCATGCTTATAAGTGTACCGGTATCTGCCCTGAAAGGAGAAAAAAGGCTTTCGGTTATGAAATGTGTGCCTTTTAATCTTAAAACCGTGTCGCCCTCCCTGATACCTGTATATTTCAAGCCCAACGTGCCAAGTATCTCCGCCTGGGGAATATGATCAGAAAGAACAATAAGGCCAATTCCATATTGTTCGGTCATTTGAGACACTATGGAATAATCCTGGGGCAATAATCCATCCGTCTGATTAACGGCCCATATGATGCTTCCATACACGGGTTTCTCGTTAACGTCGAGAAACATGTAACGGTCAAGAAACTGCTGATCGAGGCGGATAATATCAAAGGGTATACCCCATGATTTCAACAAAATGGCAATATCATAGAAATCAGACTCTTTGCCATTGATCGAGGAGTCGGTCTCTGTAGTACCGACATTTATTTTACCCACAATATAACTTGCCGGATCATCCCATTGATCACCTATAACGACGAGTACCCGGAAGGGTTTCAGCCTTCCTTCAACATTGTTTCGGGGAGAGCTGCTCTCAGAAATACATGATGTAAAACATAGTATAAGGAAAATGAAAAAAGTCTGGCACAGGCTGAAAGCTTTAAGATTCATAATTTAATCCTGAGTGAAAATGAATTAATCTGACAGGTTCTATTAAATAAACATAAATATAAAACGTATTTTAACAATCTTATTAAACTTGTTCAATGAATCTTTAAAAAGGATTAATATTAAGATCAACTGGCAGCTCAATCCTGCTGTTCCGTAAGCTGAAAGGTGAGATATTCCGCGAAATCATATTCGGTATAACTGACAGTGACCTTCATTCCCGTAATTGCTGATTTAGCATACTTCGGGCATACAAATGGTTACAGTTTCAACCCTGGTCGATAATATCATTGTCCTGGCTATCCCGCAGGACAATAATTGTATTTCTCACGGAAGATGTTTTTCAGTGGATTCGGAAAGAACCGGACAGTATATTATTGTCCTGCTATTTTGATCAATCAACGGGACATGCTTAACAGCCCCGTGTAGTAGCGGGATTACAGAATACATTCTCCTTTGCGGGACTTTCTGCTGCCATCCGGCAAATAACTTTTTTCATGATCAGCTCAAGGAGAATCAGGAAGGCTCCCGAAAAGAGAGGATAAAATAACAGGCATTAACAATCTGAGCAAATAGGTGGGGACTCTTCATTATTTCGTATTTTTACGGATTACGGGTATATACTTATTATCAGCCGTTCTGATATAATGATCCCGCCGCGCGATATCTGTTCTTCAAATCGCTGCCAGTCCAGCCTCATCCAGAGTGCAGTTAAGCCATTCACTGTTAATTGCAGCGCCCCATTTCCTGTAGAAATCAATAGCCCGTTCGTTCCAGTCCAGAACCTGCCACCTTACACGTTTGCAGTTTTCCTCCCTTGCTTCCTTCAAAACCCTTTCCATCAGAGCAGATCCAATCTTACGGCCTCTGTGTTCCTTTCCGACAATAATATCCTCGAGATAGATCGATTTACCCACCCAGGTGGAATAAGCTATAAAACAGAGGGCCATTCCAATGATTTTATGATCTGTCGTTTCGGCAACAAAGCATCTGAAAAATTCCTTCTCATTTTTCATCTGCTCGACTGTATTGGTCACAAGATCAAGCGATCGCTCATACTCCGCAAGTTCTTTTATAAGATGGAGAATTGCCGGGAAATCATCTTCCCCTGCACGTCTGATAGTGTAATCCATGTCTGTTTCTTAAGGCTGGTCTTTTAAAATGGAGGCTGGAAAATAACGGGAATTTCTGATTCAATATCTGTACAATTCCGGCATGAAAGTTATTTCACCAAAGTAATTTCCTTTACATTCGGGTTGTTCTCCAGTTCCCTGATTATCGTTTCGATTGATTTCTGATCCTGTTTTGCAATACGTAAATTTAATACCATACCATCATCACCTTTTTCAACTGACAGGGACTCAATTTTAAAAACATCATTATTAAGCAGATTTCTGAGTAAATCAATACTGTCTGTCACGATTTTCAACGAATTGTATCTGAACCTGCCGGAAAAGATCCTCTCAAATGGCTGAAGTGCCCAAAGGATAATCAACGCAATAACCGTGGTGGCCCCGGCCGCAAAATAAAGTCCGCCTCCGGTGGCAAGCCCAATTGCGGCAACTGTCCACAATCCTGCAGCTGTTGTCAGCCCGTGGATAATTCCTTCTTTTGATAGCAGGATTGTTCCGGCCCCAATAAATCCAATACCGGTAATAACTTGTGCAGCAATCCTAGAGGGATCGAGTGTAACATGGGGGGTGCCAAGAATATCGGCAAATCCGAAAGCTGAGACTATCATTATTAAACAGGAACCGACACAAACCATCATATGGGTTCTCAATCCTGCCGCCCAGTTTTTCCTTTCGCGCTCCAGGCCAATAAGTGCACCAAACAAGGAAGCCAACAGCAGACGCAACAGTATTTCAGTCCAGCTGATCATTTTATGTCAATTTTGTGCCTAACAGGCTAAGTCATTTATTCTTCTCCCTGTCAATGCGGGAATCGTTATGGGAGGACTGTCATAAACTGAGGATGGATCACCGCAAATCAGTTTTAACATGTAAGATCTGCCCGAAAAAAGAACGGAAGATGAAATACTGATATGTGTTCCAGAATATTCCATCTGCCCGTACGGCCTATTCAAACTCTTTTGGAACGCCGCAAATCATCCTGAACGGCTGGCTGCCCGTGTTCCGGTACTGGTGCTTTTCATCGGGTTTGACAAGGGCAAAGTCACCTTTCCGTAGAGAGATCATCTCTCCTTTTTCATTAACAAGGGCTCCCTCGCCCTCGATAACATAGTTCATGTGCTCATAGGGATGGCTGTGATACGGGGTATGTCCTCCCTGTTCAACAGTGAACACCCTGTAGGAATATACCGGGGCACCGTCTGAACTGCCAAGCGGCAATTGTTTCCATGCCCCGACAGCTCCCTCCATGCTGACTTTGTTCTTTTCAACATTATCGAGTGAAACAACTTTCATGATGATGTTTTTTGATTTATACAAAAATAATCAGTTAGAGACAAAAATCAGCCTGAACGGATAAAAAGCATTGTTTTTACTGTTAAAACATTAACAAGGATACCTGGTTTCAGATAATATTCAGTATCCTGACCATTCAGGAAGTTCATCTCCCCCCGTCATATGCCAAGCATATCCATTAATCCGTTGATGAACGTGAGGGGATGGGCCGGGTTGCCCGGGACGTAAAGGTCAACATGATGTTTTTCAATGAAATCCCGTGCAATAGCGGGACTGTCTGCAAAAAGTCCGCCACTGATGGCATCTGTTCCGCAGAGAATAATAACCTTGGGTGAAGGTGTAGCCTCGTATGTTATTTCAAGTGCTTCGGCCATGTTTTCGGTTACCGGGCCTGTTATAACTATGCCGTCGGCATGACGGGGTGAGGCCACGAACTCGATACCGAACCGTCCCATGTCGAAGTTCACATTTCCGGCCGCGTTCAGCTCCATCTCGCACGAGTTGTCACCTCCGGCCGATACCTGCCTGAGTTTAAGGGATCTTTTAAATAACCGGCGAACTTCCTGCCTGACAGCCTTACCGTCGAAGCCGGGAGATCCGTTATTACCGGGCTTAACAATCAGATCTTCCCTTTTTGATGCTGCAATACGGTAATCATTGGTAAACCTGAATATTTCAGGGAAATTCAGTGCGCACTCGTTGCAGAACATGCACCTGCCCAGATCCAATGAACCGGTTTGCTTATCGATGGCTCCCGTGGGACAAAGGCTGGCAGCAGCCTCGATCCGTGAAGGTTCTCCCCCGGCAGTAATAACCGGCATACCCCTGAAGCGTTCTGACACCGGCTGATTACGAAGATCGGGAACGTACTGGAGACCATGATCGGAAAGTATCCTAAATTCTTTTCTCATGTTTTCTTACCCGTTAATTACAGATCATTGCCGCAATACGACAAATTAAAGCTCTTGTTACAGACCGGGAAGTCTGATATTTCCTGGTTACGGACAGCCAGTGCCAGGGCCATCCAGTTATGCAGCGAGGGGTCCTTGATCCTGTAATGGACCAGGCGGCCGTTGATGCCGGTAACTGCTACATGGCAAATCTCACCCCTCCAACCTTCAACCACCGATACGGCGAGGCTGCCGGGTCTGAACCCCAGTTCGTACCGGGGGCGTTCGGTTTCCTTTTTCATTTTGCTCCATTCACCTGTCAGCCCGCGGATGATATTCACCGATTCATTCACTTCCATCGCCCGGAGCATTCCCCGCGACATCACGTCACCACGTTCCTGCAACACCGGGTTTATTACCGTTTGCCTGTAATACTGGAACGGGTGGGTGGCCCGGGTATCCCTTGGGATACCGCATGTCCGGGCAGCCATGCCTACTGCTCCAACAGCCAATGCCTGCTGCCTGGTCAGTGTTCCTGTTTCCTCGAACCGGCCGAGCACACTGGGCAGGGTATAAATACAACTGACAATATTCCCGAATCGCCTTTCAACCTCTTCAAGCACCCTGAGTATCTCGACGGTGATCTCTTCAGTGAGAGGGTAATTTGATCCCCCCGGGCGTATCAGTCCCTTACCGAACCGGTTGCCACACCAGAACTGGGTGGTATTTATCACCATTGTCCGCAGTGCCTCGCATGCAACCTGCCCCAGCTGGTAGGCCACGTCGGTGCACAACGCTGCCGTATCGCCAATATGTACAGCGATACGTTCAAGCTCGAGGGCTATACAACGTTCAACCTGGAGTGACCCTGGAGGGTTAAAACCGGCAAGTGACTCGACAAGCTGGGCATGAGCCAGTCCATGGCCAACTGCAGTATCACCTGCGATGCTTTCTGATAATAAAACGCGGCGAAGCCCGTCACCCGTTTCGGTAAAAAGACTCTCTACACCACGATGCTGATAACCAAGCTGAATCTCGAGATGCAGTACTTCTTCCCCGTTGCAGGTAAACCTGAAATGACCCGGTTCAATAACTCCGGCGTGAACGGGCCCGACACCAACTTCATGAAGTGCTTCTCCCGCCATCGTGTAAAACGGGTAATTATTCATCACGCTGAGCTTATCGGCCCTGTAGCTCGGGTATCGCACCGGTTTTAACCAGGGGTGACCCTCGAACCTCACACCGTGACGTTCATGTATTTCACGTTCAAAAATATGCATTGCACTGCACGAGGGGGTCAGTGATTGCAGTGCTGAATCATCATCTCCCTTCTCGTGACTGAATATCCTTATAAGTCCCGATGAATCATCCGCTATGCAGCAAATGAACCGCAGGCCGGCTCCAACAGGGTGGCAAAAATAATTCAGGCAATGACAATCATCCCGGTTCAGCATCGCCGTAACTTCTTCCCGGAAAAGGGAATAATCAAGCACCGGTATGCCTGTCGTGTCAACCGGGGTGGAATCGTTACGTATTTCAAGATATCTCCTGCCGTTCATCTTCATTTATTTTGGAAATATGGCAATACTCCTGCTGATCATGTCAACCAGGAAAGGAGGCTGATAGAAGCAGGCCGCTATAACCAGGCCAAGCAGGACAAACTGGCTGATCGTCTCTGCCGGGTTAACAGCATCAGGCTGACCCGTGCTTCCCTCACTCCTGGGCGATGAAAAGCTGATATGCATTATCCGGGTGCTCATGGCATAAATAACGAAGGTGAGCAATATAACGGACACAACAAGTACAAGCCATTGACCGCCGGTTACCATTGCCCTGAATATCATGAATTCGGGAATGAACATGCCGGAAGGCGGTATTGCAAGAATTGTGATCATCCCGGTCAACAGGACGGCGCCCCCGGCCGGGTACAGTTTCATATACCTCCCGCATTCATCCAGTCTGAAGGTATGAAGTATCCTGGAAAGCTGCCCCATCTGGTAAAACAGGCTTGACTTTGCCAGCGAATGAAGAATTATCAGCAGTAAGGCTGCGTAATAACCCTGTCCTCCAATTCCCAGGGCGATGGCGACAAGTCCCATGTTTTCAAAACTGGAATAAGCCAGCATACGTTTCACGTGTTTTGCCTTAAGCATGTACCCGGCAGCTACCAGAAGTGACAACACTCCTGCAAGTATCAGCACGCTGTTCATGAATGGCAGAACAGGGGAAGAGGCGAAAAGCGAGTACACACGGAAGATCCCCAGGAATCCGACATTCATCAGGGTGGTGGAGATCAGGGCGCTCACCGGGGGGGGTGCCACCGAATGGGCGTCAATGGTAACGGTATGCATCGGGAACAGCCCCATCTTTGTACTGAAACCCACGACCACAAACACGAAGGCGATCTTCAGGTAGAGCGGGTCGGCCATTGCCGCCACCTGTGACAACGATGAAAAGGAGAGATTGGGAGTATCGCCCCTGCCGTAGATGAGGCCCAGGAACAATATACCCAGGTACGCCAGGGCAATACCGGTAGAACAGATAAAAATATATTTCCAGGTGGCCTCCAGGGCAATCTCAGTCCGGTCGTGATAAATAAGAACTGCAACGGCAAGCGTGGTGGCTTCCACGAATATCCACAACACCGTCATGGTATTTGCAAGGTAAGCCCCGGTCATGAATGTCATCAGGCTGATCAACCCCGAGTGATAGATATTGAATCGTTTCAGCGTGTCGTAACGTGTATAAATAAATCCATGATAAACGGTTGGCAATGTAAGTAATGCCAGGACAGAAAGAAGGAGTACCGAAGTGCCGTCGAAGGTAAAATATGAAAGTTCAGTGCTGCCAGTGTTAATCCACGCGTGTATGGCAAGAGCAATGAGCGAGGCTGAGAAAACCACTGCAATCCCCTTGGTAATGGCCTTACCCGGCGAGAGAAGGGCAAAGCCGGCGAGTAGAATCGATAAAATGAAAAATATCAGAAGCATCATATTTAATCCTTCAACATGGTTAGCTCATTTGTATGGGGCTTAAGTTTTAAGCCGAAAAACCCAAGTATCAGCGCGCCCACGAACAGGTCGAGCAATATGCCAATGTTGATAAGCATCGGCATTTCGCTTCCTACTGCCAGCGAGAAAAGGAAGACTGCATTTTCAACAACCAGGAACCCGATCAGGTGTGAAATGATAAGCTGATGGGTCACGATTAGCAGCAGACCCGTGTAAAGCGTGAATAGAGCGATGGCCAGATATATTGTGTTGATAAATGGATTCAGCAGGATTCTGGCAAGACTGACACTGATCAGCAGCCCGGCAATTGAGAACAGTAGCAGGTAAAAACCGGGGACTGCCTGGCGATGTACCCTGGTAACTCCCGAGCGTCCGATTATCCTGCCAAGCAGCCAGGGCAATATCATTGCCTTGAAGAAAAGCGTCTCGGCAATGATGAATAAAAGGTTTACCAAGTTAACCTCCTTCAGCTCGAACACCGCGATACCACATAACAGGAGACCATGCAGCGCGATCAGCCTGACATATGTTGAAAGCCTTTCTGCCGAGGCAAAATAGATCAGGGTGACAGCAAATGTAACGATCAGGTAGTTTACCATTTCCTTTCAGACAAGTTTTTCAGTCAGTATCAGTATAACCATAAATGCAATAAGTGCGATGGTTGTAAGTGTGAGAATAAATTTCGGATTTTTGTTCATCTTGTTGCGCGCCCTGAATGACTCTGTTATACCGATTATCACGGCAAACAGGGTCTGAACGCCAAAAAAGGCCCCGATTTTCAGCAAAGTGTTCCATCCTGCCGGCACGAGCAGGTTATAAATGAGCGAACCATATAACGCGAATTTCAGGTTTGTTGCCATATGGATGAGGGCTTTGTCGAATCCGCTGTAGTCGAGGATTATCACTTCATGGACCATTGTAAGCTCCAGGTGGGTTTTCGGGTCATCGACAGGAAGCCTGCTGTTTTCCACCATTGCTATCTGAACGAAGAGGTAAGCGCCTATTATGCTGTAGATGAACACGTAATCATTGCCGGTAATGTAGAAATGATTGAAGATCACCGAGAACGAAGTATATGAGGAGAACATCGCGAATGTGGCCAGCAGGATAAAAAAAGCAGGTTCAACCAGCATGGAATATAGGGCCTCGCGGCTGGCGCCCATTCCTTCAAAACTGCTCCCCGTGTCGAGAGCGGCAATGATCATGAAGAATTTTCCAAGAGCGAGCAGGTAAGCAAACATGATAAAGTCGCCCTCGAAATGCAGAATGGCCTTATGCTCTGAAAATGGAAGCAGGAGCATGGCGCCAGCCACCGATATCAGCGCCACTGATGGAGCAATCCTGAAAATAAGCCCGGTGCTGATGCTGAAAACACTACCCTTTCGCAGGAGCACGGCAATGTCCTTCAGGGGCTGGAACAGGCCGGGACCCTTCCGCCCCGAAGCAATGCTCTTCGTCCGGAGTATTATTCCGGGAAAGAAAAGGGCCGCTATCACGATCAGAATAAATCCTGTCATTTTCAGATAATATTGAATAACGAAAGCAACAGTACAAGAAGCATGAACAGGAAAGCATATAATATGTAATGCCTGATCTGCCCTGTCTGCATCACCGCTATCTTTTTCAGCAATCCCGAGAGCCGGTTCACGGGCAAGTCGATAAGATAGAGCCTGAAAATGTCATGACTCCGGGTAAAGAATTCACGTTTGCCGGGGAACAATTCATTTTCATCGGGTAAATCAACAATCTTTCCTGTACGCAGCACGGGTTTTGCAAGCACGTTGAAATTCCCCGAAAACGAGTTAGCCGTGTATTGATGCCGAGGTGTTATCGCGGTGTAGCCGCAACCCCAGGTTGGACCAGCCTCGACGACTCTCCTGCTCAAATGATACCGACGGTACAGGAGCAATGCACCCAGGGTGACCACAAGAATGCCACCGGCAAGGCTGATCCGCGACAAATTATAGGATAAAGCACCGGCAACCATTGGCATACCTTTCAGGCCCCATGTTATCATAACGTTGTTGAACACCGGTTTTACTACGACAGAGGAACCCAAGCCGACCAAAAGTATCAATCCCACTGTAAATACCTGGGGAATAATCATACCCGGCGTCGTCTCTCCCGCGTGGTTCATTGCTGCAGTCCTGGCTTCACCGAGGAAAACAATGCCAAACGCCCTTGTAAAGGCAAAAAGCGCCAGGCCTCCAATGAGTGACAGGGCAAGAATTGCCACGATCATAAGCAGTGAAATATATAGGGTGGCGTCGGAAAGGCTGTAAAACATACCCATGTAAATCAGGTATTCCGAAATGAACCCGTTGAAGGGAGGCAGTCCGCAAATAGCCAGAGACCCGGTTAAAAACATCATGGCAGTCCACGGCATCTTCTTCATCAGCCCTCCCATTTGCTCCATGTTCCTGGTGTGGGTGGCATAATAAACCGATCCGGCATTGAAAAACAGAAGCGACTTGAAGAGCGAGTGGTTAAAAACGTGCAGTAAAGCACCGGCGAATCCAAGCAGGGCCAGCGATTGACTTCCAAGGGCCTGTCCTGTCACTCCAAGTCCAAGGCCTATGCCAATAATACCGATATTTTCTATGGTGCTGTATGCCAGCATCTTCTTCATGTCGCTCTGAACCAGGGCCATCATGATTCCTCCAAGCCCCGACATGATTGATATTACCAGAATGAATATCCCCGTCGCCAGGAGGTCAGACTGCATCGAGGCCAACACCCGAGCTATACCATAAATACCCATTTTTATCATCACACCCGACATTATTCCAGAGACATGCGACGGGGCCGCCGGATGAGCCTCCGGCAGCCAGGTATGCATGGGAACGAAACCTGCCTTGATGGCAAACCCAACAAAGAAAAGCAGGAACAACGGCAGGTTGTGATGGCCGTCAAAATATTCTGCCAGGGCATCAAAACTCAACCGCCCGGTAGATCTGTAAACAAGAAGGAAAGCTATCAAAATGAAAAACATCCCGACATGCATCTGGATGAGATAACTGATACCGGTTTTCATGATCTTCCTGTCTTCCGCCTCAAAAATCACGAGGAAAAAGGATGATAAAGCCATGATTTCCCATGCAACCAGGAAGGCAAGTCCGTCGCGCAGCATGACAACCATCAGCATCGAGAGCCAAAGCCAGAAGTAGGAAAAAAAATGAATCGAGAAACGAGTATTTTGCTTTGTCTGCCGGTAAGGGGCCAGATAACCCCGGGCATAAAAAAATCCGATCAGAACTGTTATATTAATAACAATGACGAAGAAAGCACTCAGGCTGTCAAGGGTCAAAACAAAACCAGGGCCATGAGCGGGCCGGAAAAGGATCAATTCAATGGCAGGAGCCGATCCTGTAAGGATATCAATAGACCATGAGCCGGAAAGAGCCACGCCGGCCAGCAGCAGGGCAAGGGTGAAATAATACTTGAGAGGCTCAGACACTGCAAATATCAACAGAGACAGGGCAATGATGATTAGGAATGCAACGGAACCAAACATCGGAAATACATTTGACCGCGAATGTATAAAATATCAGATTCAAAAATCAATCCTGATTCCCGGACGTGAGTGATAAATAATGATTCGGGGTTGTTTCACCTGGTTCATCCTGGGACCGGCAAAATATCTTGCCATGGTGCCTGAATGATGAATATCAGTACCCCGGCACCAGGATAGTTACATAAACTTATGCTATTTTTACCGGTTACTATAAGGACCGGATGAATGAAAGGAAAAAAGTAGCCTGGGCTTACGCGGGCCTTACACTGATGACACTTATTATCGGGTTCTCCTTCATTTTTGTCAAGATTGCCCTCAGGCATGCCCCGCCTTCTGACCTTCTGGCGCATCGCTTCACCACTGCCACTATCGGATTAATTATCTATTATGTCTTTAACAGGAGAAAACGGCCAGGGATAAAAAGGGAAAATATTCCTGCCCTGCTGGCCTTATCACTGTTCTACCCCTTGCTGTTGTTCGGATTTCAAACCCTTGGGCTCAAATACACGTCAGCCTCTGAGGCCGGGATCATCTCGGCTGTTACACCAATCATAACCCTGGTTCTTGCCGCCCTGTTCCTGAAAGAAAAAAATACCCCGGTGCAAATCCTTTTCGTTTTATTGTCCGTATCGGGGGTAATCTATATCATGTACAGGAACGGGATAACCGCGATAACCGGAGCAAGCATGAAAGGCAACATGCTGATTCTCCTGTCGGTTATCTCGATAGCCATATATTATGTCATGGGGAGAAAAGCCAATAAACAGTTCAATTCCATGGACATCACCTTTTTCATGAGTCTCACGGCATGCATCGTGTTCAACTGCGCCGCGGTCGCCATGCATGTAAAATCAGGAAACCTTGCCCACTATTTCGACGCGTTTAAAAACCCGGGATTTCTTTGGCCCATCCTCTATCTCGGGATTCTTTCCACCTTCCTGACGTCCTTCCTTGGCAACAATGCACTGTCGGTGATACCGGCTGCGCAGGTGTCAATATTCAATAATTTCAGCCCGGTGATTTCAGTGTTTGGCGGGGTGTTCTTCCTCAATGAAACACTTAAGGGATGGCATATCATAGGTGGAATACTGGTACTGGGAGGAATAATAGGCGTTAACTATTTCCGGAAGTGAAAAAAACCGGCTTCCATACCCGACTATTCCTCCCCGCGGTACCCGTATTTTAGTGTTAATCAATTAACAAATGAGCTTTTCGCCTTATTCCTGCTACGCTCCGATTAACAGGACAGATACTAATTTCAACCCTCACGGCGTCCTGCTTGCATGTTACTTACAGGAATACAAATAATTCTTGTTTAAATACTTTTAAGGTTGCTGTCTAGTCTTCCTGAACAACAAAATCCCACATGTACTCGACTTCTGGCGTACATTCAATATCTATGTCATCTATATCGCAATCCCATTCAAGGTTGCCATTAATGTCAATCAGTTTATTGACGCACGTTGCTACAACTCCTCCGCCAAGCCTCCATAAGATTTTGGCAGTCTTACCGGATTTGATCGTAAATCCGCCCACTTTTTCCTTTGCTGAGCCAAGCTTGAATTTCCCATCTACTAAGGAAAAGTTACCCCCGGTGCTGAAATAGTCATCCGGTGCCCATGAGGTGTCAGCCGGATCGCAGGGATCGGTTGAACTGCCCATCGTTTCCAGTAATTCATACACAACGTTGGGATCAGATATTAATTTACAGTGCCTGTAAAAGATGTTTCTAAACTTTATTTTGATGCTTTTATACTCACCGGCTGGTAGTTCAACTGCCGGAAAGGTATAATCCTCGAAAAGTTTCAGCTCGTAATTGGTATCCTTAGTCAGCTTTATCCACTCCAGGTTGTCGGGTTCGCCTTCCCTTACAACCCCCTGTGAAACCCATACATCTCCAATCCCCAGTTTCATGCTTGTCATAATGGTTTCGGTTATTTCATCAACCAGTTTAGGATTACCATCATCAGCTTTTGCCTGATTCACACCACCCTTGGAAGATCCTGCCATGGGATTAATACATTTAACTTCCAGGAAACCAGTGCCTGTAAGGTCATCATCATTCCCTTTTTCCTAGCTGCAGCCCGCAAAAATAAGTGAAGCAGTAACCAAAATTCCAAATAATCTCATTGTTTTCATCATCATTCTTTTTAGTTTGGAAATATTTGTTAATTCAAAATATCATACGTATTACTCAAAAACCTGGTCATTCCAATTCAGATCCTGCCTGACAGCAAGAAAAAACCTTCCCTGCAATCGCGCATGATTGCTTTCCGAAGTAGTTTCTTAAATGCTGGTGCCGGTCCTGGCCAGGGCCGTTGATTGCCTGAATTGCAACATCCAGTTAAGTTAACGCCCGCTGAATAATTAAATTGCCCTGACCCGGATCTTCATTACCAAAAATCTGCATGAATCCTGATATATATCTGACAACCAGGGATTCCAGATTTCGGAATCAGACGGATTCAAATTTAAATTAATGGTACAAAATGACCGGTTCATCGTAAATATGCAGGACCTGGTACTGTCTATTTCTGTTTTTTTTATTTATGCGTCATGATTGTTTGAAGTCCCCTCCTGCTGAATCGATAATTAGTAAAAAAATTAAGTCTGGCAACATAATTTCATAGAAAAATTCCTGCATAACCCGTTTTCAAACTGTTTTATAAAATCCTTAGTCTGATGAGAATAATATCTTTGATATCAATTACTAAAAGCAGGGGAAATATTGAAAATGAAAAACAGAGTTACATTTACCATAATTCTCCGGAATCATAATCTCACTTTGAAAATTTTCAACCAGATGAAAAAAGTAATCATACTAATAACGCTGATCCTGATCCCTGCAGTCCTGGGGTCGCAGCCCCTGAAAACCGCGGATATCGACAGGCTTGTAATCAGGACGATGGAAACCTTCAATGTTCCCGGGATCGCGGTTGCGGTGATAAAGGATGACAATGTTGTTCACATGAAGGGGTACGGGGTCAGTTCCATCATTACCGGTAAAAAAACCGACGAGAACACCCTCTTTGCAATTGCATCAAACAGCAAGGCATTTACAGCAGCAACTCTCGGGATCCTTGTTGACGAGGGTAAAATAAGGTGGGAAACCAGGGTTACTGATATCATACCCGAATTCAGGCTTTACAACTCCTATGTCACAGAAGATTTTAATATAAAGGACCTCCTCACACATCGCAGCGGGCTGGGCCTGGGAGCGGGCGACCTGATGCTCTGGCCCGACTCCTCCCTGTTCACCAGGGAGGAAATTATCCATAACCTGAGATACCTTAAACAGGTATCCCCTTTCCGCACTAAATATGACTATGACAACCTGCTTTACATAGTGGCCGGCGAGATTGTTGCAAGGATCTCCGGACAGAGCTGGGAACAGTTTGTTGAGCAACGTATCATGAAGCCTCTTGGAATGGACAGGTCATCGGCATCATTGAAAAGAGCCAAAGACATGTCAAACATCATTGATGCCCACGTGCCTGTAGATGGGAAACTGCAGGTTGTACCCAAATACCAGGGAGAAACCCTTAACTCCGCGGGCGGGATCATAAGCAGCGTTGCCGATATGAGCCGGTGGGTAATAATGCTTTTAAATAACGGCAAATACGGTGAAGGCAATACTGAACAGCTTTTCTCGGAAGCCGTTCAGCGCGAGATGTGGACACCTCAGACTATACTCCCCCTCAGGAGCAGCGGACCCTACCGCAGTCATTTTGCTGCCTACGGGCTCGGGTGGCAGCTGACAGATGTTGCAGGATACATGCAGGTTTCCCACACGGGCGGATTAAACGGGATTGTTACGCAGGTAACACTTATCCCCGAGCTGAAACTGGGCATCATTGTCTTTACAAACCAGCAGGAAGGAGCTGCATTCTCGGCCATTAGCAATACCATAAAGGATGCTTACCTGGGACTAAAAGGCAGCGACTGGATCAAAACCCTCCGGGATAATACTGAGTGGAGCAAAACCAGGGCCCAAAGAATAATCGATGAGGTATGGGCAAAAGTCGAGGCTCAAAGCTCGGGTAATGGCATCCGGCCGGATCTCTCTTCCTATGCCGGCACGTACCTCGACAGCTGGCTTGGCGAAATCATGATCACGGAAGAAAACGGGAAACTCAGGTTCAGATCTGCCAAATCACCCAGGCTCAGGGGCGACATGTATTATTATACCGGCAACACCTGCATTGTGAAATGGGATGACAGGTACATGGATGCAGACGCTTATGTCGTTTTCTCACTCGACAAGGACGGGAAGGCTGCAGCCTTTACAATGGAAGCCATCTCGCCCCTGACCGATTTCAGCTATGATTTCCACGACCTGAATCCGGTACGGAAATAACAGTCATAAATTCACGGATTGTATTTTATATCTTCAATCTCAAGCAAGAGCCAGGTCCAGTCACCATCCGGAAGTTTCCACGTTGCCGTCATCCTCGACGGGACCTTTATCCCACCGAAGGTGCCGTACTCCTCAACGTCGAGAACCCATTCGAATCGTTGGGCATCAGGGCTATTCTCCATGAAACGCTGCGCAGAATACCTGATGAAGTCGCCTTCCTTACTGAAATGAAATGTTCCGCCTGCCGTTACCCCCTTATAGTTCATTTCTGCCCTGACCGTTACGTCATCAACCTGCTCCCAGGTAATGTTCTTACCGGGAGCCATGGAGGGAAACCAGACCATTTCACCAAGATAACGCTGCACTGTTGATTCAGTAAGTCTTGGCCCCTTCTCATTTGCCACGTTGAATAACGAGTTTAATTTAATCAACATTTCTCCCTGCCCTTCAAAATATTTATCCCTTCCCATGAAGTAAACGAGAGGATTCATTTCAGCATTAACAGTCCAGATAAAGCCCGGAACCGAAATAGTTGAATATTGCAGCGCTGAAGCCCTTATCCACCTTTTCTGACCAGGCTTCATTTTCATCTGCGCCCGTTGAACGACCCTGCCACTGATGATAAAGGGCTTCCCGATTGCCCCCGTGCGATGGAGCCATTGTTTTACCGGTTCAGGCAGTTCCGCGATATCGCCCTCATGCATGATGCCAGGGGTAATATCTTTTACTCTGTTCAACAAACTTCGAGTTTCTTCTTCAACCTTTTTATTAAAATTAAAACTGCCCAGAGAGACAATTGAAACCAGAAGGATCATAATATTGGGAAGAGTTCCGGCCCGGGCATCCTCCCAGAACATGATAACCAGTGTTTGCGATACTGCAACCGCAATAAAACCAGCGAGCCAGGCATACCTGTAATTCGTTGATTTTAATGTGCCGAAAACCATGATCAGCAACGCTGCCACCAGCCAGATAACTCCCTCAAGGCTGGAAACCGGCAGTTTTAACGCTTTAACCTCGCTGATCCCTGATCCCTTAACAAATCCCAGGATATGGATAAGTCCGTGCAGGAACACAATTATCAAAAACGTGATTCTCATTCAACTCAAGCAGCCTGTGTTTTTCTCCGTAATTGATTTTTTCCTGATCTCAACTTTGCTGGTACATTAACACATAAGTGCCCTAATTTACAATAAATATGGGGAATCAGTATCCTGCAGGAAAAATCGTTGTCAGAATAAGAAAAACACTTCTCCCACGAGAACCTCTTTATTGCAAAATCGCCTGGCGCAGTTGAACAGCCCGTAAAAAATAAAATAACTTTGCCGGAAATTTAACTTTTTTACGGGAGATCTTATGAACACGAAAGAGATCGTGGATAAACTCCATGAGCTGGATCAATCGAGCAGTGAACTTGAAATACAGGAATCTGACAGGGCGGCGCTGATTAAGCTGGTAACGGATTATTCAAATGAATTTATTGCAGGGTTGAATGACAGGAATGTATTTTTTGAAAGGCGGCCAGGATCCCTTGAAATCGGCGGCAATAAAAAAACCATGTCAGAACTTCTTGATATTTATCGGAAAGAAGTGGCGGAAACAGGTATCAATGCTGCATCGGGCAAACATCTGGGATATATCCCGGGCGGCGGGATCTTTGCCGCAGCTCTTGCCGATTTTATTGCAGCTTTTACCAATCCGTATGCAGGTGTGTACTATGCTTCACCCGGTGCAGCCGGGATAGAAAATGAAGTTATCCGCTGGCTGAAGAAAATATTTTCTTTTCCTGAGAGTTCGGTGGGCAACCTGACATCAGGCGGATCAGTATCGGCGCTGATCGCTTTTACGGCCGCAAGGGACAAATACCAGGTAAAGAACGAATCTGTCCGTAAGAGCGTGGTTTATATCACGGAGCAGGCGCACCATTCTGCCCGGAAAGCTTTGCGGATCATAGGCCTCGAAGACGTGATTATCCGTTATGTGCCAATGGATGATCACCACAGGATGAAGACCGGTGAACTGGATGAACTGGTGCAAAGGGATAAAACTGCCGGACTTAATCCTTTTCTGGTTATCGGGTCGGCGGGAACGACTGATACCGGAGCTGTTGATCCCCTGGACGGGATAGCTGATATCGCGGGGAAACACAACCTCTGGTTTCATGCCGATGCAGCTTATGGCGGATTCTTCATCCTGACATCAAAAAGGGAATTGTTCATGGGAATTGAAAGGGCCGATTCGATCATCGTTGATCCTCACAAGGGCATGTTCATTCCCTACGGAGTTGGTGCAGTTCTGATCAGGGACAAGGCCAGTGTTTTGTATTCGCACCAGTATGCTGCAAACTACATGCAGGATGCCGCTGCGGAAGAGCTGATTCAAAGCCCGTCAAATCTCTCCCCTGAACTGACGAAACATTTCAGGGGTCTCCGCGTATGGCTGCCCCTTCAGATACATGGTATTGAACCTTTCATATCATGCCTCGAGGAAAAGCTGCTATTGGTAAAATATTTCAGAAACAGGCTTGGTGAACTGGGATTCAGACTCGGGCCCGAGCCCGACCTGTCAGTAAGCTATTTCTGGTATCCGTTTGAAACTGACCAGGATGAAAAAAACAGGCAGCTGATGAAAGAAATTCATGCCGACGGAGATGTTTTTTTAAGCTCTTCCGTAATTGACGGCAGATTTGTGATCCGGATTGCCATACTGGCATTCAGAACAAAAAAGGCATCCATCGACCGTGCCCTGGAAATGATAAAAAGGTGCCTCGAAAAAATCCGTTAAAGGGGCTGCGCCATGTTAACAACCAGGGATCACCGGGCCCTTGCCTGGAAATTTTGTTATACCCTGATTACGGTCCTGGTTTTTAACCTGTTAACAGTTTCCGGAAATACCTGGTGCCTGAAAGGAACAGGGCCACACCTATGCCAAGGTAAATTATCGAGAGGTATGGCTTGGGGATTGATGAGTGGCGTAAACCGATCCCCATTGAAACCATGATGACAATGATAAGGTAGCTTTTCCAGGAGATAAATGCAAATGCACATGATTGATCAGGTAATCGTGAAATACGGTCGAGGTTTTTGTCGACTATTTTCAGGAACCCGAAATGATGAATGATCATGGCGGCAGTTAATCCGGGTATTGCAAAAAGCCAGGTTCTTCCTTCGTAATCCGATAACCACCGGTATGCCATGAGCGATAACATTAATCCCACACCGCACCACATTGCCCCGGCAATAAGCATTAATACCTTCCGCGGTACGGAAGGTTTCAGATTTCCTTCAAATCCGGCCATGCAATCTCAGGCTTTCCAGGTCAAATATGATTTATAATCTTCAATTAAGCAAGAGACCAGGGGTGCAATCGTTACACAAGAGCTGCGCCTGTTATAATAATCACCTTCTGTACAACTGGTTACAGGAATTTAAGCCATAACAGACTTTTGCATATACTCCTTCATATTTTCACATGGCACTCATGCTGCATGGTGCAAGCATATGTCATATCAGGAACAGAGCAGTTCGCCGATTGACAATAAAAGCTTAATTTTAACATATCATAATATCCGAAAGGTTTTTGCCGCCCGGATACCGGAAATCCTGCCATGGGTAGATTAAGATTAAGCGGACAGGAACTTAAACGCATCGGTTACAAAAGTGACCGTACCATCTCCCTTGCCATTAACCTGGCGAGAAAAAACTTTAAAAAAGCGGGCAGGGAGGAAATCCTTATTACCCTGGAAAAGATCAACCTGCAACCTCATAAGTATTTGAAGGATCCGGTCTGGGGTAAACTGGCACAGCTTTTAACTGAGAAGCCCGAAGAAGGCAGAAAGGTTCCTGATCTGAAAAAATCCAGGCGTTATTTTAAAATTTTCGGTGAAGAACTGATCGATCCTGAAGCCATCCGGCAGATGGAGCTGGCAATGAGTCTGCCCATCTCGGTAAAAGGTGCCCTGATGCCTGATGCCCATGTGGGATACGGCCTTCCGATTGGCGGTGTGCTAGCCGCATACAATGCAGTAATTCCGTATGGGGTTGGAATGGACATTGGCTGCAGGATGTGTCTTTCTGTATTTCCATTTTCTCCCCGGAAGATAAATGACGACAGGGAGCAGATAAAGAGGATACTGATGAATGAGACCCGTTTCGGACTGGCCGAATTCAGGGATGAACAGGATCATGAAATTCTCGGGAGAAAAGAGTTTGATGAGATAAAATTCCTAAGAACCCTTCATAAAAAGTTTGCAGCCCAGCTGGGCACATCCGGTCATGGAAACCATTTTGTGGATGTAGGTCATGTAATTATCCCGGAATATTCTGAACTGATAAAGCTTCAGGCGGGTGAGTATTTTGCCGTTCTGAGCCATTCCGGTTCACGCAATTTCGGAGCCGAAGTATGCAGGCATTATACCGGTATTGCCCGCGGGAAGCTGGGGTTAAGGGGCGCAGAAGCACAACTGGCATGGCTCGAGCTTGGCTCTGAAGAAGGAGAGGAATACTGGGCAGCAATGAATCTGGCTGGAGATTATTCGCATGCAAACCATCGCATCATTCATCGCCGCCTGGCCAGGGCTTTCGGTGAAGCGCCGCTGGTCATCATTGAGAATCATCACAATTTTGCCTGGAAGGAGACCCTTGCCACGGGTGAAGAGGTTGTCATACACAGGAAGGGGGCCACTCCTGCCGGTATTGGCGATATCGGAGTGATTCCGGGTACCATGGCTTCCCCTGCATTTATTGTAGGTGGCAAAGGAAATGAGGAATCATTGAATTCAGCCTCCCATGGCGCCGGGCGGAAAATGTCACGTAACGTGGCTGTTAAGGATCTGTCGGGTAAACAAATGAAGGAATATCTCGATAGCAGGAGAATAGAGCTCCTGGGTGCAGGCACCGATGAATCGCCATTTGCATACAAGGATATTCATGAGGTGATGGATTACCAGAAAGACCTGGTTGAGATCCTTGGTACTTTCCATCCGGCAATCGTAAGAATGGCCTAGTCCCAGGGATCCGCAATATTCAGTTCACCTTAATCTCAGTGTTCGTCAGTAAAATCATTGACCACTGAATGGTATATGGCTAATCTGTGGGTATTGGAAGCATGCAACAGTTTTGACTGAAAACTGATCCAAACGCTTCCCTTAATAACATATAAAATAAATGAGGCGGCACTCAGAATGAAACCTGAACACAAGTTACGAATATCTTATTCTGTAATTGGTCCTTTTTGCTTTGTCCAGATGAGAGTGGGAGCCTCCGGATTCTCCAATGGAGTCCACGTCATTTTCTTGCTTCCCTTTTCCCATTCAACTTCAAAAGTAATCGAGTCTTCAGAATTTTTAACCGGCTCGAACTCAGGTTGTTTAATGGTGATCTGGTTCCTGGATTCATCAAGCACATACTCCGCTTGAGGCAAGGAAACGAGGTCTCCCCCCTCTGAAAACTTCATGCTGAGAACGTAGGTTTTGTTTTCGTTGATAACAATTATTAAGGTTACCTTCATATCAATCTTGGTAGGCCCGCCCAGATTAATCTCCTGTGATTTCCACGTTCCTACAACAAATTCAGACAGTTTAATGTCATCTTTGGTGCAACTACCGGTCAAAAATGCCAGCAAAGCCACAACTGTTAAAAGCAGATTTCTTTTCATGTCAATACTTTGTTGTTTTTATGATAAAACCCGTAAAACAGATGGGTATTATATTATTTACGAAAAATATTAATGATATGTTACGCAAAGGCTTCTGAATAATTATCTACTGATCGGGATGGATTCTTTTTTTCTGAACCGGGGAAGTTTCCATGCAGTTTTTATGAGCGGTACTGGCACGGCTTTCCATACAAAGGAACTGACAATGATATTTAACTCTGCCAGATACGGCAGAAAGTTATTCATATTGAATGCGGCTCCAATTTGTGAGCCGGAACGGGATCTAACGTCCGCCAAACAGACTTTTTTCCGGCAGGTTATGTTTTCCGCGTGATGTGACGGCAGGATTCACATCAAGCCTGACAAGATGTTTCATATTGCCGATATCATAAGCTGTAAGATATACAAGCCTGGTTGTTTTATAAAGCTTGTCATAATCAACCCGTTCAATAATATCCCACTCAGTATGGTAGTCATACGTAAAGCCGCAGAAGAACCACACCGACGGAATGCCCAGTCTGACAAACGGATACTGGTCGCTTCTGAAATAGACTCTCTGCGGGTGAGTCAGATTTGAGTACAGGTAATCGAAAGTGAAATTTATCCCGTATTTCTTATTCACTTTTCTTATCGATGCATCCAGCTCCGAGCTCAGCAGGTCGGAGCCTACAAGGTAAAGGCTGTCTGGATCATTTCGGGAGATCATGTCCATATTAAGGCACACACTGATCTTTTCGACCGGTACCGGACAGTTGTTAACGAAATAGTGTGACCCGTTCATCCCCTGTTCCTCACCGGTAAACCAGGCAAGGATGACCGATCTTTTAGGCCGCTCAACAAGCAGGGCCCGGCCTATTTCCATCAGTGCAACGCAGGCGCTTCCATTGTCGTCGGCTCCGGCAATAATGGCGCCATCGTCGATACCCCGTGCATCATGATGGCCGCTGATCACAATGTATTCATTCTTCAGCACCGGATCCGAACCTTCCACCATGGCTAGCACGTTACGAGATTCCGACCGGAAGGTTTCTACTTCCACATCAAGCCGGGCACTGATGCCGGAAACAGCGAACGACGGCACCTGCAGTCCCTGCTCAATCTTGCTGAACATCCCTGCAATTTCATCTTTGGTGATTCCCAGCATATCAGCAGCCAGATCATGGCTTATCTCAGCCCTTTCAAACGGTAAGGACGGCCTTGTCTTCTCTTCCGCTGCCTGCACGGCAGCCGCCTGGCCCAAATTTATCCTTTGGGTCTCATAAACCGGGGTCATCCTGCCTTCCGGTATGTAGTCGAAAATATTCTGCCCTCCGGCTTTCCTTCTCTCTCTCTCCGGACTCACAACTGACAGGACAGCTGCAGCCCCCCTGTTGCGCAATTCGAAAATCCTGGACATCAGCCTGCCTGTCATGGTGAATCCCAGCGGGAACACAGTACCCGGACGCTGGGCGTCAAGTATGACAACTATCTTACCTCTGAGATCCAGGTTCTTCAGATCGTCCCATCCGGTTTCCGGATCGCTTATTCCCAGTCCGGCAAAGACCACTTCACCCCTGTAAGTGCCGCTCCGGTTAAAATTGCCATTCAGCTCCTTGCCGAAATAATAAATTCTGTCGCCATTCGCCCCGGTAAGAGTGATCCGGGTTCCCGGCTGAAAAACCGAAGCTACTGTCACGGGAACAGGCTGGTAAAATGAGCCGTCTTTCATTACCGGTTTAAGCCCTGTACGGCCGGCCCAGTTGCCGAGATAGAGAGTGGCTATCTCCAGCTCCGGCGAAGGCGTTTCCCTTCCCCTGAATTCAACAGCGCCGAGAAAATCGAGATTATACTTCAGTTCCTTCTTTGAAATGGTCCCCAGGCCCCTAAGTTGTGAAAAGGTTGCTGGCCCAGTACATATGAGGCCCAGCAAGAGGAAGAACAAAACTTTTGGAAAATTTCTTTTCATGATACATGTCTGGTTTAAGTTCAGGAGCATCAGAAAATGCTTTCAGGCTACTAATGATGCCATATGTAAAGATAAATAATTCCTGGGCCTTGCCTGATAATTGTAAGTTACCGTTTAATAATTTCCTGAAATATTTAGCTACGGGGGAAGAAAATCCGGCAATCTTACATTCGTACGAGGACATACAGTATCAGTTGTTCATTGCTGTCTTTCACAGTCAGAACCAGGAAAAACCGGTCAGTTGTTCCCCATTTCGATACTTTTAACGTTTAAGCATTAATTTTTCATGGGGCGGAATACTGTTTTATCAGTGCACTCATGCCGGTTTATCTGCATATCCTCCCGGCAATAAGCCAAACATCGGCATCAGCGGCGAATCTGAAATCCATAATGATTTGTACCCTGAGTCTATGGAAGTTAAAATCTGATAATTGTTTGTTGTAATCATAAACTGATACCAGTTTTCTGCTTCCTTCTCCTGTGCCGGGCTCAGGCAGACAGGAAAAAAGTGATAATAAATTTGTTTATTTAAACGTTTAAGCGTAATTTTGTTTCAAGAATTAAACCAACAATCTGAAATGAAAAGGAAATTACTGTTTATTGGCTTGCTGACAGCTCTTCTTGTAATCGGACTGGACTCCTGCAAGAAAGAATCTGAGGCAAAAGAACCTCCAACATGTGATTTTTCAATCAAGGCGGAGGGCCTGAAAATTACATTCACCGCTGTTGCAACAAACACTGACACTTATGCCTGGAATTTCGGCGACGGCCAGACAAGTACGGAAGCAAATCCGGTGCATACCTATGCCGACGGCGGCGAATATGAAGTTAAGCTGGTTGTAACCGGGGAAGGCGGATCAGCCGAGAAGAAGATAAAGGTAACAGTCACCCCTGGTCTTGAAGACATCAAAATAATGCTGACCGGTGGGCCTGGAGCTGCAAACGGCAAGACCTGGGTGCTGAAGACAGACAGCCCTGTCGACGGTGACGGAGCCAGCGCCATTGAGCCCAACATGCTTGTTCTCATACCTATACCGGCTGATTTCTACGGATGGATGGGCAAGGAAAGACTTGATGGCAAAAAGGAGGAATATACCTTCAAGTATGACGGGTCATTCAAAATTGACACGAAGAATGATACGGTTCTGGCAATTTCCCTGTATGCCTTTTTCAATGGGATCACCGTGGATCAGAGCAACACTCCCTATGGAACATGCAGGGCCACCGGTTATGTACAGCCTGCAGGAGCCACCTGGGAGATCAGGGAATCAGATATTACTGTCGATGCAATAACAAATCCTTCCGAAACCACAGTACCCCCTGCACATGGGAATGTGGTTTTTTCAGGGAAGAAATGGCTCTCCCTTTCGCCCGGTTCGTTTCTGGGGTTCCTCGACTTTTCAACTTCCAGTAACATTATTATCAAATCAATTTCCCCGACCCAGCTGAGAGTGGCCATAATGGTCTGCATGTATCAGGGTGCAGCGGCACCCGGAGGCGCTGACTTCGCAAATCTGCCGACATACATGTACCACATGACATTCATACCGAAACCGTAATGTCTGCTTATGCATTGTCATTGTACGGCCCGGAAACCGCAACCACAGGTCAGGCTCTCCGGGCCGCTTTTTTTGATTTACCCGTCTGTGTTAAACTTCTCCCATTGCGTTAAACACCTCCTATAATGAAGAAGCATAACAGGTTCCTTAAGACTGCGGCAGTAATTCTTATCATCACGGGAGTGAGTGTGCTGCTGCTGATCAACAGGTTTACAAGCCGGAGAACGGAAACCGAAATAACCATGAGCGACGGAACACCGCTCAGTGCAACTATATTCATCCCGGCCGGCAGAGGGAAATATCCTTCAGTGCTGGTCCGCACACCTTACAACAAACAGGCTGAAGAGTGGGTGGGAAAGGCTTTCAATATTTTCGGTATTGCAGTAATAACCCAGGATGTCAGGGGAAAATTCAAATCCGGAGGTGATTTCTATCCATTCATCAATGAAAGAAAAGACGGTCTTGAAACCATCCGATGGATAAGAAAGCAGCCATGGTCCGACGGAACAGTGGCAGGCTGGGGTGCAAGCTATTTAGGATACACCCAGTGGGCGGTTTCTGATTCTCTTGATTTTATGACTCTTATGCTGACAGGAGCCAGGTTGTTTGATTTGGTTTATCCTGATTCGCTTTTTTCGCTGCAAACTGCCGGAATATGGGGCTTTAGCAGTGCTTCACGCACCGTTAATGACCTCAATGAGGACACTGTAAGGAAAAAGCTATATACTCTGCCGGTTATGGCAGCAGATGATTCTGCAATCAGGGACATCAACTACTACAATGACTGGGTTATTCATGATAAATACGACAGTTATTGGGAGCAGATGGATTTCAGGGGCAGATCGGATGCTCCCGTTCTTTCAGTGGCCGGATGGTATGATTTGTTCCTTAAATGCCAGCTGGCGGATTTCCTGGCGCTTGATTCTTCCGGTAATAACCGGGGCAGGCTTGTCATAGGGCCGTGGGCCCATGGTGAACCGGGGGAAGCCAGTCAATACGGCGGACCAGAAAAAACGGGTGACCCGAAACTGATTTTTAAATATGTACGGCAGTATCTTAAAGGCAGGAAAGCCAGACCGGGAAGTCCCATGAAAGATGCAAAATACAATCTGTTCATCATGGAAAGGAACGAATATGCGGGCTCAGATGTCTGGCCACCCAGGGAAACCACGATGACTCCCTATCACCTCGGACCTGGCGGATATCTCGGGCCTGCCATCCCTTCCGAAAAGGGAAGTCTGTCATACGAATACGATCCGGCCGATCCATATCCCAGTCTCGGCGGCACCGCCCTCGGCAAAGGAGTGGGACCAGCCCGGCAAAATCCGAATACCGGTCGGAAGGACCAGCTGGTTTTCAGGAAAAAAATTGAAAGCGAACCTCTCATCCTTCTGGGTCCTCTTGGCGCAACTCTCTGGCTTTCCTCATCTGCGGTATGCACTGATTATTATGTGCTGCTGCAGGATGAATTCCCGGATGGAAAGATCATAAACATCCAGGAAGGAGGGGCAAAAGTTAAATTGACCGGGAATGGTCCTGAAAAAACAGAAATTTCTATATGGGCCACTGGTTATCAACTCAATCCCGGGCATACCCTGAGGGTTGTGATCACCTCATCCTGGTTCCCAAGGTTCAACAGGAACCTCAACCGCTGTGAGAAAGCGGCCGATGCCAAAATCACAATGCGTTCGACACAAACACTCTGGTATGGAAACGGAACACCTTCATCAGTCAGTCTTCCGGTTTACCTTCCTGGCAATCCAGGGTATTAACTGTTATCGGGTAATTTCCGGATTTCCGGAATTTATTTTCTCAGCCAGATAAAATCAATTTGTGCCGTTTTCCTGCCATCAGCGCCTGGCATGCCGATCATCAATTCATTTGATCCTTTTTTCAGCCTGACCGGACCGGAAAAATGATTATCGAGCAGCCTGCCGGCCGCCGTGAAAACTAGTAGGGTGTCACGGCCGCTGAATCGAACCGGCTCCCCGTTCAACCTGAAGGTCAGTGAACCGGAATCAGGGGTATGGGTAAGGGTTATACCAATGCGTGTTTCCCTGATCTCCTTGTCGGAAGGGATATTCAGTTTCAGTACATCCTGCCCGCTGGCAGGAATCCAGTTCAGGACACCGGAGCCGGCCCAGAAATCATCTTTTTCAAAACTGACCCTGTCATTGCCGCGCGCAAGTTCTTCAGCCTGAACAAACCTCCATCCGTCTGAGCCCTTGAAAGCTTCCGGCATCCAGGGCTCATAATTTATTTCTCTCAGGTCATGTGCAGTAAATAACCCTGTAACAGTATTGCCTCCGGGCAGCAGGTAATAGTAAATGATGCGTCCGTATGAGAATCCCTCAACCTTTCCATGGTGTTTGAGTTCCATAAGAAAGCAGGCGCTTTCCCTGAAAGGGATGTCATCACTGATATGCCACCTGAAATCCGAAACATATCCCCTGTTGCCCGGACCATCATTCCTTGGCTGTCCGCAATAGGGATACGAGAATATCCGTGAAGATGACCAGGAATAATTAAAATAATCCTCCGATCCGGTTCCAAAAAAGGAAGGAAAGGTATCCCTGTCAATGAATATTTTCTCATCACCCTCTCCCCACCAATTCCCCCACGAGGTGGGAACCCCGCTGGGATTATGGATAAGTGCTGCAGCTCCTGCAATCCTTCCTTTTCCTTCGGCGGCCAGGCAGGGAATGTCTGACGCCCGGGAATCAAGCTCTGAAGTTGTCAGATCATGATCCATGCTCCACAAGGCATGGAAATGCATAGATTCTCCGTCCTTCCATCTGAACCTGGCAACAATTGCCTCAGCTGACACCTTAATTTTTTCAGCTGAATGATTCTCAATGATGATTCTTGCGTTCTTGCTGAAGGGCATTTCAAACCGGCAGATCATGGTTCCGTCAGTAAGGACAGTGAATGGCAGGGATATATAGGGATTAATTCCGGGTGCTGCCCCGAAAAAATCACCTAGCGGAGCATTCACCTGTGCAGTCTCAGAATCATCGAACCAGATCCTCAGCACGGCCTGTCTCAGGGCATTCTCAAGGTTTCCGGCATCGGCCCTCAGACTGAACCGGGTAATCGAGGATGGTCCTTTCAGATCCATGAGTACTGCCTGCTCTCCGGGCTCAAGTCTGACTTCTCCATTCATGGAGGAGTAATGCCCTGAAGCAGGCCTGTGATCAGGGTTCCTCAGCAGTGAGTCCGTTCTGATCATCGTTGCCTTGTACTTCCTGAAATTTTCCCTGGTGAAGGATTCCACTTCCTGGTCATTGTCATACAGGCGCAATCCTACATGATAGAAGTGAATGTCGCTGATCTTACCGGTCCATTCCATCCGGAATCCTTTTGAGAAAGGTATCGGGAAATAAGATGCATCATACTGGTAAAATGACTCAGTGTGTTTTCCGAGGCTGCTGTCACCCGACAGTATCTCAACCGGTTTCCTGAAAAAATCCTCTGCTTTTCCCTGGAAAAGCAGATTGTCAGGAGAATCCAGGAAAACTCTCACAGTGCCTGATATTCCAGCTGTCCAAAGTCTTTGGACCACACCCGGACCCCTTGCGTCACATATCAGGTATGTCCCGGTACCAGATGAGTCAGGGGCGGCAAGCACCTTTTCAAATCCGGGTATCGGTTCTCCCCCGAAACCATCCTCATTGGCAAACCAGGTGCTGTCAAGTGGACTGACGCTTCTGCGATCGTATGATGAATACTGGACAACCCTGTAGTTCATCCCTTTTGCAGACGACAGTCTTGAAATATCAGTCATTTCTTCGAACAGGGTATCCTGGGTAATCATTTTGTGGTCCCCTGCGCAAGAAATTAATGCAACGATGGTACAAAATGCAGGCAGCAGGAATTTAAGCGGATTCTTCATATTCTTCACTCATTTTCATCATCGGGTTCGTGTCTGTGTACCGCTACTTTTTTCCGCACTGAAGGTATGTCGGGTTTAATATTTCTGATCACCGGATCGAAAAAGTAGTAGTACGATGTGAGGGCAATGTTCATTTCAATATCGGCCCAGTGCCACATTTCAATCCGTGAATCGATTGATTTTCTGAATGGAATTGCATCCAGTGCCCTGTGTCTCATGTTTATTGTTACCCCTCTGGCCATATTCCCGATACCGACCGGCTGAGAAAGGAAGGGATGTGAGAAGGCTTCCCGGCGTCCGAATGAATATCCGTAATAATCCTCTGAACCTGTGCCAAATATTGACGGGAAAGGTTCGTTGTCGACAAAAGTTTTCTCATCGCCTTCTCCCCACCAGTGATAGGTATCATTGAAAAGGGTAAGCTGGTCGCCTACGTATACGCCCTTCCCAGTGAGTTTTATGAATGTAAGGTCGAAAGGGGAGCCGGACGCGTCGCGTGTGCGCAGGCGGTGATACTCATGCCATGAGGCCCCGAAATACATGCTCCGGTCATTCCACCTGTATGGGATCAGATCGGCCATAACCCTAACATCAACCGTATCCTTTCCGTAATTGACAAACGAGATGGAAATGTTTTTTCTGTAGGGCATTATCCGGAAAGAGCTCATCATCCCGGAGGAATCCCTGCTGTTGAAGAGAGTACGGTGGGTCTGGGAAGTATATCCGGAACCGAAGAAATCGCCTGCCGGAACCCATACTGAAGCAATTCCGTCGGTTCTTATGCTTAACACCACCGATCTCAGGGACTGGTCCGGACAGGATGAAATGATCCTTGCCCTAAGGCTGCCTACAGCCGAAGGGCCTGAATGATCTGATAACACGAGTGAGTCGCCAGGTAAAAGCCTCATCTCTCCTGAAACCTTTCTGCCGGATAAGGGGGCTTCTGATAGGAGGATTGTCCCTGCATCCCTGATTTTTTTTCTGCACCTTCCGAGCTCTTTCATGGTAAATGAGGTCACGCTGACCGTTTTATCATATAGCCGGTAGTTTATGTTATAAAATACATCGGGCCAGTAATATCCCTCCGGCACGTTTGTTCCCTCATAATCATAGAGGATCCTGAGAGAATCACACTCATATGTTATTTTGCAATGTTTTGAAAAAGGAACAGGGAGATACAGGTTATAATCATAATCGCGGCCTTCTTCTCCGAGCGGAGCGCCTTCCTGCACTGAGGCAGAAAATGGGTAAGGCGCAAGGAGTGACCCGCTCAGCAAATCATCCGGAGCTCCCGCAATTACAGGATCCTCTGAATTATCGAGATAAATGCGGATTATGCCCTCCTGCGCCTTGTAAAAAGTCATCCACCATCTTACAATCGCACCGGGGCCGTCAGTGTCGAGCATAACAAATTCCCTGCGGCCCTGGTTTTCCTCGATCCGTATGAAATGAGACATGTCATTGTTCTCAAACCATCCGGCGCTGTCGGGCGAAACTGATTTCCTGTTGTAACTGCTGGCCTGCAGGAGCCTGTATTCCGGGTAAGGAAAATAAGACGCCGATTCGGCTGAAATCATCTCAGAAAGAAGTTTCCCAAGGGTTACTGTATTTTTTGTGCACCCTGAAAGAATAAGCAGCAGAAGTATTATTGCAATCCTTACCATCCCGGATTCTGAACAAGGTTTTTATTAAGAGTCAGTTCATCGCTTGGTATCGGGGAAAGATAATCCCTTTCGGGATTAAATCCTAAACCATTCGGGAATTTAACCTGGTATGGGTCAATCCGGCCGTCAGAATCCACAAAAAGGTTCTGTCCGATGACTATTGTAGGTTTGCCCAGATAATCCTTATATTTTCCTTCCAGGTTTGATCCTATGTACTTAATTCCCTTTGGGCGTTTGCCTGCAAACACTCTGTGAGCCCTCCACCGGGCCAGGTCATCCCACCTCTGGGCTTCAAATGCCAGTTCTATCCTTCTTTCCCTTCTTACCTCATTTATTATGGGAGAGAGTTCCGGGAAATCCCAGTCAGGATCAACTGTGATATTACTGATGTCGAGGTGTATCATTCCGACACGGTCACGGATCTTGTTAATGGTTTTATCTATATCGTCCTGTGTTATTGTTCCCAGTTCGGCCCTGGCCTCAGCATATATAAGTAAGGCTTCTGTATAACGGAAAAAAATACTTGCCATGGTTCCTCCCGAGCTCAGCTGCTGGGAATAATCGAGGTTTGCCCCTTTGTTCATGCAATAGCCGGTGGTGGCCCGGAACTGCTGACTCTGATCGAGAGCGGGCATCCACCATTTCTTGTCGAGCGATCCTCCGGGGGAGTTAATTGTAACATCATCGCCTGGCAAAAGCATTGACTGGGCAAGACGCGGATCCCTGTCAGCCGATTCCGCCTGAATTGAATCATATCCCCTGAACAGGGGGCTGACTGCAATTGGTAAGCCGTCAGTGCACAGGTAGTCGTCCATAAGACTCCGGGACACTCCGAGGTTTCCTGCCCCGAATGGCAGATACTGATTGCACCAGTGATATACGCCCAGGCCAATGTCATATTTTTTCCAGAGAAGTACTTCCGGGATCCCTGAATAATCAAGCTTATTAAAAAGAGAAAAATACTCCTGCCTCGCCGGCCCCCTGTAGAGATTTGAGGTGCCTGCCTGCATCAAAAGGTCAGCTGCATCTGCCGCCATCTGGAGGAATTTCGTTCCGTCCTTTCCCTGCACACCGAAAGGAGTGCCTTTGTGATACTTTTCCCAGCAACCCTCGTAAAGGCAGACTCTTGCCTTGAACAGGATCGCAACTTCCCTGTTAAGCCGGAATTCTTCCGAATGGCTCCTTGGTTTCAGGTTTGCAATGGCGTAATCAATACAGGCAATGATCGAATCTGTAACTATTTCCCTGCTCAGTCGTCCCGAAAACAATTCCGGTGAATCGGGGTTGAGAGCCACGGAAAACCACGGAACATCTCCGAAGGTTTTGAGCTTATCGAAATAGATCATTGCCTTAAACAACCTGACTTCAGCAATATATATCTTCTTAAGATCTTCCTCCCCGGGATACTGGAAACAGTGATCGAGGAAATAATTTACCTGCCTGATTTCTTCCCAGTTCCAGCCGCCTCCCGAGGAAGGGACTGTTCTTGTTCCTGCGAGGCGCATATCTTCCGTTCCCGGAACGAGATTATCGCTGTTGGTGTCGAGCCAGAATGTTCCTCCGCCATATCCTGAATGAGACGGTAAAAGAGGATAAAACCTGTTGGCATAGAGCTTGAGGTCATTAGCCGTTCTGAAATAATCGCCAGGTGAAATCTCATCGAGAGGTGTCCGGTTGAGATAGTCTTCCGAACAGGAAACCAGAAGACCTGCCAGTATAAGTAATGTAAAGATTTTTTGGTGCATCTCTTTCATTGTTGAATGATGGTTGGAATTCATCTTTAATGTCGGTATGATATCAGAATGTTATGCTTAAACCACCCGAGATTATCTTCTGCAGGGGATAAATATATCCATGTGCTCTTTCGCCATCGGTTGCCTCGGGATCAAATGCCTCAAACAGTTTTGTAAAAGTGAGCAGGTTTTCACCCGAGGTGTATATTCTTAAATTGGTTATGTAGAATTTCTTCGTAAGCTTATACGGGATTGTGTATCCCAGCTGAAGGGATTTCAATCTCAGAAAGGCCCCCGTCTGGAGGTACCTGCTCTGAACCTGCTTGTTTTTAAACCCGTGGTCCATATAGGGTCTGGGCCAGAAGGCATCAGTGTTTTCGGGGGTCCAGTAATCCATGTGTCCTTCATAAGCCGTGAGCCAGTAAATACCTCCGGCGCCCCAGAATATCGGGCTGTCAAGCCACAGATCGCGCTTGCCTATCCCCTGCCATATAATGTTAAGGTCAAGGCCTTTCCACCCGGCGTTAAGGGTAAGGCTGTACGCAAATCTAGGAGTTGAATTGCCTATTATTGATTTGTCGCCCGGATCTGCAACCGTGTTTCTTCCTATATCGATTTTCCCGTCGTTGTTGATATCCTTATAATGAACGTCGCCTGCTCTCAATATATCCGCAGAGAAATATGACTGGTCGACCGACTGAGCCTGTTCATCAGACTCAAAGAGGCCGACAGTGGTAAATCCCCAGATCTCGCCCAGTTTCATTCCTTCATAATAATTGGCACTGAGGAGTTTTTCGGGATTGTAATAGCTTGTGACAGTTGAGACGGCATCTGAAAGGACGATTTTTGCACCATATGAAAAATCACGATAATGATCCCGCCAGTCGAGGGAAAGTTCAAATCCCCTTGTCCTGAGGGTTGCATTGTTTGACCTTGGAACAGCCGTACCCAGAACAGCCGGTAATGATTCAGCCGGCCCCAGCATATCGTAGGTATTACGGATAAAATAATCAAAGCTCAGATTGAGCCTGTTCATGAGAAAACCTGCATCAATACCTGCGTTCTTTGTATTTACTTTCTCCCATGTAAGCCCGGGGCTTATTGAAGCAGCCATCCCTACGTAATTGGGTCTCTCATTACCCATAATATACGGCAGGTTGGTTGAAACAGGCAGTCTTTCAACATAAAGATAATTGTCGACATTCTGATTCCCCAGGGAACCGAATGAAGCCCTTATCTTAAGCTGGTTTACCACTTCGGAAAAAGGTTTCCAGAAATTTTCCCTCGAGATCAGGTAAGCCAGGGATCCTGATGGGAAAATTCCCCACCGGTAACCTTTTGGAAATTTTGAAGACCCGTCATACCTTATTGATAACTCCAGCAGATACTTATCATTGAAACTGTAATTTAATCGTCCAAAATAGCTTCTGGTTGCTGAATGACCCTTTGTTCCCGCCACTTCCTGCCTTCCCGTGGCAGTACCAAGGGAAGGCACCTCATCACTTATGAGATCATATCTTTTTGCATACGACGACTCATAAGTGAAAAGCTCCTGTTCAAACCCTGCCATCAAAACATAGCTATGCTCTCCAAAAGCTCCTGAATAGGTACTGTAAAGATTTGGAGATATATAGTACCCGCTGAAGTTGTTAGTTGAATAATTATTCTCCGGACGCAGGTAAGTCATAGTCATATCTGTGAGCCATGCCTTCACTTTTGCTTCGTGATTTGACATCCTCCAGTCGTTCATTCTCCATCGAAGGTTTGAATAAACAATCCAGCCCTTAAGTGGCTCAATTTCGAGCCCTGGTATTATACTCAGCTCATTGTTCTTTTCCTTGTACATTCCACCCTGTTCAAGCCATACCTGAACCGCCTCGTAATTAGGGGTCCCGTTAGGGAAATACGGGGCATTGGTTGGCCATTGTCTTGCTAGACGGTCGTACAGGAGATTCCGGTCATAACTGGGTCGTTCAATATTAACGCTGCTGAACTTGCTTGCAAGATTGAATCGCAGCCAGTCGAGGATCCTGGTATTGATTTTCGTGTTCAGGGTATACCTGCCGTAATCGTCTTTTCCGAAATTAAGCAGGCCCGACTGGTCAAAAACCGAACCCGAAACATAATACTGGGTTCTCTTATCCCCGCCGCTGATGCTGAGATTATGAAGAGTATTGGGAACCCATTTTTTATAATTGATGTCGTACCAGTCGGTATTTGCCCAGGCGCCCTGGTTCAGGAGCCAGTATTGCGGTGCAAGCGGAAAGGGTACTGTCCAGTAATCTATCTCACCTGCAAGATACTGATCAATGAAGTTGAGAATTATGTTCTGAAAAAGTGGAGGGTTCCCGTCATTCGCGGAAGCCACGTTCAGATAGGTCGCAAATCTCTTTGAATCGACTGAATGGGGTACTATTGTCGGTGCTGCAAAGGAAAAATTGTTTGAATAACTGATTGAGACCCCGTCATTTCTGCCTTTCTTTGTCGTGACAAGGACAACTCCGAAAGCTGCCCTGGCACCGTAAATAGCAGATGAAGCAGCATCCTTAAGAACCGAGATGCTCTCAATATCATCCGGATTAAGATTGTTTATATCCTGCTCCAGCCCGTCGACAAGTATATAGGGGGAACCTCCGTTTATTGAACCTATCCCCCTGATGTTAAGATTCATACGGGCACCCATCTCACCCCCCGAATTCCCTACGCTAATGTTGAGGCTTGGAGAGATGCCCTGGAGCGACTGCGACAGGTTGGCCACTGCCCTTTTCTCAAGGGCTTTTGAACTAACCACATCAACCGCACCCGATACATTGACCTTTTTCTGTGTCCCGTATCCCACTACCACAACATCATCAAGGGTCCGGGTATCAGGGCTCATTTCGACTTCAATCACATTTCTGCCTTTTGCGGATACTTTTTGGGTTGTGTATCCAAGAAATGAAAAAACCAGTACCGAGTTTTCGCCAGGTACCGCAATTGAGAATCTGCCTTCCGCATCGGTATTTGTACCGGAAGTGGTTCCTTCAACCAGAATCGCAGCGCCGGGGAGAGCCTGACCGTTCTCATCCCTTACCGTGCCGCTGATCTTTTTCTGCTGATCTCCTCCTTTCTGTCCTGCCACTATACTGAAAGGACCGGCCAGCATGATCATTATCAGTGCCAGGCTGCAGGGAACAGGCAGAAAACGGCTGTATGAACGGCTATTGTTAAGATTGATTTTCATGTGAAAATAAAATTATATGCTACTGAAGATTAAGTGGTTCACATGGAACCCGCATGAATTTTATTTTCATGCTTGTTTGTGATTTTGTATCATGCGGGTTTCATAATCAGAACTTTTTGCTCTTTTTAAGGGTTTCAGTCAGTTCAGTATTTCCGCGGAGATCTTCTTTCCTTAGCAGTGCAGGCCGCATCTTCTTTTCCGACAGGTATTGAATCTGATCGCCATAATGCCTGCTGCCGGGCTGCGAAGAGTTACCATAAGCCAATAACACCATGGCATGAGGTTCCTCTCCGAATTCGACCACTGCATGGAAAGTATCACCATGAACTGCCCTGAATTTATTATCCGAATCCCTTTCAAAACTCATTGTCCTGAAGATACCCAGCAGGTCGCCGGGCCCGCCGTTTGCAGGATAATCAATGGTACCGCGCCTGAAACGATATACTTCGCCCCAGGGAACACTCAGGGAACCATATGAATTTTGCACATCGGATGCGGCTTTCCCGAGGAGTTCCGCAGCCTTTCCCGGATCCTTCAGTCCCGACGGGGTTGCAACAGGATCGCCAGGATCCCACTGCCTGACGAACATGCCCGGTTCAATAAGTCTCCACCAGGCATTGAACAACACAGCACCGCGACTGTCGGTGTCAGTTTTTCCGTCCCAGTCTCCCAGAATCCTGCCAGCTTCCCGGACCAGGGGGTCTTCCGAGGCCGATGAAGCATCAACCAGCTCCTTCTTAAACCTGTCGGCAGCCTCCATCCCGGTATTCAACTTAAGATCAACCAGTTGTTCAAAGGAAAATTTCTCCCGGCTCCTTATAAGGTTTATTGAACGCTGAGGCCTGAGCGTCATCCATGAGGATGAAAAATAGGCAGGATAATCTGACTGTTTCAGCACAGGGGGATATGTGCAGAACCAGGGCGGCTCGTTGCAGTTCTGAACAAATCCGGTTTCCGGATTCAGCAGCTTTGGAAGTTCTTCATAACTATGGTATTTGTCCCATAAAAACCCCGACGTTGTACCGTCAATGGTCCCGTTCCAGAAATGGAAATCGCCTTCCTTCCTCACCGGGATATTACCATTGAAAAGATAAAAGATATTCCCGTCCCTGTCAGCATAAACAATGTTGAACATGGGGTTCTGCATCATGCGTATGGCCGACTCGAACTCACCGAAGTTCCCTGCGGCGGCCATTTTGTGATACTGTTCAAATATCCTGAATTCCTCCAGTCCGGCAATCCTGACGGCCAATGCCTTGTTTCCGCTGATCCCGGTAACCGGTCCGTGCACTGAATGCTTAACTTCAAAAGCGACTTCGGAAAATAATCCGTCTGGTTGCTTTACGCGGATGGTGTAATTTTTTTGTGTGAATTGTTTCACAGCTCCGTCAAATATATATCCTCCGTCCTTCAGTGTAAGTTCATAGCGGTCGGACGCATCGATGGGATTGACCGTATGGGCCCATCCCAGGTTGTTGTTGAAAGCCAGAGTCAAAACCGGCATTCCTGCAAGGGCAATACCATAGCAGCTGAAACCAGGGTAATTCAGCTGTGCTTCAAACCAGGTATAAAAGCCGTGCCATGGAAGATGGGGATTTATCACAAGCATTGCATTACCCGTTGTGGTTTTTGAAGGGGCAAGTGCAATTGCATTCGATCCCGGGCTCATCGTGCGCAAGGCTTTAATTACGTCTTCCCCGCCAAGAAATTCAAGCCAGATAACCCTGTAAGTATGAGCCAGGATATCTGCCGGGGCAACAGGATAAACCTGCAAAAGCTCCTTATCTACCGAGTCGCGGTTGAGATCAATGAAATCATTCATTCCTTTTACAAATGCATCCAGATATTTCCGGGACTCCGGATCCATTTTTTCTATTCCGGCTTCGGCGAGCTCAGGGATCCTGAAAGTCAGCATCAATTTGTCGCTTTCCAGGTACCTGCTCCCCAAATACTCGGAAGCGCGACCCCTCGAGCGGGCGTAAAGCTCAAGTATAAGATCGTGGTGTGATCTCATCTGCGCCCATCCGAATGAATAATACATCCCGGCAGCATCGCCGGCATATATATGCGGCACTCCCCATTTGTCCCAGATAATTTCAGGGCTGCGGCTGCAACCGGAAAGAAGAAGGAAGAAAATGGCGGGAATCAGCATTTTCCGCACTGCTACGCGGACTATGGAGTTTTTCATTGATTTATTTTTTTAGTGAGGCGGTGATCTGCTCAAGTTTGAGGCTGAAAATCTTTTCTGTTATCCTGTTCAGCTCATTTTCGCTGCCGGTAAAATGGAAGATGCGCTGCACATGCGTCATTTTTTCCCCGGGTTTAAGAAATGCTGCTGGAGAAGAGCTCTCAATTTCATAAAAGGGACCCATTATGGAGCCATCTTCCACAGGCCCGTCATTATAGGAATTAACCGCATCGCCCTTGAGCGGATTGTCCTGATTTCCCCATTTTGAGTTGACATATGGACCGGGAGTCCCGGGAAGGGAAAACCATAAAATTGTAAGAGTTTTGCCGTCGGGATCGTAGCTGCCGGCAAAAGGCAGTGCCCTTTCGGGCGAGATGCCGATTTTGCTTCTGAATTTGCCATCGATGCTGAAAAAGATCTTGTCATCCCTTACCACGAGCCTGTCGGGAGGAACAGTACCGAAATAATCGTCGCTGACAATTTTGCCCATGGCGGCCGTGCTGCCCGGTTTAAACGGAATAAAGACAATGCCAGATGATGAGGGCGTGAACATCGACAACATCCATATTGAAAGGAAGCCGGACTTTTCGGTCCAGGCTTCGGTGCCATTGTTCGTGATCCTATTAACCGACTCATATCCCACATATTTGACGGAACCGTCGAGACTGACATTGAGTGCCGACATAATTTCCGTCCCTGACAAAAGTTTGACAGTCCTTTCAACGCCGACGTCCAGGGAGGTTCCCGTACTGTTTGTAACAGTGAAGTTCTGGGAAAATTCGGTTTTGTCCTTACCGGCTGAGACAATTTCAAATGGCTGCGTATCGATTACATCCGGCACTTTCCAGTTTGAATATACCTGCTCATCACCTTTCCGGAAATAGATTGAGAACGGACCGCCTTCCGGGCCCAGCCAGAACCTTTCCTCACCGCCAAAGGGGTTGAACTGGGTGTTCTGTTCACCGCTTTCAATCAATTTATAGTTTATCCAGCCAAAACTTAAGCCCGAATCTCCATCTGCTGAAGAGGTCATCACCCTTCCCTGCAGTCCGGGAGCAAGGAGAACCCTGCTTCCGCTGATGGGATCAGTCAATTCAATTGTGGATATGTTATTCTTCTCCAGGAAGATTTTGTCATATCCATAGGTTCCTTTTGTGTATTCGCGTGTCATATCGGTTTTTTTATTACTACCTGCTGTTCCGCAACCTGCCGCTGTGATCATTCCCACGATCATGATCAGGATGAGGCTTTTTCCGCTGAATTCAGTTTTTTTCATAGAAGTTGTTTTAATCCGTTTAAGTGAGCCCGGGATTCCGCCTGCATGAAAACACGGGTTCGTTGATCAATGAAATTATAATCAATTTATATTGCAGTCATCGCGTGATTTATAATGTCAGTATGTTGACTAAACGTTTAAGCATAATTTCCAGGGATCAGCAGTTTCTGATTTCCCTGATAACCAGTTCTGGATCAAGCATGATATGGGACACTTTGGTTGAGCCGTTCATGAGATCCGTCAGAAGTTTCACAACTTCGCGTCCCATTTCCTCGATGGGCTGCCTCACAAATGAAAGTGGCGTGGAATAAAGGTCGAATGGTTCTCCTCCGTCAAAGCCGATAAAATCAATATCCCCGGGTATTCTGATGCAATTCTGTCTGATGTAATAAAGGCTGTTGATCGACAAGCCGTTATTGGCACAGATAAGTGCCTCGATATCGCTGTGTTTGTTAAAGAATGCCCTGAAACTGTTCTCAAAATCCTTGTACGAATGTGAGAATTTTATCTCAGCCAGGTATTTTGTATGGTCAATTCCGGCTTCTTTCAGGGCTTCGGTGTAGCCCCTTATTCTTTCTGTCATGTGAACCAGTGATGTTTTGTAGGCAACAAGCGCTATTTTCCTGTGGCCCTTTTCAACAAGGTAACGTGTTGCAATGTTGGTTCCCTTATAATTATCGAGAATGATATGATTGCAGTTTACTTCCTTAAAATACCTGTCGAACAGCACAAAGGGTTTTTTCTTTCTAACCAGTCCGTTTATCTGCTTGACAGTTCCTTCCGAGGGTATCACTATCAATCCGTCGACCTGCCGGTTAAGCAGGGTGTCAAGGACAAAAGCCGATTTGATATCATCTTCATCCGAGCTTCCAAACACAACTGTATACCCGGCCTTGAATGCTTCATCTTCGACAATCCTTGCGAACTGGCCGAAGAATGGATTGGCAATATCTGCCACAACGAGTCCGATTGTTTTTGTTGAACCCAGCCTGAGGCTCCTGGCGATCTGATTTGGCTGATAATTGAGCTCTTCAGCTGCCCTGCGGATCTTTTTTACCGTCTCTTTCCCAACCCGCTTTTCCTTTTCCCGGCCGTTCATTACATATGAAACCAGGGCTACGGAAACTCCCACTTTCCTGGCAATATCGGTTATTGAAACCTTCTTCTCCATATGAAAACAAAATTCTACACAAATATATGCTTAAACGTTTAAATATAAAAATAGTTTTTGCTTATTTCAAATAAAAAATTGCCTGTTCCCTTATTCCTTTCATCTGCCGGCCCTGATCCTGTTCCAAACCATTCGGAACCGTCATCCAGATAAGGGAGTGGAAAAACGCGTGGTATAAAGAAAGACTGGCCTGGCAGTAAATGCTCACGAATGATGCAACAACTACTATAATTATCGCCGGGTAATATCACGATCCCCCCGAAGGATTCAACGGGTAATCAAAAACCATGACCGATTCGCAACAGTTGTTTCTTACTGTCCGTGTTCGTGATGATGAGCCTCTTCTGCATCATTGTAGGTTTTGTGAACCGTTCCTTTATGATGCTCCGGAGGTCCATATATGGTGTAAAGCTTTAAGTCATTGGTCCCGACATTCTCAACCTTGTGCCAGTAGCCTGCAGGAACCAGCACGGACCAATCGTCGGACACTCTTTTATCATAACTCAGGTCATCCCTGGTTTTTCCCATCAGGATCCGGGCTTCGCCCTGTTCTATACGAAAAAACTGATCATGATCATCGTGTACTTCCAGATCAATCACTTCACCCGGCTTCAGGGACATAAATACAAGCTGTATATTGCTGCCGGTCCAGTTGGCCGCCCTGTAATTGCCATTTCCGAGAGTAGCTTCTTCAATATTCATTGCCCAGGGCTGTCCGCCCATATCCATATTGTAATCAATTGCAGCAGATCGTTCACCCGGGACTTTAAGTCCCGAACCTCCGCCCGTTCCGGACTGACAGCCATGAATGAAAAAAATCAGTAAGCAGGCAGTGATTGAAGCAAATAAGTTCTTTTTATTCATAATGATTGATTTTTGATTTATTGCAAGTTATGAAATTCCGCCGCCTGGCGGGCTATAAACTGATATTTGGCACAAGATCGGAGGTGTTTTTTTGCGCATCTATTCCCGGTATTTCTCAGGGGAATGCTGCCGGACATTGGTTAAGGCAGAAATCGTACCATAAAAAGTCGCAGGGGGGGAATGACCCAGATTATGATTATCCGGCCTGACATGAAATACCCGGTTTTGTACGGGTGAAAAAATAATTTACCCAAAATTATTCCTGATTGTTCTCCCTGCATTATCTTTACCGGTCTCGTTCAAGAACATATACAGGGCGAGAATGACGATTTAATAAAATACAATTGAAACATCCTTAAATTCTTATAAGATTCAGGGCAATGGAAGAAAAACTTATTTACAGCGGTAAATCCAAAAACGTATATGAGATCACTTCGGGCCGTTATTCGGGTAAATACAGGCTCGTTTTCAAGGATGATGCCACCGGCTATTTTGAAAATGGCAAGGCTGTTTTTGATCCGGGTTATGATACCGTGGTTGGCCAGATCCCGGGAAAAGGAGCCATTGCATGCAGATTCGCCACCCATTTCTTCAAGCTGCTTCAGGAACATGGGATCCCGTCACACTATATTGACACAGTCAGCGACAATGAGATGATAGTGGAACCAGCACTCCCTCTGGGGATACCTGCGGACTCGCCTGAATTTCCCGGCTCGGCTCCTCTGCAGAACCTTGAGTTTACCTGGAGAAACAATGCTACCGGAAGTTTCTGGAGGAGATATCCCTTTGTAAGGCCCTGCAGGAATATTCACAAGGTGGTGGAAGCCTGGACAAAAGGTGATACTGATATTCTCATCACCTTTGAAGCATTGGAGGAAACAGGAGCAATGACCAGGGCTGAAATTGACTACAGCGTTGAGCTTGTGAAAAAAATAGCGGAAATTGTAACCAGCGAATTTGGTTCCAAAGGACTGCATGTCCTTGACGGTAAGTTCGAGCTGGGGCGTCTGAAATACGGGGACAGGAAAATTGTGATCATAGACGAGATATCGCCCGATGTTGTACGGGTATGCAGGGGATATGCCCCCGACAAGGACGGTAATTGTACCATATACAAGGATTGCACCGTAACAAATTTCGCAGAGGGCAAACGGACCATAAAAAACAGGAACCAGGTTAAGGCAGCCGATTTTATATCTGTTTTCCTGTAATCAGGTGCTTCATCCGGAACTGATCCGCCCGCTTGGCTGAGATCAGCTTTTACCGGAGATTACGCCGGGAAGCCTTTAAAACTGCCGGGTAATACCGGTATTACCAACAACGCGGAAATACTAAAAGTCTGGCAACGGACTTGTTTGTTATCATTGTCAGCAAAACCCCCGGTTCATGGTCATTATTTTGATGCCAGGCACGGGTTTTTTATGGCTTCAGTGTCTTTTCACCTTTGAAATTCCGGCAGAATTACATCTGTATTATTTCGATTTTCCTGCCTTCTGACATTTCATAGAGCCTCCTGGCCGTATCTGCCTTGTCACGGCTGAAGGAAGGATCGATGGAATGAGCTTTCATATACGATTCATAAGCTTTGTCGTACATTTTCATATACATGTAATAGTCGCCCTTTGAATCGTATACGTTTGGATTACCGGGAGAAAGTTCAATATACTTATCGAAAGCCTTTTCCGCCTTGTCGTTTTGTTTGGTTGCCAGATACGCGTATCCCAGCTGATTGTAGAACGGGGCCGGATCGGGCGCAATTTCCAGGGCTTTTGACAATGTAACTATCATACCGTCATTGTCGCCCTCAAGCGACTGAAAGGAAGCAAGATTATTGTATGATTCCGGATCAGCGGGATATAACTCAATCAGCTTCTTTCCAAGATAGGCCACATCTGAATTGCCGGACATCAGGTTTTGCAGCGCCTGTTTCAGTATCTCCTCGGCATTGCTCAGCTTGTCCCTGCAAGAAATTGCAGCCCTGGCATATTTGTAGAAATTATCAGCTTCACGGTTTAGCAGATAATAAAGAGCCAGCTGATAATTGGCCATGAAAAAACCGGGATCCTGGGAGAGGGCCCTTTTGAAGGTCTCAATGGCCCTGTCGAGTGCAACATCTTCATAGTATTTCCTGGCTTCTGTGTAAACCTTCAAAGCAGAGCTTGAACCTGTTGTCACGGGCATAAGCTTTTTTATGTCAGTCTGGGCATAAACCAGAAGTCCTGCTGAAATCAGGAATATGACAATTAATAGCTTTTTCATTTTTTTTACATAATGGTTCCTATAAACAATTGAACCCAGGGTTCAGTTCACTTTTCCCGGGGTCGTATAACATCAGCAAATATCATGCAATTCAGACCCGGTAGAACAGGGAATTTGTCATAATTTCCAAAGCATTGCTTATCAGCCGCGCGGATTGAAGCTGACAGTTGTTACAAGTGCCATGATCTTTTCCAGTTCATTACCGGTAAAACTTATATTTTCGAGTGCCCTGATGTTCCCGGCAAGCTGGCTTGCAGAACTGACCCCGATTATAACCGAGGTTACCCGTTCATCCCGCAGCAGCCAGGCGATTGCCATTTGTGCAAGTGTCTGGCCCCTTTGCAAAGCTAATTCATTCAGCTTTCCTATAACGGAAATTAGCTCGGGAGTGATGAATGAAGGTTTCAGGAAGTGGGCTTTTGCAGCGCGGGAGTCTGACGGAATACCTTTCAGATACCTGTCAGATAATACACCTTGTGCCAGGGGAGAGAATGCCACAAACCCGAGTCCGCCTGATCCTATAACATCCAGGAGGCCGCTTTCAACCTTCCTGTCGAGCATTGAATACCTCGACTGGTGCAACAGGCAGGGGGTACCAAGCTCTTTCAGGATCCGGATTGCCTTCTCTGTTTGTTCCGGGGAATAATTTGAGATACCGGCATACAATGCCTTACCGCTCCTGACTATGTGATCGAGAGCCATCATTGTCTCTTCAACAGGGGTTTCAGGATCAAACCTGTGGGAGTAGAATATATCGACATAATCAAGGCCCATTCTCTTAAGACTCTGATCAAGGCTGGCAATGAGATACTTTCTTGAACCCCATTCGCCATAAGGTCCCTCCCACATAAGATAACCGGCCTTGGTGGCTATCACCATTTCGTCCCTGTATGCAGAAAAATCCTTCCTTAGTATCGTTCCAAAGACCTCTTCGGCCGACCCGGGAGGAGGTCCGTAATTGTTTGCCAGATCGAAATAAGTTATCCCGCTGTCGAAGGCGGTCCTGATTATCTCTCTTGAATTATTGAAATTATCTGCAAAGCCGAAATTGTGCCACAGGCCAAGGGAAATTGCAGGTAAAAGCAGGCCGCTTTTTCCGCATCGGTTATATTTCATGTTCTTATACCTGTTGACTGATACCTGGTGATTCTCTGTCATACTTAACTTTTTGAGATGGATCCTGGATGGTCCAAATTTATGAAAATTCCCAATCCTTTCTCCATCCCGGATATGATCGGGGCGACTGGCGCTGGTGACGGGCATCACCGGTAGGGATCCCGTCCGAAAAACAAAAAACGCAATTCTGCCCTCAATTCGTTACAAATTTCTGTTTGAACTGAAGCATCGTATTCAAATAAGTTTATTTATATTTACCATAACTAACCTGACATCAGTGTGTGTGTGTGTTTTAGTATTATGTTAAAGCCTGAATTTTAACCTTGCTTTTCCATAGCTTTGTAAATATTAATTATTTCAATTCCAGGAGGATTTTTATCTATAGACATGGAAACAACCAGTAACCCTGCTGAAGGATCCGTTTCGTATGAGGCGTACAACAAGCTTCAGGACCTTTATATCGAACTGCTTGAAAAACACAAGGAACTCACCGGGGAAGTGCCGTTCCAAACTGCAAAACCAAAAAGGAAGAACCTGGCGGTTCCGTTTTCAAAGGCAGACTGGGCGGCGACCCTTAATATTGGGGGTGAAGAACGGAAATACGATCTGAGTCCGGTATTTAGAATGATTGAAAATGAGGGTCTGGAATATTTTGAAGATACCCTCCGGGCTGTACATGAGAATTATGCGGTGTTTTATATTACCGAGCTGGAGCGTGTGCTGAACACCCCTCCCGAGACTCACGACTGGTTCAGGGGGACACTGAAAAATTTCCAGTCTGAACTTTCACTGATCAAGAAGCTGGCTGATGCCTTCAGGGCAGTCAGGGAAGTTGAACCGCAATCACAGGCCGGCACAGGATCCGACAATCCCTGAGCATCAAGGATCAGGCCCCGGTACGGTTCCCCGGCAACAGCATCATTGTTCCCCGGAAGCTGCAGAACACCCTGCCCCCGTAATGAACCGATGCACTGCAGGCATATGTCCCCTCTTCCGTTTCCCTCAACAGGAGATCAATGTCAAGTACCGGATTTTTCCGGGGATCAATAAACGAAAGGAATTTAATGTTCTGCGCCCCGGAAAGCAGCAAATCCCTGCCCGATGCTCCTTCGGCAAGTTCCTTTAATATCTGGATCGTGCAGGCCCCGGGCAGAACCGGGTTGCCGGGGAAATGCCCCAGGAAAATCTCATGATCCGGATTAACGGCTATCCTGAAGGCTGCAGCCCCTTCCCCTTTCCCCTGCGCTGTGTGCTGAACTGTATAAAGGTCACCCTGCAATTTATCAGTGTTTCTCATCTATCCTGGAAAAATGAATGTCGAGTTTTATATGCCTGTGACTTATATTTACCGAATCAGGTTCGGTTCCGCCTGAATTGAAAAAAGTTACAACTGCATTTTTTGCCAATCCGCCACGTCTGATTATCTTTTCTGCCCTGTTGTCAGCATCATTGACAAGAATATACTTAACACCGTTTCCGTCCCTTGCCTTGAAGCCCGATTTATCGTTGCCCGGTCCGCGGAACACCTTAATAACCTTCATCTGCCCGTTATTAAGTGCAAGACTGATATCCTTACTGAGTGTATTGATGATGAACTTCCTGTTCAGGAATGCAATGCAATGATGGAGCAGGAACTCCCCGGTGCTGAAAAATTCCATATCAAATATCTTGATACCAAGCTCATTGATAAACACCACCCGGTAATCCCCGTCAGGAAGCGGCTTTATTACAATTAATCCGGAATAGTGTTCCCTGAAGGCGTCTATCCCCGAATTATACAGGTAATGATCCCTTTCACTGCCGAACCATGGTACCAGATTCATCTCACGGAAATTATCCGTACCGGTCCGGCGGAATTCCCTGAAAACGGACGGAGCACAGCCTGAAAATATTATAAGGCAAATACTACTTAAAAGTAAATTTCTCAACGGGTATGTCTGGATTGAGTATTTTCCCGGTAAACATTATCTGTGTATAATCATTGCCCGATTCAACCATTTTCAGCTTTTCCACGCCCAGATCGCTCCTGTTGAACCAGATATGCACTTCCTTCAGCATCTGCCTCACCTTGTCCGACCTGGGCACAAGCTTAACATAGTAATACTTTTCATTCTCAAAGTATTCCTTTGAGTAATCATTGTCATTCCTGAGAATGTCGCCCTGAATACAACCGGTGATGAATCCGTTCATCTCCCTGAACATCGGGTTTGACTGGATATCTATTTGCTTCCTGCTTTTATCATCACGCATGAACATCTGGTTGTTGCTTATGATTATGAGATACCTGTAGGGTTCGGTATATTCCCATCGGATGTTGTTTTCCTTTTTGAATGCAAACTTTCCCTTTGAAAGTATTTTTTCATTAAGGACACTCAGGCTTTTTTCCTGGGTAAAATCACTTGTTATGCTGTTAACAGCTGCTGATGCCCTGATAAGCCGGTCTGAAAAGGAGCCCGGATCATTCATGGGTTTCATGTTTTCCTGGCCTGCCAGTAAGCACGTCTGCAACACCATTATCAATACTGAAATTATTTTGACAAATCTATTCATAGGCATTGATTTTTAACAGATGATCGAGCCTCTCAAACCTGAAGTTCCGCTCTGCAGCATGCTGAATGAACCTGTCAAGTATTCGTGCTGTAACATCCATATTGTCATGAAAGAGAATTATTCCGCCATTCTTCAGTTTCTGTCCGAGTCGTTCAAGCAGAAGGTTCTCATTTTTTATCACGGTATCCCTTGATTTCAGGCTCCATCCAATAACGGTGTATCCTCTTGCCCGAACGGCAGCGGCCACGGCTGGGTTTGTGACCCCATACGGAGGTCTGAACAAACTGACTTTTTTATTAATGATCCGGTCGATGATCTTATCGTTTTCTTCAAGATCCTCTGCAATTTTTTTCCTGCTGAACAAATCAAAGAGGAAATGATGCGAACCGGAATGATTTCCAATAATATGTCCTTCCTTGTCCATCCTCATTATTAAATGCGGGTTCTCAGCTGCCCTGTTCCCTACACAGAAAAATGCACTCTTCACGTCGTACTTATTCAATATATCGAGTATAGCCGGTGTCAGCGTTTCATGGGGTCCGTCATCAAAAGTAAGCGAGATAATCCTTTCACTTGTGCTGCCCGAACAAATAACCCTACAGTAAAAACCCGAGCATACTGCTGCTGAACCGTAAGCCAGCAGGGCCAGTGTTGCAATAACTGTACCAATATAAAACCATGCACTTATGAATATAAACTGGTCAGCAAGCAGGAGCAGCATGAGCAGAAAAAGGGAAAGGAGACATATTTTTTTGTACTTCAACATCCTGAAAGCAGCATGAGGGAATGAATGTTGTTTCTCTGATGGTTGTAGATCAGAACGTTCCGTATTTTTCCGGCAGGTCCGCCGTCAAGTTGCATTACCCGGGGCACAGTCTGGTTCCTGATTATTTCAGCCGCAATAAACATTGCAAAAGCTGATGAAGTATCATATTCGCCGCACAGATGCTTGTAGTATGCCCGGGGGATCCCGGAAAAAAGTCTTCCTGAGAGGTTATGGTAGATTTCATCATTAGATATATCCCCGTTCAATCCCATTAAGACCAGGTCGATACTGCCCTCCTGGCATGTCCGGCTGATAAATGATCGTATTTTTTCCTCAGAAGCGGCAGCATCAGCTGGCTTATGAAACAATTCAGGCATTTCCGTTACGGCAAATGATCTTTCATTTTTCACGTTGCTGAGCAGAAAGAATGTCATCCCTTCACCTGCAAGTGATCCTCTGCCTTTATAATCAAGGAGTCTGAGGCTTTCAACCGGTTCCCTTTTCCAGAATCCGAGCCTGCTGGTTATATTGAAAGAGGTGTCTGTCAGTTCATCAACCCCACCTACAAGAACGTTTTCAGCAGAATTTTCCCGCAGCAGGAGAATTGCGTCAGTCAGAGCATTTTCAAATGAACCGCCGCGGTGCACATATGTGCTGTTGTAGCTGTTGCACCCGATGATGATTGCAATGGCGGATGAGAGAGTATTATGGGTTGACTGGATAAACGGAGTGGGGTTAAGGAGTTTCTCTTCATTATTGTGCATTGTCCTCAGGAACTTTTCCGTATCATCCAGGCAGCCAAGGCCGGTACCGGTAATGATCGCGCCGGGATTGCCGGCGTCAGCGTTCCTTAGACACTGAATGGCAGAACATACTCCGAACCTTATGATACGGCTCATGCGCCTTGCCGTCATGGGATCGATGTACTCCCTTACAGATGGCTCGATACATTTGATAAACCCGTTGGCAGAATAATTCACCGGATTGTCCGGAAGGCTGTTACCGGTGAATGTTTCCTGGGGAGATATTGCACTCTGCCCGTTGATGAATATCTTCATGTCAGCATTCTGAAAAGATCAGGCTTGTGTTGTTACCGCCAAATCCAAATGAATTTGACATAAGGTTCCTGATCCTGGTATTTCGTATCAGCTTTTTTTCAGGTGTTATCCTTAGTTCGCTCATCTGCCGTGCAAACCCGGGATTTGGATAGATCCACCCGTTCCTGATCGCCATTATGCCCAGAACGGCTTCGACAGCTCCGGCAGCACCGAGGGTATGCCCGGTGAATGCCTTTGTGGAGCTGAACTTCACCGGCAAATACCCAAAAAGTCTTTCAATAGCCCGCCCTTCCGACAGGTCGTTGTTTTTTGTTCCTGTGCCGTGAGCATTGATATAATCAATCATGTCAGGGGTAAGCCCGGAGCAGTGGAGAGCCTGCTTCATCGACAGGTATGCACCCCCGCCTTCGGGAGAGGAGGCGGTCTGGTGATATGCGTCACATGCATTTCCGTAACCCGATACTTCGCATAAAAGCTTTTTACCGATCCTGGCCGTAACGGTTTCCGACTCCATTACAATGAATGCTGATCCCTCACCCAGTGTAAGTCCGTTCCTGTCCTCATCAAACGGACGGCAGCCTTTTTTATCAAGTATCATCAGGCTGTTGAAGCCATTAAGGGTAAAAAGTGAAAGGGCATCCGTCCCCCCGGCAATCACCCTGTCGAGCAATCCGCCTTTTATCAGCCTGGCACCCGTCAGTATGGCGTTGGCGGAGGATGAGCATGCCGTACTAATGGTCGAGACATGATCCCTGATGCCGAAGGTATCAGCTATTGCTGCGGTGCTGTCGCCGCAGTCATGAGTCACTATGTATCTCAGCCGCCCACCCGATTTGTGCTGAATATAGCTTTTGAAAAACTTCTCTGAACGATCCATTCCTCCCACGGTCGTAGCAGATATCAGGCCCGTTCTGAAACTGCCGATATCTTCATCCAGGCCGCTGCATCTCAATGCTTCCCCTGCCGCAATGATGCCCAGCAGGGTGGTTCTCGAACTGTATCCCGTTTTCCTGATACGGGCAAGATCCTCAAGCTCCTCATTGGATGCAGGCACCTCAGCGACAGGTATCTCCCCAGAATGCACCGAAACCAGGTTTTTCATTGTGCCGATCCCCGTCTTTCCGCTTTTCAGCGAATCCTCTGTTTCTTCACAATTGAAACCAATGGATGAAATGATCCCGATACCGGTTACAAATACTCTGACTGCCACACTCAATCAATTTGATTTCCACTCTGCCGGGAGCCCCTGGTCATGGGCACTCCGGGAATAAAGCAGGTACTAATCCCATGCCTTCCCGCCTGCAATTATACAATCGGCCATTGACTTAACCGAATAAAGGATTTTTTTGCCTTCTTCGGCAGTCTTTATTTTTATGCCATATTTTTTTTCCAGCAAAACGGTCAGTTCGAGCGCATCAATGGAATCCAGGCCCAATCCGTCAACAAACAGCGGCGCCTCCTCATTGATATCTTCCGGAACCATTTCAACCAGGTTAAGGGCTTCGATGATCTCTTCCTTGAGGGTCTGAACAAGCTTCTCCATACGTCAAATCCTTAAATTATAAATATCCCGGATTACTGAAGGTTCAAAATTAACAAATCCTGAAATAGGTTTATCTGTTTTTTCAATTAAACACATCATTGCGTCACAATCATCACCGTCGACCTGCAGCCAGCCCGCAATACATCTGTTAATTATTTCACAATCAAGCAGACACCTGATATAATCTGTCAGGAAAACAGGATTGAGCTTTTCCTGTATGAAAAAGCTGCCTTCACCGGTGATCTTGTTTCTTATACAGATCTCACCAATAACAATATTTGGAAGGGTATAAACAAAAACCGCCGGGCTGGGGAAATAGGCTGCACGGTTAATTATGGTAACCTGATGCATTCTGTCTGTGTCGAGTGAGGAGGAGGAATTGGCTAGTATTACCCCGGTATCGCTTCCGCTGAAAATGGTCCGGACCCCGTTTTTCTTAAGAATCAGCTCGGAAGACAGGAATCCGAGTTTGCACAGGTTATCCATTTTATGGAATTTCGGATAATCGGAATCCAGGAATTTGTAAAGATCTGTAAAAAATTCCCTGGTGTTTTTCCCATGGGCGCTGAACACAGGTTTTCCGTTAACACTGGCCTCATTGTTTCTGATAATGCAATAACCCGTTATATAATACCCTGTCATGTCTTGAATAAATACAGTGCAGAATTGCAGCCCCCGAAGCCGGATGCGGTTTTGAGACAGGCGTTCACTTCCGTTTTGATCACCCGGTCAATGACATTCAGTTTATTTTCCAATCCGGGTTCACGGAATCCTTTTGTTGGAAAAAGGACATTATTATTCATTGAATGGACACACATTGCCAGTTCAATCACGCCGGCGGCTCCGAGGGTGTGTCCCCAATATCCCTTGAAACTGTTCACAGGGATATTCTGCAGTCCAGCCCTGGTCAGTGCAATTGCCTCCATTTCATCGTTATATAAGGTCCCTGTTCCGTGGGCAGAAATGAAATCCGGCATTGAAGGTGAATTCTTCATGACTCTGTCTGTTACCAGGAACAATCCCTCGCCTGTCCTTGAAGGACCTGAAATATGATTTGCATCATTGCCCGAAAATCCCATACCGACCCTTATCCGGAATGTCTGCTTTGAAGCGCCCTTATTGTTGGTGAGGATTATGGTTCCGGAGCCCTCACCCAATGAGAGTCCGTCGCGGGTACTGTCAAAAGGCCGGCATGGCCCTGTACTGAGAGATTTAAACGAGCTGAAGCCGGATACAACAAATTCTGAAATAATATCCGTCCCGTTTATTACTACATTGTCATAATAACCGGCCCTGATAAGGCGCGATCCGGTAATGACAGCCTGCAATCCTGATGTACAGGCGTTTGAGATCACCAGCGGATTAATCCTGAATCTGAAAAAATCGCCGAGTCGTTTTGCCGTATGCCAGAGATACAATCCGGGATCATTTTTGCCGGTATTTTTCCCGAGCAGATCTATATTGCCCTTGGTTGTTGAAAGGATAAAAAGTGTTCTTTCCCCGCTGAAGTCAATTTTGGTTGCAGCGACGGCGGCTTTAATTGACAGGATGGCCATCTGCTCAAAACGAGTGAACTCCTCCGGATCAAGTATCTGAGAAAATGTACCCCTTAACCGGTCAGTATCTACTAGAGAAACATAAAAAGGATCAGGGGAGAGGCTCTCATCACTGATTAACCTGATACCGGTGATCCCGGCCGTCATGTTAGACGCATTCTCACCGGTGGAAAATCCTAGGGATGTAATTATATTGTCTGATACAATAAAAACGTCAGTCACTAACCCGAATATAAAATTCGCTGCAAATTTAAAAATTCTGTTTCAGAAAAGACCGTTCTCCCTTTTCCAGTCAATAAAGAATGCAGGAACGCTCAGCAGCAGCTCCCTGTTAATGTCGAGAAAAACCTGCAGGCTTGATCCGGTGGCTGCTATTTCATTGGTTTTATTGTTATAAATAATATACTCATAACTGATCTTAGCCGATTCACAATTCACGAATTTTGTGGTTATCCTTGCAATATCGCCGTACAGCAGGGGTTTTTTATAATCACACGTCACCTTCACAATGGGAATGAATATTCCCTTATGGTAAAAATCGAGATAAGTAAGTCCGTATTTTCGTCCGAAATCTTCCCGTCCATCTTCAAAATACCTGACATAATTTCCATGCCAGACGATCCCCATTGAATCAACATCGCTGAACCTTACATTACAAAGGGTTTCCGCGATCAGCATTTTTTTCTTCATGAAGTCCCATTGATTTGTTATTGTACATTTTCCCTGCCGTGAATAATAAGGATCTCCTGATCTGAATCGGAGGCAGGTCTGCCGGCCATTCAGTTTCAATCGCAGGTTAATCAGAATATTCCCTGCGAAGAATCTTCAATTCATAAATAGATTAAAGCAATCGATGCATGAAGCAGCGCAAAAACGCCAAGCGCAATCCCGAGGTTCCGGTGCCATCTGAAAGGGATCTTCACGATCTTCAGGCCGCCCAGAATCTGAAGGGCAACAAGGATCAGATTGATTATTCCCAATGGTAAAACCAGAAAATACATACCGGCAATTTTTGTAATTATTCAGCCTTTATCACCATGCTTTTTGCTCCGGCGGTCCCGTGAATATTGCAGTGTCCCTCTGCTTCAAGCTTAAGGTCATCTGTAACAGTTATTTTATACTCCAGTGTGAAATCACCGGCAGCCGGCAGATGTTCCTTACTGAATTCCCAGCGCTTCACTTCCTGCCCGTTAACCTTTAGCCAAACCCAGTCGGTGTGATGCATTTTGCTGTTTCCCTTATGTGTCACATTTATAGTAACAGTAACCTCCGTCCCCTTCACGGATGCCGAAGGAGCTTTTATTTCCACACTGGTTTTGTTTGCCAGCAGTTCAACTGACGTTAACAGGATAACCGCCGGAAGAGGTAACAACAACTTTCTCATTTTATGAATGTTTTTAATTTAACATTATTACAAAGCAACCATGCAAAGAACAAATGTATTTCCCGGTCAGTCCAGGCCGGTAAACCCTTATTTCTTACTATTTTGCCGCCGCCCAATTCTTCATGGCGTTGTACACGGATCCTGCCCAGTAGTTCCTGAAACCAAAACCGGCGGCCTTACCCGTTATCTTCCGGCAATCGATTATCTCATGCGAGGCAATGTCAAAGAAACAAACATAATAGCTGCCGGTCTGGGTGATCTTATTCAGGTTCTCGGCAACAAAGATCAATCCTGTTCCTGAATTGTCGTCATTTCTGTAACTGCTTATAATACGACTGACGTCATCGGTTGTGATTTGATACTCCTGGCTGATAACCAGTTTCCCGGGATCAATTTTTGAATTCCGTTCGGTAGCTGTTTCAATACTATTTACGACTCCGGTCTTTTTGAAGAATTTCTTAATATCAAATTTCGCGGGTTCCTGAAGGATCAGTGTATTTATTGCATTCAGATACTGACCGACAATTACGGCCGGATCTTCAGTAACAGAAGTAAATCTGGCACCGGTAAAATCAATACCGAACCATACACAGTCAGTAAGGCTCAAAGCTTTAGCCCTGTCCTGTCCCCAAGCATGACCCAGGGCCAGCATAACGAAAAGTACTGTCGCTATAACTCGTTTTGCTTTCATGGTAAAAGGTTTTAATTCTGATATCTTTCTTACTTTTCCGAATTAACGGGAAAAACCGTAATTGCATTCAAACTGATTCCATTTTGCGGTTAACCTGCTTCATTCGCCTGGCAGGCTGAATTTCATACCCTATTGGTATTTCAACATACCAAGTTACAAAATTCCATGTTTCATGGACATTTCACTTGTAAAAATCATGTTACAGGTCTTATCCTCAATCTGGCCCGGGCGCCTGTTTACCTTTCGTCCCTGATATCAGCCTGGTATCTGCTTACGTCAGATCTATCTTCTGTCGATCAGTTTCACCGGTTTACGGCTCATGCCCGGGAACTGTATCTTTTCGACGTACTCTGCAGATTCAAATGTTATTGAAGGGGCCACTCTCAGTTTTGCCCTGAAATGATCCTTTATGGCCTTTTCAAAGCTTTCCGAAGAAATATTTGTACCGATCCGGATGAGAATTTCATCGGTCCCAATGGTGTTTGTGTACAGTTCAACAACATAGTTGATCACCCCGTCAATATTCTCCAGGATATCATAAAGTGCAGGCGGGTAGAGGGTTGTACCCTTATATTTGATCATCTGGTTTTTTCGGCCTATTACCGGTCCGACCCTCATCGACGTTCTGCCGCACCTGCAAGGCTCATAGTGACCCTGGCAGATATCTCCCGTTTTGAATCTAAGCAAAGGCATGCCTTCCACTCCCAGGGTGGTGATTGTCAGCTCTCCCTCTTCACCTTCCGCCACCGGTGAATCGTTCTCATCGAGAAACTCAACTACAAGCAGCTCGGGATGATGATGTCCCCCCATTCCGTAGCTGCATTCGGTGAATGATGCTGCCATTTCCGTGGAAGCATATGTGGAGTAAAGCTTTATTTCGGGCCATCTTTCCGTTATTTTACGGCCAAGGGTGTTGAATGTGAAATCGGGATTTCTCAGCGAATCACCGATACATACTGCCTTTTTAACACTGGCAGCATGATGATCGATACCGTTCCTTTCCGCATAATCAATAATGTTGATAAGGAAAGACGGTACGGCAATCAGGGCAGTTGGCGAGAACCTTTTTATGCTGTCCCACTGTAATTCGGGGATCCCGTTTCCCACCCTTACCATGGCTGATTTCAATTTTCTCGAACCCAGGAAATATGCCATGCCTGCCATAAACCGGCGGTCAATAGTGGTCATGAGCTGGAACACTTCATTCCTTGTACAGTCAGCACAAGAGAAACCAAGATACTCGTTGTACGCCAGCCGATTCAGGTCATTTTCCGTCATGACATAAATGACCGGTTCCCCCGATGTCCCTGAAGTAGTCAGATAATCTATGATCTTTTCACTTCTGACGCAAATAAAGTCACGGGCTCTTTCCTGCAGATCTGATTTCCTGGTGGGGGGAATTGTTACCAGGTCATTTATGTTCCTGATCTTTTCCGGGTCGATCTTGTTTTGCCTGAAATGATCCCTGTAGAACACTGAATTCTTCTCGAGGTACCGGAGCAATTGAGCCAGCTTTCCGGACTGGAAGGCATCCACCTCCCTTTTTGGCTTCTTTTCAATTTCGGGAATGAACATTTCCAAGCTTTTTATGAACTTTCTCAGTTAGTTTTAACAGTTTGTTTCTTTCATCTTCTCCTGCTACATCCTTTGACAATGCCATCTGATAATACTCGTTGGCCTTTTCATATAAGCGGTTCTCATAAAAGTAGTTTCCAAGATTGGAATATACAAGATAAAGCATGGGATTGGTTTCGATATATGCAGTTTCAAAAGATTCCGGCAGTTTTTCATGGTTTCGTGTATAATTATCAAGATCACCGGTCATTTTAAGATATTTCCCGTAACATGAATAGTCGGCTGAGAACAGAAAAGTATCAGCGGGAATTGACAGATCAGGTTCGCTGATTTCCCTGCTGACGGGGTCCCCTGCAGTTTCTCCTGAAAATACCTTTTTCAGATCATATGCCACATATTCACCCAGCTGGTAAGGACCGGCGGATATCCATACCAGCAGATCGGATGGGCTGAAAATCACTGAATGATGGGCAATAAGCTGATTTATAGCCAGTGGATTTCCCATCCCCGGATCAGTTCCTCCCCTGCCCTTTCTGTCCCTGAGTATTGCTGCCGCATCGCGCACACTAACCTTGTCAACCATGTCAAGCAGTTCCCCCACCCTTTCAAACCTGTATTTGCTGTCTGATCCATAGATATTCTCAATGTTGGTTTTATCATCTGAAAAAGCACTGCCCAGGAAATGATTAGCACAAATGATCTGATCACTCTGAGGAAGGACTACGTCGAATTTTTCCGGCGATTTTTCAATGATCACCGTTTTTCCGTCAGCTGCAGAGCTGATCAATAGCGACTCTGATACAAACAGTTTCCGTTTCTCCGAGATACTGACTGCCTGGGCAATATCCCCGGCATACTGTAATATCTCCCGCGCAAGGATGGTAACCGGGGTTGTTGCCTTCAGCGGAATAGCCGACCTTGCGGCATTGATGGTCACCGTAAGGCCTTTTTCATTCATCCCCGAAACGACTCCGATCATATCCGCCCATGTAATCATCATAAATTTCAGGCCGCTCTCAGGATTGCAGAAAACAATTATTTTATTCTCGGCAAATTTCTGTCCGGCATAGAAATCAAAGTTGCGCGCCGTTATGAGGGTTGAATCCGAACTTTTCCCGCCCCAGAATGAAAAGGAAGTGCAGCCGGTCATTTTCAAAGCCTGCAATGCATGGCCAATGTCGTGGGCTGCATGATAGTTCAGCTGCCTCTGGTAACCGGTACCAATGAAGTCAAATGCCGGAGAGCTGGAAAAGGAAGTACCGTAAATCTCAAGAAGATATTCTTCGGGGATATGCTTTCCAAGATCCCTTGAAAACCATCCCACGAAATATTTCAGGAATTTAAGATATGTTTCTGAAGGGACCAGTTTTCGTATCTGCTCTACAAATGCCTCTTCCTGGTAATAAAGGAGTTCGCGGGTCAGTTTTCCGAAAGCTACCCCGCGTTCAAATGGGCCGCCTTCAAGATACATTTCATACAGGCCCGATTTACTCTTTCTCAACCAGTTATTGCCATAAAAGAATTTATTGGTGTCGGTCTCGATCCTTACAAGCTGCAGGCTTGACAAATCACCTGCCTTTGGGGGGTGTTCAACAGTGGCACGGTAAAAGTTAATTATGAAAACCGTCAATAGTAGGAAAAGCATCAAAAGCGCTCCCTTCAATATTCCCTTTTTTATTTTCCGGTTTTTATGCATTTCGTATCTTGTCCAAGACATATTGTGTTCCCAGCATCTCGCCGCAGGTGAGCACCGATCCAATTGTGACGCCGACGACTCCGTGTACATTCGTGTTCTGCCCTGTCAGAAACAGATTCGGCACCTTGGTTCTAGGTATTATCAGGGTTTTTAAAGGACTGTTGAAATCTTTCTGCAGGCCATAGACCGATCCCCTGAAAGTGCCTGTGTAATCTCGATAAGTCAGCGGTGTGGATGTATAGTAGGATTTGATCTTGCCCCTGATGCCCGGGAAATCATTTGCAACCACTTCAAGGAGCTTTTCTGCCCTGCCGGTTTTAAAATCAATGTAATCATCACCCCTTTGTTCTATCCAGGTATTTTCCCATGGTGAAACCTCGTTCCAGTTCATATAGGCTGTAACGATAACTGAACCGGTGTATTTTTCATTTTTGGATCCTGGGGAAAAATGCATCATGTAGCTTTCAGGCCATCTTCCCGGAGCGATCCTGTCGCCGTGCCAGACATCGTCGGTTCGGTAGATATAATAATGGCTGTTTATGTATTCAAATGAGTTTTCCTTCATTGCAAGGTACAGTGAGAACATGCCGTAGGTATCATCGATACTTGCAATCCTTTTCTGATAGGCGGGTCTGACAGGTGCATTCTCCATCAGGGAAAGCATCGCTTTAGGATGGATATTTGATATAAACCATTTTGCGGAGAGTTCTTCCGAATCGTTTATCACAACGCTTTTCATCAATCCTGAGCTGAAAAGGAATTTTGTCACCCGCGCATTCCTCATTATTGTACCTCCGTTCTCAACTATGCCGCCCGACAGAAGGTCGGAAACCTGTGAGCCCCCGTCAACAAACCTGTAGGCGCTGTCGACATATGTTGAGTTTATGATCATTGGTGTATACAACGGTGTCCGGTCGCGCACTCCCGCATACAGCGGCGAGTTCCCTGTCAGCAAGCTTTTCAGTTCACGGTTGCCGGTGAGTGAATCGAGATAATCATTGAACCCGGTGCTGAAATAATTGAAATATCCCGGCCGCTTCCCGGGGAGGGTATCCATGTTGAGAAGATCGACTGACCTGCTTACCTCCTGCATTTTCGCAACGTAATTCCTGACTGCCTCTGACTCCCCCGGAAAATACGAAAGCAGCTTTTCCGAAAAATGGTCATACCCGTTGGCAAAACTGAATTCCCTGTCGCCTAATCTGATGATTTCATAGGCATTTGTATCCATCTTCCTGATTTTCAGCTTTCCACAGAGTCTGAAATATTTCAGGAATTTGTGAAGCAATTGTCCGTCTTCAACGCTTCCTATGTAATGCATGCCAGTATCAAATACGGATCCTTTTCTTTTAAAAGTCTGAAGGCATCCTCCCAGCTGCTTATTTTTCTCAATCAGGCAAACCTTAAATCCTTCCCGGCTCATTATGTAGGCACACTGAAGGCCTCCGAGCCCGCTACCCACTATAATAACATCATACTTCATCCAGACTTATTCTAATAATATGATTCAACACTGAGGCTTAACTTTTGTTTCCTCGGACATTCTGCTTCTGCCGGTCCCTGAAAACCTTTGCTTTTCCTTAAGCACTGAATCTCAACTGTATATTCGCGGAACTTAATAAAACCCGGAATATTAAAAAACAGCCTCAAAGTTAAAATAGGATTATAGATAAATACTGCTATTTTTGAAAAAAATGAACCTGATGTTCAGAGAAGAAGATTTTGAGGATATTCGTCCTTACCATGATGATGAAATAAATCCGGCCCTTAGGCGGATAATATCCAATCCGGTTTTTGATACGATCCTGGATTTCTTTTTCCCCTATGATGAGAAGGACAAGATCAGGAAATTACTCTCTGAAACCAGATCCGTGTATTCGTTTCAGAAAAATTTTGTCGACCGACTGGTGAGAGCCATTGTTTCCAAAAGTTCTTCCGGCCTGACCTGCAGCGGATTTGAAAATCTCACGCCGGGAAAAGCATATCTTTTCATCTCAAATCACAGGGATATTGTCCTCGATTCGGCCATTCTCCAGATACTGTTGTTTGAACACGGGCACAATACCTCCGAAATAACCTTCGGCAGCAACCTTATGGTCAATCAGTTTGTAATCGACCTGGGAAAGTCCAACAGAATGTTCAGGGTTGTACGCGGTGGTTCGAGCAGGGAACTCCTGCATAACTCGCAGCAACTTTCAGCTTATATCAGGTACACCATAGTAAGCAAAGGGATTTCAGTATGGATAGCCCAGCGGCCCGGCCGGACAAAAAACGGGAATGACAGGACGGAAACCAGCCTGCTCAAAATGTTAAACATGAGCGGCCGAGGGAAGCCCGAGGATTCCCTGCATGAACTTAACATTGTACCATGCACGGTCTCATATGAATATGAGCCCTGTTGTGCCCTGAAAATAAAGGAGCTTATTGCTACATCGCTCACCGGAACCTACCAAAAGCAACCCGGTGAGGACCTCAACAGCATTATAAAAGGAATTATGCAGCAAAAGGGCAGGATTCACTTTGCAATAGGATCTCCCCTTGACAAAAGTCTCGGTCAGCTCAGTAATGAGTCAACCTTCAACAGGAAAATAAATACCCTCGCGGCCATAATTGACAAAGAAATGTACAGGAATTTCAGGCTGTGGCCCAACAACTACATTTCATGGGATATTCAGAACCATTCCGGGAGATTCCGGGAGTTTTATACTCCGGATGACAAGGCAAAATTCCTGGAATATATGGAAAATGAAACTGGCGGACTGACGGGTGACAGAAACATGATAAATGATCTGTTCCTGCAGATCTATGCCAACCCGGTCTCAAACTATCTTACTCTTAACAGGTAAACAGCTGCCACCTCAGCGCTGTTTTGCGATAAATGCAGCAAGCGATTTGCCAAGTTTGGCATAGGCCTCTTCAATCCGGTAACCTGTATCAAAATCATAACCAAGGGCATCCCTTCCGGGGCAGTTCCTGACCTCAATCACTGCTGTTTCATCGCCCGAGGAAATATTCCTGAACGTAATGACCAGGTCAATATATGCGGGCTTCCTTGTTATCCCGATATTGAAGCCGGGTTCGGTGAATGTGGTATGGATATTCATCTCAAACCGGGCATCTGTAACATCGCGGGTACCGGTCAGACCGGTTTTTTCAGCATCCCTGTTGAACAGCTGCTCGAATTTCGGTTCATATCTCGAAGCCCTGTCACCTTTCCATGCTTCCTTCCATTTTTCCCCCTTTCCTGCCTCGGATTTGTTGTAATCCTCAACCTTTTTTGCAATGTAGTCATCTTCCCTGTCAAACTTACCTACGGCCATATTGCTGTAATCAAACGTGACCAGGAGCGATTTCTCTCCCTTTAAAAATCCGAGATTCCCTTTCTTTAGGGTGAATTTCTGTGCATGTGATATTGATCCGGCAATCAGGACCTGAATCAGGATAACGGAAAGCAATTTTTTCATCTTGGTATTTATTAATTATATAAAGATAAATATTTACATGCTTAAAAACATTAATTTGCCATAATTGTTCGTCAGCTATATTTTTAACTATCAACGAAAAAATCCGTGAGAATGTATCTGAAAGCCGGTAAAAAGTTATTTCTCTCCATATACCTGCTTTTCCATTCTTTCGTGTTTACAACTGAGGCCCAAACAATTGTCAGGGGAAGGGTAACTGATTTGCAGACTTTTGAACCCGTGGTCTTTGCCAACATTGTTTTCAAGGGAACAACCATCGGAACTCAGTCGGGGTTTGACGGAAGCTACGTTCTCAGCGGGATTACCGGGAGTGACTCCGTGGTTATCTCATTTGTGGGATACACTACAAAAACTATCGGAATAATCCCGGGCAGCGATCAGGATATTGACATACGTCTCAGCCCGGCCATATTTTCAATTGGTGAGGTAACCGTCAGACCTGGATTAAATCCTGCAATAAAGCTGCTCAGGGAGGTCTGGAAAAACATACCTGAAAACCATATAGACAAGCTTCAGTCCTATCAGTATGTAAATTACTCAAGGTCAACATTATATATAAGAAAACCCGGATACTACAAAAAGACCGGCAGGAATCTTGAAAAGCCTCATTCAGAGAGATTTGAAAAGTACTCGGTAAAAACCGGTGAAGAGGATATTCCCGCAATACCTTCCTATTTCACTGAAATACTGAGTGAAAATTTTCACCTGAAATCAACAGGGCAGAATTTCATTCATATCATAGGGTCCAATTCTGAAGGGATCGCCTTTGAGACAACGAGTCTTCCGGCCCAGCTGATCACAAAGCAGGAGAATTTCAATTTCATGGATAACACGGTACTTATTATCGACCGGTCATTTATTTCTCCCCTGTCCCGATCGGGCCTTTTCTATTATAAGTACTACCTCAGGGATACCATGCTCATCGACAACAGATATCAGTGTTTCAGGGTTGATTTTATTCCGAAAAGGGAAGAAGATCCTGTTTTCCGGGGCAGCTTCTGGATCAATGATACAACCTTTGCCCTGAAAAGGATCTCTGTTGAGGTCGGGGAGAAGGCTGAACTGAATTTCATCAGGAGGGTGAAGATCCAGCAGGACTACGAACCCGCCGGTGGCGGGGCCTGGTTTCCCGTCAGCACACGATTTATGGCCGATGCAGCCAACCTGTTTCTCACCAATTTTTCCCGGAAAACAGAAATAATCGTTAATAATCCGAAGCAGCCCGGATTTTACTCGTCGGAGCTCAAGGTCAGTTTTGATGTCAATAACCGGGATCCCGGATTCTGGGAAAAATCGCGGATGAATTCACTTGAAAAAACTGACAGCCTGGCACTTCAGAAGATCGGGATACTAAAAGAGAACAGCGGGATAAGCATCGCTGCAAAACTCATTGAAGCGTCAATAAGAGGTTATTACGATTTCGGGAAATTTGAAGCGGGTCCCTACCTTCTTTTTTATGGCCGCAATGACACGGAAGGCAGCAGGTTCAGGATCGGGGGCCGGACAAATTCCCGCTTCAGCAATCGCCTTACCCTTGAAGGTTACACTGCTTTCGGCACAAGGGACAAAAGGATGAAAGGATCCGTACAGGCTGCTTACCTGTTGTCGGAGAAATACTGGACCTCTGTCGGTCTGCAACTGCGTGACGACCTCGAGTACGCCGGGGCAATCGATGAGTTCTATTCACAGAACAGCTTCCTGACTTTTGCTTCCACCTTCGGAGGATCGGACATGATGGCCAGAACGACAATAATCAGGCCATGGATCGGCTCCGACATCACCAGGGGACTCCAGGCAAAGATGGTGCTGACCCGCAAAACATTCGAGCCGGCAGGGAAGGAATATCATTTTGCATGGTATGCAGGTAAGGACGGAACCGGCTTGAAAGATAATTTCATGACAAATGAACTGGGACTTATACTCAGCTATCAGCCCGGGGCGGTATATGTCCTGGACGGTAACAGGAGGTTTGCCGTCAATTTCAATCAGTATCCCGTTTTCAGTCTGGAATATTTCAGGGGATTTAAAAATCCGGGAAAAGGTGATTTCAGCTATGACAGGATCTCGGCCGGTATTGACCACAGGTTCAATCCCGGAGGACTGGGAACCGTTGACTGGAATGCAAGATATTCAAAGGTCTTTGGAGCTCTGCCCTATCCACTGCTTACGACATTTGCCGGGAACGAGTCAATCTTCAGGGCCGACAGAACCTGTAACCTGATGAACCTTGGCGAATTCGTGGCCGATGAATCTCTTGAGCTTTTCCTTTCTTATCATATGAACGGGTTGCTGCTTGGAAAACTGCCGCTGATAAAGAAGCTTGAATGGAGGACGGTTTTTTCCGGAAGGGTTGCATACGGCTCATTCAATGAAAAGTCAAATGGTTTCTATGATCCTGAATCCAATCCTGCCGGAATACTGTCAAAGCTTGATCCTGCCGGATATCCTGTCAGTGAATTCAGCACCCTGTCATGGCGGCATCCTTACGCGGAAATTTCCTATGGAATAGAGAATATTTTCAGGTTTTTCAGGATCGACCTGATCCAACGCCTGACCTGGCTTGATAACCCGGGAAGCCGGAGGTTGGCCGTAAAGATAAGCGGTGTTTTCAGGTTCTGAAAACGATTGTTGCTCCGAGTCACCGGCTAAGGACAAACAGTTTATTTGATGTAAGCCGTGAATTGTCAATCACTTCAAGCTGCATGTTATATCCTGATGCCAGCTCACTGATGAATCTCCCTGAAAAGAAGAACAGTCTCCTGTCAAGGCTTTTATTATATCCGAATGTGGTTGAAAAGAACTCTGTGAATCTTGTTCCCAGGTGTCGTTTCTGAAGGTCGCTGTCGGCATCCCGGATTATTATTTTTCCTCCGGGTTTTAGTCGGCGGATGCAGCTTGCCAGCAATCCTGCCTGTCTTTCGCGGGGAACATAGTGCAGAACATCGCTGAGGAGGAAAACATCGGCATCCGGATAATCATATGTTACGGCGTCGGCAGCCACAAAGCTTATTCTGTCATTCTTCGAGATGCAGTTGTTTGCCAGCTCTATTTTGTTCTCGTCATAATCGATGCCGAGGATGTTCCTGTTTTCCGATGTGAATCCCAGCATGTAAGATATAATACCGTATCCGCAGCCGATATCGACAACTTGTGCATTTTCGGGCACCAGGCTGTTTATATATTCATAGTTCCTTTCCAGCCTGAGTTTAATCCTGGTATACCATTCAAGCACCGGCCCCTTGTAGATATAGTTGCTTACAAGCCTGTTCCTGAAATATGATGGTGTTTCCAGTTCTTTCCTTAGAACTTTGTATTCTTCCCTGTAAAACCTGAGAAATGTCCTTGTGCGCTGATGGTAGTCGTGCCCAAAGTCAGTATCCGTTGCTGCCACCCTGGGGTATATTTTCAACGTGACGCTGCCTTTTCTGAGATGATTTTCTCCCTTTCTCATACAGTCACCTGCTCCGTGAATGAGTATGGGAGTAATGTCCAGTCCAAGCTTTTCAGCCATCAAAAATGCTCCCTTGTGAAAACGAAGGATCTCCGAGTCAGGTGACCGGGTTCCCTCGGGAAAAACCAGGATCGAATAACCTTCCCCGATTTCCTTTTCAAGCTTCTCAATCAGGTTTTCATATCCCCACGATACCGGGTAGAAGTGGAGATATCTGATAACAAGGGCATAAAGCGGATTGTTCCAGACCCAGTTGTTTGTGAGTATAATTATTTTCGGATTGAGCATCAGCAGCAGGGGGAGGTCGAGATGTGACTGATGATTCGATATAATAAGCGAAGGTCTGGAAAAATCGGCATTTTCACGATTCAATATGGTTTTCCTGATGCCTGTAAGTCCGTAAACCGGTAATCTGATGCACCACATCAGCGCATGATGCATGAACTTTCTCTTTTTCTTCCCGGAAACAGGGACCAGGAGGACAGCAATAAGCAGGATGTTAAGAAGAACACACAGAACCAGACCTGCGGTCAGTGTAACAACTGTCAGCAGAACTTCAGAAATTGTCATGGGAAGATAGCGGTTCTTACCTTTTTTCCTGACCAGCCAGTTGAAAACTACTATCTCAAAAGTATAGGAGATCAGTACCACCGAAAGCAATCCCACGATCGATATCAGTGCTATGGATTTCAGTGCAGGATGTTTTGCAAGTATCAATACACCGGTTCCGGAAATAGATATCAGGACGGACAGCAGAATGCATGTCTTGTATGATAGGAGGTTCCTTGTCCCGGTCTTGTATCCCTGGACCAATCCCTGCATTATGTAAATGCTGTAATCGATCCCCAGCCCGGTGATGAACTGGGAAATGATGATGTTGAATATGTTGAATTTGATACCTGTGATTCCCATGAACCCGAGTGTCCAGAACCAGCTTACAAGAATGGGAATGAAGGTGATGAAACCAAGCTCAAACCGGCCAAAGACTATTATCATTATTACCAGTATGATCGACAGGCTGACATTGGCTATGAAATCAAAGTCTCTTCCCAGCACTCTTACCACTTCCGACAATATTGATTTCCTGTCAATCACAACCACTCCATCAATTTTGCCTATTTCCTCCTCAACATAATCCTTGTTCCTTGCATCTGTTTTCATTACCGAAACTATGGCGGTCAGACCGGGAGCATAAGTGATGTTTTCGGAGTAAAAATGATCGGCCAGCTTTCGAAAGTCACCGGGGTCCATCAGCGTATACTTTCTGTCAAGCAAATTGTAAAACTCTTCAAAAGCATCCTGCCGGAAGCCTGTTCTTGCAGAATAATATCTGAAATTTTTCAGGAAAGAATCCTTTTTATTCCTGTTCCAGAAAAGATTCCATCTTTCAATTCGCTTTTTCTGAAGCGAATCGGACGATAAGAGGGCGCCGGGTGAATTGAAGGTTCTTATCCTGTTTTCTGCCATCATGGTTTTTCCTTCTGCCATCAGTTTCTCATTGTTCACGAGGGCTTCCTGCAGGTCTTCGCCATGAGCTATTACATAAACCGAATTGAGCTTGTAATTATTGATCCTGTTCAGATTCTCCTCGGCTATGGCAAGTTTCTTCGACATGTAATTCATTTTCATCATATCGCTTTCGAAACCCACTTTGTAAAAATAGAACCAGCTGACCACCGTTGCTATTACCATGAAGAGAAGAAGTCTTTTATTCTTATCGAATTCATAATTGGTCACCTTGTCTAGAATTCGCTCGAGGTAGTTTTTTTCCTCTGTTTCATCATCCTCTCTCCTGGTAACATCCAGTATCTGCGGCATTACGATCATTGTAAAGAAGGCTGCGGTAATCACGCTTATGGCTGCAAGGATGCCTAGCTCATGCAATGACTCGGAGGAGACAAGAACAAGGCTCATGAACTCAAAGGCAGTTGTAAAACCGCAGACGATTATCGGAAAGGATACATCCCTGATCGTTTCGGCCACTGAATGTTTATGCTTGTAATGAGCCGTAATATGCAAGGCATAGTCGACGGTAATTGCAAGGATAACCGTGCCGATGCTCAGGGCTATTATGGATATTTTTGCCTGAACGAGATAAATAACTGCAAGGGCAGTGAGCCCGCCAAAAACTGCAGGCAGAAAAATAAAAGGTATCAGTGCCTTCTTTTTTATTGAGAAGGTAATGATCAGGAACAGAAGGATTATCGTTATGGTTATTGTCAGGCTGATATCTCTTTTCAGCCTGTCGGCGTTGCCGGCTGCCACCGCTGCCGAACCAAAATACTCGATCCTGATCTGACTGCCTGCTTCCCTCGATATTGCATTTATAACACCGTCAAGTTCCTTGATCAGCCTGGATGTTTTTGAAGTGACATTTGAAGAGTATGTCGTGGTCAGGAACATCAGAAGGCTCTTTTTATCCCTCGAAAAAATCGATCCGTCAATTATCAGGTAGTTGATGTCATTTTGAAAGGCTCTGAGCTTCCTGGTGACGATACTTGTCAGCCCTGCCGGATCCATGAGTATATTTCGTTTCATGGCGAAGGATGCGGGTGTAAGCAGGCTGTTGTAACTGTTCTCAAGTGATTCCCTGATCTTTTCCGGTGCTATCAGCGAATCAAGCGCAACATAGTCCTCTTCCTCCAGGAAAAGAGGAAGATTCCTGTAAACGATTGCCATTACATCTTCCATGATATTATCAGGTATCCTGAATGTGACGTCACTCAGGTACTGGGGAAAATCCCCGGTCTGCAGGGTGTCATAGAGCTTTTTTCCTACCAGGATCAGCCTATCGGGAGCCGGCGGAGCAGAGGTATCGGCAAGCGAGATATTTACTATGATCTTGTCAAGAAATTTCGAACGGTTGAATATTGTTGTTATTTCAGTTTTGCGGTCAACACCCGAGATCATCTTTGCAATGTCTTCCTCAAAACTGATCCTTGATGCGAGCAGTGCGGCAATCAGCAGTATTGCCGTTACAATCGTGAAGAACAGTATCCTCCTGCTCTTGAAATAACCGAACAGAAAAAGAAAGAAGTTTTCCATTTACATACTCAATATCACCGGTTTCCTCCTCACAAGTTTCAGAACCACGAATGAAACCAGTCCGGCAAAAGCAGCAAAAACGGCTGCGAATATAAAAGCGCCTGTAATATACTGCAACAAATTGTTCTCAAAAGTCTTCAGCGTGATTTCTCCGCTGAAGCTGATCCGGCTTCCCGTTCCGAGTACGATCCCTCCCGTTGCATAGCTCAGGTACAGGATCAGGGGGATCATCGGGGGTATGCTGATATTGGCAGCAACGGCAACCAGGAACTTGCTCAGCCTGAAAATATGGGCAAGAGCCAATGCCGTTACAAGTTGAAAACCCCAGATCGGAACAATACCCATAAATATTCCGAATGCAATGGCGAGCGAGATTTTCAGATTTGTTTCCCGGGTAAGCAGGATATGTTTATTCACAAATTCTTTAATCTTTTCCTTGTTCAGATTCCGTAGGGATGAAAACGGTATGATGTAGAATACGGCCGCCAGTACAAGACAGGTATTCAGCAGGCTGATCCTTGCAAAGTCCCTGAAAAACCTGTAATGTGAAACACGTTCCTCCGCAGGAGGGTAGTAAACCCGCACCGGCACGCTAGAAATTTTTATTCCTTTCCAGGCTGCCCTTATCAGGATCTCGGTTTCAAATTCATACTTAACGGTAAAGAATCTCATTGATTTGAGTGGCCCGAGGGGATATAGCCTGAATCCGGTCTGAGTATCATTCAGCTTTATTCCTGTAAGAAATCTGAACCAGAAATTGGAGAATTTGTTTGCAAACCGGCTTCCGCGTGAGATATTTTTTACTCCAAGATTACGGTCGCCTGTGATCAGGCTGTCCGGTGAATTTTCCACGGCGGCAATAAAGGATGGTATGTCAGCCGGATCATGCTGTCCGTCGGAATCGATGGTTATAACATAATCATATCCTTCCTTAATGGCCAGGTCAAGTCCCTGTCGTATGGCATAACCTTTGCCCCTGTTAACCTGGTATGCAATAACTTTCAGGGAACCATTGACGAGAATGACATTACTGAGGATCTGTGCCGTCCTGTCGGTCGATCCGTCGTTGACAACAATGATATTCTCAGTGAATTCACGTACTCCGTTTATTACTTTTTCAAGTGTTGAATCGTTATTGTATGTCGGAATTATAACACAATACCTCATCCCTGCAAACTGCGTTTTCTGAAGGAATCCGCATGAGTGATTTCAGATACGGTCCGGCAGTCGCTATCCCTTTCACCCGGAGCCGCGGGCCCGCCCAAATCAATCATGTTTGTCCCCTTCATTCCATTATAAGCCATGATCATACCATGGTTAAATCCGGGTTGAACCTCTTCTCCTGTTTGTACAGACTGGTTTCTTTTTTCCGGGGGTTGCAAGTTAATTAAAAAATCAGATTATGATCTGGATTGTTCCCTTTGAAGATTTGGTTTAATAGTTTGTTTTTTTTACTTTGCGCAAATTTTTTCAGGCCCGATAAACCTTTAATTAAGCTTTCAGATAAATTTGGTTTTATGGTGGTGATTGGCGAACATTTTCTTACGACGGAGGATTTCAAGAAGCTTTTGTACGGTGGAGAAATGATTGAAATATCCTCAGAGGCAAAAGGCAGGGTATCCAGAAGTTTCGATTTCCTACGGTCATTTCACAGGGATAAGATAATTTATGGCATAAATACCGGATTGGGACCCATGGCCCAGTACAGGATAGAGGATGAGGACCGGATCAACCTGCAGTATAATGCCATAAGGAGTCATGCCTCCGGATGTGGTCAGCCGGTGGATCCTGTTTATGTAAGATCGTCACTTATCGTGCTTCTGAACAACTTCCTGCAGGGTCATTCCGGAATCCACCCCGAGGTGGTTGAGCTGATCAGCCGGTTCATAAACAACGATATATCGCCCGTGGTACCGGAACATGGCGGCGTTGGTGCCAGCGGCGATCTGGTACAGCTTGCCCATATAGCTCTGGCCCTGATCGGTGAAGGTGATGTAAACTTCGGAGGCCGGGTCATTCCCGCTGCAGAGGCCATGAGAAAAAGCGGACTTGAGCCCATTAAGGTCCACATCAGGGAAGGACTTTCCCTGATCAATGGCACCTGTTTCATGACCGGTACGGGGATGGTGAATATAATCCATGCAAGGAATCTGGTTTCATGGGCGCTGATCGCAAGCGCAATGATTAATGAAATAGTGCATTCATGCGACGACAGCTTTTCAAAGGAACTGAATGAAGTGAAAAAGCATCCCGGCCAGCGTGATGTTGCAAGGGTTATCAGGGAAATACTGGCAGACAGCAATCTCATCCGCAAACGTGAGAATGAGTTTTATAACAATAACCACAATCACACGAAAAAAATTCTTAACGACAAGGTCCAGGAATATTATTCAATAAGATGCGTTCCCCAGATTGCAGGACCGGTCCTTGACACAATCAGAGAATCGGAAAAGGTCCTTCTTAACGAGGCAAATTCATCATGCGACAATCCGATGATTGATGATGAAAACCTGAACATTTATCACGGAGGCAACTTCCATGGTGATTATGTGTCGTTTGAAATGGACAAGGTAAAGATAGCGGTGGCAAAATTATCGCTCCTGATCGACAGGCAGATCAACTATCTTATGAATGATAAGCTGAATAACATTCTTCCTCCTTTTGTCAACCTGGGAAAGCTCGGCGTTAATTTCGGCATGCAGGGTGCCCAGTTTACCTCAACATCTACGGTTGCGGAAAACCAGTCGGTTTCATTTCCGAATTATCTTCACAGCATTCCCAACAACAACGATAACCAGGATATTGTCAGCATGGGAACAAACTCGGCCCTCCTGGCCAGAAGGGTGATCGACAATACCTACCAGGTGCTCGCCATTCAGATGCTGAGCCTTGTACAGGCAATAGATTATCTCAGGATTGAGGATAATCTGTCTTCACGGACCAGACAGGCTTATCGCCAGATACGGGATATTGTGCCCGTGTTTGTTGAAGACACTGTTAAATACCCGGAAATAAGGCTGATCAAGGATTTTCTTTTCAGCAGGCTCCTGAGTTTTTTTGATTAAAACCTTTATAAGCAGGATGAAATACGCGCTTGTAACCGGAGGGTCGAGAGGAATTGGAAGGGCAGTGTGTACGGGCCTTGTTCCGCTGGGATATCATGTTATCATCAATTACAGGAGCAATGATGCCGAGGCTGAAAAAACCCTTGCAATGATTAATCAGGCAGGAGGCACCGGGGAGCTTATGAAGTTTGATGTTTCTGACTCCCGCCAGGTTGACGGGGCACTGAACAGGTGGAATGAACAACACGGCGATGACTATATTGAAGTGCTTGTCAATAATGCCGGCATCAGGAAGGATATGCTCATGATGTGGATGGAAAACGACAGCTGGAGGGAAGTCCTTTCAACCAATCTCGACGGATTCTTTTATGTCACCCGGGCATTACTGAAGAACATGCTTGTACGGAAATACGGAAGGATCATAAACATCGTTTCCTTATCGGGAATAAAGGGAATGCCCGGGCAGGTCAATTACTCTGCGGCTAAAGCAGCAATAATCGGAGCAACAAAGGCCCTTGCGCAGGAGATCGGGAAAAAGAACGTGACTGTCAATGCAGTTGCACCCGGCTTCATAAGAACCGACATGACCAGTGAACTGAATGAAAACGAACTGAAGGGTTTAATTCCCCTGAACAGGTTTGGTACACCTGAAGAAGTCGCTGAGGTGGTTTGTTTCCTGGCATCGTCAAAATCGTCATATATAACCGGGGAGGTTATCTCGGTAAACGGCGGCCTGTATACATAATGAAATAAGAATATCTTCCATTGTCGTACAGATGAACAGAGTAGTTATAACCGGCATGGGGATTTACTCCTCGATTGGAAAGAACCTCGTGGAAGTAAATGATTCTCTTTACAGGGGCAAATCGGGAATCATCCTGGATCCGGCAAGAAAAGCTTTCGGCTATCAATCGGCCCTGACGGGGAAACTTGACAGGCCGGTACTGAAAGGACTTATTGACAGGAGATCCCGCGTCTGCATGCCCGAACATGCCGAATATGCGTATATATCAACCATTGAAGCCCTGAAAACAGCCGGGCTAGACAATGACTACCTTGAACAGAACGAAGTGGGTATCCTGTTCGGCAATGACAGCTCAATGTATCCTGTAGTAGAATGTGTTGACATAGTACGCGACAAGAAGGACTCCACGCTTGTCGGTTCAGGCTCAGTGTTTCAGTCAATGAATTCAACGGTGACAATGAACCTTTCCGTTATTTTCAAACTCAGGGGGATTAATTTCACCCTGAGCGGTGCGTGTGCAAGTGGCTCACATTCAATTGGGATGGGTTACTTCCTCATAAAGCACGGATATCAGAATACCATTATATGCGGAGGAGCACAGGAGGCGAATATTTATTGCGTGGTCAGCTTCGACGGGCTGGGGGCATTCTCAAAACAGGAAACCGAACCTGAAAAAGCTTCCAGGCCCTTCGATAAGAGAAGAGACGGACTGGTTCCAAGCGGAGGTGCGGCAACCGTCATCCTTGAAAATCTCGACCATGCCCTCAAAAGAGGTGCACCCATCCTGGGCGAAGTGACGGGCTATGGCTTCTCCTCCGACGGGGTGCACATTTCCGTCCCTGATGTTGACGGCCCGGTGAGAGCCATCATGATGGCACTGAAAGATGCAGGAATTCAACCCGGCGATGTGGATTACATTAATGCTCACGCTACCTCCACACCCCTGGGTGACCAGAATGAAGCCAAGGCAATAGACAGGGTTTTCGGTAAAAACAAGCCCCCCGTATCTTCCACCAAATCAATGACCGGACATGAGATGTGGATGGCAGGAGCAAGTGAAATCGTATATTCACTGCTGATGATGCAGAACTCATATATCGCCCCGAACATCAACCTGGAAGAACCTGATGAATACTCTGCCGCACTGAATATCGTCAGGCAAACCACACCAATGGAATTTAATACCTTTCTTTCCAACTCATTCGGCTTCGGTGGAACAAATTCATGTTTAGTAATCAGGAAATTTCATTAAATTTGCCCAAGTTTTTTTTAATCATGACCAGAGAAGAAATTATAGGGATAATAAATAACCTGCTTATTGAAGAATTTGAGATTTCTGAAGCCCAGCTCATGCCCGGCGCCCATCTGAAAAATGATCTTGGACTTGAAAGCCTCGATTTTGTTGATATCGCGGTAATAGTGCAGAAGGAATTCGGACTTACCCTTAAGGGAGAGGAAATGACAACAATCACAACACTTCAAAGTCTTTACGATCACATAGCAAACCGTTACAACAAGAATTAACCTGATGTGACTGACTGGAAAGGAAAAACCCGCGGGGGGTTGGCAGGATATAAGATATTCGTCACAGTTTTAAAATACCTCGGACTTTCTTTCGCATATTTTATTCTTTATTTCGTTGCTTTTTATTTCCTTTTTGCATCGCGGCAATCATTCGTTAATACATACCGCTTCTACCGCTTCAGGCTCGGCTTTGGATCTGTAAGATCGGTTCTATGTGTTTACAGGAACTACTATACTTTCGGACAGGTTCTGCTCGACAAAACAGCCCTCCTTGCCGGTTTCGAAAATAAGTTCACCTTCACCTTTGATGGCGAGGATCACCTTAGAAACATGGTTGAGTCAGGTACCGGCGGACTGCTGGTAAGCGCACATGTCGGGAATTTTGAAATGGCCGGCAATATGCTTGAAAGACTTGATACACAAGTGAGTATAATCATGGTCGACGCGGAACATGAGAAAATCCGGGATTATCTTTCAACCCTTACCCGTAAGAGTTTCAATATAATTGCAATAAGGGAGGATAATTCGCATATCCGCGAGATTGGCAGGGCCTTTGAAGAAAAGCAGATCGTTTGCATTCATGGCGACAGGTTCGTAAAAGGCAGCAAGATCATTCCCGCCTCATTCCTGGGCGAACGGGCATTCTTCCCCGGTGGCCCGTTCTACCTGGCCATGAAATTCAATGTCCCGTTGTCGTTTGTTTTTGCAATGAAGGAACCGGGAAAACACTATCATTTTTATGCAAGCCCTCCAAAAATCTTCAGTCTGCCGGGAAGCCAGCAAAAAAGGGACCTGGTAATAACGCAAATATTAAAAGAGTATATTTGTCAGCTGGAAACAATGACAGGCAGGTATCCTTTGCAATGGTTCAATTATTACAATTTCTGGGCTCCATATGAGCAATAGAAGATTATTGCTGGTTTCAGCAAACAGGTTCACGGTGCCATACCCGGTATACCCTCTCGGGATCTCATACCTCAAGGCATACCTGAATGAGACGATGCCGTCACTGAAGATTGATGTATTCGATTTTATGACAGGGTCATTTGAAGATTACATAAAACTGCTTCATGAAATAAAACCTGATTTTACGGGAATATCGCTGCGGAACATAGATGATGTGAATATTTACAGACAGGAAAGTTTTATTTCACATTACAGGCAGATAATAAAAAGCACAAGGGAAAACAGCAGTTCAGTTATAGTAATCGGAGGTTCGGGATTTTCAATTTATCCGGAATTGCTTTTTAAGACCCTGGAACCTGATTTCGCAGTATACGGTGAGGGGGAAATCAGTCTTGAAAAATTGCTGTCCGCCATTGAAAACAACCTCGACTATTCCACCATCGAAGGACTGCTTTACAGGGAACATGACAGGATAGTTTTCAACGAACGCAAGACCTTCTTCAATACTCCCACCCTGAGTTTTGACAGTGGCATGCTCGACTATTACTGGCAGAACAGCGGCATGCTGAATATCCAGACGAAAAGAGGCTGTCCTTATAACTGCATTTATTGCACATATCCGCTTATAGAAGGACACAGGGTGAGAACGATCGATCCCGGCCGTATTGTGAAAACATTAACAGATCTGAAACACAGGTTCAATATAAACTACATCTTTTTTACCGACTCAGTCTTCAATATAAGCAACAGCTTCAACTACAGGCTGGCAGATAAAATGATCGAAGCTGAACTTGACATCCGGTGGGGAGGCTATTTCAATTTTGCAAACATCGACTTTAAGCTTCTGGAGAAACTCCGGCAGGCCGGTCTGAAGCATATTGAATTTGGAACAGAATCATTGTCTGACCGGATGCTGGAAAATTACAGGAAGCCCTTTACAGTATCCGAGGTCCTTGATATTTCCTCAGCCTGCAACGACCTTGAGATCGATTTTGCTCATTTTCTCATTCTTGGAGGTTACGGAGAAACGGAATCTACCCTGGCAGAGACCTTTGAAAATTCAAAAAAAATCAACCGGACAGTCTTCTTTCCCTTTATCGGTATGAGGATCTATCCCGGAACCCGGTTACACGAAATTGCTATCGCTGAAAAAGCAGTTAAACCCGACGATCCTTTGCTTGAACCTGTATATTATGTGTCACGGGAGATAGATATTGATACGTTGAAGGAGAAGGCAAAGCGCACCCAGAAACAGTGGATTTTTCCCGACGAGGACATGTCGTCCGCAATGATGCGGATGAGAAAAAGAAACAGGAAAGGGCCTCTCTGGGAGTATCTGTTAAAATAATCCTGAATCATGGAGCCATCTGATTACGATATACTGGATCTTATTCCCCAGCGCCGTCCCATGCTGATGATCGACAGACTTGTGCATGCAGGGGAAAAATACGGGGAAGGTGTTTTTCGTGTCAGGGAATCGAATCCGCTTTGTCTCGGGAAACACCTGTCAGAGGCCGGGATCCTTGAGTGCATCGCCCAGACTGCTGCTGCATACACCGGTTACTTAAGATTGTCAGCAAAAAAGGATGTTGTCAGGGGTTATATAGGATCGGTAAAGAACCTTAAAATCCATTTTTTGCCCCGTGCAGGCGATGAAATCAGGGTTGGAATAACCCTCCAGGACGAGGTGCTTGGGTTCACCATTGTAACCGGCAGGATTGAGTGTCTCGGGAATCTGGTGGCCGAATGCGAAATCAGGATCCTTCTGGAGGAGCACGATATTATCCCGTCGGGTTGAACGGATAATGTTACACTAAACTGATATCGAATCCTTATATTTGCAACTTTATTTACTCTTAAGTGATGAAGGTAAGTGAGGTTCCCCAGGATAAGGGCTACCTGATTGAAGGCAGGATAAGCGATCTGAATTATGCCATCGACAATGACGGGAGATATACCAGCCGGCAAAGCCGGGGCTGGAAACCCAAGAATGAAGCTATTAAATTCGCATGGGACCAGGTTTATGAACATGCCGGCAAATTGCGGCAGCAGATCCTTGACGGAATCCTGAGCCCCATAGCCCTGTACATGGAGCTTAACCTGATGGATATTTCAATCCTGGCAGGTTATACCGGTATCTCGAAAAGAAAAGTAAGAAAACATCTCAGGATGAAAGAGTTTCTTAAACTGCCGAAAGAAATGATCGATCGTTATGCCGAAGCTCTTAATATTACCGCTGAGGATCTTGTCAACATCGGAAAGATCAGGGAATTCAAATATGAAGATTGAGTTTGAACACAGGCAGGCGGCTCATTGCGAGAACGGGGTAACAGCAGGTCTGCTAAGGTACTACGGTATTGACCTGAGTGAGCCAATGGTTTTTGGGACCGGATCGGGCATTTTCTTCTCCCACATGGTATTCATCAGGGTCAACGAAATGGCTGTGACTTCCTTTCGCGTCTGGCCCGGGGTAATTTTCAAAAGGGTTACCAAACGATTCGGGGTCAGTATAAAATGGCGGAAATTTCGCGATCCCGACAAGGCAATGCAGGCGCTTGACAGTTTGCTTGCACGGGGTATTCCTGTAGGAATGCTTGTCGGCGTATTCAATCTTCCTTATTTTCCAAAGGAATATAGGTTCCATTTCAACGCGCATAATATCACTGTTATTGGAAAGGAGGGTGATAAATATCTTATCAGCGATCCCGTAACCGAAAACGTTGAGAGCCTTACATATGATGAACTCAAAAAAGTGAGGTTCGCAAAGGGAACGGTTCCCCCGAAGGGCAGAATGTACTATGTTACTTCAATGCCGGAGAAATTCGATTTAAAATCTGCGATAATAAAGGGAATCCGAAAAACAGCCAATGACATGATCAACATTCCCCTGCCAATGTTTGGCGTGAAGGGTATACGTTACCTGGCAGGAAAAATGCGGGAATGGCCCTCAAAACTCGGAGACAGGTCAGCTGTAATGAACCTGGGACAGGTTATACGGATGCTTGAGGAAATTGGCACGGGAGGTGCCGGATTCAGGTTCATTTATGCCGCCTTTCTCCAGGAAAGCGCCAGGGTATTGCAACTGCCCGTACTTGATGAACTCAGTGTCGAAATGACCGGTGCCGGCGACAGGTGGCGGGAATTTGCCTGGCAGGCTTCCCGCTGTTTCAAGAATCGCGACAACGGGGAAATTACATACGATATGCTGGCAGACATACTTTTGGACATTGCAGCAAGGGAAGAAAGGGTCTTCAGGCAGCTCGGACAATTAAAATTCACATGACCATCCGGACCGCAATCGAAATAAAAAACCTGACAAAAAGATACAGGGGAAATCCCCAACCTGCTGTAAACGGGGTGAGTCTTGATATAGAAGAAGGCCATTTCTTCGGACTGCTTGGTCCAAACGGTGCAGGCAAGACCACCATGATAAAGATCATGTGCGGACTGCTTTCACCTTCCTCCGGGGAAGTGACCATAGGAGGCTTATCACTCAGGAAACAGCTGCCTGAAATTAAAAGATCAATAGGGATTGTACCCCAGGACATCGCTTTGTATTCAACTCTTACTGCCAGGGAAAATCTGAAAATCTTTGGCGGATTATACGGGATTCCTGCAAGGAAACTGAAAGAGCGCATCGATAAGTGGTTCAGCATCTTTGGGCTTGAAAAAAACCGGGAACAAACAATCGGGTCATACTCCGGAGGTATGAAACGCAGGCTTAATCTTATTGCCGGTATTCTTCATGAACCGAAGATCCTTTTCCTCGATGAACCTACAGTAGGAATAGACGTACAGTCAAAAAAAGTCATAACCGAAAACCTCAGGGAAATCAATCAGGGAGGTACAACAATCGTGTATACCTCCCATTACCTCGAGGAAGCGGAAAGTCTTTGCTCTTCCATTGCCATCATTGATCAGGGTGTGATAATAATAAAAGGCACAATGGAGGAGATCAGATCGGAAACCAACAATATGTCAAAACTGGAGGATATCTTTCTTCAGCTTACAGGTATGGAGCCAAGAGACTGAAATGAAAAGCATCCGGACATTACTGTATAAGGACTTTCTCATCCTGATTCGCGACAAATGGGGACTGGGACTATTATTCGCCATGCCAATGGCATTGGTCCTTATCATGACTGCCATGCAGGATACCACATTCAGGTCACTGTACGAGACAGGGATCAACCTGGTCCTTTTGAATAATGATCTCGATTCCCTGGGCAATGCGGTTGAGAAAGAGATTTCAGGATCGGGGATTTTTAACTGTAACACCTCAATAAACGGCCATAGACCTATAGAGTCAGAAATACGTGAAGCCGTTGCTGCCGGAAGGTACCAGATAGGGATCATAATCCCGGCTAACACAACTTCAAGGATTAGGGAACGTGTAAAAACCAGTATGGAAAACATCTTCTCGGGCTCTGGCGTCAATCCCGGAAAAACCGACTCCATTTACATTACCCTCCTCCTGGATCCGGCAATCCGGTCATCGCTCCGTACCTACATCCAGAGTAAGATCAGTGAATATGCATCAAAGATCGAGACCAGGTTTTTCCTGAATGAACTGACCCTGGAAATTAACAGGCAGATGATTGTTTCGGTTGCAAACCTTAATCTTTTGCAGCCCCAGACGGTAACCTGCAGGGAGGAACTGGTTGCTTTCGGCAACCGGATCGCGATCCCTAACACGGCTCAGCATAATGTTCCTTCATGGACATTGTTTGCAATGTTTTTCATAGTGATCCCGTTTGCCGGGGCAATGATTAAGGAGCGGGAGGACGGAAATCTCGAAAGACTGCTTGCAATGCCGGCCTCCTACGGTTCAATAATGATCTCCAGGGTGCTTGTTTATCTCGTGGTTTGTTTCCTGCAATTTGTTCTGATAATGGCCATGGGGGTTTACCTGTTTCCTCTTCTGAAACTCCCGTCACTGGTCATTGCCGGAAGAATGCCGGATCTTGCAGCAATGGCTGTTTTTGCTTCCCTTGCAGCGGTAAGTTATGGAATAGCAATAGGCACCATGGCCCACACACACCAGCAGGCCGCAATTTTCGGATCCGTTTCCGTAATGATTCTGGCTGCCCTGGGAGGAATATGGGTGCCGGTATTCATTATGCCCCCGTTTCTCAAGAGTCTGAGTGTTATATCGCCAATGAACTGGGCACTTAACGGCTTCTATGATATACTTGTTCGCAATGCATCGCTTTCCGGCGTGATCCATTACGGCGTCAGGCTCGTTTTATTTTCGCTCGCGGCTATTCTTGCAGCATTATATTTCAACAGGATTAGAAAAGGACTCACCTGAGAATACATGAATTCCCCTTCAGTACAGGGCTGAACTCAATTAATTATGCTGATTGAAAAGAGATTTTTATAAATTTACACCCTGATTTTTGTTTTTCACGGCACTTTCAGTGTGCCTCGCATACAGGATTCAGATTTTTATGGAAGATTTAATTGCACAGATAAAACAGGATATTATTACCTCATTGTCGCTTGAAGATGTCAGGATTGATGATTTCAATGCCGACACCGATCTCTTTGTTACGGGTCTGGGGCTGGATTCAATAGATGCTATTGAGCTTATCCTTCTGATGGAGAAGAAATACGGGGTAAAGATCGAGGATCCGAGGGAAAGGCGTACCGTTCTGAGAAATGTCAGGACAATGGCAGAGTGCATCTTAAACCACAGAAACACTATCTACTAATGCAACCGGGGGTTGTAGTCACAGGTATCGGCATTGTATCTGCGATTGGAATCGGCACAGAAGAGACCCTCACATCATTGTTAAATAAAAGATCAGGGATAGCCCCGGTCCGGTGGCTTGAAACCATTCATTCCGGCATTCCCGTTGCTGAAGTCAGCCATTCCACCGATGAACTGGCTGAAATTGCCGGCACATCCGGGCAGCCCGGTATTTTTACCCGCAACACTTTACTGGCGATGATTGCTGCAGGACAGTCGGTTGAGATGTCGGAGCCATCCGGTTCCGGACTCGATCAGGCCGGTCTTGTCATGGCGACTACCGTTGGAGGGATGGATTACAACGAGAAGCACTACCGGTCATTGCTGGCCGGAAAGGAAACAGCAGGCGGGACATCCGTCCTTGACAGTTCGGACACCACCGAAAAGCTGGCCGCGCGGTTTGGTATACTTCGCAATGTAACAACAATATCAACCGCCTGCTCCTCCTCTGCAAATGCAATAATGCTTGCTTCGAGGCTTATAAGAAACGGGAAGCTGACCAGAGTACTGGCAGGTGGATCTGATGCCCTGACCATATTCACCCTCAACGGGTTCAGGGGACTCGAATTGCTTTCCCCGACGGGATGCCGGCCTTTCGATGCTCACCGCGACGGACTGACACTCGGAGAAGGTGCCGCCGTTCTCATGCTCGAATCGGATCGTACGGCAGATATGTCAAAAGCACTCTGCAGAATATCGGGATATGCCAATGTAAATGAGGCATTTCATCAGACATCAGCATCACCTGACGGAGCAGGGGCTTTCATGGCCATGTCGGAATGCCTCGAATCAGCAGGCCTTGAACCCTGGGAAATAGGATACATCAATGCCCACGGTACCGGTACTGAAATGAATGACCGGGCCGAAGCGCTTGCCATTGAACGTCTGTTCGGCAGGAAAATACCTCCCGTAAGCTCCACCAAGGCATTCACCGGTCACACCCTGGGTGCTGCGGGTGCAATCGAAGCCGTTATCTCTGTCCTGGCAATCAGGGAACAGAAAGTCTGGCCCTCCATCCACATTAATGAGGTCATGCCGGAGATCTCCTTTTTACCGCCAAATGATACACTTTCAGTGCCTGTAGGGCATGTCATGTCCAATTCATTTGGTTTTGGCGGAAATAATACATCCCTGATATTCTCGGAAATATGAAAGCTTTTATCAGATCTGCCGGAATAATTTCGCCGCAGCAGACTTATGACTGCAGAGGATTTCCAGAGGTTTTCAGGGGAGGTATTTCCGACAGGCTTTCCTGCATTGAACCCGACTACCATTCATTAATCAATCCTGTTCAGCTGCGCCGTATGCCAAGGATCCTGAAAATGGGACTGGCAGCAGCAAGGTTGGCTTTATCGGATCAGGAAAATGCCGATCCGGATGGGATCATTGTAGGAACCGGACTGGGTTGCCTGAGAAGCCTTGAAACGTTCCTCGATGAAATCTTTGATACAGGTGAGCAGATCAAAAGTGTGCTGCCGTTCATTAACTCGACTCACAATGCCGTGGCTGCACAGATCGCCATGCTGCTGAAAAACAACAGTTACAACGTCACATATTGTCATCGCAGCTTTTCCTTTGAAAGTGCACTGGCAGACGCTCTTATGCAATTAAAGGAAAAAAGCGGCATGAATATTCTTGTCGGGGGAATTGACGAACTAACCGACGATTTCATAACGCTTCACAGGCCGGAAAGATTCCGTAAAGAACAATTGAATACCCTGGAGCTTGTCTCTGCACCCGATAGGGGTACAATTCCGGGAGAAGGTGCCGCTTTTTTCCTGATCTCGGATAACAGTGGAAACGGGGCATGTGCAGGCATCAGAGGCGTTCATACATTTCTAACGGACCCACGGTCCGCACAGGAACTGATCTTTGCTGAAACTGACAAATTCCTTGAGTCCTCCGGAATGGACCGGAAGGATATCGATCTTGTAATCCTGGGAATGAACGGTGATACGGAGTCTGATGCTATTTACAAAGAACTTGCCAGGGATTACTTTGATTCATCCACCGGTATCGGCTGTTACAAGCATCTGTGCGGGGAGTATTATACCTCGACGGCCTTTGCGCTGTGGGCAGCCAAAAACATTCTGGAAACCCGGGCTGTCCCCGGTATGATGGTCCGGAAAGAAACGGGAAGGAAATCAATTGACAAAATACTCATATACAATCATTTCCTCAATACGGAACATTCCTTCATTATTGCGGGGAAAGATTAATTGCATCCGACACAAATTCTGCTTCCACTCAGGAGGAGTCTTTAAGTATCTGGAGCTCTTCAACACCGCCGGTGTTGAAGCATCACAATCCTGCCCTTACCATGGATGTGACCATGGATATTGGGCTTGCAGACCTCCGGTCTGCCGGGGATTACCTGCTATCTCTCCTGATATATACTAAGGCAATGGTCTTACTGACATTCAGCCTGGATACTTGATTAATTCCGGATGCAAATGATACCACCAATGTCATTGGACTTGCAGACCTCCGGTCTGCCGGAGATTACCTGCTGTCTCTCCGATGCATGCCAAGTCAATGGACTTACTGACATTCAGCCTGGATACTTGATTAATTCCGGATGCAACTGATACCACCAATGTCATTGGACTTGCAGACCTCCGGTCTGCCGGGGATACCTGCTGACTCTCCTGATATATGCTAAGGCAATGGACTTATCGACATTCAGCCTGGATAACCGCTTGAAATATAAATCGCCAATTAAAATTGTCATCGCTATCCTCCCAGCAATCGGGGATGAAGATTGTAAGCTTCCCGAAAGCTCAGGATCCGCGGGAATATTCGCAGCAGGAGTGCAACATTGATTTCAACCCGGAGGGTTTGCAAGTCCAATGTCCGCGGTAACATCCGCGGCAGAACAGTCGTAACCCTGTCAATCCCGGAGGGATTGAAGGCCTTATTTGAAAATTATTTTGTATTTTTATTCCCGTGCTAAATGTGGAAAATATGTCTACTTATACCCAATTCCTTTATCAGCTGGTCTTCGGCAGCAAAGACCATATCCCATTTCTTTCTTTACAAAATAAAGAAATCCTCTTCGCCTATATTGCTGGTATTCTTAAAAAGAAATCCTGCCACTCTTACATAGTTGGCGGAGCTGTCAATCATATCCATATTATCACGCATATCCATCCCACAGCCTGTCCGGCATATCTGATAAAAGATGTAAAGGAGGCAACCCATGCACTTATCCTCAGGGAACGATCCTTGTTTTGTAATTTTTCTGGCTGGCAGGTGGGTTACAGTGGATTCACCTACCATATTTCAAGCAAAAACGCATTAAACAGGTATGTTCAAAACCAGGAGGAACATCATAAAAGAATTGCTTTCAAGGATGAATTGATCAGCCTCTTGAACGAGAATAATGTTGATTACAAGGAGGAGTATTTGTTTATCTAGTGTTCTTCAACACCGCCGGTGTTGAAGCATCACAATCCTGCCCTTACCATGGATGTGACCATGGATATTGGGCTTGCAGACCTCCGGTCTGCCGGGGATACTTGCTGACTCTCCGATGCATGCCAAGTCAATGGACTTACTGACATTCAGCCTGGATACTTGATTAATTCCAAATGCAACTGATATGACCAATGTCATTGGACTTGCAGACTTCCGGTCTGCCGGAGATACCTGTTGTCTCTCCAGATGTATGCTAAGGCAATGGACTTATTGACATTCAGCATGAATACTTGATTAATTCCGGATGCAACTGATATGACCAATGTCATTGGACTTGTAAACCTCCGGTCTGTCGGGGATGACCTGCTGTCTCTCCTGATATATGCTAAGGCAATGGACTTACCGACATTCACTATGGATAACCGCTTGAAATATAAATCGCCAATTAAAATTGTCATCGCCATCCTGCCAGCAATCCCGGATGAAGATTGCAAGCTTCCCGAAAGCTCAGGATCCGCGGGAATATCCGCAGCAGGAGCGCCATATTGATTTCAACCCGGAGGGTTTGCAAGTCCAATGTCCGCGGTAACATCCGCGGCAGAACGGTCGTACCATTGTCAATCCCGGAGGGATTGAAACATATTGTGGGCTTCAACAGGCTCTGAATTGCTATTCAGCTACATGCTGACAACAAAAAAAGGGCCGTTCCCGGCCCCCTGTATTATCATATTAAAATTATTTATCAGAATTTCAGGGCAATGCCAAGATTTAAAACCGTCAGGCCATATCCCAGTTCAGCCATGGCTGAAAAATTATTTGTGAAATAGTACCTGGCACCAACATATTCCCTGTGAGCAATACTACTGTTTTTGTGACCATAATCACCCCAGTATTCATCATAGTATTTAGTTGATATTATATCATAGCCAAGCAATACTCCGGCGTATGTGTCCAGTTTATCAACAAGCGGATAATGGAAATTTCCCGTTGCAGCAATTACAATTTCCGTATCCTTCCAGTAGTTAGCATATTTGGATGTTCTAAATCCCACATATGGTCCTATCCCGATTGAAGCTTTGTCGAGGTTAAAAACATTCTCAAAGAATCCTATTTCCATGTTGGCAAAAAGGTGAGGCATGTGGCTCGTATACCATCCATAACCGATCCAATAGCTTGAACCAAGGCCCAATCCTAAATTAAGAACCTTATCTCCTTTCCCGAATGAAGGTTCTGCTGCATCAAGTGAGCCAAGGAGCAAACTTGCAACCACAAACGTCAGAATTAATTTTTTCATAGCTTTAGCATTTTACACATTAATTTATTATGTTATATAACAATCATTTTACTGATTTGTTCCGCAAATCGTTAAAATTCCGTTCAACAATTATGCATTACAGATAAATCCCCGGATGTATTTACTTATGTAAATATCTTATTACCAGAACTTATACATGGTATAAAAATATACATTTTAATTGTATACCCGGTACTGCAGTGCAGGATTTTTACGGATTCATGAAATCAGATGACAAACATGTCCCGGTGAGGTTTCAATACATCCAGGACTGTGATGAACTCAATCCGTCAGGAAACTTTGAAAATAAGAAACATTATTGCCGCACATAAGGCTCCGGTTACCGGTCCCAGAACAGGAACCCAGGAGTATCCCCAGTCGCTGTTTCCTTTATTCTGGATCGGCAGTAAGAAATGCATTATCCTTGGACCCAGGTCACGTGCCGGATTAATTGCATATCCTGTTGGTCCCCCCAGCGAAAGGCCAATTCCAAGGACCACCAGGGCTACCGGCAGTGCATTTAGTGCACCAAGACCCACTTCCGGCTCAGCCATATAAAGAACCGCCAGCGAAAGGACATAGGTCCCGATTATCTCTGTTATTACATTGTACCAATAGCTTCTTATATTTGGGATGGTGCAGAAGACCGCGAGCTTTGCACCGGCATCATCGGTTGTGTCGAAATGCTTCTTGTAGGCAAGCCAGGCCAGGGAGGATCCGAACATTGCTCCAAGTACCTGCGCAAGGATATATGTTGGGGCCATGCTCCACGAAAATTTATGGGCAACAGCCAGTGCAATTGTAATTGCCGGATTAAGATGGGCCCCGCTGAACGGAGCTGAGATCAGCACACCGGTAAACACTCCGATCGCCCAGCCGAAGGTAATGACGATCCAGCCGCTGTTGTTGCCCTTGGTTTTACTTAACAGAACGTTGGCAACTACTCCGCTCCCAAACACAAGGATTATGGCGGTTCCAAAAAATTCAGCAAAAAAAGCGTTCATGAAAATTCCTTTTTACTTGGATACTTTAAGTTGAAGCGAATCCCTTTGGGGGTCATATTCAATTCAGGGCAGCTCCCCGGTTATCCGGTTTCTGCTTTTTTCCTTTAATCTTTCTGCTGGTATCCCTCCGCCCAGGCTTCAGCTGCTTTAACAGCTCTTATCCATCCACTAACCAGCAACTCAATTTCTTTATCATGCATCACGGGCAGGAATTCCCTGTCAGGCTGCCATTGATTCTTCAAATCATCAACACTGTCCCAGTATTTTACAGCCAGGCCGGAAAGATAAGCTGCGCCAAGAGCAGTTGTTTCGGTAATTTTCGGGCGTACCACCCTTGTCCGGAGAATATCCGACTGGAACTGCATGAGGGCATTATTGACAGTTGCTCCCCCGTCGACACGCAATTCCTTTATTTCGATCCCGGAATCGTGCTGCATGGCCGCCAGCACATCCAGTGTCTGGAAGGCGATGCTTTCCAGTGATGCCCTGGCTATGTGTGCAGAAGAGGTTCCCCTGGTTATCCCCACAAGCGTACCCCTGGCATGCTGGTTCCAGTATGGTGCTCCCAGCCCGGCAAATGCCGGAACAAAATAAACACCCCCGTTGCTTTCAACCTCAGAGGCTATTTTTTCCACTTCCGACGATCTGGAAATGATCTTCAATCCGTCGCGGAGCCACTGAACTACGGCTCCCGCAATGAATATACTGCCTTCAAGTGCATAATGGATGTCGTTCCCTATCTTCCATCCTACGGTCGCAAGAAGGCGGCTTTCAGACACAGGCGGCTTCCTGCCAGTGTTCATCATCATGAAGCATCCTGTGCCATAGGTGTTTTTAACCATTCCCGGTTCCGTACACATCTGTCCGAAAAGAGCTGCCTGCTGATCGCCGGCAATTCCTGCAACCGGTATTGCCGATTTGAACAGCCCCGAGGTCTCTCCGTAAATATCGCTTGAGGATCTGACTTCCGGCAGAAGGCTCTCCGGAACATCAAATAACCTGAGAAGCTCCTGATCCCATTTAAGGGTATGGATATTGAACAACATGGTCCTCGATGCATTCGACACATCGGTTATATGCAGCCCGCCCCTGGTCAGATTCCAGGCAAGCCAGCTGTCGACAGTCCCGAAGGCAAGTTCGCCCTTTTCTGCAAGTTGCCTGGTTTCTTCAACATTGTCGAGTATCCATCTGACCTTTGTTGCTGAAAAATAAGCATCGATGACAAGTCCGGTCTTTTCAAGTATAACCTTTCCCAAACCCTCAGCCTTAAGCCTTTCGCAAAACTCCGCAGTCCTCCTGTCCTGCCAGACAATGGCATTATATACGGGCCTGCCGGTTCTCCTGTTCCAGATTATTGTTGTCTCCCGCTGATTGGTAATTCCTATTGCAGCAATATTGCTGCTTTCAAGCCGGGCTTTTTCCAATGCTTCGGCAGCTACACCAGCCTGGGTCGACCAGATTTCGTCGGGATCATGTTCCACCCATCCCGGCTTGGGAAATATCTGGGTAAATTCCTTTTGTGCGGAAGAAACAGGTACTCCGCTACCATCAAAAATAATTGCCCTGGAGCTTGTCGTGCCCTGATCAAGTGAGAGTATGAATTTATTCATATGGGCAGGATTTTTTATTTTTTTATAAGTAACTCTCAATAAGCTGCCCGTAGGCATTGGTCTGCTCAGTGACCCATTTCTCATCAAATCCCATTTCGCCGGCCATCAGCCTGGCTGTTTCCGGAGCCATCTCAAGGCTGGCCCTTGCATCCAGAATAAGGGCCCTGGTACGTCTGGCGAGCATATCTTCCAGCGTTAGCGGCATCTCGTTCCTGCAGATCCAGATTATCTCCGCACGGGTATATGGCAGCTTGCTGCTGATCCGTACACCCAGTTCGGGATCTTCATCTGTCATATTCTCAATCTCCTTTGCCCTGTTCCCGTAAATTTTCAGCCGTTCCGCCTTTAAAACCTGGTTATTATCGTATAATTTAAGGTTTCTGGTGACACATTTCCGGTAAGGGAGCATACCGGCTTTAATACCCCTGTCGATTGTTTCTTCTGCCATCCGCCGGTAGGAGGTCCATTTCCCTCCTACAATTGACAGAAGTCCCGACCTGGAAATGATTATCTTATGACGGCGAGATATTTCCCTGGTTGATCCCGGGTTGGCAGGATCTGCGGCAAGCGGCCGCAATCCGGCAAAAATGCACAGGATATCGTCTCTACCCGGCATTCTGACAAGATACCTGCCGGCAGTTCCTAAAATAAAATCTATTTCTGAGTCGAGGGCACGCGGCTCGCGGGATATTCTATCAAGAGGGGTATCAGTGGTGCCTGTCACCACCTTACCAAACCATGGAATGGCAAACAGTACACGGCCGTCGTCCGTTTTCGGGATCATTAATGCTGAACGGCTCTGCAGGAAACTGCCGTCAAGCACCAGGTGTATGCCCTGGCTCGGGCGAATTGTAGGTTTTGACATCGGATCATCCATCCTGTGAATCTCATCTGCAAAAACCCCCGTGGCATTTATAACCAATCTGCCGCGGACTAAATGCTCCTGTCCGGAAATCATGTCAGACGTCATTACCCCTGATATCCTGTTGTTCCCGTCCTTTAACAGGCCCGTTACCCTGAAATAATTAAGGGCAATCCCTCCCCTGTTGACGAAGGCATCAGCAAGAGCAATTGCCATCCTGGAATCGTCAAACTGTCCGTCATGGTAAACGATTCCCCCCTTGAGCCCTTTCGGATTGATGAGAGGAAGCCGGCTTTTGACCTCAGGGCCTGAGATGAAATATGATCTGCCCATGCTTAACCTGCCGGCAAGGAAATCATAGAATTTCAATCCCACGGTATAGAGCATGCAATCGAACCATGTATAAGCAGGTATGATAAATTCCTGGTCTGATGTCAGGTGAGGTGCATTGTTCAGCATTAGTCCTCTCTCATGCAATGCCTCCTTCACAAGTAGTATGTCGCCCTGTGCAAGATAACGGACCCCTCCGTGTACAAGTTTTGTGCTTCTGGAAGAGGTACCTGCGGAAAAGTCTGACTGCTCAAACAAAATTGTTCTGTAACCCCGGGTGACAGCATCAAGGGCAATCCCCAGACCGGTGGCCCCGCCACCTATTACAATTATATCCCACTGCCGGTCATTGTTCTCCAGCAGGCTGTTCAACAGATCATTACGATTCATAATGAATAATTCCGGTCAGAGATATGCAATTTTCAATTTCCCGGATTGGATCAATCCGTTTCAGGACTTCAAGGTGTAATAAACTTAAGGCAAACCGGGCTCTTTGTATCAAAATTTGAAATTTGCGGTCCCGGTATTCCTGAAACCGGATCAATTTTATGAACCGAAATATTATTGGAATTCTGGTTTCCCACAAGAATGTACTTCCCTGACGGATCAATTACAAAGTTCCTTGGCCATTCCCCTCCGCAGGGTGTAAAGCCTGCTACGGAAACCCTGCCATCGGCAGATATTTTGAACGTTGTGATTGAGTTATCTCCACGGTTTGAACCATAGACAAATTTGCCGTCATTAGAAACGTGTATGTCGCCGCAGTAGCTTTTACCGGTGAACTCCGGGGGCAGTGCTGACAGGGTCTGGATCTCGGTTAAATTTCCGTTTTTTGCAACGTCAAAAACCGTCAGGGTGGAATTAAGCTCATTGACCACATACATTTTGGACCCGTCCTTTCCAAAGGCAAAGTGTCGTGGTCCCGCTCCCTTTGCAAGTTGAGCATACCCGGTGTTCTTAAGCTTTCCTGAAGCCTTGTCGAGGTCATAGATTGCTATCCGGTCGAGCCCGAGATCGGTGAGATAAATCTTCTTTCCTTCAGGGCCGGGGGCTATCATGTGCGGGTGAGAGCGTGTCCCTTCAGGACCCCTGAAAATAATTGTGTCACTTACTTCCGAAGGAACACCTCCGGCATCAAGTCTGACCACTGCCACCGAGCCGCTTCCATAATTTGCAATCAGCAGGTAGTCTTCCCCAGGTGAAAGAGAAACATAGCACGGGCCGCCGGTGGGAACTGCAAGATCTGTGATCTTTTCAGCCGTTCCTTTTTTTATGTCGAGTTTTAGTGTGGTAACACTGCCGCTTCTCTGACCATTGAATCTGCCGACCTCATTTATTGCATATAACATACTGTTCTTTCTGGAAATGCAGAAATATGAAGGATTGATACCGGCATCATTTTCCGAAATGGCTGCGATGGTGCCCCTGGCAAAATCAACATCGAGTACCAGTAGTCCTTTCTCTCCCTGTCCGGCGTATTTTCCTGCATAAAGCCGCGATACCTGTCCGTCTGCTGTTCCGAAGCCGATCAACATCATTATCAGAGTAAGCAATGAATAAATCTTTCTTTCCATTTTTTATTTTGTCATTTTTCCAATAGCTGGTTCCTGATTTTTAAAAATTGTCACAATCCCTGTAGGCCTGGATCACCCGGGCCTCACCTTCCCTGGTTTTTTCCCTGATCCCGTGTTCCATGCATATCACTCCGTCATAATTCCTGCTGTGAATGTATTTAAACACATTTTTGTAATTGATCTCTCCCGTTCCGGGCTCGTTTCTCCCGGGGTTGTCGCCGCAATGAAAGGCGCCTATTTCATCCCAGGCTGCTTCAATGTTGGGAATAATGTTCCCTTCCGTTATCTGCTGATGGTAGATATCATTTATGATCTTGCATGATTTCCTGTTTACAGCCCTGCAGATGGCAAAGGCCTGGGGAATTCCGGTCAGGAACAATCCCGGATGGTCGTGCAGCACGTTGAGTGGTTCAAGTACTATGGTGAGTCCTGCCGGTTCAACAATATCGCAGCAATATCTCAGGTTATCAATCACATTGGCAGTCTGGAAATCCCGGTGCAGCCTTTCGTCATAACGGCCGGGGACGACGAGTGCAAATCTGGCTCCCGTCCGCTTTGATACTTCGACGCCTTCCTTCATTTTACCGATCAGCATTTGCCTGATCTCCGGCTTGTTCAGAACGAAAGATGTTACCCCGAAATCTGCGTAGAGAACAAAGGGACCAAAATCCATTCCAAGCCGTCTGAGTTCACCAGTCAACAATTCCTGGTCTGCAACCGGCCTGCTCATCAGTCCGTTGTCAAACATGGCCCTGAAGCCCATATCATGACAGAACTTAATATTGTCGATAATATCTGTACCGGCATGTTCCCTGAACATGCCGATTGAGGGAGCATATTTGAGCTTAAAGGGAGCAACGGCCTCAGGGGCTTTTTTCGCGGCCTGTTTTTTCTGGCTGCCCGACAGAACAGGAGCTGCCATTATGGCGGCTCCTGTCGCAGTTGCCTTCTTAATGAAATCCCTTCTTGAATTATCCATATACGATGCATTTACTGTTCACTGAAAATCTTAAGCCTGGGGAACATATGGCAGGCCGGCAATCGGCACTTCCTTAGGAATATCAACCGGACCGAAAACAAACACCTTGGGACCAAGCTTCAGATCCGAGTTCATCATTTCTTCGTAAGTTGTTTCCTTGCCCGTGTAAGCCGACACGCGGCCCATAATGGCCACCATGGTGGAAATTGCGGTATTTTCCAGTTCATTGAATGGTTTGCCTGTGCGTATTGCGGTTACAAGATCGATATGCTCCTGAACATATGGATCAACGCTTACGGTGTTCGTAGGTTTCTGATCCTTGTCGAGAGGGTATTCATATTTCCATATTTCTTCACCGTCAAGGCTGAGAATTGAATTCTGGCAGTTCGTGGATCCCTTGGTACCCTGAAGGCGTTCCGAGACATTATTGGCACAGCCGTTTATCTGGCGGCACATGCTGTGAATATGGGTTCCGTTTTCAAATGTATAGTCGACGCTGAAATTATCATACTGGTCGCCGGTTACACGTCTGAGCCTCGATCCCATACCGACTGCCTTGACGGGATGTTTGCCTGTGAACCAGTTTGCCACATCCAGGTTATGAACATGCTGTTCAACAATATGATCGCCCGACAGCCACGTCCAGTTGACCCAGTCACGGATCATCCATTCCATTTCCGTCCAGTCGGGGTTTTTATCGCGGTGCCATAGCTTCCCTCCGTTCCACCATACATTTCCTCCCGTCAGTTCGCCGATAATCCCCTGCTGAACCTGCTGCCAGGTGGCGACATAATCGCGCTGGTGACGGCGCTGGGTACCGGTTACAATACTAAGTTCCAAGCCCTCGGCTTTCTTTGCAGTTGCCATAACCGACCTGGCTCCTACCGGGTCCACGCAAACAGGTTTCTCGGAAAAAATATGCTTCCTGGCCTGAACGGCTGCGGCCAGGTGTTCCGGTCGGAAAAATGGAGGAGTGGCAAGAATGACAATATCAACTCCTGAATCTATTACCTTCTGATAGGCATCGAATCCAACGAAGCAGTTCTCAGCAGGCACTTCCTGGCCTTTCTCCTGAAGAATTCTCTCCCTGCAATTGTCGACGCGATCCTTGAAGGTGTCCGCAAGGGCGGTTACCTGAAGATTTGGACCGGCACTAAGGAAGTTGATCGCTGCCCCTGTTCCGCGTCCTCCGCAACCGATCACGCCGGCTTTAAGCACCGCTCCGTCGGGAGCCTGATCTAGAAAATTTGGTACTGCAACAACTTTTCTGGGCTGGCTGCTGCATCCTGTAATAATTGTTGGCAATACTATCCCTGCAGCTGCAGCTTTGCCAAAAAAATCACGTCTTGAGATACTGGATTTTTTCATGTCGGAAAGGATTTATGAATATCTTAATAAAATACTGGCTATCAAGGCAACTGTAACTAATCAAATGTAAATATAGTTATTTTAAATTATCATTGTCAGGCCTTTATTTAAGGTTTTTTAACTTCCTTTCCCGTCTTTTCATCATACTCACACACAACCCTGAATCCCACATTAAAACAGTCTGAATACCACCAGATGCTTTTAGGCATTTGCGGATCTGTTTTCAGCCACGCTTCAGTCCTGGTATAATCGCGTGCTGCACTGCGGACCAATCCTGCCGGATTCATGAAACTTCCACCACGGATAACATGCTCCGAACCTGTTTCAGGTCCTTTCGGATCCCGGATGGTTCCTCCGGGATATTCCGAATATGCATTTGGCTGATACCAGTCGGAACAGAACTCGGCAACGTTCCCCAGCATATTGATCAATCCAAACGGGTTTGGCTTCACAAAATCAGGAGGCTGGGTTTTAGACGGGCTGTTTTCGTTATAAACTACATAGCTGTTGATGACAGCCGTATCATTTTTGGATATCCTTGCCCTGAGCCCCGACTTCTCGAATTTTCTCGGATCACCTTCAAAAAAGTAAGGTCCGGTCGTACCTGCCCTGCAGGCATACTCCCATTCAGCTTCAGTGGGCAGCCTGTAATTTTTTCCGGTCACCTGCGACAGCCATTTGCAATAAGTCTCAGCAGCATGGAAGGAGAACGAAATAGCAGGGCGTTGTCCCAGGCCCCATCCCTGGTCGGGCTGGCCGTAAGGCGGGGTAGCCCCGGAAATGGCATCAGTCCTGGCCCCTGCCGAAATTTCGTTTCTGAGCCCTTCCGTATCGGTTGAGCGCCCCTCAACTGAAGTCTGCACATAGAATGCCAGGTACTCATCCCACGTTACCTCTGTCTGCCCCATGAAGAACGGACTTATCTCAACCGTCCTCACCGGTCCTTCATCGGGCTTTCTGAAAGGTTCATCCTCAGGACTGCCCATTTCAAACGTTCCTCCCGGAATTGCAACCATTTCGAAAGAAACGGATGAGGCCGGAATCTTTTCCGTGAAATTTTCAAACCCGGTGACAATAGCAGGTTCGGAAAAGATTTCCTTTGGAGCTGAGGATACCTTGCCGAATGTTACATTGCTCCCGTGAGTGTAGCCCTCAATGTAGTGACCGGCATTCAGATGACAGTTAATACAGTACAGATCAGGAGTCTTTGGCTGCTGGGTATAATACAGATGCGCATCCTCCCCCTCTTTTGTGAGCTTTGCAGGAAAAAGATTCTCATGGCATTTGATACAGGAGCTTTCATAAACATGCTTCCTGGCATATTCAAGCCGTCCTTTTGCTTCCCAGTCAAAGGAAGCCGAATCCCTGAAAATATAGCTCCACAGATCGCGCAGCCCGGTTTTTCCTTTTTCCCAAAGAAACCCCTCTCCCTTTGGGGGCAGATGACACTCGGCACATCCTACCCGATAGCCGGATTTTGTATCATAATGAACTGACTTCTTCCATTCAGCATCAGCAACGGGATGAATGTGACAAGAAACGCAGAACTTATTGGTTGAGGTTATATCCACCGCCCGCTGGGCACCAAGTATGACAAGCGCCCCGGCAATCAGCCCCGGGGTGAACCATAACATGAGTTTCTTCATAAATTTAAAAATGTGCGGGTCAAGATAAAAAATAATCTCATTCGTAAAACTGAATAAATCATGATTTAAAAGGAAAAAGTGAATTTTTAAAATTCAGGACGAATCCCGGCAAGCATTTCTTATTTTTACGATTTCTGACAAGAAGATATAACACACATGACTGACAAAAATTCAAATATGAATGAAAATAATCGTGTTCAATCATTTATGATTCCCTGCCGCGGGAGTCAGACAGGCATACGAACAAAAACAATTAATTATTTTTATATGAAACCCACATGATACAAAATCACAAACAAGCATGAAAATAAAATCCATTTTGGACTCCATGTGAATCACTTAACATTCAGTAGTATATAAAATTCTTCTCACATGAAAAAGTATTTTTTTATTGCCATATTCCTAATTCTGAATTTCACCCTGCTGGCTCATCCGTGGAAACCATCACATTATGTAATAATCGATACCGACGGAGGAATAGACGATATGAGGGCAATAACAATGTTCCTGGCATCGCCCGATGTAAGGGTTCTGGCTGTTATCGCCTCATCCGGCACCCTTTCCGCTGAAAATACCTACAGGAAGGTAAGGAGCCTGCTGAACTCCTATTTTCATGAAGGGGTACCGGTGGGAATAAACAGCAGTGTAAGTTTCAAATCACCAGATATCAGCATGGCACTGAAAACACAGTGGGGTGATGAAACAAACCTGTCACCGCAGGATGCACCGGCGGCCCTGGATCTAATCAGCTGGGTCTTTTCCGAGGAAAAGACCCAAATATCATTTGTTTCGCTTGGAGGACTGACAACTGCATGGACGGCATTTAACGCGATCCCGTCGTTCAGCCGGCAGGTGAAAGAGATTGTTTGGAGTGCTGATGGATTTTCGGATACCAAAGGATTCAATTACAATATTGATAAAAAGGCTGCGGCAGGTATACTGAAAGGGAGTATTCCCGTAAAAATCATAAAGCCGGCCGGTGAAAAGGAGTTTTATAACACTGAACTGATTGCGGATATATCCGGGATATGCAGTATCTATGCAGAAAAGTTATCTGTTTTTTTCAGTTCTGCAACTGATGCCGGACATGATTTTATATATGCCGCGACCGATGAAACGATCCCTCTTTTTATTCATTTTCCGGCGCTGTTCAATACAACTGCCTCCGGTATTAATTCAGAATCCCGGGCAGCTGATATAAATCAACTGAGGGAAAAGACCCTGGCAATTCTGAAAGGAGAAACAGTTGAACGGAACCAGGTGATAAAGGAATTTCCAGATAATCCGGCATTCTATTTCGACGATCTGAAGGATCATGTTTCAGAAATTATAAAAAAATACGGTATTGATGAATGGAGTTCAGGTGTATTGGCCAACGAACTTCACCGGCATCTAGGAGTGTTCGCCATTATAGGCGTCAAAATGGGAATTAGGGCAAGGGAATATTTCAACACCGGTGTCGATGAATTCAGGACCACATCCTATGCCGGGTCCATTACCCCGGTAAGCTGTTTCAACGACGGTCTGCAGGTTAGCACTGGATCCACTCCCGGGCATGGATTGCTGAAGGTGGTCGACGATGTACCGGCAAAACCAATGGCGGAATTCAGTTATATGAACAGGAAGATCAGACTCACCCTGAGGCCTGATATTGCCGAAAAGATCATCTCCGAACTGAAAGAGATCAATTTTATTTACGGGCTCGACAGTAATATTTACTGGGAGCTTGTAAGGAAGAACACCATCAGGTACTGGCTCAGTCTCGACAGGCACGAGATATTTGAAATTGAGGAAATAATTTAGTTTTACTCCTTATTGTACTCGTCAAAGAAGTCATTGCCCTTGTCGTCGGTAATGATGAATGCCGCCATGTTCTCCACCCTTATTTTTCTCACGGCTTCCATTCCCAGATCCCCGAAATCGACCAGTTCGACCGATTTAATATTCTCCTCGGCCAGAATGGCTGCGGGGCCGCCGATCGATCCCAGGTAAAATCCGCCGTACTTCCTGCACGAATCGATCACCTGTCTGTTCCGGTTGCCTTTGGCTATCATTATAAGGGAGCCTCCCATGCTCTGGAAAAGGTCCACGTAGCTGTCCATCCTGCCTGCTGTGGTTGGCCCAAAACTCCCCGAAGGCTTGCCGGCAGGTGTTTTGGCCGGACCGGCATAATAAACAGGGTGGTTTTTGAAGTATTTCGGCATGGGTTGTCCTTCATCTATCATTTTCTTTATCCGGGCATGAGCTATGTCGCGGGCAACTATCAATGTTCCGCGAAGGTTCAGCCGGGTTCTGACGGGATACCTGGTAAGCTCGGCAAGTATTTCCTTCATTGGACGGTCGAGGTCCAGCTCAACGGGTTTCTCAAGTTCCGGTGCCTTTTCTGGCAGGAAACGTGCCGGGTCCTTTTCCAGCTCTTCCATAAAAATACCATTCGCGTCTATCCTTGCCCTGATATTCCTGTCGGCGCTGCAACTGACCCCAAGTCCAACGGGACAGGATGCAGCGTGGCGGGGAAGTCGTATAACCCTGACATCATGCACGAAATATTTGCCTCCGAACTGGGCCCCTACCCCGTATTCGTGACAAATCTTTTCTATCCTTTGTTCCCAGGCGATATCCCTGAATGCCCGTCCGGCCTCGTTCCCGGTCACCGGAAGATCATCGAGATAGCCTGCAGAGGCTTCCTTCACAGCCTTCAGCGTTGCTTCCGCTGAAGTACCGCCGATCACCAGCGCAAGATGATACGGAGGGCATGCTGAAGTGCCCAGATCCTTAATTTTTTCCCTGACAAATTTTTCCAGCGATTCCTCATTCAGCAACGATTTGCTCTCCTGATAAAGGTAAGTCTTGTTAGCCGATCCTCCTCCCTTTGTTATGAAAAGGAACTCGTATACATTACCTTCCGTTGCGTAAATATCAATCTGGGCAGGAAGATTTGTTCCGGAATTCTTTTCTTCGAACATGGTGTAGGGCACAATCTGGGAATACCGGAGATTCCTATCCTGAAATGTCCTGTAAATACCTTTCGAAAGATGCAGGGCATCATTGGCTCCGGTATAGACATCCTCTCCCTTTTTCCCCATCACAATTGCGGTGCCGGTGTCCTGGCACCATGGCAGTTCTCCGCGCGCTGATATTACCGAGTTACGGATCATTACATAGGCCACGAACCTGTCATTATCTGTTGCCTCAGGATCATCAATGATTTTCCTGAGTTTTTCGATGTGTGATGTCCTCAGGTAAAAGGAAAGATCCGAAACCGCCATGGCGGCAAGGAGTTCAAGTCCCTCCGGATCCACCTTGAGAACTTTTCTGCCACCCGATTCGACAATTTTTACAAAATCACCTGCCAGTTTACGATACCTGGTTGAATCCCCTCCGGTCTGAAAGGGTTTTTCATAAATAAAATCGGCCATATCTCTGTTATTCAATTAACAATGAATTTATTGCAGGATACTGCAGAATCTTTGTCAAAGATAGGAACAAAACGGGAATGATATTCTCCAAAGTTTTCCACAACCGTGAACAATCCCGGGCGCTAAAGTTCTGACAACACAGTTGCCGCATACCGTTCTCCAGTCCTGGTGCGGGTATTTTGGAAGATGCTTATCAAATGCATATGGGATTTTGGTGGCCTGTGCAGGTCAGGGTATAATTTCTCCGGGTGAATTTATTACATCAATACGGGTTTTTAAGAATAATATCCCTGTCCAGGCAAACCTAGCGGAGGAGTTATTTACGGAGGATCTCACTGAAACTGAACTTTCTTCCGGGCCTGATCCCTTTGGGCGTCATTTCCAATGTACAACATTCCGTAAGTTCGTCATGCTGAAATACAATTATGTGGTTCTTGTCCAGAGCCTCATTCAGTAACCTGTTTTTTTCCTCGATGGTCCTGAGGGTTTCAATATCATAACTCATGTTCCACAATAGCGGAACATGGGCCGCGGTTGGTATAAGGTCGCCCGCGAACACAATGGTTTTGCCGTTATAATCAATCATTGCATACATCAGGCCGGGGGTGTGCCCATAGCAGATCCTGACTGAAAATCCCCTGAACAGCTCACAATCCTCATCGATTAAGTTAAGCCGGCCGCCATGCATCAGTGGAAGAATATTTTCCTCAAGGAAGGAATCCTCTTCGCGCGGATTGTTTTTCACAGCCCATTCCCATTGAACACGGCTCACATGGAGGGCAGCATTTGGGAACACCATCTTGGTTGTCCGGCCATCATTGCTCAGCCGTGTTGCGCCTCCGCAATGGTCAGCATGCAGATGTGTGAAAACAACATCGGTAATATCGTTTCCCGAATAGCCCAGCCTGCGAAGGCCTTCAATAAGGCCTTCGCCCCCACTCAGATTCAGGTGTCTGAAAAATTTTGCATCCTGTTTGTCACCCCAGCCGGTGTCAACAAGTATAACATGACCGTCGGTTTCCGCAACAATCGATCTGAGCGCCAGAACAATAAAATTATTTTCATCGGGAACACAGACCCTTGACCATAAAACCCTGGGAATAACTCCGAACATTGCTCCGCCATCAACCTTGAAATTAGTGATATTGAAAAGATTAAGCTTCATTTATCCCGGTTTGAACACAATAATGGCAAAAATAATTATTTGACCCGGGAAAAATCCGATTCATGTGTTATGGCAGTAAAAAAGTTTGTTACAGTGATTATCGGGGCCTGTCAATTTGAAAAAATCGATTATTTTTAGGGCTGAATAATAAGCTATCCCGTTTTCCAGTAAGAAAAAACAAAAATCTGACTGTATGAAAAAGTTATTGCTTCCAGTGATTATATTTTTATTCCCACAGGTTATGCCAGCTCAGACCGGAAAAGTCATGGACAATATGTCGATGCCAAGCAAGATATTAAAAATGGACAGGAAATTTGCCGTTTACCTGCCACCCGACTATGAAACCTCTCAAAGGGCTTACCCGGTACTGTATCTGTTGCATGGTTACGGTGATGATCAGACCGGTTGGGTGCAGTTCGGAGAGGTTCAGCATATAACTGACAAGGCAATAAATGAAGGCAAGGCAACGCCTATGGTAATAATAATGCCCGATGCAAACACCGGGAAGGTGGGTTATGTCAATGATATCAAGGGAGAGTGGCGATATGAGGATTTCTTTTTTGATGAGCTGATGCCATACGTTGAAAAGATTTTCCGCATAAAAGGTGAAAAGAATTACCGTGCAATTGCCGGGTTATCGATGGGAGGAGAAGGAACTTTCATTTATGCGCTCCATCGTCCGGAATTGTTTTCTTCTGCCTGCCCCCTCAGCGCCGCAACCGGTCCGGAAAATATTGAGGAGACGGGTCAGTACATACTGTGGCCTGCCGTAAAAAGAATATCCGGTGCCGAAAGGGATAAGTATTTCAATAATTACAGTGTCCTGAGTCTGATAAACAATATTCAGGAAAAAAACAAGAAAGCCGTAAGATGGTACATCGACTGCGGTGATGATGATTTCCTCTTTGAGGGAAATTCGCTTGTCCACATAGCAATGCGGAAGAAGGAGATTCCCCATGAGTTCAGGATCCGCGACGGCGGCCACACCTGGTCGTACTGGAGAAGCGCTTTGCCATCGGTTCTTGAATTCATTTCGATGAGCTTCCATCAGCACTGAAAAACAGTTTATCCGGAGTTTTCAGTTAGACGGCTTCTTTTTCCTGGAAGTCATCTGCGCCATTATGCGCATGAAGAGCCTGATCATCTGATACGACATCCATCCCCTGAGCTGCGAATACCAGGTCCTGCGCCTCAGATATTCTTCAAATGTTATCTGCCTGCAATCGTTCCTGATAATTTCCGAAAGAAGATCCTCGAATTTCCGGGTAAAAGCCGTGTCAGTCACACCCACGTTCATTTCTATGCTCCCGTAGTCGCTGATATGATTCAGATTATAACTGCCAATAGTGCACCATTTTCCGTCGACAGCGGCCACCTTTGCATGAAGGTTGGCAGGCAGGTATTCATAAATCGTGATATTGTTCCTTAAAATATATTCATAAAGAAAACGTGTTGCACGCTTGAACATGGGAGCATCAGATTCTGCCGTGAGGACTATTTTTATATCCACACCCCTCGTGCTTGCCTGCCTCAGCAGTTTCCTTTCGAGGCGCCCCGGAAGAAAGTAACTGGCAAGAATGATCATCCTCAAATGGGCATGTTTGAATGCATGCCGGTAACTCCTGAGTATTTCTATCTTGTTGCGGTACCAGTTATTTTCGAGAACCCTGAGCCTGATATTCTCTTCATAGGTTTTGATCTGGCTGGCAGTCTCATGAGCCCGCTCTTGCCTGGAAATAAATGTTTTGTTCCAATGCCTCCTGAGAATACTGTTTACGTGCACGCACTCAGGTCCTTTCATCAAAACAGCAAAATCGAGCCATTCTTTTTTTTGCGGAGTTCCGTGATAGCGGTCAGCATAGTTCATCCCTCCGATTATTGCAGCTTCGCCATCAACGAGAAGTACCTTGTGATGAAGGCGGAGACTGAGCTGGAAACCTTTCTTGATAAAAACCGGGGAGAAAAACCTGAAAAGGATCCCGGAGCTTTCAATCCTTTTGATCAACCCACCGGAAAGGTATTTTGTACCGAAAGCATCGAGAAGCAGATATATCCTGACTCCCCTTTCAGCGGCTCTGATCAGTGCGTCGATCACTCTCAGGCCAGTCTGATCCTCATCAACAATGTAGGTTTGGAAATGTATATATCGTTTGGCCTCATTTATCAGCCTGACATTCTCGGCAAAAAACTGCTCACCGCTCCGCAACAGTTCCAGTGAGTGACCCCCGATATAGTCGCGCTTCAGTCTTGTATCCATAAAACAGCTCCTTTCATGGTACATTGTACAAATATAAGCGTTTAACCGGAAGGCTCCTATTGGATGTTCCTGCAACTTTTCACAGTACCCGCGGCCCACCTCCGCTAAATTCCGTTCCTGCCACACGGATTGTAATAACAAAAAGCAACGGGTTCCGTTATACCTCTACATTTCAGCATTCCCGGATGTTGCCGGCAAATTCAGGCAACCTGGGATGATGGGTTACATTATTTCGTTAATGAAAAGAGGTTTTTTAATCGTCCTGCTGAGTCTGATCCTTGCATCATCCTCGTACAGCCAGGAATATAAAACCAGTATGGGTATAAGGGCAGGCCTTCCCATTGGACTGACTCTTAAGCATTTTCTGAACAGGGATTATGCATTGGAGGGTATGCTGGCTACCAGATGGGGCGGCATTACACTTGCAGGTTTCCTTGAAAAGGAACACCGGGTAAAAAATCACCACGGCTTATACTGGTTCTGGGGAGGCGGAATCCATTCAGGGATCTGGGATGCCGGTTACAACCCCAGGCTGAAGGCCGGTTATACGGGCCCGGTTTTTGGAATTGACGGGATAATAGGACTTGAATACACACTGGACTACCATCCCCTGAATTTCTCATTCGACCTGTATCCCTCATTGAATCTTATCGGATCAGCAGGATGGGGAGGAATAAACGGTGCCGTGTCAGTCAGATACGTTTTTTAATGAAAAATTTTGTATATCAAAAAAAACATTGTTTCTTTGCATCCGCATTTAAAAGTTCTTTTAACGGTCCATTCGTCTAGTGGTTAGGACGTCAGGTTTTCATCCTGGTAACAGGGGTTCGATTCCCCTATGGACTACAAAAAACAAAGGGAGACAAATTAGAATATCATGGCTAATCACAGGTCGGCAGAAAAAAGGATAAGACAGACCGAAACGAGAAAGGAGAATAACAAGTATTACGGTAGGACCATGCGTAATGCACTCAAGAAGATACGCAGCACTTCAAACAAGGAAGAAGCGGCAGCAATGCTGCCCAGGCTGAATTCCATGCTTGACAGGCTGGCCAGGAAAAACATGATACACAAAAACAAGGCTTCAAACCTGAAATCATCAGTTGCAAGGCACGTCAATTCCCTGAAATAAGCAGGTCAAAAACATATCACAAAAAGGTGTGGTCATATGATCACACCTTTTTTGTTTCATCGGGCATGAGAAATTTTTCATGACCGGCTGCATCATCCCGGGATTTTTATTATTTTCATGAATAAATATTTCGCTGCATGTCACCTAAAATCACCGACTGGGCCGTCGAGGACAGGCCCAGGGAAAAATTTCTCAAAAAAGGCATGTCCTCCCTGAGTAATGCCGAATTACTTGCGATCCTGATCTGTTCGGGAACAAAAAGGAGTTCTGCCGTTGATCTGGGCAGGGAACTGCTTGGAATGGTTAACAATAACCTCAGCTCACTTGGAAAACTGTCAGTTTCCGATCTGAGGAAAATAAGAGGAATCGGGCCGGCAAGGGCGGTTACAATTGCTGCGGCCCTCGAGCTGGGACGAAGAAGGAACCTGGCTGAACTTCCTGAAGTTTCCGTGATAAAATGCTCGAAAGATGTTGCTGACATCTTTAGGCCGCTGCTTTCCGATCTGTCATACGAGGAATTCTGGGTGCTCTTCCTGAACCGGTCGAACAAGGTCATCGACAGGATAAAACTGAGCCAGGGGGGTATAAGCGGTACCGTTACCGACATCAGGATAATTATGAAAAAGGCTGTGGAAAACCTGGCCTCCGGTATTATCGTCTGCCACAATCATCCTTCAGGCAATCTGGCCCCGAGTGACTCCGATACAAAAATCACCCGGAAAATCAGGGAGGCCGGAAACCTGATGGACATTCAGCTGCTCGACCATCTGATAATATCAGACCGGGATTATTACAGCTTTGCCGACAACGGCCTTATATGAACCTGAGGGATTTCCTATCTTATTGCTGAAATGATCGAGCCGCCGGTCATTCAGCCTTTCCTTTTACCAGGTAGTTCCAGGCTGATTTCTGTCCGGCTTACATTGCCGGTATCCCGACATTGTATCAGCAGTTCGGAAAATGTTTGTTTCAGCACCGGATGGATTCTCCCGGGAATAAGATCGCATAAAGGGACGAGAACAAACCTTCTTTCAGGAATTAGTGGATGGGGAACCGTAAGTTTCCTTTGATTTATCACCCGGTTGCCGAAAAGCAGTATATCAACATCCATGCTTCGTGAGCTAAAACGCACCTGGCTTCTGACCCGTCCAAGTTTTTTTTCAATTTCCTGCGTTTTTTTCAGGAGGGCTGCCGGTACCAGCCGGGTAGTAACATTTGCAACCATGTTCAGAAACCGGTTGCTGCTTTCAAACCCCCAGGGATCAGTTTCATAGACACCGGATAACGCCGTTATATCACCTACTTCTTCGTTAATCAGAGTAAGTGCCATTTTCAGGTTTTCAACCCTGTCGCCTTCATTGGTACCAAGGCCCAGGAAAATGCCTGTAACTATTTTATCTTCGCGTTCCAAATAATGAACCAGGTTTCTTCTGAACTTATTCTAATCATCTGATCTGCAGGAACTTCCTGCAGATTTTTAAGCCAGGGATCAGAGTCCGTGAATTAATCAGGCCACTATTCCTGAAATAAGTGCAATTTACAAAATGAATCGGAAGGTTTCGAAAAAGCCGTGGTTTCAGGGGACTCATTTCACATTCCCGATTTCGTATCGGTGAGCATATTAATATAAATCTGTGAACCGTAACAGAACAAATACAATGTTTTTAATATCTTTGACATTCATTTCCTTAACTTTTAACAACATATGAAAGAGTTTCTGAAATATACACTGGCTGCAATCACAGGGATATTCGTTGCATCCATTCTGTTGTTCATAATCATGCTCTCGGCCATCAGTGTCATGATAGCCACAGGAAATAAACAGGCATCCATATCAGCCAATTCGGTACTTGTTCTGAAAGCCGGGGTCAGCATTCCCGACAGGGGAGACTCAGGTCCCTTTGCCGGGTTTGACATAATCAATATGACCCTAACCCCGACCGCGGGCCTGAACGAAATCCTCCGAAACATCAAAAAAGCTGCATCCGACGAAAAAATAAAAGGTATTCTGATCGAGAACGGTATCTCATCTTCCGGCTGGGCAACTGTCGGAGAGATAAGGCAGGCTCTTGAGGAATTCAGGAAAAGCGGGAAGTTTGTAATTGCCTATTCGGATTATGTGCTCCTGCAGGAAGGTTATTATCTTTCCACGGCAGCCGACAGGATATTCATAAATCCCTCATCAACTTTAGAATTCAAGGGGCTTAGCGGAGAGGTTATGTTTTACAAAAAAGCCCTGGAAAAGCTGGGCGTGGATGTTCAGGTTACCCGGCACGGGAAATTCAAAGGTGCAGTTGAGCCCTTCATCCTTAATGAGCTGAGCAGGGAAAATGAAGAACAGATAAGGGCTTTCATCGGATCCATCTGGAAACACGTTGTCGGGGAAATATCGAAGTCAAGGGGTATTGATCCCGTGAAGATCAACGAGCTAGCCGATAATCTGACCGGGAATCTGCCTGCAACAGCCCTGGAGAACGGGCTGGTTGACGGACTTATTTACAGGGATGCCCTGATCGATACCCTGAAAATCCGTTCGGGTCTTACCACCGATGACAAAATAATGCTTGTCCCCATGACCAGATACACCAAGGTACCTGACCCCCGGAAAATGGTGTCTGCAAAAAACAAGATCTCGGTCATTTATGCTTCCGGCACAATTGCTATGGGAAAAGGCAGCCAGAACAACATCGGGGGTGATACATATGGTGATCTGATCAGGAAAGAAAGAAAGGATTCGACTGTTAAAGCGATAGTTCTAAGAGTCAACTCACCGGGAGGTAATGCAATTGCCTCCGACATTATCTGGAAAGAGCTTGAACTTGCTGCTAAAGTCAAGCCCGTGATAATCTCAATGGGAAATTATGCAGCATCGGGGGGGTATTACATTTCAGCCCCCGGCACCAGGATCTTTGCCAATCCGGCAACAATTACCGGATCAATCGGGGTTTTCGGACTTCTGCCAAATGCAGGAAAATTTCTTGATCAGAAGCTTGGAATCTCTACCGAAACGGTCAATACAAACAAGAACTCAGATTTCCCGTCAGTTTACCGGCCCATGACTTCTTATGAGAAGGAAGTTATGCAGGCTGGTGTCGACAAGATCTATTTTGATTTTATCAGTAAGGTTTCATCTGGCAGGAATATGAGTACCGAGGCTGTGGACAATATCGGACAGGGTCGTGTATGGAGCGGAGCCGATGCAATGGGGATAGGACTTGTCGATGCTGCGGCCGGCCTCACCGCATCAATCGATAGTGCCGCCGCACTGGCGGGTATAGAAAAATACTCCCTGAAAGAACTCCCCGTGCAGGAGGAACCTTATGCCAGACTGATATCCCAACTCAGCGGTGACTCAAAAATCCGGATTCTTAAAAGCAAGTTCGGGGAATCTTTCAGATTTGTTGAGGAGCTCATGACAATCAAAGAACTGTCGGGAATACAGGCAAGAATGCCATACTTTATTGATATCCACTAAGGCATGGGCAAGAAACGAAGCTTTCTGTTATATCCTCCCGCACTTGTTTACGGTCTTGTTACAGCATTTAGAAATTACCTGTATGACTCAGGTTTTCTGACTTCAAGGGAATTCAGTATTCCGGTTATCTGTACAGGCAATATCACTGTAGGCGGAACGGGAAAAACACCTCATGTTGAATATCTCATTGAACTGCTCGGAAAAGAATACCGGCTGGCTGTATTGAGCAGGGGTTACAAAAGAAAATCAACCGGCTTCAGGATCGTCTCACCCGGTTCCAATGCAAGTGAGTCAGGTGATGAACCGCTTCAGATCTCCCGTAAATTTCCCGGAATAATTGTTGCCGTTGACGGCGACCGCGTAAATGGCATCAGCAATCTTGTCCGGAAATATCCCGGCCTTGACCTGATAATCATGGATGACGGTTTTCAGCACAGGAGAATGAAACCCGGATTTTCAATACTTCTTTCAGATTACGGCCGACCCATGTATGAAGATCAGATGCTTCCCTATGGAAATCTCAGGGAAAGCATTAAAAACATCCGCCGTTCCGATATAGTTGTAATTACCAAATCTCCCAAGGATATAAGCCGTGAGGAAACGCAAAAAATAACACGCCGGCTGAATGAAGTGCATAAGAAAAAGGTATATTTTACTTCACTTTCATATAATCATCCCGTAAAGCTGTTTGGGAGCATACCGGAAAAAAATAGTTTCGCCGGTGAAACCGGTCCGGAGAAAGCAGGAGCAGTAATAATCACCGGAATAGCATCCCCGGAATCATTTATCAGATTTGCGGAAAATATGTTCCCTGAGACCATACATCTGGATTTTCCTGATCATCATATTTACACATGGAAGGACATCAGGAAAATTGACAGGGCCCGAAACAGCCTTAAATCGCACCGCAGGCTGGTTATCACCACCGAAAAGGACAGTGTGAGGTTAAGAGAACTCCCGGATATTCCGGATCACATCAGGGAATCGCTTTATTACATCCCGGTCAGGGTATGCTTTCCGGCCGGCGGGAAAGACGAATTTGACAAAATAATACTTGACTATGCTGGAGAAAATAAACGAGACCACGGAATTTCTTAAATCGGCAGGGTTCAACGGACCCCAGGCGGGTATAGTATTGGGAACGGGGCTGGGAGGCCTGGCTGCAAAGATTGATAACCCTCTGGAAGTCGATTACAGTGAAATCCCGAATTTCCCTGTTTCAACTGTTGAAGGGCACGAAGGCAAACTTATTTACGGTGATTTCGGCGGGAAAAAAGTTGTGGCCATGAAGGGAAGGTTCCATTATTACGAGGGATACGGGCCGGAAGATGTTGTCCTTCCCATAAGGGTCCTGAAATATCTCGGAATACGGCATCTTTTTCTGTCCAATGCCGCAGGCGGCGTGAATCCGTTGTTTCAGATCGGCGATATAATGATAATCACCGATCACATCAACCTGATGCCGAATCCGCTCACAGGAAAGAATGATGACAGGATAGGGCCCAGATTTCCCGACATGAGCGAGGCATATGACAGGGGGCTAATTGAAAAGGCACTCCTTATAGCCGGGAAAAATGGGATCAGGATCCGGACGGGTATCTACCTTGCAACTACAGGACCTACCTTCGAGACCCCAGCTGAATATAAATACTTCCGCATAATAGGGGCAGATTCAGTAGGGATGTCGACCGTGCCCGAAGTAATTGTTGCAAGGCATATGGGGCTCCCCTGCTTTGCAGTCAGCATCATTACAGATCTCGGAGTTGAGGGAAAGATAGAATACATCACCCATGAAATGGTTCAGAGGGAAGCAGAAAAGGCCGAAGCCGGGATGACCAGGATCATGACCGAGCTGATTGCAGTAACCTGACCTCTTTCACCTGGTTCCACTCCGATAACCTGATTCCCTGCACATATGGCCGGTCTGACTTCCCAATTAACCCCATAAAGATTTGTGGAAGCCAAGGGGAACTATCGTCCTGTCTGCTATTCCCATTTGACTTCCCTTTTCCTTACCTCGCAGGTTCTTCAGAAGTTTAAAATTACAATGCAGCATTTGCAGGCAATACATGGGAGCCGGGCAGAAACAGGTCCCGGACCGATCCCACAGGAAGGCAGGCCATCACCTGATGACAGTACAGACTTTTTTCCATTTTTTCACCTTACCCGCATCGTTAAAAACGGTAACCAGCAGGATATAAACTCCCGGGCTGACCAGCTTTTCATTATCCACGGTACAATCCCACATTATTGTTGCCTCTGTTCCAGCAAGCAGATTATCAGCCAGTTTTCTGACAAATCCGCCGTATTCATCAAAAACAGCGACAGAAACAATATTCCCGTTACCCCTGAATTTCATACCGATTTCAAGCCAGTCCTGATTACCGTCGTTGTCGGGTGTTATTCTTGTTGTTGACAGTGTTACCTGATCATCGTTAAACATATGCTCAGGTACAGCTGAATTGGGAGCTCCAGGTGTTCCCCACCCGGAAGTTTCTGAAGCTGAGTGCCAGAGGGTCCGGTCTGATGACAGTCCGGATAAACGTGTTCTCTCAAGTGCAACGCCTTCGGTGGTTCCGAGCAGGGAGAAGTGCATAGCGTCATCATAGAAAACCTCATCGATCACGTCAAGCTGCCTGTTGAGCAAGATAAGATGACCTCCCTTATCGGGCATTGAAGGCATTGAGGATACTTCAAAGATCCTTTCCGGTTCGGAGGAAATGAATCCTTCGCATACAGTTCTTCTGCCGGATGTTATGGCATAATATTCTCCGGGAAGCAGGCATCTGTGCTCCTGTGAAAGATAATACAGACCCGACGTATCGGATGTTCCCGTACTCACCGAAACAACTCCAAGCCTCGAGACATCTATTATTTTATCTGAACAGTTATAAAACTCAATATAATCTGCTCCTCCCGGCAAAGGATTGAAAAGAAGTTCACTGAAAATAACATCACCTGTTGCCGCCTGCATGGGGAGCCCGAACATGAAGGAATTGACCTGCATGGTGTTGCCTGCATAATCCCTGATCCTGTCATCGGCTTCAAGGGAATATATCTGTTTCCTTTTAAGGGGTTCCGCCGGAACAACCAAAAATCTTCTGAGAAGTTTGTCTGAAGAAGTAAGATCCTGAATACCGGATCCGTTCATTCCGATGCTTATCATCTCAGCCGAAAGCTCCGGAACAGTTTCTGAGAATGAGAGGCTTATCTTCATGCTGTCTTCAGGGAAAACATTGGTCACACCAATAAAACTGACGTCAGGATTGCAGCCTGCAACTGAGTTTTCCCTGCCCGGTGTACCCCCCGTCCTTGAAACCGAAGCCCTCCAGTTGTCCCCGGATGAGAAGGGATAACTCATGTCAATGATCTCGAGCGACCAGCCTCCTTCAGATTTCAAAATATCCCTGTACCAGTCTGATGAATATTCGATACCATCTGTCAGATCGCCGGAACTGCTGGTTAGTGCAATTATTTTTCCGGCATCGGTAAGTGCGGGAAAGTTTTTCATTCCTGCCACCCGGCCATAAGCCCTGAACAGGGAAGTGTCCTGCATCTGACATAATATCATATATTCATGTGGTCCTATAACGACCGGCGGAAAAGGGTAATTCTGCGTCTCCGTTGCAAGATTCCAGTTCTTCAGGCTGATGCTCCCGGATGTCCTGTTGTAAATCTCGAGGTACTCCCTTGCCGGGAGTGAAACGGCAGGAGCAGGATCGGCCATTATTTCAGAAAAGATTATATCGCCGGTACCCGGTGGCTGATAACTGAACTGTACATTGACGTTTTCGGTGCAATTTTCCCGCTTGTCACATAAAGAACCTATGATCAGGTTGCAGGTTTCCCCTCTCGTAAAATAATATTCAAACTCCAGCAATACCGATCTTGATGTTAATTTATTAACACTCACCACCTGGTTGTCAGAATTGCCGATGCGGAAATTGCCATTTTGCAGCACTGATTCGCCTGGTTCTTCACTGAACGACAAAACGAGTGAGTTCTTCCCGGCAATTTCACATTTCTCAAGGGCAGGAGGAGATATATCATTATGAAAAACTCCCTCAATCAGGATATCGTCGATCCATAACAGCCGGTCGCGGGCAGAGGTGTACCTATAGCATATCACAAACCAGTCGCCGGTCAGTGATCCCAGGTTAGATTCTGAACAGGAATCTGCCATGCTGCCATTCTGGCGGAATATTTTCATTTCCCAGCGGCCAGCCGGTGAACGTTCAACATCTATGGTGGCATACCCCGATGTTCCTATGTCGGACTGCCAGTTGACATTGCTTATTATCACCGGAATAAATGCGCCTTCAGTTACTCTCCAGAGTTGAAGCAGATCGTCATTTCCTGTCTGATTCACCCCTATTGCGTATCCATTTTCTTTGCGGTCAGAAAGAACACTGCCGGGATCTGAATCGGAGACCAGGAAAACCGTCCAGTTATTCAAAGATGATGGTTCAGTTCCATGGCGGACCTTTATACTCCATTTTACCGGTCCTTCCCCGGGGTACAGGTCATTTAAGCGTAACCCGGCGCAATCAAGACCTGAGCCGGGGTTATCAAAACAATGATGAAGCGAGCGGGTACCTGAGATTGCATCAATGTTATCACAGTTCCAGCGACCTTCAGGTATCTGAATCCAGCGGGAAATATCATCGGATTCAAAAAATTCCATAATCTGGCCGGATGCCATAACGGGCAACAGCAAAGCCAGCAAAAAAACTTTCTTCATGCAGCGGGACAAATTGAAAAAAAGATTACTTTTGACAGCTTTTTCTTAACAGTAAATATAAAAAATTGATTTGTCGTTAACAAATAAAAAAATGAAAGTAGCCGTAGTAGGAGCCACAGGGTTGGTAGGAAAAACAATGATTCAGGTTCTTGAGGAAAGAAATTTTCCCGTATCTCAGCTTATTCCTGCAGCATCGGAAAAATCAGTAGGTAAGGAAATACAATTCAGGGGAGAAACCGTAAAGGTAGTAAGTGTTTCCGACGCAGTAAAGGCGAAACCTGTCTTTGCCATATTTTCCGCCGGCGCTTCGACATCGAAGGAATGGGCTCCGGTATTTGCCGACAACGGAATTGTTGTTATAGACAATTCCTCCGCATGGCGGATGGACAATAAAGTTCCGCTGATTGTTCCCGAAGTAAACGGACATGCGATAAAAAAAGGCGACCGGATCATTGCAAATCCAAACTGTTCAACGATTCAGCTGGTAATGGCACTGGCGCCCCTCCACAGGAAATATAAGGTAAAAAGGCTTGTTATTGCAACATATCAGTCAGTTACCGGTACGGGAGTGAAGGCTGTGCAGCAGATGGAAAACGAGCGCCGGGGAATAAAGGGTGAGATGGCCTATGCCCATCAGATAGACCTGAACTGTTTTCCTCACGGCGGGTCCTTCCAGAGTGACGGATACACCACGGAAGAGCAGAAATTGCTTGATGAAACACGCAAGATACTTGAAGATCAGTCGATAATGGTTACAGCCACCGTTGTCAGGATCCCCGTAGTTGGAGGACACTCCGAAGCTGTCAACATTGAATTTGAGAACGAGTATGACATTGAAGACGTCAAAACACTGCTGGGCCAGTTTCCCGGAGTGGTAATATATGATGATCCTTCCCAGGCAAAGTATCCGATGCCGATATTATCACACAACAGGGATGAGGTGTTTGTCGGAAGGATAAGAAGGGACCATTCAAAAGAAAAATGCCTCAACCTTTGGATCGTTTCTGACAATATCCGCAAGGGGGCAGCAACCAATGCACTTCAGATCGCAGAATACATGATTGAGAAAAAGCTCTATTGAAAAGATTTCCATTTGCACGGAAAGAACTTGAAGTTCAATTCGATGCATACCGGGAATCACAATAGGGATAGCGTGTGAAATGTATTTTCCTTACCTCTTCCAGGAGCAGTTTTCTGAGTTCACCGGAGTTTTCACCCGTTTTTGCCGAGATGAATACGGTCGGACCGCTCTTGTCTGAAGCCATCCAGGTTCTCTTAAGATCATCAAGGGAATAATTTTCTTTCCCTGGAGGTGTCAGATCGTCTTCTTCCCTGATCGTCCAGGAAAAACTGTCGATCTTATTAAACACCATAATTACAGGCTTATCTGTTGAATTAAGTTCGCTGAGTGTCTGACTGACCACCGAAATCTGCTCCTCAAAGCCCGGATGTGAAATATCGACCACATGAAGCAGGAGATCCGATTCCCTGACTTCATCGAGAGTTGATTTAAACGATTCAACAAGGTCATGAGGCAGTTTGCGAATGAACCCGACGGTATCCGACAAAAGAAAAGGCAGATTTTCAATAACGACTTTCCTTACGGTCGTATCAAGGGTGGCAAATAACTTATCTCCTGCGAATACTTCCGACTTGCTGAGCATATTCATGATGGTTGACTTACCTGCATTTGTATAACCCACCAGTGCCACCCTAACCCTTTTTCCGCGGTTCTTGCGCTGGGTCGCCATCTGTTTGTCTATTTTCCTGAGCCTCGATTTCAGGAGGGCTATTTTATCCCTGATGATCCTTCTGTCAGTTTCGATCTCGGTTTCCCCAGGTCCCCTGAGTCCTATTCCGCCACGCTGGCGTTCGAGATGGGTCCACATTCCCGCAAGGCGGGGCAGAAGATACTGGTATTGGGCAAGCTCAACCTGTGTTTTTGCATGTGAACTTCTTGCATGTCTTGCAAAAATATCCAGTATCAGATTGGTCCGGTCAAGGATCCGGCATCCCAGTGCCGTCTCAATGTTCTTTATCTGACCCGGCGAGAGTTCATCGTCAAAAACGGCGATATCGATATTGTTTTCTGACACACAGGCAGCAATCTCTGCTATTTTGCCTGAACCGACAAAGGTACGCGGATCAGGTGCAGGCATTCTCTGCATGAAACTACGTACCGGAACCGCACCAGCTGTTTTTGCCAGGAAGGAAAGCTCTGCAATGTAATCACGTGCCTGGTTCTCATCCTGCCCGGGGTAGATCAATCCGATCAGAATGGCCCTTTCTGCTTTCTTTCCCGTTGGAATCATTTAGTTTATCAGCCTCCTGTTATTTTGCACCGCTCCGTTTATTGCCCGTTTCAGTGATTCCGAACATCGGAAAATCATTTCCATGTCATCAGGAAAAGGAACCGGGCTGCTTTTGGTTTTTTGAAGCTGGAATTTGTTCAGTGCATTTATATCTCCCACCGCACGAGCTGAAATATTCTCGAAATGCGAACTGGCACCGAGCGGCTCTTTTTTAAGAAGCTTTCCCGGACTGGACTGGAGTATTTCAATATCCCCTTCAATGACGCAGGATTTGGACTGAACCGTTTCAATGAGTGCACATTGCAGGGTCTTGTATCTTTTCGTTTTAATATCATTGCCAAGTGAATCCTTCATAACATTTCCCCTGCTGTCAACCTGGTAATTGAACCCGTCTTCAACATCCCTCTTTATCACAGAATCCCGCTGCATGGTCTGATCCGGGCTTACTGCAATGGTCTTCACATTGATATTGATGAAATAGTCGTATTTTAAATTGTTGTTATAATTCATAATATGGTATTCAACCCATTCGCTGTTGAGCCGCGGGAGATCTAGCGCCAGAAGGTCCTCCTCAAATTCAGGAGTGAATTTCAGCATTGATTTATTAATCAGTGAAATCACAACCCTGCTCATTCCCAGATATTTGGATTCCTCAATCTTATTGTCGATATTTTCGTAATCCCCGACATATTCTTTTGCTCTTACAAACTCATAATAAGCCTGCCGGAAAGATTCCTTCTGATTATTCTTCATAAGTTCATTCCCATGTGCGTAATAATAGTCAGCTGATTTTCTTTTGGCAGCTATCATCTCGGGCATGTAATCAATATATTCATATGAAATTGATTTTCCGTTAAGTTCCAGGGGAGTAACTGATCTGACAAGGGATTGCCTGTCGCTAAGCCGCTTATTTATAAGGTAGATCTCGTCCCAGTTGGCCGGTAGCGATTCCATTTTCAGGAAACGGATTCTTTCGTTATCCTGCTCATTTGCCACCCTGTATGATTTGTCAAGTATGGCAATCTGTTTGGCATCACGGGGATCCTTCCGAAGCTGCTTAACCGCCCTTTCAATGGCAGCATCATAGTTGCCTTTTTCAAGCTGCTTTTTGGATGAGCCGCATCCTGAAAGCGTAATAATTAAAATCATAAAAGCCGGAGCAATTTTTCTCATGTCTTTTTTTATTAAAGTTAAGATAGCTTCACTTGATATCATAGGATACTGATAATTAAAACGCTTAAAATTGAAATTTGTGTCATATCAGTAAATAAAACTCAAGGGTATCTGGAAACGAACCCTGACCGGCTGTCCCCGTTGCAGTCCTGGGGTCCATTTCGGTGATTCGGATATTACCTTTACAGCTTCATTATCCAGAAGCGGATGAACTCCTTTCAGGATGGTAACACTGCTGACCGATCCATCCTTTTCTACAATGAAGGTCAGATAAACAGTACCCCTTATTTTATTCTGTATAGCTGCCTGTGGGTAATTGGTTCTTTTGCCAACCCATTCCCTGAATTTCGAAAGATCTCCCCCCCTGAAGGATGGCATAACCTCAACCTGGAAAAGCGGCTCTTCAAGATCTCCACCCCCTGAACCCGGGCCTGAGCCGGAACCTTCACCAAAACCATAGCCGGCCACGTCAGTAATTTCGCTATCAACTGATGAAAGAATGTCTTCTGCTGATAAAAGGGTTGCCTCGTTGGGTAAAATTGAATCTACAACAACCGGAGGAATATATTCGATCATCTCCTGCATTCTTTCAGGCTGGGGAGGCGGTGGTGCTGCCGGGGGAATAAAGATCTGTTCTTCGGGCGGTGCAAGGTTTTCCAGGCTGATCATGACTCCGCCCCTGCCACCCCCAAAGGCTATTTCCTGTTTCGACCTGAAAAGGAAAGGGATAAAAACTACTGTTGCAGCAATAGCAATGGAAATAAGAATCGCGGCAAACAACACTCTCGGATATCGCTTTCGGAGCTGATAAGCCCCATAGTCCCTGTTCCTGTGCTCAAAAACAAGGTCATCGAAGTTCTTAATTTCAAATGGTCTGCCCGAGACGTTACTGATAAGGGTCCTATTGTGATTCTCTTTTTTCACCTGAATAAGCCAAGCCCTCTGCGTTTCCAAAGACTGTGCCAACAATCAGGTCAGTTTGCAAAATCTGACCTGTTTTTTAAAAAATTAAATGCGAAGATATTAAAATACTGTTTCTCATCAAAGTTAAGACGACACAAGAGAAATGATGTTTTTTAATTATCCGTTTTTTTCTTACATTTGGCCAGGCTTTTGGGCCAGGTTTGGTTCAATTGGTTTCCTCGATACGTTTGACATCCTGAAGGGGGTTTAGCTCAGTTGGCTAGAGCGTTAGACTGGCAGTCTAAAGGTCAGGGGTTCGATTCCCCTAACCTCCACTTCCTCACATTTAAAATAAAACCCACAGGGGTTCCCTGCCCGACTGCCTAAGGGCACCAGGCAGGCGGGGATTCCCCTAACCTCCACTTCCTCACATTTAAAATAAAACCCACAGGGGTTCCCTGCCCAACTGCCGAAGAAGGATTATGATCATTACTGACATCAAGCCCTGAACGGGCGCAATATGAACTGGTTCTTTATTATTGCCTGCCCTTGAATATCAGGGAATATTTTATCCGTAACAGATACCGCCGAGGATAATGACATGACGCTCCTTCAGAGCTGAAAAGCACATGGCTGACCTGCCCCCCGCCGGCGCCTTTTCGTGATTTTTTATTCTGTCACGGAATTCAGATTTTTGCTTAAGTGCGGGATTTTTGCCGTTTTTCTATTTTAACATTATAATCACCCACACTAACCAGTGTAATTCCGTTTTGCTTCCCGAGGTTTCCTGAATATTGCATGTCAACCGGATTGTTCCAGTGCTCGTGGACACCAAGACTGGTTAGAGGTATTCCGCTGTTGTCGGGGTCGTAAATCAGTCCGTCCGGCCAGTTCTTCGGATCAGCGGCCTGATGCAGGTGATCATCAACTCCCGGCATATTGGGAACCCATTCCCAAACTGCATTTGCGGGATCGTGCTTGTTATTTCCGTCCCATTCGGTTCTCAGAAAATCAAAGCAGACGGATTCAAGCGCCACCTGATCCTGCGACATGAATATTGAAGAACTCCAGTGACCGTTGAAAGGAGGCATAAAGTATTTAACGGGACCTTTTGTTTCATCGGATCCGCCCCCGAACATTCCGTCAACAATGAACAGCATTGTATTCCGGCCAAGATATTTGCTTCCCATCAGGTCAACCATGGCCCTGTATTTTCTGTAACCGCGGTTATTGGGATTGCCAACCTGCCTGGGTGATGTTTCCCATGAGGGGGCCACGGTCGAATAGTGAAGACGCGAGGCCCTGCCGGCAATTGATCCGAAATGGTTCTTTGTGGTAAGAGATATTCCTGCCGAACCATGGGGCTTGAAGTTGGCCAGATTAATCATGTAATCCGCATCTTCAATAACATCAAAAAGCCTGTCCGTCATTGTTTTGTCAGAATAAAAGAGAAGGACCTTTTCGGTTTCCTTAACCACGGTACGGTTAAAAGCATCAGAGTACTTGTCGGTATATCTTATACCAGGAAATTCTTTATGCCAGTATGAATAATTATGCCCGAAGATATGCTTGTGCGGATCGCCGATTGATATATCCGACTGGTTTATTCCGCATTCATTGACAAGTTCCCGCAGGAGTTCGAGGACAATGTAGGGACCGGTTTCCATAGCGCCGTACCCGCGCGATCTTGCACCCGGTTTAAGCGGATAGGAGGGGACAAAATAACCGTTTGCCTTATCTTCCCTGCTCAGCAGCCAGTCGGAGGTTCCCTGGTTGATTTTTATATAAATCTTTTCTCCGGGGGTGTATCCCCTGTCTTTGTTGTGCTTTTTCAGATTGTGATAACGAAACAGCTGGTCCCATGCCTTATTGAGTTTACTCTCTCCTGTCAGCTTAAGTATGGACTCCGAGAACATACTGTCAATGATCTTCTGATCGAAATTCACCGGATTAAAATACCAGTTGTTGTTTTCTATTACATTCTTACAATCGGGATTTGTGGCGCCGGGATTCCATGCCCAGACCACCCGTCCGGGATTACCGCCCAGAGCCCGGCCCATCGGCTGGTTGGGCCCGTCTTCAGGTCCCGCACTGTTTGAACCATCCTGCTCAAAGAAAATACTTGGGGCTTCCAACAACTTCCCGTGATGAAACAGACCTGATGCCTCTTCAATAGCCTTGCCCGGATAAACATAAGTTGCGGCAGTCAATACGCCAACCGATTTTACAAATTTTCTTCTCCTCATATTATCATGAATAGTTAAGTTATCATATTGTCCCAAACAAGCCTGTAGCCAGTTATCACCAAAATAAGTATTTCTGAACAATGACCGGGCCGATAGCGGACATGTTCCTGCTGTCGGTGCCTGACTTACTTAAAACCCTGTCTTTGTCATTTTAGTCTGGTCATAAAGGTAAAAAGAATCCATTCATCTGAAGTCCCTGTGCGATAATAAATGTCCGTTTCCCCGGATTTTGCATTGATATATTAATAATTCCCTCTCAAAACAGGCTTTTTGGGCAATGCAGTTCCAATGAAAACCGGGAACAAGTCCGGGAAAAGTCACGGATTCAGGATTGAATTAACCTGATTTAACATGAAACAGCTTGTCAGTTCACAGGTTTGTAATAACTTAATAACCGGAAATCAATTTACAACCCGAACCATGGAAAAAGAAATTAATGCCCTTTACCGGGCTTATAAGGACGGAAAGGATTCAAGAAGGTCTTTTCTCCGCAAGCTTGCCCTGATCACAGGAAGCAGCGCCGCAGCCGTGGCACTATTTCCTGTTTTGGAGGAGAATGATCTGAAAGCCGCAGGAACAACCGGGAGAGCCTCTCCGGAGCTTTCAATCGGATTTGTGAAATATCCTGCAGAAACCGGCGACATGAGAGCATATCAAGCCAGGCCCAAAAAAGGAAAGAAGCTCCCGGGTGTAATTGTTATTCATGAAAACAGGGGCCTGGTTCCGCATATCCAGGATGTCACAAGGAGAATGGCCGGGGAAGGATTCCTTGCACTCGCGCCCGATGCACTGTCACCGCTTGGAGGAACTCCTGACGACACAAGTAACGTTGGTGAGATGTTCAGGAAACTCGACAGTGAAAAAACCACGAAAAACTTTGTTGCTGCAGTCAGATATCTGAAAACCAATCCTCTTTGCTCCGGGAAGGTTGGATGTACGGGATTCTGCTGGGGCGGGGCCATGACAAACCAGGTAGCAGTGAATGCACCCGATCTTGATGCCGCGGTGCCGTATTACGGAAGACAACCGGCTCCGGAGGATGTTGAAAAGATAAGGGCACCCATTATGGCCCATTATGCAGGGAATGACCCGGGAATCAATGCCGGGATCCCTGCCTTCGAGGAAGCTCTCAAAAAATACGGCAAGGAATACCAGATTTTCATGTACGATGGTGCCATGCACGCTTTCAATAATGATTCCAACCCTGAGAGATATAATGAAAAAGCTGCAAAGCTTGCATGGGAAAGAACGGTCGGATTCTTCAAAGAAAAACTGAAATAAGAGCGGGATAAGTTATTGTTCGTCTAAGCTGTTCATTTCCTGTTCCACCCTTCTGCCACTGCCCTGACAAAAGGAAGGCAGTGCCGGAAAAATGCCTTATATCCGGAGCACAGGTAATTCAATCCCGGCTCTCCATCGGGAGCTGTAATAAACCTGTTCTTCGGACATTCTCCGTTACACATGGTCCTTACATCGCATATTTTGCAATAATACGGAAGTGAACATGACTTGGCAAGGCCGAAAGCTTTCTGCTTGTCACTGTACAGAAGTCCGGCTACCGAATTATTCCCGATGTTGCCTACGAGATTTTCGCTGTTCACAAAATGGTCGCACGAGTAAAAATCCCCGTTTGCCTCAATAACCGGGACCGCTCCGCAATTTTCCCTGAAGATGCATAAGGTATGTTCCTGGTTGAACGCGGTTCGCGCTGCTTCTTCGAAGATCTGGATTTTGATCCTCCCGATGTCCTTCTCAACCCACTCGTCAAATATCGCTATCAGGAAACTGCCAAATGCATCGGCACTGACTGATGCCGGGGAAACACCTCCCGGCAGATCAGGCCGGGGCTCAACAAGTGGCAGAAAGGTAATATTTTCAGCTCCGATATTCCTGAAAAAATCATAGACTGCCAATGGATACTCTGCATTGAATGAATTTACAACACAGAGGATTTCGGCTGAGACGCCTTCCTGCATAAGCATTTCAAAGCCTCTCAGGGTCTCAGAAAATGAAGTCCGGCCCGAAGGGCCCCTTCTGAAATGATTATGCAGCTCGCCCGGACCATCCATGCTGACGCCAACTATGAAATTTTCCATCCTGAATAACCATGTCCAATCCCGGTCGATCAATGTAGAATTAGTCTGTATCCCGTTTATTGCTGACTTTCCCCGGGGCAAATGTCTTCTCTGAAATTCAAGGGCTTTCCTGTAAAAGTCAATACCCGCGAGCAACGGCTCTCCTCCGTGCCAGGAGAAAAAGACAACAGGCCCCTCCGTGGCCTCAATATGCTGAATAATATATTTCCCGAGTATCTCATCGGTCATCAGCAAATCTGATCCGTCATGGTAAAGGGATAATTTATCAAGGTAATAACAATATCGGCACCGGAGATTGCATCTGGCACCTGCAGGTTTGACGAAAATCTGAAATTCAGGCAGGTAATTTTGTGTTTCAGTCATCCCATTCAAATTTTTCCGGAAAGTGTTCAGGGCAGTGTATCCCGGGTAGCAGATCTGCGCCGTTGTTCTCCGGATTATTTGATAATTACAGATCGCCGGATATAACCATTACCGGATCTGGAAGTCGCGGTCAAATTATCGTTTTAATTCTTTAAATCCTGACCGTGGTATTCTAATTTGTTTTTTCTTCATTGCAGCCTGTTGTAATAACACGGGAGTTGTCATCTGAGTATATTGACTCAATCCCATCCTCCGGATTACAATTGCGAACCCGAAGCGAAGAATTTACCGCTCCTATCTGCGAAATCAGCTTTACCGTCCCTAAGCTGTTGGTTAAAATATTGCTTAATACCACATCCCTGGAATTGTTGCAGTAAACAGCGTGGGTCCAGAAGCCTCCGGCATTGGAAAAATCGACGGAGAATCCATCCACGTTTAACCCTTTTACATTAGCGACATAAAGCGCACAGGAGCTTTCACTATTCCATACAGTAACCTCAAGCGGCTGATCTTTCTGAACTTTTCCTGACGGAATTATATTAATGTTCGACAGGTTGATATTCTCAATATGTTTTTCCATAGTACTGCCAATAAAGCTTGTTCCGCCGCTTGTTGCAATCAGGTTTGAAATCCGGATGTTCCTCATGAAGCATGATGATTCAATATCTTTTTTATCATTGCCCATCCACAAGTAAATCGGTTGGGTTACATCCTGCATTACAATGTTGTCAAACTGAATATTTTCAACTCTCGTGCCCCTGATTATAGGAAAGTCATCGCCCCTGTCGGGTAATATGCTGATTATATCAATTCCATGATTGGATCTGTACATGGCCAGATTGCTGAATGTTGCATTCCTTATGGGTGAATCACCTTCATAACCCACCCGAATGGCACAGGCCGGGGGAGAGCTCAAAATACAGTTTGTCACAACAATATTTTCACAGGGTCGTTCCTCATGGCCCAACCTTCCTGAATCGCTTTTTATTGCGATTGCATCATCGCCGCCTTCTATGTTGCAATTTGAGATTGATACCCGGCGGCAGCAATCAATGTCAATTCCATCGGTATTCGGACCATCAAGGGGATTCCGGATTGTTATGCCTTCAATGTTAATATCATCGCAACCCAAGGGCCAGAGTGTATAGCAAGGTGAATTGTTCAACTGAATATCGCGGATGATTATAAATTTACAGTTTACAAAACAAATCAGGCTCCGTGGTCGCCATTCCCTGGGTTTTCTTACCCATTTAGTGAACATTTCCTCTTCCCAGAAAGTATCCCCGTTTCCATTAATTTCTCCCCTGCCTTCTATGGAAATATGTTTTGCGTTTTCCGCATAAATAAGGAATGATCCTTCAGCTCCGAAGGAAGGTTTTCCTTCAACGGTCAGTAATCCCGCTATGGGCTGGTAGTCCTGGCGGTTCCTGCTTCCCATAAGTACGGCATCAGCGTCCATGTGAACTGTTACATTGTCCTTAAGGAACAATGTCCCTGAAATAAAAGTCCCCCGGGTAAACCGAACCATTCCACCTCCTGCCCGGTAACAGGCATCTATGGCTTTCTGAATGGCTGACGTGTTTAATGTCAAACCATCTCCTTTGGCACCAAAGTCAGTTACATACCACACTCTGTTTTCCGGTATCCTGACGGAGGGGTGTTTCTTATTTTTATCCTGTGCCTTAGCGCACAAGCTCCAGGAAAAGATCAGAATTAGAATTACAATCAGTACTTTGGGGAATTTCATGTTCCTTACAATTATTTTTACAGATAACTTTTAAATATACGAATGATTTTATAAAGCAGGCTTCCGGGCAGGCAGGATAGTCATCCTGCCTTCCCGGAAATGATTCGTGTAATCCTAAGAAAAGTTGATTTTATTAATGCTAAAAATGAGCCGCAATTAAAGCAAAACCATTTTTGATAAATTCACGGTCCTTCAGGATCTCCTGCTATCTCATAGTCCGATTAAAAAGCCAATAAAGGATTCTTTAAAAACAAACATTAGTGCCCGATTAACTACATGTCGCTCCTGCGAAGCTTAAACAATAGTGATATCTAAGTCTTACAAACATTTCACTCCTACGGAGTTAGCTCTATGGAAGTCCCGTTGGGGAAGTCATGTTAATAGACTTTCATCACAAACATTAAAATGAGCCCCATCGGGACGGCATGTATTTCAATGTCTTTAAAATAAGTATATTAGCTCAAAATTACTCAATTTAGTCGTTCACTTTTGAAAAACACTAAAGAACCACTGCAGCTTTAAGGTCTTTTGCAAGGGGTTATTTGGCCGGAGATTTAGAAAACCCGGCAAACAGGTAAAGTTACATGAATATACACCCGGATATTTCACTGTATGTCCGCAGGTAGAACTTAAACTGATCACAGCATATATTGGCACCCCCTCTGTAACTCCAGGTACGCAGCCCCCGATTCTTTACCTTGTGCGGCGCCTGCGAAAGGATATTTATTTTTTTACCGCCAGGAAGTAGACCGAGTTCTTAATCATGGTCAGATCGGTAACCTCGAATCCGTACGACTCAATAAGGTCTGCTACGCTCTCGCTGTCAAATCTTTTCAGGATACCCGGATCGAGAATATCAATTAATTTGTTGTAAATTGATGATAAAACCTCCGGCTTGTCAGTCTTGCTGCCTGACGCAAAAAAATGCCCCATGAGGCTTGTTCCCGGTCCGACCGTTTTGGATATGCCATCGAGAAACCCGTTGAGATTCTCCATCTGATTGAGTCTTTTCAGCAATATCAGGATTGTGGGAGTTTCCAGTTCCGTTTGATCGAAGAAATAATGATGCTTAGGGGAAAGCAATAATATGTTTTTCTGATTCAACATATTAAGCCAGCCAAGATATCTTATGAAGTTTGAGCCTCCTTCTGCAATCAGGTTGTCTATCGCCTGGCAATTAATCTCTTCAATGTTCTCCTTTGGAACAACGGACTTACCTGCATTTGTATTCTTTTCAGAAAAAATTCTGACTTCGCGTTTTATGGTTTTGGTATACATTGCACTAAACTAAAAACAGCCGCTCCTTCAGCGGGCAGCCATATATTCAGGAACAATCAATGTAATGAAATGTTCAGTTCGGCTTATCAGGATAGCGCAGGAAGGATCAATGGAAAAGTAAACTGAATTGATTTGGTCCATAAAAATTACCGGAACATGGGCTTTATCCCGTCATCAACAATCACGTTTACCAATCCTCTTTTAACGTTCAGATCCCAGGTTGGTGCCACCCTGAACTGGTTGGTGGATCTGATGATCCTGCCATTGCGCGGATTAATGAAATCCGCTGTTCCGTAAGCCTCTGCACCCGAAAAATTAATATTGAAATTCAGAATGAAATCCGCATTATACTTTTTTTCGGTCACCGTCCAGTAACCCCACCTGTTAATTGCATTTGTTGCGTGAACTACAGCATTGTCATTTTCACTTGTAATATAAACCCTGTTATTTCTTCTGGTCATTGAATAAAACATATCCACAATGGCAGGATCGACGGGAGGATTGTCATTCCTGTTATTGTTTTCAGGAGCTTTCACGGAATTAAACACCTCCGTCTCACCGTTCTGATAGGTTATCTCACTTATTTCCTGTTTGCTCAATACATACACGGGTCCGTCGGGATTGCTGTGCCGCCTGTACTTCACTTCATCCCGACTGACTTCAAGTACTTTGGCCAGTACTGTTTCTCCTGATTTCATCTTTATCCTGTCCTGTGAATATGCACAGATAGCTGCAAAAAGGAATGCTGATGCCAGAATATATTTCATCAGTAATGTATTTATTAAATCTTTCATTCAAGTTTGTTCCATATGAAAAATCAGTCAAAGATAAGAATAATTGCCGTTTGACCGGCATTTACCATTAAGCTGGTTTTTATGTCGTTCCCGAAGCTCTGCAGTAACAAGTGCCAGCTTCCGGTTAAATAACAGGTCAGCTTACTAACTTTAAAGCAATCTCCGACCGGCTGTTTTTCAGGAGAAGTTCAGAGAAATTCAACAATCTCGTCCAGCAGCTTGCGGCCTTTTTCAACCGGCACCTGATATCCGGCTTTCGGATAGCCCAATGGGGTGATTGCCAGTAGTTGATGATTATCATCGATATCAAGCGCCTCTTTCAGTTCAAATGGATTGTATGCCATTACCCAGCAAGTGCCAACGCCCTCATTTGCAGCTGCAAGGATGATCTGTGTCATTGCAATTGCCACATCCGTTTCCATTGAATTATATCCATCATAATCCCGTGTCCAGGCTTCCCGGCGCAATCCGGCTGAAATCAGGATATGCGGTGCATCCCTGATCCATTCGCGTTTGTAACACATTTTGATTTTTTCCAGCAGTAACGGGGAAGACACAAGATAAAACTTCCATGGCTGGTTGTTATGTGCCGAAGGAGCGAGCCTCCCGGCCTCGAGGATCTTCCTCAGAACAGCCTCCGGAACCGGCCGGTCCGGGTCATAACTGCGGATGCTCCTCCGCGTGATAATGAGCTCGGTATAATCCATCACTTTAATATTACATGATTACCCTATAAAGATAACAGGAAATGCCGGATTCACATTGCTCAATCATCGGCGCTGAAAGAACTGCAATTAACCGGCACTGCCAGATGCCAGAAAATATGTTTTCTGACCGGCCCGGTTGGTCTTGTTAATTATTTAACACACCGGGTTTCTTAACACGGCTCCGGAATAGCAAATTCCGGATGTGTCTTACTGTTAAATAATAAAACAGACCTTATTAAGTTATTTAATTATAAATCATAACTATTTTTATTATATTTTAAAATTCAACCTGATGAAAAAGACAGTATTATTATTTATTTCCATTCTCCTTCTCGGAACGACAACAGTTACAAATGCGCAGAAAGACAGGGCTCTCAGCAACGGATTCAGCATCCATCTGATCGGAGGTCTGCCTTCGGGCAATTTCGGACTTGAAAAAGATGCCCATATTGACAAAAAATTTAAACTTAACCCATTGATGGGATTTCAGATCGGGAACCGCTGGTATTTCACTCCAGGTGAAAGATTCAGGGCCGGCCTGATGGTTAACTGGTTTGATCTGACATTTGCATTTAAAACTACCTCAACAGATTCATTTGACTGGAGCAGGTATGTTGCTGACGTGGCCGTTCTTGAATTAGGACCCGTGGCCACCTTTAAGATTGCAAATAATATGGCGGTAGACGGTTACTATAATTTAAGGCCATCAGGATTTGCTACAATGTTTGTAACAAACCTGTTTGGCGAGGATGAGTCGGACACTTATTCCGGGGGAGGAATATCGCATGCGATCGGCGGTGCCTTCAGATGGAACATTCTGAGTGTTGGTGCGGAATATGTTCTGGGCGGGATCAAGTGTAAAAACATTGATCCTGAAAGTGATGATACCTCGAGCAAACTTTTGGTCAACAGTGTGAGGATCATGGTGGGTGTAAAGTTTTAGAATTCTGCTTTTTTGCAGCTTAACAGGAGGCGGGTGCCGCCGGTTGCCATGTGCCTTTTTAAAGTGAAAGAGGGATCTCCTTCGCCCGGGATGCCAGGATCAGGCTTGCAAGACTTCATACTTTCTCCGCCTCCTCGATCATTATCTGATAATTTTCCAGTGTCCTCCCTGAAATTTCCCTGCCGTACGGAGATGCTGTCGGCATCAGGACAAAGCCCCTTCCCTCGCCTGACGTGCCATCGGAAAGCGACCTTTTCACGGTTTCCCTGAATTTTTCCGGCGACATGTTTTCAATATCTGCAATCTCAATATTGCCGAACAGAACCAGTTCCCGGCCATATTTCTCCCTGACTTCTTTCAGCAGTACATCTCCCTGGGGAGGAGGTTCAAGCGGATCAACGGCATCAGCGCCCATCCCTGCAATATATTCCATGATATTCCTGACCCGGCCGTGCGAATGGATTCGCACAAAACCGTCGTTCCTTCTGATCTTTTCAACCAGCGGCCCGGTATGCCTGACAACATATTCTTCAAACAATTCCGGGGGCAGAAAAGGCTCGGTAATGAACTCGGGACCGTATATGCGCCAAAGCCTTCCCGGGAAATAGCCGGACACTTTCTCCACACGCTCCCAGATATACCGTGAATGTTTTTCCATAAGGGCATGACATAGTTTTTTCTCGGTCATTGCAAAAAGAGTGAAATCCTCAAGCCTGAACATTGAGGCAACCGCACAGACAGGATCTTCGGTATCGATCATGATTATCCCCCGGTCACCCAGTTTGCTTTCTTCCTGCCTGATGTGCTCTGCATCAATATTTTCCTCGAATATCACATCGGGAAGATCCAGGAATATCTGCACATCATCAATTGTCTTTATCAGCGGTTCAATAGTCCATACCGTGTCAATCTCCCTGTCGCGGCGTGAAATACTTGTCAGGCTCCTCCCATTGATTGAATATGTGATCCGTGCGAACCGGCTGTTACACCCTTCCCATCTTTCTTCCTTCACATAAAACCTTCTTTTTTCGGTATTCGTACTGCCGTCCCACGACAGATGCGACTGAGCCCTAACCGGGCTGACCATGCGTATCAGATCGGTATGCTCCTCGGCCAGATCAAGCAAAGGGCGCCACGAGGGAGCATTGTAAATATTGTATTCATCGGGGTCATCCGGGTCAATCAGAAATCCTCCTATTTCATGGAAACTGACAGCAGGACGGTCAACGGTCAATCCGTTTAATGTTGCTGTAAGGCGTTCTTTCCTTGTCATTTTACGCATCGGGACAACTAATAATATAGTAAATTTAGCCAATAATAAGTTACCGGCTATCGAAAACGACAAACGGAATATGCCGGAATTATCCGGATTGAAATCTGGTTTATATTTTATTTAATCAAGATCTTTACTTTGTACATTATTTTAAACTTTTGTAATTTCATAGAATATGAAACCCGCATGGTACAAAATCACAAACTAGCTGAAAATAAAATTCATTTGGGTTCCAGGTGAATCAATTAATCTTCAGTAGTAAATAATTTTATTTCCACATGAGAATGATTAAAATCCCGATCCTGTTTTTTCTTGCAAATCTTTTTTGTGCTGTCATATCGGGGCAGGAGTATCTGAAGGCCTCAGACCTGGACAAGCCTGACTTTCAGTGGCCGGAGGGAAAAAAGATGGCCCTCAGCCTGACGTTTGACGACGCACGCCTTTCACAGGTTGACAAAGGTATTCCATTGCTCGACAGGTATGATGTCAAAGCTACATTCTATGTGTCTATCAGTAACATGATCCAGAGACTGGATGGGTGGAAACAGGCAATAAGGAACGGTCATGACATAGGGAACCATTCACTTCTTCATCCCTGCACAATAAACTATGGCTGGCCGCAGGAGGCAGCTCTGGAAAACTATACCCTGCAGAGAATGACGAAAGAGCTTGACTCAGCTTCTGTCATGATAAACAATATTCTTGGTATCAGGCCCCATTCTTTTGCATTTCCCTGCGGGCAGACCTTTGTCGGCAGAGGTGTCAACCTAAAAAGCTATGTGCCGCTTGTGGCATCCATGTTTGAATCAGGAAGACTCTGGCTCAGCGAGGGACCCAACGATCCGGTTTTCTGCGATATGGCCCAGCTTACGGGTATGGAACTTGACGGCAAATCCTTCGGGCAGATAAAATCACTAATTGAATCAGCATCAATTAAAGGACAATGGCTTATTCTTGCAGGACACGAGATGGACGAACAGGGCCGTCAGACCTCACTGCTTGAAACTATAGAAGCCATCTGCAAATATGCATCTGACCCGGCTAACGGGATATGGATAGATAATGTTCACAACATAGCTGCCTATATAAAATCAAAAAGAGGGCACGATGACTGAGCTGAACTTATTTTGTACAAAGTTTTCTCTTTCCATGTCCGGCGAAAGGCAGATAAGTTCATTACGGGAATCACCCGGAGGAAAAACGGGCAGATAAATCTGATTGACTGAATAGGATACGAATCGGAAGGGTAATATAGTCAAATGGTTTACAGTTTGTTTAACCCAGTGATCTTTTAAAGGTCCGCCATACAACTCTAAATTCCGGTGAATTAATATTATCTGTTCCTGCAACAACGGATGAATTATTAAAAGCCCCGGTACAGCCTTGTTTTATAATTTAATGCTTCTGATCAAGGAAAAATGTCAAAACATATCGGAATAATCGCATGCAGCTATGAAGGTGCAGCCTTATGCTACAGGACAATCTGCAACGAAGGCTCAGATTACCTGGGCCGGCATTCACACCCCGAAGTCAGTCTTCATAATCACCCTTTAAGCGAATACATGAAGTATATTGAAAAAGGAGACTGGGAAGGCGTTGCCTCGCTTATGATCTCATCGGCACGGAAGCTGGCTGGTGCCGGTGCAGGCATTCTGGTGTGCCCCGATAACACGATTCATCAGGCATATGAAATTGTAAGGAAGGAAATACCGGTCCCATTTCTTCATATTGCTGAAGAGGTTGCAGGTGAAGCTTTCAGGAATTTCCGCTTTAAAACAGGTATCCTCGGAACAAAGTACCTGATGGAAGGACCAGTATATCCTGAAAAACTGAGCGTACTTGGGATTAAGTCAGAAATACCATCCGGTTCTCGGAGGGACCGCATCAACAGTATCATTTTCAATGAGCTCGTTTACGGAATTATTGAACCCGGTTCAAAGGAATATTTCATCAGCGTGATAAATGAATTCAGGCAATCGGGCTGCGACAGCGTGATACTCGGATGCACCGAGATACCGCTGATTGTAGTGCCGGAAGAGTCTCCACTGCCAGTACTTGATTCAACCAGGATACTTGCCAGGGCAGCCCTGAGAAAAGCCATTGAATAATTCTCGCACCGGAACTCTAAATTCCGCACTTAAATACTGCCCTCCCCTTTTCCTTATTTCCGGAGATATCTCCCTGTTTGCTGTTACTGTCCGCTATACTTTTTTATACCAACTTTTTTTTTGTGTGAAAATCATTGTTATTTAATTTTGATCATGAGGATCCGGATCTTAAATGGAAGATTGAGAGCTTTCGACCAGGAACCCTTCTGATTCACCCTTTATCTCCGCCTTAACCTCAAGTTGTTTTACCTTTTTACTAATCTAACTTTAAATCGCTATGATGAAAAATCGAAGATTTTTATGTTCTATGCTGAGAGGACAGTTCTCTCAACGAATTTTATTCATCCTGATTCTGGCATTTTTCCAGATTCCGCTATTTGCCCAGCAGATCACGGTCAGGGGCAGGGTTGTAAATTCAGACGGGACACCGATCCCCGGTGTGACCGTCATGGAAATGGGTACCGCCAAAGGTGTCATTACCGATGCTGACGGAATTTACAGCCTCACTGTCAGCCCGGCTGCTTCCCTTGTGTTTTCTTTCATCGGATATAACAAGGAGGAAATTCCGGTTGACGGGAGAACGAATATTGACGTTACCCTGACTGAATCCATTACCAACCTTGATGAGATAATCGTTATCGGTTACGGCACCCAGCGAAAAAGTGACCTTACCGGGGCGGTGGCTTCTGTGAAGATTGACGAGCTCAAAGGCCGGTCGATCATTAATGTGGAACAGATGCTTCAGGGGACCGTGGCAGGCGTAAATACCGTATCATCATCAGGTTTGCCGGGAGGAAACGTAAAGATCAACATCAGGGGTGTTGGCACATTCTACAACACCAATCCCCTGTATGTTGTCGACGGTATCCAGACGCGGGACATCTCGCTGATCAATCCCAACGATATTGAGTCCATGGAAGTACTTAAGGATGCATCCACAACTGCCATTTACGGTTCAAGCGGTGCCAACGGGGTTATCCTTATCACCACAAAAAGAGGTGCCGAAGGAAGACCTTCCGTGGAATTCAATTCAAAACTCGGACTGGCCCACCGGGGCAAGAAAATTGCTGTCATGAATGCCCCTGATTATGTTGATTTTGTTCTTGACCTGAAAGGAAATGATGTTAACCAGTCATTCCTTGACAACATTGACTGGAGAAGGGTTAACCGGACCGACTGGCAGGATGAGCTTTTCAGGCCAGCGTTCCAGCAGGAGTACAACTTTGCCGTAAGCGGAGGTTCGAAGGATGCCAGGTATAGCATTGGGGCGGGATATGTGGACCAGGACGGGATCATCATAACCCATAACTACAAGAGGTATTCACTGCGTGCAAACACTGAATTTTCGCCGGGTGAACGGTTTAAAGTCGGTGAGAACTTCACCGTTTCATTTTCCAATGCCAGTGAAGCCATTGAAGGACAGGGCAACGGGAACATGCTCCTGTGCGCTTTGAGGATACCACCCTATCTGCCGGTCCTTGATCCCGACAATACCGGGGGATATTCGAGGGTAACATCTGCCAGGGATCATAACGATGCCTATAACCCCATTGCCGAATTAAGGTTGCGCGATAACAAAACAAATTCCCTGCGGATACTCGGAAACCTTTTCGGTGAACTTGAAATACTCAGGAACCTCAGGTACAGGACAAGCATTGCTGTCGACCTGGAAAGAAACGACGTCAACACCTACACAAAGGCCCGTGCCAATGCCGCATTTGAATTTCCGAGCATCCTGGATGAAACCTACAGCTATGGCAATTCCTATATCTATGAGAATGTTCTTTCCTATGCGAATAAGTTCGGGCTGAATGATTTTCTCGTACTTGCGGGAAATACTCTTTCAAAATCATCCGGGAGATACTATTCCCTTACGGCAACGGATTTTACAAATGATCAGATCCGCATAATCCCCGTGGGAACCGGGAAAATTAACAACGGCGCAGTCGGGGCCAATCAGTCAGCCAAGCTTGGTTACTTTGTCAGGCTGAATTACTCCTATGCCGACAAATACCTGTTCCAGGCGAATTTCAGGGCCGATGCTTCCTATAATTTTGCGCCTGAAAACAGGTGGGGCTACTTCCCTGCATTTTCCCTCGGATGGAAACTGAACGAGGAAAATTTCATTAAGGACAACCTCACATTCGTTGACCAGCTTAAACTCAGGGCCGGATGGGGCCAGAGCGGAAGCGACCTAATCCCGTCATACGGATTTTCGTCATCAATAAGCTCTTTCAACCCCGACTACATCTTTGGGTCGGTCCCGGTTACCGGTGCAGCAATAGTTTCACTGTGGAACCCCCTGATGAAATGGGAAACCTCAACCACATCAAATATCGGTATTGATGCCGCCCTGTTCAAAAGCCGTCTCCAGCTGACCATTGACTATTTCATAAAAAATACCCGGGACATCCTAATAGAATACCCGATGCCGTCATCAACAGGTATAGGGCTGTCAGGCGGATCGGAAGGAAGTGCCTGGAGAAATGCTGCCTCGGTTGTAAACAAGGGCCTTGAGATGACGGTAAACTACACAAAAACCAGTACCAGCGGCTTTACCTACAATTTCGGCGCCAATGCCACATTCCTGAAGAACAAGGTCACTGACCTCGGCGACGGATTGCCAATAATGGCCGGAAGCTTTGCAGGCAATGCCATGACCCGGACTGAAAAGGGACATCCGATAGGTTCTTTCTACGGATTTAAGATGGACAAGGTCTATTCCACACAGGCCGAGGTGGATGCTGATAATGAGAGAGCCCGCAGTCTTCACGGCCCGGATGCCATGTACCAGGAGAATGCACAGGCAGGTGATATCCGCTTCGTGGATGTCAACAACGACGGCCTGATCACCGACGCTGATAAAACATTCATTGGATGCCCCATCCCTAAACTGGTTTATGGATTCAATCTCGGTGCATCCTACAGGGGATGGAACCTGTCAGCCAACTTCTCAGGTGTATCCGGCAACCAGATCTTTGACAGCAATCAGTACTGGCTGGAAGGTATGGTCATTCCTTTCAATGCATCGATCGAAATCAAAAACAGGTGGAAAAAGGAAGGCGATATCTCAAGAATACCCAGGGCAGTGTCTCCCGATGCCAATCAGAACACAAGGGTATCTGACAGATGGATCCATAACGGTAATTACCTTAGATTAAAGGTACTGAGTCTTGGATACCAGGTTCCGGCCCTCTTATTGCAGAAACTGACTTCAAACACCGCATCGAACCTGAGGATCTATGTGGCTGCAGAGAACCTGCTGACTATCACAGGATATCGCGGATTTGATCCTGAAATCGGAGAAATGGGCGATAACCTCGTCCAGGGGGTTGACTGGGGGCAGTATCCGCAGTCAAAATTATACATGTTTGGACTTGAAGTTAAATTTTAATTCGTAGAAAAAATGAAAAGAATCATATACTTATTCTTCGGGATATTATTTTTCGCCGGATGCAGTGATGATCTGTTGAACCTGGAAAATCCCAACCAGTATTCCGCCGACACCTATTTTAAAAACCTGGAAGAGTGCCAGCGAGGAATAAATGCCATTTACGGGGGGTTTTACCACGACGGCCTGTATGCCAGGGAATACTATTTTATTTTTGATTGTCTTGCCAACGAAGCAGAACAGAATTCGCCGATGGAGGCTCCTACAACAGACTGGCCCAATTATACCCATCATCCGGGCAATTCAGAGCTTCAGGGTCTGTGGAGATCCCTTTACCGGATCATTTTCAGGGCAAATGTAGCCATCGAAAATATTGGCAAATGGGAACCGGTTAAGGAAAGCGAGGCCCAAAGAAAGGAGACCATGATCGGGGAAGCATATTTCCTGAAAGGCTGGGCATATTTCGAACTTGTGAATATCTGGGGCAGGGTCCCCATAAGGACATTTGAGAACAGTACCGAAGCAAAGGTACCGCGAAGCAATACCGAAGATGTATGGAAAACCGTTGAGGACGACCTGAAGGAAGCTATCGACAGGCTACCGGTTTCATGGGATAATGATAACATTGGAAGGGCAACAAAGGGTGCTGCCACAGCTTTGCTTGGGAAAGCTTACCTGTATGAAAAGAAGTATGCGGCAGCCCACGCTGAATTTGCAAAACTCGCTTCAGCACCCTATACCTATGATCTGCATCCCGACTACCAGGAGAATTTCCTGGAGGCCGGGGACAACAATGAAGAATCGGTTTTTGAGGTCCAGTTCCGGGGCGGGGCAACAGGTGATGCAGTTTGGTACATGTTTGGCGGCCAGGAAAGCTGGGGCATTGGAGGGCTCCACACAGGCAGGGCAACCGAATACGGATTCAACGACTGGGAAAACTGCCACGTATCAAATGCAGCTGTTGCAGCATTCACTTACAAGAATGAATCCGGGACCGATTACATTGATCCCCGTGGTGCCATGCTTTTTTATGGCGACGCAGCATCCGGAGGTGATACGGATTATGCCGGGGGAGAGTTTCCGTATGAGGCCAAAGGCTACATGTGGAAAAAGTATCAGACCTACGAGGAAAATGAATATGAAGGTGACCCGAACAGCGGTATCAATGCAAAGGTGATCCGCTATGCCGACGTTCTTCTTATGAGAGCCGAAGCCCTGATAATGGATAATAGGATTGGTGAGGCACTGCCCCTGATAAACAAAGTGAGGGCCCGGGTTAACGCCTTTGAGTATACTGACCTGGGAAATCAGTCAGAGGCAATGCAGAAGATCAAGCTGGAGAGAAGGCTTGAACTGTGCGGTGAACAGGTGCGATGGTTTGATCTGATCCGCTGGGGAGAGGCTATGGAAGTGATAAACGCCGAGAAATTCGCTGCAAAAGGTGTCAGGCCCTTCCTGCCCAAGCATGTCCTCTTCCCGATACCGCAGGAGGAAAAGGATGCCAACTCGCTGGTTGCAGATGATATTACGGGAGACTGGAATTAATTATCCCGGGTAACCGGAATAATGAAACAAGGCTGCCTTAATAGCCGTTTTTAAGCTATAAGGCAGCCTTTTTATTTTTTCAGACAATCCTTTTTCTTACCCTGAACTTGCTTATCCGAAGCCGGTTTAACGGTTGCTGAACCTTCTTACCGGGTCCGGCTATTTCTTCAGCTTAAGCAGATCCACAAACTCGTTCAGGAAAAAGGTATTCTCATGGATGCCGGAAAACCTGGCAGCACCGGGTCCGAATGAAAATATCGGAACCATCACACCGGTATGGCTGCCCGACTCAATGAATTCGCCTTTCACCAGTTTGCCGGGAATGCTTCCGCCTGTGAGGCTCAGGCCGCCAGTTTCATGATCGGCGGTGACCACAATAAGGGTTTCGCCGTTTTTTTCAGCAAACTTCTTTGCCACTCCAATTGCTTCATCCATATCTATCAGTTCCGACACCGCATACTCTAGGTTTTTCTCATGTGCGCCCCAGTCGATCATTGATCCTTCAACCATAAGGAAAAATCCGGCTTCATCCCTGCTTAACACATCTATTGCCTTTTTCACCATCTCGGGAAGGATCCCTTTTCTTCCTTCAGCAACTGACGGCATATGCTCCTTTGCCAGAAGACCTGCAATCTTTTTTGACTCAGACTTCTTAAGGTCAGCCAGCGAATAAACAACATCATAGCCCTGCTGCCTGAGCTTCAGGGTGAGATCATCATTGTCGTTCCGGTTGCGGAAGTGGTCCTCCCCCCCTCCGATGAACACATTAACCGTTCCGTTCAGGAAATCCTTTGCAATGTCTTCATAATTTCCCCTGCCTGAACTATGTGCAACAAATGAAGCGGGTGTTGCATGCGTAACCGCTGATGTGCTCAGCACTCCCGTGGCCAGTCCATTGCGATGGGCTATTTCAGTTATTGAGGTCACCGCGGCAGAATCGGGCCCGGTACCTATCATGCCGTTATTTGTTTTAACACCACAGGCTATTGCTGTACCTCCGGCCCCGGAATCGGTTACATAGCCATTATATGAATATGTTTTTGAAAATCCCGTAAAAGGAAATGATTCAAGCACAAGTGGCTTTTTTGAGGTACTCATGGCGGCATAGACATGGGACGTTCCCATACCGTCGCCGATAAAGAGGATTACATTTTTCACCCCTGTTTCGGCAGCACGCGTTTTATCAATTTTCTGGACCGAACAACCCGAAACAAGCAACAAAACTGCAAGCAATGCTGGTGATAATAATTTTTCTCTCATAATATGGTTTTTAAATTTCCATAAATATAATGTCTTTGAAAAAAAGAAAAATAATTATTTTCCACATCCTCTGAGTTCCACCTCGAGCCTGAGGTTTGCATCTGCCGGTAAAAAAACAGCCTGCCCGCTGAATTCCACGGATGAATCTCCCCGGTCAGGACTCGTGACTTTCACGATCCTGGCACCCATGTCTTCAACCGGAACAGGATAGAGCTTCTCTCCGGCAACCGGGGAGGATACCATGAAGTGTAAAACAACCGGTTCGCAATTTACCCAAAGGTTCAGGTAAAGATAATTCAGCAGGCAATGCTCCATGTTGTGGTATGAGGATTTAAATCGTCCTGCCTTGGTGCGGTCAAGAACATTCCCGGCTGAATCTATCCTGAAAAATGTATCCCCATGCTTCCTGTCGACAAATGCTGAATCCCATAACCGGGCACCGCGTATGAAATAATCAATGTATTTCGCATCACCGGTTGCTTTGTACAGGCACAGGCTTATCATATTGCCATAAGCCTGGATCCACCAGTAAGTATCCGATCCGGGCATTGAAGGTTCGGTTCTGCCGGCAGTGGCTAACCAGACATTATTTTCATTGAATACTCCCGATCTGAGGATCTTATCTGCAATTTTCAACCCGGCATTCTTATTCCCCTCATCGGGAGTCAGAAACCAGTACCGTAGCATCATCCAGGCTGTTTCAATATTGTGTCCGGTATTTATTTCCGAATCATCATTCCGTGAGCTGAGATAGTTCCATTTGCTGTCAAAATCTTCCAGCACCCAGCCATATTCGGTGTCAACCATTCTTTTTGAAACAACATCCAGTATTTTGAAGGTCTGGTCAAGGTATTTCTGATCCCTGGTGGCCAGATACAGGTAGAACAGGTAACCCGAAACAGGCGTTACCTGGGAACTGAATGATTTGTTACTGTCCAATATGCTCCAGTCGCGGTTCATTATATTGAAATATCCTCCACCGCCGTCCATATCCCAGACTCTTTTCTCAAGCAGGTCGTTCGATCTCTCAATGTAGCTGAGGATCACACTGTCGCGGGTAGCAAAATAATACATGGCCAGCCCGGTAATAACATAAACCTGGACGAAAGTTGTTTTGGTGAGCTCGACCGGATTACCCTCCTCATCAAGTGCATCATACCAGCCTCCCTGCTCCCTGTCCCATGCTTTCTCAATGAGCCATGCGGCTGTTTTTCCTGCAATTTCCAGATCTTCTTCCCTGCCTGAAAGGAGATAGGCGGCGGAATAGCTGAACAGGTGTCTTGAGATCATGCTGGGATAAATATCCGTTGACCCGAACGGTTTCCATAACGAATCAAGATTGGTATGGAAAGTTCCGGATCTTTCATTCTGAGAATATCTTGTCCAGGCAGGTATTATGTCGCGCATAGCCTGTGTTTTCCAGTATTCTCCGGAAAGTATTTCGTCTTTTGCCGGTTTTTTATTGTTGCATGATGATATCAGGAGCAAAAGGCAGGTCGCACAAAAAAAGCTTTTACGGGTCATAATATATCTTTTTCAGAATTTTTGCCGGGATTAATCAAATCATATCAAAGAAAGGAATTATTCTTCACTGTTTAGGCATTTTGAGGTCATCCGATCTGAAACAGGATTTTTAGATCTTCTCTGCCGCATTGTTATTAGAAAATTTTATTTCATCTTTAGTCCTTCAAGTAATGCCATTATCATTTCAAATGACTCACGACAGCCATTATGATCTTGTGAGGAAACTCAGGCCCGCCAGGATCATTTTGCCTGTCATTATCGGGGTCGTGGTGGTGGGCTGGTTGATGGTCAGGGAGATAGACACCAGGGCACTTTCTGAACTCAACTTCACCTGGAAATCGGCATTCTGGATTGGAGTTGCCTGGTGCTGCATGATAGGCAGGGACCTCGGATACATGATCAGGATAAGGATACTGGCTGAAAAAGATATCAGCTGGCTGCAGGCCTTCAGGATAATAATGCTCTGGGAGTTCGCATCCGCAATATCTCCGTCGACTGTCGGCGGAACAGCTGTTGCCGTGGTGTTTGTACATAAAGAAGGCATATCTGTCGGAAGAAGCACTTCGATTGTTCTTGCCACATCATTCCTTGATGAATTGTATTTTGTGATCATGTTTCCCGTTATATTGCTCGTTGTGGGAAATGATATACTTTTCACCACTTCGCTTCAGGGCACGGGGATAACACTGTTGAACAACCTGGTGATAGTGGCGGTAATAGGTTATGCTTTAATTCTGGCCTGGGTAATTTTCATCGGTTATGGCCTGTTCATTGATCCTGTCAAAATTAAGAAGACGATTACATATCTTTTCAGTCTTCCCTTGTTGAACAGATGGAAAGGTTCTGCCGAGAAGGCCGGAAACGACATAATTGACAGTTCACATGAGTTAAGAAGAAAATCGTTTGGTTTCTGGATAAAGGCTTTAACCGCGACATTTCTCTCATGGACATCAAGATACTGGGTTATCAATGCCATCCTGGTTGCATTTTTCACCATAAACGATCATTTACTTATTTTTGCGCGTCAGCTGGTAACATGGATAATGATGATAATCAGTCCAACTCCGGGCGGCAGCGGCTTTGCGGAAGTAATTCTTGGGCGTTATATCTCCGATGCCATTCCCGGTGATCCGGTCACAACCGGAAGCCTTGCCCTGGCAATTGCAATAATCTGGAGGATTATCAGTTATTATCCATATCTGATAATAGGCACTTCAATCCTGCCTGCATGGATCAACAGGAAGTTTGTAAAACCAGGGCCCGGTGGCAATTGAACTCTGCCTGTTAAGACATTATAATATTTTGTTGAAAAGTGAGTGCTGGCAGTGCATGTTTTTCCTTTAAATTGTGTCGTTTCAAATGTCCTTGTACCAACCAATAGTTTGAGCCGGATGAAAGTTAAAGTGTTATTGATATTGCTAATAGGATTGCTTCTGCACTATTCCTGCAGCAACAGTCCTCAAAAACCGGCCGGAAGCCCGGCTGCAGCTGATTCGCCTGAACACTACGGATCAGGCTACTCCTCCCCCGAGTCGGAGAATGATTTTCCGGTAAATTACTTTTCTCCTGTCGAAATAGCCGATCTGTTTCAGAAAATCGGCGTGCCATTTTCAACCGAATATCTGGCATCGCCGATTGATCCCAGGACTCTGACAACCTCTTTTGACAAGGCTGTTACCCTTGGCATTCTGTGTGCTGACCTGGGCTACATGAATATGTATGAAATGACAGGTTCTTTCCCGGATCTTATAGCCTCAATCAAAACCCTGGCTGAAGATTTAGGGGTGAGTCAGTTTTTCGATTTCGATGCCATAACAAGGCTATCCTTCAATAAGTCAAACATGGACTCGTTGCTTTTCCTGTCGCTCACCTCCTACTCACAGGCCGATCATTACCTGAGGGAAAATGATCTCGGACATTTGTCGGTATTGATGATGACGGGGGTCTGGCTGGAAGGTCAGTATCTTACTGTAAAAGTTTTTGAGAAATATTCCGATCCGAAGCTGAAGGACAGGATAGGAGAACAAAAGCTCTTCCTTAACCATCTTATTGAAACCATTAAAAACTATTGCGGTAAGGACACTCAGTTTGAAAGGCTATGCAGTGATCTGAGGAAATTGAATGACAGCTATACGGATGTCAGGATTTCATATACCAGGGGTGAACCGGTTGCCACAAAAAAGGGAAAGGGACTGGCAATACAACAGACTGAAACCAGCAATGTTGAAATGTCGCAGGAGCAGCTGGCACGGATAATGGAAGCATCAGCCGGTCTCAGAAACAATCTGATAAAAAAAAATTAATATGAAACTCACATGATACAAAATCACAAACAAGCATGAAATTAAATTCATGTGAGTTCAATGTGAACCACTTAATCTTCAGCAGTATATAAACTTATTTTCACATGAAAAAATATTGCATCGGATTAATCCTGTTCCTGGCTTCAGTTACCTGCATGTATGGCCAGAAAAATCCCGACAAGTTCATCAGCAACTGTATTGCCAATACCGGGCCCGATTCAAAGTATCTTAAGGATTTCAGGATCCAGCTCGGACAGAGCACAACCTCAAATGAATTCAGGTTCAAGGCAAAAATATACCTGTGGAAAGATACCAAGTACAGGTTCACAATGTGTACGGCTGAGAATTCAAAGGGACAGCTTATCATGAACATAAGGGATGAACTGAACAAGCTGATACTCGAATCTTCCGATTCAAAAACAGGAACAATATATCCGTTTATCGATTTTAACTGCACCCGAAGCGGACTCTATCAGATCTGCTACGATTTCAGCGGCATGCTTTCCGGATCAGGCGCCGGGATCATATCAATACTGGAATGAACCGCTAGATGAAATGCAAAACCTGTATTAGGGCTGTTTCAATAAAAAGGATGAGGAAATAGATCACCGGAACGGTCCTCTTTTTTCCTGCAAAAACGAAATAGTGTGACATGACATAGCATGCCGGGATGGCAGCAAGCCAGGATATTTCAACCGACACGGTTCGTGAGAAGTTCATTACGGCAATGGCTGTCAGAAAAGCCCAGGTAAGCAGTATAAAAGTTTTCCTCGAGCGTATTTTCTTGGTGTTAAGTACGGAAATTAGATCGGCAAAACTGATTATTAGGATCATGCCGTTAATTATCAGAACCGTAATTGCAACCCTTGAGAAAACATAGATACTTTCTTTTTCAAACAGGTTATATCTCACCAAATCGCTGAATTCAGTCAAGTTTTTTCCTGTCACATAATAAAAGCCTGATACCAGGAACCAGGGGGTTGCAAGGCCAAGCATGGAAATAACTATCTCTTTCAGGTTCACAGGACGGAGCTGGGCTATGCCGATAAACAGCAGTATTACGAACCAAATGAAATTTGCATAAAAGAGGCTCCCGATGCTCATGAGAAAACCTGCATCATACAAAATGTAGGCAGTGCCCTGAATTTTGTAGGAGTCAATTATTTTCCTCAGCGCCATTATGAAAAAAACTGCAGCAGGTAAAACCGGATTCATCTGTTGCTGCTCGGGAAACAGGCCGCTGAAGAGGATATAAATCAATGCGGGAAGAAAGGTTCGTTCCCCTATAAAAAAGACGGATGTATTGAAATTCACAAGCAGGAAGGCTGTAAGAAGCAGGAGCAGGAAAGCAGCAACAACGTTAACTGTCGGATTAAAACCAATTACGGAAAGCAACAGATTGTAGAGAGGCATGGGTCTGAGGCTGAAATCCGGAGCCGGCTGCGGCACCGGATGCAGAAACGCACCCATCCAAACCAGTATGGCGACGAGCACAATAAGAATGATTACATCCGGTGTTACTCCCCTGAATTTATTCAGCATTATTGTTCAGATCAAATCCGATATCGTTTCTGCAGTATTTACCAGTGAATGATATAAGGGCTGCATTTCTATAGCATAGGTCAAGCGCCTCCCCCATTGAATTGCCCCAGGCACTGACTGAAAGCACCCGGCCGCCTGAGGTTATTATTTTATCTTCTTCATTTTTCGTACCTGCATGAAATATCACGCAACCCGAAGTTCTGTCCAGACCCTCGATTTTATATCCCTTCCCGAAGCTGCCCGGATAACCTCCGGAGACAAGCATTACCGTGGCGGCAAATCTCTCGTCCGTAAGGAATTCCCTTTCGCCGAGATTGCCCTGGGCAATACCTTCCATGAGCTCAAAAAGATCCGACCTTATCCTCGGGATCACGGCCTCAGACTCAGGATCGCCCAGCCTTGCATTATATTCAATTACATAAGGATCGCCGTCAACATTTATCAGTCCGAAAAAAATAAATCCCTTGTATTCGATCCCCTCCTCAATAAGGCCGTTTACGGTCGGATCAATTATTCTGGTCCTGACTTTTTCCATGAAAACCTTTCCAGCGAAGGGTACCGGCGAAACGGCGCCCATTCCACCCGTATTCAATCCCTTGTCGCCTTCGCCTATCCTCTTGTAATCCTTTGCTTCGGGTAAAATCTTATAGCTTCTCCCGTCGGTTGCAATAAACACCGAAAGTTCGGTTCCCCTGAGGAACTGCTCAATGACAATCCTGTTTCCGGCATTTCCGAATTTACCTCCGAGGATTGCCCTGATCTCATTTTCAGCTTCAGCAATATCGTCAATAATAAGAACCCCCTTTCCTGCTGCAAGTCCATCAGCCTTGATCACATATGGAGGATCCATGGTTCCCAGGAAACTTATTGCTTCTTTTTCCGATGATTTTCCGAAACTCTGGTACCTGGAAGTCGGAATATTGTGTCTTGTAAGGAAGGCCTTTGCAAAATCCTTGCTGCCTTCAAGCATGGCCGCCTTTTTAACAGGCCCGATCACAGGGACCGTACGCAGAATATCATCTTCGAGGAAGAAATCATGAATACCCGATACCAGCGGTGCCTCCGGACCAACAACGACCATCCCTATCCCATTCTCAATAACAGCCTGCCTTACCCCGGCAAAATTATCCGGACTAATATCCAGGTTTGTCCCGCATTCCGCGGTCCCTGCGTTCCCCGGAGCAATAAAGACCCGGCTCACCTTCCTGCTGCCTGACAGTTTCCAGGCCAGTGCATGTTCCCTTCCCCCCGATCCAAGAATCAATAAATTCATAATCTGAAATTAAAAACTATACTGGTTAAGAATTATCCGTCATCCTGCTGTATTTTGAGAATGTCTGCATCACATTATCCACATACGTTTTTGAAACCGGGATATCGGGCACCGGCGATATTTCCAGCTCCAGCTTCAAACCATCCTTCTCCTTCCTGATAACCCTGACCTTCTCAAAATTAACCATATATGACCTGTGGCACCTGATTATCCCGGTGTCAGTGAACTTTTCTTCCATTTTCTTCAAAGTGTCACGTAAAAGGTATCTTGCAATTTTTCCCTTGTTGAGATAAAATATGTTCACGTAATTTTCTGCTGCCTCAATATAGAGGAGGTTTTCCTTTTTCACCGAAAACCTGAGTATTGATTTCTCGTCGTAAAATGGTATCATGTCCCTTGTGCCATCTGGAACTGCCGGCATGTCCGACATTCTCTCTATCTGCTGGTTCTTATCACGCCACGAGAGATAAAGCCACATCACCGAATATGGCAACAACAATACCAGCGCGGTGTTTCTGGCCGAAAGTTTTACAAGAAAGACAAAATCACGTGAATCTTCAAGCACGAATTTCTCAAACAAGGCATAAAACAAAGCCATCAGCATTATTTCCCCCGCAATCCAGGCAAGATACTGCCATAGCCGGATGATGTTTTTCCTTCCCCTGTAATACATGATCACCCTGCTTATCACCACAATAAGCACACCGGTAAGTATCACCAGGCTTGAGTAGGTGAAAAATTCGGGCCTGGTAAGGTCAAACCACCTGTCGGCTCCGAACGGAAAATAAATATTTATGAATACCAGGGCAAACAATGACGTGAAAAGGATAAGCCTTACAATATTCGACTTTTCATTCAGATAAGATGGTATCGGCTTCTGCAGATCGATCATTGATTTAGGAATAGCACTCACAAAATTAACCTTTTTATGACATCAGGGCCCGACTTTGGACCGGCTTTCAGAACCAGCCCCGTAAATTTTCATCCCTCATTTCTAATTTACGTCCCGTAATCGGTCTTTATGTCCCGTACCGATGCCGCCTGCACCATTTTTTTGCCAGCAAGGTCAGGGCGGGTTTCCTTTGCAGTAAGAATCAAAACAGTCTGGCCAAATGGATTACATTACAAGTTTCTCCATACTGAAGTCGTTATACAGCATTAACCTGAAAGAAGTGACAATACCCGGATCGGAACTGAAAATACTCAATATTGAATTCAGGTCCGAATCCAATCCGGAAGGTTTGATGAATGACGAAGATCTATCAATAACGGAAAACAATTTCTTCACATATCCGGTATTTGTTCCGCCGGGCAGGGTGTCGGGGAAGGTGGTACTTCTGCTTCACGGATTGAATGAAAGGAACTGGATAAAATACCTGCCGTGGGCATACCATCTCTCAGTCAATACAGGCAGCTATGTCATATTGTTTCCGATCTCATTTCACATAAACCGCTCGCCTTCGTCATGGATCAATCCCAGGCTCATGACGGGTCCTGTAAAGGAACGGAATGACAAATGCAGTGATGTCCGGATGTCGACCTATGCCAACATTGCCCTCAGCAGCAGGCTTTCTCAGGATCCGATGAGATTTTTTCATTCCGGCTGTCAGACTGCATTTGACATCATAAAGCTGGTTCAACAAATCAGGTCCGGGAATCACGAAGTGATCCCGGCAGGATCGGGTATTAATATTTTTGCCTACTCTATCGGAGCCTTTCTTGCGCAGATCCTTGTTATGGGTAATCCTGAAAATCTTTTCACCGATTCGAAGCTTTTCATGTTCTGCGGCGGCTCGGTTTTCAGCTCGATGAAGGGAACTTCCAGGCTAATAATGGACAGTGAGGCATTTAACAGGATCTATAATTTCTATCTTGATGACTTTGAAAATGAGATCCGCCGTAAAAGCTCAAAATACGGCAGTATAAGCGAAAGCCAGCTTGGAATGGCATTCAGGTCAATGATCGATTTTGGAAGGTTCAGATCATTCAGGGACAATCTATTCGAAAAGCTGCGAGGCCGGATCAGGTCTGTTGCATTGTCAAGGGATTCGGTGATTCCGGCAGAAGGTATCGTCAGGACAATTTTAAAAAACAGGAAACCCGGCAGCATTGTCGAGGTCTGGGATTTTCCCTTTGAGTATTCCCACGAGAATCCTTTCCCCGTTCATATCCGGTCCGATGAAAGGTCAGTAAATTCCTGGTTCAGCAGGTTGTTTTCCGAAGCATGCCTGTTCCTGGCATAGCATGATCAATCGTTACAAAACGATAACCCTCACCGGAGGCGTATTCAATGAATTCCGCAAGAAATCCTGTGACTTTTGAATCCGGGCTGTCATGCAAAACAATGATAGAGCCGGGTCTGATCCTTTTCCTGAGTATACTCAGGCACTTAGCGGCTGACTGAGATCCGGAAAAGTCATAAGGCATGAGATCCCAGAATACCACTATGTATTCACGGATCAGCTGATTATACTGCCTTAAGGTCAGCCTCCCATAAGGAGGACGGTAAAAGCGTGAGGGAACCGGCCCGGCTGCCCGTGATACATTGTCTGCATACCTCGAAGACGATGTTTTCCATCCGCTGATATGCCGGTAACCATGATTACCGGTCATGTGTCCCGCGGCAGTTATCATATCTTTTACCCCGGGATATTTCACGGCATTGGCACCCGTAAGAAAAAACGTTGCCTTAACCTGGTATTTATCCAGGATATCCAGTATCGCAACGGTTGAATCAGGGTGGGGTCCGTCATCGAAAGTAAGGCAAAGCAGCTTTTCATCGGTCGGTATCCGGAAAATTGCTTTCGTAAAAATCTTTCTGATCAGAAAAAAAGGCCTGTATTGCCTCATCGGTATCAGTGGTTCGAATAAAGCAGGTTGTAGAAGCTGCTGACTTCAGGTTCGATTTTTTCTAATAGCGGATCCAGCTTGAGCTTAACTGCCATATTGTAAAGATCGAGGTACGACTGCATGTTAATGCCTGTTGCATAATCCATCCCGAACCGGAGTTCAGGTTTGAGGTTTACTGAGTACTCAAGGTATTCCCTCGAATAATTCAGAATATCATCAATAACCTTTTCAGCTTCTTCTTTCCTTCCTGCCTTAAGAAGTACTTCGGCCAGCGTAACCGAGAAATAATCGTTCGGCATCTTGGAAGCCGGGACTATCTCCAGTCCCCTTTTTACAGCTTCAACTGCCCTGAGCGTATCACCCGAGGAAAGCAGGGCGTTTCCGAGGCTTCCGAAAATCCTCCTGAAATTGCTTAGCATCCGCCTGTTATTCTCATCGAGGTAAACACCGGGATCCGCGGCATTGCCCCATCCGAATTTGTTCATCATATTGTCGTACATCACAACCGGATCTATCATTCCAAACTCACCCGCTTCAGGTTTTGTCGTACGTATCGGCACAATCCTGTATGCCATTCCTTCCTGGACGAAGAACTTCTCAAGTCCCTTGTACTGGCTGGAAGGAACGGTAGTCGACATGTATATCGGCCTTGCCCATTTGTTTGTTGCCAGAAGGTCCATAATGGCCAGGTCGCCCTTGAATGCATCTTCCCTTGTGTATTCCCATATCATTGGTGATACAATCCTGTCCCTGTAATACTCCTTGACCGTGCCATTTGCCAGAACCACCTCAGGGTCAACGTCTATAATGAACTTGTTTGCAGGCAGGTAATTCAGATAATTGCCTCGTCCGTTTATGTCTATCATGTATTTCCTGTCGTCCTGGATTGCAAACTGAATTATCTGGCTAAGCTCCACCGGCTTTTCAAGCCTGCTGTTTACCGGAAGCTGATTTCTCACTCCTTCAATGTACTTCTCTGCCGGTATGGAAAGCGGCATGGGATCCGAATCGAATGCCTTCTGCCTCATCATGTCGATGTACCAGCCCGCCTGGAGATAGCTGAGATTGGCCACACGGATATCTGTTCTCACACCTTCAACATCCTGAATATACCAGACCGGAAAGGAATCATTGTCGCCGTATGTAAACAGGATACTGTTTGGTGCACATGATTTCAGGTAATTCGCACCGATATCCCTTGCCGTATAGCGCCCCGAACGATCGTGATCGTCCCAGTTTTCCACTGCCATAAGAACAGGCACTGCAGCAAGCAATATGATAAAGGCAATAGCAGCTGACAGGTACTCCCTCAGAAATTTCTTAAGCAATGAATAAACGGGCATGAATCCTAGCCCTATCCATATTGAAAACGCATAGAACGAGCCCGCATAGGCATAATCTCTCTCCCTGGGCTGGTTGGGATACTGATTCAGATAGAAAATTATCGCTATCCCTGTCATAAAAAAGAAAGCCATCACAAGCCAAAAATCATTCACATTGTTCCTGTAATGCCACAACAAACCAACAATGCCCAGCAATAATGGAAGAAAATAATAAGTGTTCCTGCCCGGATTATTTTTCAGATCTTCGGGCAGGTTATCCAGATCCCCGAGTCTTGCCTTATCAATAAAGTCAATGCCGCTTATCCAGTTCCCGTGAATTGGATTTCCGTTACCCTGGAAATCATTCTGCCTTCCCACAAAGTTCCACATGAAATATCTCATGTACATGAACCCGACCTGGTACCTGAAAAAATACCGGAGGTTCTCAGCGAAAGTAGGGCATATAAGAGTCTCATTCCCGGAACCTGAGCTTACCACGTACCTTCTGCCCGTGATCTTTCCCCAGTATTTATATGCATTTTCATGCTCGGGATCAGGGCTGTACATACGCGGGAACACTGTCATAAATTCTTTTTTATACTCATAATCAGGCCTGAAGTATGGCTTGTATTTCCCGTCAATTTTATTGTATCCTGCTATTTTGTTCTTTACATCTATGACGGGCGCGCTGTAGTAATTTCCATACAGTTTCGGGGAACTGCCGTACTGCTCCATATTTATGTAATACGACAGGGAAAAAATATCCGAGGGATTATTCTGGTTCATTGGCGGCCGTGCAGCTGACCGGATCATTATCATGGCATACGATGAGTAACCTATCATTATAACTGCCAACACTGTCAATACATGGTTAAGTACCGTTTTCTCCCGTTTTATTGAATACCAGATCCCGTAAAAAAGGACTGCAAAGATCAGGAATACCGCAAAGAGAAGGCCGCTGTTGTACGGGAGCCCAAGCACGTTGACAAAAAGAAGTTCAAACCATCCCGCCACCTTCGGAACACCGGGGATAAGGATGAAAACCATAAGATAAAGCACTGCTGCTGCAATGAGAAAAGTCTTTATCATACCGGCCCGGGTTACCTCATACTTCCTGAAGTAATAAACAAATATCAGGACCGGTATTACCAGAAGGTTAAGCCGGTGAATACCCAGCCCCAGTCCCATGATATAGGCAGTAAGGATTATCCACCGGCTGGCTGTGGGCTGGTCAGCTTCCTCCTCCCATTTCAGCATTGCCCAGAATACAAGGCCTGTCACGAGTGACGACAGGGCATATAGTTCTCCTTCAACAGCCGAGAACCAGAAGGTATCGGAAAACGTATAGGCCATTGCCCCGATAACACCACTGGCAATAACAGCAGGTATCTGTTTCTTTTCCACCTCGTTCTCCTTCCCCTGAATTTTAGCTGCCAGATGAGTTATCGTCCAGAACAGGAACATGATTGCAAATCCGCTGCTTATTGCCGAAAAGGCATTCATCATCAGTGCAACCTTCGAAGTGTCGCCACCGGCAAAAAGAGTGGCAATTCTTCCGATCATCAGGAACAGTGGCGCCCCGGGGGGATGACCAACCTGAAGCCGGAAGGCTGACAGTATGAACTCGCCGCAATCCCAGAAACTCACGGTGGGTTCCATTGTCAGGAGATAAATCATCGATGAGAATAGAAAAATGATCCATCCGGTTATCATGTTTATCCGGCGGAAACTGCCCCATACTGAATTCATGTCTTCCCGGTTAAATTATCAAAAGACAAATAACGGAAAAAAACCGGCATCTGCGACCACAAAGGAAACTATTAAACTATATTTAACGCAGCTTTAATTTTATACTTTTGTTTCAAAGAGCCCGGTTAATGAGAAAATACGGAGTTTTCATCCTGGTGCTGATCTTCGGCCTGCAGCAGCTTCACTGCATGAACTCTCCGGATACCTCCTCTGCAGGAAGCCTCGGCATGAGATTCCGGAATATCAGTTTCGTAAGGAACAATGAATATTCAAATCCCATTACCGAAGGTTATACCCTGATCGGATATTTCATTCAGCCGGAACTCGTTTACTCCCCGTCAGACAGGTTAAGACTGAGCCTGGGAATACATCTGCTGCAGTTTTCGGGCACCAACGGGTTCCACCTGGTCAAACCGGTCTTTACATCTTCATTCAATCTCACCGGGAACATGGTTTTCACCATGGGCACCCTGCAGGGAAGCGACTCACACAGGATGTTCGACCCTCATTTCAGCAAGGAACGGCTCTACAATGCATTTGCTGAAGACGGACTTGAACTAAGGTTCTTAAATGATCATCTTTTCAATGACGTGTGGCTCAGCTGGGAAAATTTTATTTTCAGGGGCGATAATGAGCGTGAAATTTTTACGGCAGGTGAATCGTTCAGCTACAGTTCTGAAAAAATCGGAAGATCAATCAGGATCAGGATCCCGGTTCAGATGATGTTTAAACATTACGGCGGCCAGATAAGCGATTATCCGGAAAAGGTTGAAACCTATTTTAATCTTGCGGCCGGTGCCGGACTGAGCTACGATATAGCTGACAGGGATTTTGGTGAAACAGGTATTGAGGCCGTATTTTATTATGGGAAATCACTAACGGGCAAACCGTCTTCGGGAATCGGCAGGGGCACCGGCGCCTGGTACAAGATCCGTTATTCATACAGGGATTCGGAAATTGATGCCGGTCTTTGGACATCTGATGATTTCTTTGCACCCAACGGCAATTATATCTTCGGTTCGGTCTCGGATCACTTTCATAATTATGTCATTCACAGGAGAAGGCTGCTTACCTGTTCGGCAAGTATCAGACTGGTGCATAAATCATTCCTGGAATTTTTCCTTGGATTTGAAGGATTCTGGGACACTGACCTCAGGAGGTTTGATAATGCCGTTTCGCTTCACCTGAGATTTGATAAGCTGATCAGTCTGGCCAGGTTAAAGGATCAGAGGTAATAGCGCCACGGCCTTGTTTTCCAGTATTCACCTGCATAGTCAATACCGATCCTTTCAGAGGTTTTGTAACCGGTGGCAATGCCGCTGTCCTCAATCCATATCCTTGCAGATGAAACCAGATCCTCTCCGTTAAATGACCTGTCAATACCCAGGGCCCTGGTGACCCGTCCCGGTCCTGTGAAATCTTTCACACTTCTTATCAGGGCAGCCTGAGGATTTTCACTTGGACCGGTGACGATGTTCAGCATCCAGTGAATCCCGTATACAAGATATACATAAAGCCTGCCGCCGTCGTGATACATTACTTCAGTACGGTTCGTTCGGCCTTTGCTCGCATGACAGGCCTTGTCCTCCGGACCCCTGTATGCTTCGGTTTCAGTAATGACATACCTTGCCATTGCACCCTTGCCGTCGGCCATTACCAGGGTTTTTAAAAGAAGCTCAGGAGCAACCTCAAGGACATCTCTTAAATAAAAATCCCTGCCAAGTCTTTTATTGGAAGCCATCAGTCTAATAAACGATTTTGCTTTCCATGTCATTCCAGAGTTTAAAAGGCTCACCGGCACCCTGAACATGCACTTGCCGGAACGAAACCGACCTTTCCGCCTGATCCATGCAGATCTCCCCGTATATATCCCTGTCATCGAATCCTGCAGCTGCCGCATCATTCCTGTCGGAAGAGTAAACCACTCTTCTTATCCCTGACCAGTAAATTGCAGCCAGGCACATGGGACAGGGTTCACATGATGCATAGAGGACACATCCGGTAAGTTTGTGAGTTCCAAGGGCCTTTGCAGCTTTGCGTATTGCAAGTACTTCAGCATGTGCTGTAGGATCTTTGAGAAGAACTACCCTGTTGCCCGCTTCTGCGACCAGTCTGTCATCACGTGTAATCACCGCCCCGAAGGGTCCTCCCCCTGATCGTACAGATTCTGTGGCCAGCGTGATTGCTCTTTCAATAAAACTCCTGTCAATATCCATTAGGAAACAGTTTATTCCTTTTTAATTCAACCCCGGGAAAAGCCGTTTGACTATTGCTCAAGAACCCGGGTATAATTGTCATGCGCTGATGAACCGCCGGGTTCCGCGGTGCAGGAAAACATAATGATTTTCCCTGAATCCTGGCCGGGAATCCCTGGAAATAACGGTCAAATATAGAAAATCCACAAATTGATACCCGTTAATAATTTATTTTAAATCCTTTTTTATCAGGAAAAATATTGTACATTTGCAGTCCCAAAATAACAGGTTTTATATCTATTTTTTGCGTTTTCAAATTAAAATTCATTAAAGTGAATACCTTAAGTTATAAGACAGTTTCGGCAAACAAGGCTACCGTAAACAAGGAGTGGGTGCTGATCGATGCGGAAGGTGCGGTTCTTGGCAGGCTGGCAACAGTTGTCGCTTCAACCCTCAGGGGCAAGCATAAGACAAATTTTACTCCCCATGTTGATTGCGGTGACAATGTAATTGTTATCAATGCAGACAAGGTCAGTCTTTCCGGTACCAAATGGTCCGATAAGGAATACGTCAGGCACACAGGCTATCCGGGGGGGCAGAAGTTCACCACGGCCACTGAGATGCTCAGAAAAAATCCCATCAGCCTGGTCGAACATGCAGTGAGGGGAATGCTTCCGAAAAACAGGCTTGGAAGGGCAATTTTCAAGAACATGCATGTTTATGCAGGAGCCTCCCATCCGCATGAGGCGCAAAAACCGAAGATCATGGAACTTTAACCCAATCAAGGAACAATAATGGAGTCAGTAAATGCAATTGGAAGGAGAAAAGCAGCCGTTGCCAGGGTCTATGTAAGCGAAGGCAAGGGAAATATAACGATCAACAACAGGGATTACAGGGAATATTTCGGTGCCGACACACTTCAGTATGTTGTGACGCAACCGCTTATGGTGCTGAATGCATCGGACAAATACGATATCCGTGTCAACCTTGAGGGAGGCGGCGTCAAAGGTCAGGCTGAAGCTCTCAGGCTGGGAATAGCAAGGGCACTCATACTGATTGATCCGGAAAACAAACCGGTGCTCAAGGCAAACGGATTCGTTACCCGCGATCCCCGTGAAGTTGAAAGAAAAAAGCCCGGCAGACCGAAAGCACGGAAAAGATTCCAGTTCAGCAAACGTTAGCCGCAAAATTATAATCATAGATGCAGGTTTAGTATCTAAATCACCAGGACTCCTGAATAACGGGACTACTTAGTGATTGACTGAAAAAGAACGTAAACTTTAAAAAAAAGAAAATGCCAAGAACAAATTTCCAGGAACTGTTAGATGCCGGTGTTCATTTCGGGCACCTGAAAAGAAAATGGAATCCCGCAATGGCTCCCTACATCTTTATGGAGCGCAACGGGATCCACATTATTGACCTTGAAAAAACCATAGTTAAACTCGATGAAGCAGCTTCCGCAATGAAGCACATTGCCCGGTCAGGAAAAAAGATCCTGTTCGTGGCAACCAAAAAGCAGGCAAAGGAAATTGTTGCAGAGCGGGTTAAGCAGGTTAATATGCCATACGTAACCGAAAGATGGCCCGGTGGGATGCTGACAAATTTCCCGACCATCAGGAAGGCAGTGAAAAAGATGGGATCAATAGATAAAATGGCTTCTGACGGTACTTTTTCGAATCTTTCGAAACGTGAAAAGCTCCAGGTCACCAGGCAGAGAGCAAAACTGGAGAAAAACCTTGGCAGCATCGTTGATCTGACCCGCCTCCCTTCGGCCCTTTTTGTGGTGGATGTATGCAAGGAGCACATCGCCGTTAAGGAAGCAAAACGACTTGGAATCCCGGTCTTTGCAATGGTTGATACAAACTCCGATCCAACGGAAATAGAATTCCCGATACCGGCAAATGATGACGCTTCAAAATCAATATCCCTGATTGTCAACCTGCTTTGCCAGGCAATTGAAGAAGGTTTGAATGAAAGAAAGCTGGAAAAGGACAAGGAACCCGTTCAGAAAGACAGAAAGGTTATCAGGAAAGATCTGGAAACAAAAGATCTGCCTGAAACCGTGATCGCCGCCCTGTCCGATGAGGAAGATGACGACGAACCCGAAACTGAAGAAGAAACCGACGATGAGCTGGAAACTGACGACGAGACAACGGTTGAAGCGGATGAAACGGATGAAGAATAAAAACTCATGATATCTAAACAATAAAAGGAACCGAATATGGCTACAATAAATGCAGCAGATGTTGCAAAGCTGAGAAGAGTTACACTGGCCGGAATGATGGATTGCAAAAAAGCCCTGGAAGAATCAAATGGCGATTTTGACAAGGCTGTTGAAATAATAAGGAAAAAAGGACAGGCCGTCGCCAGCAAAAGGGCTGACCGTGACGCCACCGAGGGTGTGGTACTGGCCAGGACCTCTGCTGATGGCAAATTTGGCGCAATGATTGTGCTCAACTGTGAAACTGATTTTGTTGCAAAAAATGCCGAGTTCATTTCACTTTCAGATAAAATAATAGATACTGCACTGGTCAGCAAGCCCGAAAATCTTGAAGAACTGAAAGCCCTGAAGATCGGGAATATAACAGTTGCGGAAAAGGTCCTGGAATTCCTTGGGATAATCGGTGAAAAACTCGAACTTTCACTCTATTCAAAGATTGAAGCACCTCATGTTCAGGCTTATGTTCATCCCGGGAACCGGCTGGCAACCCTTGTCGGCTTTTCACGGGAAGGACTTGATCTGCAGGTTTATAAGGACGTGGCAATGCAGGTGGCCGCAATGAACCCGGTGTCGATCAGCAAGGATGATGTTCCTGAAAACATTATCGCCCAGGAAATAGAAATAGGCAAGGAACAGGCTAGACGTGACGGGAAACCTGAAAACATGCTTGAGACAATTGCTCAGGGAAAACTGGGCAAATTCTTCAGGGAAAACACACTTCTTGGTCAGGAATTTATTAAGGACAATAAAATAACCGTCAGTCAGTATCTTCAGTCAGTTGATAAAACTCTTACGGTAACAGCGTTCAAGCGTTTTTCCCTTAATCTGTAAGAGTAAGTTCATAATTCAAAAACAAGGAGGCTGTTTCAGATCATATGAAACAGCCTCTTTTTTGTCATGATCAATTTTCACGAATGTTCTGATAAGAATGGGCAGGGAAATGCCAATGGAACAACATACAAAAAAAGAAAAGCCGCTTCTATCGAAACTGTCTTTTTTATAGCGGGATCAATTTATTTCATAAATTTGTTAAAAGAACTTGTGTTTAACCTAATACGTATGCCATGAAGACGAATCTGGGTAATACCGACAAGATTATCAGAACAATCATCGCCGCCCTTTTTGCTATTCTGTATTTTACAGGTGTGGTTAAGGGAGTAATTGGTTTAATATTGCTTATCCTGGCTGTCATCCTGCTGCTGACCAGCATAATAGGATTTTGTCCGCTTTATACTCTCCTGGGGCTTTCTACCAAAGGGAAAGAACCCGAAAAGAAATGATTGTCCTGAAACCCCTGTTAAACTCAAATACATCTTTAAGGAGTATTCTCCATACTACAGGATAGCCATTAACTGGGGAAATTGAAACCAATTTGTTATTTTCGCTGCCTGAACCTGAACTGCCTGGCGATAGATTTACTGCGGCAGGCTTAAAAAAACCATGCAAAATGAAATATTCCAGGATCCTGCTTAAACTGAGCGGCGAATCATTGGCCGGAGAAGAAAATCATGGCCTGAGTGACGTCATGCTGGAAGAATATGCATCACAGATCATCGAAGTCGGGAAAAAAGGATGTCAGGTTGCAATTGTTGTTGGAGGCGGAAATATTTTCCGTGGCCTGAGCGGAACCAGATCCGGATACGACAGGGTAAAAGGTGATCAGATGGGAATGCTTGCAACGGTGATAAACAGTCTGGCCCTTGAAAGCGCTATAACAAAACTGGGAGGAAAGGCAAAAGTTTTCACGTCGGTAAGAATGGAACCAGTGGGTGAATTTTACAACAGGGACAAAGTGGTTGCCTGCCTGAATGATAACATTGTTTGCATCCTTTCGGGAGGCACCGGCAATCCTTTTTTTACGACCGATACCGCATCAGCCCTCAGGGCCGTCGAGATCGGGGCCGATGTGCTGCTTAAGGGCACCAGGGTTGACGGTGTTTACAATACCGATCCTGAAAAAGACAAAACAGCAGTGAGATTTGAACGGATTTCATTTGACGAAGCCATAGACAGGCAGCTTAAAGTAATGGACTCCACTGCATTTACCATGTGCAGGGAGAATAATATGCCTGTTGTGGTTTTCAATATGAATGTTAGGGGTAATCTGATGAAGGCAGTCAGTGGCGATAATATCGGAACACTTGTATGTAATTAGCCGTATGGTTAATCTCAGACTAATTTTTAATTTTGTTTTCCCGGAAGAAAAACGGATATCATAAGATCAAATACAGGATTAAGGACGTTTACCTAATTAATCTAAGCAACATGAACGAAGAAGTAGAAATGATAATTGAAGAAACCAGGGAGAGAATGCAAAAAGCCCTTGATCATCTGGAGCATGAATTGGCAAGGCTTCGTGCCGGAAGAGCGACTCCCGTACTCCTCGACGGAATAACAGTGGACTATTACGGGGTAAACTCCCCTCTTTCCCAGGTTTCAAACATCAATACTCCCGACCCTAAAACCATTCTAATACAACCCTGGGAAAAGACTATGCTTGGCGCTATTGAGAAAGCCATTATGGCTGCGAATATTGGCCTTACCCCAATCAACAACGGGGAAATCATCAGGATCAACATTCCTCCCCTTACTGAAGAGAGGAGGCATCAGCTTGTAAAACAAGTGAGGACCGAAGGCGAAACGGCAAAAATAAGCATAAGGAACGCGCGTAAATGGGCCAACGATGAACTGAAAAGAATGCTCAGGGATGGGCTGGCTGAAGATATTGAAAAGAACGCTGCTGAAACCGTCCAGGAACTGACACATGAATTCTCCGGCAAAATCGACAAGGTGATGGCTCTTAAGGAAAAGGATGTGATGACAGTATAGCTTCAGGTCTTAACTCCCTTCAAACCCTCGGTACAATTCCTGCACATATCTATCCCGCTCCTGTTATTCAGTATCCGGTGCCGGAACTTATCAAACTCAGCACCATGCCAGATAGCCCTGAAGGAGGTTTTTTTCAGGTCACCCATAACATGATCCGCATTCTTGTCAAAACAACATGGAAGAACTTTCCCGTCCCAGGTAACAACCGGATTAAACCATATTCTTCTGCAATTATCCGGTAAAGTGCTTTTTATGATGTATTTTCCGTCCCCCTTCTCATAACGCCTGAATTTTTCAATTTCCGGCATCCAGCCCTGAATGCTTTCCTCATTGATAACCTGCATCGATTTTAATCTCAGCCGTATTCCCCTTTCTTTTGCAAACTGCCTTACCTGCCCAATCTGGTGCTCATTGTACCGGTTTACCAGGAACTGGATCTCAATAGTCATTGATGAATTCAGCTTCTTTCTCGCGGCTACGACATTGTTCACCCCGGCAATTACCCTGTCTAATTCGCCATTTTTCCTGTAACTCGCATATGCAGCCTGGTCCATTCCGTCAACAGAGACAATAAGCCTTCCCAGACCTGACCCTGCCAGGTAGTCGGAATTTTCAGCAGTCAGATAATGTCCATTGGTGGATACGGTCGTCCTGATTCCCCTGGCTGACTCGAGAAAGCTGAAAAACAGTGGATGCAGCATTGGCTCACCCTGGAAATAAAGATTGATGTTACACAGGTATGGTTTCATTTCAGCCAGAATATCACGGAACAGGCCGATATCCATAAATCCTCTCTTTCTACCCATAATTCCGGAACCTGAAGAACATTCAGGACAATTAAGGTTGCAATGGTTTGTAAGTTCGGTTGAAATGGCTGCCGGCATTCCCCACACCCCCGGCTTTCGTGAAACTGAGCTTTGTAGGTATGAGTAACCGGATAAAAGAAGATTGACCGGTTTAACAAAACTAACTGCCATGTGTTGAATTGAAAAGGTGAAGGTAAAAAAAATACTGCCATGCCATAGGGTAAAAGTTAATTTCACGGTCTTTAAGTAAGAAAGGAAGCATTACGGTGATGACTTTAAATAAAATGACTTAACTTAATAATTTTATACCATGAAAACATTCAGAAGTTTATCTTTTCTGCCGTTGATCATTATATCCCTCCTTGCCGGACAGACATTAAATGCCGGTGTTCATCCGGGAAACGGGAAAAATGACCAGCAAACCGTCCTTACTTTCAGGGGAAAGGTTGTGGACGGTGAAACAGGTACACCTTTGGTCTTTGCCTCAGTTACGGTAAAGGAGACAAATGTTGCCACCATTACCAATATTGATGGTGAATTCGTTATTAAGATCCCGGAATCCGATGCCTCAAAAAATCTGGAAATTACCTTTCTCGGATACCGGAACAAAATCATTTCCATAAGCGAACTGCGTGAAAACGGACGGAAGAATACAATCTCCCTGTCACCGGCACCGATTCCAATTAAGGAAATAATTGTCCGGCCGCTTGACCCTGAGGAAATTGTAAGGAACGCCATTTACAGGATCAGCAGAAACTACCCCAATGAACCAAACCTGATGACAGCCTTTTACAGGGAAACTATACGCAAGAACAAAACCTATGTTTCAATCGGAGAGGCAGTGGTTGAGATTTTTAAGGCCCCCTACTCAAACGATCTTCGTTTTGATGGCGCCAGGATCTATAAGGGCAGGAAAGGAACGGATGTAAGCAGGATGGATACTCTCCTGTTCAAACTTCAGGGTGGTCCTGTAAATACCCTGCAGCTTGATATTGTTAAGAACACTGAAACAGTTCTCACCCTTGAGGCAATGAAAAACTATGATTACTCCATTGCAGGGGTGATCGAGATTGATGAAAAACCGCATTATATTATACAGTTCATGCAAAAACCCTATGTTGAAAATCCGCTTTTCATGGGGAATTTTTATATTGAGGCTGACAGCTATGCACTGACTGAAGCTGAATTTGGTTTCAACCTCCGGAACATAGAAGCTGCCAGGTCTATTTTTATTAAAAAGAAACCTCTGGGGGTTGAGGTTACCCCTGAAGTTGCCACCTACAGGACAAGATACCGTGAGCAGGACGGGAAATGGTATTTTGCATACTCAAGGGCAGAGGTAAAATTCAAGGTGAACTGGAAAAAGAAACTCTTCAATACTTACTATACAACCATGTCGGAGATTGCCATAACCGACCGTACCACTGAAGAAGTAATAAAAATTGCAGGAAAGGAGAAGATAAGGCCTTCTGATGTTTTCTCCGAACAGGTTGAGGCCTTTACCGACCCAGAATTCTGGGGTGACTATAACGTAATTGAGCCGGATCAGAGCATTGAGGCAGCCATCCGCCGTCTGAGCAGGAAGCTCAGGTTCAGCGACAGGAAGGATTAACCGGTAATCCTGTTCCTTCAAATGATCAGGGATTCTGAAATAATAGGCAGAATTAGAAAAGGTGATGTAAGCCAGTTTGAATCACTTTTCAGATCCTGTTATGTTTCCCTCGTGAAATACGCAAAGACAATTATAAAGGACCATGATACTGCAGAGGAAATAGTTCAGGATCTTTTTTTCAGGCTTTGGAAAGAAAGGGAAAACCTGTCTGTAAAGATTTCCCTGAATGGATACCTTTTCAGGGCTGTTCACAACAGGTGCATTCATCATATTGAACATGAAAAGGTTGTGGGTAAATATGCCGAAGAAATGCTGCATTCAGGGAGCAACAGCCCCGAAATCGCTTCCGATATACTGATATACAATGATCTGCAAACAACTGTTGCCAGGATCCTTGAAAGACTTCCCTGGAAAACCGGAAGGATTTTTTGCATGAGCAGGTTCGAAGGGCTTAAATATTCAGAGATTGCTGAAAAGCTGTCAGTTTCGGTCAAAACGGTCGAATCAAATATGGGAAAAGCTCTCAGGGAATTCCGGAAAATCCTCGCAGAACAATGAAAACAAAATACGAAATGCTGAAATACACTGATAAAGAATGGGCAGAACTGGCTTCCATGCTCTCGGATGAAAAAACAGGACAAGGTGAACTTCTCAGCCGGTTCGTATCTGATGACAAATCCGGCGTAATTAAAAACTGGAAAGAAATGCAAAAGTTTAGCAATGATAAGGAAATAAATGTTGACCGGGCCTGGAATAATCTTTATGGAAGGCTGAGTGAGGATAAACTAATTGGGAAACCTGTTACCGGAAAGAAACTAATTGCCGGTAATGCCTTTTTAAGAATGGCAGCAGGCTTTCTGATCCTTGTCAGTCTCGGTGTTGCATCTTACCTGATTTTCAACCATCGCACCACCGATTCCGCAATTGTCGTTACCACGGAAATGAATCAGAAAAACCTCCAGGTTACACTCCCCGATGGCAGTACTGTCTGCCTTAACAGAAATACCAGTGTTGCTTACGGTCATAATTTCGGAAAAACCGACAGGAAAATAACCCTGTCAGGAGAAGCATTCTTCAATATAGTTCCCGTTCCCGACGTACCTTTTGTTGTTGATGCCGGCAAAGCTGCCGTTATGGCAAAGGGGACATCATTCAATGTTATATCCAGTAATTCAGCCAATGCGGTGGAGGTTTATGTACTGACCGGGAAAGTGGTTCTGTCCGACAATTCGGGAAACAGGAGCATCGAACTGGAGCCCGGATTTATTGGCACAATGAAAAAGGAAACATCATCGAAAACCCTGAACAACGACCCGAACTATCTTGCCTGGAACACCGGGATACTTGTATATGACGGGCAAACACTTGAAACCGTTTTCAATGACTTAAGGAAAGTGTATAATATGGAAATAGTTGCTGATGATCCGGGAATCCTGCAGAAAACATGGACATCACCGATAAATAATCAGCCTCAGGAAACTATTATCAGGTTAATTTGTACGAGTTTTAATCTTAATTTTACAAAAGTTGGAAATACATATCATCTTTCTGCCGTTAAATAAACCCCTAAAAGAAGAATGTCAGCAGGCAGTGGCTACATATCTAAAAATATCCCGGCCATTTTTCTGATCCTTTTTCTCATTCCACAGGAAATCACGGGCCAGAATGCAATTCTCGATTCAATTTTTACCTTTAATGCAGGAAAAATCAAAACCGGCGATGCACTGGATACCATTTCACGGCAAACCGGATATAGTTTCACCTACGACAGCCGTCTGATCGACACCGAAAAGCCAACTGACCTGAACTTTTCCGGGATCAGCCTGAAATCCGTTCTTAAATCAATTTTTCAGAATGACTCCCTCAATTACACAATAATTGATAAATTCATAATCATCTCAAGGGGAATTGAGAAAAAAATAAGCGATCGCGATTCAACAGTAATATCTGAAATCAGATCGGTCACCGGGCTGATCCTTGATGCTGAGTCGGGAGATCCGATGCCTTTTGCAACAATCGGACTGAAAAATGAAGGCAGGGGTACCGTTTCCAACAATAACGGGGAATTTAGCCTTAAAATAGCTCCGGCCTATCTCAGGGATACAATCCTGATCTCATATCTTGGTTACCTTGGTAAAGAAATACCAGTGGCAGAAGCTCTTACAAACAACCTCAGAATAATGATGATACGGGAATTCATTTCGATACCCGAGATCATCATCAGGAATCAGATTCCCCAGGAAGTGATTAACAGGGCATTAAATCTCATACCAAAAAATTATGGCACAAGCCCGGCCCTGCTGACCGGTTTTTACAGGGAAGGAGTTCAGAAAAGGAAGAAACTTCAATCATACTCGGAGGCGATAATAAGGATTTTTAAAAGTCCATATTCAGTCACATTTCTCAACGACCAGATAAAAGTACTTAAAAGCCGCAAGATTGAAAATATCAGTATAAAGGACACTTTAACCGTCAGGCTCAAGGCCGGGCTGAGTACCTGCCTGCAACTCGACGGGGTCAAGTCGGCCTTTGAATTCATATCAGACGCAAACATGCATGAATACAACTACAGGATAACTGATATTGTTTCCTTCGATGATGAAGCTGCCTATGAAATTGAATTTGAACCAAGGGGGGAAGTTGATTTACCAAAATTCAAAGGCTCGATTTTTATTAATACTTCAGATTACGCAATACTCCGTGCAGACTTCGAATTAAGCTCCAGGTTCCTTGATGAGATGAAAGAAGCATTTATTTCAACTGCGTCAAAAGGATTCAGAACATGGCCGATATCGGTCAGATATTCTGTTAGTTATCGCAATGTCAACGGCAGATATTTTCTGAATCATGTGAGAGGGGACCTGCTATTCCTGTCAAGGGAGAAAAAAAGGCTTTTCAATTCACCTTTTGAAGTATTTTTTGAAATGGCAATAACAAGCATGAAGACCGATAACGTTGTCCGCTTTGAGAGAGAGGAACTTGCTCCAATACATTCGGTTTTTTCCAGGACAATTTCAAATTACGACTCAGAGTTCTGGGGGGATCAGGATTTCCTCAAACCTGAAGAGAATCTTCTTCACGCACTTCGGAACATGAAAGTCAGGCTGCAGCAATTCCCGGAATGATCATATTTCCGGCTCCGTAACGGATGCGGCTGATTCCGAACCGACATCCGGTGATAAACGGAAAGGATCAATATTTGTTTATAAGCTTATAGAGTTCGGTAAGATCGGGGGTGAGTATAATTTCCGTCCTTCTGTTTTTTTGACGCGCTTCGGGAGTATTGTTCAGGTCCAGTGGTGCATATTCGCCTTTGCCTGCAGCAGTAAGCCGTTCAGGTCTTATCCTCGAACCTTCAAGCAAAACCCTGACAACCGTTGTGGCCCTTTTGACACTCAGATCCCAGTTGTCCTTAAGCTGGCTGTTGCCCGGGTTATAGGGAACATTGTCAGTATGACCCTCAATGGTAATCTGAATCCCCGGATTCCGCTCAAGCACTTCGGCCAGATTCCTAAGGGCTTTCCTGCCGTTTGCATCAATATCCCAGCTCGCCGACCTGAATAAAAGCTTTTCATCGAGCGATACATAAACCTTGCCATCTCTTGCAGCTATCGAAAGTCCGTTGTTCTCAAAACCCAGAAGTGCTTCGGAGACCTTGCCCTTAAGGTCCTGCACAAGCTTTTTCTGTGCATCGAGTATCTTTTCAAGTTCGGCCATCCTGGCATTTCTTTTTTCAAGCTCGTATGTAAGCTCGTCAAGCGAGATCTTCTTCAGGTCCAGCGATGTTTCCAGTTCGCGCAATATATTTTCCTTTTGCCTGAGATTTTCCTGTGTGCTAATCAGTTCTGCCAGAAGCTTTTTGGTTTCATTCACGTTACCCCTTATAAGGTCCTGGTGGGCATTCTGCATGTCATTCAGTCGCGATTCCACAATACTGAGATCTTCCCGGGCCCTGTTTCTTTCCGACTCAGCAGTGGAGAGCCTGTATTTCATCTCCTTTATTTCATTCTCAAGTGCCGAGGCATTGTTATCAAGTTCCCGGTTCAGCATCTGGAGTCTTATATTCTCAGCTTTGAATTCATCACGGTCCATCATGTTCTGCCGGCTTGTAATCTGAAGCTCACGGTATTTTTTTGGAGAAACACAGGATATGGCGGAGAGCAGCAATATAATACACGCCAGCGAGGGGATTGTGGTTTTCTTCATTTTTTAGTATAGGTTAATGATTCCGGATCAGACTCTTTTCCCGGTTCTGCTCCATGCAGCCCGGCCATGTCACAAAAATAAGAAAAACCCCATTAAGGCTTGCCTAAACACAAGGGAATAATAATTGCTATATTTGCACCATAGCAAATCTTTTTAAGACAGGATGAACGGTGGGGAACATCTGCTGTGGAGAATTTCAACTCCTGATGACCTCAGGAAGCTTAAACCAGCTGATCTTGTAAAAGTATCTGCTGAACTCCGGCAATATATCATCGATGTGGTAAGCAATAATCCTGGTCATCTGGGAGCAAGCCTTGGAGTGGTTGAACTAACCGTGGCTCTTCACTATGTTTTCAATACACCGTATGACAAGATAATATGGGATGTCGGACATCAGGCCTACGGTCACAAGATACTTACCGGAAGGAAGGAGAAATTTTTAACCAACAGGAAATATAAGGGTATAAGCGGATTCCCTAAAATGTCGGAGAGTGAGTATGATGCTTTCGGGACTGGTCATTCTTCAACTTCCATATCAGCTGCCCTCGGTATGGCGGTCGCATCAAAGAGGAAAGGAGAAAAAAGAAATGTCGTTGCCGTTATTGGCGATGGAGCCATGACAGCAGGACTGGCATTCGAAGGTCTTAACAACGCCGGCATTGCAAAATCGGATATAATTGTGATACTCAACGATAATAATATCGCAATCGATCCTAATGTCGGTGCGTTGAAAGAGTATCTCCTCGACATTGCAACCAGTAAGGCGTATAACAGGTTCCGGGACAGGATTTGGAACATGCTGGGAAAATTCGGAAGAATAGGTCCGAATGCCCGGGTACTGGCCAAGCAGGTACAGGCCGGATTTAAAAGTACCATCCTCGACAGAAGCAATCTGTTTGAGGGAATGAATTTCAGGTATTTCGGTCCCATCGACGGCCATGACATCCTTCATCTCATACAGATCCTTGAGGACCTGAAAAGGATACCCGGGCCCAAGTTGCTGCACTGCCTGACGGTAAAGGGAAAAGGGTTCAAAAAGGCGGAGGAGAATCAGACAGCATATCATGCACCGGGGCGATTCGACAAAAATACCGGCATCATTATCAGGTCTTCAGCAAAAGATTCTTTGGTCACATACCAGGAAATCTTCGGAAGGACCATTCTTGAACTGGCAAAAAATAATGACAAAATAGCCGGGATCACACCTGCCATGACAACCGGGAGCTCACTCTGCATTATGATGAAGGAAATTCCCGACAGGGTATATGATGTCGGAATCGCCGAACAGCATGCCGTTACTTTTTCCGCCGGACTGGCCACGCAGGGAATGATCCCTTACTGCAACATATACTCTTCTTTCATCCAGAGGGCCTACGACCAGGTAATTCATGACGTTGCACTTCAGAAACTAAAGGTTATATTTTGTATTGACAGGGGAGGGCTTGTAGGCAGTGACGGGGCAACGCACCATGGATTTTTCGATCTTGCCTTCATGCGCAGCATCCCTAACATCATCGTCAGTGCTCCGATGGATGGACCGGAACTCAGGAACCTGCTTTATACAGCCCAGCTTGAGAAAATAACCGGCCCTTTTTCAATACGCTACCCCAGGGGTAACTGTATGATTTCTGACTGGCAGAAACCCTTCTTCGAAATTGAGACCGGCACTGCAAGGCTGATCAGCAGTGGCCGTGATATTGCTGTTTTAAGTATCGGGCATCCCGGGAATTTTGTTGTTGAGGCAGGCAGGATACTGGCCGAAGAAGGTATCTCCGTCACTCATTATGATATGAGGTTCCTCGCTCCTCTGGATACCAGGGCTCTTCATACGGTTTTCCGGGAATTCGGAAAAATCATCACCGTGGAAGACGGTATACTGAAAGGTGGATTTGGCAGTGCTGTCATTGAATTTATGTCTGACAACGGCTATAAAGCAGAGGTAAAACGCCTGGGTATTCCCGATTATTTCGTTGAACAGGGTACGCAGCAGGAACTTATCAGGGAATGCGGCTTTGACCCGGAAAGTATCGCACAGACAATAAGGGAAATGGTGATGAAAAGAGTACCGGAGCATAAACTTAAAGCCTGAACAGTTTACGGGCTTTTTACCTGCCACAAAATCTCTTTTTATAACACATTATTGGATACTGAAAAAACAGGTTTTATCAAAAACTGAATTATCATGAGAAATCTTTTAGTGATTACGGTTATCCTGCTGCTGATTTCCTGCGGTACCAGACAACAACCCGCTGATCAGGAATGGATACAGCTTTTCAACGGAAAAGATCTTAACGACTGGAGCGTGAAGATTAAGGGTTACAAGCTGAACGACAATTCCAGGAATATTTTCAGGGTGGAAGACGGGGTCATGAAAGTCAGGTACGATGACTTTGATAAATTCCGGGATGAATTCGGACATATTTTTTACAAAAAACCCTTTTCAAGGTACAAACTCCGGATTGAATACCGGTTCACCGGCGATCAGGTACCCGGGGCACCAGCATGGGCGTACAGGAACAGCGGCGTTATGCTGCATTCGCAGTCACCGGAATCGATGGGAGTGGATCAGGACTTTCCGGTATCAGTTGAAGGTCAGTTTTTAGGTGGTGACGGGATAAACGAACGTTCAACCGGAAACGTCTGTACACCAGGTACCAATATCGTAATGGATGGCGAGCTAATCACACAGCATTGCATCAACTCCAGCTCCCGGACCTACCATGGTGATGTGTGGGTCAGGGCTGAATTCGTCGTTCTGGGCGACAGTGTTATTCATCACATTATTGAAGGTGACACCGTCCTGACATATTTCAAGCCTCAGGTCGGAGGTGCTCCTGAGGATTATCCCGTCCCCGAAGGGACACTGCTGAACCAGGGCTATATCTGCCTGCAGGCAGAGAGTCACCCGGTAGAGTTCAGGAAGGTTGAGCTGCTGGATTTGTCAAAAGGCAGAAAGCAAAAGTAAAAAGATAAAAGTTTTTATTATTTTCGCTATCCTGCCAGTAACGGATCATATTGGTTTATGCCCGGATGGCAGGGCCGAGCGACAGGCAAACACCCGGTGGGTGTTTGCAGCGAGGAACCGGGTATGAGCGGTGACCAATTCCGCCACCCCCCTCAGAAGGCAGAGTTCTTTTTATAGATTTGTAATCCAATATTATCTACCAGGTTTTTATTATGCCCGGATGGCGGAATTGGTAGACGCGCTGGTCTCAAACACCAGTGGCAGCAATGCTGTGCCGGTTCGATCCCGGCTCCGGGTACAAAAACAGAGTGAGTGCGAGGGCGGGAGCGCCCTCTTCTCTTTTTTACTCACCCTGATACACACTCTCTGTTATGCCCGGATGGCAGGGGGTTGCGTTAAAAAAACACCCGGTGGGTGTTTTTAGCAAGCAGCCAGCCTGCAGGGCCGCGTAGACGCGCTGGTCTCAAACACCGGGCCGAGCGGCAAGCAAACACCCGGTGGGTGTTTGAAGCGAGGAGCCAGTTTGCAGGGGTGGATGAATGCTGTGCCGGTTCGCTATCCGGTGACGGGCAGACGTCATGACGAATTAGAACTGGATTCAGCTGCCAGGCAGAAACTCAATAGAGTTTCTCACCAAGTGCAGCCTTAAGCCTGTAAACCCCGGCTGCATAATCAATTCTTGATTTGAGAAGGATGAGCCTGCTTTCTGATACTGCAGTATTTGCATCAAGCACTTCAAGGTTTGTGATTGTACCTGCCCGGAAGCTTATCCCAGCAAGTTCATAGGCTTTCTTCGCCTGTTCAAACTGAAGGGCAGACTGAGAAATCTTCTGTGCCGCTGACTCCAGGTACGATTGTGCCTCCTGTATTTCTGAAATAATGCTCCGTCTGATGTTTTCTGTTTCATATCCGGCATTATTGATTACCGATTGAGCTTGTCTCAGTTTATATCTTGTCTTCATTCCGTCAAAAATTGGTATTGAAATACCAAATGCAGCCGAATAATTGGCCCTCAGGGTATTGAGGTCAGGCTGATATCCGTTTTTTACTCCACCCGCCATGGTCATACTTATGAGAGGTTTGTTTGCAGTTCTTAACAGCTGGTATTGCAGTTCTGCAAGAGAAGCATTTTCCTTACTGATGAGTATCTCGCCGCGGTGAAGCAATGCATATTGCTGTAACGATCCGGTATTTATTAAGGGAAGTTCAATGCCAAGATCCTTCATGACCGGCCTTTTAAATTTTTCTATCCCGATTAGTGCACCCATATACGCCTGCTGGACAGTCAGTGAATACAGAAGATCAGTTTTCTGACTCTGGGCTGCAGAAATCCTGACCTCGGTTGAAAGAATCTGGTAATCCGTTGCGGAGCCTGTGGCCTGCATTGCCCTGATATACCTGAGATGTTCTTCAAGGGTCGCCAGTTGTTCATTTTTTATTTTTACTGCTTCCTGCAGATATAAAATCGAGTAGTAACCATTTATGGCGGCAAGTGACATTTTCTGTTTTACCAGTTCCAGGGTCTGGGTGCTTATGGTTTTATTCCCTGTTTCAAGCTTAACATTCTGCCTGGTCCTGCCGAAATCATATATTATCTGCCTGTAATTTACAGCACCCGAATAATTATTTTCAGGAAATAATTGCATTTCCCCAATCTGAGGTATGTCAATTTTCAATACCGGTCCAATGTTGGAAAATCCTGCAGAAGCGTCAATAACCGGGTAATAACCTGTTCTTGCCAGGCTGATTCTGGCATCTGCATTTTTCAGAGTCTCTTCAGCCTCTTTTACTGAAGGATGATTTTTTATAATCTCTTCTATTAATATTTCCAGTGACAATGAATCATTGCTGACAACCTGGTTTTCAGGGTTATCAGCTTTAATGCCTGCCGGTAAAAGCCAGATGGTTAAACAAACGATTGCCGGTATTTTTATCATATTATTCCTGGGTAAAGTTTTTGTGAGCATTGCTTTTTTTTGTGCGTATGAAAAATATAGGTATTCCGCCAATCAGCGTAAATATTCCTGAAAGCAGAAAATCATCATTAATTCCTTCTATATATGCCTGTTTATTTAGATTGGACAAGATGAGAGAAGATGCAGCAGATTCAACTTTCACAGGAGGGATTCCCGCATTATGCTGGAGATGAAATCTTAACCTGTCTGTTGTAACATTATATGCCTGGGATCGTGCATTCAGAGCTGTTCCAAACTGCTGATTGTGATATATTGTCCTGACTGTAAGCATAGTGGCGAGAAGTGCCACCCCAAGGCTACCGCCGAGCTGGCGGATTGAATTGGAGATACCTGATGCCTGTGCCATCTTTGCCCGCGGTATCTCAAGAAGAGCCACGGTATTAAGAGCAGTGAAAGTCAGGCCCATTCCAAATCCTCTTAAATACAATGAGACCATTATGGATCTTATTTCGCTCAGATAGGAAAGTTTCGAATTCAGGTAAAAACTGAAAGACATCAGAAGTATTCCGATAATTATTGGAATTTTCGGATTTATCCGGTCTGAGATTCTCCCGGAGATTGGTGCAACAATTCCCTGAATTATACCTACCGGTATAAAAACCGCTCCGGCTTCCAGCGCAGTATAACCCAGGGAGTTCTGCAGATAGACCGGAAAAAGGAAGGTACTCCCGAACATTCCGATGCTAAAAAATACAAGAATAATAAGTGCTAATCCGAAATTATGGTTTAACACCAGTCTTAGATCGATGATCGGATCTTCCGCCGTCAGTTCTGCAGTTATAAAAACAGTAAGTGCAATCAGGGCGATGGCAGCGCAAAGCAGTATGTAAGGAGCATGCCAACCGGCAGTATTTGTAGCCGCAGTGGTCTCTGACAATGCAAATAATGTGAGAGGTAGAAATATGGTTATTGAAATAAATCCGATAAGGTCAAATTTCCTCTTTGCAGGATGTTTGTATTCAGACTGGATGACAATTGTAAAAAGTATGGCGATTATTCCTACGGGGATATTAATACCGAATATCAGCGGCCATGAAAAATTGTCGATTATGAAGCCTCCCAGGGTTGGGCCAAATGATATTGATGCAGCGGCAGCAATACCCCAGAATCCAAGTGCCAGACCCCGTTGTTTTACAGGAAACTCCCTGGTTATTATAGCCATACCGAGCGGCTGAAGCGTACCGGCGCCCAGACCCTGAATAATCCTGGAAACGATCAGTATATCTTCATTTGGTGAAATGCTGCAAAGAAATGATCCGATGGTAAAGCCCGACAGTCCGAGAGAATACATCCTTTTGTATCCAAACCTGTCGGCCAGCCATCCGGAAGTGGGAAGCATCACCGCCATCGCCAGCATATATGCGGTTATTATCCACTGTACTTTGTCGAGCCCGGTCCCGAATGAAGCCATTATTTTCGGAAGTCCTGTATTGACGACAGTACCGTCTAGGACAGCCATGAATGTTCCCAACATGACATTTCCAAGGATAAACCATTTGTATTTTAAATGTTTCGGATGAATAACTGAATCCGGCTTTCGGAAAAAGGCACGTATCCTATGTAGCAGAGGCTGTCGCTTTATCATTCTATTTTCTTGATATTTTGACCATTGCAGACATTCCTGAAAGTATGCCGTCTGATGGCAATTCATTGCCGTTACTAACAGAATCAATTGAGATCCTGATTGGTATTCTTTGCGTTACTTTTGTGAAATTACCTGAGGCATTGTTTGCTGGGATCAGGGAAAACACAGAGGCAGTACTTGCACCAATGCGAAAGACCTTCCCATGGAACTTCCTGTGAGGAAAAGCGTCAATTGTAAACCTGACGCTCTGGCCGGGATGGATTTCTGCAATTTTCGTTTCTTCAAGGTAAGCTGATATCCATTTATTACCGTCATCAGTAACGGTAAACACCGGCTGTCCAGGCTGAATTATATCTCCGGGGAGAAGCCATCTTTTTGAAATGACACCGTCTGACGGTGAGTATAATCTGGTATTTCCAAGTTGGGTCTCAATTACCTTAACCTGGGCGTCGGCTGTAACTGCAGCTGCATAAGCAGATTTGACCTGTGCCTCCGAAACAGACAAAAGAGCCCTGGCAGCTTCAACCTGTGCAGCTGCCACTTCGCTCGCTTTCAGGGCATGATCATATTGCTCCCGGGTGATCACGCCCCCTTCGAGCTGTTGTTCAGCCCTTTCAAAATCTTCCCAGGCCTTTTCATAGCTGATCTTCACAACTTTCAGTCCCTGTCGGTCTGAATGAAGCTTAAAACCCGACTGCGACACGCTGACAAGAGCCTGATTCTTCACTGCCAGTGCCTGCACCTTCTGTGCCGACAGATCAGTACTGTCAAGTACTGCCAGAAGCTGTCCCTTTTTGACACGGTCTCCCTCATCGGCAAACAGGGATACTATCCTGCCGGGAATTTTGGAACTCACTGCTGAATTATCAGCATCAACATGTGCATCATCAGTTGAAATGAATGAAGAATAATCTCTGTACCAAAACCAGGCGCCTGTTAACACAATAACAATTACCAGTCCCAATGGAATATAAATCTTTATATTATGTTTATTGCTTTTCTGTCTCATATGAGTGAAAATTACTGAGGTTGTTAAAATTATTTGTATAAAAGTCCTTTAATAAAAACATCGGACATGTCTTTCACCTTTTCAGAAAGAAGAGTAAATTCTGCATCATCTGCCATCAGCAGATCCTTTCCTGAAAGGATCAGCTTGATCTGTCCTCTAATAATATCAAGAAAAAGAGTTGCAATTTTATAAGTGTCATCTATCCTGAAAAGATCCTGCCTGATGCCTTTTTCCAATATCAATACCAGTGTCCTCTTTTCCTCCTCCCGGAATATTTCCAGCAGATTGGCAATAACAGGTTTCAGATGATCATAGGAATCCAGCGTGAGTCTGCCCAGATTACTAAGCTTTCTGAAATAGGAAATCCTTGATTGTGAAAATTTCCTGAGATTATCCACCGGATCATTGGAATTTTCTATTTCAGTGTGAAGAATTCTCAGGAATTCATCATGCTCCCTTGTAAGAACACTCTTATAAAGGCTTTCTTTATCAGGGAAGTAGTAATATAGAGCTGCTTTTGAAATTCTGAGATCCCTGGCTATTTCCCGCATCGGGGTTTTTTCAATGCCAAAAAGCGCAAATCTTTTCTGTGCAGCAGCTATTATTGCTTCAGCCTTATTTTCTTTCTGTTTATCATCACTTTTCATTTCTCCGGAAAAGAGTCGCAAAAATAACAAATAACCTGACCAGTTCGTTCAGATGGTCAGATGATTTTTTTATTAATATCGTGATTGAGGACCTACTTTCGAAAAAACCTTTGTGCCGGTTTCGTCTTTTCAGACGCTGATACAGCTCAATATTGTGTTAACTAGAATAGAAAATATCCCTGCTATGGTTGAGCCGGAAGTCGGCAGATAAAATCTAACCCCCGACTTTGGGGCACGGGAAGCCGTTAGAAAAACTTGGCAACTATGAATACAGAACCAGGGATTTTTGTACGGACGTACGGGTCTGCGTCACGTTTTTCCACAGGGTGACAGCCGGAAAAACCGATCAGGACGCACTGAATCCTGTCATGGTTGTAATCAGTCTTCAGATTCCGGGGAAAAATATCCCCGGCAGAGGTGAAAGCAGGCCGGAGCCCCTGAAAAGGAAGCGCCGTTAAGTTACAACTTGAGATTTATTCACGTTCCTAAAAAGCATATTTATGCGCAGGCATTGTCGTAAAGAAGAAAATGGGTTTGTCAACCCTGAGTATCTTCAGCGGACAATGCTTAACACCCTTGGGAACAAAAATAAGACAGCTTTTGGTAATCACATGACGTTCTCCATCTATCCAGAGCTCAATCTCACCATTAAGCTCATTGGGATTGTCGGGATCGCTGCCATAAAGTCCAAAAACCTCATCGGCATCATGGGTATGCTCCGTTACCCACACAATATCAGGATAGGCTTTGTAAAGCCATGAGCATTCTGCATAGTAGGCACCCGGCACAACCTGTGAATCAAGATAGGTAATCTGTTTCAGCATATCAGCAGGCTGCTGGCCGAGATTGGTGGCTTCCGGCGGTGTCTCCGGCGGGGGCGCAGGGGTATAGACAATGTTTTTCCCGTAATCAGGTTTATCTACGGTTCCCTTGTCACCGGTTTGCCCGTTAAGATCATTTAGCAGGAACAGGGTAAACAGTACCGACAAAATGCATGCGCTTAAAGTTACTCTTTTCATGTGAAAATAGATTTATATACTACTGAAGATTAAGTGGTCCACATGGAATCCACATGAATAATATTTTCATCCTTGTTTGTGATTTTGTATCATGTAGGGTTTATAGGATTTTTTGTTTGATAACAAAATTTCATTTGCTAATAACTGAAAACCTGTCTGTCGATTTTCCCGGTTAAGACAAAGGTATTCTATGTTTTCAAATAAAGCAGATGCGATATACTATTGTATATCGCCCGGTTTTTTGCACTCCTTTTCAGATTATTAAAAAAACAGTGATTGCCAGTAAAGAGAATCAGCTTAGGTTTAACATGTATTGACCCGGAAAATACCGGTTACAGATCATAATCTCCCATTGCTTCGGGCTGATAAATAATTTCCTCAATACGGATTTTTGTAAGACCCGACGGTACGATCCATTCAATCTCATCCGAAACTTTATATCCTATAAGTGCAGTTGCAATTGGTGAAAAAATGGAAATCTTGTTCTCCTTGATATTGGCCTGATCAGGGTATACAATCTGGAACTTAACCTCTTTGTTTGTCTTCAGGAAATTTATCTTGACAATTGAATTCATAGTGACAATATCGGCAGGGATCTGGCTTGGCTCAACGATTTTGGCAGAATTCAATTCTTTCAGCAGCTTTTCGGCTTCTGATACATTTATGGTCTTTAATGATTTTGCATCTTCAATGCTTTTTAATATCCTGTTATAATCCAGTTTGTTCATTATTATTCTGTTCATGACCTTATCCAATTAATGATAATAAATTATTATAAAGATAATTATCTGTTCATTATTAAGCAAATTCCCGCGGAAGCTGACTGTATCTGACCTAACGGGAATAATATGGGTTTCATATCAGGAAAAAGGATTCTCCGGTAAACCTGAAGTATATTTCCTGGCAATGCGACCAGGCTGACGGTTTTTTCAACCTAAAGTGAAACCATGCAGCCAGATAATGACCCGGGCTTTATTGTCAGATTTTTATGAATATCCTGTTCTTGTACAGCCAGTAGCACAAGTACCAGAGTGCAGCCCAGGTACACAGGCTTGTAACTATTGCAGTGGAAAGTTCGCCAGCCCATGAAAAAAGAAGGCTGGTGAAAGGAACGAAGATCCTGTTAAGCAGTTCGGCTCCTCCTACGCTGAAAAGCAGGTAAATGAAAATGCAGTTCATGCCAACAATAATAAAAAACTCCGATCCTTTGGCGAACTTCTTTTTCAGGTCAATGAGCCAGTAGCTGAAGCAGAGCGCCAGTATGGCATATCCGCCGCTTACAAAAACAAAGGAAGTTGTGGCAATTTTCTTAATGATCGGTGTAATATTCAGGAGATCCAGGGAATATCCGATCAGGAGTGCAGCGAGCCCCGAAATTATCATAATTCCGGTTTTTTGTTTTGCCGTCTTGCTGCTCATCAGTATTTTACCACATAAAACACCCCATACAGTGTGAGCTGTTGTTGAAACAGCATTCAGTGTAGCCCAGATACTAGTCCTATCAACACCCTCAATCTTGTTGTTGACCCAGGCTCCGAGATTACGGTACGGTTCCCATGGGTGGTTGAAACCTTCAACAGGAAAAAACCTGTAGGCAAGATCTATCAAAACCAATATTACCAGGGTAAAAACGATCTGGAATGCATAACTCCTGTTACGGAGTAGGAATGCAACCAGGTAGGTGACTGCCAGCTGGGCCAGGACATTCTGGAAACGGAAAACGATGCGCCCGGCATCAATGCAGTACAATCCCCAGCCAAAGAACAGCAGGAGCAATGACCGCTTCAATGCATGCCGGATAAGTGATTTCTCCGTAGCTCCCTTTTTTAACCTGTTTGCTACCGCAAAAGGAATGGCAACTCCAACGATGAACATGAAAAAGGGTTGAATAAGGTCCCAGAAATAGAGGCCATGCCATTCATGGTGCTCCAGCTGGGTCCCCAGGAAATGAATGAAGCTACTGCCTTCAACATGTCTCAGATGGCTGAAAAGGCCCGTGGCGTCACCCATTAGCATAAACATTGTAAATCCGCGGAAAAAGTCCACCGATGCAATTCTTTTTAACGACACATATGCCGTGGTTTCTTTAGTGCTCATAAAGGGAAAAGATTATTTCAGTTATAATTTTCAAATTCATGTTGATTACGGAAAGACACCCCGAGGCGGTATGTTAAAGAAATCTGAAGTAGTTAAAACCAAAATTAATATTTCATTTTTAAGTTGATCAATAATCCACGCAAATATTTAACACTGGTTTAATTGATTTTTACGTTGACACATCGCCGCCGGCAGATACAGACATTTCATCTTTTTCACAAGTCTGTCCAACGATCTTTTTGTTAATTTTAACCGGTAAGGGAATCCTCTATTCAAAACAGGAATGGCATCCGGCAAAAAGATCAGGTCACTCATAATTATTTCGCTTCTATTTCTGAGTCAGTTGCAATTCATATCAGTTACAGCGAAAGACTATTATGTTACTGGGACAGTTACTGATATTTCAGGAAATACCGTATCTGATGCAAAGGTTTCAATCCTGGCCGGCACAACAGAATATTCCTCGAAAACCGGGATCAACGGCAGATATTCCATAAGGTTATCTGGCATTTATGATAAGATCGGAGGGTTCATCGAGGCGGGAATGCCATTCCCAAATCCATTTTCCGGATCGGTGAATGTGCCTTTCATCATAAATATGCAGGGAGACATACGTTTTTCAGTCTACAATCTGTCAGGGCAGAAGGTTATGGAAGCATCTTATGACCGGGTTTTCGCAGGAAGCTACAGGATTGTTTGGGACGGTTGCAATAATAACGGTGTGCCGGTAAAAGACGGATTTTACTTCTATGTACTGGAATTCATGGGGCAAACCGTTTCCGGAAAACTTATTAAGGCTCCGGGATTTCCGGTTTTCTCCGACAGAACTGCACTGGAACCGGTTATGATGCCTCCATCCCCGTCAACTTCCTGGAGCCGGAACAGATTAAGAATCACTAGTTCTGTCAGTTGCACCGGTTATTATCCCGTGAGGTTGACTGATATTACCATTGCCCGGGATACAGTCATCGACTTTGAACTCACGCCACGGCAGGAGATCCCGTTCAAAACTGCAGGTGATTACATCGCAATGCATAGCGGTACAGATTACAGGATGCTGATGCTGAAGGGTATCAATCTTGGTTCCTCTCCACCCGGCTTTTTCCCCGGAGAGATAGCATATGCCATTTCCCCGGAATATTACGGGGAATGGATCAGGGAAATATCAGAAGCTGGTTTTAACAGTATCAGGGTATATACACTTCACCCTCCGGTATTTTATGAAAAGCTTGCGGAATACAATCAGCGCCATGCCGATAAGCCTCTGCTCCTGTTTCAGGGGATATGGCTTGACGAGGTTGAGGACAGAACTGATCCCGGATCCTATGATCTGACTGACAGAATTATTCCTTTTACAAAAGAGATACATGAAGTAGTAGACTGTATTAACGGCAGGGGCAATCTTGCCCACAGGTATGGTAAGGCCTACGGGAGATATCTTACTGATGTTTCCAGGTGGACAGCCGGCTATATTATTGGCAGGGAAGTAAGCCCGCAGGAGGTGAAGGCCACCAATACCCTACATCCCTCGCCGGGAACCTATTCCGGCAGATGGTTCAGTATAACCGGGGCCACAGCTACGGAGGCATTTATTGCACGGATGCTGGATGAGACGGTAACGTATGAAGAAAAAAACTACTCTGCAAGACGTCCGGTCAGCTTCTCCAGCTGGCCGACTCTCGATCCTCTTTTACATCCGACGGAGATCTTTACAGATGAGGATTCCGAATCATTCGATCTAACCCGGATAACAATGCATTCAGGCGAACCCGGAATCTTTGCAAGTTACCATGCATATCCCTATTATCCCAATTTCATCAGTGAGCAGCCCTCATATCGTGCCTTTAGCGATGCAGACGGTCCCAACAGCTATCTGGGTTACCTCAGCGATTTAAAGTCACATTATTCATCAATGCCGCTCGTAATAGCCGAATTCGGGGTGCCTTCAAGCTGGGGAAGTGCACATCAGTCCTTCAGCGGAATGCATCATGGCGGATTTTCCGATGATCAGCAGGGCGAGAATAATATGAGACTGATGCATAATATCATAAATTCAGGATGTGCCGGAGGTTTCATGTTTGCATGGATGGATGAATGGTTCAAGCCAACATGGATAGTCCTCTATCTCGAAGCCTTCGGCATGAATTCAGCCAATGGTATAATACCAACCCGTCAGCTGTGGCACAACAAAACATCTCCGGAACAGAATTTCGGCCTTGTTACTTTCGAACAGCAGTCAACCCTGCCTTTTGTTCCATTTGAAACCGATAATCAGGACGGACCATTGAAAAAGATAAGTGCCACGCATGATAACCAGTATTTTTTCCTGGAAATCGAGGGCAAACAGGAAATGCTGCCAGGCGATACGGTTTTTATTGCTTTCGATACTTACCTAAGAGGGTTGGGTGAATCACGGCTCCCCAACGGAAAGATCCTAAACAACAGGTCGGAATTTCTCCTTTCAGTTGTACTTTCTTCTGATACGGCACTCCTTTACGTAACAGAATCCTATAACATGTATGGATTAACACCCAGGTTTGATTTATCCAACCATGCGGTCCAGAAATTCCGCAGCACCGTTTCCGACGGGAGCAGATGGGATCTGATGCGCTGGATCAACGATGAACACATGACGACAATCCAGGATATCGGAAAGCTGCCGGCTGAAAACAATGATAGATTCACAGATGGCAGGCGTACTGCGGTTGCCTGGAAAAATAAAAAGATAAAGATCAGGATTCCCTGGACACTTTTATATTTTCACGATCCGACCCAGATGCGGGTTATCGATGGTGCAGTATCATACGATGGCGGATATAACTATGAAATAAGCACGGCCTTATCTGACGGGATTGCTGTTTCGGTTTATCTTGACAAAACGGTCACCTCTTCATTGAGCAGATATGTCTGGCAGCACTGGCTGATCGCACCTGTCACAACAGCAACCGGTAAGAAATCCCTGCAGAAAATCAGGGATGGATTGTTATCTGTTCCGGGGTTTGTTGAATAATCCTCTCATTCAGAAAGCAGGTCTGGCCCTTGGCCTTTTTCTTCTGTCAAACCCATTGCGCTCGGCTTTCCCCCATCCTTTCTTGCCACGCAATGCTTCGAGGTTCCCCCTGATAGCAAAGTAGGTATGAACAGGATAAAAGAAAGGTTCGATAAAAGCAGCTGAAATAAGCTTCAATACATCCTTTTTGCTCCTGTACTTGTGAAAGGTAATCTCTTCAAACAGGACTGCCCAAATTGAAATACTAACGGCAAATGAGTAGACAAAAAGGAAAAGGATAAGATAAAAAGGCCAGTTGATAGCATTTCTTATAATGAGGTAAATTGTATAGGCAAAACCTGAAAATGCAATCAGGGGGGCCAGCCATTCGAAGAAAAACCAGTATGGATAGCCAAGTAAGCCCAGACGGCGGTATTTGGGATTGAAAAACAATCGTCTGTGCCTGCCCAATGATTCTACCAGTCCCCGCGTCCATCGCGTCCGCTGCTTCCTCAGCGATTTTATGTCGGATGGAACTTCAGTCCAGCACAACGGGTCAGGAATATATGTAACCTCATATTTCGTTCCTTTGTCAGCCATGTATCTTCTCATCCTCAGCACCAGCTCCATGTCCTCACCAACTGTTTTTATGCTGTAGCCGCCGGCCTTAATTACAGTTTCACGGTCAAAGATCCCCATCGCCCCGGAAATCAGCATCAAACCGTCGAGCTGGCTCCAGGCCATCCTTCCCAGAAGGAATGCCCTGGTATATTCAAGTACCTGCAGGCGCGGCAGAATCTTGCGGGGTATCTTGATTTCACGGATATGACCGCGCTCCACCTCACATGAGTTGACAATTCTGATCACCCCTCCGGTTCCGATAACTTTACGCTCCTTTTCCTCAAGGAAGGGCTTTACGAGTTTCAGTATCGAATCTGATTCGATGATCGAATCAGCATCGATGGAAACAAACAGGTCACTGTGGCAGATATTTATACCGGCATTCAGTGAATCCGCCTTCCCCCCGTTTACTTTATCAATAACTGTCAGCCTGTTGTATGAAGGATTCTTTGATCTGTACACTCCTTTTATCCGCTCACAGGGGATCCTGTAGTCAAAATAGTAATTGACCTTTATAAGGTCATAGGCTTCCTTCACCAGATCGAATGTATTATCCGTCGATCCGTCATTTACAATTATCACCTCGAAATTGTTGTAATACAGCGAAAGAAGGGTTCGTATATTATCTATTATTGATTTACTTTCATTATAGGCAGGAGCAATTATTGAAATTTTCGGGCTGAGCGGTGAAAGTACAAGGGAATTGTAATTCACATAGCTGTTCTTGCGTAAATATTTCCTCAGGGCAACGGCTGAGGCTATCCCAAGTATAAGATATGACCCGAAGAGTGCAAGCGTCAGATAAAAGATGATATGTGCAAAAAAGAAATCCATAGCCTAATATATTCTGCGGTCAAGAACGTGACGTACAATAATGTTGTAATTCTTATATTCAGATTTCATGAGTTTAACAAGGATCTTAACGCCCTCTTCCCCGTTATTCTCAATTGCCTTTGTGGCCTCAATCTGCAGCTGAACATCATCCTCCTTGTCAAGAACAAGCTCCAGAAAGCTAATGTAGGAGGGATCAGGCATTTTACCCATGGATTTGATTATTTCAAGACAGGTATTATAATCCTGGGTTTTATACATTCTCTTCATTATATCAAGAGTCGAACGCATATCCATGTCACCTGCAACCTGAACTGCCAGGCGTCTTACTTCCGGTGAGGTATGTTCAAGCAGTCCCCTTACTTCATCTTCAGCGTCCTTCTGCCTGAATTCCCTGATCATCCTCAGTGCAAACATGACTACGGTAGGATTTTCCACATCCAGCCATTTTTTAAAGGAAGGCACAGGCAGATCATGTTGTATTATCAGGTCATGGAGGGTGATCTGTTCCCAGAGAGAGAACGGTTTCCGGAGGCTGGAAAGAAAATTGAAATGATCGTGATCGGTCAGCCGTACCAGCGCAATCTGGGCCTCCATACGCAGGATCTCATTTCGTGAATTCAGCGCCCTTCGGATCTCATCATTGGCATCTTTTATATTCATAAATGCAAGTTCCCTGAATCCCTTGATTTTTTTGTGCCATCTGAAATCATGAGCCCGCCGGATTGAATCTTCATCCAATCCCAGTGACAGATACAGGTTCTGAAGCTTATTTTCCGTATCTCCCTTCAGATTGACACTCACATCAATCATCTGATCGATCAGTATCTGCCTGCGGAATTTGTTTGATGCAATCTCAAAAAAACTGTCTGTATTGATGCTGGAAAACAGATAATCAACGATCATTGACTGATATGTTCCCGCAAGGTATTGCCTGAGCTTTTCTTCTTTTTCAAGTTTCGAGCGGTTGAGAAGAATTACAACCAGCAGTATGATCATTGACAGTATAGATAAAAATATGGTAATGATCAGTGCGTTAATGAATGCAAATGATTTCCCGAAATAGTTGACCTTCCTGAGCCATGGATCAGTGCTGTCCAACAGGAAAAACTTCCTTACCGCTTCTTTGGTCTCGGCCAGGGCAGGCAATGTATCGCCCCGCAGGGAAACCAGGCTCACCTTCACCGGAACGGAATCTGACACGCTGCTTGCCGGCTTATTATTCTCTGCAAAATTATTCTCCTCAACAACTGGAATGGAGGAACCGGCAATGTCATTAGCGTTTGAGGGGCTAATTTCAGACACTGCAGCATAACTCAGCCGTGGTTCCTGCCTGATCCGCATCACGCGGATTTTATAAAATCCATCCTCTTCCATTAAAATCACATCATCCCCCAGGACGGGATAAATCTTGGAGTACATTATCTCTGCATATAGCTTATTCCTGAATGCACCAATCTGAACAGGATATTTGTCTTTGGTAAGGATCCTCAGGTCATTTATCCGGGCTTCGTCCCTTTTAATTGTAAAAAGTGCCAGCCCGTCGGGAACAAAGACAGCATTGAAGCCGGAATCCGGCGATAGCACGGTGGAAGGAGAACCCGCCCGCATCCCGGCAAAGGAAAGGAAAAATACTATCAGAATGGCCGCCCGTCTCATCACTTTACTTTAATGGCATAGATCATATTAATATGGCCCTCAAATCTGTCCCTGTACATTGATTCCTGATACTCTTCCCTGGAGTAGCCTCCCCCTATCCTTAGCATCAGCCTGTCCGACACGGCAAAATTGTATGCAAGTCGTATACTGTTGGCACTGAGGCGTTCCAGGTCGGACTGTATGTCGAAGGGTTCATCGGGTGCCGTACCTGTCCCCAGGGTAAGCTGCAGGTAATCAGTATCATTGAAATATCTTCTGGCATTTACATAGAATGATGTTGTAGGACCGTTATCCTTGAAATAAACATAACATTTGCCCGAGAACCAGTATTTCCTGATATACTTCTCGACGGAAACCAGTGCTATGAATACATTCCTGTCAAAATAATAGTAATTTAATCCGGTCGAAACGGCCCATCCAGCCGGCAGGGCCTGCCATAATTCCACTGCGGCCCTGTGTGTGGGGAAATATGATCCCGGACTGTAAGCATAATCGAGATAGGCATAATTCTTTTTTGAAAGAACCGGATATGCTTCGGCTTCAAATTGCGGTTCCGTGGCATGAATAACCGGATCTTCACCAAGTGCAATATTTCCTATGTTTACGTATGCCGCTGCTGTACCCCAATTGAACCTGTGGCCTGCTCCAGCCCTGAACACCTGCCAGAACCGTGAATAAGGCACTTTGAAATAATCGAATGCATATCCGGCACGCAGGTCCGTGGAAACCCGTGGTTTGGTTTTTGACCACTGGCTAATGTCCCTTTTAACTTCAAGAGCATCAGTATTTTGAGGCTCAGTCATCAGTAACGTGTCAATAACCGCCTCCGCTTCGGCAAATTCTTTCTGCCAGGCCAGGATACGTGCCAGCAACACCCTGGTATCTCCGTAGGAAGGGTACTCTTTCAGAAGTTTCCGTGCGGCACTGCCGGCTTCTTCAAGATTTCCGCTGAATGCCATTTCTTTTATCCTGAGATACTCCTGCTCAGGATCTGTTATTTCCTGTGAAAACAGGTACTGCATACCCGCAAAGATAATTACCAGTAGCCACGTAAGAATATTTGAATAATATCTGCCCATTCAGCCTTTCTTAAAAATTGACCTAACTTTCGATATCAGCTCCGACGGATTGAATGGTTTCACTATATAACCGTCGATCCCGAGCTCTCCCGCCTCACGTTGCATCCGGGGATCGCTGAAAGCTGTCAGGATCAAGACCGGGGTGTCTTTGCCCTGGTCGGACCTGAGGTATTTAACCAACTCCAGGCCGCTGTGAAAAGGAAGATGAATATCGACAAGAAGGAGGTCGTAGTCGTTTCCCTCAAGCAATTCTATGGCCCTGTTTCCGTCTTCAGCAACAGAGGTTTCAAAGCCTTCTTTTTCAAGAATCACCGACAGGGTTTTCAGTGCCAAGGGATTGTCTTCGCAAATCAATATTTTCACAGCCCGGAATTCTTAAATATCAGCAAATTTAATCATGAAATCCCCCTGATCAATTTTGTAAATCTCTATGATTTAGTCAAAAATGGTGAATTTTATCAGTGCGTCAAAGGAATTGGGATGAAATTTTGATTTCCGCATTATTTTCAACGACCAACGTTATGTTTTTATGTGACGAATAAAAAGGGGGCTGTTGAAAGCAGCTCAAATTAAAAGGAATATTAATTCATGATACCATAAATTTATGATTGAATTATGGTTTCAGCAGCAGGCTGTCCTTCTTAAGTACGGTCATGAATTGCCTGATAAAGCGGTCGGGTTCCTGTCGAAATTCGGTTATTATTAACGGGAGATTGTCAAAACATCACAACCTCCCGTTCAATTTTCAGAATAACGAATGCGATTTCTTATTTGCCATCCCATCCTGCAAGTCTTGCCCAGAGCCACCAGGCCGCGTACGCTTTCATATTTGCATTGACTGGCTGTGAATGGGCGGAGTTGCATTTGTACCAGTCCTGACCCTCCTTATGGCTGTTTTGCCATTCAATTGCCCAGTTGCCGTCAAGGGTCCCGTCTCCGTTGGTATCATAGGCACATGCATCATTGGGTTTCTTATTCCCGAAATACACTCCGTCGGGGTTATATGATTCAATATCCGCAAAGTCATATAGCACCTTTTTATTATTCCGACAGTAGTTGCGTATTTGTTCATTTCTCAGATGAAGATTGCCAGTCAGCCCTGTACCGTCAAGATGACCCGTCATATAGACAAAGGTGACACCGGGAAAATCCTTTTCAAGTTCCTCCATAAGCTGCAGGTATTTATTTATATCTGATACCGAGGCTGTGGAAACCTGGCCGCACCACGACCACATCACAACATTTATCTCGGGATGTTCAGCAAGATAGGTCCTAGTTCTTGCAGCCCAGGTGGTCCGGTCGGGATTTCCAAGATCGCCGCTGATGGCATAATCGTGTATAAAGAGTGCATCATCGGATTTTTTTCCGCTCCAGCTGAAGGATGATCCCTTGAATGAAACCAATCCCGACATGCCATCAGTTATCTGGCTACCGTGGGAAGTATGGCTGTAGGCAATGTTAAGTTTCCGCTTTGCCTCGGATATCCATTGGGAAGGGATTGAAGCAAGTCTTATGGAATTATGGTCGGCTACAACATATGCGTCAACGGCCGTTGGTGGTATTGGTTCATCTTCCTTGCTGCAACCAATGAATAGCAGGGATGTAATCAGATAGAGGAAAATTGCCGGATAATTCATAACATTGATTTTTAGTTTAATACTATTTCATAAAACCCATGATTTTCAGGAATCATTTTCTCATGGATTTAACGAATTAATTGGATTATTGTTGTATGAAAATCAGTGTCTCAATCTGTATTTTATTACATCAATGTGACTGACAGGAGGTTTGTCTGCCCTGATTTCCGGTTCCGGAAAGTCCGGAATATCTGAGACCCATAATTGACAGATCCCGGATTGGCTTCCGGTAATTTTATCATTTAAAAACTTAATGGCTTCTTTTTTAAGACGGAACCTGTTATCTCACCTGATTCTGAAGCCTGTTTTCCGGCCATCTGTACGGAAACCGGGTGTTCTTACACTTTTTCCATTGGTGAGCGGCAAGCCTTCCCTCTCCCAGGCATCCATTCCACCGGCCATACTTGCGACATTTTCATAGCCCTTCGAATACATGAAAAGGACACTTTCCCTGCTTTTTGAACCATTGACATCAGCAAAAATAAGCGGTTTATCGACCGGCAGATCAGGGTAGGATTTTTGCAGCCCGCTGAAAGGCATATAAATTACTTTTTCCACATTGAACATCTTAAAGCTGTTCATGTATGACTCCCTGACATCGACAATAACAGCTCCTTTACGGGAAAGATCATAACTCTGCCTGGGTGACAGGTTAATTACCCCATTTGACAAGTACCCTGTTTTTAACCAGTTATTTCTCATGTCATATACTATATTTGCTTTCTATCCGGAGAGGTTCTGATTTTAAAATCAAGATGAATCCTGAAGGGTTCACCGAAGGCAAATCCGTATTTTTTAAAAAGTATTCCCATCTTTATCTGGCCTGACTGAGCTCCGCGGCATAATTATGCCGGACGTCATTCATGCGTGGTTCATGTTTTTTTGACCCCGTCTTTGCGATATCCTTTAACAGCTTCCTGGCTGCTTTCAAGTCACCATTGCTTATGCTATATCTTATTCTGGGAAGGTCCGGACTTGCATTGATCAATCCTGCTTTTCTTAATTCAGCAAGATGCTGTGATACAGTTGAATCAGCCAGAGGGATAGCTTTTGAAATCTCATTGAAGCAACACGCTTCCCTTGCTGCCAGAAGCCGGATTATGGCAATGCGGGCCGGATGTGCCAGTGCCCTGGCAAATCTTGCAAGCTTCACATCAGCCTTATCAAATAGTCCTTTTTTACCCTTGCCCATCGACCATAAATTTAAGAATTTATTGCAATAAATCCGATTTTCGTGAAATAACGTAAGTATTCATTAATCCCGGAGAATCAATTACTGTCAGCAGCTGACAGTAATTGATTCATTATTCAGATTTTTTTAATTTCTGCAGATAGTCGGAAATACAGGCATCTTTATGTTTTGATTTGTATTGCATTATGAACCGCGGGTGTTCAAGGGGTTCAATATGGTCAAAGAAGTGATGTTTCTGATTCAGCCGTGAAAGGTAACGGTAATTCTTACCGGCACCTAAACAAAAGCAAATGTTGCGTTCTATTCCGAAATCCAGCTGCTTTCGAATGGAAGCAACTGCAAATTCTTCTATTGATTCTTCAAGATTCCTGTTGTCGTAATAATTGAAATTTACCTCCCTTCCCTTTTCATTTCTGGATGTAAATCCGAGCGGGCTCACAGAGGTTATATAATAATCACCGTAAAATTTCCCGGGACCTCCATATCCATCAATCATTTCATACATGAAGACTGACGATATCTCATATGATTTTATTCCCGGAATGCTCAATCCGCATTTCTCCTTAAGTCTGACACTGTCAGTGAAGGGAATTCCTGTAAGGCCGGCTCCGAAACGTCCCGGATTGATCCCGATTATCATACGCCTGGGCCCCGGATCGGAATAAAACTTCCTGTAAAATTCCGATACTGCCCTGAACACTTCAGCCTCTGTAAACGGATTCATCACTGAAATGCCATCAGGCAGGCTGCCGTCATACTTAAGGCTTCCGTAGAACAATATAGCTTTGTCGGCAAACGTTAACATATTCTGTTGTAACAAACAGGTGTAAAAATAATTATTTCACTATCATTTAGTAATTTAAACATTATCGTTTTTTTTTAACTTTGGTCGCTTTAATTTCCAGATCAGGTGAATGATTTATTAAGACCGTACGGGGACAAGCAGAAGACGTTTGATAAGAGGTACCTTCAGATGGCTCAGATCTGGGCAGGTAATTCCTATTGCATCCGCAGGCAGGTCGGGGCCCTGATTGTCAAAGGCAGGATGATAATATCCGATGGCTATAACGGAACACCCTCGGGTTTTGAGAATGTTTGTGAAGATGAGAATAATGTCACAAAACCCTATGTTCTTCATGCAGAGGCGAATGCAATCACAAAAGTTGCCAAATCAAATAATTCCAGCGAGGATGCCACATTGTATGTTACCACATCCCCATGCATGGAATGCTCCAAGCTTATAATCCAGTCGGGAATAAAAAGGGTTGTATACTGCAACAGATATCATAACACTGATGGTCTTGATCTTCTGAAGCGTGCCGGGATAGAGCTGGTTTATATTGATTCTGAAAATGATATTTATGAAGTACAATAATACCAACAGGAGTATTTATTTACCCGTGCTGTTTGCAGTTACCCTGATTGCGGGAATACTTACAGGCATTTATTTTCCCGGCAGGAACAGGAACCAGGTACAACCAGTCCTGAGGGCCAGACATGACAAAATAAATTCTGTTTTAAATATCATTGAAGCTGATTATGTTGATTCAATAAACCGCAATGATCTGGTTGAGGCTGCCATCCCCGCCATACTGAAAAAACTTGATCCTCATTCAGTATATATTCCTGCCAAGGATCTTGCGCGTGCCAACGAGCCCCTGCAGGGCAATTTTGACGGAATTGGGATATCCTTTAATCTCCTGACAGATACCATATTGATAATAAGTACCATACCTGGCGGTCCCTCCGAAAAGATCGGTCTGCTTCCGGGTGACAAGATCATTTATGTAAATGATTCTCTTGTGGCGGGAAAACAGATCTCGGAAGAGAGGGTGATGGGAATGCTCAAGGGGCCACGTGGTACAATTGTCAATATAAAAGTACTTCGCAAGGGAGTGGGTGATCTTCTTCCATTTGAGATCAGGCGCGACAAAATTCCGATAAACAGTGTCGAAGTAAGCTACATGCTTAACTCCAATACAGGATATATTAAGATTATAAATTTCGCGATTACCACATTTGATGAATTCCAAAGGAGCATGAATGAACTCAGGAAGGAAGGCATGACAAGGCTTATCCTCGATCTGAGGCAGAATTCCGGGGGGGTCATGGAGTCTGCAATAAGAATTGCTGACCAGTTTCTCGAAAAAGGACAGCTGATTGTATTTACCAAAGGCCGGACACAACCTAAAAATGAAGCCAGGGCTTCCGGAAAAGGGGAATTCAGATCGGGTGATCTTATTGTGCTTATTGATGAGTGGAGTGCCTCTGCAAGTGAGATACTTGCCGGAGCAGTCCAGGATAACGATCGCGGAACGATTATCGGAAGACGCTCTTTCGGCAAGGGACTTGTGCAGGAGCCAGTCTCCTTTGCCGATGGTTCCGGAATAAGGTTGACGATCGCACGTTATTACACACCTACAGGGAGGTCGATCCAGAAACCCTACAATAATGGTTTTGATGATTATTTCGACGATCTGAATTCAAGATTCAGGCATGGGGAATTTGAGATCCCTGACAGTATACATTTTGCCGACTCACTGAAATTCATCACACCCGGTGGCAGAGTTGTCTATGGCGGAGGCGGAATAATGCCTGATGTATTTGTTCCGCTTGATACTAGCGGAATTTCCCCGTATTTCCTGGCAGTCAGGCCCCAGATTTATCGCTTCGCCCTGAAATACACTGAGAATAACAGGGAAAAACTGCAAAAATTCACTGAAACCACTGACCTGGAGAAATATCTGAACAGCCAGCGCCTGATGGAACAGTTTACTGAATTTGTAGCCGGCACCGGTGTGAAAAAAGATCCGGAAGGATTGAAAATCTCCGGATTGCTGATTCATACCCAGCTTAAAGCATACATTGCAAGAAACATACTCGACAATAAGGGATTTTATCCTATCCTGGATGATATAGACAACACTCTTCAGGTTGCAATTAAATATATGGAGAAGAACAAATAAGCTTCTTTCTCAATATTTTTATTCATGTCCCTGCCCCGGCGGAAAGCATTTTTAACCGTTTTGGAGATCCCTGATGAATTCTGTAACTATCTGAAAGGATTGATCCTCCTCCTCGATGAATCCGAGATGTCCAGAATTTTCAAGTATCGCTATTCTGGCATTTGCAGGAAGCTTTACCCGTTTATGTATTTGATCGAAAGGTATGTAGTTATCATGCCTGCCCAGAATCCAAAGACAGCCGGCACTGCCCTTTTCCATTACCGATACACGGTCCGGCCTGATCATCATCCCGTTGAGTGCAGCAATAATACCCTCATCCCTTATCCTTGAAGCAATATTCTTGGAATTCTGCAGGGCTTCCCGGAATTTTTCCATATTCATCGTGGCAAACATCCGTGAAATATTTTCAGGATACATCAGATATTTCTTTCCCGATTGCACAATTTTTATTTCGTTTTCTCTTTTCTGGATTGTTTCAGGTGTGTCAGCAAATGGGTGCGAATGAAACAGACAGTATCCTGTAAGCAGTTCCGGAAACAGTTCAAGAAAGGCAAGTGTAACGTACCCGCCCATGGAATGACCAATAAGAAATGCCTTCCTTATTCCCAGGCTGTCGAGAAGGCTCTTTACCGCTTCAGCCATGAACTCGGTTGTGTGGCAATCACCATAAACGGCCGAACGGCCATGACCCGGAAGATCCACCGAAATTACTCGATGTAAGGCAGAAAGCCTGCCGGCAAACCTTTCCCAGATCTCTGATGACTCGAGATGACCATGAATCAAAATTACCGGGCTTCCCATCCCGGAATCGGAGTAATATATCTTACCTCCGTTATGAAGGATGTAGTATTTCATTGTATGCTGTATATTAAATGATTAAACGGATTACTCAAAAAAAGAAAAATTATGCCGGGCACCATACTAATATAGTGAATTGTAACAATTGTATATCTCTTTTAATTGGATATCTTTACGCCTGATTATTTTCAGTATCCTGAAAAAAATACCAGCCCAATGAACAAAGTCTTGTTCTCTACAATCTCCAAAAAATTCATTATGGCACTGGCAGGACTGTTCCTGCTTATGTTCCTTCCGGTGCATCTGGCCGTTAACCTGATGCTTCTGAAACCCGATCCGGAACCGTTCAATAAGGCTGCCCGGTTCATGGCTACTTTTCCCTTGATCAGAATCATGGAAATAGTGCTCTTTGCGGGAATTGTTATTCATATCACAACCGGCCTGATCATACAGATTCAGAACTGGCTCGCACGTCCGGTTGGCTATGCAGGCGGGAGCAAATCAGAAACCTCATTTTTTTCAAGATACATGATCTGGACAGGAGCATCCATAATGATTTTCCTTGTCCTTCACTTTTTCAATTTCTACTTTATCAGACTGGGCCTGGTTCCCGGAAATCCTGATGATTTTTACACAGTTGCCCACAACCTTTTCAGTATCCCTGCATACAACTATATTTATCTCAGCTGCTTTTTACTGCTGGGCTTGCATCTTTACCATGCATTCTCCTCAGCTTTTCAGACACTGGGTCTCAATCACAGGATCTGGACCCCCGTTATCAGGATCATTTCACTGATCTATTCCATTGCGATTCCTCTCGGATTTGGCATTATTTCCATCATTATCTGGAAATTCAGATAGAAGCACATATTCTTATGAACACACTTGATTCCAAAATACCCCCGGGGCCGCTTGCCCAGAAATGGACGAGGTTCAAAAATGAGGTCAGGCTTGTCAGTCCTGCCAACAAAAGGAAACTTGAAATCATTGTTGTTGGCACCGGGATATCCGGTGCAGGAGCTGCATCTGCCCTTGGAGAACTGGGGTACCGTGTAAAGAATTTCTGTTACCAGGATAGCCCCCGGCGGGCGCATTCGGTAGCTGCGCAGGGCGGGATCAATGCTGCAAAGAATTACCAGAATGACGGCGACAGTGTGTACCGTCTTTTCTATGATATGATAAAAGGTGGCGATTTCAGGGCCCGGGAGGCGAATGTATACAGGGCGGCAGAAGTGAGCAACCAGGTTATTGACCATTTCACGGCACTGGGGGTACCCTTTGCACGTGATTACGGAGGCACACTCGACACCCGTTCATTCGGCGGTGTCCAGGTGTCACGGACTTTCTACTCCAAAGGACAGACCGGACAGCAATGCCTGCTTGGATGTTATTCTGCGCTTAACAGGCAGATACAAAAAGGAAATGTTCAGATCTTCCCCAGGAGGGAGATGCTTGATCTGGTGGTGGTCGACGGGAAGGCCAGGGGCATTATCACACGGAACCTCATAACGGGTGAAATTGAACGTCATTCGGCAAATGCAGTTGTACTTGCAACAGGAGGTTACGGAACAGTCTATTATTTGTCAACCCTTGCTGTAAATTCAAACGCGTCGGCAGCATGGAAAGCTCATAAAAAGGGTGCATTTTTCGCAAATCCAAGCTTTCTCCAGATCCATCCTACAAGCGTACCCCAGCTGAACCAATACCAGTCAAAACTGACACTCATGTCGGAATCCCTGAGGAATGACGGGCGATTGTGGGTTCCCTTGCAGAAAGGCGACAAACGCCCCCCGAACGGGATTCCCGAGGAAGAGAGAGACTATTTTCTTGAACGCAGGTATCCTGCTTTCGGGAACCTTGTCCCGCGCGACGTTGCTTCACGGGCCGTCAAGGAAAGATGCGATGCCGGTTACGGGGTGAGTGAAACCGGACTGGCAGTTTATCTCGATTTCCGGGATGCATTGAAAAAACAGGGGAGGAAAGCGATTGAGAACAAATATGGCAACCTCTTCCAGATGTATAAGACCATAACAGGCATTGATCCTTACGAGGAGCCGATGAGGATCTATCCGGCCGGTCATTACACAATGGGCGGTCTGTGGGTTGATTATGAGCTTATGACCACCATCCCGGGTTTGTATGCAATCGGGGAAGCCAATTTTTCAGATCACGGAGCCAACCGGCTTGGTGCCAGCTCTCTGATGCAGGCAGCAGGCGACGGCTTCTTCATCCTCCCGGTTACAATCAGCAATTACCTGGCAGGAGAGATCCGGTCAGCACCGGTGCCCCTGTCCCATCCTGAATTCGAGGCAGCTGAAAAAACCGCAGTTGCCAGGCTTAACAGGCTTATATCAATAAAAGGCAACCAGACTGCCGGATCCTTTCACCGCCGACTTGGAAAAATTATGTGGGATCATTGCGGAATGACACGCAATGAAGAGGGCCTGAAAAAGGCACTTGTACTGATCAGGGAACTGAGGGACGAATTCTGGCAAAACCTCAACGTCCCCGGTACAATTTATGAACTCAACCAGGAGCTTGAAAAGGCAGGTCGCGTTGCTGATTATTTTGAGCTTGCAGAATTACTTGTGAATGATGCTCTTGAAAGAAAAGAATCATGCGGTGCCCATTTCAGGGAAGAGTATCAGACCCCCGACGGGGAAGCCCGGCGCAATGATGCCGAATATGCATATGTGGCAGCCTGGGAATATACGGGGGAAAACACTCCGCATGTTCTTCACCGGGAAGAACTTAAATTTGAAGAGGTTGAACTCAGGGAAAGAAGCTACAAATAATGTATCAGGCAGGTATCAGGCATAAATTAACCCCGGGCGGTCTGGTCAATGTTGGCGGAAATGACTATTAACTTGAAAAAGGAACAAAAAAGAGATCATATGAAGCTTACTTTAAAGATATGGCGGCAGAAGGATGCGAGGGCTAAAGGCAGATTTGTAACATATGAACTGGATGATGTATCCGAGAAGATGGCATTCCTGGAGATGCTTGATTCATTGAACAGGAAACTCGTGGAATCAGATCAGGAACCGGTTGCTTTCGATCACGATTGCAGGGAAGGGATTTGCGGTTCATGTGGAATATACATCAACGGTCATCCGCACGGACCTGTTCCAGCAATAACCACATGCCACCTGTCGATGAGATATTTTAACGATGGCGATACCGTCTGGATAGAACCTTGGCGGGCTAAATCCTTCCCGGTAATCAGGGATCTGATAGTGGACAGGAGTGCCTTTGACAAGATCCAGGCAGCAGGCGGCTATATATCAGTAAACACCGGGTCGGCTCCGGAGGCCAACTCAATACCAATACCCAGGAAAAATTACGACAATGCCTTTGATGCGGCAATCTGCATAGGCTGTGGTGCCTGTGTTGCCGCATGCAAGAACGCATCAGCCGTTCTGTTTGTTTCGGCAAAAATCACCCAGCTTGCCCTGCTGCCGCAGGGCCGGGTTGAGGCCCGGGACAGGGTGCGGGCCATGGTCGAAAAGATGGATGAGCTTGGATTCGGGAACTGTTCAAACACCGGAGCCTGCGAGGCAGAATGTCCCAAAGAAATTAAAATAAAGTCAATTGCGGCAATGAAAAGGGAGTATTACAAAGCTTTCTGAAATCAATTGCCCCGAGCCACTTGCCATGAACAGGAAAAGATTTCTCGGAATTGCCGCCGCATCAGGCGCCGGGTTGTGGATTAACAGCGGGAACTTTCTGAAAAACGGACGCTTGTACGCCTCATCTCCTAAACCATCGGTCGCAAAAAATAATGAACTTGGCGCCGATCTCATAATAGCAGGGGGAGGCCTGGGAGGTTGTGCGGCTGCACTGTCAGCACTGCGTAACGGACTGACGGTGATAATGACCGAAGAAACTGACTGGATCGGCGGTCAGCTGACCCAGCAGGGAGTTCCTCCCGATGAGCACCAATGGATTGAAACCCAAGGTTCAACGAAGTTGTATCGCGATTTCCGAAACATGATACGCAGCTACTACTTCAGGAATTACCCGCTGACGGAAAAAGCATCTGCCAACAAATTCCTGAATCCGGGCGACGGCGCGGTTTCAAGGCTGTGCCATGAGCCCCGTGCAGCCCTTGCGGTACTGAATGAACTTCTTGCCCCATGGATAAGCACCGGCCGCCTCATCCTCATCACCAACTGCAAGATCACCGCGGCGGATGTCTCAGGAAATATTGTCAGATCATTACAGGCATCAATGGGACCAGGTGGCAGAAACATCATTCTTTCAGGCCGTTTTTTCATTGATGCAACCGAACTTGGCGATCTTCTTCCCCTGACAGGAACTGAATTCGTAACGGGAACTGAATCGCGGAAGGATACCCGCGAACTCCATGCACCTGAGAAGGGGGATCCGGACAATCAACAGGCCTTTACCTATTGTTTTGCCATCGACCATATTGAAGGTGAAAACCACACCATTGACAAACCTGAAGCCTATGATTTCTGGAAGAACCATGTGCCTGAGCTGACTCCGCCCTGGTCAGGTAAATTACTTGATCTCCGGTATTCCAATCCTTCAACCCTTGAACCGAAAAAACTCGGATTCAATCCTGACGGATCAGGTGAAGGTTCAATACTGAATCTCTGGAATTACAGGCGGATTATCAACAGGCTTAACTTCAGGCCAGGAGCATATGCCAGCGACATTACCCTTGTAAACTGGCCGCAGAATGATTATATGCTTGGCAATCTCATAGGAGTCGGCACTGCTGAACACGAAAAACATTTATGGAATGCGAAGCAGTTAAGTCTTTCACTGCTGTACTGGCTGCAAACCGAAGCTCCGCGGCCCGGCAAGGGAACAGGATGGCCGGGGCTGAGACTCCGGAAGGATATTATGGGAACCGACGACGGTCTGGCCAAATATCCCTATGTCCGTGAATCAAGAAGGATCAGGGGAGTGTTTACGATATTAGAGGAACATGTGGGAAAAGAAAACCGGGGTCTGATAACAGGCAACAAATCGGAAGTCAGGGCTGCCGGATTTTTTGATTCTGTCGGAACAGGGTATTATCACATTGATCTTCATCCCTCAACCGGCGGCAACAATTATATTGATTTTCCATCACTGCCGTTCCAGATCCCGCTGGGTGCTCTTCTGCCCGTAAGAATGGATAACCTGATACCAGCCTGCAAAAACATTGCGACAACACATATTACCAACGGCTGCTACCGGCTTCATCCGGTGGAATGGACCATAGGAGAATCAGCGGGCATGCTTGCCGCGTTTACCCTCGCAAAAAAGGTCCGGCCAAGGGAGGTACGGGAGAAAGGACAGCTGCTTGAAGAATTTCAGGAGCTGATAAGGTCCCAAGGAATAGAAACACACTGGGAGGAATGAATCTGTCAATTGCTAATCCAAACACTTAATACAGAAACAATTCATGAAAAGCATTCAGACACGACGTGATTTTCTCGGAAAATCAACACTTGCAGGAATGGCGGCACTTTCAGTCCCGCTAACATCCTGTTCCGATACTGACAGACCGGTAGAAGAAAAAGTAGCCCGGCCCCCGGAATTTTTAGTACCAGCCGGTGATGCTATTCCGATAACAGGCACTTTTCTCGATGAGATATCGCATGACATTCCACATCAGAACTGGGGCGAAAAGGAATGGGATGCTGATTTTCTGAACATGAAAGCCATTGGTATTGATACTGTGATAATGATCAGGTCGGGATACAGGAAATTCATAACCTATCCGTCAAAATATCTTCTTGCCAAAGGTTGCTATATGCCATCGGTCGACTTGCTGGATATGTTTTTGCGTCTTGCCGACAAGCACGGAATGAATTTCTATTTCGGGCTCTACGATTCAGGGAAATATTGGGACACAGGAGATCTTTCATGGGAAATTGAAGACAACAAATATGTGATTGATGAGGTGTGGAAGGATTATGGGGAGAAATACAAAAGCTTCAGGGGATGGTACATTAGCGGGGAGATAAGCCGAAAGACCAAGGGTGCCATTGGTGCATTTCATGCCCTCGGAAAGCAATGCAAGGATGTGTCGGGAGGCCTTCCGACTTTTATCTCGCCATGGATTGACGGGAAAAAAGCGGTGGAAGCAGCATCGGGTGACATAACCAGGGCAAAAGCAGTCTCCGTTATTGAACATGAAAGGGAATGGGGCGAGATTTTTGACGGGATCCATGATGTTGTTGACGCCTGTGCTTTCCAGGACGGTCATATTGATTATGACGAACTTGATGCTTTTTTTTCAGTTAACAAGAAACTGGCTGACAAATACGGGATGAAATGCTGGACGAATGCAGAAACATTTGACCGTGACATGCCCATCAGGTTCTTTCCCATCAAGTTCGACAAGCTTCGCCTTAAACTGGAAGCTGCCAAACGTGCCGGTTATGAGAAAGGGATCACATTCGAATTCTCGCATTTCATGAGCCCTCAGTCAGCTTATCTGCAGGCCGGCCATCTATACAGGCGATACAAGGAATATTTTGGTATTGCCTGAGAATGATCCCGGCCCGGATCCAATGCTGTTCACCAGGAACAGAGCGTCTCGATTTCCTTAACAGTTTTTGGAACGGCCTTTCCCAGAACCCTGTTGCCCTTTTCGGTAATAAGGATGTTATCCTCGATCCGGATACCCCCGAAATCCTTCCAGGGCTCCAGCTTTGAATAATTAATGAATTCCTTGTGTCTTCCCTCTGCTTTCCATCTGTCAATCAGCTGGGGTATAAAATAGCAGCCAGGTTCTACCGTCAGAACATGCCCGTTCTTAAAAGGCAGTGCAAACCGTAGAAATGCCAGTCCGAACTGACTGCTTCTTTTTACGTCATCATTGTATCCTACGAAGTCCTCACCGAGGCTTTCCATATCATGTACATCAAGTCCCATCAGGTGCCCCAGCCCGTGAGGCATGAAAAGCGCATGGGCCCCTGCTTCAACGGCCTCATCAACATCACCTTTCATCAGACCAAGATCCTTTAGGGAAGAAGCTATTATCCTGCATGCGTTCAGATGCAGTTCCAGGTTCGACATGTCGGGCCCAGCGGCCCTGATGGATTCGGTATTTGCCTTCAGGACAACCTCGTAGATATCCCGCTGCTTCTGGCTGAATTTCCCTCCGACAGGTGTGGTTCGGGTAATATCTGAAGCATAATGCATGCCTGTTTCTGCCCCGGCATCGGTCACCATCATCCTTCCTTTTCTCAAAATGTTGCCATGGTCGTGATTATGGAGGGTCTGCCCGTTAACGCTCAGGATTACGGGAAAAGCCGGACCCGCACCTTTTGCCCATGCAATTCCTTCTATGATACCTGCTATTTCCTGTTCTTTAATACCCGGCCTGCACATTTTCATGGCCGTGGTATGCATTTCGAAGGTTATAGCCAATGCCTGTTCAATCTCTTCAATCTCAACCTTCTCCTTTATTGAACGCATCATGACCACTGCCCTGATTAGTTTTTCTGATGCCGATGCCTTCATCTGGCAGGGATTCTCCTTTAATAATGATCCCAGTGTCATCCTGGTTTCGGAACGGTACGGTGGAAGAAAATGGATCGGACGCTTTTTTGAAATCGCTTCCCTGATAACAGCTTCCAGTTTTGAAAGTGGACCAGTGAAATTAGTTCCGGCAGTTTCAGCAAGTTCCCTTACTGAAGGCTGAGAACCCATCCAGATAATATCGTCCATATCAAAATCGTTGCCGAATATCCAGTCTTTTCCCGTATCAAAATCCATCACCCCTGCAAGATCCGGAAGATCAAGCCCGAAAAAGTAGAGGAAATCACTGTCCTGCCTGAAATGATACGGATTTGCCGGGTAGTTCATCGGGGAATCAGTGTTTCCCAGAAACAGCGCCAGCCCTGATCTCATCAGACCATGGAGCCGTGCTCTCCTTTTTATATAAACCTCGCGCCTGAACATATTTTTACAGAATTATATTAATATTCCCGACTCCTAAGTTAACATACCCTCGCTTAAGTGCAAGCCAAACCTGGAAAAAGAAAATGTCAGGCATAATTTGAATCAAAAGGCTGCGGGCCACTTCAAGGCAGGTCAAATACCGTATTTGGTGGCTAGGTTCCCTATCCTTGCAACAAAATCATCCCCGCCTTTTTCTGCATAACGGCTTTTTGCAACCGAGTTGAATTTTGATAAAATTATACTGTCATCATCTTCCGACATAACCTGGTCAGCCAGCCTGAATAACACATTGTTTTCCTTTGAAATATGACTTCTCAGCAGCTCACTGTACCCCTTCATGTTACGAGCAATATCCCCCGCTGCGGCTTTATTGCCTTTCCTGTAAAGTTCAAGTCCTTCTGAGATCCCTTTCACAAAATTACGGCCTGCGGCATGCTCATGGAGCATTACTGCAACAGGGCCCGACTGTGAGGAAAAGCCCCTTGTTTCAAGGAACGGAAACAATATTTCTTCTTCCTTGACATGATGAAGACCATCGGCAAAATTCCTGATCAGATACACAACCTCTTCAATATGGGAAGCATCTGGTTCATCCTGCCCGGCAATAATCTCCATAACATCTATGAGCCTCAAAATATGAACATGATCGTTTTCCAGATTTCCAGTTGAATTTTTCATTTTTCGATATTTTTTACACGCAAACTTATCAAAATATATATAAAGAGTAAGCGATCTTTTGGTATTTTGTCAGCTTATTTTTTTACATTTGTCTGCAATCACACCATTAAACCGATATACAATGTTTAACAGGGAAACGGAATATGCCCTCAGGAGCCTGGTATATATTAAGCTTCAGAACAGTAAGAACAGGAGGCCCGGGGCAGTTGAAATAGCCAGGGAAACCGGTGCTCCTCATTTTTATATTGCCAAAATCCTCCAGCGTCTTGCAAGGGAGGGATTTATTGAGTCGGTGAAAGGGAAGGGAGGCGGATTTTATTTTGATCCGGGGAAACCCGATCTCACATTAAAAGAGCTGATAACTTTTATTGAAGGTGACAGGTCTTTTTCAGGATGCGGTTTCGGGTTAAAGCAATGTGATGAGAACAATCCCTGTCCGTTTCATGAGAAGTATGCACCGATCAGGAGATCACTTGATAATCTGCTTTCTGAAGAGACAGTTCAAAGCCTTGCAAATGGTGTCAGGCTCTGAAATCTTTAATGACAAAATGAAATGATAAAAGGCTGGTCAAAATTGCCCCTCGTTGTTTTTTTGTCAACAGCCGGTTTGCTTACGCTGGTTCAATGCATGGTGAAAAATCCAATGCTTTTGGCAGAGCGGTTTCTGAAGGGAGCCGGATGGATTGAGATAGCTGCCATTTCAATTTACGGGGCATTTGTTGCAAACCGGATGGAAGATCCGTCACGGGCGCGCAGATGGAGGGTCATAACATGGACGACTTTTTCAACAGTTTTCTTTTTACAGCTGCTGATCGGGATTTCCGGTCATGAAAAGTTTTTAATGACCGGGAAGCTTCATCTCCCTGTACCCATGATGATAATAGGAGGGCCCGTTTTCAGGGGACAGATATCATTCATGACCATCCTGTTCCTTAGTACCATAATTCTTTCAGGACCGGCCTGGTGCAGTCAGCTATGCTATTTCGGTGCTTTCGACAACCTCGCATCAATCGGAAGAACAACTAAAAAACCACTTCGCAACAAAGCAGCACTGAAATCCACCTTTCTTATCCTTGTTATCACCGCTGCATTGATATTGAGATGGCTCAATGTATCCATAGCCATTACTACCATAATCGCAGCTTCATTTGGTATTGCAGGACTTGCAGTAATGGTTTTTTTCTCCAGGCGGAGGAAAAAGATGGTGCATTGCATCCTTTACTGTCCGGCCGGTTTAATGGTCAACCTGCTGCGGCACATTAATCCGTTCAGGATGTATATCGATCAGAGCTGCACCCACTGCATGCTATGCATTAAATATTGCAAATATGATGCATTGAATGAATCTGACATAAACAATAAAAGGCCCGGCTTCACCTGCACGATGTGCGGAGATTGTCTTGCTGGATGCAGGCACAACTCGATCAAATACAAATTCCTCAGCCTGAAACCGGAGAATGCCAGGAACCTTTACATAATTGTAACAATTACCCTTCATTCCGTTTTTCTTGCCCTCGCAAGGATCTGAATTCTGTTGATCACCTGTATCCCGGCATCATTTCAGCGGAAAAAAGATATTAACAAATATCTTACTTAAATTTTTACAGAACTTTTTAATTTTCAATTTATTTTATTTGCGAATAATATTGATTGTTAATAAATCGTTATTATATTCGTAAGAAAGTTGTCAACACATTATTAACACCAGCCTGCCGGTATGCCTTACAGAAGATTACCGAACACTGATGCGGCACGTATCAGGGCGATGAAGATTGCGCTTGAAAAAGGCAGAAATGTTCATCCCAAGCAAATGCCTTTCTCAGGGAAACTGATGGTACGACTTCACAAGTTTCTCCCACTTTTCGAAAATATGATACAGCTTCAGCGGCAGTCATACGCTGCCCAATATAATAAAAGCCGTGACTATTCCGAGATTGTAAGAAAAGCAAGGCTTTACCTGACTCATTTTGTTAAGGTGATGAACATGGCGATTTACAGGGGGGAAATATCACCTGAGATCAGGTCCTATTACGGCCTGGCAACAAATGAATCGGGTGTGCCATCCCTGAACACCGAAAATGAATTGATAAGCTGGGGCAAGAGGATCATTGAAGGAGAAGAGTACAGGCTCCGCAAGGGTGGAAGTCCGATAACGAATCCCACAATTGCCGTGGTGAAGGTAAGATACCAGAATTTCCTTGATGCTTGGACATTTCAGAAAACCCTGGCTAAAAGGACCATGGATTATGTCGAGAAAAACAGTGTTCTGAGAAAGGAAGCTGACGAAATTATTCAGCAGCTCTGGAATGAAATTGAAGAATCGCACAGTATATTACCTGATGATAAACGAATTCCTGCCAACGAGGAATATGGCGTTGTGTATTTCTACAGGAAAAATGAACTCAATGATATCCCTGCCGAATCAGGATCCGGGGATAAGGTCTGGAAATAAGTAGCACCATTTGAAAATAGGGAATATAACACTGGCAGAAAGGCCCTTGTTTCTCGCACCGATGGAGGATGTGACTGATCCCTCATTCAGGCTGGTTTGTAAAAAGTTCGGAGCTGATTTCGTGTACACTGAGTTCATCTCATCTGATGGTTTGATAAGGGACGGGGAGAAAAGTGTCAAAAAACTTGAGATTTATGATCATGAAAGGCCCATCGGGATCCAGTTATACGGTCACCTTCCAGGGGCAATGGTTGAGGCTGCCGTCATTGCCGAAGAAGCCGGGCCGGAGCTTATTGACATTAATTTCGGTTGTCCCGTAAAAAAGATCGCCAACCGTGGAGCCGGTGCAGGGATGCTTAAAAATATCCCGCTCATGGTTGAAATGACACGGATGATAGTTGATTCCGTCAGGCTTCCGGTGACGGTTAAAACAAGGACCGGCTGGGACGATTCTTCCAGGAATATTGTTGAGGTTTCCGAGATGTTACAGGATGCCGGCATAAAGGCAATTACAATTCACGGACGGACAAGGGCGCAAATGTACCGGGGTACGGCAGACTGGAGCATAATTGGCGAGGTTAAGAAAAACCCAAGGCTGAGGATACCGGTTATCGGGAACGGTGATATTAACCATCCCGTAAAGGCAAAAGAGATGTTTGACCGTTACGGTGTTGATGGGATCATGATAGGCCGGGGAGCTGTCGGCAGGCCCTGGATCTTCAGGGATATCAGGCACTTTCTCGATAAGGGCGAACTGCTTCCTGAGCCAACGGTAAGTGAAAAGGCCGTACTGGCGTTGTTCCATTTCGAAAAATCCCTGGAATTCAAGTCAGGCAAAAGAGCCATTCTTGAAATGCGCCGTCACCTGTCAAACTATTTCAAAGGTTTGCCAGGTTTCAGGGAGACAAGGCTTAAACTGCTGACCTCGCTTGAACCATCTGAGATAAAGGATCTTATCAGGGATATCGGGGAAAAATGGGGCGATTACCGCACTGATGACAGAACATCCGTATACGGTGAGTGAGTGCCAGGTTCCGGTTTCTCAACCCTGCCTGAAAGATCCGAAAAGCTGCCCCATCTGAATAAAATCCTGAGGATCACAAGAAACACTATCCCGGAAATGAGCAAAGCTGAAAATTCCGCCCACGGATAAATATTGGACTGCCGGAATACAGCCTCCGTCTGAAGTGATGATGAATCGTGGGTCAACATTATGCAAAGGAAGATATTATTTGCTGCATGTGCTCCGATTGCTGCCTCAATTCCGTCATCCATAATCGTGACGATCCCGAAAATAATGCCGAACATGAAATACTGGGGCATCATTGTCATGAAGCCAAATTTCTCCACCTCGGGATTGAATGAATGTAAAAGACCGAAGAGCAGTGAGGTCATAACCAGTGGGACCCATTTGTTACCGGCAAGCACTGTAAATCCCTGCATCAGGTATCCCCTGAAAAGGACTTCTTCAAAAGCAGCCTGGAACGGAACAAGTACCAGGGAAATAATGATCAGGAAAAACAATGTGCGGGATGTATTGTTGAGGGTGAAGTTCGAAGGATCCATTTTCAGGTAAACAACCAGGTAAACAGCTGAGAGGATGAACCACACAAGGCCCGACACGAAGAATCTCTTCCACCTGAAATTGCGGTTTCCGTTTATTGTCATGGCAAGGGTCCTTCCGTTCAATGGCTTTACCAGCAGGGTAAATGCAATCAGGCCGGCAACAAAAGGGAAAAGCATCAGGATCAGGCCCAGATTCGGATCCAGGCCCAGGATGCTCAGATCTCCCGGGTGTTCTGCAATTCCGCTGATCACGCCTGGGTCCGAGGCGGCCCTGAGCGCATATGCAATCAGAAGCGGGATAGCCCCAAGCGTATTGGATATGATCAATACTGCTGCGAACATTACGATATATCGCCAGAAGCTGTTTTTGCCTGCAAAAGATGATCGGAGATGAATCATGGTCAGTTTGGTTATATTCCGCGGTCAGTCTTTTTGGGATAATCTATCGAATAATGAAGACCAATGCTTTCCTTCCGGTTCATAGCCATTTTTATTATAAGATAGCCCACATTAATGAGATTTCTAAGCTCGCATATCTTTTTGGAGATCAGAGACTTTTTATACAGGCTCTCAGTTTCCCTGTAGAGGATCTCAAGGCGCACCATGGCCCTGTTAAGCCGGAGATCGGACCTGACAATTCCGACGTAATTGCTCATTATCGTCTGCACCTCCTTAAGGCTCTGGGTGATAAGCACCATTTCCTCAAGATGGGTTGTACCCTTATAATCCCATTCAGGAATAGAATCTTCGAAATCAAGTTCGCCAATCCTTTTCGCAGAGCTCATCACAGCCCGGTGGGAAAAGACCACAGCCTCAATAAGGGAATTGGAAGCCAGACGGTTCGCACCATGAAGACCGGTCGAAGAAGCTTCACCAAGAGCATAAAGCCTGTCTATTGAGCTCTGTCCGTCAATGTCCACCTTAATCCCGCCGCACGAATAATGAACACAGGGAACCACCGGGATCATATCTCTGGTTATGTCTATACCTCTTTGAAGGCAATGTTCATAAACATTCGGAAAATGGTTTCTGAGGCCTTCAGGATCCAGGTGGGTGCAATCGAGCCAGACATGGTCCTCTCCCCAGATCTTAAGTTCATTGTCAATGGCCCGTGCAACAATATCCCTCGGTGCAAGCGATCCCCTGCTGTCGTACCTGTTCATGAACTTTTCCCCTGCAATGTTTTTAAGAATAGCACCATACCCTCTAAGGGCTTCCGTGATCAGAAAAGAGGGTTTTTTTTCAGGATCATAAAGGGAAGTGGGATGAAACTGGATGAATTCCATATTTTCCACTACACCCTTGGCCCTATATACCATGGCAACACCATCACCTGTAGCTATTTCCGGGTTTGTGGTGGTCTGATACACGTTCCCCAGTCCGCCTGTTGCAATCACGGTGATCCTTGACAGAAAGGTGTGAACCCTTTGGCCGACAAGATCAGCAACATATGCTCCGTAACATTTAACTCCGGCAGAATTTTTCTTGATCTCGATCCCCAGGTGATGCTGGGTCAGGATCTCGATTGCGAAATGATTCTCAAATATTTCAATGTTGGGATCTCTCCTTACCTTGTCAATGAGTGTCTCTTCAATAGCCTCACCTGTTTTATCCTTTGCATGGAATATCCGGGGCTCGGTGTGCCCGCCTTCCCTGGCCAGATCGTAAGTGCCATCCTCCTTTTTGTCGAAGGGGACCCCGAAATCAATCAGATCCTTTATCCTTTCGGGAGCTTCCTGCACCACAAGCCTTACCACTTCTTCATTGCAGAGACCGTCACCGGCAATCAGGGTATCCCTGATGTGTTTCTCAAAATTGTCGGGTTCGCTGAAAACAGCAGCAATCCCACCCTGGGCATACCTTGTATTTGTATCATCTAAAACGGATTTGGTTATCACCGATACTTTCCCGTATTGAGCTGCTTTTATGGCAAACGTCAGCCCGGCAATTCCTGACCCGATTACGAGAAAATCCGTCTTTTTCCGCATGACTGATAAATTTGGACAGATAAAGATACAAATTTATGTTTTTACTGTTTTGAACCGTTATTTCCGCCAGGTTTAATAATTCCGGCGCACGGAACAGTGCCGTATTGCCCGAACAATTATTGTCAAATCAAACATTTCAGTTATTTTTGCTCACCTTTAGACAATAACATCTCAGTTTATGGCACAGGAGGATGTTTTCAGGAAGCTGGTTGCCCATTGCAAGGAGTATGGTTATGTTTTCCCTTCAAGTGAAATTTATGATGGCCTGAGTGCCGTTTATGACTATGGTCAGTACGGCGTAGAACTTAAAAACAATATCAGGAAATACTGGTGGGACAGCATGGTCCTCCTGAACGACAACATCGTGGGGATTGACTCGGCCATTTTTATGCATCCGTCTGTCTGGAAGGCATCCGGCCATGTGGATGCTTTCAATGATCCTCTTATCGACAACAGGGATTCCAAAAAAAGATACAGGGCCGACATGCTTATCGAAGAGCATGTGCTGAAGATGGAAGAGAAGGTAGCCAGAGAAGTTGAAAAAGCAAGGGAGAGGTTTGGTACCGCATTCGATGAAAAGAAGTTCAGGGAGACCAATCAGTGTGTACTTGCAACCCAGTCGAAAATAGATGACCTGAACAGGCGCCTGGCGAAGGCGATGAATGAAACTGACCTGGCAGAGCTCAGGCAGATCATTATTGATAATGAAATTGTATGTCCCGTATCGGGAAGCAGGAACTGGACCGACGTGAGGCAGTTCAACCTTATGTTTTCAACCGAAATGGGATCAACTCTGGAAGGCTCCAGCAGGATTTATTTACGGCCCGAAACAGCCCAGGGAATCTTTGTGAATTTTCATAATGTTCAGAAAACCGGGAGAATGAAGATTCCTTTCGGAATAGCACAGGTAGGCAAAGCATTCAGGAATGAAATAGTTGCCAGGCAGTTTATTTTCAGGATGCGGGAATTTGAGCAGATGGAAATGCAGTTTTTTGTCCGCCCCGGTACCGAGCTGGACTGGTTCCGGCACTGGAAGGATATAAGAATGAGATGGCACACCGCATTGGGGTTTGGAGAAGCAAATTACAGGTTTCACGACCATACGAAGCTCGCCCATTATGCTAATGCAGCAACCGATATAGAATACAGGTTCCCTTTCGGGTTCAGGGAGGTTGAAGGAATACATTCAAGGACGGATTATGATCTGAAGCAGCACCAGCAGTACAGCGGAAAGAAAATGCAGTATTTCGATCCGGAAAAGGGGGAATCATACATTCCTTTTGTGGTTGAAACTTCAATCGGCCTTGACAGGATGTTCCTCCAGGTGATTGCAGCCGCATATACCGAAGAAGAACTCAGGAAGGAGGATGGTTCAGCCGACATGCGGATCCTCCTCAGGCTACCTGCCTGTCTTGCTCCGGTAAAGCTTGCAGTAATGCCGCTGGTAAAAAAGGACGGACTGCCGGAAATTGCGGAAAAGATCGTTCACACACTAAGGTTTGATTTCAACTGCCAGTATGATGACAAGGATTCGATAGGCAGGCGCTACCGAAGGCAGGATGCCATAGGCACACCCTATTGTATCACTATCGATCATCAGACTGTTGAAGATGATACTGTTACTATCAGGTACCGCGATTCGATGGAACAGGAGCGGGTAAACATCCGAAGCCTGAAAGACATTATCTCTGAAAAGGTGAGTATCGGAGCTTTGCTTAAGAAGCTGTGAAATGCCAAAAGTTCTCATAATAACCTATTACTGGCCTCCCGGTTCGGGTGCCGGCGTTCAGAGATGGCTGAAATTTTCAAAGTATCTGCCCGATTACGGATGGGAACCACTCATTCTTACAATTGATCCCGCTTATGCCACTTATCCTGCCATTGACCACACGCTGGATAAAGAGGTTCCTTCTCCACTCACTGTCTGGAAAACCAGGGCAACCGATTATTTCAGGATTTACCGGCGCGACAAATCAAGGATCCCTTCCTCCGGTTTTGCAACGAACCCCGATAAGGAATTTCTTGACAGGATAATAAGATTCACCAGGGGCAACTTTTTTATCCCTGATCCAAGGAAAGGCTGGAACAAATACGCTTACAGAAAAGCCTGTGAACTGATCCAGGAGCATCGGATCAGTTATATTATTACAACAAGCCCTCCCCATTCAACCCAGCTTATCGGCCTGAGACTCAGAAATAAATATCAGGATATCAGATGGGTAGCCGACTTACGTGATCCCTGGACCGACATCTATTACTATCACAACTTTTATCCTACCAAATGTGCAAAAAGGATCGATGCAAAATATGAAAAGGAAGTTCTGGAAAACGCTGACAAGCTAATAACAGTAGGGAAATCCCTTAAGGAACTTTTCTCACGCAAGTATCCCGGCATTGAACAAAAAACGGGGATCGTCCCAAACGGGTATGATGAAGAAGACTTTGCAGGGATTACAGAATCAAAGCCCGATATTTTTACCCTGTCATATATAGGGACATTGTCTGACTCCTATCCGCTGAACGGACTGCTGGCGGCACTTTCCGAACTGGAAAAAAAGGAAGCAGCATTCAGGCTCAGATTTGCAGGTTTTGTCTCAGAAAATCAAAGGGTCCTTGTTTCGTCCGCACTTGGCCATGGCAAAGTTGAATTCATTGATTATACCGACCATAGGTCAGCTATTGGATATATGGCTGCTTCCTCAATGTTAATCCTGATCATACCCAAACATTCCTCATCCAGAAGTATAGTTACCGGCAAGCTCTTTGAGTACATGGCTTCGCTGAAACCGATACTTTGTCTGGGGCCTGCCGATGGTGATGCGGCCGAAATTCTTCTGGAGTCGGGGCATAAATCAGTTTTCAAATGGGACGATCATACCGGAATAAGCGATTTCATCGGCAGGGTAATGGAACATCCCGGCGAACTGGCGATAAAAAAACCCCTCAGTTATTCGAGAAAAGCACTAACCGGCAGGCTGTCCGAAATACTCTCATCACTCTGATCAGACAGAACTGACCGGGGGCTGTCATCATTCCTTCTTCAACTTCATAAATAAGTTTCATAAATTTACACCATTACTTGTATTATGAAAGCAGGATTCATACTGAATGGTGTATTTGTCAATGATCCCAGGGTTCTAAATGAAGCCCGAATCCTGGCCGGCAACGGATACCAGGTCTATGTGCTGAATCTTCCGCCTGACAAGAATGTTCCGCGATTCGTTCAGTTTGAGGACAATATCTTTTTGGTTCACAGACGGATCCCGAAAAAGGCAAACAATGTCTTATTCGCCCTTGAGAATACGTTTGCACTGTTTGATTATTCCTGGAATATTTCAATAAAAAGATTCATAAAAAAATACGGGATAGAGATTCTGCATGCACACGATCTGTACATGGCAAGGGCTGCAAAACGGGCATCGGACCATTATAAGATCCCCCTGGTCCTCGACCTCCATGAAAATTACCCTGCAGCAATAAAAGAATATCATTGGGCAAACCGCTTCCCCTCCAGGTTGATCGTAAGGCCTTCCAGGTGGGAAAAGAAGGAAAAAAAATATCTGTCGTACGCTGACAGGATAATTGTTCTCAGCAGCTCTTACAGGAATCACCTCCTGGCCAAGTATCCCGGAACGGATCCGGTCCAGGTAAAAATCTATCCCAATGTCCCTGATGTAAAAAGGATGTCATCATATGCCATAGACAGGGACATTTTACCTCCATATGACAGGAAGATCATTTTCTACTTCGGGGTGATCAGTCAGAGAAGGGGTATTATGACAACCATTGAGGCTGCAGAGATACTTCTCAGGGACAATCAGTCAATTCATCTTCTTTTGATCGGCCCCATTGACAAGGCTGAGAAAGACCGTTTCATCAGGTTATTCGCCGGCAGTGAGATTAGCGGGCATCTCACTTATTATCCCTGGAAGGATATCGGTGAATTTCCTTCATATGTTCACGCATCGGCAGTCTGCATTTCTCCCATCATTAAAAATCCGCAGCATGAATCAGGGGTAGCGAACAAGGTGTTTCAATATATGCTGTTCGGGAAGCCCATCCTGGTTTCAGACTGTGAACCTCAGGCCGATATTGTCAGTAAAACAGGTTGCGGGCTGGTTTTTAAAAGCGGAGATCCCGTCGACATGGCAGAAAAACTTTCCGAGCTCATCAATGATAATGAAAAATGCATTATCATGGGCGAAAGAGGGAAGCAAGCTGTTATGAAAGAATACAACACGGTAAAACAGGGTACGGAAATAATAAAAGCATACAGGGAACTGTCTGCATCTGGGAAAAAGTCTGCGGATACCTGAAATTCAGCTTCGGATGGAACATATGCATTTTGTGATCACGCAATTTAACCTGAGGAACAAGCCTGTTTCCGGAAGTGCCGCTTATGATGAATGGCTGAGCTGGACCAGGAGCAGGATCAGTATTTTCCGGAACTACTGTCTCCCATCGGTGTTGAATCAGACATGCCGCGATTTCAGCTGGCTGATATTCTTTGATTCTTCCACACCTGAAGAATTCGGGGAGTTCATAGGTTTTCTTTCTTCGCATGACCTAATCTCAGTCTGCTACAGTGATGGAATGGATGATTTTTATACCGGTTATATCAGGGAGGTAAGAAAAAAAGCCGGACCAACCACTAAATGGGTAATTACTACCAGGGTCGACAATGATGATAGTCTTCACAGGGATGCAATACTAACCATTAAGGAAAACTTCATTGCAAAGCATCGCTATCTTATCTCCCTTGCTTCCGGATATGTTCTGGATGTTAATGAAAAGAAACTTTCTCATTATTTTTATCCGATGTCTCCATTTCTAAGCCTGATTGAAGATACCGGAAAAGAAATTGAGGGGATTTATTCAAGGGGTCACACGAAATGGAATAATCTGCGCCTGTTTATATTCAGGGAATTGTGGCTTGAATACTTTAATCCCAAAGCACGCGTTTCAAGATTTATACTGAAGAAACCATTATGGATGCAAACTGTGCATGGGGAAAATGTCAGCAATAGCTTTTACAGGGGCTTCCCGGTTTTGAGAAAAAGGGATCTCAGCGATTTTTCACTGGAACTGATCACGAACAGGATGACTTTCGGAACGATTACAAGATATTGTCACTATGTAACCTGGAAGCGATACATGAAATGTCTCGTTATCAAATTCCTCATAAATAAATGAACAAGGATGAAGAATCGGGTAATGGTCATACGAAAACTTTTTCCGAAAACCTATAATTTTCTGGTTTATCTTATTAACGGATCCAGGAAGATCTTCACACCATATTCCATATACATTACCGATTCCCTCGGCGGCAGTTTCAAGACATATCTTTCAGATCCTGTAAACATAAACCGGGAAACGGAACTGAAGCGCGGCCTTGATGCAGAGTCGGAAAGAACAATAAACACCGTACTCGAAAGGATAAAGTTTTATCCCGACGAAAAGCACAGGAAAAAAGTATCGAAGAGCCAGCCTGTCGCAGGCGGTCTGTTGCCTGTTGAAACTGCAGTGATGAAAAAACAGATTGAGAATTCCCTTTCGGGCGACCGGAAAAAATACAAACGGATATTCCGTCATCTTGATGAATCGGTATTCTATTTTTATCATGGTTTGCATTTTTTACCGGAAAACGTCCTTAACTACCTGAAAAATAAGGATCTTATCGATATAGGCGCTCATAGCGGAGACTCAGCCATCGCCTTGCGGAAATTCGGCTTCAGAAAAACCTACTCTGTCGAAATGTCGCTGAAATCCATTGATCAATATAAAAAGAATATGGCTCAACTGAAGATCAGTGACAACAGTTTTGAGCTGATCAACGTCTGCGTTGCAGACGCGGATAACAAGGAACCTGCGAAATTTGCCGATACCGGATCCACGGGGCTGTCACTTCTGAGGAACAGGGGAAAGTATGACTGGATCACCGTTGAACAGAAAACCCTTGACACGATAGCTTCTGAATACCGTATTTCGCCGGGATTGATCAAAGCAGATATTGAGGGCATGAGCTTCGATTTCGTAAAGGGCGCTGTCGGGACAATGAAAACCCACCGTCCCGTACTGGCTGTTGCTATATATCATAATCCCCATGAACTTTTTGAAGTAAAACCCTTCCTGGAGAAAGCACTTGATAACTATACTTTTTTAATCAGGAAGCTTTCGGCTGGGATAGAAAACAATTTATGCCATTCAGATATATTTTTAATAGGTTTTCCCGACGAAGCCGCAGTGTAAACAATGTACACAAATCACCCTCATGACCACTCATTAACGATTCAGTAAATCCATCTGATGCAAAAACTTATAAAAACATCTTTCAGGGACAGTTTTATTTACGGACTGGGAAATATATCCGTGAAGGTAATAGGTTTTTTGCTGATACCTCTTTATACCGATCCAAGGTATTTTTCAGTTGATGAGTTCGGGATTATTGCCCTGCTCGATATCTCGGGAATCGTACTTATATCGCTGATGGCCTCGGGTCTCCCGCAAAGCCTTATGAGATGGTACTGGGATGATGAGTTCAGGGATAATCAGAAAGGTATATTTTTCATGTCGCTCAGCAACCAGGTTATTGTAAGCATCTCCTTCTGCATTATTCTTATACCGTTAGCAGGCAGATTTTCGACACTGATATTTGGAAGCGAAGGGTGGAGCAATGCACTGAAGATCCTGATATTGTCCACCGCGCTGCAGGCAATAAACAACATTATCAATTCCCTGATGAGGATTCAGTCAAAGGCTTTGCTGTTTTCCGTTGCCAACTTCATCAAGCTTGCAGTTGTGCTCATCCTTACAGTCTATCTGATTGTTTTCCGGCAGGCCGGGGTAAAAGGTATCTATATCGCCCAGGTTGCAGGAAACCTGCTTTTTATAATCCTGCTCTCGGTTTATGTGGCAAGGAATTGCAGGATATTTTTTAACCTGCAGGTATTCAAATCGATGAGTCGTTATGGATTTCCACTGCTTATTTCAAACTTTGCCGCCGCATCACTTGCTGTCATCGACAGATATTCACTTAATTCCCTTGCACTGTTGAAATATGTGGCCATTTATACCATGGCATACAAAATCTCATCGGTTTTGAAACTGGTAATTGTCGATTCGATCAAAATGGCAATCACACCAATGGTAATGCAAAAAATGAATTCTCCCGATAATAAAAGATTCTATTCAAAGACATTGTTGTATTCATCCTTCGTATTAATGCTGGGTATCATTACATTATCACTATTTTCATATGAAATAATAAAGATTATTTCAAGATCGGCGGAGTTCTGGATTGCTTTTATTGCCGTCCCGGTTCTTTCTCTGTCCGTTTTTTTTGCAAATATGAGGGAAACAAGCAGTTATGGCCTGATTATCAACAAAAAAACAAATATTGTCGGGATTTCTGTCATTGCTTCAAGTGTTCTGAACATCATTCTCAATATTATCCTTATACCGGTATGGAACATTACAGGAGCGGCAATTGCTACAATCACCACTCAGTTCTTTTACTGGTTTCTAAACTATTACTATTCACAGAAGGAATATCACATTCCGTATGAACTGAAAAAAATCGCAATCATGTTCATATGCGGCGGCATCCTGTCCTTTGCCGGTCTTATGCTGAATGAATTGCACATCGTTCCACGCCTCCTCATAAAAACTGCCTGTGTAATCAGTTTCCCCTTCATCCTTTACCTGTTCAATTTCTATGAACCCGTGGAATTACAGGCAATCAGGGGATTCATTTCAAAATGGTCGAGGCTCAGGAACTTAAGGGACAACCTCAGGTCATTGAAAAATATTCAGTAGAGGATTTGGTTGATTTAAATCCATTTAGCTGTTTTCGTTTGAGGTAATTCAATACTTTTGCATTGAATTGAAAAAACGGATCTCAAAATCGTTTCCCATGAAAATAAACCAGGATCTCCGATCGGCATTACCTCATTTGCTGGCAGTTATTGTATTTATTATCATTTCTTTCATTTATTTCTACCCCGTTCTGGAAGGCAAGGTCCTGAAAGCAAATGATTCCACAGTTTCATCAATAAATTCCAAGGAGATACGTGATTTCAGGGAAAAATATGGCAGGGAACCCCTTTGGACCAATTCGATTTTCAGCGGAATGCCTGCTTACCTAATATCCACAAGGTACCCGGGCAATCTCATGAAGCATGTCGACACCGCCCTCAGGATATTTCAGACACCTGTATCCGTTTTGATCCTGGCAATGGCAGGTTTTTATCTTCTGCTAATAATTTTTGGGGCCGATCCTCTTATTTCGGCGGTGGGTGCATTTGCATATGGTTTCTCCTCATTTCTCTTCCAGATCCTTGCAGCAGGGCATAACACGCAGGCGATAGCCCTGGCATATATGGCTCCGATGATAGGATCGGTTTATTATGCATATAAACGGAATGCCCTGGCGGGAGCAGTTCTGACAGCAGTTTTCCTGTCGCTCGAGATCCTGGCAAATCATCCACAGATAACCTACTATTCCATGATATGCCTGATAGTCTTTATAATTACTGAACTCATTTTTTCAATCAGGCAAAAAACAATCGCCAGATTTCTTAAAACCTCCGCCCTGCTTTTAACGCCGCTAATTATTGCAATCGGCATAAATTTCGGAAATCTTTACACCGTATATGAATATGGAAAGTTCTCAAGCAGGGGAAAATCGGATCTGTCCGTGAGCGACAAAAATGTCTCGAAAGGTCTGAACAGGGATTATATAACCTACTGGAGCTATGGTATTGATGAGACATTTAACCTTCTTGTTCCGAACTTTAAAGGCGGATCAAGCAAGCCCTTTGACAGGAATTCCGAGACGGTAAAAGCGCTCAGGCAAAACAATGCTTCATCTGCAGCCGGACAGTTGGTCAAATACTGGGGAACCCAGCCGGGAACGGACGGACCACATTATATGGGGGCAATTGTGATATTCCTGTTCATATTTGGCCTGGTGATCGTAAAAGGACCTGAGAAATGGTGGCTTCTCGCTGCCTCGGTTCTTTCCGTAATGCTCGCCTGGGGTAAGAATTTTATGGTATTCACTGATCTTTTCATCGATTTTTTCCCCGGCTACAATAAATTCAGGGCAGTAACCATGATATTGGTCATCGCCCAGTTCTGCATACCGCTGCTCGGAATCCTTGCCCTGAAAAAGATTTTTTCCGTGAATCTGTCAAAAAAAGAGATCTTCAGAGGATTGAAAATTGCCGCCGGAATAACGGGAGGGCTTTTGATTATGTTCCTGTTGTTACCCGGAATTGCCGGATCATTTCTGAATCCCTACGAATCCGACTATCCCGACTGGCTGAGATCAGCTCTTGTTGCAGATCGCAAGAGTCTTCTGAGAGCCGACAGCCTGAGATCGCTGATCCTCATCATCCTGTCAGCCGGCACGATAACTGCATTTCTTCAGAATAAACTCCGCAGGGAGTATTCAATTATAATTATAGGCCTGTTAATCCTTGCCGATCTCTGGAGTGCCGGAAAACGTTATCTCGATTCGGACAAATTTGAGAGGCCCTCGGTCATTCAGAAATCATTCACTCCTTCAGTTGCCGATGAAATGATCCTGCAGGATACTTCATACCACAGGGTGCTAAACCTTTCCGTTTCCACCTTCAACGATAATACACCCACCTCCTATTTTCACAAATCAATAGGAGGATATCACGGAGCTAAAATGAAAAGATACCAGGAGCTCATCGACACTTCAATAACGGTTAACATTGAAAGTTTCATTGAAAAAGCAAGGAATGCAAATACAATCGCTGACCTGTTGCCGGTATTTGATAACACCAGTGCAATCAATATGCTAAATGCCAAATATGTGATTTACAATCCGGATGCTCCGCCCCTGGTAAACAGGAGGGCGCTTGGAAATGCCTGGTTTGCCGGAAAGGTGAAATTTGCAGCCAATGCCAACGAGGAACTGTCGTCAATTAATTCTCTCGATCCTTCCTCGGAAGCCGTGGTTGATACCGTGTTCAGGGATTATGTGAAGTCTCTCTCCTTTCCTTATAATGAAGGTGACACTATTTACCTTGTATCATATAAACCAAATGAACTGATATATAAATGCTCCTGTTCGGGCGAACGGTTTGCCGTGTTTTCCGAGATATACTATCCTGCAGGATGGAAATCGTTTATTGACGGGAAGGAATCACCCCATTTCAGGGTCAATTATGTACTGAGGGCGATGATTGTGCCTGAAGGCAGCCACGAAATAAGGTTCAGTTTTGAGCCCGATTCATATTTTGCAGGTAACAGGGTTTCACTTGCAAGTTCATTGCTGCTGATACTGGCTATTGCAGTATACGCTGGTGCGGAACTTAAGAAAAAGCTAAAATCTCCCTGAAATGAACAGACCAGGTGAATGTCCGCTATGTGGTGCAGAAAAGGTCAGTTATTATCTCACCTGTACCGATCATCTGGTCAGTGGGGAAACCTACGACTTGTTTATCTGTAATGCCTGCGGTTTTGTCCTCACCCATGATCCGCCTGATGAAGAAGCAATGGGAAGATATTATGCATCTGAAGATTATGTTTCACACAGCGACACAAAAGCCGGAGTGATAAACCGGCTTTATTCACTGGCTCGAAATATAATGCTTTCCAGGAAGCTGAGAATCATTTCAGCAGCTTCCGGATTAAGGAAAGGCAGTATCCTGGATATTGGCTGCGGCACAGGTTATTTCGCTGCAAAAATGAAAGCAAACGGATGGAATTCAACAGGTATTGAACCTGACTGCAAAGCGAGGGAATTTGGCACCAGGCAATTCGGGCTGAGTATACTGGAACCTGAAAAGATCTCATCACTTCCGGGTGAAAGCTGTGATGTGATTACCATGTGGCATTCCCTTGAACATTCTCACGATCCCTTCAACTATATGCAGGAAATCCTGCGGCTTCTTAAACCGGAAGGTTTATTCATATCAGCATTACCCAATTGCGGATCGTATGATGCAATGCATTTTGGTGATTCGTGGGCTGCTTATGATGTCCCCCGGCATCTGTGGCATTTCACTCCCGAAACCTTTGAATTATTCGCTGCAAAGACAGGTTTTAAAGTGACGCATGTAAGCACCCTTCCCTTTGATGTTTTTTATATTTCATTGTTAAGTGAGAAACACAGGAATAGAAAATTGTATCTTCTCTCCGGCCTGGCAAAAGGATCCTTTTTTTCAGTCAGGGCTGTTTTTAATTACAGGAAAAGCAGTTCCCTTGTTTATCATCTCCGGAGGAGATGACGATAATGCATTACTTTAACTGTAGCCTGCAGGGTTATCGAAGCATAATTAAATATCCCTGATTATGGGACACGTTTTTTTCAGAAATTGCTCAATAGCGGTCGAGCCAGCGGTATTTTCTGGCACTGTCACCGAATTTGACAGCCAATGACAGTTCATGGGTCCCGAATGTCAATCTTTGAATTTCAGAAAGGGTAAAATCATAGGAATAGCCAATGAACAGATTCGTATATCTGACCCCGAGGTTTGCAACCAATGCTTTGCTTGTCCTGTAGGAAACACCTGCCCATATTTTCTGATCATAGTTGCAGGTTACTCCAATATCAGCCATTGGTTTGGTCTGTTCTGACATCATGATAAGCACCGAAGGCTGGATCTCGGTTTTAACATCAGCATTGAAATTGTAAGATCCAAAGAGGTAATAGTGTCTGTCCATTGAATAGTTACGATAACCTTCCCCTCCTATTCTGGCGACGGCCCCGAACAACTGGGAACTTGTAAAACCGAAACTGAAGTCCGGATTAAGCACATAAATGCCAAAATCTGCATCAGGGACAAAAATACCTCTTCTCAGGTTATTGTTAAGCCATGGTTCATTTGGATCTTCGAAATTGATTTCTTTTTCATTGATCTTGAAATGATATCCCGTGAATGCCAGCCCCAAAGATACCTGTGTAGTTCTTCCTGTCCACATATGATAGGAGTATGCAGCCTGGAATCCGGTTCTCTGGACCAATCCGTGCCTGTCACTGAATACATAGCCTCCCAGCCCGACTTTACCGTCCCCTTTGGGCCTGAACCTGTTATTTCCTGAACGGTCAGCCTTTATGGAATATTTTGTTTTCAGAATACGTCCATGTCCGCTGAAAGAATAGGTTCTAGGGGCGCCGGAATAACCTATCCACTGCTCCCTTGCCGTAAGATTAATGTTTGTATAGCCTTCGCTGCCGGCAACCGCCGGATTTATAAGGAATTTATTCTGCAGATACTGACTGTATAATGGCAGCTGCTGCCCCGAACATAAGGGCCAGAAGAAAAAGGCAGCCACTATTGAAGTCAGTTTTTTCATGCGGTAAATTATTTGACAATTGTTACATGGCCTATTACAGGACGTGTTCCGTTGTTAAGATCAATTATGTAATGATATGAATCGACCGGAAGCATTCTTCCGTTGCTTCTTCCGTCCCATGGCCTCGGATATCCTCGTTCCGACTTCCAGACCATTTCTCCCCAGCGGTTAAAGATCATTACTTCCATCGCGGGATACAGCTCTTTATTATGAATGTTCCACACATCATTTACAAGGTCGCCGTTCGGAGATATTGCATTTGGTATCTCCAGACACAATGGATTTTTTGCCTCAAGGATCAACGATTTTTCGACGGAACAATTGTTCATGTCAGTAACCCTTATGCTGTAAAGGCCGCCCGTTGCATTGGAAAGATCAGGATCCGTTGAATTGTCGGACCACAGGTAGGAATATCCGCCATCTGTTCCTCCGGTCACCCGTGTTTTGATCTCTCCGTCGGGCATGTCAGGACAGGTTGGAAGAGTTACATCCAATTCAACCATTAATGGCTCGGGCTCGGTAAAGATGATAACTGAATCAGTCCTACAGTTGTTTGAATCCGTTATTATCACCCTGTATCTTCCTGCTGCCAGTCCTTGCCTGCTATTACCGAGTACGCCGTCGGACCAGAGATAGGTAACCGCTCCCGCATTATTGACCGCCTCGATACTTATTTCTCCCGATTTGTCGCCATTGCATCTTATATCTTCAAATGCAGTAATATCGATTGTGAGTTCACCAGGCGGTTCAATGAGAGTCACTGTTTCGCTGCCTGTACAGTAGTTGCTATCGGTAATAAGTAAAACATACTCACCCGCCTTCAGTCCCGAGATTTCATTCCCTTCCCGTGAAAAACCATCCGGACCCTGCCAGACGTATGAATACGGAGGAGTGCCGCTGAGGGGATTGACATGAATTGATCCGTCGGACCTGCCGAAACAGCTTATATTGAAATTTCCGTAAGCTGAAAGTATTTTCTCAAAGGTAAGGGGTGGAGGCAGGTTTATGCGAACCGATCCTTCCTTTGTACAGCCATTGGCATCAGTAACGGTTACGGAATAAACTCCCTCAGTCAGGTTTGCTATATCCTGGGTATCCTGACCTCCTGACCAGATGTAATTATACGGAGCAACTCCCCCGGAAACCGTGAGATCAACTGAGCCATTATCATATGTGTCCGACTGGCATGTTATATGTGTCGGAACAAGCTTCAGCTGAATCTCCGGAGGTTCCGTAAGGTTAATATCTTTTTCTGCATTGCAGCCATTAAGATCGGATACCCGCAAATGATAGGAACCGGCAGAAAGGGATAGCTGATCTTTCTCACCATCGATTATTCCTGATCCGTTGGTGGTGGTCCATGAATAAGAATAATTCCCGATACTTCCGCCGCTAACCGTTGTTTCGACCGTTCCGGTTCCTCCATGACAGTCGATATTAAATCCTCCGTGGGATGACACCGAACTTTGCAGCGATACCTCAAGTTTATCAGGCTGGGTAAGCGTGAAAATCGGCTCAGGCATAAGGATACAACCATTAATATCTGTCACTGTACATGTATAAACGCCTGACTTTAATTGCGATATATCTTTTGACCGGGATTGGAAACCGTCCGGACCCACCCACAGGAAGTCGTAATTACCCGAACCTCCTGCAATATCAATTTTGATGAAACCATCGTCGGCTCCGTAACATGAGATCCCGTAATTACCATCAGGGCTCCTGGACACCTGGCTGCCAGCAAGTTCCATGCCCGGGGGGTCGGTAAGAACGATACTCTCGATTTGTTCACAACCAGATAAATCAGTAACTCTTACATAATATTTCCCGGCAGGAATGCCATCAAGCCTGCTTCCGGTGTTATTGCCCGGCAATGTACCCGATTCGGGATACCAGTAATATGAATATCCTCCGTTACCACCGCTAACCGAGGCTACGGCATAACCAGTACTATAACCCTTGCAGTCGATATTCGAACCGCTGTAATCACTGGGGGTAATGTTAATAATCAATGGAGGAGGCTCTGTCAGTATGGCGTCCATAGTTAATTCGCATCCATTGAAATCCCTTATTATCAATTTATAGCTTCCTGCTTTCAGATCTGTACAAAGCAGATAGGTTGAAGGATCATCAGAAGCATAAATATTCTGGAATTCCCCGCTGTACAGGGTCTCGGTTTCATTGTAAACCAGCCAGTATCTGAACGGAGGAGTGCCTCCTTCCCTGACATATATCCTGGCGACTCCGTCATTGCCCCCGGGGCATGTCACATGATGACCGGTCGATTTCGGAAGGGGGATAATTCTTGGTTTGGCACTCAAGTTTGCTATGTTGAATGATGTTTCATTCATGCAGCCCAGGTTGTCGGTTACATTTAGAGTGTAGTTGCCTGCATAAAGGTTGTCGATCTCCTCCATATCTTCCATGTAATAGCCGACGGGGCCCGACCATACAATCCTGTACGGATCGGCACCCGATGAGATGCGGGCTCTCAGGGCTGCCCGGCCCTGGCTCGATTCACAGGTAAAAGATTTAAGTATTTCAATGCCCCTTGCAGGCTTGGGATGAAGTTCCACAAACTCCTCAACATTTGCTCCCTCCGGACAGGACAGGGCATCAGCCCTCGGGGTTATAACAAATCTTGCTGATGTCACTGCATCATTTTCATTTCTGTACCTGAATGACAGGGTTTCCCCTTCCGGTATGTCTGCTCCGGCGGCATTATTCCCTGTTACCCCGTCCGGATAAAAAATAGAGTAGTCAAACTTTATTGATCCTTCCGTCATTACCGTAGGGGATAACAGAATGATCTCAGTCAGATCATCATAACAGATAGCGGGTTTCAGGTTCACGGGGGTGGCTCGGGGTGTTGGATTAACAGTCACTTTAAATGATACTGAAGGTCCGTTGTCACACGCAACTCCGCTTACAGGCACAAGGGTATAGGTAACCTCCAGGGGAGCATCGGTGGAATTGGCCAGGAGATCTGGTATTAAATATCCACTTGGCAATACGGTTTCCTCAGCTGTAAATCCCGTGAGTCCTTCAGGGGCAGTTGCAGTAAGATTAATTGACACAGAGCCGGAGGTAAAGGTACTTGGGCTCAACAGGGCAATATTGGCCGGGGTATTATTGCATCGTATTGTGTTTTCAGGTACAGGATGGATCCTTGGAGTCGGATTCACGGTTACCTTAACGGCGACGGATGCACCTTCACCACATCCGCCGGGACTTACCGGAACAATAACATAGGTGACGGTCTGAGGTGCATCAGAAGAATTAAAAAGCCTGTCTTTTATTACATAGCCATTGGAAAGACCTGTCATATCTTCGGAGATCCCTGTCACACTTCCTGTTGATGTTACAGAATAGCGAAAACTCACTTTACCGTTTTTAAACTCACTGGGGCTCTCCAGCCTGATGTTTGTGGCTGTGCTGTTGCATTGATCAGTATCTAAGGGCACCGGAAGAACCCGTGGTGTAGGTTCAACTGTTACAGTAACAGTTACCGAAGGACCATCACTGCATCCAACAGGGCTTACAGGTGTTATTGTATAAATAACATCTCCCGGTTTATCAGAAGAATTGACCAGCCTGTCTGTAATAGCATCTCCGCTGGAAAGAACTGTTCCGAATGGCGCGAAGCCTGTGATCCCATCCGGCGATACTGCGGTATATTTGAAGGAAACCTGTCCGTTGGTAAAAATACTCGGGCTCTGAAGAACAATGTTGGTTTCAGTATTATCACACTGAATAGTGGGAGAAGGAACAGGAATTATCCTTGGCTTCGGATCCACCCTTATGGTAAAAGAGACCGGATCTCCATCACATACGAGTGGGTCTGATGTAATATGCGGTATAATGGTGATGGTGGCAGTCACAAAATTGTCTGTTTCATTTATCGCTGTGAATGACGGAATATTCCCTTCCCCGGCAGATGCCAACCCAATTGAGGGATTATCATTCTCCCATGTAAAATATACCGATCCGGCAGTGGGTGTGGTTAATACAACGGGCGGAGAGTCCTCATCAGGACATAAATCCATATCTGCCGGCTTAATAACCTTTGGCGTCGGGAGAACGGTTACAATGACTATGGCCGGGCCTGATCCGCATCCGGTTGATGTGACCGGAACAATGGTGTATGTTACTGTCTGGGCCTCATTGGTGGGATTGTGAAGTTCATCAGCAATTACATGGTCCTTCGGCAAACCGTATACCGGAGTTGTAAAACCTGTTACTCCTCCTGTCGCGTCAACAGTATAGTCAAATTTCACAACACCGCTGCTGAACGTACTCGGGCTCCCTATTATGATATTGGTTTTCCCGTCATTGCATATTGTCTGGGTAAGAACGCTCGGAACCACTTTGGCCGACGGGTCAACGGTTATTGTAAACGTTACGGAAGGCCCGCTACATTTAAGTCCGTCATAAGTATAATAAGGAGAAACGGTTATAGTGGCAACGACAGGTGAATCGCCCTCATTAACAGCTGTAAAGGCAGGGATATTTCCTGTTCCGGATGCAGCAAGCCCGATCGACGCCTGGTCATTTGTCCACTCATATTCAGTTAAGCCGTCATTGTTAAGTGTACTGAATATGACTGGCTGAGTCGGTGCATCATTACAGACAACCTGGTTAGCGGGAATATTAACCTGCGCTGTGGGATTGACAGTTATGGTAAAGGTCTTTGACGGACCGTCACAGGTGAATGAGCCATGAGTAATATGGGGTGTAACTTCGATATTTGCAATCAAAGGCGCTCGGGTATTATTCTTTGCAATAAAGGATCTAATATCCCCAGTGCCATTCTCCGGGAGGCCAATGGAAACCTGGTCATTTTTCCAACTGTAAGTAACCGTTTCCCCGCTGACAGTAGTTCTGAAATTAATTTCAGAAACAGATTCCCCATTGCATACTACCTGATCTGAAGGCTGATTTACCTGAGGAATCTGAATAACTCTCACCACGCTCTCTGGTCCGTCTGATAGATCACACCCGCCGTAACCACCCACATAAACCGGACGGTAATAATAAGTTCCCGGTGATCCCGGTGTGTCGGGACTGGTAACAACCGTGCCCGCACCGCCCGGGCTCGTCGAACGTATCCACTCTACAGTACCCGTAGCTGCATTATTGAGAACTACCGAGAAGGTGACACTGCCCCCAACGCAGATATCCGGCTCGGGTGCATCCATCGTGCCCCACGACGGGTCGGGATGAACCGTGACCATAGTCTCCGTACCGTCCGAAAGGTTGCAGCCCCCGTAACCTCCCGTATAAACCGGACGGTAATAATATGTTCCCGGTGATAAAGGTATATCTGGGCTGTGGACCACAATGCCTGTCCCTCCCGGACTTGTCGAGCGTATCCACTCTACAGTACCCGTGGCTGCATCATTGAGAACTACCGAGAAGGTGACGCTGCCCCCAACGCAGATATCCGGCTGGGGTACATTTATCGTGCCCCACGACGGGTCGGGATGAACCGTGACCGCAGTCTCCGCGCCGTCCGAAAGGTTGCAGCCCCCGTAACCGCCAGTATAAACCGGACGATAATAATAAGTTCCCGGCGATCCCGGTGTATCGGGACTGGTGACAACCATGCCCGTGCCGCCCGGACTCGTCGAACGTATCCACTCTACAGTACCCGTGGCTGCATTATTGAGAACTACCGTGAAGGTGACTTCCCCTCCATGGCAGATATCCGGCTGTGAAAAATCTATCGTGCCCCACGACGGGTCGGGGTGGACCGTGACCATAGTCTCCGTGCCGTCTGAAAGGTTGCAGCCACCGTAACCGCCCGCATAGTGAGGACGGTAATAATAAGTTCCTGGTGATAAAGGTGTGTCTGGGCTGTGGACCACAATGCCTGCCCCACCTGATGTCTCCGATCGTATCCACTCAACACTGCCCCCGGCAGCACCGTTAAGCTCGGCTGAAAAAGTGACTTCCCCTCCAAGGCAGATATTTCCCGGGGTTACTACTATAGCCCCCCACGACGGGTCGGGGTGGACCGTGACCATAGTCTCCGTGCCGTCTGAAAGGTTGCAGCCCCCATAACCACCCGCATAGTGCGGACGGTAATAAAATGTTCCTGGTGATAAAGGTGTGTCTGGGCTGTGGACCACAATGCCTGCCCCACCTGATGTCTCCGATCGTATCCACTCAACGCTGCCCCCGGCAGCACCGTTAAGCTCGGCTGAAAAAGTGACTTCCCCTCCAAGGCAGATATTTCCCGGGGTTACTACTAT
>WXFD01000007.1 GCA_009877105.1 Bacteroidales bacterium
ATTAATGCTTAATCGATTTTTTGACGTGTTCGGTATTTACCCATACTCTACCAAAAATCAGAAATATGTCAGAGAACTTATATTATACGGCACTATGGCCGCTTAAAACTTTAACGAACTATTGATAAAAACAAAATACATTAAACTGTAACCGGCATTTTGTGATAAGCTGACTGACAATGTAGCGGCAAAATGCTTCAATATTGCCTCACTCCGGTACCTTTCTGTTGTTTTCTGTAATAAACGGGTTATCTCGTTATTCATATTGGAGTGTGGTCCCCGGATCCGAAGACAGCAGGCATTTCGGTGGAACAATGGAAGTATGGCTGAATCAATAATTTGCAAAATTCCGGATGTTAATTGAAATAAAATTCCTTATTTTTAACAGTTTAATAATTCATAGGGAAATGATACGCAGAAAACTTTCAGTGATTTCGGGATTCCTGGCCTTGTCTGTAATTACTTTGATCCAGGTTTCATGCAAGTCGGGCACACCTTCCGACCTTTCAGGGGAGCACATAATTCCTGTGCCCGTTTCGGTTGTTGCAACGGGCGATTATTTCAGGCTTGATGAAAAAACGGCAATCTGTATTTCGGACGGGTCTGATGAACTAAGGCAGCTTGCAGAATACCTTGCAGAAAGGCTCAGGCCGGCAACTGGATTTGCGTTTGCTGTCAAAACCACCAAGGTACCTCCAAAGGGCAGTATTTACCTGACCTTTGCCGGAGCGGATTCAATACCCCTGGAAGAAGGATATACGGTAACTATTACAAAAAAGCTTCTGACACTCGCAGCAAAGAGCCCGGCGGGCATTTTCCGCGGTATTCAGACAATAAGACAGCTGCTTCCTTCCGGGATTGAGCTTTCATCGGTGCAGCAAGGGGAATGGAAGATCGCTACCGGTACCATAGTTGATTATCCGGTTTATGGTTATCGCAGTACCATGCTTGATGTGGCAAGGCATTTTTTCGGAGTAGAGGATGTTAAAAGGGTCATCGATCTTGCATCAGCTTACAAGATCAATGCCCTGCACCTGCATCTTTCTGATGATCAGGGGTGGAGGATCGAGATCAAGTCGTGGCCGAATCTTACCCTTTATGGCGGAAGCACGAAGGTCGGAGGAGGCGACGGAGGATATTTTACCCAGGAACAGTATTCTGAAATTGTCAGGTATGCCGATTCGAGATATATAACCATAGTGCCTGAGATTGATATGCCAGGCCACACCAATGCCGCACTGGCCTCATACGCCGAGTTGAATTGCAACGGGAGGGCAACCAAACTGTATACGGGTACAGTTGTAGGATTCAGCACCCTGTGTACCGGAAAGGAAATTACATATAGGTTTGTCGATGATGTCGTAAGGGAGATTTCAGCCCTGACTACCGGTCCTTACTTCCATATCGGGGGTGATGAATCGCATGCTACGAAAAAAGAAGACTATATTCCATTCGTAGAAAGGGTTCAGGACATAGTGTTGTCCCATAATAAAAAATCACTTGGCTGGGATGAAATATCCCTTGGCCTTCTCAGGCCCGGTACCGTGGCCCAGTACTGGTCGAGTGCGGAAAATGCCAAAAGAGCGGTAAGCCAGGGAGCAAAACTGCTTATGTCGCCTTCGTCAAAAGCCTATATTGATATGAAATATGATTCAACAACGGCAATCGGTTATACCTGGGCTGGTTATATTGAAATTGATAAGGCTTACAACTGGGATCCCGCAACCCTTGTACCGGGAATAGTAAGGGACAATATTTTTGGAGTTGAGGCACCGTTGTGGACAGAGACCATAACAAATATCAGGGAGATTGAATTTATGATTTTCCCGAGGCTGCCGGCCATTGCCGAGATCGGATGGTCCCCTGCCAGGCTCAGGAACTGGGATGATTTCAAGGTGCGGCTGGGAAATCATGGCAAGCGCTTTGAAGCTATGGGAATAAATTATTACAAATCAGCACTTGTTCCATGGGCTGACTGAGCCTTTTCAGAATAACAGCAAAATCCTGAAACGGCTGTTTTTTACTTTGTCAGGCCTTAATTTCAAGACCTGAAGCATCATACTTTCGCTTTGGCAACTGTTAATCGAATAACAACAGGCTGCCTTAGTCGGGCCGTTGTCCTTTAAATGACCATCGTCCTCATGGTTTTCAGGAACGGCAGCTTTCCGTCATGACCGGTCCATTCCATTCATCAACGGAATTTTTTGAACATTTGACGAACTCGGATTGTTATAAACCAGAGATTCTGCATTCACAGTTATATAAGATAATGTTCAACAAGTTACGGTAATGATCGAATGATTTAAAAGAAAAAACCATGAAACATCTGAGAACTTTCTTTCTGTCAGGCATTGTAATAACAGCCATTGCTTTCCTGTGGGGATGTAGTCAGAATCAGCCCGGCAGGAACGTCAGTACAAACGTGAAATATTACAGGAACATTCTTTTCAGCGAAACACCGTGGGATATTGAAAGAGGGTCACGTGAGCTCACCCCGGGCCAGGCAGCCGAAATCAACAGCTATAAATTCACATACGACGATGAAGGCCGCCTGCTTTCTGTCGAATTTTCCAGGAATGATGAATTGCTTGGTTATTCAGCCCTTGGCGGAGCTGCCAGGATAACTTATGAATATACCGGGAACAAGCAGATAAAGCATTTTTTTGATGAAAACAATCAGCCCATGGAATCGGCAGGTGTTTTCACCGCCGAATATACCCTTGATGATAAAGGAATCAGAACCGGTCTGAAGTTTTTCGACAGAAACGGACAGCCCGTTGAAAACAGGAACAAGATAAACAATTATGTGTGGAAAATCCTGGATGACGGAATGCTGCAGGAGAAAAGATACAATCTTGCAGGTGAAGAAACAATCATGAATCCCTTTTGTCCTTTTTACGAGCTGAGGTTTTCATACAACGACAAAGGTTACGTTACAAGAATGGCGAATTACATGAATGATGCACTGTATAATTGTACTGCAGAAAACTGTGGTGACATCGGCGTATCGTATTTTACATTCGAACCTAATGAACATGGCGACGTTGAAAGCTTTTCTGTATTCAATGTGCTGGGACTGATGTCGAACCTTTACTGGGGCTGGTCGAAGCGGGTAAGCAGATATGACGAAAACGGATATGTTCTTGAAACTGTCTATTATGACCAGGACAATGAATTTGTGAGTGGAAATATGGTTCCCGTTACTCAGTATTCATACGACAGGCACGGTGCCCTGACGGAAGTCAGGAATATGGACAAGGACAGGAATATTATAAATAGTCCTGATAATGGTGCCGCAATTACTGAATACAAGTATGATGAAAAAGGCAACCGTACTTCGACAATAAGATATAATAAAGATCATCAGGTGATAACCCAGTGATTGAAGGAAAAAACAGATTGTCATGAGATATAAATCTGGTTACCATATATTTTTCTTTTTTGCATTGATCCTTGTTTTTTCTTCGGGCTGCCGCGACGGCGGGACGGCAAGGAAACAGGAAGTGACGGAAATTGCCGGGGCTGCACCGGTAATTGGGCAGGAGACAGAATTACTGCTGAACGACCTTAAAGAGAACGGTGATTATGTAAACAGCCGTTATTTCCCCAGCCTGATAAAAGCTTCCGTTGTTTATGATGAGCTGGACAAAAACAATCTCATCATTGATATACGTTCCCCCGAATTGTTCCGGAAAGGTCATATAAGGAAAGCGGTGAACAGGAGTTTCAGCAGCCTGCCGGAATATTTTGAAACCGGCATCAGGCCCTTTGAGTACGATAAGATAATAATAGTGTGTGATGACGGACAATTATCTTCATATACCACTTCACTGCTCAGAATGATGGGATATGGCAACGTTTACGCCCTTCGTTGGGGGATGGGAGGATGGAACAGAAACTATGCAGAGAGTGGATGGATGAAAGGTGTTTCGGGCAAATATGAGGATCGCCTGGAGACTGCCGCCAATGAATCTCCTGCTGCGAAAGGAATGCCTGAACTTAACACCGGTCTGACTTCAGGAAAAGAAATAGGACAGGAGAGATTCAGAAAGCTTTTCGCGGATGGCACGGGAGATATTCTTGTAACAGCTGATGACGTTTTCAGTGATCCTGCAAAATATTTTGTCATCAATTTCGAGCGAAAGGATAAATATGATGACGGACATATACCCGGTGCTGTAAGATACAAGCCTGAAGCAACACTTGGGTTCACCGATGTAATGGCCACAATCCCGTCTGACAGGACTGTTGTGGTTTATTGCGGCACAGGGCATAATTCAGGATTTGCAACCGCCTATCTCAGGCTCTTCGGTTACGATGCAAGAACCCTTAAGTACGGAAACAACAGTTTCATGTACAATAAGATGAAGAGTGAGAGAAATGTGCTGGCATGGCTGCCTTTCACGCCTGATGAATCAGGCGATTACCCGGTTGTAAAATAGATCCCTGGCAACAATTCAGAAATCCGGTCGCAGTAAACAAATTGCGACCGGATTTTTATCGGTTGTCTGTGTCATCCGAAAGAATGTAGATATTCTTTAATCCGGTCTCGCTTAATATCATCCATACTTTTGCAGGAACCGATATTTCATCCGAACAGAGGATGACCGGTCCCTTGTTCTTTCGAAGCAGTCTGAGGTTTTGTCTGTTCAGGACCGACCGCGGATCCATTTTTACGGAAATGCCGCTGAAACGGCTGGCAGGCACTGCCTCATCTCCCAGCCAGACGATAAGCTTATTCCCCGGAAGTTCAGCCAGCTGACCTGATGACAGCAGGTTTAGGCCCTGTACTGAAGGTTCTGCCCACCTGACGGCATCATACCTGAACTGACGACTCCCGAAGGTTTTTGCCAGTACAGATATTAAAACCAGAAGGAGAACAGAGAGGATTGCCCAGTATTGTTTTAAGAATTTCATTAATCGACAGTGAGTTAGATATCTTATTCGCAACCGCCGTCAAGCTTTCTGGCAGAGAACTTCCTGGATGCAAGAAATCCGGCCTTGAGACTGTCGGGAAGTGCATTAAGCTCAGTGAACATCTCAGCGGCACGGCGCCTGGTCTCGTACAGCGCATTTTCACGTGCCGTGATCCTTTCTCCGGTAAACCTGCTTTTAATGATTGTCCTGTTCCATTCCGCCAGACCGCCTTTCATGGAATATGCATTCCTGTATCCCATTCCTCTTGCATATGCCACGGCATATGATGCTTCAAGATTTCCACCGGAATAGAAAATGGTTTTAATATTCCTGTTTCCGAGCCAAATTTCAGGATTACCGGTTATGAACTCCTCGTAAGACACATTTACGGCACCGGGTAATATCTGACTTCTGAATTCCCCGGGCATTCCAAGGCCGATCAGCTGGACCGTACTGTCCTCCCTCACAATGAATTCTGCAACCTGATCAGCGCTGAATGAGGTTTCATCACTGAGCACGTCCTGCAACAGGGTTTCGGGTCTGGCCACAAAGGATCTGTTTGCGGTAAGAGGAAGCAGAGCCAGGATCAGGCTAAGCATAATAAGCATCAATGATATTTTTCTTCCTGTTTCCATGACGTTCATTTTATTTCATTGCTGATTTCCGGTTTTGCAAATTTTTTCTCTGCCAGTTCGGCTGCCAGGAACATGCCTGCTGCTGCAATTGTAAGGATCAGTATAAAGAGGCCGGGGGAAAGCCCCAGCGATTCGTTTATCTTAACCGGTCCCCGGTAACCTGCTGTGGCAAATTTTTCGATAAATGGATAAGTTTCCGTGAAAATAAAAGCTCCTGCAAACCCGCCTGCAACAAATACCATTGCATCAATTTTTCCTATCGACAGTGCACTCAGGCCGGTTCCAGGGCAAAATCCTCCCATGATGAATCCCGCACCCATTATAATCCCGCCTGCGATGGCTGCCGGCAGGTAAAATTCATTCACATACACCTGGTTCAGGTTTAACACTCCCAGGTAGTCGAGGAATCGTGAACCTATCAGCGCCACCAGCGCAGCAGTGAAAAATACTTTAAGAACTGTCGTATCGTAACCATAAAACATTCCGGCCAGTTTGCGGCTTGAGGAGAAACCGGCCTGTTCAAGTGCAAATCCGAAACCTGTTCCGATCAGAAATGCAATAAGCATGTTGATCCATTCGGGAAACGTGAAATATGATGAAAACGGCGCCATAACTTTATTTTAATATTTATTCTTTTGCTAAACATCCGCCGCAATACGGCTGAATAACTTCAGAGTTTAATGATTGCATGCTGTACTCTATATCCAGTTATTCCTGAAAAACCAGGCAAATGCGAATGCGGAACCAAAAATTGCGATCATCGTCACAAAGCCTGCCGTGGAGAGAACTGCCATCCCCGACAGTGCGGCTCCGCTGGTGCAGCCCCTTGCCAGCTGGCCTCCGTAAACAAAGAGCACCCCGCCGAGAAAGGCAAAAACCAGTCTACGGGTAACAGAAATCTTCGGTGATTTTTCAACTTTGAGCTTAAGCCTGCCCGAGACTGCCCCGGAAATAAACCCTCCTGCAACAAGCCCGAAGATCTCAAGTGTCAGCCAGTTGGTGATGGGCTTCTTTCCGTCCTCGAAATACCTTGCGTAGTGAGCGGAGTTTTCAATATGTGAAGGACTTACTGTGTTTATCAGGGAAACAACGCAGTATTTTATTCCGCCGCTTGCCCCCAGTCCGCGACCCGAGATGACCATTGCCGAAAGCAGTACTAATCCCAGCAGGATACCTGCCAGGTATGGATTCATATAACTTTTTCTGACCATATCTATCAAAATAGTAAAATACCGAACAACCTTCAGTTAACAACAGTAAAACAAATGAGAGGCATAATTGATCAGTGATATAAATAAATTCAGGATTGTCTGCCTGACATGATTATAATATACTGTAAACCGGTAATCAGCAGATAGCGCTCATACAGGTCAGACCGTTGCAAGAGTGGCTGCAAGGCCCGAAACCCCCAACGGCAGATATCTTTCAGCACTTCTGATTGTAATCGCAGCAAACACATCATTAGTGACTTAACCTTTAAAACTTAGTAAATATCCTGCCTGTTTCCGGTGAAGAGTTACTTTCCGGATTACCCTGCATAACTAATAAAATTCAGAAGAGTTTTTGGATCTGTTTAATGAAATAAAAATCCGGCAGGGGATTGAAGGATAAATTGAAATAATGTACCTGTTCGTCTTTTTTCAATATTTTTAACTCTTTTTATATTGGTCCTCTTACAGCAAAGGCACAATATTATTATTTTCGGAGTTTCAAAACAGATTAGTATCTTGATAATTACATGTCGAAGATCATTAACCAGACATATGAACTGATTCTTGGAAAATACCGGTCGGTGATTGAATCTCTCTTCGTTTCTGATGTAAGGATCGGCATGTTGCTTACTGCCGTAAGGCTTTCGGACGGTGCAATTGGCACTTCAGCCACCCTGACTGATAGCAGGCCCGCCAGTGAAAAAGCCGGCAGGGATTTTGGTGATTTCAGTCCTTTGAAGATAAAAGGTCAGAATGTGCTGAAGATTCTTGAAACAAAGAAGGAATCTTCAGTTATTATGTCTCTGAGAATGGCTGTGCTGAGTGCAGTATCTTCAGGATTTATTACGCCCGAACGGTACAGGATAATAGAAAATTGCGATCCGGTTGAACTGCTCGATCTTTCTCCGGGTAAAACAATAACCATAGTCGGGGCGTTCCAGTCATATATCAGGAAGATTTCACAAACTCCCAATAAACTGTTTGTGCTTGAATTGAACGAGAAGGCCCTTACACCTGAACAGAGACAATACTATGTACCGGCCGGTGATTTCAGGAAAGTACTTCCGCAGTCGGATTTTGTGATAATCACCGGGCAAACACTGGTAAACAGGACAATTGATGATCTTCTTACGGCTGTATCACCGGCGTCAAAGGTAATTGTGACCGGACCATCGGGCAACATTCTCCCGGATGTCCTGTTTGAAAACAAGGTGAGTATGATTGGAGCAATCCGGGTCACTGACCCGGAAAAGTTGTTTGAGATCGCCGGCCAGGGAGGAACCGGCTTTCATTTGTTTGAATACTGTGCTCGGAAAATCTGCATTTTAAGGAAATGAAACCGGAATTGAGTGAAAAATGGATCAAGGCTTCGATCATTGGAACCATCTGGGCTGCATCGGAGATCGTTCTCGGAAGTTTCCTGCATAACTTGAAAGTTCCGTTCAGCGGCAACGTTCTTACCGCCATTGGAATAATCATCCTTATTTCGATGAGCTTCAAGTGGACTGAACGGGGATTATTCTGGAGGAGCGGCCTCATCTGTGCACTTCTGAAGACCATGTCGCCGAGTGCCGTTATTTTCGGGCCCATGGTCGCCATAATATCGGAGTCGCTGCTCCTCGAATTATTTATCCGCCTGTCGGGCAGAACCTATGCCGGTTATCTTCTAGGTGCAATGGCTGCCATGAGCTGGAATCTGTTCCAGAAAATTATCAATTATGTAATTTTTTACGGGGCGAACATTGTGGGGGTTTATGTTGATCTTCTCAGGCATGCCCAGAAGCAGCTGAACATCCAGACTGACCTGGTGTGGCTGCCCATCATTGTTTTACTTGTTGCCTATGCCATTTTTGGCCTGTTGGCTGCTTTTATCGGGATCAGGGTAGGAAGAAGGATGCTGAAACAACAACCCGATGGTCAGTTTGAGGAAATAAAAATAAAGCAGCCAGCAGGTAAGTTTGCCGGAAAATCCGGTGAAGCATTCAATTATTCCGTTGCATGGCTCATTGCCGATGTAATCCTGATCATATCCTCATTCATCCTGCTCAACAAAGCCGGCTGGAGCATCTGGTCCCCTGCAATCACATGCATAATTGTAGTCTGGTCGATGAGGTACAGGAGGGCTTTCAGGCAGCTTTCAAAGCCGGGATTCTGGATCTTTTTCGTGGTCATCACCCTGATTACTGCCTTTGTTTTCACAAGGGTGCAGACCGGAGAAGATCTGCTCCGTAAGGGCCTGCTGACGGGGATTCAGATGAATTTCAGGGCTGCACTGATTATCACGGGTTTTTCAGTTCTTGGCACAGAACTCTATAATCCTGTTGTCCGCAGCTTTTTCATGAAGACTGCTTTTAAAAACCTGCCTCTTGCCCTTGAGTTATCAGCAGAAAGCCTGCCGTCGTTCATAGCAAATATACCCGATTTCAAAACCCTTATAAGGAATCCGGTATCAATATTTTACCAGGTAATTTCCCAGGCCGAGAGTCGCTTTGCAGAAATAAAGACGGGAATCTCGTCTGGATGGAAAGTATTCATTGTAACAGGAGCCATCGGGGATGGCAAAACAACCTTTATTAAAGATCTTACGGCAGCATTTGGGAAGAACAATGTTCATCCGGAGGGCATACTTTCGGAAAGGGTTATGAATAATACGCAGGTAACCGGATATGATCTTGTTGATATCAGGACGGGTAGAAGAGAGGTGTTGCTGAGGGAAACCGGGGAATGCGGGCCCGCATCGATCGGAAGATTTTCAATCTGCCAGTCTGCCATTGAAACGGGGAACAAAATACTCGGAGCTTTGGCTGTTGACCGGGCAAAGATTGTCGTGGTCGATGAAGTAGGTGTCCTCGAACTCCGGGGTGAGGGCTGGGCCAAAGGACTTGAAAAACTTGTTTATCCGCAGGGGAATCATCTTGTCATGGCTGTTCGCAATACCTATCTCGACAGGGTGATTAAAAATTGGAACCTTACCGAACCGGTAGTATTTGATGTTACAAAAACGGACGTTAATGACGCTTTTGCAATCATTCGCAGTACGGTGAGCTGGTTCTGAAAGATCTTTTTTTCGGTTTGTTACCCATTTTCCGGATGATTTCCGGGAAGCCACTGAAAAATACAAATGGCACTCAACTACTGATGAAAAGGCTTTTGCTTGAATATTCGGGATCGCAGGTGAGGTTCACTTTAAGCTTTCGCCAGCCGGCTTCATCGCCGGGAGTGGGGATATGGGTCAGGTGCACCTCGCAGTCACGGAGCCATTTCAGGTTTTCCACCGCAATTTTGGCAGCAGGATTCGATAATGCACTGATCCCTAGAACAATTAGTGTTTCATCCAGGTCAAGGCTAACCATTTTGCCATTCAGGATATCTTTTTTCAGGTAAGTAACGGAATCGATTATGTTCTCAGGCAGGAGATACATTTTGTCGGGCAGACCTGACAAATATTTTGTTGTGTTCAGTATCAGGCTTGAGGATGCATTCATCAGCGTGGAATTCTTGCCGGTGATGATTGTTCCGTCATGGAGTTCGATGGATGCGCCGCTGAAAATACCTGCATTGCCTTTTCCCTTTTCTTCTGCTTCCCTGGCTGCCTGCCTGGCGGGCACCACAACTTTCCTGTCTTCCACCCTTGCTCCGATTGTTTGCATTATGGATGTGATCCTTTTCAGTACATCATTGTCAACCAGTCCCATTGCATATTCAACCTTGCATCTGAGATATCTTCTTATAATTTCCTGATATGATGCCTCCCTGATTATGCTGTCGTTAATTATCCCGGCACTAATACGATTAATTCCCATGTCGGTTGGTGACAGATACATCGATTCGCCTCCGGTGATTTTTTCAAGAATCCTTTTAAGTAAATGAAATGCTTCAATATCGCGATTGTAATTTACTGTTTTCAGATTATAGGCTTTAAGATGATACTCATCAATCAGAACCCTGTCTTCCAGGTCGACGGTGGCAGCCTCATATGCCAGATTGACCATGTGATCTATTGGCAGATCCCAGATTGGAAATGTTTCGAACTTTGCATATCCGGCTTTAACTCCCTGCCTGTATTCGTGATAGATGTTTGACAGGCATGTGGCGAGTTTACCGCTGCCCGGTCCCGGACCTGTGACAATTACAATCTGGTTCGCGGTCTTTATGTAGTCATTTGCACCGTACCCCTCATCGCTTACAATAAGATCAACATCCGTGGGGTATCCTTTTGTAGGATAATGTAAATAGACCTTGATCCCTCTCATTTCAAGCTTGTTCCTGAAGACTTTGGCAGGCGGCTGATCCTCGTACCGGGTAATTACCACGGCAGTAATATCTATACCCCATTCCCTGAAATCATCAATTGTTTTCATTACGTCGACATCGTAGGTAATGCCAAAGTCTGCCCTGACCTTTTGCCTTTCAATGGCTCCTGCATGAATGCAGAGTATAACATCAATCTTGTCCTTCAGTATTTGAAGCAGGCGCATTTTGACATTGGGATCAAATCCGGGAAGTACACGGGCTGCATGATAGTCATAAAGGATCTTACCCCCGAATTCAAGATACAGTTTTTGATTTAAGCGGTTTACCCGTTCAAGAATTGCAGAAGTCTGTTCCTTAAGATACTTATCATTATCAAATCCTGTGTTGCCTGAAAATCCCATTGCACTATTCCTGACGTTACTCTGTGAGAAAAATTAAAGAACTTCAATATTAGAAAAATTTTCATTTCACAGAAGTACTTCAGGGATAATAAATAAAATTGATCCTGACAGGAGCAGATCCGAAGGTTTGATGATTTCCTGCTTAATAAGCTACGGAAAAACATCTTTTCAGAGACCTTTTGAACCGGAATACGAAACAAAACATTCAGAAAATCCGGCTATGGGAATTCATAACTGAGACCGGGATATTACCAATGAATCGGATCAGGGTGTACTCAATAATTAGGCACAATGATACATCACAAATAACAGATTAGCTGTTAATCTTTTATAAAAGGGCCACAGGTTCAACTTTTATTCTTATTTTTAAATTTTTAAACTAATCAGGTAAAAAAAATGCCAATTTTGCATTTCTGATACAGGTTATTTAAAAAACGTTTTTTTCGATACATGGTAAACCGCCGGTTTGAAAATGAAGCTTTGCTCGTTAAAAGTCTGTCAAAAGGGAATATTCTGGCTTTTAACACCCTGTTCCGGGAATACAGCGGGCGGTTGTATCGTTTCGCAAATGGATATCTCAGGTCCGAAGAATTGTCTGAAGAGCTGGTTCAGGAGGTTTTTACCAGGGTATGGGAAAACCGTAAATCGATCAAATCGGAATATTCATTCAAGTCATATCTTTTCACCATAGCATTCAATATAATAAAAAAGCATTTCAGGAGAGAAGCCTATATTTCTGAATATTTAAAAACAAAAGGAGCCGATGATTTTGATCTGGAGACAACTGAAACTGTCAACTATAATTCCCTTCTTCAATATGTTTTACAGATTGTTGACCAGCTGCCTGCCCGTCGTAGGGAAATATTCATAAAAAGCAGATTTGAGGGCTTGAGCATTAAGGAAATAGCTAAGGAATTAAACATCAGTCACAAAACAGTCGAAAACCAGCTGACTGATGCCCTGAGGTTCATCAGGAACAATATCAGGAGGGAAAGCATTCCCGTTCTGTTGTTCCTTGCTTTGTTTATCATGTAGCACGCTCTGCAGAATCTTCTGCGAATTACGGTTCGGAATATTTATCCGGTTTTTGTAACCAGTTGTTCTTCTTCTGTGTCCGGTTTATTTCAAAGTTAAATTAACATGTTGCTTTTTGTCTGGTCATTAACGATTTAAACAGGCTGGTTATTTTTTTCCGGTTGTTATACAGGTGTATTTGACCCGAAAAGGATATTACCATATAAACGATTAAAACATAGATTAAACTTTTGCGGATTTCAGATTAGGTTAACAGGGTAAGGAACAGTTCCTGGATATATTATTATACAGGAACTGTTTTTATTGAATGTACCAAAAAATTAAGTAATGATTTATGGCAAATGAAAATCTCGATAAAGAAAGGCTGAACCAGATCTTTAGAGGGAATCTTACCGGGGAGGATGAAATATATCTCAGGAAGATATTCTGTGACCTGAGCATAGAAGAGGAGCTGGAGCATACTGCCAAAAAACAATGGTATGAAATCCTCAGAGACAAGATTCCTGAAGAAAGGAATCTTGAACACATTCTTTACAAAATTCATTTTGAACTGAATACTAAGCAAAGCAAGTCAAAGGACAGGACAAAATTCAGGAATATTGTCAATTGGGTTTCACGCATTGCAGCAATTCTATTTCTTCCCTTATTGATTTTTTCAGGATTGCAGTTTTTCACCGGGAAAAACAAAAATGATTTTGCAAGTGTAGAGATTAAAGCTCCGGCCTGGGCACGGGTCCGGTTCAGCCTGCCTGACGGCTCAACTGGCTGGCTGAACAGCGGCTCCAGTGTAAAATACCGGGGGGATTTTATCAGCAACAGAAAGGTAACCCTGGACGGAGAGGCATATTTTGATGTCAGGACAAATCCCGAAAGGCCATTTGAAGTCAGCACAGATGAAATTATTGTTACTGCAACAGGTACCAAATTCAATGTTGCATCATATAAAAATGAAAAAAATGTCGAAGTGGTTCTGGAGGAAGGAAAGATTGTGATAAAAGACCGCGAAATGACAGAATCGGTTACAATGAACCCTGATGACTTATTGGTATATGATAAGTCCACCAGGCAATTGCATGGTGAAAAAGTACAATCTGAAAAATATATTGCCTGGACCGAGGGAAAACTTGTATTCAGGAACGATCCGATTGATATTATTGCCCTTCGTATTGGTAGATGGTATAATGTTGACGTTGAGATACAGGGTAACAATTTCCAGGATGTCAGATTAAGGGCGACTTTCATTAATGAAAATCTTGAGGAAGTCCTGTATTTTCTTAAAAAGGCTCTTCCTATAGATTACAAGGTCATCAGCGGAGGGATAATGTGTGACGATGAAACATATAAGCACAAGAAAATACTTATTACCACGAAACACTAAAGGAAAAGTTAACATCATATAAATATCAAACCGCGGGTGCCTATGGGAAAAAGCAGATAAGGAAAAAAGGCAGGAAGGTATTGGAGCTGCCTTCCTGCCGGAAACGAAGTTACTATTAACACTAACTCTAATAATAACCAATCAAATTTATGAAAAAGAATTATGATTTTTGGGTGTGTTTACACCCTATCCAAAAAAAGCTGATCATGGAACTAAAAATTTCAATTCTGATTATCTTGGTGACTTTTGGAAACATTTTTGCATCGAACACTTATTCTCAGGCGGCAAAAGTAACACTCAATGTGGAGAATAAAACCCTTGAGCAGGTCATGGATGCTATTGAACAGCAAAGTGAGTTTTATTTTCTGTTCAATCAGAAGCAGATTGATATTGATAGAAAGGTTAATATCCATGTCGAAGGGAAAGTAATTAATGAAATACTTCCGGATCTTTTCAGGGGGACCAATGTCAAATATGCCATTCTTGACCATAAAATCCTGTTAACTACAGATGATTCTGATAATTATACAGAAAGGATTTTACATCAGGCACAGTATGTTGTGTCAGGAACGGTTACTGATGCATCCAACGGTGACCCGATGCCGGGTGTGAATATAGTGATCAGGGGTACGACCACAGGTACCATAACCGATATGGAAGGAAAGTATGTATTGGGCCTCAATGATCCGAACTCAGTAATTCAGATTTCATTTGTCGGATATACCCCGCAGGAGATTGCCGTGGCCGGGAGAAGAAGTATTGATATAATGATGGTTCCCAGTATGGCCGCACTCGACGAGGTTGTAGTTACGGCACTGGGGATAAAGAAGGAAAGAAAATCACTGGGTTATTCTGTTTCTGAGATCAAGGGAAACGATCTGACTGCTAACAGGAATGTAAATTTGATGAATACACTGGTAGGAAAGGTTGCCGGGTTGAACGCGAGCTCTATTGCAGGCGGTCCGGGAGCATCTTCCAACGTGATCATCAGGGGTTTGTCCAGCCTTGGAGGAACAAATCAGCCGTTATATGTTGTGGACGGAGTGCCAATGGAGAGCGAACCGAATGGAGTTGCAGGCGGTCAGTTCAGCAGCGGTCCTGACAGGGGAGATGCCATTGGCAATATCAGCCCTGATGATATTGAAAGCATTTCAGTTCTGAAAGGAGCAGCCGCAGCAGCATTGTATGGATATCGGGCCAAGGCCGGGGTAGTGTTGATTACTACCAAAAGTGCAAGTGGTGATGGAATAGAATATAATTCAAATTTTAATTTTGATCAGATCATTGACCTTACTGATTTTCAGTATGTTTATGGTCAGGGTGTTAATAACAAAAAACCCACTAGCGCTGCCCAGGGCTTTGAAACCGGTCAGAGAAGCTGGGGTGCGAAATTAGACGGCTCTCAGGCATATCAGTTCGACGGGGTGGAAAGACCTTATGTTGCTCAAAGAGATAATTTGAAGAAATTCTACAGGCTTGGAAATACCTGGACCAACAATCTTGCTTTCAACAAGACTTTCCAGGATGGTGCTGTCCGCTTTTCCGCAAGCGATCTGAGAAATAATTCCGTGATGCCAAATTCAGGCCTGAACAGGCAGAATCTGATACTTTCAGGATCCTACAAGTTGTTTAAAAGATTAACGATCGATGCCAAGGCTAATTATATTCTTGAAAATGCCAAAAACAGGGCCAGTCTTGGCGATACCCCGGGTAACGCAAACTACGGGGTGGTTATAATTGCCAACAGCGTTGATATCGATAACCTGAAAGATGCAGTTAACTCGCAGGGAGGAGAAATCGGGACTTCTTCAAATGTTTTTGCCACGAATCCATGGTTTGCCGCCTACAAAATGGTGCGTAACACCGGAAGGGATCGTTTAATTTCTTCCCTGAACCTTCGCTATGATTTCGACAACGGATTATATGCTCAGGGAAGAATAGGAAGGGATTATTACAGCGATTCCTATAAATCGATAACACCCAACGGTACTGCATACAATCCACTGGGGACTATTACGGAGCTGAACGGAAAATTCTCGGACCTGAATGTAGACGGCTTGATTGGAAAGGCATTCAAAGTTGGCCAGCAACTGAATATTGTACCTAATATCGGTGCCAGTTACAGGAAAACCGGATCTCAAAATATCTCCAATAGCGGAAGTAATTTTGCAGTACCTTTTATTTATACCATTGCCAATGCAAAGAACAAGTCAGTTAATCAGACTATAAGCAATTCTGAAGTTCAATCGCTTTACGGAACGGTTGATGTGGAATATCAGAACTACCTGTTTTTGCATGGGTCACTGCGCAGCGACTGGTTCTCCACATTAGCCACTCCAGGTTTAAATAACAAGCTCAATGTAGTCTATCCTTCTGTAAGTGCTTCTTTTGTCTTTACTGAACTCGCTTCGGTTGACTGGATTGATTTTGGCAAAATGAGGGTTGGATACGCGGTTGTGGGACAAGCTACCGTACCGTACCAGACCCAGTTAAGCTACGCCCTAGGAAGTACTGCGCTTTATAATATGCCTGTAGGCAGCATATCGAACACGAGTGTTCCTAATCGCTCACTCAGACCTTCCAAGGCAAATGAGATTGAAATCGGAACCGAAATGAGGCTGTTTGGAAGCAGAGTGTCATTGGATCTTTCGGTTTATACCAAGAAATCTGAAGATGAGATCATTTTTGCACCTACATCGTTTACTTCAGGTTATACCAGTGCAGCCCTGAATATCGGAAAAATGAGAAACAATGGTCTGGAAGCACTTGTGAATATAAAAGTGATTGATTCAAAGGGTTTCAAATGGAATACCGGGATAAATACTTCTTTTAACCGGAATAAGATAATTTCCCTGTCAGCCGGTCAGAGCCAGCTCTTGACCGCAACTTCACGATCGGGCGTGGGATTTATTGCAAATGTTGTAGGATTGCCGGCAGCACAGGTAATGGCCTATGATTACAAGTATGACAGTGATGGCAATATATTGAGGGATAGAAATAATGTTCCGATGCGGGGGGATCTAAAACCATGGGGATCTGCCTATCCAACATGGATTGGCGGCTGGAGCAATGATTTTTCATATAAAAGATTTAACTTGTCTTTCCTGATCGATGGCAAATTCGGCGGGAAGATCTTTGCCTCAATGAATTATAATGCCAACAGGTATGGACTGCTGAAGTCAACCCTTGAAAACCGCGAAGCTAATTTTGGAACCAGTGAAAACCCGATTGACGCCATGAGCTATTATACAACTTTCGGTGCAAATGTGTCAAAGCAATTTGTACTGGATGCCAGTTTTATCAAATTCCGGCAGATTTCAATGGGATATTCCTTTCCATCAGCGATTCTGAACGGGAAGGTGAAATCGGTTCATTTGAGTGTTGTCGCCAAGGATCTGTTCTGGTTTATGAGAAAAACCGACAATATAGATCCGGAAGGAAGCTATTCTTCTGAAGGCAGCGGTTTAACCTATGGCATTGAGAATGGAGGTCTGCCTCCGGTCCGTTCCTATGGTCTGAATCTGAATGTGATGTTTTAATTTTCGATAATAATAAGATATGAGATACTATATATTTTTAATGATTTTTTTAGTCGGCGTTTTTTTAAATAGCTGTACAAAGGATTTTGACAAAATCAATACGAATCCCACTACCTATAACGCTGCGGAATTCGATCCTAATTACCTGCTGACATCCACCCAGCTCGACTATGCCGGGATGACGGCTACCGGAGATGCCATAAGGGGGAATTTCATTTATTCTTCCACCATGATACAGGGACTGGCCTCGGTACTGGATTTTTGGGTCGGCGATAAATACCTGCTCAACGAACAGTACAGCGGTGCCTATTTTGAAGGCGCCTACCAGACCCAGGTTAAGAAAATTGTGGATCTCCTGGAAATTACAAGGGAAAGGGAAGAATTCAGTAACTTGCATCAGATTGGCCGCCTGATGAAAGCCATGATTTTTCAGAGAATAACCGATCTGTATGGAGATGTACCTTATTTTGAGGCAGGCAAGGGTTATTATGCTAATGTATACTTCCCTTCGTATGATTCCCAGGAGAAAATCTATCTTGACCTGCTGAAAGAAGTTGAAGAAGCTGTGAATGCTTTGAATCCAGCGAAAGATATACCTACGGGAGATGCCTACTATAATGGAAATATCACGCAATGGGAGAGATTTGGCAATACCCTGCTGCTGAAAATAGCAATGAGGCTCACAAAAGTAAATCCGGCCCTGGCAAAGGAGTATGCTAATAAAGTTAAGGGCAAGACTATGAACAGCAATAATGACAATGCATACCTGGTGCACGAAGATGCCGGCGGAGCAGTTGAAAACCGAAATACCAGGGTCTTAAACGGGGATGAAGGACCTGATTACTTCTATCTGAAATGGTCGGATACGTTCATTGATTATTTAAAATCACATAATGATCCCAGGCTTGGAAAAGTAGCTGTCACAAAGCTTTACCTTGAATCCGGATCCAAACAGAGAAATCCGAATTATGTTACTGATCCGGCAGTGCAAAAAGGGATGCCAAACGGGAAGGACCAGAGCGACCGGGTCGGATTGAGTATTTACCTGGATCCGAGCTACACAGGATTTCCTGACTATTCTTCCGTGTCTCCTTTCATGGCCAAGAAGGATGGGCCGACGTTTGTCCTGACATATACTGAATCGGAATTACTGATTGCCGAGGCAGCATCAAGATGGCCCGATCTGAACCTGGATGCTGAAGAACACTATAATAATGCAATTAAAGCATCAGTAACATTTTTATCGCAATATGATCCGGCCCTGTCGGTTTCTGAACAAGATGCCGAAGATTATCTTGATGAGAATCCTTTCGACGCCGGTTCAGCCCTGGAAAATATAAATACCCAGTACTGGGTTCACAGCTGTATCACCCTCAATTTTTACGAAGCCTGGATTAACTGGAGAAGATCCGGATTTCCGGTTTTGGTGCCGGTGAATTATCCCAATAATGTTACCGGTGGAACGATTCCAAGGCGATTTCCTTATCCGCTCTCGGAAGCAAGCATCAATCCCGATAACTACAAAAAGGCTTCCGACTCGGTTAACGGCGGCGATACTTTGAAGGGAAAAGTCTGGTGGGATCAGTAATTTTATCGGGTTCGAACATTAATAATTCTATAATAATCCAGTACCTATGAAAAACAAATGTCCAGTCTTGTACCTGCCTTTTTTATTTCTTGGCTTGGTTTCCTGCAATTCTCCGGTTAATCCTGACAAGGATCAGGCAAATTCATTCAAAGTAGTAGGATACTATCTGCCCGGGAAAGATATTTCCGGCGTAGCTTCACTGCAATATGAATACCTGACTTCTGTCAATTATTCCTTTGCGCGTCCCGCAGCTGACGGGAGCGGAAACCTTGAACCACTTCCCAACCCTGGTATTTTGCATGCTTTGGTTGAAAAAGCTCATGCCCATGGGGTTGAAGTATTTATTTCAGTCGGAGGATTTGATATCGGCGACGGCCCGGGGATCGACAGACGGTTTGAAGTGTTGGCCGACAAGGAAGAATCCAGGATTCAGTTTGCAAATTCAGTCATGAATATGATCAGGGAGTTTGATCTGGACGGCGCAGATATTGACTGGGAATTCCCGGATGCCGTAGAACCTTCCATTTCAAATTTTACAAGTCTGATGGCCACTTTGTCAGAAACTTTGAAAAAAGAAGGCAAGAAAGTAACCATTGCTGTGGAATCCCATCACCTGCCCTATACCTACGGGGTTGACAATGCTGTTTTCGATCTGGTTGACTGGGTTAATATAATGGGCTATGACAACGAAGAATTCGGATCCCACAGGCCTCACCAGCTGACGGCCCATGCACCCTACTGGCTTTCGGAAATTGCTTTCGACCACTGGGTAAAAAAGCGGGGGCTGCCAAAAGAGAAGGCGGTAATGGGAGTTCCGTTCTATGGGAAAGGAACAAACCGCTCATATCATCCCTACCGGATGCTGCTTGCCCGGGGCGCAGATCCATATGCGGATGTGGCTTACAGCGACACCGGTGTGATCTATGACAAGGTGGATGGTTACTTCTATATGGGTATAAAAACGATGCAAAGAACCACCCGCCTGGCACAAAGACGCGGGGCTGGCATAATGATCTGGGAGATTTCCTGTGATACAACCGGCCAATACTCTTTGCTAAAAGCAATAAATGATGCGATAAGGTAAACTGCAGATCTGGTATGGGACCAGATCTGCCAGGTTTATCCTGAGAATAAATAACTAAATGCTGGCTGAACATGAAATATACTGGAATCATATTTGCTTCATGGTTTTCATTGCTGATGATGGCTTCATGTGCACCATCGGACAGGAACAGACCTGCAGTCGAACCTGATGATTTTGAAGTTGTAGGATACCTGTTCTGGTCTGAGCGTACTCCCGACCGGTGGGGATCGATGAATACCAGGAATATACCATACGAATACCTGACAACAATCAATTATGCCTTTGTATTTCCCGAAGCCGACCGGACAGGCCGGCTTACCTCAGTTCCCTATCCCGACACCCTGCATGCACTGGTACGGGAAGCTCACTCGCACAATGTGAAGGTTCTGATTTCCATTGGCGGTTTCATGATCGGTGATAACCCGGGGGTTGACAATCGTTTTGAAGTGATTGCGAACAACCAGGTAACCCGTGACCGTTTTGTGAAGGAAGCGATGGATCTGGTCCGTGAGTTTAACCTTGACGGGGTTGATATGGATTGGGAATTTCCGGATGCAGTGGAGCCTTCGCTGAGCAACTTCGTTTTGCTTATGAAGGAATTACATGAGCAGCTGCATCCCATGGGGAAGAAGCTGACGTCTGCGGTTGAAGCCTCCGATTTCGTTTATACCTATGGGGTGGATGAATCGGTTTACCAGTATGTTGACTGGATAAACATTATGGGTTACGACGGGGATGTAAGCGCACGCGGTTACCCAAATAAGGCTATCTTTCACTCACCTTACTGGTGGTCTGAAATGATCATGGAACACTGGATTGATGAAAAGGGATTGCCCAGGGAGAAGGCTGTCCTGGGTGTTCCCTTCTACGGGAAGGGAACCAACCGGTTTGGCGGCGCTTATCGCGGACTGCTGGCACGCGGGGCGGATCCCTATGCGGATAAATTTGACAGTGTTTATTATAACGGAATTAAAACAATGAAGAAGAAAACGGTACTGGCAAAAAAGCGCGGGCGCGGCATGATGATCTGGGAAATCTCCGGTGATGCGCCAGGGGAATATTCATTGTTGCGGGCTATAAATGAGGCTATTATTGAGTTTGATAAAAATTAATAAGGAACGGGATATGCTTAAGGGTATCAAAGTACTGAGTTTCACTCATTTCATGCAGGGCCCATCGGCGGTTCAGACGCTGGCGGATCTGGGTGCTGATGTTATTAAGGTAGAGCGCAGGGAAGGTGCGTATGAGAGGTTCTGGTCGGGGATGGATACATACAAGAACAATGTGAGTGTGTTTTTCCTCCTGGCTAACCGTAACCAGAGGAGCCTTGCGATTGATCTTCGCAAGGAAGAGGGGAAGGAGATTATTTACAAGCTGGTCAGGGAGACCGATGTGGTGGTTGAGAATTATCGTCCGGGCGTAATGGAGAGGCTTGGAATGGGATATGAAAGGCTGAAGGAGATCAACCCGAAGCTGATCTATTGTTCCTGTTCAGGATACGGCCCGGACGGTCCCTGCGTAAAACTGCCCGGGCAGGACCTGTTGCTTCAGTCTTACAGCGGGCTGATGTCGCTTACCGGTCGCAAAAACGATCCTCCCACTCCGGTGGGCACCGCAGTGGTTGATCAGCATGGCGCCGTGCTTGCCGCACTCGGAGTGATCGCTGCACTTTTCAGTCGCGAACGGACAGGAAAGGGATGCAGGATAGACAGCAGCCTTCTGAATGCGGCACTGGACCTGCAGGCTGAATCACTGGCATATTATCTGAACAAGGGTGAAATATGGGACAGGAGCGACACGGGCCTTGCAAGCCGTTTTCACCAGGCTCCCTACGGAGTTTATAAGACAAAAGACGGCTATTTAACCGTTTCCAACACCCCCGTTGAGAAACTAGCCGAAATATTGGAATCCGATGAGCTGGCCCAATACACCTCCGGTGACCAGATGCAGAAAAGAGACGAAATTGACCTCATCTTCAGCAATATAATGAAAACACGCACCACCGGCGAATGGGAGCAGTTCTTCACTGCCCACGACATCTGGTTTGCCCCGGTGAATGATTACAAGGCAGTTGAGAATGATGCACAGGTGAAATGGAATGAAATCATTTTTACCTACCAGCATCCCGATGCCGGTGAGATCAGGCTTGTCAATCACCCGCTGCGCTATAATGGTGAAGCACGTGTGCAAAGACTGCATCAGCCGGCAATTGGCGAACATTCGGCTGAAATATTGCGGCAGCTGGGATATGAAGATGCAGAGATAAGGGAAATGATAGAAAATGAGATAATTGTGTCTAATGAAAGAAAACAGGGATCATGATCAGGCTTGAAAAAACAAAGGACAGGGTGGCAGTTGTTTATCTTGATAATCCCCCACTGAATATCCTCACCCTGGAAATGACGCAATGCCTGATCAGCCTGTTTTCCGAAATGGAAACTGATGACGGCATCCGTGTTGTAATTGTTACCGGTGCCGGCGAAAAAGCTTTCTGTGCCGGTGCCGACATTAAGGAATTTGCTGCGGTGCGCGACAGGGTAACTGAGAAAAAGCTTGGAAAGGAAAATGAAGCTCTTCTGAAAATAGAGAAACTGACCAAACCAGTAATTGCCGCGTTGAATGGAATAACCCTTGGAGGAGGTTGCGAAATCGCCCTTGCCTGCGATATACGGATCATTGGCGAAAATGAGAAGATCGGACTTCCCGAGATCAGACTTGGAGTTTTTCCGGGAAGCGGAGGACTGTACCGGCTGCCCAGGATCGTAGGTTTGTCCAATGCCCTTGAAATGATGTATACCGGCAATATCCTTACATCCCTTGAAGCTTATCGCATTGGACTGGTCAATCATGTTACCCGTCCGAAAGAGGCACTGTCGTTTGCCATGGAGCTTGCCAGCAAAATCGCGAAACAACCCGCAGAGGCTTTGGCGTGTATTAAGGAAGGAGTACGAAAGTCACTTGAAATATCACAGGAAGATGCCATCCGGCTTAATCTCGAATTGAGTGAGCGCGTTTTCAGATCGCCCGATTGCGAAGAAGGCGTCAGGGCATTTTTTGAAAAAAGGCCACCTAGTTTTAAATGACAGGAAAACTATAAAGAACAGCATAATGGAGCTTACTGATATTTTTGAAAGGGGCCTTGAAAAAGTGGAATACATGTACGGGGATCTGCATGGGATGTTTCCGCATATTACAAAGGATGGTAAATGGCTTGTCAATGAAAACGGGCACTGGACAGGCGGGTTCTGGACCGGATTACTATGGATGAGGGCACTCCGGGATGAAAACGGCAGAAAGCAGACCGCCGATGCCCTGAGCCAGGCAAAAAAGCTTGCTGTCAGAATGAAGGATAATAAAACACACGACATGGGCTTCATATTTGGTCCGAGCTGTGTCTTTGGAAATAATATTCATCCTGATGAACAGCTTGTTGAAATGGCACTTGCAGGTGCCCGGAACATGGAGGACCTGTTTGAGGAAAAGGCAGGACTCATACTTGCCTGGGACGAACCCGGCTATGAAGGGATTGCCATTGTTGACACTATAATGAATATTCCTCTGATGATATGGGCTTCCGGACAGCAGAACGACAAAGCCCTTTATCATAAGGGTATTACGGCAGCCTGCAATATATACAGGAACCATGTCCGCGATGACGGTTCAACATACCATACAGTACGCTGGGAAACCGGCAGCTACCGGGTCGTGGAACGCTCAACCCATCAGGGGTATGGACCCGAAACCTGCTGGTCGAGAGGCCAGGCATGGGCATTGTACGGTTTTGCCAATATGTTTCGCTATACCTCGCACAAAGATTACCTGGCGGTATCACAAAAACTGGCCACCTATTTCTGGGAGCATCTGGACGATGACAATTGTCTTCCCCGCTGGGATTTTTCCTTCAGGAATAACAGCCAGGAACCCATAGACGCAGCAGCAGCTTCAATTGCAGCCTCCGGCATGCTGCTCCTGTCGGGAATGCTCCAGTTTGATCATCAGGCTGATTCGTCAGCTTTATGGAAAAACCGGGCCGAAAAAATTATCCGTTCCCTTGCGGAGCACTGTTTTTACAGAGATATGGCGAAATATGGACTAATTGAAGGGGTCACGGTCGATAAGCCTCGGAATTCAGGCATTAATGAATCATCCATGTATGGTGATTATTATTTTATGGAGTCTCTTTATCGTTTCCTGAATTACGATAATGAAAAAATGCAGGATATGCTTTATTGAAGCTTGCTAAAGCTTATTAAATAAGGATTATGAATGATTTGTACATTGAAAGTGTAGTTGTAAGGAAACTTAACGTAAGGATCCTTCTGTTTCTGATGATTTGTTATTTTGTGTCGATTCTCGACCGTGTCAACATAAGTGTGGCCTCGCTTACCATGAATGAAGCCCTGAACTTCAGTCCGGCTGTTTATGGCTTTGGGGCAGGCATTTTTTTCGTGGGTTATTTCATATTTGAAGTACCCAGTAACATTATCCTTCACAGGGTGGGTGCACCCCTCTGGATAGCACGTATAATGGTCACCTGGGGCATAATAACAATCTGTATGCTGCTGGTGTTCAACAGTATTTCCTTTTTCAGCATACGTTTTCTGCTGGGTGTGGCAGAAGCTGGATTTTACCCGGGGGTCATCTATTACCTGTCGCGATTTTATCCCCTGAGCCATCGTACCAAAGCCATCGGATTGTTTCAGATTGCTTCTCCGGTAGCCCTGATGATCGGTTCACCCCTGATAGGTCTGATTTTAGGTCTTCACGGTGCACTTGGACTGCAGGGATGGCAGCTGATATTTCTGCTCACAGGCATTCCTGCTGTATTGCTTGGCGTGATATGTTACTTTTACCTTAAACCTTCAATAGGAAAATTGAAATGGCTTACTCCGAAAGAAAGAGACTGGCTGGAAAACCAGCTTCAGAGTGAAAATGAAAATAAACCCTTCGGTCATCTTAAATTCTACCATGTGTTCGCCAAGCGCCAGGTATGGCTGGCAACCTTTCTTCTTTTTGCCATAAACGTTGGCTTCAATGGCGTTGCTTTCTGGACCCCGCAAATAATCAAATCCATTGGGACAGGCAGCAACCTGATGGCAAGCGTACTGACGGGAATCCCCTATCTGGTTGCGGCAGTATCAGTGGTTCTCGTGTCGCGGCATTCCGATAAAACAGGTGAGCGAAAACTGCATGTCCTATTCTGCCTGCTGGCTTCTGGCATGGGATTCTTATTAAGCTCACAGGCTACTCATCCGTTCATTATGCTGACCGGATTATCAATTGCTACCGCGGGCCTGTTATCGGCAATGCCTCCCCTGTGGACCTTTCCCATAGGAATGTTTTCAGGAGTGGCCGCTGCTACAGCTATTGCCACCATCAACTCATTCGGTGTCCTTGGCGGAATCGTGGGGCCGAATATTCTAGGCTTTGTCACAAACGCAACAGGCAGGATTTCATCGGGTCTGGTAGTTGTGGCAGCTTTCCTGATTGCAGGCTCCATAGGATCCCTGTTTCTGAAAGTAACAGGAAATACCCATGCCGGGGAATCAGCCTTACAGGCAGAATCGGGTGTTATTATTGCCAATAAGTGACTGTAACCGCATGAAAAGGGAAAACCGTGCCTGGAGCCCTTTTGCCTGAAGGCGCCCCCTGAAGTTCAGCGGAAAGATTTTTGTCATTAGAAGCGGATCAGCCGGGTTGATCAGGCGGTTATGGAAGAAACCGGCCGGAAAGCAGAATGATCTTGAATATATCAGTGTAATAAGGGATGCAATCACATTGAACGCCCGGCAGTTCCGGTTACAGCCTGATCCGGTGGCATCAGGGGATCTTTTTTAATATTTTCAGAAAGATCAAGCTCATAGGTAAATCCCTTATCCGATAAATTGATCCGGATTACTTTCATAACTATAAGATTTGCAAGTATCGATTCTGCCCTGTATGCCGAAATACGTGCCAATTTCCTGAATTTTGAGAGAGTTATCGGACCTTTTTCTTTCAGATGTTCCAGCAGAATATTTTCTGATTTGCCAAATTTCACAAGGACACCGGAATTCTTTTCCTCTTTTTTCCATACCTGCAACAAGACCCGGTTGGCTGCAAGGTTCTGATCATTATGCCTGAAAAAGGGTATCCATCTTCCGTTTTCATCCTTTACCTTATACGGCCTTCTGGTTCCCCTGCTTACATCCACCTCAAGTATGCTTTTTTTCCCCAAGGTATGCGGTATGAGTTTGTAAGTGATCTCCGGCCTGCAGTACAGATGGGCAGCTGTATCTATCATATAGATTTCCTCATCGGTTTTGATTCCCGCTATGCTACCGTTATCCCTGACCCCGATAAGTATCCTGCCGCCATCAGTGTTTGCAAAAGCCACAAGGGTTCTGGCTATTTTTCTGCTGTCGGTGACACAGTACTTGAAATCAAGCTGCTGACTTTCCCCCCCGGAAATCAAATCCCTGATGTACTTTTCCATGTTCTGGATAAAAACGAAACTACCCTCCTTGTACTTGAGAACCTAAGACCTGAATGATTTAGCCCTATGTTAAATAAGTACAGGTAAAAGTAATCAGAATTATCCTGAACACTGTTATCAGGATAACAATAAAGAGAATATGATCAGTTAACCATTAAGCAATTCAACAGCCTTATACCAGTCATCTGAAGGAGTGCCAGATTCTCCCCGTCGGACCCGTGCCTGATATATTTCATATGCTTTCCTGCTTATCTCATCTGTACCGGGAAGCTGCTTTTTTGCCGAAGTCCTTCCTGCCGTTTTTTTCCCCGTGGATGCAGTCTTTCCGCTGACAACAACTGATTTCCCTCCTGATTTAGCCATTGCAGTTGCCTTCTTTGATTTGCTGACCGGTTTAACTTCTGACTTTTTCATTTTTTTCAGTTTAAAATTCCTTTATAAAAGCGGTCAAATTTTAAAAAAATTATTTTTTCCCTGATGGAAAAAAATTATGACCGGTTAAAATACATCAACAACCTCCTAACAAATCTGGAGTCAGTTTGTTTAAAACTGATATTAACAGCCTGAAACGGCTATCTGTTATCTGATGATTTATCTGGTATGACAATTAATTTCAAAACAATGTTTATATTCATCAGATTTGTGCCGGGATAAGGATTCAGACATCTGAAAATACGGAATATTTAAAGATCAGGCACTGGAATGAAAGCAATTCTCATAGGATCAACCGGGCTTACAGGTAACTTAATCCTGAAGGAAATCCTCAATGACAATCATTTTACTGAAGTCAGGGTTTTTGCCAGGAGACCGACGGGCATAACAAATCCCAGGTTGATTGAAATTATCACTCCGATGTATGATATTGATGTCATGAGCAAGGAAATCAGGGGGGATGTCCTTTTCAATGCTTTGGGAACAACAATGCGAAAGGCGGGAAGCCGGGCTGAACAACGGCGGATTGACAGGGATCTGCCCGTGGCTTTTGCGAGGATCGCTTCAGGGAACGGAGTAAGTCTCATGGTTAATATTTCGAGTGTGGGTGCCAGTATGAATGGAAATTTTTATCTCAGGACAAAAGCTGAAATGGAAAGGGGTACTGAAGAGTATTTCAAAATGAATGTATTTCATTTCAGGCCGGGCCTGCTGGCTGGCAAACGGGGGGAATTCAGGATTGCGGAAAGTTTGGCATCGGTAATAATGAAAGCAGCAGATCCCCTTTTAAACGGAGCTTTTAAAAAATACAGAAGCATGCCGGTTGAAAAACTTGCAAGGGCAATGGTTTGTTTAAGCAAAAGCCCGGGAGGAAATCCGCATATCCTCTATTATTCCGATATCATGAGACTGATCTGAATTTAAATACCAGGAGCAGGATCATGTTAGCCTTATACAACATGATGGTGCACCTCCGCCTGCATTATCCGGGGCAGTGATTATTTCGTACAGGAGAACATTATCACAGCAGTCCGGGACGATGCAACCAGGGGAGTTGATCTTTCACCTGCCTGAATCATAGTTCCCGGGGAAGATCAAAAGAAGTATGTGAAGACACTGTCAGCCCTGTGTGTTCAACAGCCGCAGCAGTTCATCGAGCTTCGGAGAAAGTATTATCTCCGTTCTCCTGTTTTTTGCCCTGCCTTCCGGGGTATCGTTGGTTGCCTTGGGAAAGAACTCTCCCCTTCCTGAGGCGGTAACCCTTGTAGGTGCGATTTTATGGTCGGTTGTCAGGATCCTGACAATGGATGTCGCCCTGGCAACACTCAGATCCCAGTTGTCCTTGTAAACGGCAGTCTTAATGGGAACATTATCTGTGTGACCTTCAACAAGGATATCTATGTCAGGGTTTTTATCGAGAACCCCTGCAAGCAGCTTGAGGGCTTCCTTCCCCTTGTCCTCAACTGCTGCACTGCCCGATTTGAACAGCAGCTTGTCGGACATTGACACATACACCTTACCGTTTTTTACTTCGACGGAAAGTTCATCAGGATTAAAGCCGAGAAGGGCGTTTCTCAGGGTACTGTTCAGCCTTTTATTTATTTCATCCTGGCGGTCAATTATTTTTTTCATTTCATCAAGGGTCCGTTCTCTCTCCGATAGCAGCTTTTCCTTTGCATAGAGTTCATCAGACTTATCCCGCAGTGCCCTGTTCAGCTTGTCAGCCTGTGAAAGACTTTCATTTATAAGATTTTCATATTTTGTATGAAGTTCCTGATTGCGTGCTGACAAGGAGTTGAATTCGTCAGTCAGGTTTTTATGGTCAACAGAAAGTTCATTAAGATCATTTTTCAATGATGAAATTTCTTTGTCCTTGGTATCCAGCATCAGGCACAAAGCATCTCTTTCATTTACCACTGTTCTCAGATTTTTGCTCCAGGTAATGGGCTTTTTGGCCGGCCGGGCTTCCCCGCAGCGGTAAACAGGCGCACATGCACTGATGAGGAAAACAAAAATAAATAGCAGAATGGGGTAAATTGTTTTTTTCATGGTTCCCGCTTTTTATTGGTTTATTTGTAATAAACGTTATTATCGTCAAATAATTTTAAACGCCCGTAAGCGGATACCCATGATGGCTCATTATCATCGGGGAATCAATATTGCTGATGCAATCGCCCCGGACTGAAGCTGCTTCATATACAGTACCTGGTTAAAAAGCAGTATATACTGGGCTCAGGGCAGAAGCACATATCGTTCAGGCATGCTGAGTCGGGATAATTCGCAGATCCTGACCATATGCTGAGGAAATACAGGCTCATGGATCTGCCCCAGGCAGGGACAGGCTGCAGGAAACAGTGGAGACAGCCTTGATAGAGCCCTTCAGGTAAAGATTATTTTTTGACGGTTTTTTCGTAATAATCGCAAATACCGTTATTATTTTCATCAACATAAAAGCGTCCGCCTGGCGCAAGACCTTTACCCTGACCAGGGCCAAGTCCGCGACCCTGACCCGGACCAAGTCCGCGGCCCTGTCCGGGCCTTAATCCACGCCGGTTCCCGGGGCCGGGAGCATTCATCATCCTGCGGCCGTATCTGTAATAAATACCCGGCCTTTCAAAATTATCGCAAATACCATTATTGTTGGCATCAATAAAAACACCCCTTTGCGCGGGGACATTGTTTTGCTGTTCCTTGACCGCAGGCTTATCCTGTGCGTTTGCCAACATTGCCAGTGCAAAAAATGCAATCAGTGTGATTAAAACCTTTGTTTTCATATCAGTGTTGATTTTAAGTATTTTGTCAATAATTGAATGGTCTGCCCCTGTACCTTCCAGTCTGGCCACCCCTGCCATATTGTCCCATGCCGCGTTCACTGATGAACATGTCCCCGAACATTTTCTCCAGTTTATTCCTTTGCTGTGCATCACAGATTTTACTTAATCCGAGGAAGTATCTGTAGGTAACCTTTTTAAGATCAGAATGCAGAATGCCGATGGAATCTGAATACTGATCAAGCTTTGAAGGATCAGGATTTACCGAGGACATTTCCTTGAACATCCTTTGTCTCAACAGGTTCAGATTATTGTTTATATTCCGGATCTGCTCCCTGAATAACGGATTGATTTCAGCAAATTTCTCCATCTGTTCTTCATTAAGGCCCAGTTCATCCCTGAAGTAACCGCCGCCGTACCTGGCAGAAGCAGGAGAAAACTGGATCTGCCCGGGGGCAATGACACTTTTTTCCTTCACGCTGCGGCTCCTGTTATAAATAATTGTAATTATTGTTGCAGCATTCATCAGCGCCAGCAGAACAATTATCCAAACCAGCCAGCCGTGTATATTTTCCGGTTTTATTCTTCCTGCTCTCATTCGCCTGTGAACATTTCAATGTTTTCCAGACCTGCATCGTTGATCAGGGCAAGTTCGGCAGGCAATGCCACCGGCTGCCGTGACGTAACTGCCAGATTACCCATGATTATCCCCATGAAGATAGCAGCAGCCATTGAAAGGGTAATCAGCACAGGTCTGAGCAGGCGATTGGTAAAAATTCCGGGCACCGGTTCCCGTCCGTTCATTTTTTCAATGCGGGAATTAATCCGTGTTGAAAGGAATGGATCGGGAAGCATTTCTTTTTCCTGCTCAATCACTTCATCAATTAAAACCTGAAGCCTGTAGATTTCTGCGCATGAACTGCACTCTTTGAGATGTGCAAGAACCTGTGTCCGTAAATCCGGGGCCAGCGTTTCATCATGGAATGAATCAATTTCGTGTATGCATTGCCGGCAATTCATTCTTTAAATTTTTTAGTTAGAAACATAATGTGTGTTTTTCCTGCGCTTTTTTAATTATTTTTTTTCATGTGAAAATAAATTTATATGCCACTGAAGATTAAGCGGGTCACATGGGACCCACATGAATTTTATTTTCATGCTTGCTTGTGATTTTGTATAATGTGGGTTTCATACGCGGATAATTTTTTTCTCAGGTTCATTTTTGCACGCTGCAACAATGATTCCACGGCACCTTCAGTTGTGTTCATAATTTCGGCGATTTCTTTCTGCGAAAGGCCGTCGTATTTGCCAAGCACTATTGCTATCCGCTGCTTTTCAGGAAGGCTGTCGAGTGCTTTTCTGACCATCTCAATGTTTTCATTGCGGATCATTGTTTCTTCCGGATTTGCCGGGTCGGTGACAGTAAGTAATGATTTTGGATCCGGATCAGAAGAAATCTCAAACAGCCTTATGAATTTTTTAACGGAAAATTTCCGGATTTTATTGAGACTGGCATTGACGGTTATCCTGTAAAGCCAGGTTGAAAAGGAAGAATCACCCCGAAAGCGGTGCAGTGAAAGGTATGCCTGAATAAATACTTCCTGGGTCAGATCTGCAGCTTTGTCAGAGTCGTGCAGAAATCCGATTGCAGTCCTGAATACCAGTTGCTGATAACGTTCAACAAGAAACCGGAACGCATTTTTATCGGCATTCAGAACTTCGTTTATTATTTCGTTATCGGTCATCCGAAAAAATCAGCAAACAAATTTCATTGCCCCGTTTCAGGATATGGAATGTTCGTTTCAATCGTCCGGCATGATCCCGGTATCAGGTTGTTGAGATCAGGAAAACGGGGTAGATCAGTTCAGCTTTATGAGTTCATTTTCACCGTAGGCTGTGCAATCTTCGCATTTGAAATGGTTTTCAAGCCCCTGTATGAGTTTGTAGCATTTCCTGCACCTGTACCAGTCTTTGTCAAGCTGATAATTGCCTCCTTCAATATTGACCGGTTTTCCCTCTGCAAATGATTTCGCAATTATCTTAAGGGCCCTGTTATAGATACGGGTGAATGTTGGCCTGGATATGTTCATTTGCCTGGCAGCTGCATCCTGTGAAAGCATCTCATAGTTAATCAGCCTGATGCTCTCGAATTCCTCAAATTTCAGTCTCACAGGTTCCGTAGCCAGCGATTGCATTCCGTAGGGCATGAAACCCTTCATTTTAGGAGGGTTGAATATTTTTCTTACTTTACGCGGACGGGCCATTTTTGTTCGGTTTGAAAAGAGCTTTAATATCCGGGTAAATAAGATATCCGAAAAACAAGGCGGTCAGACCCAGGAGAATTTTCCCGGCAAGGCAGAAAGGACCGCAGTAGAATTCATCCCCCATTCCAAAAAGGCAGGTTGCGCAGCCCAGCAATGCCATCAGGATATAGTCAACCAGTAAAAGGAGGGGAAGCACCAGGAATATTTTCAAAAGGAGTGATGCTTTCATTGCGCATGTTTTTGTAAATATAATGAACCTGCGTTCAAAATACAAATAAAAGACGCACAAGATTTTCAGTTTTGTTTTTCAGGCTTTTGGAAAATGTTAAGTGTCATATGAATTATTCCGACAGGTCCCAGATGCCTGCTGCCCTTTCCAGTTCAATAAGGGCGGAGGTGTAATCGAAAAGTGCTTCAAGCTGGTTCAACTGCAGTTCGATATAGGTGCGCTGTGCATTCAGTACTTCGATCAGTCCGCTTTCTCCCTGCTGGTATGAATATATTCTTCCCTCGAGTATTTTCAGGGCATCTTCAGCCAGGCCCTGGTTATAATGTTCAACTTTTTTGTTCTGTGCAACAAAATTGTTATATGCCATAATTACTTCCGTAATAATCTGGAGTTCTGTTTCTTCATAGGCAGTGCGGCTTTGACTGACAGCGAGGTCTGCTGCCGCAATTGAACCCTTGTTGAGGCTTGAAAATTTCAGGGGGAAGCTGATTCCGGCAGTCAGTCCATTATATGCAGGGGCCGGTGCGATTTCATTTTTTACTATTGAATTATATGAATATCCTGTTTCCAGGTTGAATTCAAACGCCCTGTTTGCCTTGATAAGACTTAGGTTTTTCTCTGATACTTCCCTGTTCTTCAAAGCTGCCATAAGATCGGCACGTTTATTTAATGAATTGTCTATAAGCTCATTAAGCCTGAATTCACGTTGTTTTACGGGAAAGTTGCCGGAAGGGATCTCGAGGGTATCTATAAATTTTTTACCCTGGAGGAGCATCAGGTTAACAGATGAATTCTGGAATTCCGAAAGGCTCTGGTAAACTTCAGTAAGCTGGGAACGTGCTTCCAGTGATGACTGAAGGGCGTCGAGCCCGGTTGCATCGCCGCTGGCCAGCCTGATGCTGTCGGCCCTTGCAAGCTCCGACAGTTGTTTGTATATATCCTGTTGCAAACTGAACAGCCTTTGGTTTCTCAGGGTTGCAAAATAGCTTAATGCAGCATCAGCCCTCAGGTTTTGAAAGAAGGCATCGAGCAGGTATTCAGATAACTCATAATTCGACCTGGCCAGGGCAATATTTGCCCCTCTCCTGTTCGCGGTATTTACTGGATAGCTTAACCCGGCTTCAAATGACTGTCCCATTTGAAGCCTGCGGTCCTCATTGTAGCCGTAGGTCAATGCAATTTCGGGATCAGGGAAAACCTGTGAAGCCTTAAGTTCAGCTTTTGCAATGCTTACATTGAACTGATTTGCAATATAACCCAGGTTACCTTTCACCACTCCCGAAAGGAAGGCCGGAAAAGAGACCGGACGGCTTTTGTAACTGATTTCCTGCTGGGCCCAGATCAATTTGGTTGATAAAACAAAAACCAAAATCCGGAACAGTACTGATTTTATTTTATTTCCCATATGGTTTAGCTGACGTTGATTCCTTTATTTCTTTTCAGATGCCATTTTTCGAGCATATAATACAATGCCGGAAGTACGGAAAGAGTGATGATTGTTCCAAAGGCAAGTCCGTACACGATAACCGTTGCAAGGGGGCGCTGTACATCCGAACCAATGTTTGTGGAAAGAGAGGCCGGCACCAGTCCCAGTATTGCAACTGTTGAAGTCATGAGGATCTGGCGGAAACGGTGTGCCGATCCTTTTATCACTGCCTCTTTCAGGGGCTCTCCCCTGTTGCGGAGGTTATTAATATGTGAGATCATCAGTACTCCGTTCATGATGTATACACCAAACAGGGCTATAAAGCCCACGGCAGAGGAAACATTGAAGGTCATGCCGGAGATATTCAGTGCAACCATTCCCCCGAATACTGACAGGGGCAGTATTGCCATCTGGAGCCATGCCTGCCGGAAATTGCCGAAGCTCCAGAAAAGAAGGAGGAACATCAGGGCAAGGGACAGAGGCACGATAAGCAGGAGACGTTCATATGCCCTCTTCTGATTGTCAAACTGGCCGCTCCATTGCAATACAAAATCATTATGATTGTAAACAATTTTTTTTTCTATTGCATTACCGGCTTCTTTCAGGAATGATGTAATGTCACGTCCTCTCATGTTTACACGAACAGTCAGGAACCTGTTATTGTTCTCGCGGTTAATGATTCCCGGTCCGGTAGTGGTTGAAATTTGTGTGATCTGCGACAATGGAATTTTTCCTCCTGCTGCCGGGGTGAGCAGCAATGAACCAATTTTTTCAGGCGTTTCGCGTGATTGTTCATCATATCTGCAGATTACGTCATACATCCTGTTTCCGATAAAAACCCGGGATACTGCTTTGCCTGCAATTGCAACCTCAATAAGTTCCGAGACATCGGCCACATTTAATCCGTACAATGCGATTTTGTCGCGATTGGCTTTTATCAGCAATTGGGGCAGGGGTGGTTCCTGTTCGATATCCACATCCCTGGCACCCTTTATCCCGGAAAGTACCCTAACTATTTCTTCAGCAATACGCCGGGCTTCATCCTGATTATCTCCAAACACTTTTATGGCAAGATCACTGTGTGAACCAGCGATCTGATCCATCACCATGTCAATGATGGGTTGTGAGAAGCCTACACTGTAACCGGGCAACCTGGCGAGATCAGCCGCGAGTTCTTCTATCAGATCAGATTTCCTTTTGCCTTTTTTCCATTGTTTATAAGGTGTTAATCCTATTCCGCATTCTGCATGTGAAATTGAAAAGGGGTCAGTTCCCTCATCATCCCTGCCAACCTGGGTCATTACATATTTCACCTCTTCGTATTTCATAACATGATTCCGCAGGGTATCTGCCATTGCCTTTGATTTTTCGAGAGTAATTCCCGGGGGCAGCTGGACCTGGAGCCAGAGGGATCCTTCGTCGAGTGTCGGTAGGAAATCCTTGCCTACGGTGAAGGAGAGTATGACTGTTAAAAGGAATATGCCTGCTATCGGAAGAAAAACTTTTCGCGGTCTTTCAACAACTTTGGCGGTAAATCCACGGTATTTGCATGTCAGTTTTTCGAGCCATTTATTATGGTACATTTTCCGGGGTTTGCGGTAGATCTGGAAGGCAAGGCCGGGAATAAGTATCAGGGCAACCGCGAGGGCTCCCAGTATGGCGAAACCCACAGTATAAGCCATAGGTGCAAACATCTTCTTTTCAATCCTTTCAAACGTAAAAAGGGGCAGGTAGGCCATTATTATGATCAGCATGGCAAAGAAGATAGGTTTACCCATATCAACGCAGCGTTTAACTAGGTTGTCGATCTGCAGCTCGCGCGACTGGTCCTCCTCCCTTTTCCTCAGGATTGTTTCCAGCATTACCACTGATCCTTCCACAATTATCCCGAAATCGATTGCACCCAGTGAAAGAAGGTTAGCCTGGACATTTGTGAAATGCATCAGAATGAAGGCAGTCAGGAGCGAAAGCGGTATTGTTACGGCAATAACAAGAGCCCCGCGCCAGCTCCCGAGGAAAATGATCAGTATACCGGTTACCAGCAATACCCCGAAAAGCAGTGTGTGAGAAACTGTGTTCAGGGTTGCGTTGACAAGATGAGTCCTGTCGAGGAAAATATGAATATTGACGCCATCAGGCAGGATTTCATTGTTCAGCTCATCGATCGCTTTGTGGACATTTTTCAGCACCATTGAAGGATTCTCAAACCTGAGGAGCTGTACTATCCCCTGTACACTTTCGGTGTAATCCCTTTCCCTGTCGGTGTAGCCGAAAACTCCTTTTCTTTCGAAATTCCCGTATTTAAGTGTACCCAGATCATTCAGATAAACCGGAATCCCGTTGACGGTTTTAACCACAACCTTTCCAAGATCCTCAAGATCCTGAATAAGGCCGACAGCCCGTATGATATAGGTCAGATCTCCGCGGTTAACCATGCTGCCACCGGCATTTGAATTGTTCTTGTTTATACTTTCCACAACACCGGACAGGGTTATATCATATTTCTCGAGTTTCTTCGGATCAATTTCAATCTGATATTGGGTTGTTATTCCTCCGAAATTCTGAACATCTGCCACTCCCATCACCTGTTTCAGGCGGGGAATTATTACCCATTTCTGGAAATCCGTCAGTTCGCGCAGGTCATATTTGTCACTTTCAATTATATACCGGCAAACCTCGCCTGTCGGTGATGTAAGCGGGCCTATTTCCGGAACGGCATCGAACGGCAGATCTATGCCTGCGATTTTTTCCTGTACCCTCTGCCTCGCAAAATAATCGTCTGTTCCATCCCTGAAAACAAGCAGTATAGAAGAGATGCTGAACAGATTCTTGCTCCTCATTGTCTGAAGGCCCGGTAGTCCGTTCAATTCACGTTCAAGAGGGATCGTGATCTGTTGTTCAATTTCCTCTGCTGCAAGCCCGGGCACCTGTGTTACTACCTGTACTGTAACATCAGCAATATCGGGATAGGCATCAATGGGCAACTGGAACCACGAATAGATACCGACTGCAGCAATTAAAACAAAGATTGTGGCAATTAAAAAACGCCTGTTGATGAAAAGTCTGAATAGTCTGTCCATAGGATCATCTTTTACTGGAGATATATTCCCCCTTCCGAAACAATTATTTTGCCGGGTTCAAGACCAGAGTTGACAATCAGTCCTTTATCATTAAAGGATGTCACTTCAACTATTTTCCTGACAAAAACTCCCGGCTCTGCCTGGACAAACAGGTAACTTTTATTATGATTTTGTAAAACCGAATTTGATGATACAACAATTGAATTTGTTAGAGTCTGGTAGAATCTTACTGTGACGAACATTCCGCATTTGAGGAAATGGTCGGGATTCTGGCACTCAATATAGACTTCGACCGAACGGGTTTCCTGGTTCATTATATCGCCTATGTAACTGATCTGCCCCCTTGCGGGAAATTCCGGCCTGCTTTCAGTGAATATTTCCACATGGTCATTCAGGTGAAGCGATCCCAGATCTTTTTCTTTGACGTTCGCCACAACCCAGATTTTATTTAAATCCGCCACTGTTACCAGGGGATCTCCGTCGGATCTGATGAACTGACCGACGGTAAGCTGTGTACTGACAATTTCTCCCGCAATCGGGGATCTCACCACCAGTGGTTTGATCAGATCGGCATCGTCAGGATTGAGACTCATTATTCTCAGGATCGCGGCAGTTTTTTCATGCTCTTTGTCGGTCAGGTCGAATTCAAGCCGGGCCTCATCATATTCTCTCCGGGAGCTAACACCTTTTTCGAGAAGGTCCTTTTTGCGTGCAAGGTTTTTTTCCGCCAGTTCCTTCTGTTTCTTGGCCTGCATGAACATTCTCACGTGTTCCAGGTATTCTGAGGAGCTGACTTCAAACAGGGGGGCACCCCTGCTGACTTTCTGCCCGAGGCTGATAAAGGACCTTACTATGCGGCCATCAAAGGGAGATGCCACCTCTGCCTTGTGGCCAGTTAAGGGTTTGACAACGCCTGTGGTGGTAAAGTAACTTATATGATCGCCGGATGTAACGGATTGCAGTTTCAGTTTGGTCATTACGGGAGAAGCAGCGGGAACAAAAACAGTATCACCAATCGTGTAAATATTGCTGTCTTCAACCGGTTTATGCCTGCCGCGGATCCGCCTTCGATTATGCTCCATCCGGCCATAATCCGGCTTTCCTGTCTCAGTTACTGGAATATCATTGTTCTGACATGAAAGAAAAAGGAATATAAAAAGCAATAAAATCAGTTTGTTCATTATTGTAAATCTTAACGATGATAACTGAATACCTGCAACTATAGCAGGTTCGCCCGGTTTTAGCGTGAAAAATAAAGAAGACCTGATCAGACAGTGGAAGCAGGAGGGCCCCTCAGAAAAAACACCGGATTGCAGTCTCCTGAAGGATAGTTAATTACAATCCCGGAGAAAATGTCACTCACATGGGGAAGTATAATACTGTCGACAGTGTTTGTACCATTAATGTCAGCAATGAAATTGTTCAGCAGAAAAACCAGGAAATAGACTGAGTTACTGTGGCTGTGTAGAGGTTTTCCGTTATGGTCCGGTTTAAAGGGATGTGAGTGTACCAGGATGGAACCTTCGGATATGTGGGTGTGATTGAAAAAAACGGTACTGGCGAAAAATCCTGTAAAGAGGATCAGAAACAGAAAGCCTGATATGTTTAATCTGTACCGGTTCACGCAGACGATCTTAAAAGCCGTTTCAAATATAGGTTATATTGATTGAATGTCAGCATATGTCAAATAAAATTGAAACTGAAATACTGTCATTTGCAATTAATAAAGCCCGGCTGTTATCCTTTGCCCGGATGAACGGCATCAAACTTGGCTGAATATAATTCATAAAGGGATCCTTTGAATATATACCCCGGACTGGCGAACAGCCCCTCGCTGAAGTTGATTCTGAATAAATTAACGATCTGAAATCGTTTAATTCCATTTCAAGATATTTTTTTCAGGTCTGGTTGCGGCAGACAGCTTCTGTCATGATATAAATATGGCTACTTTTCCCGGAATGATAAACTGGAGAATCTTAAAGTTTGTTAATTAGGCTGTGAGATATTCCAACACTTTGTACATTTCGGCTAGTTTTGCCCATTTGATTAAAACATGAGAATTAAACTCCTGATAGCCCTCGCCGCCCTGGCCTGTCCATTCCTTGTCTTTTCACAGGAAAGCAGATCGATAATATCAGTCAATACCGGTTCACCGGTTATTATTGATGGACATTTGGATGAGACCGTATGGGCAGAATCTCCGGTGGTAACTGATTTCATCCAGTTTGAGCCGGAAGAAGGAAAACCTTCAGCCCGCAGGACAGAGGTAAGGATACTGTTCGGAAAGGATGATCTGTTCATAGGTGCAAGGATGTTTGATGACCCGGGGAATATTGAGGCCAATCTTGGCCGGCGTGATGAATACAACAGGGCTGACTGGTTCATGGTCTCAATAGATTCTTATTTTAACGGGAAGACTGCATATACATTTGGTGTCAATGCAGCGGGAGTACAGCTTGACGGCCAGCAGGATGACAATAAAAAACTGGCAGTTTTCGATATGAATCCCCTGATCATGGCCGGCCTTGATCCATCGTGGGATGCTATCTGGTTTTCAGCCGTAAGTATCACCAGTGAGGGTTGGACTGCAGAAATGAGGATTCCCTACAGCATGCTGCGTTATTCCAGGAATGACTTGCAGACATGGGGAATACATTTCAGAAGGCGTATCCCGAGGCTGGGAGAGATTTCAGAGTGGCCGTACATACCCCGCAGTGAAAGGACCAATCTTGTCTCGGGATATGGGAGAATAACTGAGATCAAAGACCTTGATCCGCGGCGGAACATCCAGGTAAGACCCTATGCCCTGGCAGGGCTGGATATTTATGAAAGCGCAGGCAACCCCGGCAAGGCTGATTACAGGATGAAATATGATGCAGGCGGAGACATAAAGGTGGGATTGGGACCGAATGTAATGCTTGACGTCACCATCAGTCCCGATTTCGGGCAGGTTGAAGCGGACCCTGCCGTATTGAACCTTACTGCTTTTGAAACCTTTTTTGCTGAAAAACGGCCTTTTTTCCTGGAGGGAGCCGATATTTTCAAATTCGGAATAGGAAGCTCCCGTCTTTTTTATTCGCGCCGGCTTGGTGCCAACGAACCCATTATAGCCGCTGCGAAGTTATCGGGGCATTCCGAGAAAGGACTGTCATTCGGACTGCTTGGCACCACTGCAGGAAAAAGCTTCAAACCCACAAATAATTACGGAGTTTTGCGGGTAAGCCAGACAATAGGAAATTATTCCTCCGCAGGCGGAGCATTTACCTATTATTACAGTCCCGCGGAATCGGGTACGGGCTGGCAGAGTATAACGGGGGGCATTGACTGGGATCTCCGTTTCAGCAATAACAGATACAGTTTTGAGGGGATAGCTGCGTTTTCCGACAGAAACCCGCTTGTACCGGGAAGAAAAGGCGAGGCTGGATTAATGAGCGGCGTGGTGCTGAGAAAGAGGCAGGGGACTGTTGATGGTCATTTAACTATACTGATGTTTACTGACAAATATAATCCCAACGATATAGGATGGATTAGTTTTGAACAGAACTGGTACCAGCTCTGGACAAACCTGAATTACAAGATAAACGAAGGAAAGCCTTTCGGTTCTTTTCAGCGCGGGGAGGTCGGCCTGTATTATTCAAGGCGGGTTTCATTTCTCGAGTGGTATGATATGGGGGATAATATAAGCCTCAGCACTGATCTGAGAACCAGAAAATTCAGGGCCATTAAAATAAGCACAAGATTCAATGACTATTTTGGCGGATATGATTTGTGGGAAACAAGGGGTCTTGGATTATGGGCCAAACCAAAAGTTCTGGAATTATCGGGCGACTTTTCCACCGACGAAAGAAAAAACTGGAAGGTGGCCCCTGGCCTTGGGTTTAAAAAGTTAGATAAAAAAGGACGAGAATACAGGCTTAACCTGTTAACAGATGTGAATACCGGAACGAGATTGTCATTTCAGGCCAGCCTTAAGGGTGCGGTTGAAGCAGACAATATCGCATGGGTATCAAATGAATCGTTTATGAATGACAATTCCGTATGGAAAATAGGGAAATCTTCCACATCGCCGGATAATCTTGACTTCAGTGACTATGTCAGTTTTGACGGAAGTGAGGCCCTGGGGAATATGCTGACTGATGTAAGCCAGTATGCACCCGGCAGGTATTATGTTCCGGTGTTTGGTTTACGGGATACAAGGTCAATTGATTTTACGTTGCGGGGATCTTACACATTTACAAACAAGTTTTCTCTTCAGCTCTACAATCAGTTTTTCTTTGCAAAAGGGATATATGGTAGTTTCGGGATTCTTACCGATCCTGATCATATGATGGGTTTTCCGGCATATCCGAAAAGAAGGGATTTCAACTACAAGAACCTGCAGTCGAATTTTGTTGCCAGGTGGGAATACAGGCCCGGGTCAACAATATATTTTGTATGGAGTCATTCCAGGAATCGGAGGGATGATATGAATCCGCTTGCACCCTGGGGAGAATCGATTTACGAGCAGACGCTTGGAGGACAGATTTCGGATCTGTTCAGGGTATTTCCCAGGAACAGTTTCATGATAAAGATTGATTATGCATTTTTTTAGGCCGTCTTCCGGTATCTTCGTACTGCAATAAAGGTGAATGCAATTGCAATGACAATCATCGAGCAGATTTCCCTGCTTATATCCCCAAATGCGGATCCTTTGAGCATCACCATGCGGTTAATGCGCATAAGGTAAGTAAGCGGGTTTATAAGGTTGAATTTCTGCGCCCAGCCGGGCATACTTTCAACCGGGGTGAATATTCCGCTCATCAGTATGAACACAATCATGAAAAAGAAGGCAACGAACATGAACTGCTGCTGCGTCGAGGAGAATGTTGAGATGAACAGCGCGAGGCCGAGAACGGAAATCATGAAGATGGCCGAACACATAAACAGAAGCGCGATGCTTCCCTCGAAGGGTATCCTGAAAAAAAGCTTACCGAGCAGAAGACCGAGGGCAAGGTCGACGAGCCCTATCAGGAAAAAGGGTACCATTTTTGCAGTTATGAACTGATACTTTTTTATGGGTGTGACATTTATCTGTTCAATTGTTCCAATCTCCTTTTCTCTGACAAGATTAAGACCCGCAAGAAGAAAGGCTATTGCAGTAACCAGTATCCCCAGTATCCCGGGGAGCATAAAATACTTGTAATTGAGCTTTTCATTGTACCAGTACCTGTTTGAAACATCGGTCTGGCTGAAGGCGGAACCGGAGAATAACCCCGGATTTTCAGCAGCGATATTCATATTATGGTCGCGGATGACACCATTGAGATATGCCCATGAAAGCTGTGCACTTACAGCATTTATTGCATTGACCGAAGCCATGATCCTGCCGGGCTTGCCCGCTCCCAGGTTCTTTGCAAATCCCAAAGGGATCTGCAGTACCATGTCGCATTTGTTCCTGTGAAGCAACTGATTTGCCTCATTTTCGGAGAAGGTTGTAAATTTTATTCTGAAAAAAGTGGATCCTTCCAGCCGGTTTATAAGTTTTGCCGATTCGGCCGACATATCCATGTCGATCACGCACAGGTTAACATTCCTGATCTCAAAGGTGACGGCAGGCACAAGAATGAGCATCTGAACGATAGGTACACCAAATATGGCTTTGCCGATGAATTTATCGCGGAAGATCTGTAAAAACTCCTTTCTTATAAGATATAAAATGGTCCTCATCGCGGCTGGTTTTTCACAACTCTATCAATTTGCGTTTTTTGCCCTGCCGGAATACCGACTCCCCGGAAGTCAGTTTTATGAAGCCGGACTATTTGCGGCACGCTGCCCATGGTATATTTTTCAGAATACATAATTCAAATTATTGCAGCCTAACCTTGAAATTCCTTATGCTCAATCCAATAAACACTGCGGTCATCAGGGCAATAATAAGCGTCTCCCTCCATACATCGGAAAAACCAGCACCCTTAATCATAATATTCTTGATTATCAGGATAAAATATCTGGGAGGCAGTACGCTTGACACCACATCATAAATCCCCGGCATGTTCTCAATGGGAAAGATAAATCCCGAGAGCAGAATCGTGGGCAGCATCAATCCGACCAGTGAAATAAAGATTGCCTGCTGCATTGTTTTTGATATTGTGGAAATAAGGATTCCCAGGGAAAGGCTCATAAGAATATAAAGCATGCTTTCTGCAAGGAGAAGGGCAATACTGCCCCTGACCGGCAAGCCGAATACCAGCCAGGAAAGCAGAAGAATAAGTATCACATTGATGAATGACAGAAGGAAGTAGGGCATTACCTTGCCCAGTATGATCTGGGAGGGTTTCAGCGGCGATACCAGCAGGACTTCCATTGTGCCGAACTCTTTTTCACGTGTTATCGTAATGGAGGTCATCAGGGCACATATTAGGATAAGAATAAGGGTAATAACACCCGGGACGAACATGAAATGTCCCTTCAGACCAGGATTGTAAAACATTCTTACTTCAGGCTGCACGAGTATATTTCCTATACGGGCGGTGCGGTCAAGCTCCCTGTTGAAATCCGTAATGATGGCTGTTGCATAATTGGTGATAAGCGTTGCCGTGTTTGGTTCCGAGCCGTCAGCTATGATGCTCATGGTTGCTCTCCCGCTTCTGGCAAGATCACGGCCAAAATTATCGCCGAAAATAATTACCGCCCTGGTATCTCCCTTTTTCATAACCCTGTCGACATCTTTATAATCACGGAGGTTATCGGTCCGCCTGAAAAAGCCCGATGAACAGATCTTATCCGAGATTCGCCTGGTAATTTCATCATTCGACAGATCGAGAAAAGCCACGTTTGCATCTTTAAGATCCATGCTGACAACAAAGCCGAAAATCAGGATCTGCACTGTCGGAATGCCGAACAGGATTATCAGGGTACGGAAATCCCTGAAAATATGGAGGAATTCTTTTTTTACAAATCCGATGAAACGTTTCATGTGAAAGAAACATTATTATATTATTGAAAACTAAGTGGTTCACAAGGAACCCACATAAACTCATATTTTTTATACTTGTTTGTGTTTTTATATCATATAAGTTTCATTTGATTGTTTGTATGATTGAATCAGGTAATCCTTTCATATCACTGACTTAATTATTGCCCTTCGGATTCTTTTGCAGCATACCGGGATCTGCGGGTGAAGGTCTGGCAATCTTGATAAAAACCTCCTCCACTGAATCTGCATTATATTGCTTTTTCAGATTTGCTGGTGTGTCCAGGGCCACGATTCTGCCCTCATTCATTATTGAGATGCGGTCGCAATATTCAGCCTCGTCCATATAATGTGTGGTTACAAAGACAGTAATTCCTCTTGCGGCCGTTTCGTAGATCATCTCCCAGAACTGGCGTCTTGTTATGGGATCAACACCGCCGGTAGGTTCATCGAGAAACACAATTTTCGGTTCATGCATGACGGCCACTGAGAAAGCCAGCTTCTGCTTCAGGCCCAGCGGAAGGTCGGCTATCAGCCTGCCGCCATATTCTTCAAACTGCAGCCTCTCAAGCAGCTTGGCAGTTCTTTCCAGTATAAGTTTTTTTGACATGCCGTAGATCCCTCCATAAAGCATTATGTTCTCCCTGACGGTCAGGTCATTGTAAAGAGAAAACTTCTGGCACATGTAACCGATGTTCTTCTTGATCTGCTCAGGTTCTTTTTTCGCATCATATCCTGCAACCATCACTTTACCCGAGGTTGGAGACGACAATCCTGACAGAATCCTTAAGGCAGTGGTCTTACCGGCTCCGTTTGCACCCAGGAAGCCAAAAATTTCACCCCTGAAGACTTCAAAATTCAGGTTGTCGTTCGCTATGAAATTCCCGAACTTTTTCACAAGGTTCCTGACCGTTATTACGGTATTGCTTGTTAATGGAACTCCAGTGCTGCCTGTTTCACTCACTGTCTGTTTTGCCATTATGTTACTACTTCGGCCTTTTATCCTATTCCTTTTGCATCAGTTCCAGGAAACTGTCCTCAATTCCTGCCTTTGTTTCGGTGATCCTTGCATTGATCACTCCCATTCTGTCCAGATGTTTGTATATGGAATCGTCGAATTCATCCTCCTTAAAGGTTACATGAACGGAATCTCCGAATGGATATGCGGTTCTGATTCCCGGGAAGCTTCTCAATGCATTTATAAGTTTGAACTTTTCAGGAGCCGTGACGCTGAAAAGCTTCCTGCCGAATTCCTCCCTGATTTTTTCCGGCTGGTTTATTGAAAGCAGGCGCCCTCTCTGGATAAGGGCAACCCTGTCGCATTTCATTGCTTCGTCCATATAGGGGGTTGAAACAACGATAGTGATATTGTGCTGCCTGAGCTTTTTAAGCATCACCCAGAATTCAGACCTTGAAACTGCATCGACGCCGGTTGTGGGTTCATCAAGGACAAGCAGTCCTGGTTTATGGATGAGAGCACATGACAATGCAAGTTTCTGTTTCATTCCGCCCGACAGCTTTCCTGCAAGTCTTTTTTTAAAAGGTTCGATATGCGAATAGATATCATAAATAAGGTCATAGTTCTCCTTGACTGTTGTACCAAAAACGGTGGCATAGAAGTTCAGATTTTCTTCGACCGAGAGGTCAGGGTAAAGGCTGAAACGTCCAGGCATGTAGCCGATATTTTTTCGGAGCTGCCTGTATCCTGTCCTGCAATCAAGGCCCATGATTGTCATTTTCCCCTCATCGGGAAGGAGTAGTGTGGTGATGATTCTGAAAAGGGTGGTTTTTCCTGCTCCGTCGGGACCGATGAAACCGAAAATCTCACTTTCGCTGATGTCGAAAGAAACATTTTCAAGTGCCCGGGTATTCCCGAACTTCCTGCCAATGGCTGATGCTGCAATAACCTTGTTCATTTTCTGTCAGAAGATAGCCTCTCCCGGCATGCCGGATTTTATCGAACCGTCATTTTTTACCTCAATTATCACGGCATATACAAAAGTGACCCGTTCTTCTTTGGTCTGGATTATCTTTGGAGTGAATTCAGCTTTTCCAGAGATGTAGCTGACTGTCCCCGTGAACGATCTGTATCCTGTTTTCCCATGATCGATCCTGACGGTGCAGTTCTTTCCTGTTTGAATTTCCGGCAGCTGGGCACCGCTGACATATACTTTAAGCTTCATCAGCGACAGATCGGCAATTTTTGCCAGGGGTTTTCCGGCAGCTGTAATTTCGCCCGCTTCAGCGTACTTTTCGATCAGGGTTCCCCTGACGGGGCTTCTGACACAGCTTCTGGCAATCTGCTCACCGAGGGTTGCCTTTCTCGATTCAAACACCTGCAATTCTGCGGCAATCGATGCTTTTTGCGTGTTATTGGCATCAATCTGTTTCTGAAGCACCGCAACCTGCCCGGTGAGATCATCATATTGTTTTCGTGTAGCTGCATCTTCCTTTAGCATGTTATCGGTCCTGTCAATATTCACTTTGAGATTTTCAATCTGCTGGGCAAGGATATCATTCTGTGCATTGATTGAGACCAGCCTGGTTCTTACGCTTTTCATCCCCGCATCCAGTTCTGCCTTTTGCAGATACAGAAGAGTGGTGTCGATCAGGGCAATTCCGGCACCCTGTTCAATGTCGGCACCCTCGGCAGGATCAAATTGCAGGATCCTTCCGCCCGTTTCGGCGGATACAGTTATCTCAAGGGCTTCAAAACTGCCGTATGCATCAGCTTCCTCAGGGCCGCTTTTACATCCCGCAATTAGCAGGACAGCAATTATTGATAAAGGTATGGCTTTCATTTACTGGTAGTAATATTGTTTTCCTGTTTGAGATTTCCATTCGTGAATATTTTAACCGGAAAGAGATCATTCAATTTCCTTTCCGCTGATATTCAGATATTCAACCTTTGCCATTGCCAGGTTTATCTTATGCAGTTCATGATTGATGAGGGCCTGTTTTTCAGAGTTGATCTCATTCAGCAATTCAGAGGCTGTTATCGTTCCGTTCTCATATTTTGATTCTGCCGTGGCAGTGATACTTTTCCGTAGTGTGATCAGTTCCATATCGGACTGGATCAGGAGATTGAGACTGGATATCTCAGCATTCTTCGCATCCAGAAGATAGTTGAGATTATTAATCAGATCCCTTTTGCTGCTCTCAATCATTTCCTGCTGCAGACTTACAATCTGCCTTTCATTCCTGGATCTGTTCCAGTCGAAAATATTCCATTTCAAGCCTGCTCCAATCACGTAGTAGGTATCAAACTCATCCCTGAAGAAATTGTTCCCTGGGGGATTGCCGTAGCCCAGGGTTGCAAAACCGAAAGCTTTCGGCCTTCTTTTACTGTTTATGATCTGCAGGGATGCTTCCAGCTGCTCTTTCCGCAAATCGAAAATGTCCAGTTCCGGCCTGGTAAGATCTGACGGTAGGTCACCGGCAAAGACAGGTAAAATCAGTTCGTATGACGGGTCAGCAGGAATATTGGTAAGGTCTGACAGAATTTTCATGAAGGTGTTCCTGCGGATCTCATTTTCCTTAAGCTGCTGCTCTAGTCTGATTTTCTCCGATGCCATCACGTCAATGTCTGATTTAAGTATTACTCCGTTATGAAGGGCCGATTCCATGGAAGAAATGCGTTTACTGATAAGTTCCAGGTAATTGTTTAGGAGTTCCTTTTGCCTGTCGAGGAGCATCAGGTTGAAAAAGTATGTATTTATCTGGCTGCGAAGTTTATAGAGATCCGCTTCGGATTGTTTCTGATTAAGGAGGAGACCGGATTTTTCAACGGCCCTGGCACCCCTGGTTGCACCCCCGTCATAGATCACCTGGTTTACATCGACCGTAAACCTGTATTGTTCATGAGGGAGAGGTTTTATTGCATCGGCAATTCCCGGAACCGGAAGAGATCCAAGGCTGCTTCCGATATCTATAACCTCTGAATTGTAGACGAAACTGCCACCGGCATCGAGCGAAGGCAGCCATCCTTTTATAAGATTCCTGTCCTTCAGCTGCCATATCGCAAAGTGCGCATTTCTATCTCCGGCGATCGCACTTGCTGCAGATGCCCCTTCATAGCATTCCTTAAGTGTTAATATCTTCTGGGAATTCAATGCTGAAAATCCCGAGAACAAAGTAACCGACAGGATTAGCAAACATTTTTTCATACGCTTATTATTTATTTTTTACAGGCCCGGTACCTGTCTGACCCCCGTACAGGGAACCACGCATGATAGAATTCGATAATATTCATTCGTCCTGGTATTTTTGGACAATCATGAGAATTTCATCTTTTTTTTTCAGAAAAATTCACAACTTGATTACAGGTCATCAAAGGGATCTGTTCCATTGATTTCCGGATCATCTTTTTAAGGCTTTGATGGTAAATTCAGCTGCAAACTTCTTTCTCTCTTCAATATAGTCATCAAAATCAATTCCCAGCTTGGTGAAGATTGCTTCCAGGAAGCTGCGTGCCGCGAAAGGAAAAACGCTCAGTGCCGCCAGGGAACTCATCAGCTGGGGAAGCATTTCCATTGAAATATTGTATTTGGCAAGTTCTTTTTCGTGCTGCTTTTCAAGTGTGTCCCATAATGCTTCAAAATCGAATTTCTGGATTAGCTTCCTGAATCTTTCGGGGTTACGGTTCACCTCATACAAAATGAATATCGGCAGCCTGGGGTTTTTCTGAAGAAAGGAAATATGTTCCCTGAAAAAATACCTTATTTTTTCCTCAAGTGAAAGGTTCTCATCAAAAACCGGTGCAAACATATCAAAGAGCTGTCCGGCAAGCTTTTCATATACGGCATTGAACAGGCGGTCCTTGGAGCGATAATAATAGTTAAGCAGGGATTTGTTTATTCCTGCATGATCGGCAATATCCCGCATCCTTGCCCCATCCATTCCCTTTTCCAGGAATATCTCGGTTGCTGATTCAAAGATTTTTTCCTCGGTTAGTTTTTCTCTTTCAACCATAGTGTTAAACAAAATGATTTAATAAGATGGTTTAACCAATAAATTAAACCAGATGGTCAAATTTAATAAAAGTAATTGAAAGAACAATTTTCAGAGAGATATTATTGCTGATTTGCGCAAAAGACATCCGGGAGCCGGGATGTTTAGTCGGCAGCCGGCACATGATAATAACATGAAGCTTTTACAGAGCTGGCAGGCAGTGGGGTCGCTCTGTCCCAGGCTGACGCCTGCCAGACGGCAATAGCCGATTGTCGTTCATCCAGCGGGATGAGCGGAACAGGGGATCATTAATTTGCGAAGGGCCCCGGATTGCAGCTATATTACCACCGTTCTCAGGGTGAATGCCTTATGTTTACTGGCATTTCAGGTTGGTCCGTTCTGCTTTTGATGCCTCAACAAAAGGTCCGAATGCGGCATTTTTAAATGATTCACAGGCCTCGGCGGTCTGTCCCTTTCCTGCCTGTGCCAGGCCAAGCTGAAAATAAAATTTTGCCTTTGCTTCTGCAGTGCCTGTTTCCAGTTCGAGGCCTTTTCTGGCGTATTCAGCACCGCTGTCGAAGTTTTTCTGTTTGTTATAAACATCTGCAAAATAGTAGAAAAGATCCTTATCGTCGCCATATTTTGCAGCCTTGTTCAGCAAGCCGAGAGCTTCATCAAGGTTGTTTGCCTGGTTGGCCTGTGATCCTGCAGCGCGAAAATATTCGAGGGCAAGGACGGAAGCCTGGTTTTTCCTTTCATCATCCTTTCCGCTTTCAAGTGTTCCGAGATATGTATCTATACTTCCTTCAAATGCATCTGAATTGTTCTGGTTTCTGTAGATCAGGGCCTTGTTATAGATAGCGGCACCATAATCAGGATTGATAAGGAGAAGTGAATCAAAAGCAAGAAGGGCATTATCGTATTCCTTCCTTGTAAAAAATTCGGTACCCATGTTATAGTAACCCTGAACCAATAATTTCGCCGCATTATCCCTTGCAGTTGCATTATTGTATTTTGCGGCTGCGGCCGAGGCATTTTTTGCAGCCCTGATAATTTCACTTGCCGGTTTTTTGTCAGTCACTGCTTTTGATGCAAGCCTGACGTATAATCCCGGCACTGCCTGCATGGCTTTTTGTTTAAGATCAGCCGCTGGTTCTCCGACCTTTTCTGCAAGTTCAATTGCTTTCTCGAATGCAATAATTGCAGCATTAACATCTGTCTGATATGCTTTTGCTCCTTCATTGTAAGCCGTTATCACATCATTGCGATCCTGTCCGGAAAGGCTTGCGGCATAAAAAACCGCGACCACTGCCAAAGCTGTAAATCTCATCATCAGTTTTCTGTTCATTTCGGTGAAAATTATGAAGTTCTACTTAGAATTTTCATCTCCAAAGAGTGTAAATGTAAAAATTTTTTATTTGCCAACAGTAACTAAAACAAATATAAGAACACCAATGCTTTTTATTTTTGTGAAATAACAGTGATATTGGCAGTGGACAAGTTTTCTCTTTGACAGGCCAGTACTGGTTGTTCTGGTTGATTATTTGATGGATCAGTTCCCTTTGGTAAATTGCAGCAATTGACCGGAAAACCATAACTTTATGCATTTAACCGGATTGTTTTTTCCTGACCCCGCAAAAGTGCACCCTTATGGCAAATGTTATTATAGGTATTCACGGGCTGAAAAACAAGCCTCCGGAATCCCTGCTGAAGGAGTGGTGGAAACTATCGATGATTGAGGGACTGGAATCGGGAAATCATGTATCAGGATTGCCCCAGTTCCAGCTTGTAATCTGGTCCGACCTTCTGTATGAAAAGCCATTGGATATTTACGAAAAAGATCCGGCGAGCCCTTATTTTATCGACGAAAGATATGTCAGGGCCGGGGAGGATTTTCAGGCCGGGGATCACAGCAGCAGGCAAAAAATCAATGATTACCTGGGGAGGCAGATGAACAGGATATTTCTGAATGATGATTTGTCAATGAACTATTCATTTATTACCGATGCCATTATCAGCAGGTATTTTACGGACCTGGAGCTTTATTATTCGGGGAAACGGACCATTGGTCCTGATCGTACTGAAAACTATGGTGATCTGATAAGAAACAGGCTGAGCAATGAACTCATTAAACACAGGAAAGACAGGATTATGCTTATTGGTCATTCCATGGGATCGGTGATAGCCTATGATGTTCTTACATTCGTTGTTCCGGATATCAGGATAGATACTTTTGTCACTATGGGATCCCCTCTTGCCCTTCCGGTTGTTATGGGCAAGATTGGTGAGGAGATGAAAAAGAAGGGTTTCCGGAGGAATAATATCATGACTCCGCCCGGTATAACCGGTCACTGGTATAATTACAGTGATCTGCTCGATAAAGTTGCCATCAATTACCGGTTGTCAGATTATTATGAACAGAACAGTCATGGGGTTAAACCGGAAGATTTCCTTGTTATCAATAATTATGAGATCAACGGGGCAAATAATCCGCACAAGATATTCGGATATTTACGGACTCCGGAGTTCTCACGGGTTTTAAATGACTTCATTCTTTCAGGAAAACCGTCAGCCGGCCAGCGGATCACCAGGGCTTTAAGTGATATTCTGGAAAGGATCGGATCAAAGCTGGGCTTATAACGAAGTCTTTTCAGGGTTCTTCCTGAAGATTATCTCACACCGGGTTCCCTCATTGATCCTGCTGTGAAGAACCATTTCAGCCACGTGGAGCTCGAGTATTTTCATTACCAGCGACAGCCCGATCCCGAATCCGCCGATATATTTAACATTCGATGCCCTGCTGAAAGGCCTGAAGATATTTTCCATTTCATTCTGAGGTATTCCGATGCCACTATCCTGAATACAGATCTTAATCAGGTTCCCGGAAATAAAAAAATCCACGATAATATCATCATCGGAAAATTTGCATGCATTTTCAAGCAGGTTTTTGAAGGCAATTGTAAGCAATCCCTCATTACCATCAATAACCAGATCGTTTTCGTTCTCCGGATATGAAATTTTCGGAATGATTTTGCGGTCGGGAAATTTGATTTTTGTCTGATATATTGAATTAAAGATGATTTCGTCGATCCTTACACGGGTAAAATTAACGGTTTTGTCCTTGCTGATCTGCGCCAGCTCAAGGAGGCTGGTAAGGAGTGAATTGAATTTTTTAAGATCGTTGTTTATGGCTGTTATATGATTCAGATAATCCTCTTTCTTCCTTTCATGGCTCAATATGTAATCTCCCTCACTTATCATTACAGAAAGCGGTGTTCTCAGTTCATGTGATGCGTTTGAGACAAAATCTTCCTGGTTTCTGAATGCAATTTCAAGGTCATTCAGCATTTCGTTAAAGGTTACGGCCAGCTGTGCAATTTCATCTCTTTTATCACCCTCATCAAGGCGATGACTCAGCCTTACCGAATTTAATTCCTTTACACTCTTTATGATACTGGAGATTGGCCTGATGGCCCGTTTTGCAAACAAGTATGACAGCAATACAGAAAGACATATACTGAAAAGGATGCTCCACAGCAGGATTCTTCTTAACTCCTTAAGGCTTTCATGACGCGACATATCCATGGCCAGGGTATAGACGTAGTACTTCCTGCCGTCGAACACATGTGTGTAACAAAGTCCGTCGATACCTCCGGCTGTGAAATAATTCACATCATCATTTGAAGATTCTGCGGCCATTATTTCAGTTGAAAGGTATTCAATATTGTTACCGTAAATCAGGTTAAAGGCTGAATCGGTTATTGCGAGTTCTTCGTGCTCCCAGGTAACGGTTGACTGCTGGATCCTGTTCAGCAATGAAGAATCGACCACTGCAAAGTCGATAAGCAGCGTAGCGTAGTTTTCTGCACTGTTGAGAAGGTTTTGTCTGAATTTGGCAAGCTGGCTGGAGTAAGAGAAGGAATAAACAAGAATTGAAAAAAAAAGCAGGATCCCGGCAACAATCAGAGTGAATTGAATGGATAATCTGACCTTTATGTTCATGGTTTATATTTCCCTGTCGCTACAATAGAATCCAAAGCCAAATTTCGTATGAATTAATTTTGGTTCAAAATCCCTGTCAATCTTTTTTCTAAGGTAATTTACGTAAACATCTATGATGTTGGTGTTCGGATCAAAGTCGATACCCCACACCCTTTCAATTATGAATTCCCGGCTGAGCAGTTTATCCTTGTTTCGGAGGAAGGTTTCAAGGAGCAGGGATTCCTTTGCTGTAAGGTCAATTTTTCTGCCGGCCCGTGTTACACTTTTTGTTTTCATGTCCATTTCAAGGTCGGCAAGTCTGATTTTTTCAGATTGTTCCCTGCCGTAATCTGCCCGACGGAGGAAAACATTCACACGCGCCAGGAGTTCCCTGAAATCAAATGGCTTCACCACATAGTCATCTGCGCCGGCATCAAAACCTGCCAGTTTGTTTTCGGATGTCCCGAAAGCAGTAAGCATGATTATTGGGGTACGGTTGTTGGTCCGGCGAATCTCCCTGCATAAATCATAGCCATTGATGAGCGGCAGGTTGATATCAAGTATGATGAGATCATAATTTTTCTTTTCAGCCAGCTGTTTCCCAACATAACCGTCATAGGCAATTTCAGCAGTGAATCCCGACTCTTCCAGCTGCCTCTTCAGTATGTCGGCAAGCCTCTGCTCATCTTCAACAATCAAAATGCTGACGTCATTCATCGGATAATGGCTTTGGCACAAATTTACACTATAGGACTCACCGGATAAATGCTTAAGGAATTTCTAATTAACTTCTAATCAAATTTTAATGAGTTATAAGAAGTCCGATTTATAGTTTTATAGCGGGAAACTCTGATCATGAGGTAAAAAATACTCAAAATGGAAAATTCAAATCAGAAAACAATCACCTACGTTGGAGCAGTGGTAATAGTTCTTTTATTGCTTGGACTGATTCTTACCATGGTATTTAACTCCAGGAACAGGAACAGCCTGAAAGCTGAAAAGCTTACTACGGAGAGGCTTTTAACCGAGAAATCGGCTATTCAGAATGACCTTGACAAGGTCAGGGAGGAGATTTCCAACCTGAAGCTCAGAAGCGATGAAAATGCAAGGCTGCTCAGTGACACCGAGGCGAAGCTTGCTGACACTGAAAAGCGGATGAGGTACCTTTCGTCTCAGAATGCAAAGAAAAGCAAAGCCGCCGAAGAGGAATTTCAGATACAAAAAGCTGCCCTGGAAAAAGAATATGCCGATCTTAAATTAAGCTACGACAATCAGATGTCTGAAAACGGCAATCTCCAGAAAAAACTGGCTGAAATGGAAGCCCAGACAAATGATCTTCTCGAGAAGCTTAAGGCTATGAGCACATTTGACAGCGATAATTTCCAGGTAATGGGGACCCGGGGGAAAAACGACAGACAGGTGGTATTTGCAAGGCGAGTTAAAAAACTGAGTGTGAATTTTGAGGTCCCGCAAAGCCTTACTGATGCCATCAGTTTCAGGATCGTTACACCAACGGGGACAACGATCACTCCGGAGGATAAATCACTTTCGTGGATATTCCCGCCCAACGCCCGGCATCTTACCGCAAGCCTTTCGCCTGTGACATCTGAATTCGAAGAATCACGAAAGGTTACCCTGACTTATGCCCCGAAGGAAAAGCTTGTTCCTGGTGAATACAAGATCCAGATATTCTCAAACGGTCAGAATATTGGGAACTGCCGGATCAGGCTCAGGTAAGTTCTTTTTTTTTACTTCTCGATACTTTGTTTCAGCAAAGCCCGCCTGTTATCGCGGGCTTTGCTTTTTAATCGTCAGGCCCGGAACCTGCGTTGCCGGCTGCAGATCCGGACCTGTATCCGGGGGATTCCTGTCTGACCGGTTGCAATAATTCAGATCCGGCCAAAGAAAAAACTAACTCCACAGATGGTCGGCTGAGCGTCGCTGATCCCACTCCGGAGTAGGAAGGAAATATCCGGGCTCATCCTGTCTCAGGTGTTTTTTGACCACATCTTCATTAAGTTCTATGCCCAGCCCCGGGGAATCAATTGGAACGGGCGCGTATCCTTTTTCAATTATTGGTCTTTTCCCCGTCATTTTAACCAGGCTTTCCCACCATTCCACATCAACAGAGTGGTGTTCGAGAGCCAGGAAGTTTTGGGTTGCCGCAGCACAGTGGACGTTTGCCATGAATGACACCGGGGTGCCTGCCTGGTGCATGGCCATTGCTATCCCATGTTCCTCGGCATAATCCCCGATCTTTTTGGTTTCAAGAATGCCCCCCGAGGATGCAAGGTCAGGATGAATAATATCCACTGCCCGCATGTCTATCAGCTGCCTGAATCCATCGAGAAGGTATATATCCTCTCCTGTCATCAACGGTGTTTCCAGGGCATCTGACAGTTTTTTCCATTGTTCAGGATAGAACCACGCAATAACATCCTCCATGCTGGCAAGCCTGTATTTTTCCAGAACTCTTCCCAGCCGGATGCCATTATTATAGTCAAAGTGACCAAAGTGATCAGTGAAAATAGGTGTTTCCCATCCAATGAGATCACGGGCTGCTGCCACGATCTTAGCCATTTCTTCAAGGCCTTTGTCAGTGATCTGTATCTGGGTGAAAGGATGGAGGGTTCGTCCGTATGTCATGAAGAAATCATTCTTCTCCCTCATCAATCTGTCGTTCTCAGCCCAATATGACTGGTTTACCAGTGTACCGGGAATTTTCATGATACTTCTTACGCTCAGATCCATTTTGAGCCACGAATATCCCTGGTCGAAAATGCGGTATCTGATCCTTTCCCGCTGCTTATCAGCATTATCACCTTCGGGAGTGTCAGCATACAGTCTTATCCTGTCACGGTATCTTCCTCCAAGCAATTGCCAGACAGGAACCCCGTAGGCTTTTCCGCAAAGATCCCACATGGCCATTTCCACTGCACTTACTCCACCACCCTGACGCCCGTGGTATCCAAACTGCTTAATTATCTTGAATACTTTTTCAACATTACAGGGATTCTCGCCTAATATCCTGCTTTTCAGCATAAGTGCATAGCGTGAGTCAGCAGCATCCCTGACTTCTCCAAGCCCGTAAATGCCCTGGTTGGTATCAATTCTGACAATGGCCGTCCCTCCCATTACAGCGGTTTTAGCCGTTCTCATGTCAGTAATCTTGAGATCGGAAGGCGAAGAAGCCCTCTGAACTTTTGAGGTAGTCTGGGCAATGGTGTCTTCAATGGATAAATGCATCAATCCGCCCAGGGCAATACCTCCGAAGGCCGTCTTTTTAAGAAAATTCCTGCGGCTGGATGTTGTGCGCGGATTGGAAATTTCAGCATTAATGGCCTGGGCTTCTGCTTCCTCCCTGAGTCTTTCCTTTTCGCTGATCTGCTTTAAAATACTTTTCATGAGCAAGGTTTTTTAAGGGTTAAAAAATCAAATTTTCTCTAATATACAGGAAATTCAGTGTTTTCAGAGTCGCTCCATGAATTTCTTTTATCATGCAAAGTCAGCAGTTAATTAATTAAATACCTCCGGTTTAAGCCTCGAGTCAGCACTTGTTTCCATATCTGAACGGGAAAACCCGATTAAAAATTTATCCCTGGAAAATTTTGATTATAAGCATATGTTCATTACCTTTGTTGTGAACAAATGCTCATATTAAATGTCGCCACGGCCGCACAGACTCAGAAAGATCAGTAATCCCCCGGTAATCTCGGGTTTTAAGCCTTACCGCAATAAGACGATTGATGAGAATGCGGAAGCAATATTTCTTCAGTACGAGGAATATGAGACTCTCCGGCTTTGTGACCATGAAATGCTAAATCATAAGCAGGCTTCTGAACGGATGGCTGTATCAAGACCCACACTTACCCGTATTTATTCGAGTGCGCGGCAAAAAATTGCCGAGGCTTTTGTTATGGGGAAACAGATAATAATCGAAGGGGGTAAGATATATTTCGACAGTGAATGGTACACATGCAGGAGATGTGGCTGTTATTTCAACAATCCGGAAAAAGATTCCTGGACAAACAACTGCCCCATGTGCAGGGGGAATGATATTTCATCTGCTGGAGATATCAGCAATCTTGATGGCATAACAATTTAAAAACCGAATATATGAAAGTAGCGATAACAAGTACAGGGAACACTACTGACAGTAAACTTGATCAGCGTTTTGGGCGATGCTCATATTTCGTGATATATGACCAGGAAACGGGCGGGATTGAATTTATTCCGAATCCGGGCAAGGAAGCATCGGATGGAGCCGGTCCGGCTGCTGTTCAGCTTGTTGCATCACGCAACGTTCAGAAAATAGTGTCGGGGGAGTTTGGAATCAAGATCAAATCATTGCTCGACAGCCTGAAGATCCAGATGATAATCATCAGGGATCCTGACAGAAAAATAGAAGAGATAATAAATATGTTAAACCAGTAAAACATTGAAATTATGACAGGTACGAAAAAACGTATCGCAATCCCGCTTGAGAGCGGAATTCTGTGTACACATTTTGGTCATTGTCAGCAGTTTGCCATTATAGAGACTGAGAATGGCAGTATAAAGGGAGAGTCGTTGGTAACTCCTCCGCCTCATGAACCCGGTTTACTTCCGGCCTGGCTCAACGAAAAAGGGGTAACTGATGTAATTGCCGGGGGAATGGGTCAGAGGGCAATTAGTCTGTTCAAGCAGAATAAAATCAATGTGTTTGTTGGTGCGCCGATAAAGGAGCCTAAGGATCTGGCCGCTGACCTCCTGAACGGTACCCTTGCAGCCGGTGCTAATTATTGCGATCATTGATCAGGCAGTTCCAGGGTTCAGGGTATATTCCGTTCAATGGACGGATGATCCCTGACCTAATTTCAGGACAAACCTGGTTTATTGCTTTATCGTAACTGAAGGTAAATGTATCAATAAAACGGATCTTATGATAAGCTTCGGTCCGGTACCATCACGAAGGTTGGGAAAAAGCCTGGGAATAAACAACATCGTTTATCCCAAAACCTGTTCCTATGGCTGTATTTATTGTCAGGCAGGGAATACGCTGAAAAAGACCTGCATAAGAGAGAGCTTTTACGAGCCGGAAAACATATATGACAGTGTCTGTAAGCATCTGGATACCCTCCGGGATAATGATTATCCTGATTTTCTGACGTTTGTGTCAAATGGTGAACCCACTCTGGATGTGAATCTCGGAAGGTCAATTAACCTGTTGAAAAAGACCGGAATTCCTGTCGCGGTATTAACAAATTCCTCATTGCTGCATATTGAGCCGGTGAGGGAGGATCTTTACCTGGCAAACTGGGTTTCGATAAAAATGGATGCAGGAGATATAATAACATGGTATATGATTAACCGGCCTGCCAGGGGTCTTGATTTTGAGACAATTCTGACAGGCATAAAATTGTTCAGAAACGGGTTTAAAGGAATTTTGTGTACCGAATCAATGATTGTCAGGGGAATTAATGATTTTACGGAGAATTTTTATGCGCTGGCTGAAATTGTAAAGTATGTTGATCCGTCGACTGCTTACCTGTCAGTTCCTACCAGGCCGCCGGCTGAAAGATACGTTAAACCACCCGAGCCCGAAAAACTAAATGAAGCATGGCATATTTTCGACAATCTCAATATAAACACAGAATTGCTGACGGGATATGAAGGTGCGGATACGGGTTTCACCGGGAACGTATATGAGGATATTCTAAATATAACAGCAGTTCATCCCCTGCGGGAAGAAGCAATGCTGAAGCTACTTGAAAATGACAATGCTGATTTAAATGTTGTCAGGGCACTTATTAATCAGCATTTGATAAAGCCGGTGCTATATGAGGGAAAGAAATATTTCATTCGCGACTATCATTGAGGTCGGTACAGAACGCAGCTCAACGGGATAGCAATTATTACAGATATTACAGTTAGTATAATCAGATTAAAGATTAAACCCAGCTGAATGACCAAAGCTGAAAGCATGAATGAACATAACCGGGTTCAATCATGTGAGGTTCCCTGTCCGTGCGGGCAGGCAGGTATCTGACGTTTAAAAATAAATAATATAAAGATGAAACCCACATGATTGACCACAATCACAAACACGATAAGAATATAATTTTCAACCGAGCTTGCGAGCTCGACAAAGTCAATCATGTGCGGTTCCCTGCCCGACGG
>WXFD01000008.1 GCA_009877105.1 Bacteroidales bacterium
TTGTATAGATTGTGGTTAATCTATTAAGTTATTGATTGTCAGGGACTTTACCAAATTATTTCAATATTATTTATTAACTATCTTATTGACATTCAAACAATTATATTAATATTTAACGAAGTATTGTAAGGCTTTATGATTATTTATTGTTTTGGGTTGCTTGTCACGCCCAATTTCATCCTCCGTATCAGAATACCTCACCCCCTCTTATCCCCCGCTCCCATGAGAGCGGGGGACGATAGTTGCCTGCAAGGTTATAAGTCTTTGTTTGTTTGAGTTGGTCTATAATTATGGTGTTCTTAAAGTCCCTCCCCCCAGGGGGAGGGATTTAGGGAGAGGCATTCTCCCCCCGGAAGGATAGAACTCAAGCCAGCCGGTAAATATTTCCGGGACAGCATCTTATCAGACCCCTGAACTCCATCTGCAGCAGGATCGGGGAGAGTCGGAAAACAGGAATATCCAATGTCCGGCAGATATGGTCAATGTCTGATTCGCCTTCTCCTGAAATCAGTTCATAAATCAGTTTTTCATTCTCATCGAGTTCGGGAAAGAGTGAAGGCTGAACGGGAGATTTTGATTTCGCCGCCCGCCATCCGAGAAAATAATCAATATCGTCGGCCGATTCTACAAGTGCAGCCTTATTGTTCTTAATCAGGGCATTGCAGCCGGCCGACCATTGATCTTCAGGTCTGCCGGGGACAGCAAGCACATCTCTGTTGTATGAGGCTGCAATGTCTGCCGTAATTAGGGCTCCTCCCTTTATTCCTGATTCAATGACAAGTATTGCATCCGATAATCCCGCTATTATCCTGTTTCTTTTGATAAAATTGTTCCGCTCGGGGAGCTCCCCGGATACGAAATCAGATATCAGTCCGCCCTTTTTTTGCATGGCTTCAGCCGTAGGTTTGTGCACTGATGGGTAGATTGTTCGAAAACCATGACCCAGAACCCCGACGGTTGCAAGATTGTATGAAAGGGCTGCCTTGTGCGCCGTAATGTCGATTCCATAGGCAAGCCCGCTGACGATGATCAGTTCAGGATGCGAAGCCGCCAGTTCGCCGATTATTTTACCGCATATATCCCTGCCTCTCGGGGTGGCACTTCTCGTTCCGACCACGCCCAGAATCCTTGATTCATCAAGGTTGCAGTTGCCCTTGAAAAAAAATACCACGGGTGAATCATCGCATTGCCTTAACCTGAAGGGATAATCTGCATCAAGATAGAAGAATGTCCTGATATTGTTCCTCGTGACATATTCTGCTTCTTTTTCGGCAATCTCCATATATGAACGGTCACTGATCGACCGGGCGAGGCTGGTGCCGATACCGGGAATTTTTATAAGGTTCCTGTATGATTCTTCAAAAACTGCTTCAACGCTTCCCAGACTGGAGACCAGCCTCCTGGCGTAAATATCTCCCACTCCCGGGATCAGCCCCAGGGCAATCTTATGCTTCAGCGGAATTTCCGATTGCATGGTATGGGAATAGCACCAGATGTATCAGATAACACCCATGTCAAGCATTGAATAGGCTACCTTCAGGAATCCCGCGATATTGGCGCCTTTTACATAATCAACCGAGCCGTCGGGACGCTTGCCATGCCTGACGCATTGCTCATGAATGTTTATCATGATCTCACGTAAACGCCGATCCACTTCCTCTATGTTCCATTTCATTTTCATGGCGTTTTGTGTCATCTCAAGTCCCGATGTTGCAACGCCTCCAGCATTCACAGCCTTTCCGGGAGCAAACAGAATGCCATGTTTCTGGAACTCTTCAACCGCATCCGGGGTGCATCCCATGTTTGATACTTCGGCAACCATCTTCACCCCGTTACTGATAAGCATTCTTGCATTATCAGCGTTGAGCTCGTTTTGGGTGGCACAGGGAAATGCTATATCCACCTTTACTTCCCACGGACGCTTGCCCTCGTGGAATTCAGCCCCTTCGAAAACATATGAATAGGGCCTTACGATATCCTGATTTGATGCTCTCAGTTCGAGCATATAGTCAATTTTCTTGCCGGAAATCCCTTCAGGATCGTAGATGTATCCATCGGGCCCTGATATAGTGACAACTTTGGCTCCAAGCTCAGTGGCTTTAAGTACCGTTCCCCATGCAACGTTACCGAATCCCGATACAGAAACCGTCTTCCCGGCAAGTGTTTCTTTCCTGCTTTTAAGCATCTCCTGTGCAAAATAGGATGCCCCGTAACCGGTAGCTTCAGGTCTGATGAAAGAGCCTCCCCAGTTGCTGCCCTTGCCGGTGAGAACACCGGTATGGGCACCTTTGAGCTTTTTGTACATGCCGTAAAGGTACCCGATTTCCCTTCCTCCAACACCGATATCACCGGCAGGAACATCTGTTTCAGGACCAATGTATTTCCAAAGTTCCAGCATGAACGACTGGCAGAAACGCATAACCTCATTGTTCGACTTGCCTTTCGGCTCAAAATCGGCTCCGCCCTTTGCACCACCCATGGGAAGAGTTGTAAGGGCGTTCTTGAATACCTGTTCAAATCCAAGAAACTTCAGGATTGATTCATTAACACTCGAATGGAAACGCAAGCCTCCTTTATATGGCCCGATAGCACAATTGAACTGAATCCTGTAACCAAGGTTGACCCTGATATCTCCTTCATCATCAATCCACGGTACCTTGAAAATGATAATACGATCCGGTTCAACAAGACGCTCAATAATCCTGGCAGACTCAAACTGGGGATTTTCATTGTATACCTCTTCGATCGACGCAAGAACCTCCCTTACCGCCTGTAAATATTCAGTCTCTCCCGGATGCTTCTTTTCCAGATTGTTCAATATCCTATCCACATTCATAATACTTTTCTTTTGAGTTAAAATTTATGTTTTTTGTATTCTGTCTATTCCTTGAACTTTTACAATTGCACGGTCTCCGGTTACATTATAAGATCGGGTTGTCCCATGCTTTTAAAATTACATAATACTCCCTGCCTCATTTTTTCCTCTCCCTTGTCAGCCAACTGTCTTGCTCCGTCTTATTCACAGTTGAGTGTAATTAAGTGTCATCCTCTGTTCCATCCTTGATCCTCGGGGCATATGCATTCAGTATTTTCATGATTTTTTCCCTTTCAACCCTTTTTAGGGCACTGATATGGATCGGCGGATACTTGGCAATACCCTGTTTCAGCTGGGTGTACAGAATGATGCTTGTGCGCAGGCCGAAGAGTTTTTTTTCGATCTGGTAGCCTGAAAAGGCTTTTTTGTTAATCTCAACCGAATTTTTTCTGCCTCCAACTATCCCGGCATTGAAGTACCTGAAAACAATGTTTTCTCCTTCATCTGAAAAATAAACATACTGGTAATTCAGGTACATTGGAAGGAACATAAGGAAGGCATAGCATGAGGCCAGAATGACTGTCCATGCGGTATCAGTCATTCCCAGCAATGGATAATTTATCTTTTTTGCCACATAGGTCAGAACAATGAATGCAAGAAAGATAACAGTAGCTGCGAATAATTTTATTCTCAGGCTGATAATAGTTTTACTGTTATCCAGGGTCATTTGCAGCGATTTACCGGTTTAATCCCGGATTACTAATTTGTATTTGCGATCCGTTGCAGCCCAGGGTCAAAACCATTGTTTGCCTGGGTGCATTTCTTCCTGATGATAAGTTGGGTCTCCGTTGCATGACATTTATTCTGAATTGATAATGCACTCTGTTTACCTTCTTGTTTTGAAAAATTTCTTCATAAGTTCACCGCATTCATTTGCCAGCACTCCGTGTTCGACATCCGTCGCCTGATGAAGCAATCTGTTGCTGATCAGGCTGAATCCCTTCTTATTATCGGCAGCACCAAATACCAGGCGCCGCGCCTGGCTCCATCCTATGGCTCCGGCGCACATTGCACATGGTTCAACTGTCACATAAATCGTACAATCAGTCAGGTATTTCCCTCCCAGCCATTCTGCTGCAGCGGTAATAGCCTGCATTTCAGCATGGGCCGTCGGGTCTCTTAATGTTTCAGTCAGATTATGGGCGCGGGCAATGATCATATCGTTGCAGACAATTACAGCACCAATCGGGACTTCCTGTTTTTCATAGGCCTTCCGGGCTTCGGAAATTGCCGCCCTCATAAATTGTTCATCCCTGCTTTCCGTCATAGCCTGACTGAAAATGAACAAAATTAAAAAGAATTACCGTATCTCCCAGTGTTGACCCGTTTAAAAAATAAGAGAGCCTGAAATTATCTTTCTGCAAGCTGGTTTTTTTATAATTTTGCTGAACAAAAAATTTAGTAATGTACAGGACAAACACATGCGGGGAACTGAATATCCGTGATGCCGGAAAGGAGGTAACCCTGTGCGGATGGGTTCAGCGATCACGGGACCTTGGCGGAATGACATTTGTGGATCTCCGCGACAGGTACGGAATAACACAGCTTGTGTTCAATATGGATACAAACAGGGAATTGTGTGACAAGGCCAGGAAGCTGGGAAGGGAATTCGTTGTCAGGGCAAAAGGTAAGGTCAGGGAGAGAAGCAATAAAAACCCCAGGCTGAGTACAGGCGATATTGAAATTGAGGTCAGTGAGCTCATTATCCTGAACAAAAGCGAACATCCGCCTTTTACCATCGAAGAGGAAACCGACGGGGGAGAAGAGCTGAGAATGAAATATCGTTATCTCGATCTGAGAAGACCCACCGTTAAGAACAACATACTGTTACGCCATAAGGTTGCCAGGGAGGTCAGGAATTACATGGATTCAGCAGGCTTTATTGATATCGAAACACCTGTTCTCATAAAATCAACTCCCGAGGGTGCCCGCGATTTTGTTGTTCCTTCGAGGATGCAGCCCGGCACATTTTACGCCCTGCCCCAGTCGCCCCAGACCCTGAAGCAACTTCTTATGGTGGCCGGATTTGATAAATATTACCAGATAGTAAAATGTTTCAGGGATGAAGACCTGCGGGCCGACAGGCAGCCCGAGTTCACACAGATCGACTGCGAAATGTCGTTTGTTGGGAGAGATGAGATTCTCGATACATTCGAGGGCCTTGCAAAGCATCTTTTCCGACAGGTAAAGCAAATAGAATTCAACGGATCCTTTCCAAGGCTGACATACCGGGAAGCCATTGAAAATTACGGCAGCGACAAGCCTGACATGCGTTTTGAGATGAAGATCAGGGAACTGACGCATCTTGTCAGGGGAAAGGGATTTTCAGTTTTTGATAACTCAATGTACACCGGTGGCATATGTGTACCAGGTTGTGCAGATTACTCAAGGAAGCTGCTCGATGAGCTTACTGATTTTGTAAGGCAGCCGGGGATTGGTGCAAAAGGACTTGTTTATCTCAAGTACGGCAGCGATGGCTCACTGAAATCATCAGCCGATAAATTCTACACATCCCAGGATCTCGAGAAATGGGCTCAGGCTGTCGGTGCACGGCCGGGTGATCTTGTACTTATCCTTTCAGGGTCTGCGGAACAGACACTAGCTGCCCTGTCGGAATTACGGCTTGAGATGGGCGACAGGCTGAACCTGAGACCGAAAGATAAATTCGCACCACTGTGGGTCATTGATTTCCCGCTTCTGGAATGGGACGATGAGACAAACCGCTTTTATGCCATGCACCATCCCTTTACCTCTCCCCATCCCTCCGATATCCATCTTATGGAAACAGACCCGGGCAAAGTGAGGGCAAATTCATATGACCTGGTAATCAACGGGGTGGAGATCGGTGGAGGCTCAGTGAGGATTCATGACGCTGCGATCCAGAAACTTATGTTTAAAACACTAGGATTCACGGAAACCGAGGCGGAAGAACAGTTCGGATTCCTGATGAACGCATTCAGGTACGGCGCGCCCCCGCATGGAGGTATAGCATTCGGACTGGACAGGTGGGTGGCATTGCTGGGCGGCCAGGAATCCATACGCGATTTTATTGCCTTTCCAAAAAACAACTCCGGCCGGGATATTATGCTCGATTCACCTTCGGAAATATCAGGAAAACAGCTGGATGAACTTAAGCTGATCGTCCGGAAGGAAAAATGAGAACTCACCGTACTATTTCACGGCCTTGCCTATAAGCGTTGCCGAGGTGCTTCTTTCAATCGTTACATTAACATAGTCTCCCGGGCTGATCCCGGCCCCGGGAAAAACAACAACCTTATTCTGGGAAGTACGGCCCGAAAGAAAATCGGGTGACCTCTTTGACCTGCCTTCTGCCAGCACCGTAAAGGTCTTTCCCGTATCCCTCCGCTTCGATCGCGCTGAAAGCCTGTTCTGAAGAGATATTATTTCATTCAGACGCCTTGCCTTGATCTCATCCGGCACATCATCCGGATATTTCCTTGCAGCCCGAGTCCCGGGACGTTCACTGTATTTGAACATGTAGGCGAAATCATATTCAATCCATTCCATGAGTGATAGAGTAGCCTGGTGATCTTCTTCGGTTTCGGTGCAAAACCCGGTTATCAGATCTGTTGAAACAGAACAGTCGGGAATTATTCTTTTTATTGCAGCGATCCTGTCCATGTACCATTCCCTGGTATAATCCCTGTTCATCAGGGCAAGGATCCTGCTGCTGCCGCTTTGTACGGGAAGGTGGATGTGCCTGCAGATATTGTCATACCTTGAGATCGTGTAAAGAAGCTCATCCGATATATCCCTGGGATGGGACGTCGAGAATCTTATCCTCATCAGGGGATCCGTCAGGGCAGCCTTTTCAAGAAGTCCGGGAAAGTTTGTTTTTTCCCCGTTATTGACGAATGAATAGGAATTTACATTCTGGCCCAGAAGAGTCACCTCCCTGCAGCCATTGTCGAACAACTCCCTGATCTCATTCAGGATTGATCCGGGATCACGGCTTCTTTCGGCTCCCCTGACATATGGCACCACGCAATAGGCACACATGTTGTTGCAGCCTCTCATAATTGAAACATATGCCGTAACTCCGTTTTTATCCATTCTTACCGGCGATATGTCAGCATATGTTTCCTCGCGCGACAAAAGTACATTGATTGCCTTATGGCCAGCTTCCGCACCGGCAACAAGTGAAGGCAGGGAACGATAGGCATCCGGCCCAATGACCATGTCCACAAGCCGTTCCTTTTCAATAACCTGCTCTTTCAGCCTTTCTGCCATGCATCCTATCAGTCCTATAAGTACACCCGGATTTTTTCTTTTCAGGCGTCTGAGATCCCTTAGACGGGCCCAGATCCTTGCCTCCGCATTTTCCCTGATCGAACAGGTATTTATCAGTACCAGGTCAGCTTCATCGATGTTACCGGTGGTTGCATAACCATGCCCTGACAGAATCGAAGCAACAACCTCACTGTCGGAAACATTCATCTGACATCCGTACGTTTCGATATAAAGTGCCTTTGACATTTCCAGACTTATTTGGATGGAGACAGGGAACTGCCTCACCAGTCGGGGATGAGTCTTCCCATACCATCAATTGCTTTCAAAATAACTTCGCAAAAGTACATACAATGAGCGAAGTATTAAAGAAATATTTAATTTTGCATAAGAAATGCAAACCAGGAGAGTATGTCAGGTCACAGTAAATGGTCAACGATCAAACGAAAGAAAGGTGCGAATGATGCCAAAAGAGGAAAGATCTTCACCAAGATAATCAAGGAGATAATCATTGCAGCCAGAGAAGGGGGAGGTGATCCCGAAACAAATGCGAGACTGAGACTGGCCATTCAGAATGCCAAGGGCGCCAACATGCCTAAGGATAATATCGAAAGAGCCATAAAAAAGGCCGTGGGCTCTGATGCTGACAATTACATGGAGATCTCTTTCGAAGGCTACGGACCAGGCGGAATCGCTGTTTTTGCAGAGTGCCTCACAGACAATAACAACAGGACCGTTGCCTCCGTAAGATCTGCTTTCAACAAGCATGGAGGAAAACTTGGCACCAACGGCTCCCTCAGCTCACTTTTTGACCGTAAGGGGGTATTTCTGATCAGGAACGAGGGCTTTAACCGTGAAGAGGTGGAGCTTGAACTCATTGATGCAGGAGCCCAGGATTTTGAGTCTGACGAAGACACCCTTACCGTCACCTGTGCAATGGAAGATTTCGGAAGTGTTAACAGGAAACTTGGTGAACTGGGAATCGAGCCCGAAGAAGCCGGGCTGAAAAGAATCCCAAATAACACCAGGAAGCTGGATCTTGAATCGGCAAAAAAGGTAATGCGCTTCATTGAGGGACTGGAGGACGATGACGATATCCAGAACGTTTACCATAACCTGGAAATAACAGATGAACTTGCCGAAGAACTCGGAAATTCATAGCCCAACCCATTAACATAAAATGACGGGAAAAATCCTTTTTAAGCTTTTACTGCTGTTATTTCCGGCAGGTATTTGCCTTCCCCAGGAAGCAGTATCCGGAGAATATATCTTTGACAGGGACACGCATGCAGGCCCTGGAAGACTGACAATAATACAGAATCCCGGCATTGACACCCTTCTCAACAGACACACCCTTTACAATGCTAAATTGAAAGGGATGGAAGGATTCAGGATACAGATCTACAACAGTTCCAACCGGAATGCAAGGGAAGAATCAGGCAAGATCCAGGCAGATTTTATCAGCAAGTTTCCCCGGGAACTGGTTTCCTATGCCTCTTTTGCGGAACCCGGCTGGTATATGATCAGGGTTGGTGATTTCAGGACAAAAACCGAAGCCACAAAATATCTGCTGATGGTGCGAAAGGTATTTCCCGATGCATACCTTGTGCCAGATATAATTAATTTCCCGGATCTGAACAAGCAATAAGCATGAGTGAAGAAATCAGGCATGAATGCGGCATCGCAATGCTCAGACTGCGTAAGCCGCAGGAGTATTATATGAAGAAATACGGTGCCTGGGACTGGGGCTTGCAGAAAATGTACCTGATGATGGAGAAACAGCACAACAGGGGACAGGACGGAGCAGGAATAGCAGGTATCAAAATGAACGTCGGTCCGGGAAACCGGTACATTTTCAGGCAAAGATCAGGAAAGACGAACCCGATTAAGGAGATTTTCCGCCTTATTTATGAGGATATTGACAAGATTAAAATAACAAACGGGGGGAATTTTACTGACCCGGAATTTATAAAAAGCACTGTTCCTTTTGCCTGTGATATTTACCTTGGACACCTGAGATATGGTACCTATGGCAATTACAATATTGACCATGTGCACCCCGTCAGCCGTGAAAACAACTGGAAGTCAAGGAACCTGGTCATGGCGGGTAATTTCAATCTTACCAATGTAAGCGAGATATTCCAGTTCCTTGTTGATCTAGGCCAGAATCCGGTCGATTTTTCCGATACTGTTACCATTCTTGAAAATGTGGGGCACAGGCTCGACGAGGAAAATGAAAGGATCTTCAGGATATTCAAGGAACAGGGATATTCAAAAAGAGAAATCACACCACTCATTGAGAAACACATCGATCTGGCAACTGTTCTGGGAAAAGCCAGCAGGAACTGGGACGGAGGCTATGTCATGGCCGGAATAGTAGGGCACGGCGATGCATTTGCAATAAGGGATCCGGCAGGCATCAGGCCGGCATTCTGGTTTACCGATGATGAAGTTGCCGTGGTGGCTTCCGAACGTCCGGTGATTCAGACTATCTTCAATGTCAGGACTGACAGGATCAGGGAATTACCCCCGGCAAGCGCACTGATAATCAAAGCCTCGGGTGAATTTTCCGTGGAAAGGATCCGCGAAGAGACAGAACCGAGGAAATGCTCTTTTGAACGCATTTATTTTTCCCGGGGAACGGATAAGTCAATTTACAGGGAAAGAAAAAAACTCGGTGAATTGCTGACAATCCCGGTCCTGGAGAAAGTTGATTTTGACGTTGAGAACACGGTTTTCTCATATATCCCCAATACTGCAGAAAGCGCTTTCTACGGACTGGTAAAGGGAGTTGAGGATTATATCAACCAGTCGAAGATTGACGCGATACTGGCAGAACCAAATAACCTGTCATCTGAGGAGTTGGCCAGGATCATCAGCCGCCGGCCCAGGGTTGAAAAGATTGCCGTCAAGGATGTGAAACTGCGTACATTCATTGCCGAGGATAAAACGCGTAAAGATCTGGCTGGCCATGTATACGATGTAACCTATGGGGTTATACGAAGAGGAATTGACAACCTGGTCGTTATTGACGATTCAATAGTAAGGGGAACCACACTGCAGCAGAGCATCCTCAGTATCCTCGACAGGCTGGAGCCGCGTAAAATCGTAATCGTATCATCGTCTCCACAGTTGAGATATCCCGATTGTTACGGGATAGATATGGCAAATCTCGAAGACCTTGTTGCATTCAGAGCCGCCATAGAACTGCTCAGGGATAACAGCATGGAAGATTTGATTTTCAGGATCTGCCGGGAAGCCATGGAAGAGAACCGGAAACCTGTCGCCGAGATCAGGAACCTGGTCAGGGAAATTTACAAACCATTCCGCACATCAGTGATTTCCGCAAAGATAGCTTCTATGCTGAGAACCAGTGATATCAGGTCTGAAATAGAAATTGTGTTCCAGTCAGTCGAAGGACTTCATGAAGCATGCCCGGAACATACCGGCGACTGGTATTTTACCGGACATTATCCTACCCCAGGCGGTAATAAGGTTGCAAACCAGTCATTCATAAATTATGTGGAGAGACGGATGGAAAAAGCCTACTGATCCTTGTGCGAGAACCAGGTTATAAGAAAATCCTTCTTGTACGAAGCCAGATGCCTGTTGATTTTTTCTATATAAATATCCCGCAGGGTGATCATTATGCCCGTTTCTTCAACATTGCCGAATTTGTGGTTGATGAAAGTCCCGAAAGTGCGCATGGTTGGGGATAAATTCATGTAGGCATTTATGAGCGGGGGAATGGTTTCATTCAGATTCCTGACTTCCCTAGACAGTATCTTGTAGTTGTCCTTGTATCTCCATCCCCTGAAGATCTTTTTCATTTCATCCTCCTTTATGTCAATGTCGGCAGGTTCCAGGGGAACAACCAGCTTGTCGGGATCACCAAAATGCCTTTTCAGAAAATAAAGTATCATGTTTCTTGCTTTCTGGTTGAAATGAGGATACATCGTCACTTTTCCGAAAAGGAATTTAAGATGATGATTATCGAGGATCAATGCACCCAGTCCGTCCCACAGGTTGTCGAGGGCATAAAGGCTTTTGTGGGCAAGTGTCCGCGACTGGTAGTCAGGATGGACAAATGATCGTCCAAGTTCCATAAGATGCGGATAGTATTTCTTCAGGAACTTGTCTGAGAATCTGAAATATGCTGAGGAGGCAAGCTTGGTGATGTCACAATCAACGCACCCCTTTTCGGGAAAGTAAAAACGATAGCCGCCGATGATCATCTGCCTTTCAGGATCCCAAACAATCAGCTGTTTCTGGGGATCCTTCCTGTCAAGATCAAATTCGTCAATGTCAAGTTTTTTCCCGGTTCCCCCGCCGGCATGCCTGAAGGTGATTTCCCTTACCCTTCCCACCTCATGCATCAGGGTTGGTGAATTATTGTTGTCGAAAATGTATACTTCGTTATTGCCGTTGTTTGTACGCCTCAGGAGCTTATCCTTAGTAAGCTCTGCAATTATTTGTTCCCTTGGCAGTTGATCTGCAACTGGTTCCATTGTGGTTTGTTAAACTCGCCAAATATCAGAATATTCTCTTAAATACAAATCCGGATTATGTTTTTTTTTACTTTTTATCATTAGAAGTGATAAACAATTCCAGTTCATAGACCTTATCCTTCACCCATCCGGCCCATTCAGGGTATGTCCTGCTTCTGTCAAAACGAGTCCAGGGAATAGCTTTTCCGAATACGAGATTTATCACCTTATCCTTCTGCCTGAACATCTCATCAGCCAGGTACAGCATTTCCAGATTGGTCTTAATTCCAAGGAAATTCCTGACATTGGAAAGATTATAGAAGAAATCGGAGTTCCTGCCCGAAAAGTACGCCGGCACAACATTCCTTTTGTGCTGCACCGCCTTCTGTATAAAGCTTTTATGCCATTCCAGGTCCCTGATGACCCCGTTCCGCTTCCTTGAACATAATCCCGCCGGAAAATACAGGATCTGACTGTCGGACGCGTAAGCTTCCTCAATCATCCTGGCCGCTTCCCTGCCCTGTGCACCGTGCTTGTTTACCGGGATAAAGATTCCTGACAGGTTCCGGATATTCATGAGAATATCGTTGACCGGGAATTTAAGATCACTGTAGTATCCCGCAAGCTCATTGATAAAAACCAGACCGTCAAGCCCGCCCAGCGGATGATTCGATACGAAAATATGCCTCCCTGACAAAGGTATGTTGCCCCTTCCGTATACATTGCAGGTAATACCGAAATGCCTTAATCCGGCTGCAATGAACTGCGAATCATGAAGATGACCGTACATGGCCAGGAAATCATTGATCTCATCCTGGTGAACGATCCTTTCCAGGTATTTAATTATAAACCCCGGGATCCTTTTTCCAACAGCCGGATTTTTAGCAAGCAGTACCTCCCGGACATCTATTTTAAGGTTCTCGTTCCTAACTGAATGGTCATCCATATGAAAAACAGCCGGTTTAAAATACAGACTCCAAATTTAAGAAAAAATCACTAAGGTATCATTGCATAAGGCTTTGATCTTTAACTGACCCGGCTGTCTTTGTCAGTTTTTACACCCTGCCGATAACAGTGTAATTCAGAGGCTTTCTTTCTAAAGTTATCAACAAAATATTAAAATAAGTGGAGCAAAGTGGAGTAAAGTGGATAATTTTTTCTTACTTTAGCAGTTTATAACAGGAAAAGTGTATGGCCACATTCATAGGTGATTACACGTGCAAGGTGGATGTCAAGGGAAGGATCATTCTTCCGGCGGCATTCAAGAAGCAGATGCCTGCAGCTGCACAGGATCATTTCGTGGTCAGGAAGGATATTTTCGAAAACTGTCTCGTGCTTTATTCGATTGATGACTGGAACAGGCAGCTCGAAAAGATCAGGAAAAAAATGAATCCCTATAACCGGGAGCACAACAGGTTCCTAAGGAACTTTTTCAAGGGAACCGCCGAGCTGTCGCTCGACAATAACAACAGGATGCTTGTGCCCAAAAGGTTTCTCGACCTTATTGGTGCAGAAAGGGATGTGGTTCTTGCAGGCCAGGACGGCAGGATTGAAATATGGGCTGCATCTGTTTATGATACAATCGATATGCCCCCGGATGACTTTGCAGACCTGGCTGAGAAACTTTTAGGTGGAACTTCAAATGAACCTGTGGAATAATGTATTATCACGTACCTGCTTTGCTGGATGAAAGTATCAGGGGTTTGAACATCAGGCCCGACGGTATTTATGTCGATGCCACTTTCGGCGGGGGCGGCCATTCAATGGCAATTCTTAAAAGGCTCAGGAACGGCAGGCTGATTGCATTTGACCAGGATGAGGATGCGATGCGGAACGTGCCAGCCAATAAGAACCTGATCTTTCTTAACCAGAATTTCAGGTTTCTTAAAAATAATCTCAGGCATTTAGGGATAGAAGCAATCGATGGCCTGATAGCAGATCTGGGGGTTTCATTTCATCAGTTTGACGAGCCGGAAAGGGGATTCACCTTCAGGCAGGACGTTACGCTCGACATGAGAATGAACAAGAAGGGCAATGTGACAGCGGCCTCCCTGCTCAGAACGCTTGACGAGAATGCCATTGCAAAACTGATGTACGATTACGGGGAGCTTGTAAATGCCAGGAAAATAGCGCGGGAACTTGTTCGTGCACGGGCTGTAAAACCGCTGACGAAGGTGAGCGACATAATATCAGCATTGGGGACCATGGCGCCGGTGCGGCAGGAAAATAAATTCTATGCCAGGGTTTTTCAGGCGCTCAGAATAGCGGTTAACCACGAGATAGATTACCTGAAGGAATTGCTCGACCAGTCGCTCGAGATGCTTAAAAAGGACGGCCGGCTTGTGGTAATAACCTATCATTCGCTCGAAGACAGGATTGTTAAAAATTTTATGAAAACGGGAAATTTTGAAGGTGAGGAGAAAAAAGATTTCTATGGAAATATAATCACTCCCTTCCTTACCATAAGCAAAAAAGGCATTGTTCCCGGTGAAAGAGAGACTGAAGACAACAAAAGATCCAGGAGCGCAAGGCTCAGGATCGCGCAGAAGATCTGAGACATGACCACAGAAACAGGAAACAATGCGGGTAAAAAGGCATCAGGCAGCTTCATAAAGGAACTGCTAAGCGGTATAATAGTTTCGGATGTGATCATACTCCGGAATATCTGGTACATCATCATGCTGGCCGTACTGCTGGCAATATACATCGGCAACAGGTTCCATGCGGAAAGGATAACCCGTGAAACCGGCAGGCTTTCCAGGGAGGTCAGTGATCTGAGGGCCGAGGCACTGTCGATATCTGCAAGCCTTATGTCGGTGAGCAGGCAATCGGAGGTTTTCAGAATGGTCAGGGAAAAAGGGCTTGGTCTCGAGGAATTAAAATCCCCGGCATACAGGATAGTTATCAATAAATAGCAGGGATATGGCTGTCAGGGATGAAATAGTATTCAGAAGCGGGATAGTCTATTTCGTGATAGTGATCATGGCTGCAGTATTGCTTGGCCGTATCCTGTTCCTCCAGTTTGTTCAGAGGGGTAAATGGACCGCGATGAGCGAAAAATATGTTTTCAAGACGGATGAAGAGCCGGCCAACAGGGGTGATATCCTGGCCTGCGACGGGCGGCTTCTTGCCAGCAGTGTTCCATACTACTCCATCTATATGGATACAAGGAGTACCGGCATGTCGGCACGTATCTGGTCGGAAGGAATCGACGGCCTGTCCGAGGGCCTTGCCCGTCTGCTCGGAGTAAGGTCCGCTGCCGGATGGAAGGAAGTCATAACCCGGGCAAGAAAAAGGGGAGACAGGTTTTTCCTGATCAAAAAGAAGGTCGATTATGCGACCCTGAAAAAGGTTAAGGCGCTGCCTATATTCAGGGAGGGACGGTACAGGGGCGGATTTGTTGTACAGGCCGAGAACCGCCGGATCCTGCCTCAAAGTCAGCTGGCAGCGAGGACCATCGGATACCTGAGCCTGGCTGAAGAGGGCACACAGGTGGGTCTGGAGGGATCATTCAACAGGGAGCTGGCGGGAAAAAACGGGATCGTGGTGAAGCAACGCCTGACCGGTGGCGACTGGATAACGGTCAACGATCCGGAAAGCATTGATTCAGAGGATGGAAATGACATCCTGACAACCATCGACATCGATCTGCAGGATGTGGCTGCAAGCGCCCTGGAAAACCAGCTCAGGAAACACAATGCCCATCATGGATGTGCAGTCCTGATGGAAGTTGAGACAGGCGATATCAGGGCAATCGCAAACCTTGAGCAGGATGAAAACGGGAATTATCGTGAAACATATAATTATGCCATTGCCGAAAGCACCGAACCCGGATCAACCTTTAAGCTGCCCGTGCTAATGGCGGCCATTGAGGACGGGGTTGTGGATACGGGCGATATTGTCGACACAGGTAACGGAACAGTCAGATTTTACAATAAGGTTATCAGGGACACGAAGGATGGCGGCTATGGCAGGATCTCGGTGAAGGAGGTGTTCGAAAAATCCTCCAACGTGGGTACATCAAAGATCATTACCGAGCATTACAGGAACAATCCTGAAGATTTTGTCAACAGGCTTTGTGCAATGAGACTCAGCCAGAAACTAGACCTGCAGATAAAGGGCGAAGGTGCTCCGCTTATAAGAACCCCGGGCGACAAATTATGGTCGGGCTTGTCGCTGCCCATGATATCGCACGGCTATGAAGTGCAGATGACCCCGCTGCAAATACTGACATTTTACAATGCAGTTGCCAATAACGGGAAGATGGTCCGACCGAGATTTGTAACCGCCGTGCTCCATAACGGATCGGTGGTGAAAAGCTTTGGCACTAAAGTGCTGGTCAGTTCAATTGCATCGGGTCCGACAATCAGAAAAGCCAGGAGTATGATGGAAGGGGTTGTAAGGAATGGTACAGCTTCCAACCTTAAAAACGCCGATTACCCGATCGCCGGAAAAACAGGAACAGCTCAGATAGCGCTTGACAAAAGAGGATATCGGCAGGGCTCGAAGATCAGCTATCAGGCTTCGTTTGTTGGCTATTTTCCGGCTGATAATCCGCTGTATTCCTGTATTGTGGTTGTAAATGCACCGTCAAACGGAGTTTATTACGGCAATATAGTTGCGGGGACAGTGTTCAGGGAAATTGCCGATAAGGTTTATGCCACGACATTTTTCAGGGATTACAGCCGGGAAAGTACAAAAAAGGAGCTGACAGCGTCTGTTCCGGAAGTCGGAAATGGTTACAGGAGCGATATAAACAAGGTTCTCGGAAGCTTAGGGGTCAGGTTAAATAAAGCCACGCGCGATGACTGGGTGGCAACCCGTGAAAGCGGTGATACAATCAGACTTGTAGGATTGGAAATTAAAAATGGACTTGTTCCCGATGTAAGGGGGATGAGCCTGCGTGATGCGATTTTTCTGCTTGAAAATGCGGGACTGAGAGTCCGATACAACGGCATGGGAAAGGTTGTCAGGCAGTCTCCCGAACATGGCGCGAGGGCAAGTGAAGGGAGTGTTGTATTTCTTGATATGAATATGTAAGGAAGAATGGCTACACTGAGTGAATTGGTGAAAGGGGTGCAGGTTATCTCTGTTTCGGGAGATGTGAACCGGAAGATTGAAGGCGTGGCATTTGATTCCCGGAAAGCGGGCCCGGGATACCTTTTTGTGGCGGTTAAAGGAACGAAAACCGACGGGCATGAATATATTAAACCGGCTGTGGAATCAGGGGCTGTCGCCATAGTCTGCGAAAAGCTCCCTTCCGGTGCCGGTCCTTCTGTCATCTGGATAACTGTCGCAGATTCTGCAGAGGCCCTTGGAATGATCTGCTCAAACTTTTACGGGAATCCATCGGCTCATCTGCACCTTGTCGGAGTCACCGGAACAAACGGGAAAACAACAATAGCAACACTTCTCTACCGGATGTTCTCCAGACTCGGATACAAATGCGGTCTTTTCTCAACAGTTTGCAACTATATAGGCGAAAAGGAACTTCCGGCAACGCATACCACGCCTGATCCGGTTCAGCTGAACCGGACCCTGGCCATGATGGCGGAAGAAGGCTGCGGATATGCCTTTATGGAGGTAAGCTCGCATGCAGCCGATCAGAAGCGCATTGCCGGACTCAGCTTTTCAGGCGGGATTTTTACCAACCTGACACACGATCACCTTGATTACCACGGCACGTTCAGTAATTACCTCAAAGCCAAGAAAAGCTTCTTCGATTCACTGGCGGATAATGCATTTGCCCTTGTAAATACAGATGATAAAAATGGAAGGGTGATGCTGCAGAATTGCAGAGCCCGAAAATATACATACTCAGTAAGGGGAATGGCCGACTTCAGGGCCGGTATAATTGAACAGGATTTTTCGGGCATGGAGCTCAGGATCCAGGGTGAAGAGGTCTGGACACGATTTATCGGAGATTTCAATGCATCGAATCTTCTTGCTGTTTATGCCTGCTCTGAATTGCTGGGAGCAGAGAAGACAGAGATACTCACCATCCTGAGTGATCTCGGGCCGGTACCCGGCCGCCTTGAATCCGTCAGGTCCGGCAGCGGGATTACCGGACTGGTCGATTATGCCCATACACCCGACGCCCTGTTCAATGTTATTGAAACGATTAACAGGATAAGGGGGAAAGGGAGCCGGCTGCTGACAGTTGTCGGGGCGGGCGGTGACAGAGACAGGTCAAAAAGACCCGGAATGGCATCCATTTCGGCAGGAGGAAGTTCTAAAGTCATTCTCACTTCCGACAATCCGAGGACAGAGGATCCGGAACGGATACTTGATGATATGGAAGCTGGAATAACTCCTGAGCAGCGGCCCGGGGTACTCAGGATCGCCGACAGGAGGGAAGCCATCAGAACCGCAGTGATGCTTGCACAGAAGGGGGACATAATTCTTGTGGCAGGAAAAGGTCATGAAACCTATCAGGAGATTATGGGTGTCAGGCATCATTTTGACGACAGGGAAGAACTTGAGGCTGCATTATTGTTGAAAACCTGGAATTAGGGAAATGCTCTACTACTTATTCAGATACCTGCATGAATTTAATGTGCCCGGCGCAGGAATGTTTGCATACATCTCCTTCAGGTCGGCAATGGCGGTTATTTCATCGCTGATCATCTCCCTGCTCATTGGCAGGAGGATCATCCGTTTCCTGCAGATAAAGCAGGTGGGGGAGGTGGTCAGGGAACTTGGCCTGGAAGGCCAGTATCAGAAAAAGGGAACCCCGTCAATGGGAGGCGTGATAATCCTTGCTTCCATAATTGTTCCGACCCTGCTCTTTGCCAGGCTCGATAATATTTACGTGATACTGATGATGGTCACAACCATTTGGCTGGGGTTCATCGGATTCATGGACGATTATATCAAAATTTTCAGGAAGAACAAGAAAGGACTTGCAGCACGGTCTAAGATTGCCGGACAGATTGTTCTTGGCATGGTTGTCGGGGTTACGCTCTTCTTCAGCGATGATGTGGTTATTCTCGAAAAAGTCTCCCTGAACGAACTTTCGGAGAGGGAAAGGATTGAATTGCTTGACGCATCATCCCCGTTCACCGGGGCAGGACAGTTTTCAATGGAGCGTAAATCCACCAAAACAACGATTCCTTTTGTCAAGAACAACGAATTCAACTATGCATGGCTGGTATCTTTCATTCCCGCAGAACACCGCCGTTTCTGGACATGGCTTGTTTTCGTGGCAATTGTGATTTTCATCGTTACCGCGGTATCAAACGGGGCCAATCTTACTGACGGACTCGATGGGCTTGCGACGGGTGTTTCGGCGATTATAGGTACCGCACTGGGTATCCTGGCCTACGTTTCCAGTAATGTTATTTACGCAAACTATCTGAATATAATGTATATACCACATTCCGAAGAGCTCGTGATCTTTGCAGCGTCCCTGATCGGAGCAACAATCGGTTTTTTGTGGTACAACTCATACCCGGCACAGGTTTTCATGGGCGATACGGGAAGCCTGGCCCTGGGTGGAATTATCGCGGTTTTTGCAATTGTTATCAGGAAAGAACTCCTGATACCCGTGCTTTGTGGCATTTTTCTCGCCGAGAATCTCTCGGTGGTGATCCAGGTATCGCATTTCAGAAGAACCAGGAGGAAATACGGAGAAGGGCGGAGAGTCTTCCTGATGGCACCCCTTCATCACCATTACCAGAAAAAAGGCTATACGGAACCCAAAATCGTTACCAGGTTCTGGATTGTCGCGATAATGCTGGCCGTAATCAGTATAGTGACGCTTAAGATAAGATAAGTCATGGCAAGGATAGTAATTCTGGGAGCAGGTGAAAGCGGAACGGGCTCAGCGGTACTGGCCCTGAAAAAGGGATATGATGTTTTTGTCTCGGACATGGGCCGGGTAAAGCAAAATTACAGGGAACTGCTGAACAAGTACAATATCAGATGGGAGGAAGGCGGTCATTCGGAGGATGAGATTCTTACCGCTGATGAGGTGATTAAAAGTCCCGGAATCCCTGAAGATGCACCTATAGTGAAACTTATCCGCGGCAAGGGCATACCTGTTATTTCAGAGATTGAATTTGCAGGCAGGTTTGCCGGGGGAAAGAAGATATGCGTGACGGGCAGCAACGGCAAAACAACTGTGACCAGTCTGATTTACCATATTCTTAAAAAAGCCGGAAAGAATGCCGCAATGACCGGTAATGTGGGCAACAGCTTTGCAATGGCGGTTGCCGAAGGTGATTATGATTATTATGTAATAGAACTGAGCAGCTTCCAGCTCGACGGCATGTTTTCATTCAGGGCGGATATTGCCATCCTGATGAACATTACCCCCGATCATCTCGACCGGTACGGATATGATATGAAAAACTATGTTGACTCAAAATTCAGGGTTGTGCAAAACCTGACCCCGTCGGAGTTTTTCATTTTCTGGGCTGATGACCCCGTAATAAAGACAGAGCTTCAGAAAAGGAATGTGCCCGGTGTGCTGCTGCCTTTCTCGGCTGTTTCGAAGGAAGGTATGGCGGCATATATTGAGAACGATGAACTTGTAATTGATTACCCACATAAAACCAACCTTATGACCATTCATGATCTGGCATTGAAAGGCCGGCACAACATCTTCAATTCAATGGCAGCTGCCATTGCCGGCAAGGTACTGACCATCCGAAAGGAAGTGATCAGGGAAAGCCTGACAGATTTCCAGGGAGTGGAACATCGCATGGAGCCGGTAATCACTGTTTACGGGATCAACTTCGTGAACGATTCGAAAGGCACCAACGTGAACTCCACATGGTATGCGCTCGAATGCATGGAAACGGATGTTATCTGGATTGCGGGAGGAATAGATAAAGGGAATGATTATTCGGAACTTTTCCCTGTCGTTAAACAGAAGGTGAAAGCCATAGTGTGCCTTGGCAGGGACAACAGGAAAATTATTGAGGCCTTCACGGACAAGGTGCCGACGATAGTCGAGGCAGGTTCAATGGAGGAAGCTGTGAGATCGGCCTATTACCTGGCTAAGAAGGGACAGACCGTATTGCTTTCTCCTGCATGTGCAAGCTTCGATCTGTTCAATAATTATGAAGACAGGGGAAGGCAATTCAAAACGGCTGTAAGGAATCTTTAAATACTATGGCAATGCAATCCGTCAGGCTAAGGAACGCCTTCAAGGGCGACAGGGTAATTTGGGCCCTGGTTGCCGTGTTTATGTTCTATTCATTGCTGGCGGTTTACAGCTCATCAGCCAGTGTGGCTTACCTGAAATTTGGCGGAAACAATACCTATTTCCTCAGGAGCCAGTCGCTGATGCTTTTTATGAGTCTTATCATTATAGTCATTGTTCATTACCTGCCATACAGGATCTATTCCAGGCTGTCGGGGATCATTCTCCTGGGTTCCATTGCACTGCTGGTTCTCACCTTCCTGATAGGAGCCAGGGTAAATGAGGCGGTCAGGACAATTGAAATTCCCGGTACCGGTTTCAGACTTCAGACTTCGGATGTGGCGAAGGTTGCACTGGTAATTTACCTTGCACGAGCCTTGTCGCAGTTCAACGACGAACTAGGCAACTTCATGATTGTCACCAAGTACATGATGCTTCCCATTGCTGTGGTTTGCGGCCTTATAATGCCTGAAAACCTTTCCACTGCCCTGATGGTTTTTTTAATATCCATGATCATCCTGTTTATAGGGAGAGTACCGCTCAGGTTCCTTTTGGCCTATGCAGGCATCGCTGTGGCCGGCGTTGTTCTGTTTGCCATGGTTTTAAGCATGGTGTCGGAAAAGAACAGGGTGGAAGTATGGAAAACCAGGATCGAAAGATATTTCTCGGAAGATACCAATGATGAGGCAGATTATCAGTCGAATCAGGCCAAGATAGCAATTTCAACCGGAGGACTGTTCGGAAAAGCTCCCGGTAAGAGCACCCAGCGCAACATCCTTCCGCAATCAAATTCCGACTTTATTTTTGCAATTATTATAGAAGAATATGGATTGCTTTTTGGTGCAATCCCACTGATCCTCGCATATATGATCCTCCTTTTCAGGGGGATTTTGATAGTCAGGAAATGTGAGACAGCCTTTCCCGCCTACCTTGTGATGGGCCTGGTGGTGATGATCACCGTCCAGGCAATGCTGAACATGTTTGTTGCTGTTGGCCTTTTCCCGGTAACGGGCCAGACCTTGCCCATGGTCAGCTGGGGAAGAACATCGGTGCTGGTTGTAAGCTTCTCAATCGGGGCAATACTCAGTGTGAGCAGGGTGGTGAATGCAAGGATAAGACAGGAAGAACTGCCCGAAGAAGAAAAAACTGATGAAGGAGACAGGATATATGGACCCGCAAAGGCATAGGAAAATCATAATAAGCGGCGGGGGTACGGGAGGACATATATTTCCCGCAATTTCCATTGCCAATGCGGTCAGGGAAAAGGATCACTCTGCCGAGATCCTTTTTGTAGGTGCGGAGGGAAAGCTGGAGATGGAAAAAGTACCCGCCGCAGGCTACAGGATCATCGGCCTGCCTGTTTCCGGAATAAAAAGGAAGAGCCTGTCAGGTAATTTCTCTGTATTCCTCAGGCTTATGCGCAGCCTGAGGAAATCGAAGAAAATACTGAAGGAATTCAAACCCGATGTTGTGGTTGGCGTTGGGGGTTATGCGAGCGGTCCCCTTCTCCGCCAGGCAGGTAAAATGAAGATCCCGATGCTCATCCAGGAACAGAACAGTTATGCAGGTATAACAAACAGGCTGCTGGCAAGGAAAGCATCAGTGATATGCGTCGCATACGACGGTATGGAAAAATATTTTCCTGCCGGCAGGATTGTGAAGACAGGCAATCCCGTCCGCCAGGATTTTGAGAATCTTGAAAGGTTGAAACCTGAAGCCCTTAGCTTATTCGGCCTTTCAGCCGGCCTGCCAGTGGTGCTTATTCTTGGAGGGTCGCTTGGCGCGGGAAGCATAAACAGCTGCCTTCTTGAAAACATCGGATTAATGAAAGTTTCTGAGTGTCAGTGGCTCTGGCAAACGGGAAAGCTCTACTACGAGAAAATATCGGAGAGCCTGTCAGGGTCGGATACCAGGAAGATTTCAGTGCATGGGTTCATCGACAGGATGGATATGGCTTTTGCCGCGGCAGATATAATCGTGTCAAGGGCGGGGGCGGGAACAATCTCAGAATTATGTCTGGTCGGGAAACCGGTAATACTGATACCGTCGCCTAATGTTGCGGAAGATCACCAGACAAAAAACGCAATGGCCCTTGCCGGGCGGAATGCCGCACTGGTGATACCCGATAAGGAAATCAGTGAATTGCTTGTTCCCGAAGCCCTGAAGCTTGTCGCCGACAGGGAGCGGAGGGAAAGCTTTGCACGGAATATCTCAGCAATGGCCGAAAGGAACGCCGATAGGAGGATTGCTGAAATGGTAATTAAACTAGCAGGGAAATGATTGATTTCAGAAATATTGAGGGGATCTGTTTTGTTGGCATCGGCGGGATCGGAATGAGCGCCCTGGCCCTCTATTTCCTCAGGGGAGGGTATGTTATTGAGGGTTATGACAGGACGGAGACTCCCCTGACCAGGTCACTGGCTGAACAGGGATGTAACATAACCTTCAGGGATGATCCGGTGGAATTGTCATCTTTATTCACGGATCCCGGATCAGCCGGCAGGGTGATTGTTGTTTATACTCCTGCAATTCCTGCCGACAACAGGATCATTTCCTTTTTCAGGGACAGGAAGTACCGGATATACAAGCGATCGGAGATACTTGGAGAGATTTCGGAGCATACCGATACCCTGGCAGTTGCCGGAACCCATGGCAAAACCACGATATCAACAATGTTGGCCCATCTGCTGAAGCAATCCGCTGTCGGTTGCTCTGCATTCCTGGGCGGAATATCAAAAAACTACGGCACCAACCTTCTGACAGGCGAAAGCAGATACACCGTAATGGAGGCTGATGAGTTCGACAGGTCGTTTCACAGGCTTAGTCCGCTCATGGCAGTGATCACTTCGGTCGATGCAGACCATCTTGATATCTATGGCAGTCAGGTGGCACTTATTGAGGCATACAATGAATTCGCTGCAAGGATCCGCCGCGGTGGAATCCTTGTTCTAAATGCCCGGATCAGGAGGAGCATAATTGTGCCGGAAGGGATTAAATGCTTTACCTACAGTTCGTCTGAAAACGCTGACTACCATGCGATGAACATCAGGCATGACAGTAGAGGTTATATATTTGATTTGCAGGTCCCCGGAGGGGTTATCAGGGAAATAGTCTTTCCGTTTCCGGGGGTCATCAATATAGAGAACCTTACTGCGGCTGCAGCTGTTGCACTCAACTGCGGCGTGGAGGAATACGAGATTCGTAGGGCTGCCCTGCTTTTTCAGGGAGTCAGAAGACGGTTCGACATAAGGGTCAATATGCCCGGGCTGACCTACGTTGATGACTATGCCCACCACCCGGAAGAGATTAAGGCATTTGTAACCTCGGTAAGGGAATATTTCAGGGGAAGAAAAATCACGGGTATTTTCCAGCCTCATCTTTTTTCACGCACCCGCGATCATGCCGCAGGCTTTGCCTCAACCCTGGATGAACTTGACTCAGTAATGCTGCTACCCGTTTATCCGGCCAGGGAGAAACCTATTCCCGGCGTCACATCTGAATTGATTTTCAATATGATGAAACTGGCGGAAAAAAGGCTTGTCACCATGGATGAACTGCCGGCAATAATCGATCCGGGAAAAACAGATGTGCTGCTGACAATCGGGGCAGGCGACATCGACAGGCTTGTGTTACCGATTGAAGAAAAACTCAAAAAGGCAATGGAAAAATGAAATGGCCGGTCAGGATATTGTTAATGATCCCGACAATCTACCTTGCCGGAATTCCTGCCTATTATGCCAGTACGTTCGGCAGGAAGACCTGCAGTGCATTGGAGATTACCATTACCAATTCATCCGATTATCATTTTGTTACACAACAGGATATCCGGAACACCATTCTTGCATGGAACGGAAACCCTGTCGGTAAACTTTCAAAAAACATAAAGCTCGCCGACATAGAGGAGACCATGAATACCAGATACCGTGAACTGAAAACGGCTGAAGCCTACATGTCGGTTGACGGGACACTCCATCTGGCTGCTGATCAGAGGACCCCAATACTGAGGATAATGCCGGATGAAGGCGGTGACTATTTCCTCGACACGGAGGGAGTGGTGGTAAGACGCAGGAATCTTTATACCCCGAGGCTCCATATAGCAGGCGGCAATATAAATATAAGCCGGGCAATGCTCAACGGGGTGAGCGTACTCGACACCAGTATTAAAAAAACCATACTCAGGGACATCTATTACCTCATCGGTTATATAAACAGTAACAGTTTTTGGTCGGCACTGATCGATCAGATCTATGTCGACAGCAATGATGAGATCATTCTTGTTCCACGCGGGGGAAGCCATACGATACATCTCGGCACCATTGACAATTTTGAGGAAAAGCTCCGGAACCTGAAGGTGTTTTACAATAAGGTTCTGCCGGAGGTGGGCTGGAACAAGTATTCGGTGATAAACCTGAGTTTCAGGGATCAGATAGTGTGCAAACGGCGATAACAATAAATAAACATAATCCAACTATGAACAAAAAGGAACAATACGTAGCAGCAATCGATATCGGGACCACGAAAATAGTGGCGATTATCGGTACCAAGAACGAGAATGGCAAGATTGAGATTCTCGGGATAAGCAAGGCGCCTTCAAAGGGAGTGAAACGGGGTGTTGTTCAGAACATTGAAGAAACGGTAAACGCTATCCAGTCGACGGTCGACGATGTTCAGACCAGATCGGGGATCATATTCTCGGAAGTGTTTGTTGGTATAGCGGGGCAGCATATAAAAAGCCTGAAGACAAGGGGTTATATAATGCGCGAGTCATTCGAGGATGAAATAAAAAAGGAAGAGGTTTTCAGGTTGATTGAAGATATGTACAAGATCCATGTTGATATCGGGGAAGAGATAATTCATGTTATCCCGCAGATGTTCATCGTTGATAATGAAACCGGTATAAAGAGCCCCATTGGTGTCTGCGGAAGGCGGCTTGAAGCCAATTTTCACATTGTCATCGGTCAGGTGGCCGCTGCCAAGAACATAGAGAGATGTATCAGGCGCTCTAACCTGAATCTCAAGGATATGATCCTTGAACCGCTTGCTTCGGCAGATGCTGTCCTTACCGATGACGAAAAAGAGGCTGGTGTCGTCCTTGTCGACATAGGCGGAGGCACAACTGACCTTGCAGTCTATTATGACAATGTTATCCGGCACACTGCCGTGATACCCTTCGGTGGAAACGTCGTGACAAACGACATAAAGGAAGGCTGCGCCATCCTGCTTCGCCACGCGGAACAGCTCAAGATACAATATGGTTCAGCACTGGGCGATATAGCGCCGGAGGATAAAGTCGTATCAATACCCGGAATAGCGGGCCGAGAACCAAAGGAAATATCCTTTAAAAGCCTGGCTTATATTATCCAGTCGAGAATGGAGGAAATAATTGATATAATAAACTTCGAGATCCAGAATTCCGGATATGCCGATAAGCTGGCAGCAGGAATTGTAATAACCGGTGGCGGGGCAATGCTCAAGCATCTGCCGCAGCTGATGAAATTCCGGACGGCAATGGATGTCAGGATCGGTATACCCAACGAACACCTTTCGGGCCCCGGACGGGATGAGATCAACCAGCCTGTGTACGCAACAAGCGTTGGACTGATAATGAGAGGATTCGAGTATCTCGAAACTTACAAGAAATCATTCGTTGCAGGCAGGAAGGAAGATTTCATAAGGTCGAGGAAGACGACTGTTAACGATAATGCGGCCGCGGGGAGGGAAGAGACACCGCAGCCTGAACCCCCGCCCCTTCATGTGGAGTCAAGACCTTCACTGACCGACAAGATCAGGGATATGTTCATGAAGATGTTTGAAGTTGAGGATCAGAATATTACCAGGAACTGATATGTTGTTTGCAGTTGCCAGTTTTCTCACTGTTCATCAAAACATTAAAAAATTGCACCATGACAGATGATTTAATGAATTTTGACCTGCCTGTGGAAAGGTCGTCAATAATAAAGGTTATAGGTATAGGAGGCGGTGGAAACAACGCAGTGAATCACATGTTTGAAAGGGGGATCAAGGATGTTAACTTCGTAGTCTGTAACACCGATCACCAGGCTCTCGAAAGAAGCCCTGTGCCAACAAAGGTTCAGATAGGTGAGTCTATAACCGAGGGCCGCGGGGCCGGAAGCAAACCGGAAGTGGGCCGGCAGGCTGCAATGGAGAACATCGCTGATGTGCTTGAAGCCCTGTCGGGAAACACGAAAATGGTTTTCGTTACTACCGGCATGGGAGGCGGAACCGGTACGGGTGCCATCCCGGTTATTGCAAAAGCCTGCAAGGACTCGGGGCTCCTTACAATTGCAGTGGTGACAATTCCTTTCCGGTCGGAAGGAAAGATCAGGATAAAGTATGCAATCGACGGTATCAACGAGCTCAAGGACCATGTCGACTCACTACTTGTGATAAACAACGAAAAGCTAAGGGAGATCTATGGCGACCAGGGCGTTTCCACTGCATTTGCCAAAGCCGATGACGTGCTTACAACAGCTGTCAAGGGAATCGCCGAAATCATCACGGTTGCCGGCTATATAAATGTCGACTTTGCAGATGTTGAAACCGTTATGAAAAACTCGGGAGTGGCAATAATGGGAATGGGATCGGCCTCTGGGGAGGGGAGAGCCCTGGCAGCAATTGAAAAGGCCCTCGCCTCACCACTCCTGAATTCGAATGACATTACGGGTGCCAAAAGCATTCTTATCAACATCTCCTCCGGAAAGGGCGCAAATGAACTTACCATGGATGAACTGGGGGAAATCACCGATTATATGTACAAAACTGCTTCGGAGGATGCACTCATTATCCGGGGCCTTTCCCAGGATGAAAGCCTGAACGACAGTATTAGCGTTACGGTAATTGCAACCGGATTCCCCGCGACCAGCATTTTCACCCCCTACAAACATGCAAAGCCGAAGAAAGTTGAACTGCTGGCCTTAAATAACCCGGTGCCTCCGCATATAATACCCGAAAAGGGCGATGAGCTTTTTACAATTCGTGACAAAAAACCACGGGAAATAGTCTCGGCAATCGATGACACTGTCCAGGGTGAACTTGATTTCAGCATGGAAAAAGTTGAACAGATAACCGAAATCAGGCCTCCACGACCGGCAGAAAGTGAAACTGAAAGGGAAAAACCCGAAACAACGCTCTTTCGGGTGAAACATATGCAGAATATCCTCAAAAAAGAAGGTCTCTCCAATAAAATCATGAAGGAGAATATCGAAACCTTCGAAGATGTGCCAGCATACATCAGGAGAAACATGTCGCTCAGGACGGCAGAAAAGACAGGAGAAAGCAAAATATCAAAATTCACCCTGTCCTCCGGCGATGAAGAAGGACCTGTGCTCAGGGAAAACAATGCCTACCTGAACGACAATGTAGATTAGGGAACGGCCCGGTTACTCCCTGCAAAGTTCAGACCCTCAGGCAGCCAGGTAAGACGGGATATCACGGATCATCTCCACCTGAACCCTGGTACGAACCTGTTCGCTGTAACTCCCCTGCAGCTGACTGGTTTCAATCAGATCATTATTATTTGATGTGAATACATTGACCCGGGAGGGAGAATGATAAAATTAATTGATATATATCAATTAATTAGGTGATGAATATCAACGAATCATAACTTCAACTTCATACTGGCAAGCCACCTGTAAATAACGTCTTCATTATTCATATATTTGCCGGGTATGTCAAAGGCACTCATTTCCGGGTTGGTTTTTCTGTTCTCGGCAGCTCTTTATGCCCAGACGCAGGATACTATAAAACCCAGGACAATCACCCAGTACAATCTTTCAGGAGATTTTTCAGGGGAGATCACAATACCGTTCGATACCGTCTTTTCACTTTTTCACCGCTATCGCCATGCCGACAGGTATTCACCTGTAAATGCAACGCTTGGCAACTACGGTCTGCCTTTCTATCAGATCAGCTTTTTCGACAGGATTGAAGATCCTGACAAATACCTTGTCAGATATTATTACCCTCTGGTATATCAGCCTGAGAATTACATTTTTATGAATACGCAAAAACCTTTCACCGAGCTGGTATGGACCTACGGAGGCGCAAGGGAAAAGGCTGAACAGACATTCAGGATCAGACACTCCCAGAATGTAAACAGATTTCTGAATTTCGGGCTTGACTATAAGATAATTTACAGCCTTGGCCAGTACAGTTATCAGCGTTCGAACGACAAGGATTTCACATTCTTTACTTCCTACAGGGGAGAGAAATATAAAATGTATATGGCATGGGGCCTGAATCACCTGAGGGCAGGCGAGAACGGAGGAATTAGCAATCCCGACCAGCTGAAGGAATATGAAACGCGCGATGTGTCTGTCTCTCTTGGAAGGTTGAATTCAGCCAAAAGTTACCTGAGGAACTGGAATATGATGCTTGTGAATAAATACACCCCGGGGAAGATCCGTCCGGATGTGACTGATACCACTGGTTTGAAAAAAAGGTCTTTCAGGCTCAGCGGAACATTCTCGCATATACTCCTTATTGACAACAATCGCAGGACATACTCCGACGATTCACCCGGAACGGGTTTCTACGATTCAATTTATATAAGCAATGCCTTAACCTTCGATTCGCTTTCTGCAAGGAGCATAAAAAATACCATCAGGTTTGATTTTGTTACAGATACCACGCGTAAGGTCAGGCTTGGCGGGGGTGTCGGACTTCGAAATGAAATGTTCAGGTATGGCCAGATAATTCCGACCCATATCGACACAATGGCAGCTGACACTGCTTCATGGCGAAAGACCGGTACTGTCCTTGTCGGACGCCTATACAACAATATCGGCGACAAATTCAACTGGTCGGCTTCAGGTGAATTGTTCTTCAGCGGTTACAGGGCAGGTGATTTTATTCTCGACGGGGTGATAAACAAGGTCTTTGATCTAAGGAAGGGAAGAGCCCTGCTGACCTTAAGGGGGAGTATGACCAATAGAACACCGTCAATATGGTTCACCCATTGGGGGAGCAATAATTTTGAATGGCAGAACAGCTTTAACAGGATTTTCAGGATGAACCTGGGTGCCGGAGTCTCATTTCCTGCCAGGAATCTGGAGATGAAGTTCAATTACGCAATCATTGACAATTATACGGATTTTGACACCCTGGCGCTTCCTTCACAGCATACGGGAGGTCTTTCAGTGGCCTCATTGCATATCAGAAAGGATCTTCGCGCATGGAAGTTCCATCTTGCATCCGATGTGCTGATACAGAAAAGCAGCAATGCGGAGATCCTCGACCTTCCTCTTGTTACCGTAAAATCAGCAGGATATTTTGAACATCTTTTCAGGTTCCCCAGAACCAACGGGGCACTGAATACTCAGCTTGGAGCCGATGTTACGTATCATACCCTTTACAATTCCTACTCCTATATTCCTGCAACGGGGATTTTCCATAGGCAGGACAAGATTAAAACCGGAAACTATCCTTTCATCAATGTTTTCCTGAATATCAAGCTTAAAAGGACCAGGATCTTTATAATGGTCGACCATGTCAATTCGGGCCTCATGGGATACGAGTACTATATGGTGCCGTTTTACCCCCAGAATGTCAGGATGTTCAGATACGGAATTGCATGGACTTTTTATGATTGAAAAATTGTGGTATCTTTGCACCAATGAATAAAACAGGCATCATTTGAAATTAACAGCAACAGGATCCCTGACAAGGCACCTTTCCTTCCTGATAATTGCTGCATTGATGCTTTCCGCAGCATCATGTGCCACCAGAAGCGGTAAACTGCACAGGAGAGATACGGTATCCATTGACCTTGATTCAATCAGGGCAAGGGGAAAGCTTATTGCCCTGACCGATTTCAATTCGACCAATTATTTTTTGTACCGGGGAGAACCGATGGGATTCCAGTACGAGATGCTCCAGGCTTTGTCGAAGCATCTCGGAGTCGGCATCGAGATTGTTACTGAGAATCGTATTGACAAGGCGATTGATATGCTGCATACCGGCAGGGCCGACATCCTTGCAATGAACCTGGCTGTTACTCCGCCGAGGGAAAAGGAAATCAGATTTACTGAACCAATCAGCCAGACCAGGCATGTCCTGGTACAGAGAAAACCTGACGGATGGAATGAAATTTCTGCCGGTGAGGTTGAAAACAGCCTTATCAGGGAACCTTCCGGACTTAAGGGCAGGACCATCTATGTGCAGGAACATTCCTCCCATGCATGGTATCTCAGATCGCTTACAAAGGAAACCGGCCGGGCATTTTCAGTGAAAGAATTCCCCTTCGAATCGGAGGAACTCATACAGCTGGTTGATAATGGAGCGATTGAACTGGCAGTATGCGATGAAGATATTGCACTTGTCAATTCAACATATTATCCCGCGATCGACGTTAATACTCCCCTGGGGCCTGTCCATGAAGTTTCATGGGGAGTGAGGAAAACTCACTCGGACCAGCTCCTTGCCGCAATTGATGAGTGGATTGTGTCGTTCAGAAAGACCAATACCTATGCATTATTGTATGCCAAGTATTTCAGGAATCCCCGTTCGGGTGCCATTGCAAAAAGCAATTATTTCACCCTGACCACAGGCAGGATCTCACCATATGATGATCTGATCAAGACCTACAGCGATACCATTGGCTGGGACTGGCGCCTTCTGGCATCCCTCATCTGCCAGGAATCGAGGTTTAATCCTCATGTCAGATCAAGGGTAGGGGCATACGGCCTGATGCAGATCATGCCACGCACCGGTAAAAATTTCGGGATCGACATTACCTCCTCCCCCGGAAACAATATATATGCCGGTGTGAAATACATAAACTGGCTCCATTCGATCTTTGATCCGAAAATCCCTGATGTGCATGAACGTGTGCGTTTTATTCTGGCTGCATATAATGCCGGTCCCGGGCATATCCTTGATGCAATGAACCTTGCTGCCAAATTCGGATATGATCCGTTGGTCTGGAAAGACAATGTTGAAAAATGGCTCCAGAAAAAATCCGAATCGAAATATTACAGCGATTCATCTGTGAAAAACGGGTATTTCAGGGGAATAGAGTCGGTCGCGTTTGTAAATGAGATCCTTGAAAGGTATGAGCATTACCGGAATATTGTGTCTGAAAACAAATACGCCATTTCCTCATCGGGAACTGCAAACTGGCCCGGCCGCAGGCAGTTCTGAACCTGCCGGTCCGGACGTATGAAAATAATCAGTCCCTGCCTTTTTAAATTCAATCATATCTTATTGCCTTAACCGGAGTGATCCTGCTGATCAGCTGCGATGGTACAAGCAGCATGGTGATAATGGCAGCCATGGTTCCCGCGTTAAGCAGAAGAATGTGGATAAAATCGAGATTCACAGGCACGGTTTTTATGTAGTATGACGAGGGGTCAAGGGTTATCAGGCCTGTGCGCAGCTGGAGAATGGCCAGTCCGAGCCCGATAATATTCCCCCAGAAAAGTCCTTTGCCGATAAGGTACGCTGCCTGGTATAAAAAGATTTTCCTGATCATCTTGTTCTCTGAACCCAGGGCTTTGAGTATGCCGATCATGTTGGTTTTTTCGAGGATGAGTATCAGCAGGCCGGAAATCATGTTAAATCCTGCAACGATAAGCATGAGCGTTATTATTATTATCACGTTCATGTCCTGGAAATTGAGCCAGTCGAATATCTGCGGGTACCTGACCCTGATGTTTGTAACCTTGAATTTGGTATCGTCCTCGGTAAGCCTGTAACCTATTGCATCCCTGACGGCCATGGTCATTTCATCAAGCTTTCTGAAATCATCAATAAAGATCTCGAATCCGCTAACCTGATCGTTGCTCCAGCCGTTCAGTCTTTTAATGTGACCTATGTCACAGAAAACGTACATCCTGTCAAACTCTTCAAGGCTTGTCTCATAAATGCCGCAGATGGTAAATTTCCTGCTCCTCGGCGGATCCTGGATGAAATGCATGGCAAATGAATCGCCTGTCCGGAGCTTCAGCAGGTCAGATATCCTTTTGGATATAATGACATCATTTGTACGAACTGAGTCAGTAACCGTGAAAGTACTGCCTGCCACTATGTTGCTTTTGAAGAAGCTCCAGTCAAAATCGCTGTCAACGCCTTTCAGTACCACTCCCTGGATGTCCTGACCGGTTTTGATTATCCCGGCTTTGGTTGCAAAGACCTGCAGGTGTCTGATCCCTGGTATATTCCTTATTGCAGGCACAAACGGCTGGGTGTCGCTGATCGGGGCCGTCTCAAATGATATGTTGGAATCAAAGTTCAGTACCTGTATATGGGAACCGAATCCGACAATTTTATCCCTTATCTGTTGCTTGAATCCGGTCAGAATCGAGACAGCCAGTATCATGACGGCCAGACCCGATGCAATGCCTATTATGGCGATGATATTGATGGGCCTCGAGAACGACATTCCTTTACGGCGCCCCCTGATAAGCTTGTTGGCTATGAAGTACGGAAGATTCATAGAATCAGTCAAGTGGTCAAATTTAATAAATTCTTTGACAAACTCCTGAGAATCAAAAAAGATAAACCATCGTAGCGATGTTCACGGCTAAGATTGAAATTGCACATTTACGGCAGGGGACAGGAGGAAATCCCCGAATGGCGCCTTCCTGCATGGGCGACTGGCATGAATACTGCAAGGACCGGCGGGCTTAATTGTACTTCAGGAAGGCAGTTTCAGTCATGCAAAAAAAACATTAGATTTACGGAAACAAATCAGTAAGCCATGACAAAAGTGGTTAATATTGTTTCTTTTGCGGTAATGCTGTTGTCGGCCGGATCGTGCATCTATGCCGGCGGGGATCCTGTTCCCGGCGCAGAGAGGGCCGGTGAGTATATTCATTTGATTAAGGGCCGCAAAATCGGAGTTGTGGCCAATCAGACTTCCATGGCCGGGAAGGTTCACCTTGTGGATTTTCTCGTTGGCAGCGGCATAAGGCCCGTGGTTATTTTTTCACCCGAACACGGGTTCAGGGATATGGCCGATGCAGGTGAAAAAGTTGCTGACGGAAGGGATCCTTCCACCGGTATTCCTCTCACGAGCCTGTACGGATCCCATCTTAAACCGACCCCGGCCGATCTTGCAGGACTTGATGCGGTCATTTTCGACATTCAGGATGTCGGCGCCCGGTTCTATACCTACATTTCAACACTGCACTACGTACTTGAAGCATGTGCTGAAAATAATGTCAGGTGCATTGTTCTTGACAGACCGAATCCCAATGGATTCTATATCGATGGAAATGTAGCCGACACACTGCATCGCACGTTTGTATCAATGGATCCGGTACCGGTGGTTCACGGAATGACAGTGGGTGAGTACGCAATGATGCTCAACGGGGAGGGTTGGCTGAAAAATGGCGTCAGATGCGATCTTACAGTGATCCCGTGTGAAAACTACACCCATGAAACACTCTATGAGCTGCCTGTGAAACCATCACCTAACCTGCCCAACCAGACAGCCATATACCTCTATCCCTCAATATGTTTTTTTGAAGGTACGAATATTTCCCTTGGAAGAGGTACTGATTTCCCATTCCAGGTTTTTGGATCCCCCAATTTGCCCGACCGGGGTTTCAGCTTTACGCCCCGAAGTGTTCCCGGTGCCAAAAATCCTCCCCTGCTCGGAGTAAAATGCTTTGGCACTGACCTGAGAAATGCAATGGCCGATAAAACCGTACCTGCCCCAAAACTCAATCTCGAATGGATCATTTCTGCATATCGCGATTATCCTGATAAGGATAAATTTTTTACGCCTTATTTTGACGTATTGGCTGCAGGTCCTGTCCTGAGAGAACAAATACAAAAGGGAATGAGTGCTGAAATGATACGGCAGACCTGGCAGGAGGACCTGGCAAAGTTTGCCGGGATACGGGAGAAATACCTGCTCTACAGGTAAAGTAATTCTATCATCCTTAAAATAAACAGGTTCCAATTGATCTCCGTCGGGGAATGTCGGCTGACTGGTGCTATTCCGGCAGATATAATGAGATCTTTCTTAACGATTCCGGGTTGGGAAACCTCCCGGAAACACGGAGCATACACGCCGGCCCGGCTCCTGTGACTGGTGAAATGCTAACCAGAGCTGTCGGATGTGAAATGGTTGTTCCTGTGCTGAATACCCCATTGCAGCATTTTATCAAGCACTTCCCTGATCTTCAGCCCCGAATCTGTAAGCTCATACTCTACCGTAACAGGTGTTGTGCTGACAACCGTCCTTTTTATCATCCCGTTTAATTCAAGTTCCTTAAGTTCCCGCGACAGCATACGGGGGGTTATCTTCGGAATATTCTGCTGGATCTCGGTGAATCGCTTCTTATTGTAAAGAAGGGATCCGATTATGGGCAATTTCCACTTTCCTGTAATTACATTCAAGGTATCATTGATTGCCAGTACACATCTAACAGGGCATGCCTTGATCTCTTCAAAAGTCAGATTTTTATCCATAATGGTTTAAACCGATATTTGTTTTTTTATGAATACCGGTATACAAAAGTATAGTACTTCTTCAGAATAGCAAACATAGTGTATTTTTGTACAAGGTATACCCTCATTTTTAAAGAATCGCCTAAACTTAAAGTCAATAGAAATGAAAAAGCGAGAATTTATAAAAAAAGGATTCCTGGGAATTGGAAGTTTTTTTCTGGCCGGGAAGGCAAAAGGGCTTGAATATTATCCTATGCCTTCAGATAAAAGGATAGCAGTCATTTACGCTACATGGTGCGGTACTTCACGTGATGCGGCTTTATGGATTTCCGAGGGTATGGATGGTATCGCCAATGTATTTGATGTAAGGGAGGATCCTGATATTTCGGGATATGATCATCTTATCATAGGAGGATCGATCAGGCAGAATAAGGTACCGGGGCAGCTTGAGAATTTCCTGGAGAAGAACAGGGCTGCCGTTTCAGGAAAAGTCAGGGGACTTTTCGCCGTTTGCGGCAATATGCGCCAGCCTGTAGGAAATGAACAATACAGGACCTTTATCCAGGATTATCTTGCACCCCTGTCGGGAGCCGGGCAGGTTCCCTCCCGGATTTTCCTTGGCAGGATCACTTGGGGGCTGATGGAACCAGAAGTATGTGAAATGATGAAAAAGATACCTGGCATGGAAGAGTATGACAATCTGAAAAGACCGGAATGCATGGCGTTCGGACGGGAGATCCTCGATGCAATCAATAAAGTCAATTAATCACCATAACTAATACTAAACCAAACAATACAAAAAACAATCATGAAAAAACTGCTACTATTACTGATCATTGTGTTTCCATTAGTTTCTGTTTATTCACAGATAGATGATAAGCTGATATCGGATATTAAAAATTCGGGATATGTTCACCGGCCGCTGCCACTGGATCACAGCAAGTCTTATGAGGCATTCGCGATCACGAAGAAAGTTCTGGTCTCGGATATGCTCTGTGATATGGAAGACTTAAGCAAATGGACTCACAGCGGGGTGGGAGGCATGAGGCTGACATCGGAACGTTCCGTATCGGGAAAACACAGTCTCAGGCTCGTCGCACCTGCAGTTCCGGATAAATATCCCGGCTGGGGCATAGGAAGAGGATCGTCTGTGGCCAGCTACGATGTGGGAGGAAGGAATCTTGAGAAATACAACAGGGTAAGGCTCAGGGTTTTCCCCGATTGTGAAGGCGCAAGATCCATCTATCTGAACCTCCTTTTTGAGAACGACGGAAAGGAGAAGGTTCCCGATCCTTTTGGCAGGGAAGGGATCCATGAGATGAACCTTGTCAATGGCCAATGGAACGATTGCGTTGTTGAAATACCCGAACTGGCCCGCGACAAGGTCACAAAGATATCTCTGGCCATTGAGATCTTCGGGAGGGAGCAGACAATGGGCGACTCACTGAAGTTTGACATAGACGCCATTGAACTGCAGGTTGTTGAAAAACCTGAAGTGGTCAGCGGATGGATCCCCGCAGAAGACAGGATCATCTTCTCAACCACCGGTTATGGGCTAAACAGCGAAAAGACAGCAATTGTAAGAACAAGTGAAAATGTTTCCAGGTTCCAGCTTGTCGACAAAGCCACCTCAAGGGTTGCCTATGAAGGTAACATCACCCAGACAAAGACCCGGCTGGGAGAATTCAAGATCCTTAATTTCACTGACTTCAGGGATGTCGGGGAGTATTTCCTCAGGGTGGGAAAGATCGAAACACAGCCGTTCTTTATTAACAAGCGCATATGGGAAAATTCCATGTGGAGGGTGCTGAATTTTGTTTTCTGCGAGCGCTGCGGTTATCCGGTGCCCGACAAACACGGTGCATGTCATGGCGATCATCACGCCGTGTTCAATGACAAGATCTTTCCTGTTCACGGCGGCTGGCACGATGCTGCCGATATGTCGCAGCAGTCATTGCAAACTGCAGAGGTTGCCTTTTCGCTGTTCGAAGTGGCAAACAACGCAAAGAGGAATAATAATCACGACCTTTACAACAGGGCACTTGAAGAAGCTGAATGGGGACTTGATTATATTCTTAAAACGAGGCTTGGCGGTGGATTCAGGGTACAGAACTGGGGTACCAATCTGTGGACCGACGGCTACCTGGGTACAGATGACGACAAAGGCTGGCACCAGGCCGGAGTTCACGACAGCGGTTTTGAAAACTTCCTTTTCTCAGGCATTGAGGCCTATGCAGCATTGAGCATATCACACGATGAAATGCTGAAGGGTCATCTTATAAAGGCCGCAACCGAAGATTTTGGTTTTGCCCTGAAACGGTTTGAAGAAAAAGGCTATGCCGAAATGGTCTTTGACTGGGGCGGTCATGCATATATGGCCTCGGAGAGCCAGTATATGGCATCGGTTTCATGGGCGGCAAGCCAGATCTACAGGCTTACCGGCGACAAATACTATGCTGACAAGGCTGCTGAATTCATCCAGTATGTTCTTAAATGCCAGAGAACCGAGCCATTGAATGACAAGGACAAGCTGAGGGGATTCTTCTACCGCGATCTTGGCAAAAAATCAATTGTGCATTTCAACCACCAGTCGCGCGATCAGGTATTCATGCAGGCACTTACTGAACTCTGCCTTACCCAGCCCGGTCACAAGGATTACGGCAAATGGGAAAACTCAATCAGGATCTACGGGGAGTATCTCAAAAAACTCATGAGCTATGTTGCCCCTTACGGAATGCTCCCCAGCGGCGTTTATCACAAGGACGAGGTAAAGGACACGATCAATTTTTTCAGATGGCAGGTCGGAAGAAGCAAGGAACCCGAGAAGGATTACATGGAACAACTTAACAATGGAGTGAAACTCGACAATGAGCATTACCTGAGAGTATTTCCCGTTTGGTTCTCATTCAAGGGTAACATTGCGGTTCATCTGGCAACTGGAAAAGCAGCTGCTTTATGCGGTAAATTTTTGAACGACAAGGAACTTATCAATATTGCCGAACAGCAGTTATGCTGGGTGGTGGGCAAAAACCCGTTCGGCCAGTCCATGATCTGGGGAGAAGGCAGCAATTACGCTCAGCAATATACTGCACTGCCCGGTGAAACCGTGGGAGAAATACCGGTTGGGATGCAGTCGAAGTTCAACGGTGACATTCCCTATTGGCCAAATATCAATACGGCCGTCTATAAGGAAGTATGGTCTTCATCCGCAGGCAAGTGGCTCTCTCTTGTCGCTGAATTCTGAGCACCCTGAACACCCGGACAGCAAGTCGGAAAATATTCTGTATAATGCCGGCAGCGAAATAAGGATCAGCGTAAATCACGGAATGCTTTCACGTTGACCTTATTTCTGCCCTGGCCGGATATATCTTATGTTTCTTTATTTGAATGAGCATCGCCGGGTGCACTGTGCTGACAGTACTTTTTTCCCGCCGCAGGCGCGGCAGTGACCAGCCTGTTTTAAACTTGTTAATTTTGCGCTTCTACATCATTTGGAATTTTTATGACAAAACCCATTATACTGCTGGCAGTCTCATTATTGATCATCACTACGAAAATTTTTCCCGGTGAGGCGGTGAATATAAAAAGAATTAAAGGCGAAATTCTGTTCGACGGCATACCTGATGAGCCCGAATGGGCTAATCTGACCTATCTCCCCATGACCATGCACAGTCCGGTTTTTGGAGCTGAACCTTCTGAAGCAAGCGAAGTGCGTATCGGCTATGACGATCATTTCCTGTGGATCGGAGCCAGTCTTTATATGAATGATCCCGGTAAGATCTTTGCCGTCACAAGGAAACGCGACGACAGGCTTTTCGGCCATGATGCATTCGGTATCATCCTCGATACCTACAACGATAAGGAGAATGCCCTGGTATTTTATACTTCCCCCAACGGGATCAGAACCGATTTCACTATTTCCAATGATGCCGTAATGAACGGCGGCGGGTTCGGATTGAATTCCTCATTTAACATAAGCTGGGATACCTTCTGGGACGTGAAAACCAGAATTGACAATAAGGGTTGGCATGTGGAAATGAAGATCCCTTTTTCCAGCCTGAAATTCAAACCTTCCGGGGATGTTACAACAATGGGACTTATTGTGTGCAGGAACATTAGCGCCAACAATGAGACTGACACCTATCCGGCAATAGATCCAAAGTATGGCATGATTGCCTCAAACAAACCCTCTCTTGCTCAGGAAATAATTATTGAAGGGGTAAAACCATCAAAACCGGTATATATTTCTCCTTACCTCCTGGGAGGAGGAACCCGTGAATACAATCTCAATGAACTGCAGACCGGTTATGTCAGGAATGAAAAGCCCGAATATAATGCAGGTCTGGATATTAAATACAACATCAACAGCAACCTTACACTCGACTTAACCGCAAATACCGACTTTGCACAGGTAGAAGCGGATGATCAGCAGGTTAATCTGACACGTTACTCACTTTTCTTTCCTGAAAAGAGGAAATTTTTCCAGGAACGATCCAGCCTCTTTGATTTCAGCCTCGGAGGATTCTCTGACAATATGTTCTACAGCAGGAGCATCGGCGTTTTTAACGGATCGCCGGTTAGAATATACGGCGGTGCCAGAATAACGGGAAGAATGGGAAGATGGGATACGGGATTTTTAAATATGCAGACCGGAGCCCATGATTCCGTTCCGGGTGAAAATTTCGGCGTCCTCAGAATGCGACGGCAGGTTATTAACCAGAATAGCTATGTGGGAGGAATTATCACCTCAAGGCTGGGGATGAACGGTTACAAAAACTTCGGTTACGGAATTGACGGAATATTCCGCCTGTTCGGCGTCGATTACCTGAATGTAAAATGGGCACAGACATACGACAGCAACCTTGAAAACAAAATGAATTCACTTGATCCGTCATTCATTCTTGTCGACTGGGAAAGAAGAAATGAAAAAGGATTTGCCTACAGGTTCAACTACACCTATTCAGGTGAACAACTTAAACCCGGTGTCGGATTCGTTATGAGAGGGGCGGTTCAGGGATTGAACGGCCGGCTTTCATATGGATGGTTCCCCGGCGAAAAATCCAGGATTTACAACTACAGTGTAAGCGTTATGGCGGAACAGTATAACCGCCTTGATGACGGGAATCTTGAATCGGCAATGATTACGCCCGGTATCAATATCGGGACAAAAAAAGGAATAAATGCCGGGCTTTCAGCTGAAGTCCGGAAAGAAGGTGTCAGGAACGATTTCTACCTTTCTGAAAACGTCGTTGTAAAAGCAAATGAATACACTTTTACCAATGGACAAATGATGTTTTCAACCCCAAACTCAAAAATGATATCTGTAATGACCGGTATCAACGCCGGCCAGTTCTATGATGGCCTGAGATACGGTACCATGACCATGGTCAATTTCAACATTTCCTCTGGTTTTAACCTGTCGGTAAACTATGATTTCAATGCCATCCGTTTTCCTGACAGGGCCAGCAACAATTCACTGAATATTCACCTCGTCAATGCAAAGGCTCTTGTGATGTTCAGCACCAAACTTACAGCGGCTGTCATGGTGCAATATGTCAATTCTTACGATAATCTCCTGACCAATTTCAGGCTTAGGTATAATCCAAGAGAGGGAAATGACCTGTATCTTGTCCTGAATGATAACCGGCGGATCTCAGGATCAGGTTCAGTTCCGGAATATCCCAGGTTTTTCAACCAGACAGTTATGATAAAATACATACATACGTTTATTCTTTGATAACAGGCTTGCGATTGCCTGCCAGATTCATCACGAACCGGCAATGAAATCCCCTTTGCCAAAGGCAGCAGCCGCAGGCCGGGTTAGCGAACTGCAACCGGATCACATGATGGGGTAAACTCCCGGTGCAGTGCGACAGCTGAGATCATTTTAAATAAAACTATTCCGCCAGTATGCCCGGGCCTTAACCGGGTATGGCGGGCGGCTTTGGCATCTGACCCGTCCGGGAATGATTGTTGCAATGATATTTCATTTAAAATCAGTTCTTAAACATAAAACTTATATTTGTGTCACAATCCGTTTCTCATGTCGGAGGAAAGAGATCTGATTCAGAGAATATCCAGGGGCGACACAGATGCTTTCCGTGAGCTGTTTGCTGCCTGTTACCGGTCGCTCTTTTCCTATGCTTTAAGCCTTGTTATTGACAGGGAAACTGCAAAAGATATTATCCAGGATGTCTTCTTCCGCATCTGGGAAAACAGGAAGAACTTTGAAATTCACACGTCTCTGAAGGCATTCCTGTTTGCCAGTGTCCGAAATTCCGCAATAGATCATATCAGGAAGCAGAAGCGCTTTTCAGGATATGAAAGGGAGCTGGTGGAAATATTGTCGGGCCAGACCTCCTCCGGTAATGCTGCACCCGAACCCCTGAACTCAATAATTTACAATGAAACATGTGATATTGTTGAGTCGGCAATTGAGAAACTTCCCGAACAGTGCCGCAGGATATTCATTATGAGCAGATTTCATGGACTGAAACATAAGCAGATAGCGGAAAAACTTGATATCTCCTCCAGGACCGTTGAGGCACACATATACGCAGCCCTGAAATTTTTAAGGGAAACGGTTAAAAAATCCCTTTCCGACTAAGTGATCTCACTTTTATAAACGTCTTATCATAACATTTGAACAAAATGGATCCATCTGTCAATATTGAGCATATATTTCTTAATCTGCTGGAAGGCGGCGAAATTTCTGCTGAAGAACTGAAAATTCTGCATGCCTGGCTGGAGTCCAATCCTGATGAGGCAGAAAAGTACGCCGACTTCAGGGAAATATGGGCTCTTGCATCGGTGCCTGAGAATATGGCTGAAAGCGAGTGCCGGGAGGGATACAGGCAGCTTGAGAAACGCCTTCGGGCCAAAAGGTGGCCCGTCATACGCATGGAAAAGCAGAGGAGACTCAGGGTTCCGGTGCTGGCCGCTGCAGTCATTGCAGGAATGGTTATAGCCATCGGCGCACTGCACTTATGGGACAGCAGGATCATCCGTAAGGAGAGATTCGTTGTTGAAGTGCCTGCAGGATCAAGATCCGTAACAATACTTCCCGACGGTACAAAGGTGACCCTCAACGGGGACTCAAAAATTTCATATGATCAGGGATATGGCAGAAGCAACCGTAATGTTGATCTTTCAGGCGAAGGTTATTTTGAAGTAGTGCATAATGCGCGGCATACCTTCTCGGTTTGTGCGGCGGGAGCAATGGTTGCCGCACACGGAACCGTCTTCAATGTGAAAGCATACCCGGAAGATCCGTCCGTTGAGACAACCCTTGTTAAAGGATCGGTCAGCATTGAAATTCCCGGTCACAGGAAAGAAAGAATGTTCCTAAAACCATCGGAGCAGTTTACGTGGCTCAAACCGGTTGTCGCGGATGATTCGGACAAGGGCCGGGTACTCATATCAAAGGGAATAGATACTGAAAGATACACATCATGGATCAGCGGCAGACTCATTATTCAGAGTGAATTGCTGGCGGACCTTTCCCTCAGGTTGGAAAGAAAATATGATGTTGAAATAAGTTTTGAGGAACAGGACCTCAAAAATCTTCGTTTCACCGGCGTACTTGAGGATGAAACAATCGAGCAGGTGCTGGAAGTACTAAAGATTACTTCAAACCTTGATTTTAAGATTTCGGGAAGAGAGATAGTTCTTTTTTCCTGCAGAAAAACCCCCTGACATTTAACTCAAAATCCATCCCGAATGAACCTAACCTACCGTAAAATACTCAAAAACTGGCGCAAGGCAGCTTTTCTGGCATTACTGATGCTTCCGGGCCTCAACAATATGTGGGGACAGGAAACAAGGCTGAATCTGCCGTCAACCACAATGACCCTGGCAGAACTTTTTAAAAGTGTTCAGGATAAAAGTGAGATCAGGTTTTTCTACAATGATGATCTTATTAATCCTGATCAGAGAGTAACACTGTCATCAACAAAGCTAACGGTAGCCGAGATGCTGGATGAGCTGAAACGGCAAACCAGCCTGTCGTTCAGACTTATGGGAAGCAATATGATTGCCGTGACTGCCGGGACCCAGGCCAGGGATATACAGCTTAGTGGCCGGGTTACGGATTCATCGACAGGAGAACCGATTGCCGGTGTAACCGTTACACTCAGGGGAACGAATATCGGGGTACTGACTGACATCAACGGCAAATATTCAGTCAGTGTCCCCGGGAATGTTGAAATTGTTGCTTTCTCATTTATAGGCTATAATACTGTTGAAATCCCGGTTGCAGGGCGGTCGGTGATTGATGTTTCAATGGAAGAAGGTATTCAGGCTCTCGATGAGGTTGTTGTGACCGCTCTCAATGTCAACAGGACGAAAAGTTCGCTTGGGTATTCCATATCAACAGTAAAGGGCGCTGACATAGAAAAATCAGGTAACAACAATATGATAAACACTCTTGCAGGCAAGGTCGCCGGGCTGCATATCTCGAGAACGGCCGGCGGCGTTGACGGATCAAGCAGGGTGATACTCAGGGGGGTAATGTCGATCACAAAAGACAGCAGGCCGCTGGTCATTGTTGACGGGATACCGGTTGATGCCGGACACTCCAGCGGCGGCAGGTGGGGAGGATCATCCGGTGGCGATGCCCTTGGTGACATTAACCCCGATGACATTGAAAATATCAGCATCCTGAAAGGTGCAGGGGCTGCTGCAGCTTACGGATCAAGAGGCGCCAACGGTGTGATCCTCATCACAACGAAAAAGGGCGCGGAATCGAAAGGACTGGGAATTACCGTAAACTCATCCATTGTTGCTGAAACCCCCTTGCTGCTGCCCCGACTTCAAAACAAATACGGCCACGGATCGTTTGGAACATACCCTGCATCGGTCCCTGATGACGGCTTCCCGTGGGGATGGAGCTGGGGCCCTGAAATGAAAGGACAAATGGTCCGGGGATATGCCGGTGACATGGTTCCCTTTTCCCCGCAGCCCGGTAATTTCAGGGATTTCTTCCGCACCGGATCAATGCAGGCTAATACTGTTACCATTGAAACGGGCACTCCCGAATCAAGCGTCAGGGCATCCTTCTCCACACAGAACAACAAGGGTATAGTGCCGCGGAACAATCTGACACGGCAAACCATTAACCTCAGGGGTTTTTCCAGGTCAAGGGATATACTCGAACTCGACGGTAAGATTGCCTATATGCATTCAAAGATCACCGGCCGCCCGGAAGTTGCAGAAGGACCGGGAAACCCTGCCTATTACCTTTCGCAGGCCCCAAGAAACATAAGCAACGATTACCTGAGGAACAATTATGAAGATGACAGCGGAAAAGAGCTGCTCTGGACAAAGGATGTCTATACCGGAAATCCATACTGGCAGCTATATAACAAGGATAACGAGGAGGAGAAACACCGTGTGCAGGGAGTTTTCTCCGGAAAAATAATCGTTATGCCCGGACTGGATATTACTGCCCGGTCGGGACTCGACATGACATACAGGCTGAATCACAGCGATCTTGCAAAGGGGAGTATTTGCTCAGGCAATGTTAACGGAAGTGTTTACAATTCAATTTCCAATTTCCTTGAATGGAACAGCGATGTTCTGGCAAACTATTCAAACCGCCTGGGTGAGGATTTGAAATATACAGTCAATTTCGGGGGCAACTATCGCTATAATTACAGCCGCGGTATTGGTCAGTACGGATCAAACCTTAAGATCAACAAGTTTTATGCAATATCAAATTGCTGGAGCTACAGCACCAATGAATGGTTGAGCAAAAAGGAAGTGTTTTCCGTTTACAGTCTCGGACAGGTATCATTCAGGGAATGGCTTTACTTTGATGTTACCCTGAGAAACGACTGGTCATCCACTCTGCCGCCAGGCAGCAACTCATATTTCTATCATTCTGAAAACCTCAGCTTTTTGTTCACAAAGGCACTTAATACAGATACCAGAATACTTTCATCAGGGAAATTGCGTGCTTCATTTGCCAAAGTGGGCAATGATACCAATCCTTATGAAACAAATCAGTATTTTTATGTGTCCCAGTCGCAACTGCCATATCCGTTCGGTACCTTCAGCGACGTACTTCCGACATATGATCTTCAGCCCGAACTTACACACAGCTGGGAAGCAGGTGTAAATCTCGAATTCCTGAACAGCCGCATAATTCTCGATGTTACTGCTTATACGACAAATTCAAACAATCAGATAATAAGAGTACAGCTCCCGGTCTCGAGCGGCTTCAACAGGAAAGTTATGAATGCTGCCGACCTGAGGAACAGGGGTATAGAACTGCAAGCTGATTTTTCAGTCATCAGGAGCAGAAAGTTCAACTGGGATATGACCCTGACATGGTCAAAAAACAAGACAATGGTGAAGGAGCTCTACAAAAACGCCAGTTCATTTCTCCTCGATGAAACATGGTTTGCCACAATACAGGCTGTGCCCGGAGAAGAGTACGGCCTAATTTATACCAGGGATTTTAAACGCGATGCATTTGGCCGTGTACTTGTTGATGACAATGGTTTTGTTCTGGCCGGGGAATACAAAAGAATGGGAAAAATAACACCTGACTGGACCGGCAGTATATCGGGGAAGGTTTCATACGGGAACTTTTCCCTTGCAGCACTTGTTGATATTCGTATGGGAGGAAACGTTTATTCAATAGGAAAAGCCTACCGGTGTCTTTTCGGAACTTCGGCCGAGACCCTTACCGGCCGTGAGGAATGGTATTCGACGCATGATCCCGAATACCTTTATTCGGTCCCTTTACCGGGAATTGACCCCAACGGGTATATTGAGAAGGGATTCAATGAGAATACCGGTCAGCCAAATGCGGCCCCCGTTGATCCCATGTACAGGTGGTACAATATCTGGTCGAAGGAGATAGGAACGGAATGGCTCCTTGATGCTACCAACGCAAGACTGCGGGAAATATCTCTGACCTATTCCGTTCCTGCCGGAATACTGAAAAACTTTCCTGCAAAGGGGCTCTCTGTATCTGTCATCGCAAATAATCTTCTTTGCATCTACAATGCTATGAAAGATATAGATCCTGAATCAGGTTATTCAAGCGGAAATGTCGGAGGAGGATTTGAACATTCCGCCTTGCCGTCAACACGCACTTATGGTTTCAATGTAAAAATCGATTTCTGATCCCTTTTACTGCTACTTTATGAAAAGATCTGTAAAAAGTTTTGTCTGCCCGGTCCTGATAACGCTTCTAGTCCTGCTCACGGCATGTGACAAGCGCCTGGAGGAAATTAACAGGGATCCGCTGGGCCTGGACGACCTGTCGGATGAATACTTCTTTAATACCGGTCTCAGGATGGCATTTGGTGATTACTTTTGGCTGAGATCGTTCCAGATGCGCTTTGCATCACAATATTCCCACGTCTATGTGACCAGCACTGAGATGAGAAATGCTGACAGCTATGAAGACTTTCATTCCCAGGATGTTTACAAGGAAATGTTTCAGGCTGCATATACGGGCCCTGCAGTATATATGAACAAAGTGGTAAGCATGACTGCAGGGGGGAAACATGAAAACAATGTCAGAAATGCAATCGCAAGAATCGTGTCGGCTGTCATTTTTGCCACCATAACAGATTGTTACGGTGATGTTCCCTATTCGGAGGGTGCAAAAGGCATGGATGGAATACTGTACCCGAAATATGATTCGCAGGAATTCATTTACTCTGATATGATGGAGCAGCTGAAAACTGCCATTGAGGTCCTTAAAACCGCTGATCCTTCAAGGGGATACGTAAATGCCGATCCGGTTTATGACAATGACCTTTCAAAATGGGTAAGATTTGCGAATTCGCTCAGGCTTCGGCTTGCAATGAGATCAAGATTTGCCAGCCCGGCAAAAAGCGCTGCGATTATAACCGAATGTTTTGCAAATTCCTTTATTGAGACCAATGACCAGAACTTTGCCTGGAAGCACCAGGACAGCGAGAACAGTGAATTGTACAATCCATGGTTTGATGTTCACCGTAATGAGGATTTCAGGATGAGCGAGAAGTTTGTTGACTGGCTCAGTTCAACAAACGATCCCAGGCTGGAGATCCTTGTAAGCCCTGTTCCGGGAAGAGGATATGTCGGTATTCCAAACGGGCTCAGCAGTCTGCAGGTTGGCAACTATCCGTGGGCAAATTATTCCAAACCTTCTCCCGCCCTGTATGCAAGGGATCTTCCCCAGACCCTGCTGTGTGCTTCAGAGGTATGGTTTCTCAGGGCTGAGGCAGCTCTTTTCGGCCTGGCTCCTGGAGATCCTAACGAATTTTACCGTGAAGGCATTATCAGGAACCTGGAATTCTGGAATGCAGATCCCGCTGAAACAAATACATTTCTTACCGATGAACCCGAGGCAACCCTTAGCGGAACAATCGAAAACATGTTCAGGCAGATATCCACCCAGATGTGGATAGCATTCGTCCCTAATTTCGTAGAGGCGTGGAGCAACATCCGCAGGACGGGCTTCCCTGTTATCCCGCAAAGAACCAATGCTGAGATCTTTTCACTTGGCGTTACAAACGGAATACTGCCGAAACGTTTTAAATATGCCACGAATGAATACCTGACAAACGGAATAAATCTTCAGGCGGCCATCGATCGTCAGGGCCCTGATAAGATTGACACACCAGTCTGGTGGGATGTATTGGACAGATGAAAAATCATTAAGCAACTTAAAACCCAAAAAGTATCATGAAAACAAATTATTTCTTAATTCTGATGATTACAGCAATTTTTGCTGTAATGGGCGTATCATGCAAAAAAACACCTGCGCCAACGGCTGAGATCTTTGCCACAATTGACAGTTATACAGTAACATTTAATCCTACGGTGTCTGATGTAAAGACCTATGACTGGGACTTTGGCGATGGAGAAAAAAGTACTGAGGCTGCTCCGGTCCACACATATAAGAAATCGGGGACATATACTGTCAGGTTAACCGTGAAAGGCGACGGAGGTGAAATTTCTGTCACCAAGGACATTACCATTGCAGCATCGGTAGAGGAGATGCTCACAGGGGGGCCTTCTGCTGTGAACGGAAAGACATGGGTGCTAAGTACCTCCTATACTGCCGGACAGGACGGTGGCGGTCCGGTTCAGAATGCCATGCCGATAACCATTCCCAGTGCCGAAAATGTCCTCGATCTATTCGGTCTGGGCGAGGAATATGACAATGAATTTACATTCTTTTCAGACGGCAGCTACAAAATGACTCCCAAGAACGGTAAGGTACTTGCAGGTGCAGTGTATGGGGTTGCCACTGGAACCATTTCCGGCGATCCCGTATATGAAATCGGAATGTGTGCCGCAACGTTCGATCCACCGGCAACAGCAACCTGGTCACTCGGAACCACTGATTTTATTGTCGACGCAATCACCGATCCGGATGAGACTAACGTTCCGCCGGTTCACGCAGATGTCACCTTCACCGGTAAAACCTGGGTCAAGCTTTCAGCCGGAGCTTATTTCGGAGTACTCGACTTTCCTACAATCGACAGGTTCATTATCAAGTCCATCACACCTTCAAAAATGACTGTTGCTTTATTCCTATGTGGTTATGGCTACGGTGATGATCCTGAAATGATCATGCTTCCGACAAACCTTATCCAACTGACGTACGTACCCAAATAACAGGGACAGTTCTTGTCATGTACAGGTTAATCCCGGCGTAAAAGTCCAGGAGTTATTTCTGCGCCGGGATATTCCTGATCCGAACCATCAATAATGGGTTATGAAACAATTGATCAGAACAGTGATCTGCCTTGCACTGGCATTTACCGCATGTAAACAGGCAAACCTGCCAAAGGAATATGAGTTTGGCGTAATTGTAAACAACGGTATCACCGTGGACGGGCAAAAATTTATTGACTCATATGGCAGGCAGGTGATACTCAGCGGCATTAACAAGGTAAACAAAAATCCGAATGACAATTATCTCGACAGGGACTCGGCTGAATCGTACAGGCAGATGAAAGAATGGGGATTCAATGTTATCCGGCTGGGCGTTATCTGGGATGGCATTGAGCCGGAACCGGGAATCTATAATGAGCAATACCTTGATGAAATTGAAAAACGGGTTAACTGGGCAGCGGAAAATGGGCTGTATGTAATGCTCGACATGCATCAGGATCTTTACGGCGTCTCAATGAGTGTGAAAGATCCATACTCGGGCGACGGAGCACCGGAATGGGCTACCATTACAGACGGATTACCCCATCATAAGGGGGAGATATGGAGCGATTCGTACATTATAAGCCCAGCAGTTCAAAAAGCTTTCGATCATTTCTGGGCCAATACTCCAGCCTCCGACGGTATCGGCCTCCAGGATCATTATGCTCTTATGTGGAAGCATATTGCGGCAAGATTCGCGGGGAACAGTGCAGTTATCGGTTATGATATCATGAACGAACCATTCAACGGCAGCCAGGGAATACCTGTACTTCCTGCAATTCTCAGGGAATTTGCCGGAGTTTATGCCGAAGCTACCGGAACCGTGCAGGATGAAGAACAGGTTATGACAATGTGGGCTTCCGAAGAAAACCGGATGAAAGCATTTTCATATATCGAAAAGGCCGATGTATATGCAAGAGTGATTGATGCTGCTACCGAAATCAATCAGCAGTTTGAAAGGAATGAACTCCGTGATTTCTATCAGAAGGTGGGAAGCAGCATAAGGCAGGTTGACACGACCCATATCCTCTTTCTCGAGCATGGCTATTTTGCCAATACGGGCATGAGGAGCGCACTTGAACCAGTCAGGCACCCGGACGGTACCATTGATCCTCTCGTCGGTTATGCTGCACACGGATATGATCTGCTCACCGACACAAAGAATGTTGGAAGCCAGGGAGCTGAACGTATCAGTTTTATCTTCAGCAGGATCAACGAAACAGGTAAAAGAATGAATTCACCCGTGCTTATCGGAGAATGGGGCGCATTCGGAGGAAACGCACCCGGGCTGGTAGCTGTGGCAAGGAACATACTGAAACTCTTCGAAGAGTATCATTTCAGCAATACATTCTGGACCTATTTCAACAACATTCAGAATTACAGTTTTTTCACGGGAGCCATTATAAGACCTTATCCGCAATTCATCAGCGGAACACTCTCTTCTTATTCATTCAGCCACGAGACCGGCGATTTTAATATGACCTGGCAGGAAGACCCGGCAGTGAAAGCACCCACGGTGATTTTTATACCATCGCTTGACAGGCTGGTTAAGGAAAGTGTCAGAGTATCTCCCGGGAATGACCGTATTATCATTGAAACAATTAAGGGTACAACAAACGGTTACATTGTAATATCACCGCTTGGAGGTGCCCAGGAGAGAAATTTCAGACTGAATCTTTCCTATTAAGGTTATGTATGTAGCCTGACACGTAGTTGATATCCGGGAAGAAATTACGGTTTAGGAATATTTTTCGGGGCTGCGTATCGGATATCCGCAAAGGCTCTCAACTCCTTTACCTGGTTCATCCCCTGAAGCCTAAAGATCATTTATATCCGAACGATTTATTTATTTCATTCAGCAGATAGTGTTTCTGGTCAGCAAAATATTCCCAGAACATGATCCCGGCCAGCTTGTTTTTCAGGATATATTCGCACTTTATCCTGGTTGATTCCTCATCATCGTAGGTGATGAATGCCTTTTCATCGGCATTGAACAGGTACGGGGCCTTTGATTCAGCGTCCCAGTACCTGGTGAACCCTTTTTTATTGACAACGCTGTCCTTCAGGTAAGAATAACCACCCCCCAGCCATCTCCAGACCGGTACGGGTATCTGGTACAAACCATTGTTGTCGGTGGTCTTTACAACCCTGCCCTTCCCGTAGAAGGCTGTGCCAAGGACAATCTTTGACGGTTTGACGCCCACAGCCATCATGTTCCTTATACACACATCACCCGAGTAGATGTAGGGCATGTTCGGGGGTGAATACAGGTTTGAATGATGGGATGACATGTTGTCGTAGGTGCCGTCAAAATCGTAAGCCATCAGGTTTATGTAGTCGAGGTAGTTCTGTGCAATTTCCATCTGTGTATGCTGCAGGAATTCCCTTGAACCCCCGATTGCGGTTGTGACC
>WXFD01000009.1 GCA_009877105.1 Bacteroidales bacterium
TTTGTATAGATTGTGGTTAATCTATTAAGTTATTGATTGTCAGGGACTTTACCAAATTATTTCAATATTATTTATTAACTATCTTATTGACATTCAAACAATTATATTAATATTTAACGAAGTATTGATATAATGACAGTAGTGAATTTGATGATTAGATGTTTGCTGGCTTTGCCGGTTGTGTTGCTGGCCGGCTGCGGTTCCCGTCAGGACACCCCCTGCCTGTGGTATGACAGGCCTGCAGCTGAATGGAACGAAGCCCTGCCTGTGGGTAACGGGCGCATGGGTGCAATGGTGTTCGGAGATCCCGGAAATGAATGCATTCAGATAAATGAGGAGAGCATCTGGGCAGGATCTAAGATCAATAACAACAATCCGGCTGCCCTGAAAAATCTTCAGCATTTGCGTGAAGCCATCTTCAGGGGCGATATCAGATCTGCTGAGAAAACGGCAGCAGACAATTTCGTGGGAACCCCGCCGCGAATACGCTCATACCAGCCACTGGGCAATTTGCTGATTAGTTATTCCTGGGATTCACCGGTCGTGGATTACAACCGACGCCTTGACCTTCGTAACGGGATTGTTTCAACCTCATTTACTGTCGGCGGACATGCTTTCCGGCAGGAAGTTTTTGCCTCAGCGGTTGATGATGTAATCGCCTTTAGGATACGACCGTTAAAAAGAGGGAAGATAAATGCCACGCTTGAGCTGCACAGGGAAAGGGATGCCGTCATAAAGCTGTCAGAGGACGGGACCATAGTCCTGTCAGGACAGATAAATGACGTCCCCGATTCCCTGAGCGGTCCGGGAGGAATGCATATGAAATTTGCAGGGGAAACCCGGCTGAGAATCAGAAAGGGTAAACTAGCAGTTGAGGGAAGCAGGCTGAAGATCTCAGGCGCAGGCGAAATTATGGCACTATTTACAGCTGCAACTGATTATAATCCTGCAATACTTGATTTTGACAGAAAGATTGATCCGGAGTTTGTTTGCAGAACCATTCTTGACAGGGCCGGAATGAAATCCTGGAACAGTCTCATTGATGCCCATATCAGGGAACACCGCAAAATGTTCGACCGGGTCAGCATTGATTTTGGCCCCGACTCTCTGATGGTACTTCCGGTAGATGAGCGCCTTGAACGGCTTCGGTCAGGAAAGACGGATAACGGGCTCATCGCGCTTTATTTCCAGTACGGACGTTACCTGCTTATGAGCTCATCACGGCATCCGGGCAATCTTCCCGCAAACCTGCAGGGCATCTGGAACAAGGAATACAATGCCCCGTGGAACTCCGATTTTCATACCAATATCAACCTTCAGATGAATTACTGGCCGGCGGAGGTGTGCAATCTGTCTGAAACGGCACTGGTGCTTGCTAATTTCATGAAAAGGATTACCTGGCCCGGCAGCGTAACAGCCCGGGAAATGTACGGAGCCGGAGGCTGGACAATGCACCATCTCACCGATCCGTTCGGACGGACGGGAGTTGCTGACGGACTCTGGGGCCTGACTCCGACAAGCGGACCCTGGATGACGTTCCCTCTCTATGAACATTTTTTATTTACCCGCGATACGAATTACCTCAGGAATATTGCATATCCTGTTCTTAAGGGATCAGCAGAATTTGTACTGGACTTTCTTGTGACTTCTCCCGAAGGATTCCTGGTTACATGCCCTTCAACTTCACCTGAAAACAGGTATTACCTGCCCGGCAAAAAAGAACCGGCATATCTTACATATGCTGCCACTATTGATATCCAGACTGTCAGGGCTGTGCTTGATTACTGTTCCGAAGCTGCACAAATCACGGAACAGGATCGTGAACTTGTGGAGCGGATAAAAAGTGCAGCCGGGAAACTGCCGCCCGTTCTGGTTAGTTCAAAAGGAACGATACAGGAATGGATAAAGGATTATGAGGAAGTTGAGCCAGGGCACAGACATATGTCCCATTTACTGGGATTGTATCCGCTGGCCCAGATCACCCCTGCCACGATGGTTCTGTATGAAGCTGCCGGGAAAACAATCGACAGACGCCTCTCATACGGAGGAGGCCACACAGGGTGGAGCAGGGCCTGGATAATTAGTTTCTATGCGCGCCTGCATGAGGGAGAGAAAGCTTACAGTCACGTAATCAGCCTTCTTGAAAAATCAACCCTGCCAAACCTTTTTGACAGCCATCCGCCGTTCCAGATTGATGGCAATTTCGGGGGAACGGCCGGAATAGCGGAAATGATCCTGCAAAGTCACCAGGGCTTTATCGAATTACTTCCTGCCCTGCCGGATGCCTGGCAGGAAGGAAATGTAAAAGGCCTTGTTGCAAGGGGAAATTTTGTTGTTGATTTAAGCTGGAAAAATCATAAAATCACGTCGGCCAGGATCCATTCACCAACAGGCGGCTATTGCAGGATTAAGTATAATGACCGGTTAATCGGGTTTAATTGTGAAGCCGGAAAAGATTATTATCCACTGGAAGAATTGTGATTTTCTGCCTCCCTGAATTCAACTGGAATCTTCATCTCTTCAGCCCTTATCGCAACAGCATCCTTGAGGGGACTGATAATATCCGTATATGTTGTCCCCAGTCTTATGGTTATATGCCTGCCTGATTTCAGGATTAACACAATGCTCAGGGGAAATATCTCAATTTTTATAATTTCATCGTAGTTTATTGACCGTGGGGGTAATAAGGCAATACGCTTAAGAGATAAGCTTTTATCCCCGACCCCGATAAATCTCCTGCCCCTGCCAGCACCGGCATTTATCTGGTAAATGCCGAATAATGACAGAAACAGAAAACTGACCCAGAAGGAAATCCCGGATTTAACCGGATCAGGGTACAGAATCAACCAAGCAATAGCTACAACAACACATATGATCCCGAAAAAAAACTGGAACCCGCGAATAATTTTTCCAGTCTCGCCCGGATCGAGAAAGAATTTTTTCATATGATAAAAATTTATAAGCTACTGAAGATTAAATGGTTCGCATAGAAACCACATAGATCTTATTTTCATGCTTGTTTGTGATTTTGTATCATGTGGGTTTCATACCCTGATTTTTTTACGCAATATATGGCAAATATTTAAAAGCCCTTTCGCCGGTAAATTAAACCTTGCGTAAAAGACTGCTGCTGAACAGGAGATTAATTCTTACTGCATAAGTACAGACCGGGCATGGGAAATTTGGCGACAGTATTTGCATCGCATTTGGAGCACTTTTTTGTTTAATTTTTTTATATATATTTGTATGGATAGTGTCTGTAATGATAATAAATTTCTTATTGATTTCCGGGTTTGTCTCGTCCAGGTAAAATGACCGGCCGGCTTTTTCGGCAGGATTACTGATTGGATGGCGGTGCCTGTGTGGGCTGATCCGGAAAGGAAGCAAATGTGCTGATTCATTGACTGAAGTATTTGTTGTACTGCATTCGAGGGGATATATTAATTGAGTAATGAGAATGCAATAAAATATTGTCAGAGTTTAGCAAAGCCGGTCATTATGATAAAAAGATGACCGGAAGATACATTTCCCCTGACAATAAAGAAGTCTGAAGAAAACCGGGAGAATATTATTATTTCAAAACTACCTGAGTTAAACCCTAATTAAATTTTCCTCACTATGAAAAAGAAACCTAATCGGATGATGCAGATTCATCCTGTTTTTAAAAAACTGCGCCATGGCATCATGGCGACAGTTGTGATTACTTGCATAAGCGTCTTGTTTTCAGTGATTGATCAGGCCTATGCACTTGCCAGCGATCCTCAGCAGACCGTGATCACGGGCAGGGTCACTGACAGCAGGGGAGAGGCCTTGCCGGGAGTTAATGTCCTATTGAAAGGCACGACTACCGGTACTATCACCGATACCCAGGGAAGATACTCCCTTTCTGTCCCCGATCTGACAGGAACCCTGATCTTCAGTTTTATCGGTTACACTCCGCTTGAAACACCTATCGCCGGAAGGCGTTCGGTTGATGCACAAATGACCGAGGAAACCACCGCCCTGGGTGAGGTTGTAGTTACCGCTCTGGGAATCAAGCGTGAAGCCAAGAGTCTCGGGTATTCAGCCACTGCGGTTGATGCCCGGGAATTCGCTGCAACTAAGCTGACCAATATGGGAAACAGCCTGATTGGCAAGGTTGCCGGACTGAATGTTTCAACACCTCCCACAGGCCCCGGGGGCTCATCAAAAATCAGGATAAGGGGGCAATCATCCTTTGGGGGAAATAATTCGCCGCTTTTTGTTGTCAACGGGGTACCTATTGACAATAGTTATATGACAGGCTCCTACAACGTTGACCTGGGTGACGGATTGCTCAGCCTTAATGCGGATGATATTGAGTCAATGACGGTACTTAAGGGGGCAACTGCTGCAGCCCTTTACGGGTATCGCGCCAAAGACGGGGTAATCATAATTACCACAAAATCAGGTGCAGGGCAGAAAGGTATTGGCGTTGAACTTTCATCAAGTTTCCAGGCTGACCGGGCACTGGATTATACAGATTTCCAGTATGAATACGGACAGGGAGAAAACGGTATCAGACCGGCTAGCCTTGTCGATGCACGAAGAACAGGCGTATGGAGCTTCGGTACTAAGTTCGACGGACTGCCAGCATGGCAGTATGATGGTACGGAAAAACCATATCTCCCCTTTAAGGACAGGATAAAGGCTTTTTATCAGACTGGTCTCAGCTTTATCAATTCAGCAGCCATATCGGGAGGTGACTCAAGAGGCGGGTTCAGACTCTCCTTCACCAATCACAATTCTTCGAGCATTGTTCCTACTGCACGATTCAAAAAGAACGTGGTCGATCTCGGTCTGAACTACAATCTTACGAAAAAGCTTTCCGTTCAGATGAATGCCAACTATTCACTGGAAAACAATCATAACCCTCCTGCGGTGGGCGGACAGGATTTTACCACTGCAAATACCATATATACCCTGGCAAACAGTGTTGATCCGAGATGGCTCGAGGCTACATACAAGGATCCGGTAACCGGAAACGAAATTGCCCTTTCAAGGTTTACAAACCGCACCAATCCCTACTGGACAATGTATGAGCGTTTTGAAGACCTGAAAAGGAACAGGGTTATTGGCAATATATTGCTTAGATACCAGTTTACCCCCTGGCTTTATGCACAGGGAAGAATCGGACAGGACTGGTACTCGATGTATCATGAATTCAACATGCCCACCGGCACAGCATCACTTGCCTCTCCCGTTACAGGATTTAATGGTTCGTATACACAAAATTTCAGGGATCGCCGGGAAACCAATATGGATTTTCTTGTAGGTGCCAACAGGAAACTGGGCGATTTTGCAGTTGGAGCGACTTTTGGCGGAAACACAATGGATAACACCTATCAGATGCTCCAGGAGTCCGTCACAAACTTTTATGTACGCGGCCTGTATACCATAGGCAACGGACAAACGAAGAACCCGAGCTACAGTTACAGCCGGAAAAAGGTCAACTCACTTTACGGAACCCTCGACCTTTCATTCAGGGATTATCTGTTTGTGAACCTGACCGGCCGGAACGACTGGTTCTCTACCCTTAATCCAAAATCCAACAATTACCTGTATCCCTCTGCAAGCACAAGCTTTATTTTCAGCCAGGCCCTGGCCGATTTAATGCCTTCATGGCTTGATTACGGAAAAATCAGAGTGGCCTATGCTGAAGTGGGTGGCGATACCAGCCCCTATACAAATGCACTTTTCTATTCCATGAATACCAATCCTTTCAATGGCTATGCAATCGGCGGAATCTCCGGATCCGTAAGCCCTAATCCAAACCTGAAACCTCTGAAAGTCAAAGAAGCAGAAGCAGGCCTGGAAATGATCTTTTTCGATCGCAGGATCTCTTTTGACCTTGCAGTGTACCGGAAAAACACTGTGGATGAGATACTGAATGTCGATATTTCAAATGCATCAGGGTTTTCATCAACCAGAGTCAATGTGGGAAGGCTCAGGAACCAGGGGGTAGAGATACTGTTCAGTGTGGTCCCCGTACGTACAGTGAATTTCTCATGGGAAAGCGCATTTAACTATACTTATAACGACAGCAAGGTGCTGGAGCTGGCTGGCGGACAGCAAAAGATAGATGTGGGCGAAGGTGATTTTATCGGAGTTACCTCTCATGAAGTCGGAAAACCAATGGCATCAATCAGAGGTATCGATTATAAACGGGATGAGAAGGGAAGGGTAATAACCTCCGACGGAAGATTTCTTGCAGGAGACTACAAAACTTTCGGAAGCGCCATCCCAAAGCATATAGGCGCCTGGATAAATACATTAACATACAGGATGTTTTTTGTGAAGGCACAAATAGATTTCAAATCGGGGCATAAAATGCTTTCCAATACCAACTTTAATTGCCTGAGACACGGACTTACCAAATCATCTCTTGTCGGCAGGGAAGGAGGAGTTGTTTTTGACGGTTATAACAGTGATGGTTCACCTAACACTACCCCGGTGGAAGCAGAAGCTTTCTATGCAGATTACCGCGGTAAATTCGTTGTGACCCCCTTCATATATGACGCCAGCTTCATCAAGTTCAGAACACTTTCTGCGGGCGCGGACCTTACAAATATCCTGAAACTCTATTTTATCAAGGGGATAACAGTCAGCGGTTATATCAACAATTTCTTCATTATCAGCAAACATGTTGACAACCTTGATCCTGAAACAGTATACTCCGTGTCTGATAATAAAGCCGGACTGGAATCTTCCGGCCTCCCGACGCTTCGCAGCTACGGATTAAGTTTAAATGTTAAGTTCTAACCTACCCTAATTGCACAGATTATGAAAATAAAATATTTGCTTTCGACACTGTTTGCCCTGCTTTTTGTAATCAGCAGTTGCGACAGGGATTTCGAGAAAATCAACACAAATCCGATTCTTGCGACTGATCTTGATCCACTGTATTTATTTACCGAAGCTCAGCGGGTCGCGGATGTGTCAACCTATCACTACCAGGGTGAAATTGTACAGCAGATCGTTACTCCTTATGGAGGAGTTCTCGAAGGGGGAAACAGAAATACGGTGAATGATGCCAATTCCAATGCAATGTTCAACACATTGTATCAAAGTCCGGTGAGAAATCTGGTTGATGCTCTCCGGAAACTGGAAGGCAATCCAGCCAGAACCAACCTTTATAATATGTGCCGGATCTGGAAGGCATATTGTTTTCAGCTCCTGGTAGATACTTACGGCGATGTGCCCTACACAGAAGCAGGACTGGGTTTTATCAATGCCAATTTCCTTCCGAAATATGATGATCAGAAAGCTATCTATGAAGATATCCTTAAGGAATACGAACAGGCAACTGATGCACTGGATCCGGCCAAGGATGTTGTGAAGGAAATGTTTTTCAACGGCGATATTGCAAAATGGAAGAAACTTGGCAACTCCCTTTTGCTGCGAGCCGGTATGAGATACACAAAACTGAATCCCGATAAAGCCAAACAAATTGTTGAAAAGGCAGTTAATCCGTCAAGAGGAGGAGTTATGTCGTCAAATGCAGATAATGTGTATTTACAGTATAATCCCACTTACTCCTACGGAACGGGAAACATGCTGAACAGTACCGAAAGGCATAATTATTATGTGGGTGAGCCTTTCGTTGATTATCTGAAGAGCACAAATGATCCTAGGGCCAGATATATTCTGATTAAGTACGAGTTCCCCTACAATCCTCTTGAGACAGCGGGTGCAACAAATAATAATCTTGAAGATCAGCAGGGGATGCCATACGGTTATGATGAAAATTCCATTTCATCTGCACCGGGATTTCCAGGTAAGATAGGCGCAGCTTTTGCCTATTCCCAGTATAACAGGGCAACAGTCGGAAAAATTGACGGCAGAAGCTGGCTGGTAACATATGCCCTGACGGAGTTGCTGCTTGCCGAAGCATGTCACCGGGATTTTATCACAACCGGAACGGCACTCAGTCACTATGAAGCCGGTATCAGGGCGGCCATGGAGCAAAACAACAACCTCTTCGGACCAGCCTATGCAATTACTCCTGATGAAATAAATGATTACCTGGCCCAGACTGAAATTGCTTTTGATCCTGCCAAGGCGCTTAAACAGATAAATGAACAGTATTGGGTTTCTTCATGCATGAACTGGGCAGAAAACTGGGCTAATTTCAGGAGAAGCGGTTATCCCCAGCTGTCGCCGATAAATTACCGGGGAGAAGATCCGTCGGTACAAACTCCGTCTGCCGGCGGGTTTATTCACCGGCTGCCATATCCCCTGAGGGAAAAAACAGTAAATACAGCCAATGTTAATGCCGCTGCGACAAACATAGGAGGCGATAACCTTGGTACAAGAGTATTCTGGGATGTTCAGTGAGAATATAGATTTCACGGCAAAAATGCAGCAATCCTAAGTTAAGGCTGAAATTGTTATATTACGGCCTTGTCAGAGGATCGTTAAGCCTGCTTTCATTTGTCATCCGGGATTTGATGGCAGGAATCGGGTAATTGATCTTCTGATAAGGCCTTTTCATTTTTGAGGTACAGAAGCTGGCGGAAATGATTTCGATCCGGATTGAAAATGAAGAAAATCCAAAACTTCAAGATGCAAAACATCGAAAGTGACTGTGAAATAACGAAAGATTCGTATTTTTGAATACACGGACATGGATTCTTTCTTCGACAATGATACCTTCTTGTAAGCTGTCATTTGGTTTTGTTGAACACCAGTTATTTGCATACAATGATTTATCTTCCTATCATTATTTACCTTAACCGAAATAATTTACTGAAATGAAAAAAGTCTATCTATCCGGCATCCTTCTATTGCTGGGTATTACTGTTATGGCACAGACCGGACAAGTACCTTCCGGGCCGGCTCCCATGAAACCGGAAATGACAGAGTTCTATGAGCCGGAAGTAAGAGTTGTACAGCCCGCGACAATTTTGGGTATGGCGCCTTCAGATGCGATTATTTTGTTCGACGGGAATGATATTAACCGCGAGTGGGAGGACAGTGAGGGAAAACCGACCAGATGGGTTGTCAGGGATGGAGCCCTGGTTTGCGTGAAAGGAGCAGGCATAATCCGGACAAAAAGGAAATTCAATGATTTCCAGCTTCATATTGAATGGAGGACACCCGCTGAAGTTGTTGGAGACGGGCAGGGCAGGGGTAACAGCGGAGTTTTCCTGCAGGGCCTCTACGAGGTTCAGGTCCTTGACAGTTATAATAACCGAACATACAGACAGGGCCAGGCAGGCAGTATTTACAAACAATATGCCCCCCTGGTAAATGCCAGCAGAAAACCAGGCGAATGGCAGACCTATGATATTATATATACTGCTCCCCGGTTTTCATCGGACAGTACTCAATATTTCACACCGCCGCGGGTAACGGTATTACATAATGGTGTCCTGATTCAGAACAATGTCAGCTTGCGGGGACCTACTTTATACATTGGTATCCCGGAATATTCCATCCGGAAGCATGGAGCGGAACCCCTTGTTCTTCAGGATCATGGTGATCCGGTAGCCTTCAGGAATATATGGATCAGGGAACTGTGAAGATGCCGGTTTTAATTTGAATCCCTAAATGATTAATAATGATTTTAATTCAGAAATTACTAATTTTACATGTCTTTCAATTCCTCTTAAAACTTTAAAAAACCTTACAATGAAAGAAAATTCTAAAAACATTACGCGACGCGATTTTATTGGGAAGACCGGTTCACTTGCAGCTGGCCTTACAATACTTCCCAGCACTGTTATAAGTGGTTTCGGATACCGCGCTCCAAGTGACAAGCTTAACATCGCAATAGTAGGAATAGGAGGGATGGGCAACTCAAATCTTAAGAATGTTGCACCTACCGAGAATATTGTAGCTCTGTGTGATGTTGACTGGGGATATTCAAAGAAGGTCTTTGAAGCCAATCCAAAGGCAAAAGCATACTGGGATTGGCGGAAGATGTACGATGAAATGGGTAAGTCGATCGATGCAGTGATGGTTGCCACCGCCGATCACACACATGCCATTATTTCAGCACATGCAATAACAATGGGTAAGCACGTTTATTTGCAGAAACCGCTTACCCACTCTGTTTATGAGTCGAGATTACTGACCAGGCTTGCTGCAAAGTATAAGGTGGCAACCCAAATGGGTAACCAGGGTTCTTCTGATGAAGGCGTGAGCCAGACAATAGAATGGCTTCAGGCCGGAGAGATCGGCGATGTGAGAAAAGTGGAAGCTTTCACTGACAGGCCCATCTGGCCGCAGGGATTGAATACTCCGAAAGGTGAATGGGTCCCGGAAACCTTAAACTGGGATCTCTTTGTCGGTCCTGCAAAAATGCGTCCCTACAACAGCCTCTACACCCCCTGGAACTGGCGTGGCTGGTGGGATTTCGGTACTGGCGCTCTGGGCGATATGGCATGCCATGTTCTTCATCCGGTTTTCAAGGGACTGAAACTCCAGTATCCGATCAGGGTTCAGGGCAGTTCCACCCTGCTGCTGACTGATTGTGCTCCAAATGCACAGATGGTCACACTGGTGTATCCTGAAAGAGTTGCACCGCGAAATGCCAAAATGAAACTCCCCCAGGTAGAAGTCATTTGGTATGATGGCGGACTCCAGCCACCTAAACCTGCCGGATGGCCTGCCGGGAAAAACATGAATGATGCAGGCGGCGGAGTAATTTTCCACGGGACGAAGGACAAGCTTATCTGCGGCTGTTATGGAAAAGATCCATGGCTGCTCTCGGGTCGCAAACCGGTTGTTCCAAAAACGGAAAGAAGAATAGAAAATGCCATGAGGGGCGGACACGAAATGGACTGGGTAAGGGCCTGCAAAGAAAGTCCGGAAAACCGCGTCCCGACAAAATCTGACTTTGCGGAAGCAGGACCATTCAACGAAATGGTTGTAATGGGGGTACTGGCCGTAAGACTTCAGGGCCTCAATAAGGAGCTGGAATGGAACGGGGAAAAGATGGAATTCACAAATATCGGACGGGAAGAGAATGTCAGGCTTACAATATCCGACAATTTTGAAATAATTGACGGTGACCCCAGATTCAACCGGCCTAATATTACAATTAATGCATGGGATTTTGCCACGGAAATGGTCAAGCATACTTACCGTTCCGGATGGTCACTTCCTGATATGCCCTGAAATTGTATTTTTAATCATTAAATTATAAAATATGAGATTGTTAAACATTTTTATTGCAGCTGTTTTGGTTTTCGGACTTTCAACATCATGCGGGTCAAAAGGAAAAAAGGCTGAGACCACCCAGAAGGCAGCCGCTGAAGCAGAAGGATGGACAGTTCTCTTTGACGGAACATCCACTGCCGGCTGGCGCGGATACAATAAACCATCATTCCCCGAAAAGGGATGGGAGGTTGTCGACGGAACACTACATTGTATCGGATCCGGCGCCGGTGAGGCAGGCGGATCCGGAGGTGACATAATTTATGACAAAAAATTCGGCAACTTCGAATTGTCGCTTGAATGGAAAATCTCCCAGGGAGGGAACAGCGGTATTTTCATCCTGGCACAGGAAATACCCGGTGAACCAATCTACAAATCGTCTCCCGAGATGCAGATCCTGGACAACGACAGGCATCCTGACGCAAAACTTGGAGTAAACGGTAACAGAATGGCAGGATCATTATATGATCTCATTCCCGCGGTACCCCAGAATACAAAGCCTGCCGGCGAATGGAACCAGGTGGGAATACTATGTTACCAGGGAACTGTTGTTTTTAAATCGAACGGGGTTAATGTTGTTGAATTCCATCTCTGGACAGACGAATGGAAAAAAATGGTTGCAAATTCCAAGTTCAAGGATTGGGAGTGGTTCATAAATCCGGCCAGGGAAGGATACATAGGTCTGCAGGATCATGGGAACGATGTCTGGTTCAGGAATATAAAAATCAAGGAAATGTAAGAGTACCGGGCTTCCGGGATGCGGGAACACCATTAACGGTGTTCCCGCTTTTTTTACATGCTCCCCTTCAGCCCTGTTTCTTCTGCAACCTCTCTCATCCCAAGTATACAATCATTTATCAGTTCATCAAGTGATATTCCGAGCATTGCGGCACCCTTTTCGATGATTTTCCTGTCGACACCGGCAGCGAACCTCCTGTCGTTCCATTTTTTCTTAACCGATCTGACTTCCATATCCAGAACACTCCTGGAAGGCCTGACCAGGGCGCTTGTCGCTACAAGACCCGTCAGCTCATCAATGGCATACAGCGTTCTTTCCAGTTGCGAAAGCGGTTCAACGTCGGTTACAATTCCCCAGCCATGGCTTAAAGCAGCCCTTATATAGTCATCAGGCCAGTTGTTCTCCCGTAATATCTTTTCGGTCATCCTGCAGTGCTGATCAGGATACATTTCATAATCCAGGTCATGAATCAGACCAATAATCCCCCACCTTTCAACATCTTCCCCTGCTTTCGCTGCCATGTGACGCATTACACCCTCCACCGCATACGCATGCCTGAGAAGACTGTCAGTTTTATTGTATTTTTTCAGCAATGCGAGAGCCTGCTCCCTGGTCGGAATTTGTTTATTCGTCATAAATGTTCTGCGTATTTTGGAGTACTATTATCCCGACAATTCATTGTTCCATCCTGATCACAGGTATCACCTTATAGATCCGTTTTCCACGAACCGACAGAAAATACATTGAAGTACCCAGTTTCGGTATTGGAAGTTCAATAAGATTCTCACCTGCACTAATCTCGTGAAATGAGGTCATAACGTTTTTTCCGGCAAGATCAGTTAAACTGATGGTAATCCTGCCTGTCATATTGGATGAAACGGAAACATACAATCTTTCGCCGAAAGGATTTGGATAGACAACGACATCTTCTTCAAGTTCGTTGTTTATGATACTGATTCTGAGAGTATCGTTTAACAGGTAATCGTCGCCGTCGCCATATGCGTAAACAACAATTTCATACAAACCGTTCCTGTCAAGATCAGCCCTGGTATCAAAAGTCACGGTCACCGAATCCTGGTTGGGATAAAGTATCACAGGAAAAAACTGATGAACTGGTGCCTCCTTGTTTACCTGGTAGGCAAGACTGACCCCTGACAATGTATCCCTACCCTGGTTAAGAAGCCTGACAGATACCATTTCCAGGCCCAAAAGATCCTTCTGATAGGGGCTAATAATTCTGGCAAGGTCCAAATCCCTTTTAACATATTTAAGCGGGCTTGTCCCTGAAAAATCAATCAGATCTACCCATGCACAGTCAGCTCCCTGCGAAACTGAGTTGTCCTTTTTATAAATCCATTCCATATCATTTATTCCTGCAGGAACTTTTACGGCTTTCCTCAGCCAGGCAGTTTCACCTGATGCCTTTAACATCTCCGAACCATTCAGTTTGAACTGCAAATAATCATAGTTCAGCTCTGACGACACCTTGTAGTAGAATGCCAGGGAATCATCTTCGGGATACAATGTTCTGATTCTTAGGATTGTAGCTCCATTGTGACCTATTCTCCCCGATCTTGCAGACATATTCCCGTCGTAGGAGTCGGTACGGGTGACCTGCCATGGCACCGGATCAAAGTTGATCCAGGGAAAAACATCGAAGCCGGATGATTCGAAACTCTCCCTTACCCTGCCCACCCTTAGGGTAAAATCCCTGTTAACTATGTATGGGGTACAATCGAGTGTTGAAAGAAGAGAAATATAGTCCCCGAACATTGCTGTTTCAGATAGTTTAACCCTCACGGTGATAAGTGAATTTTTACCGAACTGAAGGACTCCTGATTTTATGTTGGAATCTGGAACGGTCAGGGCAGAATTGAAGTTCCTGATCCCGAAATATCCTGAAACGTCACTGCTGCCATAATTCCTGACCTGAAATACCAGGTTAAAGGTTTCACCGGGATCGGCGACTGAGTTATTGTTTCCTTCTTCGGAATCATCGATCAGGCAATTAACAATTTCAAGGACCGGAGCATGTATGGTTATGTCTGTTTTAAATCTTTTCTCACCCCTGTCATCCCTGAGAATAAGATCGAGAGTTATAATTCCCTGGTCAGGTACTTCTTCTGCTAACTTTATTTCAAGCTTATCGCGAAGCTCGATCTCCGATTTTCCCCTTAGTGTTCCGATCACTGCGTTCCCTTTCACAATTGTAACCCAGGGTGATGAGGAAGTAATGCGTGCAGTAAGATTAGTGGCATCGGATTCACCCAGGTTGCTTATTGTAAAATTCGGGAAAACAGTTTCTCCGTAATCCGCTTTTTGGTTATTGTTGCCTAAACTGTCTATTAAAGAGATTTTGCTCAGATTTAAGAATTCTCCGGCAATGCTGGAGAAGTATATTGTTTTGATCAGCGGGATTTTATTCTGACCTGTAAGGACCACAAGGCAGGAATCGTTGTGAATACCCTGGAAATCCAATACTGCAGAACCGGACGGACTTAAAAAGGAGGCATCGAGCAGCTGGCCCCTCCGGGATATTGCCATGTATGAAAAAGGCTCACCCGTTATTGCAAGTGACCGTATTCCAACTGGCAGGGTATCGGGGATTGAAATGTTGAATCTGCCGGGAGTTCCGATATATGGGGTAAGGCTGGGATCTCCTATTAATGAATAGGTTTCCCAGTAATACTTTTTGCGCAGGGAAGAAGTTGAGCTGACTGCCAGGTTGCCGGCGAAATTGACCTGGCCCATTGTTGTGTACCATTCAGACGGAGCTTCTCCATGAGTGTGGAAAAGCCTGTCGTAAGCTCCCAAACCTGTTTCGTTGTATTTCGGATCTGAACCCGGCATGCCTGCGCCTACAGCCCAGTTAAAGTCCTCATCCCAGTAAGAGTCGTTGGAGCAACCTATAAAACCAATTGCCCCCTTGTTTGTTGCAAGCACAAATTTGTTGCCCAACGAAGTTGAATCATTAAACTGAGCGGTCCGGCAGGCATTGCTTATTACAAAAGGATACATACCCTCATTCTTCAGTTTCCTGATGTCATCCGATTTAAATTCCAGATGGAGCCATCCCGACTTGACTCCGTGTCCGGTATAATTAATAAAAGATAATCCTCTGTTTATAAGTGCTATCAATGAATCTTTCCTTGTATGTCCTTCGGGATAATAAAAAGGGTAAGGTTCAATCCTGTTTTCAGGTTTCAGATAATTTGTCACTGCATACTTGATCTGACCGTTCATGTAACTGGCATAATTCTCATCTTTCCCTGCCAGTGCCAGTGCTTTTGAATAAAACTTATTTGATTCGGCAAATCCGAATTTTTCATACTGAATAATCTTGTTTATGACCGACTTTACTTCCGTTGTGTCGGCAGCAGGTATCCTGCCTATAAACAGGTCGGGAATATAATCGCCTCCACCGTCAAATTCCCCGTAATACATGTCGCTTATATTGACAGAACCAAACGCAGGAACCTTTTCAACATCGCCGATTATAAGAAGATATTCCGGTGAATTTCCTGAAGCCCTGAGCGAATTGTAAGCTAAAGCTATTGAACTCTTTATTTCCTCAGCACTGTTACCCGCATCTCCGGTATAGATTACCGTGACCCTGAATCCTTTCTGGGTTTTCCATAAAACAAGAGGCTTCAGATGTTTCCTGAAAGCAGTATCGCTTACTATAATCATGCCTACCGGTTTGGTTGAATAACCGGTAATATAATTATCGGGATAGTAATTAAGAACGCCTTTTTCAAGTACCTGATTAAAAGCTACTGATTCATAGTCAGAAACCTTTGAAATACCTGATGACTCACCTGAGAAACTGACTTCAATCCTCATCGAAGTGATTATTTCAATGCTATTCTTTGCCGGGTTATACTTTACCGGCGAAATGATGAGATTTGATAATTTCCTTTCCCTTATTTTGCCAAGATGTTCAATCCTGACCGTATCGGATTGCAATGTTCCGGCAGATGCATAGGCCTTTTTGTCCATTATAAATTCCCGCCTTTCTCCCGTGTTTGCTTTTTTTGATTCCCCGTATTGGGCTGGCATCAGAATACCTTTAATTTCTTTTTCCGAAGGCCTGATCCTGGTTGAACGGACATTGCTGATCCGGATGCGCGGCATACTGCCTTCCGGAGCTGTGATCAACCTTTGAAAAACAGGTAATTCAGGCTTGCCCGGATCGGTACTCAAATTATGTCCGGGGATTGAGATCCGGTAAAAACTGCCATTCTCATTTGTTATGGAATAAATATCCAGCTCTGATAATGAATAATTTATAACGATTGAATTTCTTCCGGGCAGAATACTGGTTTCCTGCAAATCACCCTTGAACTGGTATTTGTGAGATTTTCCTGTTTGACTATAGACCGGTGAGGATACAAACAGGAGAAAAATTAGTGACTTTAATACTGTGCGCGTCTCCAAATACATTAATGTTAATTAATTAACACTACAGCCCTGATTCAGTTTGCATACAAATAAAAATTTCAATCTCTACCCCGAATTAAACACAAAGATAATGTAAAAGGTTCATGTATATTTGTATTATGGATTTATATTGCAAAATGAAAAAAATGAAATCACGGGTTCTGATATTAATAAGTGTAACAATATTTTACTTTACAATGACAGCTGCCGCTTTTTCCCAGAAGATGCCTGAAGTTGACAGAATTCATACTTCAGCCGGCGATGTTGAAATGTTCTTCATCGGCCATGGTTCGCTTATGTTCCGGCATGAGGGTTTTGTAATTCACATTGATCCCGTTAGCAGTTCCGGTAACTATGAAGGGCTGCCTGCTGCAGACCTGGTTCTGGTAACCCATGAACACTATGATCATCTTGATACTGATTTGATAAAAAAGCTCCGGAAAAAGGAAACAGTACTTATCTGCAACCCGGCATCAGCTCCGGAATTGCCGGGAAGCAGGATAATGAAAGCAGGTGACAAAGTAATTGTCAGCAACATCACCATTGAAGCCGTACCTGCCTACAACATCGTGCATGAACGTGCAAAGGGCCAGCCCTTTCATCCTAAGGGATCAGGGAACGGATATGTAATTTCAATAGCAGATAAACGATTCTATGTGGCAGGCGATACCGAAAATATTCCTGAAATGAAGAATCTCAGTAATATTGATGTTGCATTCCTTCCGATGAACCTGCCTTACACCATGACCCCTGAAATGGTTGCCGATGCTGCAAAGACCTTTAAACCCGCGATCCTCTATCCGTATCATTACGGAGAGACAAACACCGGGGAAATCAAAAGACTATTGAAGGATACCGGGATCGAAGTAAGAATCAGGGAGCTGAAATAACCTGTCTGTGTCAATGACATGGCAGGCCATATCGGCAATCTTCTTTTCTGACCCCTACTTATGGCCGTTATCGATTGTGTCCCGTATTATGTTCTTGAGCTGCATATATGAGGTGACCACCCTAATATCCTTGTTGTCGTTGATAACATTAGGTGGCGGATTGAACAAGATTCCCATTTCAGCCTGCCGGAGCATTGAAATATCATTATAGGAATCACCGATGGCAATAACCTTATAATTGAGTTCCTGCATTTTTTTCACCACCATCTTTTTGGCATCATTCTGACGGAGATTGAAGTCGGTGATATTACCATTACCGTCGATTGTGAGATGGTGACAGAATAAGAGAGGCCAGCCCATTTTCTGAAGCAGCGGATCAGCAAATTCCCTGAAGGTGTCTGACACAACTATCATCTGGAGCCTTCCGTGCAGCCACTCGATAAAATCCTGTGCACCAGGCATCAGGTCAAGAAGAGATATCACTTTCTGAATGTCGGTGATGGTGATTCCGTGTTGTCTGAGAATCTCAAGCCTCCTTGTCATCAGAGCGCTGTAATCACTTATGTCTCGCGTGGTCAGCTTCAATTCATCTATACCGGTCCATCTCGCCACATTTATCCAGACTTCCGGTACCAAAACTCCCTCCAGATCAGTGCAAACAATGTACATTTTTCCAGTTTCTGTTTAATTAGTAATATTTCCTGATAAAATTTTTAAAGATATTGTAATCATTTTCCAGTGAAGTAAATTTCTCCGGAACATCCTCAACTTTTGCCAGCGATTCGGGAAACATGATTCCGCCAGGTCTGACTTTAAGTATTTCATCCATAAATTTTGCCGGATGTGCCGTTTCAAGGATGCAGCAAAGCTTTTCATCGATCCGGAAACCGGGTCCTGACTCAATGAATTTCTCCAGGCCTCTCCATGCCACAGCCCCATGCGGTTCAAGAATGATTTCCGAATTGTCGTGGCATGTTTTTATTGTTTCACGTGTTTCATTGTCATTCACACTGACCGCATACATGATCTCGCGCATTTTCCCCAGATCAGGTTCTGTTATGAATTTCCCTTTCTCATTCATGTTTCCGCCGAACATTGCCACAATTCTTGCCAGGTTACTCGGATGACCCACATTCATGGCACTGGAAATACAGTTCCGGGAAGGTGAGATTGGAACATAGTTCCCGGACCTGAAATATTCCGGCACTTCGTCATTCTCATTTGTAGCAACTATGAATTTTTTCACAGGGAGACCCATCTGCCACGCGGTAAGGCCTCCTGCCAGATTGCCGAAGTTCCCGCTTGGAACGCTGAAAACAACCTTTTCTCCTGTTTCACCGCAAATCCTCGACCATGCCCAGAAATAATATACGGACTGAGGAAGAAGTCTTCCTATATTGATTGAATTTGCAGATGACAGATGTTTTCCGGCAAGATCCTGATCCATAAAGGCTTTCTTTACCAGAGCCTGGCAGTCATCAAATTTACCGTCGACAGCAAGCACCTGTATATTGTCATGCAGAGTTGTCATCTGTTTTCGCTGGATGTCAGTGACCTCACCTGAAGGAAATAAAATGATTACACGGATGTTCTTCATCCCGTGGAAGGCATTGGCTACCGCACTCCCCGTATCTCCTGAGGTTGCTGTCAGGATAATAATGTGCCTGTTTTCCAGGCTCAGGAAATGCTGCATCATTCTGCTCATGAACAGGGCGGCAAAATCTTTGAATGAAGCAGTCGGCCCCCTGTCAAGACGCATGATATTAAACCTGCCGTCAACTGTTTCGATGGGGACCCCGAAATCATAAATTTCATTACATATTCCGGATATGTCATCCCTGTCTGCTTCCTCGTGAAGAAACTTTCCCAAAACCTGGGAAGCTATTTCAGAATACTTTTTCTCCCTGAAAGATTCCAGCTCATCGCGGGAAACTGAAGGCAGATGCTTCGGCATGTATAATCCGCCGTCAGGCGCCAGGCCTTTCATCAGGGCTTCCCTGAATGTAACTTCCGGCGAAATGAGGTTTGTTGAGTAATATAGATTCTGATTTTCCACGACATTAACGGTTTAAACATTCACAACCCTCATTATGTCAGCAAAAACTCCTGCTGCAGTCACATCTGCACCAGCGCCATATCCTTTGATGACCATCGGGAGCTCGCGGTAACGTTCGGTGGTCAGCAGTACAATATTATTGCTGCCTTCGAGATTGTAGGATGGATGCGATGAGTCAACTGTGATCAGCTCAACACTTGCCTTGCCCTGATCCATGATCGCATAGAACCTCCATTTCCTATGGCTTTGCTCCAACTCCCTGCGTTCCCGTTCAAATGCCGGATCAAGTTCCCTGACCTTCTCATAGAAACTGGCAAGGCTCCCCTTGAAACAACTTTCCGGAAGGAACTTCTTAACGATCACATCCTTTTCTTCAACGGGATACCCGGCTTCCCGCGATAATATCATAATTTTTCTGACAACGTCCTTGCCACTCAGATCAATCCTTGGATCCGGCTCGGAAATTCCTTTTTCCTTCGCCATCCGGATTGCAGAACTGAGAGGTATTTCAGGACTTATGGTGTTAAATATGAAATTAAGAGTGCCTGAGAGGACAGCCTCAATTTTGAGAATTCTGTCACCACTTACAACAAGATCATTGATGGTTTTGATAATTGGCAGACCCGCACCTACTGTGGTTTCATACATAAACCTTACACCCCTTTCATTCGCAAGGGCCTTAAGCTTACCATAATATGAATAGTCTGATGAGCAGGCAATTTTATTTGCTGCCACGATTGAAACATATTTTTCGAGGACATCTCCGTATATGGCACCGACCCTTGCATCTGCAGTGCAATCAATGAAAACCGAATTCCGCAGATTTAATTTTGCCATCCGGCTTATAAAAAGGCCAATATCACTCTTTTCGCCTTTTGAACTCAGCATTTCAGTGCATTTGTCAAGAGGGATGAATTTGCTGTCCAGAAGCATATGCCTGGAATTAATCAGACCCACAAGATTTAGTTTGAGATTATGGTCCTTCAGGAGAATGTCATGCTGTTTCCTGAGTTGTTTGATAAGACTTGAACCAACATTTCCGGTTCCTGCAAGGAAAAGATGCAACTCCTTGTATCTTGAAAGAAAGAAACCGTCATGAATAGCATTCAGGGCACGTTTGAGGTTTTCGTTCCTTATCACAACAGAAATGTTCAGTTCGGATGAGCCCTGGGCTGTTGCAATGACACTTATCCCGTTTCTTGCAAGTGATCTGAAAAGGATTGCAGATATACCTGGTGTGTTCTTCATTTTCTCACCAACTATTGCAATTATTGACAGATCGTGTTCTATCAATACATTGAGCTCCCTGCTGTATGTTATTTCACGGCTGAATTCCAGGTTGATTGCCTCCGAAGCCTGCTTCGTATATTGGGGATCGATGGCAAAGGTGATCGAATATTCGGAGGATGCCTGGGTAATGAGAACTATATTTATATTTTTATTTGCCAGGGCGCCGAAAAGCCTCATCGATGTTCCAGTAACACCTACCATGGCCGTTCCCTGGAGAGTGATCAGATCAATGTGGTCAATGGAAGAAATTCCTTTTATGGGGCTGATTGTCCCGTTTGTGGATTTTTCGCTTATGACGGTCCCTTCCGACTTCGGGTTGAAGGAATTCTTAACATAAACCGGTATTTGTTTTTTATATACCGGACGAAGGGAAGGAGTGTAAATGACCTTTGCCCCGAAATGGGACAATTCAATGGCTTCTGAATATGTGAGCGAACGTATTGCATACGCTTTTTCAACCTTTTTGGGATCGGCTGTCATGAATCCGTCGGTGTCGGTCCATATTTCAAGTGCGACTGCATTAACGGCTGCAGCAATTATGGCTGCGGTGTAGTCTGATCCTCCTCTGCCCAGCGTGGTTGTTTCACCTGTTGAAGTACTGGAAATGAATCCCGGGACACAATATAAATTGTTTTTTCCTATGATTCTTTCCCGTATCAGTTTGCTTGACGATTCAAAATCCACGGCTGCATTGCCGAAATTATCATCAGTCTTGATTATTTCCCGTGTATCTATAAGAATACACCTGTCGAAAAACAATGAAATTATCAGGGCAGAGATCCTTTCACCGGCACTGAGGACTTTATCAAGGGAATATTTACTCAGCTCCCTTACCAGGAATATCCCGTTCAGAATTTCTTTCAGCTCATCAAAGAATTCTTCAATTTTTTTCAGTGCAATATCAAGGTTCTGCCCGGTAAGCAGATCTTTGGCAAATGAAATATGGCGGCTGTACAATTCATCAAGACTGTTACCGTACCCCGGATTATGAAGTGAGGCAAGCTCACTTGTTTTTTTCAGTGAGTCGGTAACTCCCTCAAAGGCAGATACGACAGCGACACATGGTAAAGATTCCGCTTCAATAATCTTTTTTACACTCCGTATTCTTTCAGGAGTACCTATAGAAGACCCGCCAAATTTTAAAACCTTCATAAATCTTAAAGTGATTTCTTTAACATCCCGGGGGATGTCAGAAATTAAAAAGCACAAAAATAGCAAAAATCAGGATAATTATTTAATTAATTGAAATTATTAACTAAACATGCCTTTCTTGCTGAAAACAGATGGACAGGATCCCTTATTAACTAACAGATCAGTTTTCAGACGAGGCTTTTTCCAGTCTTTTTAAAATTGAAAAAATGAATGTGGCTGACAGCAAACAGCATACTATGAACACGAGCCAGAGGGTTCCAAGGGCAACCCTGTCCCACAGTAATGTTCCTATAAACAGAAGCTTGTTGCCTACTGCTGTTGCCAGCAGCCAGCCGCCCTGCATGAGACCCTGGAACCGCGATGGCGCCACCTTTGACACAAATGACAATCCCATGGGACTAAGGAATAACTCAGCAATAGTCAGTACAAGGTAACTGCTTATGAGCCAGTACGGTGAAACCCTGTCGGCGTCAGAAACGGGGGCTCCTGCCAATGAATGTGGCGATGGCGCATGCAAAGAGCCTATCAGTATGATAATAAATCCAATGGAAGCAATTATCATGCCTATGCCAATCTTTTTTGGTGTTGACGGTTCTATCCCTTTCCTGTTCATCCATGCAAATGCACCCATAACCGGGAATGTCAGCGCTACGATAAACAATGGATTGAATGACTGAAATACCTCCGGTGCAATGGAATTCTGTGAGCCGAATGGCAGCAGGTTCTTCTTCAGGATTGTTGTAAAATCAAATCCCGTTACATAAAATGCCGCGAGCCAGAAAGAGATAAGAAATAAAACTCCTCCTGCTATTTTGTGTTTTGTTTTAATGTTTTTATATAGCAGGATCACAATTCCTGTAATTGACCCGATCACAGCGAGCATTGACGGAAGGGTGAAGAAAAGATTTGTGAAGGGACCGACCTGCTTGAGGGTATAGTCCCGTGCAAATAATGTAAGTGTTAATCCGTTCTGGTGAAAGGACATCCAGAAGAATATGACAACAAAAAATACCAGGATGAGCGATGTTATCCGATCCCTTTCTTCCTTATGCGAAGTCAGGATAATCCAGGTAACGAATGCAGCAAAAACCCCGAAAGCAAATCCTGCCGCCCATCCGACCTGCCTGATAAAGTGAAGTCCGAATGCGGTGACCACCATGGCGCCAAGTGCCGCGATGAACGGTGCCGGCCTGAATTCAATCCTTTCTGAAGATACCTTTGCCGCCCTAACTTCCTTCGAAGGAAGCAGCTTGTTGAAAATAATATATACCAGGAGAGAAATTACCATCGCAACAGCAGCTATGCCAAATGCATAGTTATAACCCTTTGAGAAAACATCAAGATAACCGGAGGCAAATGCTGCCAGATCAGATACCGGCCCCCTGAGGCTGACCTTGTCTGCAAGCTCCTGCAGGACTGCAGTATCCGGAAGGGTCCCTTTAATATACCGATGACACAGTGCCGGAAGACTGGCATCATGTGCAAACCCGTTGACCTTAAGCCACCAATTGCGCATTCCGTTGGCAGCAAAGGGTGCAAAAAAGGCACCGACATTTATTCCCATGTAAAATATCATATATGCCGTGTCCCGAAGCTTGGAGTAAGCAGGATTGTCGTACATCTGCCCTACAACCGCCTGCAGGTTGCCTTTGAACAATCCATTACCCAGGGCAATGGTCATCAGCCCAATGATCGTGACGGTCAGTGACATTCCGGGTATCGCCATCACCACGTAACCGGCAAACATTATTATAATGCCTGTGAGAATTACCAGCTTGTACTTCTTTGTTGAATCAGCCAAAATTCCTCCCACAAGGGCGAGTGCATATATGGCAAAGTAAAACCAGCTGTAAATATCACCTGCATCTTTGGCCGGGAGGTCATACCTTGCCTGTAAAAACAATACAAGTATTGCCATCATGGTATAAAAACCAAATCTTTCCCCCATGTTTGAGAAAAAAGCAACCAGTAAACCTTTTGGATGATTCTTCAGCATATAATTCTGTTTTAGAGTTTAAGGATCTGCGGGAAATAACCCAAAATATACAATCAGAAAATCAGGTTTATCACTAAATGCAACTATTTCAAGGCGGAAGCAAATATATTATATCTTTTTTACAGTAAAAAATCAACTTAGTTTTAAATACCCGAGTAAGATCGTAATTTTGCAGGTAATTGAGCGGCCAATGAAGATTTTTACCTGTGCACAGATAAAAGAGATAGATGAGATAACTATCAGGACTGAACCCATTTCCTCTTTTAACCTTATGGAAAGGGCAGCCGGTCAGTTGCTTCTTTGGTATTTGAAAACCTTCGACCGGGCCCGCAGAGTGCTTGTCTTCGTGGGCCCCGGAAACAATGGGGGCGATGGTCTGGCTCTTGCCAGAATGCTGGCACTCAACAGATATAACGTCGGCGTTTACTACCTTGTTATTTCGGAGAGAACTTCGCCCGAATGGAAATTAAATCATCAGAAGCTCAGGCAGGAAACCAATGTGCCTTTTATCTCTATTTCGCGCAGGGATCAGATTCCCGATTTTCGTCCCGACGATGTCCTGGTAGATGCAGTGTTCGGATCCGGGCTGACCAGACCGGCCGGGGGGCTGGCATCAGATATTATCAGATTAATTAATCAGACCGGCTGTACAGTAGTATCCATAGATATCCCCTCCGGACTTTTTGGTGAGGATAACGGACAAAATGATCCTGAATCAATAATAATGGCCGACTATACCCTGACTTTTCAGTTTCCCAGGCTTTCGTTTATGTTTGCCGAAAATGCAAAGTATACGGGTGAATGGATAGTGCTTCCCATAGGTTTGAGCAACAGTGCAATAAATAATACTGAAACACCGTACTCCTTTGTACAGGCAGATGCCCTGTCGACTTCTTTAAAAATCAGAAAAAGATTCGATCACAAGGGAATTTACGGGCACGGCATGCTTATAGCCGGGTCAGGGGGAAAAATGGGCGCTGCAGTTCTTGGCGCCAGAGCTGCCCTGAGAACGGGTATCGGCCTGCTTACCTGTCATGTTCCAGGCGCTGGAAATCAGATTATTCAGACTTGCGTTCCGGAAGCCATGTCACAACCGGATTCAAACAATGAGATAATTTCGGAAATTCCGGGTATTACACTGTTTGATGCAATTGGGATTGGTCCGGGTATTGGCACTGATCCTGTCACACAGAAAGCCTTTCAGTCAGTGCTCCTCAACAGGTCGGTCCCGATAGTGATCGATGCCGATGGACTTAATATCCTGGGATTAAATGACAAATGGTTGTCAGTTTTACCCGAAAAAACCGTTCTTACCCCGCATCTGAAAGAATTTGAAAGGATGGCCGGTAAATCAGATAACGGGTATATGCGGCTTAAAAATCAAATTAGTTTTTCAGCGAAATATAATTGTATTGTTGTCCTTAAAAGTGCTTTTACCTCAGTTTCAAGCCCTGATGGCAGAGTGTCCTTCAACAGTACCGGTAATCCCGGTATGGCAACTGCCGGCAGTGGTGATGTACTTACGGGAATGATCCTTGCACTTCTGGCTCAGGGATACTCCCCGGAAAATGCGGCTGTCATCGGAGTATACCTGCATGGACTTGCAGGAGATATCGCTGCTGAAAAAGACAGCCCTGATTCAATAATTGCCTCCGATATAATTGAAAATATCGGAAATGCATTCAAACAGCTGAAGGGATCCTTTTGACGCCATCTGTTTGGCATTGGAAACAAAACCGTGATTATTTTTTGAAACCTTTTATAATTAAAGAAAAAAATTCCATGAAAGTAAAATCCAGAATCACCATCCTTGTTTTATTAGCTGCTTTTGCCGGAGCCTGTTCACCTTCGGGAAAACTCAAGGAGTCAGGCGCCGTTATAAGTCCCGTTTCAGATCGTATGGCCTTTTCAGACGGATCATTGATATACGGGCTGCCCCTTTCTGTTCTGGACATAAAAATTGATGCTGTTCGGATCATTGAAAAGCCCGGACCATATGCACGCTTTGCAGAAGACTATCTTGGACTGAGGGATGTGATAAAAACTGAGCGTGAATACTGGAAAATCAGGACTATAACCGTTAGTTCCCATTCGGAACTGGACCCGTCGCAATTCTACATGATTGAAACAAGTAATACTTTCCGGACAAATGCGCTCACTTTAAAAAAGGAAGGGCTGATTCTTGATCTTAATCCCGATTTGTACAACAACGGGGCCAGGTATTTTGCCGGAGCTCCTGCTGATTACAGCTCTTCAAGGCTCTTTGACCTGGGAGCTGATGAATATTTTCAGGAAAGACGGGATACCGCTTACAAAGTCGTGAATGTGGATACCGCTTTTATCCGGATTCCTTATCTTGTTGAAAAGAAGCAGAAACTATCATATGATCAGCTTGCGGAACGGGCTGCCAGGCGACTCATGGAGATGAGGGACGGGAAGCATCTTATACTTTCCGGGGAAACCAATGTTTTTCCCCAGAATGAATATGCCATCAATGAGATGAACCGGATGGAAAAGGAATATACCGATCTCTTTGCAGGTAAAATATGGAGGGAATCCCATTCTTTTCAATACCAGATCATTCCCGAAAAGGGAACAACAGGCCGACAGATAACAATCTGCCGCTTCTCCGAAACCAGCGGACCAACTGCTTCCGCCGGCGAAGGTACCCCACTGATGATTGAATTCCTGCCCGAATCGAAGACCAGACGCCTGGAAATAATTAACCGGAATACTTCATCATCTTCTTCCAGGAAATCCAGATTAGACAAACTCTATTACAGGGTTCCGGAGATTGTGCAGATAAAAATCACATACGGAGGAGAACTTCTGAACAACACCCGCCATCTGATTTATCAGTTTGGGGAAGTTGTGCAGCTGCCTTCAAATTTTATTATCGGGAAATAATTGTAATTACTGGATCCTTCCTTTAAAGCTGCGCTGATAATCTTCCCATTTTTGGGAAAGGTACGCCTGATCGGCAAAAAATGACAAAAGCATTTCCATATCTTTGGGCTGCCTGAATCCCGGAACGGGGGATACTGAAAACTGATCATCCTGTTTCGTAAGGAAAACCACTGTCGGATACGACAGCTGGCCCTGCAGGAGTGCAATTGCAAGCTGATGGGTTCTTCCGCTCTTTCCGTCGTTGACAAAGGTCTGACCGAGAAAAGTGACGCTTTCTTTTCCCTCTGCATTGAATTTCACCGGATAGAACCTGGTATTCAATATTTCAGCAATAACGTTGTTTGTGAAGGTTTCCTGATCCATTTTCTTGCACCATCCGCACCAGTCGGTATAGGTGTCAATAAAGATAGGGCGGGGTGACTGTTTGCTGAGTCTTTCTGCTTCCTGAAGGGTGTACCATCTTACCTGGGCATTCTGGGAATATGTAACTAATGTTAATGCTGCCAGAAACATTAAGCCTATTTTCTTCTTTATCATATGTATTTGATCTTATACAGAATTCTTTCCAAAATAAATCAATTTTTACCAATGTTTTTAAAGCACACCGTACTTTTATGCTTTAAAACAATGTATATCTGAAAATGTTCGATAAACTTGCGACTGGCGGAAGTAGCATTGGAATATTTTTTTACATTTGACGTTTCTGAATTTCATCGCCTGAACATATGGAAACAATAAGAAGAACATTGCGCGATTCCAAAAGCGCCAGATGGATAGCCCTTGCTATTGTCTCATTTACCATGCTCTGCGGTTATTATCTTACAGATGTCATGGCTCCGCTGAAGCCGCTTCTTGAAAAGGAGCTGCTTTGGAACAGCGCTGAATATGGCTTTTTTACAAGCGCCTACGGGTGGTTTAATGTATTTCTCCTGATGCTGATCTTCGGCGGAATCATTCTCGACAGAATGGGGGTTCGGTTTACCGGAAAAATGGCAACAATAATTATGGTGATCGGCACTGCTGTTAAATACTGGGCAGTATCGACGCATTCCCTTGACGGTTCTGTAATACTCGGAATGAAAGCCCAGGTGGTGATTGCGGGCCTCGGGTTTGCCATTTTCGGGGTAGGAGTAGAGGTTGCCGGGATAACAGTTTCCAAGATTATAGTAAAGTGGTTCAAGGGAAAAGAGATGGCACTGGCCATGGGACTTGAAATGGCTACTGCCAGAATAGGAACCACCCTGGCCATGGTATCATCAGTCCCTATTGCACGTGCCCTGAACGGCGTTTCAAAACCAATTCTTGTCTGTCTCATTATGCTGTGCATCGGAATGATTGCCTTTTTCCTTTACGCAATTATGGATAAGAGACTTGATCAGTCGCTCCAGCTGGCTGCAGCGGAAAACAGTGAACCTTTATCTGAAGAATCATTCAATGTCAGGGATATTGTTTACATCATTACCAACAAGGGCTGGTGGTTCATTGCCATCCTGTGTGTACTGTTCTATTCGGCTGTCTTTCCATTTTTAAAATATGCTACCGACCTTATGGTCAATAAATTCAACGTTAGGCCCGATCTTGCCGGGATAATTCCGGGTATGCTGCCTTTCGGAACCATGATTCTTACCCCTCTTTTCGGAAATATGTACGACAGGAAAGGAAAGGGTGCCTCAATTATGCTGCTGGGGGCACTGCTTCTGATCTTTGTGCATGCAATGTTTTCAATTCCCTTCCTCTCGGCAACTCCCCTTGCAATCGCCCTGATAATTATTCTTGGAATAGGATTCTCGCTTGTACCGTCTGCGATGTGGCCCTCAGTTCCGAAAATAATTCCTGAAAAACAACTGGGTACAGCTTATGCCATGATTTTCTGGGTCCAGAACATTGGATTAATGGGCGTTCCTGCCCTTATTGGCTGGGTGCTCAACAAGTACTGTATCACAGGTACACATCTGATCGATGGCGTTGAAGTTCCCAGCTATAATTATACGCTGCCAATGATCATTTTTACCTGCTTTGGCATAATAGCTTTTGTTTTTGCACTGCTGCTGAAGGCTGAAGACAAAAGAAAAGGTTATGGCCTTGAATTACCCAATATAAAAAAATAAGGATGCCGATATTCTGATTGCAGGTTTGCACAAAATTCAATTGACGTGAATCATTCAATAATTAAACAAATACGATCTTATGAATCCGAATGAATTTGAAAAGGCCAAAATCTTCAGTTTCCCTGAATCGATCGAGTATTCTGACGGGGGAATAGTTAGTAAAACCGTTTTGAAGAAATCAACCGGCAACATTTCTCTTTTTTCTTTCGCTGCCGGTGAGGGATTAAGCGAACATACCGCACCGTTTGATGCAATGATACAGGTCGTGGAGGGGAAAGGTGAAATCATAATAGGAGGTAAATCATTTATTCTCAATGCCGGCCAGGTGATTATAATGCCAGCAAATATACCTCATTCGGTGAAGGCTGCGGAAAAGTTCAAGATGGTCCTTACAATGATCAGGAGCAATTGATCTGACCGGAGTATCGCGGGACTAAGGGCGGGAAAAGGAGTTTCGGTTTTTTCATGCCGATATTCTGATAATCAGGCCAGTTTTATCAGAATGGATTTAATGACATCGGTAACATCCTCCTCCTCATCAACGCATCTTTCCAGTCTTTCGAGTATCTTGTTGGTTTTCAGGATCTCCACGGGGTTGGATTCTTTCTCAAATAATTCAGAAACTGCCTCGAAATAGATCTCGTCCGCCTGATGTTCAATATCAGTCACCCTGTTGCACGCCCGGGTTATCTCGTCCTTGTTGGCAGCAGCATCATTAAGGTTAATGACACAATTGTTTATTTCGCCAGTACCTTCGAGGATCATCTGGGCCAGTTGCCCGCATACCGGCATTATGGATTTGGGTTTGTACAGGCAGACAGTTCTGCTGATGCCATTTATGGAATCAACAACGTCATCAATGCTTCCGGCGAGTTCATGAATGTCCTCTCGGTCGAAAGGAGTGATGAATGTTTTGTTTAGTTGTTGAAATATCTTATCGGTGATCTGATCCCCGATATGCTCAAGCTCTTTGATCTGTTTGTTGATCCTTTCATGATCATCCAGCTCTGTGCTTGACAGCAGCTCGTTAAGCAATCTGGCAGCTTTTACCAGGTTCTTTGCATCCTCCACAAACAGCGGAAAGAAAGAATGATCTTTGGGAACGAAAAATTTAAGCAGTTTATCGATATTCATGTGATCCGTTTTTAATGTTTAAGTCTCTTCAATCAATACAAAGGATTGAACCAGACAAGGAAATAATACATTATTCCTCCTATAATTGCAGAAACCGGGATGGTAAGGATCCAGGCCCAGAAAATGTTCCGGGTCACACCCCATTTTACGGCCGATAAGCGCTTCCGGGCACCTACCCCCATAATCGCACCTGTGATGGTATGTGTTGTACTTACAGGAATACCCCAGTGCGTGGCTCCAACAAGTGTGAGCGTTCCGGCAGCCTCAGCGCAAAAACCTTCAAAAGGCTTGATTTTTGTGATTTTCTGCCCCATGGTCTTAACAATGCGCCATCCTCCAAACAAAGTGCCGAGTGCTATGGCGGAATAACATGACACTACAACCCATCCGGGGGGTTCCGTAGCCTCTTTGGTTACAAGTCCTGAGATTATCATTGCCACCCATATGATACCCACCGACTTCTGCGCATCATTGCCTCCATGGCCCAGACTGAATGCAGACGCCGATATGATCTGAAGCCGGCGAAACCATTTGTCAACCGCAAATGCAGGAACATTCCGAAGAATCCACATTATAAGTGAAGAGAGAAAAAAGGAAAAGATAAATCCGAGAGCAGGAGCAATAAAGATAAATGCTACGATCTTCATAACTCCTGCGGTGATTATTGATCCGAATCCGGAACTTGCAACAGCTGAGCCAATGAGCCCGCCAACGAGGGTGTGTGACGAACTCGATGGCAGGCCCCACCACCAGGTGAACAAATTCCAGGTTATGGCAGCAATAAGGGCGGCTCCGATGACATTAATATTAATTGCATCAGTTTCAACGACACCTTTACCGATTGTTGAGGCAACTTTCAAATGAAAAACCAGGTATGCAAAAAAGTTAAAAAATGCTGCTATGGATACAGCAGCAAGTGGTGAAAGTACTTTTGTGGAAACAATACAGGCAATGGAGTTGGCAGAATCGTGAAAGCCGTTGATGAAATCGAAAATGAGAACAAGGGTAATAATAAAATGCAGGAAAGTCATCTGGGTGTTACAGTATAAATAATTGATCCTTTGGATATTGTTGATTGAAAAGAATGCATTTTATTCAGCCACTTCCGTTTTATTCCTTCTGTTGCGTCAATCAGGCAGACAAAAATAAAAAAATTGTCAACAAGTGCAAAATAAATAGTTTTCAAGTTATGACACTGTCGTATCAGCCGGATGGCCGGAAAACTACTTTCGCGGCACCTGTTTTCTGCATTGCGGCTGATGATAATCCTTATGGTTTTTTCCCCTCTTTTTTGTACTTTTATGTTTTAATCATTTTGATAATTAAATCCATATTGTTATGAACGACATAAGAAACCTCGAACCGAAATCCCTGTGGAGCTACTTTTATGATATAACCCGGATTCCCCGTCCCTCCAAAAAAGAAAAACAGATCACAGAATTTATTTTGAAGTTTGCCGGACAATACAAGCTTGAATCGCTGGTTGACAAAACCGGGAATGTGATTCTGAGAAAAAATGCAACAAAAGGTATGGAAAATCGCAAAGGTGTTATCCTCCAGGCACATCTCGACATGGTACCCCAGAAAAACAGCGACAAGGTTCATGATTTCGAAAAAGATCCCATTGAAACAATTATTGATGGCGAATGGGTCAGGGCAAACGGTACCACGCTCGGATCTGACAACGGGATTGGCGTTGCCGCGGCCATGGCTGTCCTGGCATCGGATAATATTGTTCACGGCCCGCTGGAGGTGCTTTTAACAGTCGATGAAGAGACCGGAATGACCGGAGCCTTCGGACTGAAAAAAGGCATCCTCAGGGGTGATATACTTTTAAATCTCGACTCGGAGGATGATGGCGAATTCAACGTAGGATGCGCTGGCGGAATTGATGTGAGTGCCACCGGAAGATACGGGCAAGTAAAATGTCCGGGCGGAATGACTGCATATCAAATTATGATCAGGGGACTGAAGGGCGGGCATTCAGGCGTTGATATAGCCCTTGGCAGGGCAAATTCAAACAAGCTTTTGTTCCGTTTCCTGATGCAGGCTGAATCAGACTTCAGAATACGACTCGCAGAAGCAGCCGGGGGTGATCTTCGCAACGCTATCCCCCGTGAATCACAGGCAATCGTTCTTGTTCCGTCCGCAAGCGAAGGGAAATTTGAGAAATTCGTAAAAGGTTATAATAAAATGTACAAGGATGAATTTGCCGGAGTTGAACCAACCATATCCATTACGTGCAAAAAGACAGAACGCCCTGCACAGGTAATGAGCATCAAGGATCAGTACGGGATAATCCGATCGGTATTTGCCTGCCCCAATGGTGTGCAGCGGATGAGCCCCGCCGTGGAGGGCCTGGTCGAAACATCAAACAACCTGGCAATTGTTAAATGCAGCAAAGGGAAGTATGAAGTACACAACCTGACAAGAAGTTCTGTTGATTCGGCAAAGGAGGCAACCGCATGGAAAATTGCCGCAATATTCCACCTGATTGGTGCAAAGATTTCATTATACGGCAGTTATCCGGGATGGAAACCCAACATGGATTCCCCGATATTAAAAACCATGACCAATGTATACAGGAAAATGTTCGGGGAGGAGCCGGAAATAAAAGCTATTCATGCCGGACTTGAATGCGGGCTGATAGGCGGTATATATCCCAGACTTGATATGATATCATTCGGGCCTACAATAAAATATCCCCATTCCCCTGATGAAAAAGTCCTGGTACCTACAGTCAAAAAGTTTTTTGATTTTCTTTGCGAAACCTTGAAAAAGATTCCCGAAAAGTAGGCTCTGTCAGAAATATTTCAGGCTGAAAGATCTGTTTCCCGTGCCATACAAATCATTGTGACAATTCCCTGCAATACCATAGACTGGCATTGCATTCAGTGGTTTTTTATTCTATCTTGATCTCTAAAAGAGGATCATCCTTCATTACGTTCGTATTGGGTCTTGTATTAACGGCAGTAACCCTGCCATTGACGGGCGACTGTATTTCATTCTGCATCTTCATGGCTTCAAGAATTATCACCGGTTCGCCCCTGAGTACGCTGGCACCTTCGCGGACCAGTACATCTATAATTTTACCAGGCATCGGAGCCTTAACCAGTTCCTTTTCAGCTTTTCCCCTGCCTGAGCCAAGGACTTTCAGCCTTTTCAGGGAAAATGGAGTTTCAACGGTAAAGGTATAACTTATGTCGTTGAACAGTATTTCATACTTATTCTGTCTCGATCTGACAATTTCAACTGGGTACTTCCTGTTCTTCCATAAAATGTAGGTTCCGAACTTGTCGTCTGTCTTAAGCCTGACATCATACACTCTCTTGCCTATTTTAATAGAATGTTTTAACGGGCGCGGGAAGCAGAATACCTTATTTTCAGACGAAAGGGCGTAAAGCTTGTTCAATCCTGGCTTTTTGTCTGACATTTCAATTTAAGTATTAAAACTGATTAATTCTTTTATTCAGCAACCATGGACTCATTTCACTGGTATGTTCAAAATCAACCGGAATACTGTCCTCAAGGAAATTTTCCTCGATGAATAGTTTTGTGGCCAGCCAGGCCGCAAGCATCTCTTCATATTCACTGCTCAGGAAATATTTATCGAGATCCTTTTCAATAAATGCGGTCGTGAAATCGCCGTTGAGGAATTTCTGATTCCTGACAAGCATTCTGAAAAACGGAAGGGTTGTTTTCGTACCCTTGATCCATACCTTATCCAGTGCCATCTTGCAATTCCGGATGGCATCCTTGCGATCGCGGCCGCTTATTATGAGTTTGGCTATCATTGAATCGTAGTTGGCGACGACAGATGATCCTGCCTGTACTCCTGTGTCAACCCTTATATATGGTGCCGAGGGAAGACTGAGATTTTCTATCCTTCCGGGCACGGGAGCAAATCCCGACTGAACATCTTCAGCATTGATCCTGCATTCGATGGCCCATCCTTTAAGATTTACATCATTCTGCCTTATTTTGAGCTTATCGCCATTTGCAACCAGGATCTGCTGTTCAATGAGATCAATGCCGGTAACAATTTCGGTCACAGGATGCTCCACCTGTATTCTTGTGTTCATTTCCATGAAATAGAAATTCTTGTCCGAATCAAGAAGAAATTCAACCGTTCCGGCAGAATAATAATTCACCGCAGCAGCTATTCTGACGGCCATATTACCCATGGTTTTCCTGAGTTCTTCATCAAGTGCAACTGACGGAGCTTCTTCCAGCAATTTCTGATGCTTTCTCTGTATGGAACAGTCCCTTTCACCAAGATGGATAATATTGCCGGCAGTATCCCCGAGTATCTGAAATTCAATATGTTTAGGATTTTCAATATATTTCTCAATGAAAACAGAAGGATCGTTGAATGCTGTTTCCGCTTCCTTGCTTGCAATAATGAACATCCTTTCCATTTCCTGGGGATTCCTCACAATCCTCATTCCCCTGCCGCCACCTCCTGAAGCTGCCTTGATAATTATCGGGTAACCTATCTTTCCGGCAACCGCCATTGCTTCATCTTCGTTGCCTATATTTCCCTCACTTCCGACAGCCATTGGAATTCCTGAGGCCAGCGCAATTCTGCGCGCTATTGTTTTGTTCCCCATTTTATAAATAGCATCAGGTGACGGACCGATAAAAATGATATTGTTATCGATGCATTTCTGGGCAAAATAGGCATTCTCGGCAAGGAAGCCATATCCCGGATGAACTGCATCGGCGTTTGTTTTTCCCGCAATCTCAATGAGCTTATCGATATTCAGAAAAACCGGTATGTCAGAGGTATCTTCAGTATTGTCGTATACAATATCAGCCATTGATACATACATTGCGTTGGGCTCTACAGCTGTCTTGATCACAATCGTACTGATCTTCATCCTGGCAGCCGTTTTGATTATCCTTACGGCAATTTCTCCACGGTTGGCAATAAGTATTCGTTTAATCTTCATATCAGTTGATTTGATATTCATTCATTCCTGATTTTAGTGTGAGGATATTTACATGCATTTTTCCCAGCCCCTGCCAGTCAGCTTATCTGCATTAATGATTCCAGGCCTGTTACAACGGCATGTTTCCGTGCTTTCGTGCAGGTACTTTAACCCACTTATTACTCAGGGCAGATAGGGCAGATATCACTTTCTTCCGGGTCACGGCAGGATCAATTACTTCATCGATATATCCCAGCTCGTCTGCAATGAACGGATTTGCAACCTTGTCGCGGTATTTCTTTAATAATTCCTTTTTGAGTTCAGCTGGATTTTTAGATTGGGCAAGCTCTTTGCGGTAAAGAATTGCAACAGCTCCGTCGGGACCCATAACTGCTATTTCAGCAGAAGGCCATGCATAATTGAAATCGCCTCCAAGGTTTTTACTGTTCATCACTATAAATGCACCCCCGTAAGCCTTGCGCAGGATTATGGTAATTTTAGGTACCGTGGCCTCACTGTATGCAAACAACATCTTTGCTCCATGCCGGATAATACCCGAATGTTCCTGATCAACTCCCGGAAGAAATCCCGGCACATCCTCAAGTGTAAGGATAGGGATGTTAAAAGCATCACAGAATCTGATAAACCTTGCTCCCTTGGTTGAAGAATCTATGTCGAGAACACCGGCGAGAACCTTCGGCTGATTTGCCACCACACCTATCGTTTTGCCTTTGATCCTTGCGAGTCCTGTTACAATATTGGGGGCATACAACTCGGCAGTTTCAAAAAAACTGTTCCGGTCAACAATGAGGTTAATAACATCCTTTACATCGTAGGCCTTATTCGGATCATCAGGGATTATATCCCTCAGTTTCTCATTAAAATCAGGCACTGATCCGTCATCGGGTACCACTGGGGGATTTTCAACATTGTTTGAGGGCAGATAGGCCAGGAATTTTTTAAGAGCAAGAATGGTGTTTTCCTCATCATCATAAATCATATGTGCCACACCGCTCTTGCGTGCATGGATTTCGGCGCCGCCCAGTTGATCAAAAGTTACGTCTTCGTTAAGTACTTCCTTCACTACATTGGGACCTGTAACAAACATATAGCTTGTGTGATTTGTCATAAAAACAAAATCGGTAAGTGCAGGTGAATAAACTGCTCCTCCGGCAGCTGGTCCCATTATTACAGAAATCTGTGGAATTATACCTGAGGATTGGATTATATTGTGAAAAATGTAGGCGTATCCGCTCAGGCTGGCAACTCCTTCCTGTATCCTGGCCCCGCCTGAATCGATCAGCCCAATGATCGGGGCACCCATCTTCAGGGCCATCTCCTGGATCTTGGAAATTTTCTTTGCATGAACTATTCCCAAAGATCCCCCCATGATTGTAAAATCCTGTGCATATGCAAAAACAAGACGGCCGTTCACTTTTCCGTAGCCTACAATTACCCCGTCGCCAAATGACTTTTCAACCTTGCCGAATTCTACAGGAAGGCCGGCAGGTGTAACAAAGGCATCTATCTCCTCAAAAGTGCCGGCGTCAAAAAGCAGTCCGATCCGTTCGTGAGCAGCCAGCTTGCCTTTTGAATGCTGCTTGGCTATCTGCTGGGGGCTGTACTGCTTCTTGATCGCCTCCTGTCGTTCGATGAAAGCCTTGAAATGCTTATTTGTAAGATCCATGACATTTTAAAGATTTGTTTCAGAATCCCCTGCTATTGACCTTCTGCTTTTACCTTTTCCGGGTTTCCGGTTAAAGGCCTCAAAATTAAATATAATTAAGCGTATTGCAAAAAAAAGATCGACCGTACAACTGGCTATTAAATTAATTTTCTAATATTCAGGAGTATATGTCTTGAATGTTTTCGAATGCGAGGATTTTGTCAGGATGGTTTGTACAGTCCGGCCTCATTTGAACCCAGAAGTCCTGCTTCCAGCATATAACTTCCTGCAATTTTAAGATTCTTTGCCTGGGCATCGGTGATAACGGGATAGTGATACAGCGATTCGATTTTATCTCCGATGTATTCAAGATCTTCATCTGTGGTGGCCCAGTTTCTTTTGTTATACACTGTGAGATCAAAAGGCCTGGAGTAGGAGCGAAGCGATTTTTCACCCTTTGTGTTGAAAAAAAAGTCAAAATATGACATTATCAGTTCTCGAAGGGAGCGGTAAACCGGTTCCCTGTATCTTAGGGATGTGAAATTTGATTTTGCCACGGCACCCCAGAACCTGCCTTCCCTGAAAACAGCGATAACATGATCGTCATCGTTGTGAGCTTTCATATCAACAATGAGGGGTTTATGACCCAGGAAATCAAGTGCGGCAGCAGCAAAAAGTGCACCCTCAAAACAATGGGCGGATTTTTTCCTTATTACCCAACGAGGTGAACGACATTCATAATCAGGGTTATATGCAATTGAATCAAGGAATTCCTGTATTGTCCACGGATCACTTAATCCCTTGAGGAATTCCTTTTCTTCATTATTCCATCTTATACCCTGCGTAATCTCCTTCATAAAGAAAATGGGGCAGTATGAAATTTATTGGTTGACCTCCCGGATGCTTTTCCTGAAAGGCAATTAAAAGTTTTCAGGTAAGGTCCCTGATTATTTTCTGCATTTCCGGGTATTGCTCCTCCATGCTTTCCACGAGTCTGAACTGGGCTCTTGCCCTCTGGAGGTTATGATGTGTGTGATGGATCTTGAAATAATTGTCACCGTCGATATAGTCGGTGAGGAACCTCAGGGCAATAGTATAAGTTATCAGACGCGGAGCAAATGCAAGATATTCTTTTTCCGTACTGTTCAGCGTTTCTCTCGTTTCAGAAAGATATCCTTCCGCATATGCCTTGAATAATCCGATATCCATGGCAACTTTCGACAGGTCCTTCTCATCTTCTGCCGCAACGTTTGCCGCGGTTCTTATCGCGTCGCCAAAGTCATAGTGAACATATCCGGGCATAACTGTGTCCAGATCGATGACACACAGGGCCTTGTCATTCTGATCCAACAGAATGTTGTTGAATTTTGTGTCGTTGTGTGTTATTCTTAAAGGTATTTTGCCTTCCCTGCCCAGCTGGAGAATGATCTTCATTTCTTCAGCCCTGCTGAGTGCAAACTTAATCTCATCGCCTGCTGCTTCCACCCTCCCTGCAGGGTTCGCTTTTCTGATCCGGTCAAAGGTTTCGAGCCTTTTTTCTATATCATGAAAATAGGGGATTGTATCATGCAGGGGATCGCCGGGAAGATCGGAAAGCATTGCCTGGAATTTTCCGATTGCCTTGCCTCCCTGGAAGGCCTTGTCGGGAGAATCGACTATATCATATGATCTGTGGTCGGATATAAAAATATACATTCTCCAGAATTTACCTTCTTCATCCTGAATCCAGCTTTTACCGTTCCTGGATGGTATGAGTGTCAGGCATTCCCGTTTTACGTCTGACCCGGGTATTTCAAGATACTTTTTATGCAGGTGTTCAGTAACCCTTTCAATATTGTTTTGGAGGTTAGGTATATTCTTGAATACCCGGTTGTTGAGTCGTTGCAGAATGTAGTCATCCCTGTCGGCCTCTGCAGTTTCAACACGGAAAGTATCGTGAATATGCCCGCTCCCGTAAGGGCCTCCGACGGAAAAAGTTCCCTCGGCATTGAAACAGTCAAAAATTTCCTTCAGATTATGCATTTTATTTTCCGACTTTATAACCATGGAAGGCGTAATACATTATTGCAAGATAACAGGGGACGCAAATCCAATAGGCCACCTGGGTTGAGAAAACCACTGCAAGCCGGCCATATGCGAGTGGCAGGAGTGCTCCTCCAGCAATTGCCATAACGAGCAATGCCGAGCCGGTTTTGGTGAATTTGCCCAATCCGTCAAGGGCAAGGGGCCACATGGCAGGCCATACCAGTGAATTGGAAAATCCCATCAGTCCCACAAACAATACGGTGAGCGGCAGGACAAGCTGTATAGACCTGAAGGATGTAATATCAATAAACGGAACATTGAATACCAGGCTGGGCGGTACAAAGATGGCCCCGAAAGAAAAGATGAGTCCGAGTATCCCGCATACCTTCAATGCATTGCCCTGGGAAATGTATTTGGGTATAAAAATAATTCCCAACAGATAACCCGCGATCATGGCAAACATCACCAGTGAAGTAAAATATTTTGATGATTCCATGGGTATATCCAGCGACTGACCATACCTGATAATTGTGTCACCGGCAATCACTTCAACCCCCACATAGAAGAACAGGGCAATAACGCCAAGAATAAGATGGGGAAATTGCCAAATACTGGTCTTTTTCACATTGGCAACTCCTATCGCTTCATCTTCATAATCGGCATCAACATCAGGCAGGTGTACAAAACGCAGCAACAGGCCCAGGAGAACAAGAATAATTGCCATGACGATATAGGGCATTATTACCTTTCTTGCCATTTCGTCGAGAAGTACTGCGCGCGAAGCTGCATCGACCGCCCTGGCAAGTTTTTCTTCAAGAATATGTGAATCCTTGAGTATGATGGCTGCGAGGATCACAGGGGCAATGGCTCCGGCAAACTTATTGGCTATTCCCATTATGCTCATTCTTTTTGCAGCACTTTCCCTGGGACCGATTATTGTGACATAGGGGTTTGATGCGGTCTGAAGCAGAGCCAGTCCGGTCCCTTCAACAAAAAGTCCGGTCAGAAACAATCCATAATTCCTGGTAAGTGCAGCAGGAATGAAAACCAGCGATCCAAGAGCCATTATCCACAAGCCAAGGGCCATACCGTTCTTAAATCCGGTCTTTTTCAAGACTGCCGATGCTGGCAAGGCCATTAGAAGATAAGAAATGTAAAAAGCCAGGGTCACAAAATAGGCTTGAAAATCATTTAGCTCGCATGCCGTTCTTAAAAAAGGGATAAGAATTCCGTTGAGCCAGGTAACAAACCCGAAGATGAAATAAAATATCCCGATTACCGTAATGGAAAAAATGTAATCCTTTCTGCTGATGCCGTTTGAAGCAATGCCGGTGGTAGCCATAGAATGAGATTTAGGTTAATGTGTTAGTATGTGAAAGGCTCAAAACTAATCTTTTTTGCAATTGATACCAAAATTGTGAAAAGTTTTTTTAATGATGCCGAATTCATTCACTATGGCTGCGATAATTTAAAGTGCCTGATTGCGATCTGGATTTCACACCAAGATATCCTCCATGATGTCGCTTGGAGTAATCATCAGCGCTGAAGCCAATTTTTTCCATCATCAGCACCACCAGCACATCACCGATTGCAGTGAAAACCGTGGTGGAAGTTGTCGGAGTAAGCCCGAGCGGACATACTTCAGCCGGCGCTCCGGTGATAATCACATGGTCAGCCTTCCGTGCCAAAAGGCTATCTTCAGCTCCCGTAATCACAATGACAGGAATCTGTGGAAAGAGATTGTTTTTCAGATCGAGCAGTTCAATAATCTCCCTGGTTTTTCCTGAATTCGAGATTGCAAGCAGCACATCATTTTCCTGGAGAATACCCAGGTCTCCATGCTGGGCTTCACTTGGGTGAAGGAAGACAGCCGGGGTGCCGGTGGAACTGAATGTTGTGGCGATATTATTGGCAATCTGACCGGCTTTGCCCATACCGCTCGTGATCAGTTTTCCGCCATCGGTATGAACCTTCCTGTAAAGGAGATCAATAACATCATAATATACTGATGTAACCGGGATATTGCTGATTGCCCGTGCTTCCTCCGCGAATATTTTTGCTATTTTATCTTCAGTCATACAATGATTTAATTAATTCAAATGATACCTGTCTGAGCCCGTTGTACAGGGAATCGTCATACAGCCGGATAAAATCTTTTTGTGTATGTGCATGGAATTTTATAAAGTTTAATTTTGTTTTTTTGTGATACAAAGGTCGCATAATTACGCTCAAAGTGAAATGCCCATACTGAAAAAAAGATGAAAATGCCTGTTAAGTTTCAATGAGTTTTTCTTACAATTCATCTGGGTTACACACTGACATATTCATTTTTATAAATCAGTAAAATCCTGGTCTGATACAGTCGGATCATTTGTTGTTAATATATTAACAGATATGCACCTGGTTGATAATCAGTCTCTGTTTTTTCTGTATGAGTCGGCATCCGGTCCTGGCAGTCTGTTGTTAAACAATCACCTTGATCCGATTGTAAACCAGAGGTATGTTTTATCAACAAAAACTATAGATTTATGGTAATCCTGCCTTTTTGGCTGATCGGGAATCTGGGAAAGCTGAATACTTATTTCTCTCTTGATTTACAATTGTTACGGCAGGTTCAGAAAAGTGTCGACCATTTTCTCAACGGAAAAATATTTTTCTGCCTTTTCCCGGCTGGTTTTCCTCATTTTTAATATATCATCGAGAGGCAGATCGCAAAACCAGGTTATTGCCTCAACAATTTCATCGACGGAATCTGGATTGAAAGATCTTCCATTACCTTCTGTCAATACTTTGAAGTCTGAAACCTGACTCATTAAAACCGGCAATCCGCTTGCCATTCCCTCGCATATGGCATTGGGCATACCTTCCCAGAATGAACACTGAATTATTGCATCAACCTTATGGTGAATGGTCTCAATATCAGTAACGGGTTTTTCCAGGAAAAACACATTTCCGAGTTCATATTCTTTTATTAAACTTGTGGCCTCAATGTAAGCTTCTGAGGGTGCTCCCAGGTACTCACTGAGATCTGATCCGTACCAAAAGATTTTGGGCGTCTGATCTTTTTTTATTTTCCGGATCTTATCCAATGCAAGAATTAATCCTTTGGCATTTTTATGAGCCTGATGACTTGAAACGACAATAAAGGATTTTGGCGTTGATGGAACATAATTATTGACAGGTCTGAACCTGTTCAAATCCAGTCCATTATATATTGTCATGGTTTTTCTCTTCAAGTAAGGAGCCCTCTTTAAAACTGCATTTGTCGTATAATCCGAATTAGTTGTAACAATATCAGCAATTCTGTGAAACTGGAGAAAAAAAGCATTTTTCAATGAAAATTTCTGATAAATATTATTGCATTCCTGAATTACTATATTAAATCTTTTTACGGGAATTGCAGCCAGTTCCGCCAATATTGAGGCTGTCCTCAGAAAAGCGATAACAGTATCAGGCTTAAGTTGACTAATTTTTTTTCTGAATTTCCATATTCGTATAAATGGATTTTTATCATCAATCAAATAGTAATCTATGCCATGACTTTTTATGGTATCAAGGAAATGGTCTCCTTTGGCATAACCCAGGATAATTGCATTATGATTTCTCTGTACTGCAGCAATGGCCATAGTAACAATCTGACGTTCAGCCCCGCCACTTCCCAGGTTGTCAATGATGAATACATAATTCATTTGGAATCAGATATTAAAATTTGAGTATTTAAACCAATAGTTCGTTAAAGTTTTAAGCGGCCATAGTGCCGTATAATATAAGTTCTCTGACATATTTCTGATTTTTGGTAGAGTATGGGTAAATACCGAACACGTCAAAAAATCGATTAAGCATTAATATG
>WXFD01000010.1 GCA_009877105.1 Bacteroidales bacterium
GCTCACATGAGCTTCTTAGTTTTGAATCATATATATCACAGATATACATGTGGGTAGCGATTAACTTGAGATCTTTTACCTTGGGAATCATAATTATGATATTTTTTGGAATTATATCATAATATATAGATTTCCAGGGTTTTAATCAGATATTATACATTTAATTTATTGACAATCTGTATTTTATATGTTAATAACTTATTCTAAGTCAACTCTTAATTCGCATGAATAATGAGTGGTTAGAGGAAGTAAAGACAGCCTGCTATGGTGTTTAACGGCAGTATCAGCCTCCGAAAAAATACTGCCCGGATTTGATAATCAAAAAACAAGTTATATTTTTGCGGCACTTTCAGCTGTCCGCCTTTGCCATGGCTACAGCGGGCGACGCGGGGTGTAGCGCAGCCCGGTCCCGTCACACGTTGTGTGACCAGGATCCCCGACCCCGTGGAACGGGGATCGGGATTAGCGCAAATGTTGAATGAGTTTTTATGTTTATATATTAGAGTCGGTTATCACCGGCAAGTACTATGTAGGGCAGACATCGAATCTTGAAGAGCGGCTTCAGCGCCATAATTCAGGTAGGAATCAATCGACCAGAAGCGGTGTTCCCTGGGAACTGAAATGGTGGAAGGAGTTTGAGAGCCGTTCTGCGTCGATGGAAGAGGAAAGCAGGATAAAGAAATTGAAAAAAAGAAAAGGTATTGAGAGGCATGTATTAAAAAACGGTTATCGGGGTGTAGCGCAGCCCGGCTAGCGCATCTGGTTTGGGACCAGAGGGTCGCAGGTTCGAATCCTGTCACCCCGACAAAAGAAAAAGCCCTGTCCGACGCAAGGAGGACAGGGTTCTGTTTTTCAATACGTTGAAAGCTCGCTTTCAAAAGTGTTGAAAAACAGAACACTGTAATGAGCGCAGCGAATTCAGGGCTTTTTCTTTTAAGTCACCCCCGGTCAGGATCATGAAATAATCCTGCCTTTTCATTTTTCGGCAGCGAATTCAGGGCCTTTTTTTGTTTTGCGCCGGACTTGCATGATAAATGCAGTGATTGCTATGGGCATTTAAATGTGACTTTCTTTTGCTTCTCCAAAAGAAAGTCACCAAAGAAAAGAAGCCCGGAAAAGACAACCGCTCCTGTTTTTCGCCATTTGCGCGGGGCCATTTCCCGCTCCAAAAAACAGGGAGCGGTTCGCGCCTTTTCCGGATTGCCCGCGCGCCGCCGGATTCAGCATTCTGCTATTTCGATTTAGAAGGTAATTTTCCGATGTCAAAGCCTTTGTATAGGACATATGGTTTCCGGGACCACTGAAAGCAAGCTCTGAAAGAGCGCATATATTAATAACTCAAGTTTCGCAACCTATAACAATACACAAAAATTTAATCGTTTATAAGCTTATGTATCTTCATTATGATATTGATATTCAATCTCCTGGCAGTTCTATCCAATAACTTCCGGATTTCCGGTTCACTTTCCTGCGGAGCGGATTCGTTTTTGCCGCCATTATCAGATCTCTGGTCCGGCAGAACACCTGAAGTGTTCCATAAAACATTATCAGCTCAAAAGCCATTTATCATCTCCGGTACCTGAAAAGGGGGATCCCTCTCCCGGTGAACCGGGATCGGGATGATACGGTGATCAGTGTGGTCAGGGGGGGAAGAAACGGCGGGCCACAGAACGGAATTCTGAATGTAATTAATCACCCTGCCGTGGCCCGCCGTTTCTTCCCCCGTTTATTACACCTCATGCCTGTCATCCCGAATGAGCAGAGCCTGAGTGTGCGAAGGATCTGCGAAATGAGGGATCTCCCTGAACAGGCAGAAACCTGAAAAGAAACAGGCATTAAGTTAAAATCCGGTTCATGCCACCTATGGAAAAACCGTTTTTATTTCCGGAATTGCAATAATATCTTTACTCTGCAGCCTGGTTGAATGTTTTTGAAGACATTGTTAATATACTCAGAAACAGTATATTAACTTACAAATCATGTTACTTTTTTAAATAATTCCTACATGATTTTCAACATTTAAAAGAACTGCGAAACTTGAGTTAATAACCCCCGGTGCAAGCCGGGAGGAAAGTCACCAAAGAAAAGGAGCCCGGAAAAGACAACCGCTCCTGTTTTTCGCCATTTGCGCGGGGCCCTTTCCCGCTCCAAAAAACAGGGAGCGGTTCGCGCCTTTTCCGGATTGCCCGCGCGGCCCTGGTTTGTACGGCTTGCATATCAGCAGGATTAACGGCACTACCATCTTTTAAACCGGAACACTATATTCAGGGCACCTCACAATAATTCTGCCCTCTCATCTCTCATACGGGTCATGGTTTTACAAACTCCGCAACCCTGACGCTATTTCCCCTGGTTATGGCAATAATATATAATCCGGGAGTTAGACGGGAAATATCGAAAGTCATCCGGCTGCCGTCAACCATGCGGCTGACAACAATGTTTCCGCTGAGATTGTATATGCTTGCCTTCCATGATGTGAAGTCCTGTTCAAACAATATCTGAAGTTCGGTTGCAGATACAATGATACTGCCAATATTGTAGTTAATGATATCCCCGGCACTCTGATTGGTTATTGTGATAGTTATCTCACCGTAGATCCCTGATCCGTCGTTTGCCGTTGCCCTTACTTTAGCCGAGCCGTTTTTAAGGGCTTTTACCCGTCCGTTCGCATCAACTTCCGCAAACCTGGCGCCGTTAACTACACTCCATGTCAGGCTTTTGTCCGATGCATAAACCGGCCATACAGAAGCTGTCAGCTGAAGGGCTCCGTTATCGGTACTGATTGCCGAACTTCCGTTTTCACCCGTCACGGTGATCTCCTGAACCGGAATTTTCTGACCGGGATCGGTGATACTGACGGTCCACTCCCTGCCGGTAAGATTATTATAATGGGTCATGCCTGCGGCAGAGGGAGCTGAATTGCCGGAAAGATCGAGGGTTCCTTCAAACCAGCCTGCTTCATCAAGGGTTTTCAGTACATGATCAACCATTGGCTGTGCCAGTCCGCAATCCTTTAATTCTACAAGGATAAGTCCCTTTACACCGGAAACATCTATTGAAGCAAGCCGGCTTCCGGAAAGCTGAAGTTGTTCCAGTACCGTGCAGCCGCTTACGTCCGCATCGGAGTAATGATTGTTATAGGCCTCGATGGTTCTTATGACCGGACTGTGACAGACAAGAGAGCCTGTCTGACCGGCATCCCAGATAAGCAGTTCGCGGAGCATGGTGAAACGGCTCAGTTCCGGAATGTTTTCGGTAATTTGCGGGTTTGACCTGACGCAGATATGCTCAAGCATAGATCCTGTTCCTCCCCAGTTTATTGCCCTGTAATTATTGTTAGCCGCCCTCAGATCCTTCAGGGATGGGCATCCGGAAATGTCAAGGGCTGTAAGGTTGCAGTTTTCAGTACAGATCCTTTCCAGGAAAGGGTGATTTCCGAGCCTGACAGTGTTGAGATTCTGACAGAGATACATCTCGACGAACCTGAGGTTGTTAAGCCCCCTCAGATCCAGTTCCGCAAGAGGACTGTAGTTTGCACAAATATATTGCAGGCCTTCTCCTGCAAGGCTGAGGTTGCTGAATCCCCTGACATGCTGGGCGGCTATCCTGGCAAATCCTCCATAGCCCCCGTCAGCACCATCATACCCGGCATTAATACCGATCAGCGCCGACCACGGTGTGACCTTCAGCAGGTTGTGTCGTATACCCGGGCTGCCGTAATTCTTTGACGGACCGGCTGCAGAAGAAGTTGTTCCGTCATAAAAGATCCATTCGATCTGCGGATTGCCTGTAACCTCAATTACCGGAGCAAAAGATGCACCGCAGCTCTGAATATCGATCATGTCGGCTCTTGGCTGCCATGTTGTGTTGACTTCTCCCTCTATTGTCAGGGTACCCCATTCAGTATCTCCGCCCCAGCCGCCAACAGCCACCTCACGGTCAGGATCAGCCGGCGAGTCAAGCGAATGTGTATATGTATTGCCGCTAAGAGAAGATTTTGCAGTAATTGTTGAACCCTCAATGGTAATTTCCACGTTGTAACTGGTGCCGGATGTGATGTAACGGGCTCCAAAACTTGAATATGATTCATTCTCAAGCCAGTAGTTTGCATCCGCATTATAGATGACCCCGATGATCTCCGGCGGATTGAAGTTAACTCCGTTCCAGCCCGCTACATTTGTAATGAAATTGAGATGCGCAGTTTCGGCATTTATTGACTTTGCGTTTTGAGCATTGATCCTGGTGCATTTCATCGGCTGTTTCAGGATCATTGAATGTACCGGAACCGTACCTCCGCTGATGGTCAATGTTCCGTTTCCGCGGATAAGGACCGACCCGTCGGTAGGGGTCCAGTCGAGAAGCTGGGAATCGTCTGACCAGTCATATTCCACGCGTATCCTGTTGTCGCCGAGCCAGGTAACCTTCCCATGCAGCCCCAGATTACCTGTCTGTGCCTGTAATGCGGCAAGAGTAATGCAAAATCCAATCAATGCCGTGAAAAGTCTTGTCATGAATACAAAAACAAAAAGACAAAAATAGGAATATTTGGATAAACCCGGCAATGAATGGTTTTTCAGACTATGGCAGGTTATGTGACAGCATACCGGTGAACAACCAATGAGCTGACAGATGCGTCACGTAAATCAGCGGGTATTTGAATTTGTTGAATGCAGAAGACCTGTACCGGATGCCTCCGGTTAATGGCGGGTCATGGAAATGCGGGAAAGCTTCAGCCTGACAGGGATACACACGGATTAACGAGCGCTTCCGGCGGTTTTCCGGGTTTTCCCGGCTGAGATCACATTACCGGGTTATCTGACACCCAGCCAGGCAAGGGTCCTTTCGGATCCGGGTTTCTCCTTGGAATAGTGAACATCCACCAACCTGCCGTTTTCATCGATAAGATATTTCTGGAAGTTCCACCTGACCTCCGAATCCATTACACCGTTTTTCTCTTTTGATGTGAGCCACTGGTACACAGGATGCATATCCCTGCCCTTCACGGAGATCTTTTCCATCATTGGAAAGGTGACACCGTACTTTGAATCGCAGAATTGCCTGATCTCGGAAGCGCTGCCCGGTTCCTGGTTGGCAAAATTGTTTGCGGGAAACCCGATAATCACAAGCTTGTCGCCATATTGCTCATAAAGCTCCTCAAGGTCCTTGTACTGCGGTGTGAACCCACACTTCGAGGCAGTGTTCACGATCATCACCTTTTTGCCTTTCAGGGAGGCAAAATCGAAATCTGCACCTTCAAGGGTCTTTACCTTGAAATCGTAAAAGCCGGAGGTCTGCGATATACCTGCGGTTCCTATCATCATTGCCGTAAAGACCATAATCAGTTTATTCATTATAGTATGTTTAAAATTTCAGTTCCGATCAGTAAACATGCAATCCGGATGAAAGTTCACGGAATTACGATGAAATTCATTATGGCTGCACTCATCCCGGAAGTAAATTACAGGCCGCGCAGATAAATTTCTGACGTTTTCCGGCTTCGCGGCCCCGGAAAAATGCTGCAGAAAAGGCCGAAAATCCATTTTTTAGTCTAAACATTCAGGGCGTTTGTCAAAACCGGGTATTTCAGGCAATTGTGATAAATCATGCTCGTAACTATTTGAATATATGTGTTATATAATTAACAATAAAGATAAAACCTCATTTCGGCTCCGGATTATGGTAAATAACGGCCTCCTTTTGACGAACAGCCATGTTTTTCCCGTCAGTTGTGAATACAGTTCAACGACGGCCGGAATTCCTTTGACAAAGAGTTTTTAAAATCATCTCTAATCCCCACTAGATGGGCTTTTGCGTATTGTCAGGCATTATTTCCGGACCTATTTTTACTATGACAATTAAAACGCAAAGAGATGAAAAGAAATTCAAACCTCAGGAAAGAAGAATCAGGCTTCAATATTTCAGACCTGATAAGGACCAAGGAAGAAAAAATGTTTGATCAGCTTGAACCTGTAAGCAGGGAAGTATCAGACATGGCATCTGAAGGCGGCGAGACCTTCATAAGTTATATAAGGAGCATCGGGCTGGCAGGCGAGAACAACCTCATGGTTCTGCCGGCGTCCCATCATTATTATTATGAGAAAAGCGAGATGACCGATGTAAACACCCTGGTAAACCTCCGTACTCTCAATATGATGGGTAATCTTGAATCGTTCCTCAAAACCCTGATGTCCGTTCTTCCGCCGAACACAAATTTCATAGGTTGCTTTTCCGACAGCGGAAGTTCAGGTTTAAGGAACGGAAACAAGGCCAGAAAGTCGTCGGTTTTCTACCAGCGGCTTATCAACCTGCTCGATTCCAGAAAAGTTCATTACATGACAAGGAACGATGTATTCAGTCTCCTCGAAAAACACGGATTCAGTGTTGTTGACATGACGGACATCGGTGGCCTGACATACTTTTATTCACAGAATGCACCGGGCGAAGCCGAGTTCAGGGCCTCAATCGAGACACCTGTGAAATACAATTAATTCCGAGTGAATACCTGAAAAATAATCACATTTAATTCATCGTATCTATGAAACCGTTTTATCAGATAGAATCAGAGGAAACAGGGACAGTTATTCTGAGAAGAAGAAGAATAGCCAAGGCATTACGCTGGTGGCTGCGTGAAAACGGATGTGCTTTCCAGCATCTCTTTTTCCTGGCGGATAAATAATGCGGATCGTGTACCGCCGCAGCGGGCTCATCTGATTATTTTTCCTTCGCAGAACCGGAACTGGCTGCTTTGCGCAGGTACCTGTAAACTTCCGTCTGCGAACGGACTGCTTCCTTTCCTGTTTTTACAAACTTATTCGAAAGCGACGGGTCGAGCTTCCGGGCCTTGACATTGTCGTTCCACTGGATCTCAAAAATATGCCTGAGTTCATTGCGGATGTTTTTATCGAAAACAGGACAGGTGACTTCTATACGGTGGTCGATATTCCTTGGCATCAGGTCGGCGGAGCTTATGAAGCATTCCTCCTCGCCCCCGTTACAGAAAATCATGAAACGGGTATGTTCAAGGAAACGGTCCACAATTCCAATTGCCTTTATATTCTCACTGAGGTTTTTCACACCCGGCACAAGGGAAAACATCCCACGGACAATAAGGCGGACAGTTACACCTGCATTGCTGGCCTCATACAGCTGATTGATAATGTCAGTGTCGGTCAGATTATTTAATTTCAGCCAAATATATGCCTTCTTTCCCGCCTTTGCATTTTTTATCTCGTTTTCTATCAGAAGGGTCATCCTGTTCCTGAGAAAGAACGGTGACAGTACCAGGTGATAGAAATTGTCTTTCCTGTAATTGACGTTGAAGAAGCTGAATACCTTGTATACCTCATTGGTGATTTTTTTGTTGCTGGTCAGCAGCAGGTGATCGGTATAAAGCCGGGCCGTATCCTCGTTGAAATTGCCTGTTCCCACTGCGGCATAGCGCTGGGTGATGTCGCCCTTTACCCTCGTTATAAGGCACAGCTTGGCATGCACCTTCAGTCCGGGCACACCATAGATAACCCTGACGCCTTCCTCCATAAGCTTGTTTCCCCACAGGATATTGGCTTCTTCGTCGAACCTGGCCTGGAGTTCCACCACGGTGGTTACCTTTTTGCCGTTCCTCACAGCGTTAAGCAGGGCGTTTATCACGCTCGAGTTCCTTGCCAGCCTGTACAGGGTTATATGTACGGATGTTACAAACGGATCGATGGAAGCTTCCCTGAGCAGGTCGATAAAATGATCAAAGGGATGATAGGGAAAGAACAGCATCACGTCTTTCTTCTTCATTACCGACAGGATGCTCTTACCAGGCAGGATATCGCGGTGAGGTATGGGAACCAGGGGCTCAAAATAGAACTTCTTTTTTCCCGGATTGGGAAAATTCATGAAATCCTTGAAGTTGTGATACCTGTTGCCCGGTATAATTACGTCGTCGGGTCCGAATTTGAGGACACGGGTCAGCATTTTCAGCATCTCGGCAGGCATGTTGCGGTCATAAATGAATCTTACCGGGCTGCCATGTCTTCGCTGCTGAAGACTGCGCGACAGTTTTTCTATGTAACTCTCAGATATATCATCAGTTAACTCAAGTTCCGCATCCTTGGTCAGCTTGATGGTATAGGCCTGTATGTCGCTGAAGTCGAAAATGAAGAATATTTCCCTCAGTCCGGACCTGATAATATCGTCAAGGAAGATCAGGTATTTCCCGTTATTGCTCTCGGGCAGAATGACAAACCTTGGCAGCACCTGCGTTGGTATCTCCATAAGTGCATACCTGTTTTTCCCCGTATCATTCCTGTAAAGTTGTATTGCAAGGTAGATCCCGTCATCCCTGAGGTTCGGGAGCCCTGCGTCCTTTTCGATCATGAAGGGCATGAGCCTTGTACGCACCTCACTGATAAAATACGACCTGACAAATTCAGCCTGTTCCTTGTTCAGCTCCTTTTCATTGATTATATGGATATTGTGATTTGCCAGTTCCTGCAGAAGACCTGCAAATATTTTTTCAAACTTCTCATTCTGTTCAAGCACTATTTCCTGGACCTTTTTCAGAGTCGATTTAGGGTTATATCCCAGTATGGTTTGGGATTTGCTGCCCAGCCTCGCAAGGCGTCTTAGTCCGGCCACCCTTACCCTGAAATATTCATCGAGATTGTTGGAATATATGCCCAGGAATTTAAACCGTTCCAGCAGGGGCACCTCCCTGTTCCCGGCTTCCTGCAGCACGCGCTCGTTGAAAGAAAGCCAGCTTATCTCCTTTGGTGTGTATGTCCTGCTCATGATATTTTTTCGGGTTTCAGGAAGTATTCCATTTTCCCCTTTCCATGGAATATGCCTTCCCATGTATCGCTTTTAAATGAAAGGCAGACTATCCCGCTTTTCGGCACGAAATCGCAGCCGGTTGCCGACAGCCTGTCGGGGATTTCCGTAAATGAGGGATTATGGCCGAAAAGGATGATGCTGTCGATCTTGTTGCCGATCCCTTCGAAGACAGTTGCGAAGGCTTTCAGTCCGCTTTTGTAATAAAGGCTGCTTTTCATTACTATCTTATCGGGATCATGGCCGAACACCCTGGCAAATATTAAGCATGTCTCGTAAGCCCTGAATGCCGGGCTTGTGATAAACAGCCCCGGATCCTCCTTTTTCCCGAGCAGGATTAGGGCCATCTGTTCCGAAACCTTTTTCCCTCTTGCTGTAAGCGACCTTTCAATGTCGGGACAGCCGGATCCGGCTTCCTCGGCCCTTCCGTGACGGACGAAAATCAGTTTTTTCATGTTTTATAAGTATCAGAGGTTCCGGACTTCAGAATTGTAATAATTCGCGTATCAGTCACCGAAGCATGTACCCAGGTTCCTAGCCTTTACCACCAGCGGGTCTTTGTTTTCCACCAGTTTAAGCATGCCGGCAACTTCGGCAAGAGGGACGGGAATTATTTCATTGTTTTTCAGGGCCACCATGTTTCCATATTCCCGCCTGGCAATCAGGTCGGCCGCCGATGATCCGTATCTTGTAGCCAGGACCCTGTCCATGGGCGACGGCGACCCTCCTCTCTGGATATAGCCCAGGACGGTCTCCCGGGTATCCAGCCCTGTCAGTTCTGAAATCCTGCGGCTCAGATAGTGAGCTGCCGATCCATCCCTGCCAGGGGTCTTAATGCCTTCGGCGATGACCATGATCGAATAGGGCTTGTTTCCGCGGGAACGGTTCAGCAGGTAATCTGCTATCTTTTTTTCGTCATATGGTATTTCCGGGATGAGTATGACATCACCGCCCCCGGCGATCCCCGCATAAAGGGCGATCCAGCCGGCATTATGGCCCATAAGCTCTATTATCATAATCCTCTTGTGCGAGTTTGCCGTGGAATGAAGCCTGTCGATGGCTTCAGTTGCAATGTTGACGGCAGAGTCAAACCCGAAGGTAAGATCGGTGCCCCAGACATCATTGTCGATGGTTTTTGGAATGCCGACAACATTCAGTCCTTCCTGCGCCAGGAGATGGGCCGTTTTAAGGGTGCCATTGCCGCCGATGCAGACAAGACAGTCAAGGTCCAGCTGTTCGTAGTGCTTCTTTATCAGAACGGGTTTGCTGATCTCATTCTTGCCTTTACCCGCACGTTTGAAAGGCTTCTCCCTCGAAGTCCCGAGTATGGTCCCGCCCATGGTGAGGATACCTGACAGGTCCTGTTCGGTCAGTTCCCTGTATTCCTTGTTGATCAGGCCGGTAAAACCGTCACTGATGCCAATGACCTTCATATCGTATTTAACGATTGCGGTTTTGCCGACACCCCTGATCGCGGCATTTATTCCCGGGCAGTCACCGCCTGCGGTCAAAATGCCGATCCTTTGTCCGTTACGTATTTTTGCCATCTGTAATTAATATTGGAACAAAAGTAAGTTTTTGGGTAATATTATTGAAATTTTTCAATGATTCTGCCGGGGTAAATCCCGGTAGTGAAATATTTTGTTGCTCAGGCATATGCAGTGAACAGACAGGACTTCACGACGGAAGCACCGGTTTGGTGATGAAACCCTGTGCGTGACTGTTTTGTTTCAGGTTTTAAATAATTACCTTTATTATCCGGATTACATATTTTCGGAAATGGAAAATCCTATGATCAGGGATATCAAGCCTGCCCTTTACGGCTATGTAAGGGACGCAAGGTCATTGCTTGATCCGGGATCCCTTCCGGACGAAAGGAAGGTTCATGACCTGCGCGTTCTTATGAAAAAATCGAGGGCGGTAATCAGGCTTGCCGGGCCTCAGACGGAAAATGAATTCGCGGAACGGGAATACTCAGTTTTCAGAAAAACCGGCAGGATCTCAGCGACATGGCGCGAAACATCCGTTAACCGGAAAACACTCAAAAACCTGAAGAGAAATCATCCCGCACTGTTTTCCCGCCTTGCCGGCTTCGACAAAATTCTGAACATTATGAAGAAGCCCGGCATAAGCGGCCCGGTGCCGGAAAAGACAGAGGCCGACATTGCCCTGATCAGGGAGCTGCTTCTGAAATCAGCTTACCGGATACGGTTTCAGCCGATGAACAACCTCGATCCCGTCATTCTCCTGAGACAGCTTGATTCATCCTTTAAACAGGTTTCGGACTGCTACCTTGCCGCCCGTGACAACCCCCGGTCAGCCCGGCTTCATGAGCTCCGGAAAAGATGCAAGGATCTTCTTTACCAGCTCTGGTTCTTCCGTCCCATAAAACCGGGAGTTGTAAAAAACCTGGAAAAAAGGCTTGAGACAATGACAGACAATCTGGGGAAGTACAATGACCTGGCTGTTCTGCTCAGCGGGCTTGATTATAAATATTCCCCGGGTAAAAATCCTCCCGCCATTGACGAACTGGCAATTGTTATCAGGCACGAACAGGACAGGCTGCTTTCAAAGGTCTGGCCAACCGCATTCAGGATATTCGGACCGGGAAAAACCCTTACGTCGTTGCTAAGAATACAGCCTGACATACAGAAGATAAATGATCAGGAGTGAGAATGCTGCTTTTCCGGGATCAGCGAATATTATCCGCAGGTTTTGCTGATACCGCACAGTTTTCCCCCTGGCAGAATATCAGACTGCTCACGCGGAACAGAGTGCGATAAAAATCCCGCCATTTACCATGCGTCGCAGCGGCTCTGCCGGGATGCGGCTTACTGGAGCTTCCGCTAATATTTATCATATTGTTATTGAAATAACAGTACTTTTTGTAGTTTCGTGGATTCAAATATCCATTTATGGAGATAATAACATAAGATAGCAGGAGGTCTTTTCTTAAATCTTTATATACAGAACTTTATATGACCAGTAGGAGAGAATTTATCAGGATCTCATTTTTAGGGGCAGGAGCTCTTGCTCTGGGTACGGGCGGCTGCAGGATCTTTGGCACGGATCGTTTACCCGGGGGGATTACCGATCCTGAAAACGGCAAAGGCCGGATCCCCACTTATTGTGAACTGTGTTTCTGGAAGTGCGCAGGCTGGGTTTATAAAACTCCCGAAGGAGATATCTGGAAGATAGTGGGGAACGACGACGATCAGCACTGCAACGGCCGGCTGTGTCCGCGCGGCACCGGCGGAACGGGTATGTACTATGACGGTGACAGGCTGAAAAGACCGCTGATCAGGACCTCGCAAAGGGGGAAGCAGGTTTTCAGGGAAGCTGAATGGGACGAAGCCCTTGCGTATATAGCCGTAAGGATGAAAAAGATCTCATCCGAATACGGGCCAGAAAGCATGGCGTTGTTTACCCATGGTTCGGGAAGCAGCAATTTCATCAATCTCTTCAGGGCTTACGGATCTGCCAATATTGCAGAACCATCCTACGCCCAGTGCCGCGGACCGAGGGATGAAGCTTTCATTGCAACATTCGGTGAAGAAGTCTATTCCCCGGAGATTACCGATATCCGCGACACTAGGTGCCTTGTGCTTATAGGCTCCCATATCGGGGAGAACATGCATAACAGCCAGGTTCAGGAAATGTCGGATGCGATCGACAAGGGAGCCGTGATAATAACCGTTGATCCCCGTTTTTCCACTGCAGCCGGCAAATCGAAGTACTGGCTTCCCATTAAGCCGGCCACGGATATGGCCCTTCTGCTTGCCTGGATGCATGAAATCATTTACAATGACTATTACGACAGGAAATATGTTGAAAAGTACTGCCTGGGATTTGATCAGCTGAAGGCGCATGTAAGGGATTTCACTCCCGAATGGGCTCATGGTATCACCACCATAGCACCGGATATTATCAGGAAGACAGCCAGGGAGATGGCGAATGCCTCACCGGCTGTCCTCGTTCATCCGGGCCGTCATGTTACCTGGTATGGTGATGACACCCAAAGGAGCCGTGCGATTGCAATACTGAATGCACTCCTTGGCTCATGGGGCAGGAGGGGAGGTTTTTACCGTCCGGCCAGGTATGAGCTTCCTTCGCCTGTTTTACCCGCTTATCCCGAGCCCTCAAGGACATGGGCTGACCTCTTCCCCGGAAAATATCCCGGTGCGGGCCTGCCAGTGACCAATGCCCTTATTGACGGATCGATACCTGAAAACAATCCCGCCTATCCGATTAAGGGATGGATTGTCAATGCATGCAATCTTATGCTTACCGTTCCCGACCAGGCAAAAACCATAAAGGCCATACAGAACCTCGATCTTGTCGTTGCCGTCGATACCATGCCCATGGAAATCACCGGATGGGCCGACGTGGTGCTCCCGGAATGCACCTATCTTGAAAGGTATGATGTGCTGAGGACAAATCCCCACCGCAAGCCTGCAATCGCCCTCAGAATGCCTGCTGCCGAACCCATGTACGACACCAGGCCTGGATACCGGATAGCACGGGAGCTTGCCCTCAAGCTCGATCTGGAGCCATGGTTCCCTTTCGAAAAACAGGAAGACCTGCTCGACTGGCAGCTGAAACAGGCAGGATTGTCTCTCGATGAACTGAAAAAAACCGGGGTGAAGAACTTCGAACGAGAAAACGATGATATTTACATAGGTGATGATGAGGAAGTTGAGTTCCCGACCGATTCGGGAAAAATTGAACTTTATTCCTCATACTATGAGCAGATGGGCTTTGATCCGCTGCCAAAATACACTCCCCACGAGGAACCTCCGGAAGGTTACTACCGGCTGATCTACGGCAGGGCTCCGATGCACACCTTCAGTCGTACGTCGAACAATCCCAATCTGACCGATCTGATGGATGAAAACAGCGTGTGGGTGAATCCCAAAGTTGCCAAGGAGTGGGGAATGGTGAATGATCAGTATATCCGGTTGAAGAACCAGGATGACGTTGTTTCGGAATTTCCCGTTAAGGTCAGGGTCACTGAGAGGATACGGTGGGATTCGGTGTACATGGTCCATGGATTCGGCCATGCCCAGAAGCAGATGAAGCGATGCTTCGGCAAGGGCGCCAGCGACACTCAGCTTATTACCAGGATAATGACTGATCCGGTTATGGGAGGAACAGGTATGAGGGGAAATTTTGTAACATTTATAACGGAAAAAGCAGGAAAGGAGGCCGAATCATGAGATACGCGATGGCAGCGGATACGCTGAAGTGCGTCGGATGCAGCGATTGTGTCGTTGCCTGCCAGGCTGAGAACAAGGTGCCCATCGGATATTGCCGCGACTGGATCGTCGAGGTCACGGATGGTACATATCCGGTGCTGGAAATGGAAATAAGGTCGGAACGGTGCAATCATTGCGTCAATGCTCCGTGTGTACGGTGCTGTCCGACAGGAGCGAGCCGGTACATCGAAGGAGGGATTGTGGTGGTTGTGCCGGACAAATGCATCGGATGCGGCGCATGTATTGCCTCATGCCCTTATGATGCAAGATATCCCCATCCTGCAGGATATGTTGACAAATGCACCTTCTGCGCTCACCGGATCAAAAAGGGAATGGATCCGGCCTGCGTTGCCGTCTGTCCCACGAAATGCCTGTATTTCGGGGATCTCCATGACCCCAACAGCGATGTTTCGCAGGTCCTGCGGAAACGGAAGCATAAAACCCTTGTTCCGGAGGCCGGAACGGATCCTCAGCTCTATTTCCTGATCTGAGGCTTAATATGAAAGACCGGCCATTAACACTAAAGTTGCTTTAAAATGAAAGAAGAAATAATTGTCAGCGGAAGGATGAACAGCATGATCGATCCCACCCTTCATATCTGGCACTGGCAGATACCCCTGTATCTTTTCCTCGGCGGGATGGCCGCCGGAATACTTTGCTTTGCGGCGCTTTATTATCTGAGGGGCAGGGAAAAGGAATACCTTACGGCTGTCCGTGTGGCGCCGTTCCTTGCACCGATCCTCCTCGTGATCGGACTGCTGGCGCTGTTTGCCGACCTCAGGCACAGAATGTATTTCTGGCAGCTTTACGCCAACATAAGGATGCAGTCGCCGATGTCGTGGGGAGCATGGACTCTTATGGTGATCACACCGGTATCGTTCATCTGGAGCGCGCTGCATATCAGGGATATTTTCCCGGAATGGAACTGGCGTTACAAATGGCTGTTCAACCTCGAAGTCTTCTTCAACAGGCATAAAACGGCTCTTGCATGGATCATGCTGATTTTCGGGCTCATCCTCGGGATTTACACTGGGATCCTGCTGTCGGCCTTCAATGCAAGACCGCTGTGGAACACATCCATACTCGGACCCCTGTTCCTTGCTTCGGGACTATCGGCAGGAGCCGCAACGATCATCTTCCTGTCGAAAGATCCGGCCGAAAGGAAGCAGTTTGCAAAGATCGACCTTGCAATAATAGGAATAGAGCTTTTTCTTATAATCCACATGTTCATGGGATATCTTGCAAGCTCCCAGGTTCAGATCGAGGCTGCAAGAATGTTTCTCGGAGGCGAATACACCGCTTCATTCTGGATCTTTGTAGTGATACTCGGCCTGATTATCCCGGCGCTGCTTGAAATACTGGAATTAAGAAAATATCACATTCCCGCCGTTGTGTCACCACTCCTGGTCATTTTCGGGAGCTTCATGCTGCGGTTCATAATTGTTTATGCGGGACAGATGAGCAGATACCTTTACTGATAAACTACAGGAATACTTTAATAATTTTTTATATGACTACGACAAAAGAAACGAGGGCAAACAGATACCTGAATCCCTACCTGGGCGGTGTATTGCTTGGCCTGGTGCTGTTATCGGCGAACTTCATTTCAGGGCGGGGCCTTGGAGCAAGCGGGGCCGTTAAAAGCGTCATTGCATTTACCATCGAAAAGGCCGACAGGAACGCGGCCGGGAAAATGCCGTTCCTGAATGAATACGCCGAATCGCATTCGGGAAATCCGCTGAAGACCTGGCTGGTTTTCCAGATGCTGGGAGTGGTTGTGGGCGGATTCCTATCCGGCGCCCTTGCCGGCAGACTTAAGCTTAAGGTGGAGCATTCACCCGGGATAACCTCGCGCAGAAGACTGATCTTTGCCCTTGCCGGCGGCATCCTTTTCGGTTTCGGATCCCAGCTGGGCAGAGGATGCACCAGCGGATCGGCCCTCAGCGGCATGGCTGTCCTTTCGCTTGGCGGTTTTGTTACCATGATGGCAATATTCGGCACTGCATTCATGCTGGCGTATTTCTTCAGAAAAAACTGGATATAGAAATGATATCAGCAACGAATAATACCCTCAGCGAAATGACGGGGAACTTCCTGCACACGGGTGCCTTTCCTGAATATTTCACCGGGATGAACAACATTGAAAGGGCGGGATATAGAAACCCTGAAGGCACAGAAAATCTGACAAATTATTGTTGAAAATGAATTAAATCACATGGAATATGGGACCACTGGCACCAAATGAAATTATTTCCGAAGACACGAATTTTCTATTGGCATTCTTCATCGGGATCGCTTTCGGATGGGTTCTTGAAAGCTCAGGGTTTTCATCGAGCCGGAAGCTGGCAGGCGTCTTTTACGGTTACGACGCCGTTGTGCTTAAGGTATTTTTCACCGCGGCGATAACTGCCATGCTCGGATTGCTTTTCATGAGCCTTTTCGGATGGATCGACCTTAACCTTGTGTATATCAATCCCACCTATCTCACTTCGGCCATTGTCGGGGGTGTTGTGATGGGTGCGGGATTCATCATGGGCGGATTCTGTCCCGGCACAAGCTTCTGCGGTGCCGCGATCGGAAAGATCGATGCTATGGTGTTTATCGGCGGCTTATTTATAGGAATATACGGTTTTGCATTCACCTACGGATGGTGGGAAAAGCTGTATCTTGCAAAATACCTGGGCGAACCCAAGGTTAGCGAAGTGCTCGGCCTCTCCGACGGCGTGTTCGGCCTGCTGCTTATCCTGGTCGCACTCGCAATGTTCGCCGTAGCTGAATGGGCTGAAAAGAAATTCCCAAGGGAAGCATATTGATCTTTGTGTTATTAAAATTAAATTTGCAAAAAAAATCATGAAACCACGCAATCTGCTCGCTCTTATCCTGATACCAATGGGACTGATCATAGCTGCAGTCCCGCAGAATAAAACCAATCCATATAAACTGACCGCTGACCAGATGCTTACCGAGGCAAACTCACGGACACAATTCGTTGCTCCGGAAGTTGTTGCCGACATGATCCTCAGGAAGGATCCTTCACTGAGGCTCATTGATGTAAGGGGGCAGGACGAATTTGAGAAGTTCAGTCTTCCCGGCGCCATTAACATACCTTCCTCCGACCTGCTGTCGGACGAATACACTGATATCCTCAACCAGGATATTAAAATGAACGTGTTTTTCTCAAACGGTACCCTTGCTGCAAATCAGGCCTGGATGATAACAAGACAGCTGGGATATGAAAACAACTACGTCCTTGAGGGAGGACTTAATTACTGGTTTGAGGCAATTCTGAACCCGCAGAAGCCGGTTTCCACCAGTTCCGACGAGGAATTTGCCAGGTATGATTTCCGGAAGAGTCTCGGACAAGCCCTCGGGGGCGGAGGCGATGCTGTTCAGCCAGCCTCCGGGCAGGATGCATTTACAGTTAAGCCGGTCATAAAACCGGCAGCAAAGAAAAAGAGGGCCGCAGGCGGCTGCTGATATTGCTGCCCCGCAAACAGCCCTTTAACCCGATCAGAATGATTAGCAGTATTTCGGGCGTGATCCTTGCCGGAGGAGCCAGCCGGCGCTTCGGGGGAATACAAAAGGCGAAGCTGCTGGCCGGGGGAACAACAATAATATCCAGGATAATCTCAGCTATCGGGGAACTGTTTCCGGAAATAATCATTGTTACAAATACACCGGGCGGTTTTGAGGATCTTCAGGGCTGTATCGTAACCCGCGATCATTTCCTGAATGCAGGCCCCCTTGCCGGAATTCACGCAGCCATCAGGGCATCCTCCTGCAGTGCGGTTTTTGTTTTTGCCGGTGACATGCCCCTGATTGACAGGGATATTGTCAAACGGCAGGCAGAGGCTTTTTTTGAATCGGATTATGAGATTCTCATACCCAGAAGGGGAGATCTCACCGAACCTTTGCACTCTGTTTTCAGGGTTTCGATCCTGCATGATCTGGAGAAATACCTTACAGAGAAGCATGACAGATCCGTAAGGGATTTCATTGCCGGGAGACATACCGGCTTTTTTGAACTGGAAGATACACCGGCAACGAAACGAGCCTTTACAAACATTAATTCCCCTTCCGATTTTCGAAAGTTCAGAACAGATTATTATCTTTGAAATAAACCAATCAATTATCACTATGAAAGCACGGTATATCTGTTTTTTCACCGTATTGCTGTTTTTCATCATCACTGCATCGGGGCAGGACGGAACTGCAAAAAAACACAATCCGGCCGGAAGCTGGAAGTTTGAGGCTCCCTCCGCACCTCCCGGATACAATTCCGGAACAATTACCGTCAGCCTCGCTGAAAAAAAGTACTCTCTCACTGTCCTTCCCCAGGGAAGCAGTTATAAGATCACCGGCGAAGGGGTGAAGGTGGAAAATGACCAGCTCACCTGTTCTGTTTATGTTGAGGGAGAATATGTCAGGGTCACCCTGAAAGCGGAAGATAAAAACAAGATGACCGGAACAGCCAGTTATTCCGGAGGATTAATCCCACTGACCCTTACAAGGATGCAGGAGACCAGATAGACTTTCCGGAACTTCCTGTTTTTATGCGGCAGCCGGCCCGACCGGGGAATACAGGCCCTTCCCGGCACATCAGGGAAATTACCGGAGTACGGGAGGATAAATGTTGTTTTATGTTTCCAATCACTATGTGAACCGTATGAAATATAAGTCAGGCCTGCTGGCCGGGTTGATTTCACTGGCAGCCGTCCTTCAGGCTCAGATAATAAATAAAACGCCTCTGAGTGAACGCATCACCGGTTACACCATCAGGGCGGTACTCGATGCTGACGCAAAGACCGTCAGCTGCACGATGGAAGCTTTCTGGGTCAACAGGTCCGCTGATCCTGTTCCGGATATTCAGATGCATCTTTACATGAACGCTTTCAAAAGCAGCCGGACAACCTTTTACCGTGAGCGGGGAGGTTCGCCCGGCAGCGGGGAACTGGATCGGGGATGGATTGATATCACTTCCTTCACCGATGGAAACGGTAATGATTTGCTTTCCCTGATGGAGTTTATCAGTCCCGATGACGGGAACACAGAGGACAGGACCGTATTCAGGGTTATCCTTCCTGAACCGGCCATGCCTGGCGACACGGTTTTCATCAAAACCGGTTTTGTTACCAAGCTGCCTTCCAGGATTATAAGGACCGGATTCAGCGGCGACTTCTTTTTCGTGGCACAATGGTTTCCCAAGTTCGGGGTTTATGAACCGGCAGGGATGCGTTTTGCTGCATCAGGAGGCTGGAATTGCCACCAGTTCCATGCAAATTCCGAGTTCTATTCCAATCACAGCGTTTACGATGTGGAAATAACCCTGCCGGCCCGTTTTATTACAGGTTCAGGCGGCTTGCTCATGTCTGAGACTACGGCAGGTGACCTGAAAACGGTTATATACCGGGCCGAAGACATAGTTGACTTTGCCTGGACAGCCTGGCCGGGTTATTCCGTGGTAAATGATCGTTGGAGAAACGTGGATATCACGCTGATGCTTCCCCACGACAGGATTAAACAGGTCGACCGCCAGCTCACGGCCGTGAAAAACGCGCTCGGGTATCTTGATGAGAATGTCGGGCCATACCCGTGGCCGCATCTTACATTTGTCGATCCTCCAGCCATAGGGGCCGGGGCAGGAGGGATGGAGTACACGACATTTTTCACGTCTTCATCATCATACTTCGTGCCCTCCTTCTTTTACCTGCCTGAAATGGTCACGGTTCATGAATTCGGACATGCCTATTTCATGGGTATTCTGGCCAGCAACGAGTTCGAGGAACCGTGGCTCGATGAAGGAGTTAATTCGTACTGGGAACAGAGAATAATGGATCATTTTTACGGGAAGAACTCGGGTATGATCAACCATAGGCTTTTCAAATTATCTGATATTGCAATGGGGAGGATGAATTACACGAGATTTCCATCAAGACAGGCCTCAAGCAATGCTGAATTTTCCTGGAATTATCCCCACGGAACGTATGGCATAATAACCTATTCCAAAGCTGCAACCATTCTGCACACCCTCGAGGGAATAATCGGAACTGAAACCATGAATAACGTGTTCCGGGAATATTACAGGAAATGGGCCTTCAGGCATCCTTCCGGCAGGGACTTTATAAACGTGGTGAGCGAAGTGGTGAGAAAAGAACACGGACTTAAATTTGGCCCGGACATGAACTGGTTTTTTGACCAGACTATTTACGGGACCGGAGTCTGCGATTACAAGATAAGCGATATTTTAAACAGGAGGATTACAAAACCGGAAGGACCGGCAGACCTTTCAGATGGCGCCTCAGCAAGTGTTGATACAACCGGCCCGCAATACACCTCCATAGCCAGGCTGGAGAGAGTCGGAGAGCTTAAGCTCCCGGTTGAAGTACTGATTCATTTTAACAATGGCGACGAGATATTTGAAACGTGGGACGGGAAAGCCAGGTACCGGGACTACGAATATCAAGGCAGCAGAAAAATAGAATGGGTGAAAATAGACCCGGAATATAAAAACAAAATGGACGTGAACCTGGTAAATAATTCAATGACCACGATCCCGGAAAGGACTCCGCTCCGCAGGATCGCGGGACGGATAGCCTCTTTCACGCTATTTTTTCTAAGCATCATGTTATTGTAGGCAAAATGAAAATAATCAATTCCCTTGGGACAGGGTTTATAAGGGTCGTGAAAGCAGTTAAGGGCATTATCATAACCTGGTTTTGTTTCTATTTCCTGGTCCTGACTTTTGTTTATCCTTTAAGAAAGTCACTTGATTTCACCTTTGGCTCGAGCATGATAACGGAGAGACTGGCCGACGGTTTTGATTTCGAGGTTTTTGCAGATCTGGGAAATGCTCTGCCTTCCATTCTGTCATTCTTTTCAACCGGATTCATGATCACCTTTTTTGCAGGATTCCTCCTCAACGCCTTTCTCACGGCAGGCCTGTTCGGCAGCGTGAAGAAAGATTCAGGCAGGTTCTCCGCCCCCGGGTTTTTCAGCGCGGGAGCCCTTAACTTCTGGCCTTTTTTTCTGATATCACTGCTGATTACATTTGGAATTATTTTCCTGTTTATCATTATTGTATTGTTGCCGGTGAGTATTACTGCAATGGCAGAAACCCTGCCAGAGAGAAGTATTTTCCTGGTATCACTGGTTTCCGGGATCGTGTTCCTGCTCCTTATACCCGTTATATTACTGGTAGCGGACAATTCCAGGTCTTTTAAAACGGGTCATCGTGAAGTCCCTGCCCTTAAGTCTATCGGGAAAGGTTTTTCCCTGACATCCTCAGATTTCGGGAGATCCTATTTAATGATGCTGATCCTGATCCTGGGCCAGGTAGTTCCGGGAATAGCTGCTATTCTCTTTCTCCCGGCCTGGAAACCTGTGACAGGCGGGGGAGTATTTTTACTGTTAGTTGTTTCACAACTGCTTTTCTTCGCCAGGCTTTTCCTGAAAACATGGCGTTACGCCAGTGTTACTGCCCGGATGGATGATATTTTATTGACGAACACACGGGGAATGGAAATACAGCAGGTAAATAACTGAATTATTTTTAAACTGGTATTTAAGATTCGGATCTCAGGCTGAAATCCTTTCCACACCTATATCCTGAAAAAATGGAAAAACAAGAGATTGTCCGGATCAGGGAAGAGGTTCATGATCATCTCGTGAACGAGCTGCTTCCTTTCTGGACAAATAGAATGACAGATGTAAAAAATGGGGGATATGTCACTCATTTTGACGAAGATGGTACTGATACCGGTGAGGATGAGAAATCACTGATAGCACAGACAAGATGCCTCTATACCCTGTCATCGGCACACAGGGCCGGGTATGGGGAAGGAAAACTGGCAAAAATGGCAGCCCAAGGCCTGGATTTTATTCTCGATAAAATGTGGGACAGGCAACATGAAGGCTTTTACTGGATGGTTGACAGGAAAGGGAACGTTAAATCGGATAAGAAGATTATTTACGGGCATAGCTTTGCAATCTACTCGTTGAGTGAATACACGATTGCCACGGGTGATAAAAGAGGTATTGAATATGCTGAGAAGGTTTTCGACCTTGTACAGAAATACTGTACAGATACAATGTTCGGGGGCTACTGGGAAATGTTTGAACGTGACTGGACTTTGAGAGGTCCCGGAAGTGCCGGGGGAGACCGCAAGACCCTTGACGTTCACATGCACCTGATGGAGGCGTTTACAACGCTTTACGAGTGCACGGGGAAGGAGGTTCATAAAAGAAAACTTACCGAGATAATTGAGATACTGCAAAACAGGATAAACCACCCCGTATACAGGACGGGCATACCCCAGTTTTTCAGGAACTGGACCGTTGCCCCGCAGATTAAATTTGAAATAATATGGGGATGGGACAGGTTTACCGGCGAGGGTACAAAAGAAAATGTCACTGACAACACGTGTTTCGGGCATAACGCTGAATACGCCTGGCTTCTGAATCATGCCCTCGGAATTCTTGGAGCTGATAAAACTCCTTATCTCAAAGATTTTAAAACGATTTTCGATCATACCCTGGTCAACGGTATTGACACCCTGTATGGCGGTGTTTTTGTCGAAGGACCGCACAGTGGAGGTGTTTCTGACCGTGAAAAAGAATTCTGGCAGCAGGCAGAGGTCCTGATCGCCATGCTCGACGCTTTCCTGCTATTCGGGGATCAGTTGTACTGGAACGCCTATGAGAGTGTCTGGCGTTTCGTTCATGACAAAATGATTAACAGGAAAACCGGGGAATGGTACCCGCTCATGACACGCGACGGGGTGCCTGTCTGGACACACATGGGGCATTCCTGGAAAATCAATTACCATACAGTGAGGTCGATGATACTCTCCTTACAAAAATTGGACAGGATCATTAAAGAGATGTAGGATGAAGCTGTCCCTTTCAGGTCCTGACTGGATTGTACTGGCAATCGTAATGGGCGGCAGCCTGAGTTACGGGCTGTACATGGCGCGGAGGAAAAAGTCAGGCCGCGACAGTTCCGGTTTCTTCCTTGGGGGGAGATCCATAAAGTGGCCCGTTGTAGGGGCTTCATTATTCGCGACAAACATCGGGGCGGAACACCTGGTAGGGCTTTCGGGTGATAGTTACCGCTATGGGCTTTCTGCGGGGCTGGTGGAACTTACCACGGTCATAACACTCGGGATTGCCTGTGCCATACTGTTCCCGTATTACATGAAGAACAAGCTTTTTACCATCCCTGAATTTCTCGAGATCAGGTATAACCGTCGGGCCCGGATTTTCTTCTCAGGACTGATGCTGCTGATCAGCGTGATGACAAAGCTGGCTTTCACCCTGTTCGCGGGAGCCCTCGTCCTGCACAGCATCCTGGGCTGGGAAATCATGCCCACGATATTTTACATCGGGATCATCGTTGCTGTTTTTACCATAATTGGCGGATTCACGGCAGTGGCATATACCGATGCAATTCAGGTGATCGTGATGATAGCCGGTTCGGCTTTAATGTTATTTTTTGGCCTAGACAGGGCAGGGGGGTGGTCGGGCCTGATGGAGAAGGCCCCGGAGATGATGTCGATAGCAAAACCCTATGATGACCCGGTTTATCCATTCTGGGGTATACTGGCAACAGCATTTTACGCAGGCGTTTTTTACTGGGGAATGGACCAGGTTAACGTGCAGCGGGTCCTGGCGGCACCGGATCTAAAGAATGCGCGCTGGGGGGCAATGTTTGCTACATTGCTGAAGCTTCTTCCCGTTTTTATATTTGCCCTCCCCGGGGTTATCGCTTTCGCGCTTTTCCCGGGAGAACTGCAGGGCGATGATACAAGGCAGACTTTCGTTCTCCTGCTTAACAAGCTTCTCCCTGCCGGCCTTCGGGGACTACTGATGGCATCACTGCTGGCGGCCCTGATAACCTCGCTGATTGGTGTCCTTAATTCAGTTTCAACACTGGTGGTGCGGGACTTCATAGTCGAGTTCAAACCCGGGATCCCCGAGAAAAAACAGGTTCTCCTGGGAAGGTATGTCATCGTGGCTGTTACACTGCTGGGTTTTGCAGCCGCTTACATGGTTTACAGGAATGAAGAGGGCCTGTACAAGTACCTCCAGACGATTTCGGCCTACCTGGTCGTGCCTGTATTTCCCGCCATCCTGTTCGGTATAATGAGCAGGAAAGTGACCTACAGGGGCGCCGCGGCATCGGTTATTGTGGGAGTGATCATTGCCACGATTTTTGTTATCGACCAGCTGATGGGACCGGAAACGGGCAAAGCAGTTTTCCCTTTTCTCCATCATGAACTGACCTTGAATTTCGGGTACCGGGGATTGTGGGCCGAGATAATTATAACTGGTGTCCTGTTTGCCGTTTCAGCTTTCACGGAAAAAACAGATGCCGAAAGACTGGAACGAACCACCATAGATTACTCCAGGGGACTTGCTTCCTTTAAAGGCATTACCGACTGGCGGCTTCACCTGGGCATTCTTACCGTTATCACGGTTGCAATACTGCTGTGGCTCAGGTGAGGACGGAAGAGGGAGTGTTATTCAGGACGTGATACAGTTCAGTGAGAAAGTCCCTGTTGTCAGCCTGGAGATAATGCATTTCGCCCCCCATCCTGTTAAAAGTCTTGCAGTACCTGAGATAGTAGGCGGGGTTGTCCATTGGAGGCTCTCCTTTCCTGTTCCAGTCCCATTCATTGGCGGCAAGATCAACAATCAGCATGAAATGATTGTCAATATGCCTGCCGCTCTGAATTTCAAGATTCTGGCACATGGCGAGAGCTTTTTCAAATATCATGGGTGACATTACTGCTGATCCTACAGACAGATATACACCGTCATTAAGATTGCAAACGCTCCAGGTATAGGAAAGGAAGTCTGTAAGCGCCGTCCTGCCGATTGCTGCCCCGCAGTTAAAGGGATGATTGTAAATAATGTCATGCCCGATCATCGGGTGGCCCGTAAACGGAACGTTTTGCTCGTATGCTGAACACTGGACCGAGTATTCCCTGAACGGGTGCGGGATTTTCAGGAAACCCGGTGCGATGTTGTATTTTTTCACCACGTTGTACAGATCCAGCGTGGCGGCCGCGTGTTCCGGATCCTTCTCAATATTTTCACTTATCACGGTCAGCATATCTTCCCGGCCGGGAATTTCAAGTCCTTCGGCGGAGATCATTTTCCCGACCGATTCCCCGTAGCCGAGCTTTTCGGCAGCACCCCTGATAATGGCAAGGTTTATGTATTTCCCGGTTTCTTCCCAGATCCCGAACTGCCCGGTTGTCACGTTTTCCCTGACACTTTCACCCGTGAGGCCCTGGTAGGCGATTTCCCAGTCATGAATAATCCCGGCACCATTTGTTGCCAGATGGGTTATCCATCCTTCCTTTATCAAACGGATAAGAACCGTCCCCAGCCCATTTTTTATTGCATGGGCACCGAAAGCCATCATCACCGACCTGCCTTTTTCCCTTGCCGCTATAATCTTTCGGGCCGTAAGGTTTATCAGGCCAGCGGCTTCAGCCGGGAGAGCAGCCGGACGGGCGGATGCCGGAACCTGTATCTCCTTTATTGAAAGCTGGTTTTTTCGCTCAGAAAGTTTCCGGACCAGGAGGCGGTCCCTGTCAAATCGCTTGTATGACATTTACTTTATATTTAAAATTTCCAGCAGGGCAGACGGTGAAGAGAAATCCGGTACGATAAAACCTGCTCCTGCCTTGATGAGCCTTGTTCTTTTTGATTCATTTAACCCAAACCTGCGGAGCTCGTTGCTTGCCACCCCCACGGTGATCCCCCCGTGCTTGCGTGTTTCCCTGATCTCCACCGGGCCATCGCCGAAAGTCACGATCGAAGCGGCCTCTGATTCACCGATCTGATCAAGCAACCTGTCGAGAACCATTTTTTTTGCCTCATGTCTGATATCTCCGGTGGCTCCATGAATTCGTCCTTCAAAAAGGCCGGCGTATCCAAGCAATCCCGCTTCGTGCTTCACATCTTCCACGTCGGTGCCGCTCGTCAGGTATAGTTTGATCCCTTTCCCGTGAAGCATTCGAAGGAATTCAAGCGAACCCTTGATGGTAAGATCGCTGGCACTGAGTTTCTGCCTGTTCAGTTTCTCTTCCCGTTTCCTTACCATGAGTAACAGTTCATCGTTAAATATTTTCTTGTAACCGTGTGCGTCAAGAATCTGATTTTCCGGAACAAGTCCAAAATCCCGGACCAGGTCTGCCAGCAGCTTCATTTGCATCAGGGTCTGCACACCGGTTGTCTTGTCAATCAGATCGCTAACTGCTTTTGTTACTTTCGTGTAAAGCGTTTCGTCAGCGTCCCTGTATTTTTCACCCATGATGGCCTTAATCATCATGGGCGCCATTATCAGTTCCCATCCTTCCCTGAGGGTTGAGATTGTCCCGTCATTATCGAAGATGGCGTACCTGATTTCCGTGTTTTCCGGCAGTGGGTTTATTATTTCTATTTCATGGCTTCCGTGATATACGGCACGTCTAACATCCTCTGCAAGGTCGGGATTGTAGATGTAATCAGGATCCCTTCCGGTTTCCATTATCTCCGCCGGCGAAGCAGTTCCGGTTGTAAAAAGCTTCCTGATTGTAACACCCGAGACAAATGTTCCCAGCCTGGCAGCATCCTCGAGTGAACAGCCTGCAGCAATGGCGGCGGAGATTCCCGCAAGATAACTGTCGCCCGCGCCGACCGTGTCGATACGGGTCAGTATCATCAACCCGTTTGATTCTATAATACCTTTTCCGTCAGTGACTATGGAACCGCGGCTGCCGCGCGTGATGAACAGGGGTTTCCCGTAACGCTCGTGAAGCTTTTCAGCAGCACTGAAAACCTCCCCGGCTGAAGGATTCTCGCCAAACGCCCTGATTATGCCGCATAATCTCAGTGCCTCGATGTCGTTCATCTTTCTCCAGGCTCCCCGGTAATCATCGTTGTATTGACGGCTGTCGGCAATAAAGATCTTCTGCGGGAAACGGTTTATAAGCCTGGCGAGACTTTCCCTGAAATACGGGGTATTTATGCCCGAAAAAACCTGTTGATTGATCACCACGAGGTCAAGCTCCGGAAGTTCGTTTTCAAGGTTGCTGATCAGCTGGTCCGCAGTCGGATTATCCAGGCTGTTAAAGTTGCCGAAATCAATCCTGTTCTGTTCATCTTCATCAACGTGGGGTTTGATAAAAACATGGGTTGACCAGTTATCGGCCTTAACGATCATGTTCCTGGTGCTGATCCCGTTTTGTTCCAGCAGCCTGATCATCTTCGTACCGAAGGGGTCATCACCGATAACGCCCAGGGCTCTCACATCTCTTATACCGAGGGCCGCCAGGTTATTGGCAATATTTCCGGCACCGCCAAGGGAATATTCCTGAAACCTGACGGGCTCTGTTGGCCTGCCGGTCTCGAGAGAAATTTCACTTGTTGATTTATCAATAAACCAGTAGGCGTCGAGGCAGAAATCACCTATAACGGCGATCCTGACATCACGTATTTTTTCCAGGAGCTCATTTAGTTCTTCAGACTTCATGTATCAATTTTTTATTTTTCGTAGAAATGGTTCTCTGTCAGGCGGCACAGGATATGCAGCACGGGACGATGCAGCTCCTGAACAGCTGCCGTACCGGTTTCCGGCACGTTGATTAAAATGTCACAGAAGGGCTTCATTTTTCCGCCCTTTTTGCCTGTTAACCCGATAACACTCATGTTCAATGCTTTGGCTGTGATACACGCATTTATCACGTTTGGCGAATTACCCGACGTGCTCATCGCCACCAGTGTATCGCCCGGGTTGCCATAACCGATTATCTGTTGAGCAAAAACCATATCAAAGCCGATATCATTTGCGATTGCCGTGTTCAGAGCGTGTTGGGATGAGAGGCTGATTGCCGGGAGAGCATGTTCAAGCTTTGTTCCCAGTGATTTGCCCCTGTTGCCTGCCAGATCCTCCAGTCTTTGCCTGAGACTTTTGTCAAGAGGTCTTTTTATCTCGAAACTTTTCATCAGTTCCCCTACCGTGTGGTCAGCGTCGGAACTGCTGCCCCCATTTCCGCATAATAATACCTTTCCTCCTGATGAATAGCAATCGATGATGATGCCGGCCGCCTTGTATATCGGGTCAAGAAGGGGCTTTAGCCTTGAAAACCGCTCAATAAGCGTTGCTGAAAATTGATAGCTGTTCATTATAATAATTTTAATCGATGTATAAATTTACTTCTTTTTCGCGGGTTTCCTGTTTGAAAGGAGAATGACCGGGAAAAATTGAATGACCGGTATCTGCCGGACGATGTGAATAAATCATTGACATTATAAAAGCCTCCGGGTCATTTTGCCTCGTGCTGTTTCCCGTATGCATAGGAAGCCTTTTTCGCGAAGCCATGCAGAAGAAGCAGTTTTCCTGATATTCCGGATCAGATGGGGGCTTCCTGCCGGATTTCCCTGAAGTGCCATGCTTCTGAGCCTCAAGGGGCAATATCCGTTTTCCCGGCCTAAGTATAAATACTCATTTTAAAATGGGTTTTAAGCCTCTTTCATCACGCTGTTGAAAAAAATACCTTTGTGTTAATAAATTAACAGAAGCCAGATCCTTCATCATCAGGGGATGAGAAACTATTACGATCTTCTCCGGCAGGACGTCAGGTTCAGGGAGGGCCTTAATGCCTGCATGAACTGCGGTGTCTGCACTGCTATATGCCCTGCTGCCGAATTCTATAACTATGATCCGCGGCAGATTGTCGATACTGTTCAGTCGGGCGACAACAGTGAAATAGAGGATCTCCTGAAATCGGAGACCATATGGTACTGTGGTGAGTGCATGTCGTGCAAGACACGTTGCCCGAGGGGTAACACACCGGCCCTGGTGGTGATGTCGCTCCGGACCCTGTCACAGCAGCTTGGCTTCTTCACCGAATCTGAGAAAGGGCGCCAGCAGTTTGCAATCAAGAGAAGTGTGGGAGAGAATATTTTCAAGTACGGCTACTGTGTGGCAACTTACGCGGTCAGCCCTGAAATGCATGCCGAACAGGGTCCTATATGGAAGTACATCCTGGAAAACACCCATGACATTTATGAGCGGCTTGGCGGCCAGATCAATGAGCTGGGAGCCGGACCGCTGAGGAGAATCCCGGACGATGCTAAGGAAGAACTGAGAAAGATCTTTGATGTTACGGGCGGGACGGAATTATTCAACACCATAGAGGAACATTCCAGGAAAAAAGCCTCAGACCTGGGCTTGCAGTTCGACGATGAAGGGATCGATAATGAGTATTTCATAGAGGTTTACACGGCAAATAATAAAAATCATACAACCCCATAATTCTGACAGTAATGGAGAGCGAGGGCAGTGAAAGGATCTGGTCTGACTATCAGAAAGAGATAGCGGATGACCACTTTTTCTACGTCAGGTCATGCATCAGGCAGAGTTTCTTCCCGGGATCGGAGAAGTTTTTTCTCGACTTCCTGCGCGACAAGCTTGGAAAGGATGTCTTTGAGAATCCTTCCCACACAACCTGCACCGGGATCGGATATCATGCCGACATTGTGCCCTTTCAGACGATTATGACGGTCATAGCACGGCACTATGCACTCATGAAGGAGGCCGGTTACAAAAACATCGCCATTTCATGCGTGACATCATTTGGAATATATGCCGAGATACTTGAAACCTGGAAACATTTTCCGGAGGAGCTTGAAAAAACCAGGGAATATCTTTATAAAGCAACCGGCAGGGAGTTTGATCTGCCGGAGAACATAGCCCATACAAGCGATATCATTTACAAATTCAGGAATGAGATTGCGGCAAATGCAAAATATCTCCTTGTGAACAGGCAGACGGGTGAACCCCTGAAAGTCGTGGAACATATTGGCTGCCATTATGCAAAGATATTCCCCAAGTACGGGGTGGGAGGCGCCGAATTCCCGAAAGTTCTCAGCGGGATGATTGAAGCCTGGGGCGGTGAGGTGGTTGACTACCCGGAACGACGCCATTGCTGCGGATTCGGATTTAGGCAATATCTTGTACAGGCAAACCGGGGTTATTCCCTTTCCAATACCGCAAAGAAGTTTTCCTCGATGAAACCTTTCAAGCCCGACCTGGTTCTTACTAACTGTCCCGGATGCACCATGTTCATGGACAAATGGCAATACACCATAAAGGAAATGGACGGCACAACCTTCGGTGTCAACGGGGAATCCATTCCCGTGCTGACATACGAGGAGCTTGCGGGGCTGGTTCTGGGATACAATCCCTGGGACCTGGGTCTCCAGTATCACATGGTGCAGTCGGAACCTCTGCTGAGAAAAATGGGAATAGAATACGATATCCGCGATAAATATTCGACCAGGGACGGCAAACAGATGCCCGTTCCTGAAAACCTTATCAATGCCTGAAATGAGTGCCCACGTTGTTGTTGCAGGCGGCGGAGCGGCGGGGATTGAGGCTGCGGGAATGCTTGCAAGATCGGGGATCCGGGTGACACTCATTGAAAAGGAAACAGAACCCGGGGGCCATCTGAAAGGATGGTATCACCTGTTCCCCGACCGTCGCGACAGCAGGGAAGTCATCAGCTATCTCAGCCGCCTTATCAGTCACGAGAACATTGATTTTATTCCCGGAGAAACCGTTGCAAAGATCGACAGGAAAGGCCTATCCTTCAGTGTGACAACCGGAAAGGGTGGATCATTCACTGCAGATGCTGTTCTTATTGCCACGGGGTTTGATATGTTCCGGTGTGAGAGAAAAGAGGAGTACGGTTACGGGATCTATGACAATGTTATAACCTCTGCCGAGCTTGAGGTCATGTTCAGGAACGGAGAGATAAAAACGGTCGGCGGAATAGTTCCGTCAAAATTAGGAATGATCCACTGCGTGGGTTCACGCGACGAAAAAGTCGGAAACCTTTATTGCTCCAAGCTGTGCTGCGTCACAGCCGTAAAGCAGGCCATGGAAATAAAGGAATATATCAGTGATGCCAGAATATTCTGCTTTTACATGGACATGAGAATGGGAGGGGCCATGTATGAAGAGCTCTACCGTGAGGCACAGGAGAAATACGGTATAAACTTTATCAGGGGAAAGGTGTCAGAGGTAAGTGTCAGTATTGATAACAGGCTTATTGTAAAGTCGGAAGATACACTTGCCGGAAGACCGCTGAAAATGGAAGTCGACATGCTGGTACTCATGGCAGGCATGGAGATATCGGACGGAGGCAAAAAGCTGGCTCTTGCATCGGGACTTAAAACAGGGGAAAACAGGTTCCTTGCATCTGCCGACAACCATTACGGGAGCAACAGGAGCCATATAAGCGGAATTTTCTATGCTGGCACCTGCACCGCACCGATGAATGTGACGGACACGATCTCGCACGCAAGGGGAGCAGCTGCTGAGATAATCGATTACCTCAGGAATACAGGGAGACATAATGGATAAATTCGGATTTTCATTGTCACGGGCAAGGGTTATCGATTACGATAAAAACGACAGGAGGATCGCTGAATATATATATGAGCACGAACCGAGCTTCAGGCTTTGCATTGAATGCGGTGCGTGCGCCGCAACATGTACGGCTGGCAATTTTACAGAATTCAGCCTCAGGGAGTTCAATGTACTTTTAAAGCGCGGTGAGAATGACAAGGTAAGGGCCAGGCTGAAAAAATGCATGTTTTGCGGCAAATGCATTCTTGCCTGCCCTCGCGGTGTAAACACCAGGAATGTTATTTTCCTTGCACGACAGGCTTTCAGGATCTTTGACGGAAATGAAACTTGAACCTTTTATAATACCCTTCAATATAGGATTGTACTTCATCCTGCTGTATGCGGTGGCGAGAAGTGTGATCTGGTACCGTGATCTGTCACGCCCCGACAAGTTGAGATTGCAGAGAGGATTCTTCGGAAGGGCATTCGGGCAAAGCCTGAGGGAAATCTTCATGGAAAGCCTCATACACAGGAAGATCCTCAAAACGAATTTCCGCCTCGGATATATGCACATGAGCCTGGCCTTCGGCTGGTTCCTGCTCATACTGTTCGGTACCATTGAAGCCGACATTTTCGGTCAAAAGCACCTCAATCCGCCCTACAAAGCGATCTTTTTCAGGTTCTTCAATCCCGCTCACGGAAAAACACCTTTTGAATCATTCTATGCGTTCCTGATGGACCTCATTCTTGCCTTTATCCTGTCGGGTCTGCTTCTTGCAATATTCAAGAGGTTCTGGCCGGGTACGGTCGGGATGAAAAAAACCACCAGGCACCGCCTGCCCGACAAGGTGGCACTGGCTTCATTATGGCTCATTTTTCCGAGCCGTCTTATTGCCGAAAGCCTGACAAGCGGCGCATATGGAACGGGAAGCTTTCTGACCGGTACCCTGGGGGCTCAACTTGCATCCTTCCTTCCTGCCAGTGAACTGGCATACCCCTTCTGGTGGCTGTACTCCCTGTCTCTCGGAACATTCTTTATACTGCTCCCGCTTACCCGGTACATGCATATTCCCACGGAGCTCTTTCTTATCTTCATGAGAAATTCAGGGATAAGGACAGGCGACAAGGCAGGAACATTCTCTGACGTGGAAGTGCATTCATGCTCTTCCTGCGGGATATGCATCGACGCGTGCCAGATGAGCTTCTCGGCAGGAATCAACGATATGCAGTCAGTTTACCTGCTGAAGGCCATCCGGAATAATGATAAAACAAATTATACTGCCTTCAATTGCCTTTTGTGCGGACGCTGCGATGTTAAATGTCCTGTAGGTATCGAGTTGTCGCCTGTAAGAATGATACAGAGGAGGGCAGGAGATCCGGTTAAGGAACGGCAAAGCCTTTTTAAGGCCTATTTCCCCGACCGGAAAAAAAATACCCGGCCCAGACCCGTCAGTACACCTTCATATGACTACCTTCCGTCCGGAAGCAAGGCAAAAGCAAGTGTATTGTATTTTGCAGGATGCATGACGCATCTTACCCCTGCGATAAAAAATGCAATGACCAGGATCCTTGATGCCAGCGGACTGGAATGGCTGTTTATGGACGAGCATGCCGGCGCCTGTTGCGGACGCCCCCTGATGCTGGCCGGTCAGGACAGGGAAGCCAGGGAACTTATTAATTACAATTCGCAGATAATCCTCGATGCCGGGGCAGATATCCTTGTCACCTCATGCCCGATATGCTTCAAGGTTTTCAGGGAAAGTTACTATCTGGATGCAGAAGTGATGCACCATTCCCAGTTCATCAGTAAAATTATTGATGAAGACCTGGTAAGAATGAACTTCCTTCATAATCGCGTAACATACCATACACCCTGCGACCTTGGAAGAAATTCCGGCGTATATGAGGAACCGAAGCAGGTGCTGATGCATCTGGCCAGGCTTGAAATGACCGGTTATGATGATGAGAATGCACTTTGCTGCGGAGGAAGCCTCGGAAACATAATGCTCAGCCAGGAAAAAAGGAAAAGCATTGCTGCCGATGCCGCTAAAATCCTTACAGCATCTGATCCCGATTTTCTTGTCACTTCCTGCCCCCTGTGCAAAAAAACTCTGGCAAATGCAACTTCAACAAAAGTAGTTGATATTGCCGAACTGGCTGAAATGGCGCTTATTAACGAACCTGTTGAAAAAAAATCCATACCCGGATATGTTAAAATGCATGAACCATCCAGATTTCAGCACGGTTTTTGAACAATAATAATCTGACAACTGTTGAAAAGAAGTAATTGCATTTAGTCAAAAACTAAATGAATTTTACGTTATTTGTTTTTTATTTAATTTTGCCGAGTTGAAATCTGAATTAAACGGTATTAGTTGGAATCGTAATAAGGGGAAAAAATGAAAAGCAGAATTATCGTTTCTGTTGCTATTGGTTGCATGTTTCTGTGGTCGTGTGGAAATAAATCCCGATCAATTGATCAGGCCAATGAAGGAAATACCGTAATCCAGCAGGAAGACGGCTCCCTTGTTCTCAACATTGACAAGGCTGCCTGTTATAATGACATATCCAATCCTGCAAGCAACACCGCTGAATGGAAAGTTGTTATTGCAAAACCCGGACGTTTCAAGGTCTGGCTTACAAGCGCGACCAGGGACACAACCGATCTCAGTTATGTGAACTCGGTCAAGGTGACTTTTCTTGACAGTTTCCTTGAGGTTGACCCTGTTTGTGATAAGGTTGTAAAAAATTCGGAGGATATATCCTATCCCTATTACAGGGCTGATTCCTACCTGGGGTCATTTTATGTTCTGGAGGCGGGAGCTTACAATTTGCAGGTGATAAGCGAGAAAGTTCTTCCCCGTGAAGCCATGAACCAGCATTCAGGCTTCACTGAAGACACCCGGCTGATGTCACTGCTTCTGACACCTATGACCCGCTGAGCGTTTTTTCGATCCACTTCCTGGCGTTTATGAATGCCTTTATCCAGGGTGTCACATCATCCTGTTTTCTTTCATTCGGATAATACGGACACTGCCACGGAAAGAAGGCTCTCTCCGGATGCGGCATCATTATAAGATGCCTTCCGTCATCTGAACACAGTCCCGCCACATCATATGCGGAACCGTTAGGATTGGCAGGATAGGTGCTGCTGCTGTATTTGAGTGCAATATGATATTTTTCTTCGGGATAAGGCAAATTGAACCTTCCCTCCCCGTGTGCAACCCAGACGCCGAGTTCCATGCCCGACATATTTCCCAGCATGACCGACCTGTTTTCCGGGATCTTCACTGAGATAAATCCCGACTCGAATTTACCGGAACTGTTTGGAAGCAGCTCCGGCCTTTGTTCATGCCCAGGATAAATGAGGCCTAGTTCGGTCATTAGCTGACAGCCGTTGCAGACGCCGAGCGAGAGGGTGTCAGGCCTGCTGAAGAATGTTGAAAGCGCCTTCCCTGCTGCTTCATTGTACCTGAATGCACCGGCCCAGCCCTTTGCTGATCCAAGAACATCGGAATTGGAGAATCCCCCGGCAAAAACGATCATGTTCAGATCGTCGAGAGTCTCCCGGCCCGTCATCAGATCAGTCATATGCACATCCCTGACATCGAAACCTGCGAGCCAGAGGGCATAAGCCATCTCCCTGTCGCCGTTCACTCCCTTCTCGCGTATGATGGCAGCCTTTGTTCCCGACTTTCTCTGCCTGTCAGGAGTGATTCCCAGCGAGCTGAAGGTGCCGCTGAAACTGCCCAGGTTGAACCGGAGAATGTGGTTCCTGTAATTGATGAATCTTTCGAGAGCCGCCCTGGGACCGCACTGCTTTCTGTCAAAGAGATAGGAGGTACGGAACCATCTGTGCCTGAGGGGATCAATTTCAAATCTCAGCGTCTCGCCGTGATTGACGATACTAATTGTTCTGTCGCTGACCGGATGGCCGATGGTGAAATAGGATATGCCATGCTCAAGAAGGATTTCGGAAACCTCGTTTTCGTCGGCCACCTGGATAATTATTCCCGGGTTCTGGCTCAGCAGTATCTTTACAGTGTCGGGTTCATTGAGGGCAGTCAGATTTGCCGCAATGCCGCCGGAGATATTGGAAAAGCACATCTCCAGTAACGTTGTTATCATTCCGCCTGCAGATATATCATGTCCTGCGAGTATCCTGCCTTTTTTGATCAGTCCCTGGATAGTATTGAAAACCCTGGCAAAATAGCCGGCATCCCTCACCGTCGGAGCATCATCCCCTACACGGTTCAGCACCTGTGCGAGACTGCTTCCGCCAATCCTGAACTCATCCCTGCTCATATCAATGTAAAGTAGACTGGTAAAGGGATCGTCGACTATCACGGGTTCAACAATTCTCCGGATGTCATTAACCTCTCCCGCAGCAGTGATTATTACCGTTCCCGGTGACATTACCACAATGTCGCTGTATTTCTGAGTCATGGAAAGGCTGTCCTTACCGGTCGGAATATTTATTCCGAGTTCAATGGCAAACCGGCTGGCAGCCTGTACCGCTGAATACAGCCTGGCATCTTCTCCCGGATTTTTGCAGGGCCACATCCAGTTTGCCGAAAGGGATACACTTTTCAGGTTGTCGGTAAGGGGAGCCCATATAATATTGGTAAGAGCTTCTGCGATAGACAGCACTGATCCGGCTGCGGGATCAATAAGCGCGGCGGCAGGGGCATGCCCCAGTGATGTGGCAAAACCGGAACGGCCACGATAATCCAGTGCTATTGCCCCGAGATTGTTCAGGGGCAGCTGCAGCGGCCCGGCACACTGCTGTTTTGCAATACGGCCGGTTACCGACCTGTCCACCTTGTTGGTGAGCCAGTCCTTGCAGGCAACCTCTTCAAGCTGCAGTACCAGTTCCACATACTCATGTATACGGTTCCTGTCGTATTCAACCCTCTCAAAGGCTTTTCCGGAAGGACTGCTGCCCGTTATAATTGTCCTTGGCGGATCACCGAACAATGCCTCAACGGAAAGATCAATGGGTTTTTCGCCGGTTATGCTGTTCTCAAAAACCAGCCTGTGATCGCCGGTTATCTCCCCTATGAAATATAACGGTGCTTTTTCCCTTTCGGAAATATTTACCAATTTGTCTGCATTGGCCCGACTGATTATCAAACCCATTCGTTCCTGCGACTCGTTCCCTATAATCTCCCGTGCCGACAGTGTTGGATCGCCGACAGGCAGCCTGCTGATGTCTATTCTCCCGCCGGTTGCTTCCACCAGTTCGGCCAGGCTGTTGAGATGGCCGCCTGCCCCGTGATCATGAATGGAAATGACAGGATTGTCGTCCGATTCGCACAGGGCCCTTATTGCATTGTAAACCCTTTTCTGCATTTCGGGGTTTGCCCTTTGTACGGCATTGAGCTCGATGGAACTGTCGAATTCCCCGGTATCGACTGACGATACGGCTCCTCCTCCCATTCCTATCCTGTAGTTGTCTCCGCCCAGCATGACGATAAGATCTCCTTTCCCGGGAACACCTTTTTCACTCTGGCTGCTTTTCCCGTTCCCGATTCCCCCTGCAAGCATGATGACCTTATCATAACCCCATACCTGCATGTTTTCGGAATGTTCAAAAGTAAAAAGCGATCCGCAGATAAGAGGCTGGCCGAACTTATTACCGAAATCGCTTGCCCCGTTTGAGGCCTTGGTGAGAATGTCGGCCGGGGAATGATAGAGCCAGGGCCTTTCCTTAATGGCTTTTTCCCATGGCTGCCCTCCTTCGATCCGGGGATATGAAGTCATGTAGACCGCGATCCCGGCTTCAGGAAAGGCACCCCTGCCTCCGGCCATGCGGTCGCGGATCTCACCCCCCGATCCTGTGGAAGCACCATAGAAGGGCTCAACGGTGGTGGGGAAGTTATGGGTTTCGGCCTTTAGCGAAAGAACTGATTCATATTTCTTTACAGTATAATAATCAGGCCTGTCGTGGGTGGCAGGTGCAAACTGCTCCACAACCGGACCCTTCAGAAAGGCACAGTTGTCCTTATAGGCAGAAACCACCCTGTTGCGGTTGAAATGAGTGGTATTCTTTATAAGCTGGAATAGTGTCGAATCCTTCTCTTCCCCGTCGATAATGAAAATTCCATTGAAGATCTTATGCCTGCAATGTTCCGAGTTTATCTGTGAAAAACCGAAAACCTCACTGTCGGTAAGGGGTCTGGATAATTTCCGAGACAGCTTCTCAAGGTAAAGAATTTCCTCATTGCTGAGGGCAAGACCTTCCTTTTCATTATACCCCCTGATGTCAATAACAGGCATGATTTTTTCCGGATCCCTGATGACCGTGAAAATATCCTGGTCAGGATCCCTGTATAATGCCTGCAGCATGGGATCATATTCCGGTTTCCTCTCACGCGTGGGAATGAATTCCTCGATCCTTTTTATTCCCACTATTCCCATGTTCTGTGTTATCTCCACAGCAGTTGTGCTCCACGGTGTGATCATCTCCCTCCGGGGTCCGGTATACACGCCCTCCAACCTGTCATCATCAAGCATTGTGGCATTTCCGAACAGCCAGGCCAGTTTCTCACTGTCAGAATCGGTTAACCTGACATCACTTTGCACGGCAATAATGGCTCCTGAATTTTTTCTGAAAAAACGGATCATGGGATGGTTATTAAAAGTTAAGGGATCAAAGGACGATTGAAAATTGAACTGGCAAATATAATATTATTTTTTCAGGCCGCTGCGGTCAAGAAAAGGTTCAATTGAAGGTTCCTTACCCCTGAATCTTATATACAGATCTATTGGCTTGTCGCTGCCTCCCCTTTCAAGGATATTTTTCCGGAATGAGCCGGAGATAGTTTTGTTGAACAGGCCCGATTCGCGGAAAAAATAGAATGCATCAGCATCAAGCACCTCAGCCCACTTGTAACCGTAATAGCCTGCCGCATATTCACCTCCGAAAAGATGGGTGAAAGAGCAGCTCATATTGGTTCCCCCGACCGGCCGGAGTATTTCCGTTGCCGTCATGGTTTCCCTTTCAAACTCATCAACTGACTTGCTGACGGGCTCGCTTACCGTGTGCCATGCCATGTCGAGAAAACCGAATCCCAGCTGCCTGTTGCATGCATATCCTTCATTGAATACTGCGGTTTCCCGTATCTTTTCTATAAGCTCTCCGGGAAGCTTTTCACCGGTTTCATAATGAACGGCCCACGTGTCGAGCCATTCTTTCTCATACGCCCAGTTTTCCATAAACTGCGACGGCAATTCGACAAAATCGTGGGCGACATTGGTCCCGGCAAGGCTTTCATATGTGCAATCCGACAAGATCCCATGAAGGGCATGGCCAAACTCATGAAGATAGGTTGTGAGCTCATTGAATGCCAGGAGCGAAGGCTTTGCCGGTCCCGGCCTTGTAAAGTTCATCACAATGGAAACATGCGGGATGATCCTTTTCCCGTTTTCCGACCTCTGGTTCCTGAATGATGTCATCCAGGCCCCTCCGTGCTTGCCTTTTCTGGGATGATGATCCAGATAGAGAATTGCAAGGATCTTTCCGTCATCGTCATGAACCTCCCAGGCACTGACTTCCCCGTGATAGACGGGGATATCAGTGTTCTGCACAAACTGCAGCCCGAACAGGCCGGACGCAAGACCGAAAATAGCATCCCTTACAGATTCGAGACGGAAATACGGTTTCAGGATCTCGTCGTCTATATTGTACCTTGCCCTTTTCAGCTTCTCTGAATAGTACGGCCAGTCCCATCGCTCGAGCGGGTATTTCAATCCCTGTTCAATGGCAAATGATTTAAGATTCTCATAATCCCTGAGAGCTGCATCGCGCGAGGCCTTATTGAGCCTTTCAAGGAAAGCATTTACCTTTTCGGGACTGTCTGCCATACGGTCGGTGAGGGCCATGTGTGCATAGCTTTGAAAACCGAGCAGTTTTGCTTTTTCAAGCCTTAGATTTACAATTCTCAGAACAAGGCCGCTGTTATCTTTTTCATCGTCGTGAAAGCACCTGGATCCGTAAGCCCGGAACATTTTCTCCCTGAGATCCCGGTTGGCGGCAAATTGCATGAAGGGTATGTAGCTTGGCTGATTCAGTGTGAATACCCATCCTGTTTTTTCTTTCTTTTCCGCTTCTGCCGATGCCATGGCCACAATATCAGGCGGCAGGCCGGCAAGATCCTTTTCATCCGTAATATGCAGCCTGAATGAGTTTGTCTGGTGAAGCACATTGGCTTCGAACCTGAGGGTTAGTTCCGCCAGTTCTTCGGAGATTTCCCTGAACCGCTTCCGGTGCTCAGGATCAAGACCGGCCCCGCCGAGAATAAAATTCCGGTGTACTTTTTCAAGCAGCATCATCTGTTCGGTATCCAGCCCTGATTCCCCCTTTGATTCGTACAGTGCATGTATCCTCTCAAACAGCTTACCGTTCATGGTTACATCATTGGAAAACCGCACCAGCATGGGCGATATTTCCTGTGCTGCATTCTGCAGTTCATCCGATGTTTCGGCGCTGTTAAGGCTGAACAGCAGGGAAGATATCCTGGAGAGTTTTTCCCCTGTCCTTTCAAGGGCCCCGACAGTATTTTCAAATGCAGGCTTCCCGGGATTGTCCGCGATGGCCTCCACCTCGGCAAGTGCTGCTTTTATGGCCTCTTCGGCTGCAGGTTTGAAATGAGAGACTTCAATAAGGTGAAAGGGAGGTGTTTCATAGGGTGTGGACCATTTATCCAGAAGAGGATTTTTCATATTCGGGTAATTGGCTGCATTATCAATATCCGTCACCGTCAGGGTCGTCGTCGCCATCGTCGTAGCCGGTTGCTCCTGCATATTTCCGGGGATAGGGAGCGTTCCCCCTGGCAGCAAACCATAATATCCTGTTAAGCAGGTCATCATTTCCCGAGTCAACGCCTGCGAACTCGGGAAGCATGCTCTTCCTTGCAAAATGGAGCGCCCTGCCTGAGAGCGATGACAGCGGTTTATTCATCTCATCAAGCGGAATATTATTTGGAAGGGCAGTGTAGGGTGTAAGGTCGGGTTCGCTGCCAAAACAATCAGTCATCGGATAAGCAATGGCATCCTGAATATTCATCGGCGGAAGGCCGAGTATCTGTTCAATTGTCCTTATCATTGACGGCTGGCTGTAATATGTATGGATCGTGGTCCTGAGCCGGGAGTAGGGGCTGATCACAAGTCCGACTGTCCGGTATGCGGAAATATGATCCCAGCCTCCCTGGGAATCATCTTCTGTTACAAAAATAACAGTGCTTTCCCAGAATCTGCTTTTGGTGACAGCTTCTACTATCTGTCCGAGGGCAAGGTCGTTGTCGGTAATCATGGCTCTCGGGGTGGGATGTCCGGGTCTCAGCCCGGCAGTATGGTCATTGGGAAGGGCCATGATCATCAGTTCGGGCAGCTGGTCGCCTTCCATGGCTTCATATTCCTTCAGTTCCCTGATAAAATCAGCAGCTCTCATCACATCAGGAAATTCATGATTACCGTACGAGGGGTAAGTGGGGCTGAGAAGGCTTTTTACAGGTTCAATTGTGGTATAATTTGTAAATTCCACTTTTTCTCCCCTGAGGAATTTATTATATATCTCTGTCCATCCGGGACTGGTATTGTTTTCAAATACGGGATATGAGGCTTCGCCGTATATTCTCACCTTTTTCCCGCGGTTCACCCCGTTATCCCACAGGAAGCCGCTTGGAGAATATACCAGTGCATCGTCCTGGACGTGCGGATAGCTTCTGAACCAGGCCCGCATATTCTTTTCTATGTAATCCGTCACAATTGCCGCATCTGTCCACTGATGTCCCTCCGCCGAGCATTTCCCCGACACATTGAAATTATCGAGAAGAAGGAATTCCCTGGCGAGCTTGTGGGTATTGGGAGTGATCAGTTCTCCGTAAGTGCAGAGGCTCGGATCACCGCGTCCTTCCTTCATGTCGCCCAGGATCTGGTCGTAAGTGCGGTTTTCCTTGATGATGTAAAGCACATGCCTGAACAGGGAGGGTTCCCCGATCCTTTCGGGCACGGGTTTTGGAGCGACCCCGCTTCTGGGTTCCTCCCTGGCAGTTGTGGCACGTGCCAGGTTGTTCACTGCAATAACAGTATCGGTATAGGCAGCAAGATCCCTGCTTCCCGGGGCCGGAAAAACAGAAATCGATGCTAGCAGATGATGGGAGTTGTATATAAGATTCTCACCGGCAGGATTTTTAATGCCTACATGGACTCCGTCAGATTCCAGATTGGCCACATAAACCGATCCTGAAGGTGTGATGCAGATTCCCGATGGATAGGCCCCTGTGGGGATAAATCCTGTTACAGTACTTTCCCTGCCGCCCTGCCTGTTACCGGCCTTTTTGCCGAGCGAAATCACAGCCAGGGCATTGTCCATTCCGTTTGCAACATAAAGGGTCTGTTCATCGGGTGAAAGGCATATGCCGTTTGGGGAATCGCCAAAATACGGATTGATGTCGGGCTGAAGCCTGACGCTGATTGTTTCTGTAACCACGTCCCTTGATGTATTTATTACCGACACATTATCGCTGTTGGAGTTGGTTACATAGATGTACCTGCCCTTTCTGCCGCTGATTATTCCGTTGGGGTGGAGCCCTACAATTATATCTTTCAGGAAAGTTCCCGTTTCAGCATCAAATACTGCGACGCTTCCTTCGCGTGTGGAGCCGCCGGCCTTGTTGTCAACCCTTGCAAGGCCCCACGGAACCCCGGCTACAGCCTTGTCCCTGTCGGTTGGAAAGCGTCCTGCCCAGTTGGTTACATATACCTTTCCGGCTGCTGCTGCAATCCCGTACGGAGCGACCCCGGGGAAAGTATACCACACCGTGTCGCCTGTGATGAAATCCTGTTTGACCAGAGTATTGTTTCCGTTCAGGACAACATAAAGATATTTGTTGCCGGCCTCCCTGGTGATAAGTATCTCGTTGGGCAGTGCAATAGCTGCCGGCGGCATGGTCTTGTATTCAATAAGGCGGGAGAATTCAGCCTTTTCACCGTTCCAGGTTGCAGAGGCCACAAATGACCTGTTATCTGCACCGACCACGCTCCAGTAAACATGCATCCCCGACGCATCTTCATCCCATTTCAGGCCGGAATATGTGTTCATTCCGCCCCTCAGGAGGGGATGCTCATTGTTGACAAGGCTGTATCTGACCTTATTGTCCGCAGTGCTTATGAAAACTATGCTGTAGCGTTCCATTACCGCCACATACCGGGCATCGGGTGAAAGGGCAACGTCCATGGCATGGTTCTCAAGCGCTTCATTTCCGAAAACAACCTGCAGCCCGGCAGGTTGTATAAAGCGGTTGTATGAATGCTGAATTCTTTCCCTGATACCTTCACTGACTGTTTCATGAAGAACCTGGGCTTTTAATGAACTGACAGTGAACACTGCTGCCAGTAATACCAATGATATGCATTTCATGATTGCAACAGTTAAGTGAACCGGGTCCCGATGCGTTGCCTAATACTCACAGCCAGAATGCAGTGAAAAATGCATCAACGCAAAACAGGGATGTTTACATGACATCCCTGCAAATATATGAATTCAGAATGTTAACGGAAAAAATAATTTCCTTCAGAAGGGAAGATCATCGAGCTGATCATCACCTGGAAATGATTCGTCGGTTATGTGCGGCGGAAATTCCTGTTCTGTATCCTCGGTCCTGATCCTTTCAATCTTCCATGCATCGAGATTGGTGAAGTAACTCACCTTTCCTTCGCGTTCCCATTTGTTTCCCCTCAGGTTAAAGGTTACCTTCACTTCGGCATTAAGGAAGGATTCATTTATAAGATCGCATTTATCCTGAATAAGCTGGAACTTGATATAATCGATGAACAGGCCTGCCCCTCCCGCCTCCTTCTTTTCAATGACAAACTCGCGTTTCCGGAATTTGTCGCTCACCTGGTTGACGGGGGCTATATCAATAACCCTGCCGGAAATTTCAAACGCCATATCACTCTCCGAGTATTACTATTTTGTCAATCCTGTCGCCCTGCTGAATCAGGTCAATTACATCAAGGCCCTCCGTTACTTTTCCGAAACATGTATGCTGCCGGTCGAGATGCCTGGTGTTTGCCCTGTTGCGGCATATGAAGAATTGCGATCCACCGGTATCTCTGCCCGCATGGGCCATTGACAACACACCCCTGTCGTGGTACTGGTTGGCACCGGTGAGTTCACACCTGATGGTGTATCCCGGTCCGCCTGTACCTGTCCTGGGATCGCCCGGATCCTTCGAATACGGGCAGCCTCCCTGGATAACAAATCCGGGTATGACCCTGTGAAAGGCGAGGCCGTCATAAAATCCTTCCCGTGCGAGCTTAACAAAATTACTGACGGTTGCGGGCGCATCATCCTCGAAAAAGTCGACATGCATCACACCCCTTGCAGTATGTATTTCAGCCTTTTTCATTCTAGTGAACGATTTCGAGAAGTTCCACTTCAAAAATAAGGGTTGAATAGGGCATTATTATATCACCGGCCCCGCGGGCTCCATAGGCAAGGTTTTCCGGAATGAAAAGCCTGAATTTTGAACCGACGGGCATTAACTGCAAGGCTTCAGTCCAGCCGGGAATCACCCCGGTGACCGGAAACTGTGCCGGCTCATTCCTCTTGACGGAGGAATCAAATTCTTTCCCGTCAATAAGGGTGCCTACATAATGAACCTTGACCTGGCTGTCCCTTGTAGGCTTCTCACCGGTACCCATCCTGATGACCTCGTATTGAAGACCCGAAGGAGTAACAATTATTCCCGGCTTTGTCTTGTTATTTTCCAGAAAGGCTACATTTTGATCAATATGGTCCTTGTACAAAACCTTGTTGGCTGCAGCTTGCTTTTCAGCTTTCTGATTTTCACGATCGCTGATGAACGACATGATGAAACTTCTTGCGGCATCGTCACTCATCACCGGCCTTCCCTTTTCCCCGTCGAGCATCGCCTTTGCAACAAGCCTGGGCTCCAGGTTCAGGCTGTCATTTTTCAGGGCATTGTAGTTAACAATACCGAAAGCGTATGAAAGCGAATCGGTTCTGTTTTTCATTTTAGCATTCGATATTGCATTTTTTGCACACGAGCCTGACATCAGGGCAACCATGATGGCCGCGACGATCAATCCATTGATTTTCATTTGAAGTAGTTTTGGTTAAAATTTTGGCAAAGATAATATTTTGACTGCACGAACAAAGTAAATGGGTCTTTTTTTCAGGATTTAAATGCTCTTAGAATATGGCGCTTGCCTGCCGGGCCGGGGAGTAATGTAACCCGAAATCCGTTTGCCCTGAGAGCTCTCTTTATCTCACCTTTTACCGAATATGTCATAAAGATACCTCCTGGCACCGTTATCCGTGAAATCTTCCTGAAAAGTTCGGGTGCCCATATATCCGGCTGTCTGCCTGGACTGAAGGCATCAAAAAAGATAAGATCATAAAACCCTTCCAGGTCATCAGTGATCAGGTCACCACAGATCTTATGAAGGATGAAGTTTTTGGTTATTTCCTCCGGCCGGTTCCATTCACAGGAGTGAATCAGTTCAAACCAGTGCTTTGCCTCTTCACCAAGCATAGCGGTATGGTTAAGTGAGGTGATGATTCTTTCGGGGAGAGGATACTTCTCAATCGATGTGTAAAATACCGTTCTTCTGCCGGCTTCTGCACTGATGCAGGCCAGAAGGGCATTCAGACCCGTTCCGAATCCGGCCTCGAAGATCCTGAGCGGATTTGCTGATGAAAATTCCTGCCCGCATTTAATAAACACATATTCTGACTCCTGAATGGCGCCGTGGATGGAATGGTAATATTCATCAATTTCCGGAACATAAAGAGTATGCGATCCGTCTCCGGTTTTTGCAATGATATATTGCATAATCTGAATGATCTTAGTGAATACTGATGCTGATAAAAGGGTTTGGCATGGAATGCGGAAAAGAAGTGACAATCATTCAGCGGTAACCGCTCAGTATTCCCTTACCAGTCGGAATCATACCAGGATCTGACGTCGGTTACCATCATACCGGCGTTTTGCGCAGCTTCAATGCCAAGTTCGCCATCTTCGAAAACTTCAATGAAAGGCGGATCAACATGCATAAGCTCCGCACATCTCAGGAATGTTTCAGGATGGGGTTTGAATGAACTCACATCGTTTGCGGTGATGATTATTTCGAAAAAATGTCTCAGTCCGGTTATTTCCAGTGTCTTCTCAACTGCCTCCCTGTGACCTCCCGTTCCTACAGCCATGGGCAGGATCCCATGATATTTCCTTACGATATCCGTAACAGGTTCAATGGGTTTTATAAGATGCTGGAGACGGAGAAATTCCTTCATTTTTTCGTTCACTATGCTGTCGATGGATACACTGCCGTTGAGTCCGCAGCTTCTGATCACTTCTTCTGCAATTATCCAGCCTGGGCTGCCGGTATGCCTTCGCAGGAATTTATTGTCAATATGGGCTCCGTACCTGGCACAGGCCCTTTGCCAGGCCCTGAAATGGTACGGCATGGTGTCGGCAAGGGTTCCGTCGAGATCAAAGATCAATCCTTTTACACCCGGTTTGATATCGTACTTCATGGGAAGCTTGTTAATGGAGGTGCAAAAATAGTGAAAAAAATGACATGATCAGGGTTCCCTGCATTCTAGAAGCAGGGTGGCAATTATTGTTTCCCGTTTATCGAAAAGCCTGTAGAATCCGTCGAGGTATCTGATTATTTCCCTTTTTGACCTGTCGCTCAGATAGGCGAAATCATTTACTGTCCGGTAAAACTCGTCCTTTCTGGCGATAAATTCATCCAGTGCATTCCTGAATTCTTCCCTGCTCCTGCATGAGCCAAGATATAACCTTTCCTTCACCGATTTGATTGGCAGTGTTTCAAAGGGAACCGCATATTCAGCATTAATCAGTCCGGAGTAGTCAAAATCGTAGGGAACGATCATTGCCAGTTCCGGCTGTTCCGAGAATGGCTGCTGAAACAGGTGGACATTGTGCATGTTAGGGATCGACCAGTCGGTGTTCCCTATCATATAGTTGAAGATCGCACATCTGTCCAGCATCTCCGGCTTGATAAAACTTCTTGACAGTTTGACATTCTTAAGTTCAAAGGAACCGGTTCTTTTCTCAAATACCCTGACAGGCTCAATAGCAAACCCATATTGTTTCAATGGTTTGCCGGGCTTTGCGGTGTTGTACAGGTTTATCCTGAAAAGACGTACCCTCAGACTGTTTTCGGTAAGGACGTTATATAGCTTGTAGATCAGGTATTCCCTGAGTACATAATCCTCATATCCCAGTTTGCAGTAGGGTACAACCTTGAGCTTGTTTATACCAACGAATTCCCCGTCCTTTGAGTCTTTCATCCTGAAATTCAAGAAAAACGGAGGAAAGTCACATATTTTCCTTCGGATCTCGCCCCTGGCCCGGATCTTTATTTTTTTACTGACTGAATCATTTTCATCGGTATAATATGTGAGAACGGCATTAAGATATGTGGTGTCGGACCTTTTCCTCTTATATTGGCTTATATCGAACCTGAGTGAGATATCCAGCGGCTTATCCGAGTCAAAAAGCCTGACACTGACATCCTGCGTATCGCTGACGGCTGCCTGAAAGATCAGGGAATCGCTCTGGCCTGAAAGAGGCTGAACAAGAAAAATGGCAGGAAAAAGCAGGGCTAAAATGAATTTTTTCATACAGGTAAGATTGGGTTAGCGGAAAGTAATACAGCTGATGATTTTAAACCAAGATAAACAAAACAGGAAATCCGGGACAGCATGTTTTTAACATTATGCTGTATTATTCAACAACATGTTGCACGCAGCCGGCCAGGTATCCGGATGCGGCATATGGTTGTGACCGGTAGAATGGTTATTTCCTGTTCAGTGCCAGGAAATCCATGACCTGGCGGTATACATTATCAGCTGTAAAGCCAAGCTTTTCGTCCAGTACCTTGTAAGGAGCGGAGAAGCCGAAACTGCTGACACCCCACACCCTGCCGAGGGACCCGGCAAGTCCGGCAAGCGTCACAGGCAGGCCTGCCGTGAGCCCGAATACCGGAATATTGTCGGGAATCACTGACTTCTGGTACTCTATACTCTGATTCCTGAACAGTCCTTCGGAAGGAGCCGAGACTATCCTGATCCTGAGATTGTGTTTTTTAAGCAGTTCGGCCCCCTCAAACAAGGTCGAGACTTCCGAACCGTTGGCAATCAGGATTATATCCGGTTTGCCTTCGCAGTCACTCACTATGTAAGCACCTTTTTCCAGCTGCAGTGCATCCGAATATCGGTTATTCGACGGTGAAGGCAGATCCTTGATGTTTTGCCTGCTAAGGATCAGGGCAGTAGGGGTACGTGTGTTTTCCAGCGCCATTTTCCATGCCACCGTGGTCTCATTTGCATCAGCCGGTCTGAGGACAAGCATGCTGTTGATTCCGCTGTGATTCCGGAGCTGCTCCATCAGGCGGATCTGTGCTTCCTGTTCCACAGGCTGATGCGTCGGGCCGTCCTCACCGACACGGAAGGCATCGTGTGTCCAGATGTACCTGACAGGAAGTTCCATCAGGCACGCCAGCCTTACAGCCGGCTTCATATAATCAGAAAAAACAAAAAAGGTGCCGCATGCCGGGATGACGCCCCCGTGAAGGGCCATGCCGTTCATTACAGCAGCCATTGTCAGCTCTGCAACTCCTGCCTGGAGAAACGAGCCGGAAAAATCACCCCCGGAAAACGCTTTGGTGTGCTTCAGAAAACCATCGGTTTTGTCGGAATTCGAAAGATCCGCTGAAGCCACGATCATATTCCCCAGTTTTTGCGCAAGCATGCCAAGGACGGCAGAAGAGGCTGCCCTTGTCGCGGAGCCTTCTTTCTGGACAACTGAACTGAAGTCTGTTTCAGGTATCTTTCCCGAATAATACATCTCGAGCCTCTGAGCCGATTCCCTGTTCTCTTCCGCCCATTTCTTCTTCTTTTCCTTCCATTCTTCGGCCAGCTTTCTTTTTTTGTTCAGGATCCCCTTGTACAGATCCTTCACTTCATCAAAGATCATGAAAGGGTCATCCGGGTTGCCGCCCAGGTTTTTCACCGACTTTCCGAACGATCCGCCTGCTTCGCTAACCGGCATTCCATGGGTTGAAGTTTTCCTTTCAAAACTCTTCCCCTCATTGTCAAGCAGCCCCTTTCCCATGATTGTCCTGCCAATGATGATTGTCGGTCTTTCTTTCTCCCCGCAGGCATTGGTCAGGGCTTCCCTGATCTGGTTGTGGTCGTTGCCGTCGATGGTGATCACGTTCCATCCCCACGCCCTGTATTTTGCAGAAGTATCCTCTGCAGTGACGGCGCTGGTTTCAGTCGACAGCTGGATGTCATTTGAATCATAGAACAATATCAGATTATTCAGCCCGAGGAAACCGGCAAGACGGCCGGCACCCTGCGATATCTCTTCCTGTATCCCCCCGTCGGAAATGAACGCATAGGTTTTGTGGGCAAACAATTCCCCGAACCTGGCTGCAAGAAATCTTTCGGCAATTGCAGCGCCCACAGCCATAGTATGTCCCTGTCCAAGCGGACCGGATGTGTTCTCTATGCCCCTGGCAACATCAAGCTCGGGATGACCTGGCGTCGGACTGCCCCATTGCCTGAAGCTTTTTAAATCATCAAGGGTGAAATGACCCGTAAGGGTCAGTACCGAATACAGCATCGGCGACATGTGACCCGGATCCAGGAAGAACCTGTCGCGGTTTATCCAGTATGGATCTCCGGGATCAAAATTCAGGAATTCTGAAAAGAGAATGTGGATAAAGTCGGCTCCGCCCATGGCGCCCCCGGGATGTCCCGATTTTGCCTTTTCCACCATCGCCATTGCCAGAATGCGAATATTGTCTGCAGCTTTTTGATTCAGCATAGTTTTGAAGAAATAAAATACCTGCCGTTAATGGTCAGAACGGAAACAAAATTAAAATATATAGTGGATTGTACAATGAAAACCGGTCAGCCTGATTACCTAACAGGATTACAGATATTTTTTGTCTTCCTCGGGAATATCGAAATACTTGTTGTATTTAACAGCATCCGGGCCAATCTTCTCAACTGTTGAACCGCTGATCTTGAATGTGCATTTTTCACCGACAATATCAGAGAAGTATATGTCAAACTCTTCTCCCTTGTCATCAATCATTTTGATCCTGACAAGATGGTCGTATTTCAGGCTGTTAAGGTGGGCATGACAGATGGGACAGTTAATAAGGTATTCCTCTCCTTCTTCGATCTGAAAGGTTGGATGTGTCGTCACTGTGTAGTTTCCAAGCTCAGGATTGAGGTAGAGCAATCCCTTTTTGGAGCTGTTGAGTTTCGTGGCTGAAAGGATTATCGAAGTTTTTACATTCAAAACTCCCCTGCATGCCTTGCATAGGTATTGTGTCATAAGGTAACCTCCTGTTTATTTGGTTTTGTTGATTATGCCAATCAGTCTGTCTGCTTCCTGCCTGACAATATACGAGATTTTTTCTCCAAATTCAATTTTTTCAGGCTGAATTCCTGTAATAAATATCTCCATTTTGAAAAAATCGGCGAATCTTGCAAGGGAAATATTGTGAGTATTGAAAGTCATATCCTGCAAACCGGTTATCGGTAGGGTTTTGATTGTACCGGGCCTTGCCCCCATATCCACCGCATCAAGAAGCACAAGGATATCCGGACCGATTGAATTGATCTTGCCGATATAGTTCCCGATCCCGGTCTCGACAGTAAGGACTGAAATATCATTGCGCGGCACAATCCTGTTGCTTATGTAAACGCCTGTTCCGTCGTCGCACTTCAGGACATTACCGACACCGACAAAGAGCTTTTTTTTATCTTTTGCCGCTAATATTTCCTCAAGAAGTTCAGGCACCTTCCACAATATATTTTACCAGTACCTGCCTCAGGCAGTTAGGGCATATGACGTTAAACATGTCTTTTCTTTTCAGTTCGTCTGCAATCTCAACTTCCGTATCTTGTCCTTCAGAGAGTCTGAGTTTCTCATTCAGCATATTAAGATTCAGTATCGAGGAAAATGCACGGGGGCCAAGTTTCCTGTGCATATGACACAGATGCTCCCTGGTGGTGATAACTGCACTGCAGTTGCGGCATATCACCAGTTCCTTTTCCTGGTATTCCACCACCTTGTCCCTGTCGAATACCGCAATGTCATAAATCTTGTCTGACAGGATGACTCCCTTTCCGGTAATACAATGATCCTGGCACTGGCCGCAAAATATGCATTTGCCGTAATCTCTCCTTAATATTCGTATCTGTTTTTCCTTATCATCGGTAAATGTAATTGCCCCCGGCGGACACACGTTTGTGCATGTCTCGCAGCCGACGCAGTTTGCATCATCAACCACCGGTTTTCCCCTGAATTTTTCAAAGGGTACATGGGGTTCAGCCGGGAATTTCGATGTATAGGCAGGTGTGAACAGTGAAACAACTGCCTCCCTGAGTTCTCTTATTTTCGGATATTTCATTTCACGGCATTCTTATAGTCGTCCTTAACGGTTCTTTTATCCAGCCCTGTTCCGAAATGGTAAGCTCCCCTGATCAGTGCATGAGCAGCCACCGTTGCACTGAAGAAAAGTATGGGTATGGCAATCAGGGCCTTCATGCCTGCACTGCCGATGCCAAAATGGATCAGCGCCCCCAGGAGAATACTGCAGCATCCGAGCGTCACACATTTGGTTGCAGACTGCAGCCTGTTGTAAACATCGGGCAGGCGGATCAGACCAATGCATCCGAAGATATTGAATAAAACACCCGTGCATATCAGTATAACAGTGATCATATCATTCATTTAATTTTTTTCCGCTGAGATATTTCGCAAGTGTGAGGGTGCCTATGAAACTCAGGATTACCCAGGCGATCCCTATGTCGAGAATAAATGATTTTTCAGTCTGAACAGCAATAATTGCGCAAATGCCCACCACTAGAATGCCGAAAATGTCAATCCCGACCATCCTGTCAGGTATGGTTGGCCCTATTATTATCCTGTATAGGCATGCAGCACTCAATGCTATCTGTATGTAAAGCAGTACAGTCAGAAATTCAGTCATTCTGCAAATCTTTTAATGTATTTTTCAAACAATCCGGTGATCATCCCGGTATAAATTTCCGGATCCTCTGACCTGACAAAGATCCAATGGATATAAAACTCGTCACCGATCAGGTCAACTGTTATAGTGCCGGGCGTCATGGTTATTGAATTGGCCAGAATTGTCCTGGCAAAATCTGATCTGAGCGTGGTTCTTATCTTAACGATGCCCGGCTTTATGGGCATTGCCGGATGAAGCACCCTGTATGCCACATCAAAATTGGCTTTGATGCATTCCACTATGAAAACCGCAAGGTAAATCAGGAACCAGAAATACCTGTGCGGCTGAAGGAGTTTGCTGGGAGTTTTGAAATACATGTCCGAGAATATTGCTGCACTGAGCAGAGAAGCCAGGCCCCCAATGATAAGATTGGGTATTTTAAGGCTGAATGTCAGCAGCAGCCAGAATACCAGTGATAATATAAAAACGGCAAGGTACCTCATGTCAGCTTCCTGTTATAAGGGATGAATATTTCAAAGGATCCGTGAGTATATTTATTGCAGGCTCAAGTATTGTCTCCCTGATCCCGGGAAATGCCAGGAGACTCAGCAGAATGCAAAGAATTCCCATGATTACCATACTGAACACCATTGGCAGGGGCACCTCCTTGTTTTTTTTGTCATCCTTGTTTTCAGGCTTGTTGTAAAAGGCATATCTCTGGAATTTGAGGAATGATGCCAGGGTAATAATGCTTACTACGACGGCCAGGGCTGCAAGCAGATAGAATCCGGCCATAATGGCAGCAATGATTATTATGAGCTTGCTGAAGAAACCGTTGAATGGAGGTATTCCCGATATGGACATCGATGCGATGAAGGAAGTTGCATGCGTTGCCGGCATTGAACCTGCCAGTCCGCCCATTTCCTGGAGATCGCGTGTGCCGGTCGAGTACTCAATGGCTCCTGCATTGAAAAAAAGAAGGCCTTTAAAGGCAGCATGATTAACGAGGTGGAAGAGCCCTCCCGCAATTGCAAGTGCTGCGATCTCAGGACTTTTCCCCCGCGCGATGAGTATCATTCCGATTCCTGTTGAAAGTATCACATATCCCATCTGGCTTATGCTGTGATAAGCCAGCAGTCGCTTGATATCCCATTGACCTATTGCAAGGAACACCCCAACAGCCATTGAAAGCGTACCCATTACAGTTATCAGGATGGAAATATTTTCGGTAACAATGAACATGTTGAAGAACAGCCTGATGATCACATAGATCCCCACAGCTTTTATGAAGACTCCCGAAAGCATGGCTGAGATGGGGGAGGGGGCCGATGAATGGGCATCCGGCAGCCATGCATGAAATGGGATCATTGCAGCCTTGAGCCCGAATCCGCCAAGCAGGAGTATCTGAACAAACAGGTAATACGTCCTGTCATATCCGGTGCTGAATACTTCCCTTATATCGGCAATATTCAGGGTTTTGGTTTTCCAGTAGATAAGGGCAATTCCCAAAAGAATTAGGAACGATGCCAGTGCTCCCAGTACCTGGTACTTGAATGAGGCCTCGAGCTCATTTTTTTCAACCCCGAAGGCAACAAGGGCGTAGGACGAAATGGCGGATACCTCCAGGAACACGAATATATTGAATATGTCTCCGCTCAGCACAACACCGTTCATGCCGCCGATCATCAGACAGAAAAGCGAGTAGTAATAGTTCTCCGATGTGTATCTTTTTATATATGGTATGGAATACAGGGCGGCCAGGACCCCGACGATGTTTATTATACACAGGACAATCACGGAAAAGCCGTCCATTACCATGTGTATCCCGATAGGGATTCCGTTAAGCGGTTCCCATCCTCCGACCTTGTAAACAGCTGTGTTTTCACCCGTGACAGCAAGGGAAAAGATGCTGAATGCAGCAAGTACCGTCAGTATCAGGGTAGTCAGATATCTGCCGAACCATACGGCGAACCTTCCGGTTATCATTATCAGGAAGGCTCCGGCAAGCGGGATCATTACAAAAAGCGGGATCAGCGGATTCATATATTACCCCCTTAATTCTTTAATTTCCCTGATGTCGAAAGTTCCGTATTTACGATAAAGCCTGATGATCACAGCCATAAGCATGGCTGTAGTCGCAAGGCCGATCACGATTGCGGTTAGCACAAGCGCCTGGGGCAGCGGATCAACGTAATTTTTCACCGGATCCGCGGGATCAACTATCGGAGCAATTCCCCCTTCGGTGTATCCTATCAGTGCAAGGAACAAAAACAGGCTGCATTCCATTAACGACAGGGATATGGCGATCTTGACCAGGTTTCTCCTGGTCAGGACACCGTAGAGACCGGTCAGGAACAGTACAAAACAAAGACAATAGACGATCATTCCGACATTTCTTCTTTAAATATTACCAGTGCAAGGAAAATTGTCACGATTGACGAGGCGACTTCTATCCCGACAAAAATATTGTACAATGGCAGCATTCCCGCGCTTGCAAGTTCACCAGTGGTTCCCCGGGGCAGCCAGTTCAGAAAGAAAACACATGCTCCGGTAAAGAGCCCTGATAAAGCAAGAAAGGCAACAATGAGTATGGCAAGATTCTCATACATTGTCGATCCATGCTCTTTTCTGGTCAGCCTGATGAAATCGCTTCCGTATGCCAGGATAATGAGGATGAACGAACCCGCAGCGATCACGCCTCCTGCAAATCCTCCCCCCGGAGTAAGATGCCCGTGGATGATAATGTAAATACCGTAAAGAAAGACCAGACCCGCCATAAGCTGGGTGGTTTTCTTCACTATTGTCGTCATCCCCTTCATATGTTTAGTGTTATATGCTTTCAGTTAATGTTGCTGATCCCGGTGTTACCGTTTTTTCAAATTGCTGTCTGATATATGGGTTTAAGGTGTGTTGATAATCCGTCTGCAGTCATTTTCATGGTACAATTTTCATATCATTTTTTCCCCCTGATCCTGAGGATTGTCAGTACTCCGATTACGGCGGTGACAAGCACTGTTGCCTCACCGAGGGTATCATAGCCCCTGAAATCAAAAACAACCCCGGTTACAAGATTGGCACTGCCGGTTCTGTCTGCAGCACCCTTAATATATGCTTCAGACATACGCAGTGTTGTTCTGCCGAAATCGTCAAGTGCAGATGTTGAGATCCTGAAAAAGTGGAACAGGAGAATAATAAGCAGGAGCCCTGAAACAATTGCTATGTATCCCTGCAGGTCAGGTTTTACAAAAGGTTCCTGTCGGGAGCTGTCGAGCACCACTGCCACCATTATTATGAGTGTTATTGTTTCCACTACTATCTGCACAATGGCGAGATCGGGGGCTTTCAGCAGAAGAAAGCAGATCACCAGTCCATATCCGACAATGCCACAGGCAATGACGGCCGAAAGCAAATCCCTGGCGTGCAATGCATAAATCGCTCCCAGGATCATGAGTGTGATAATAATGGACAGAGCGGTTTCCATGATGACCTGTTTGTTTATATCATTACAAGCAGCAAGATGATCAGTCCGGCAAACACCCACAGGGCATAACCTGAAAGGACCCCGTCATGCGCCAGGCTGAACTGCCTGCTTAGCCAGAGGACAAACCGACGCGACAGATCGTAGATATCAAACCATTTCTTCCCGGCTTTATCGTACATCCAGGCCGGAAAATCCATCTCACTGATGGTTTTATAATATTCAGGAGTGGGATAGGCTGCCTGATCCTGGATCCTTTCTCCCCCTATAAAACTGTCTTCGCGCCTGAATCTTTTCAGCCCTGAGACGAGATAGATCACGATCCCGAGAAGAATTGAGATCAGTACCAGGATTGAAACAAATGTTGAATCCCAGAATCCCGTGAAAACAAAATCGCCGGAAACCGGAGTAAAGAGTTTCGGAACGATCAGGTTGGTGGCAAGTACGCCGAAAGTTATGCACAAAAGTGCGAGTACTGCCATAGGGATCCACATCAGTGCCGGAACTTCACGTATCCCGCTGAATTCTTGTTTTCTGCGGCTCAGGAATATGCCTCCTGTAAGTTTGATGAAGCTTGCTAGGGTAAGTGCGGAACCGAGAACCGCGAGCCCCAGCCATACTATCCATAGTTGGTTTACAAAGCCTGGACCGTTCCCGAAATCGATGATACCCTGGTAGATCATCCATTTGGAGGCAAATCCGTTGAATGGAGGCACTCCGGAAATGGACATGGAAAATACAAGTGTTGCAGCAAAGGTAACGGGCATTGCACCAGAAAGGCCCCCGAGGTCATCAATGTCTTCTTTTCCGGTCTGCTTTTCAATTGAACCGGCTGCGAGGAAAAGGCCGCTTTTGTAGATCGCATGGTTGATCATATGGAACAAACCGGCAGCTATGCCGATCGGTGAGCCCAGCCCGAAACCGAGGATCATGTAGCCGACTTGGGAAACGGCATGATATCCCAGCAGTTTCTTGTAATTGTGCTGTATCAGTGCCATCATCACGGCTCCTGTTATTGTAATCACACCTGTCAGCAGAAGCAGGAACGTGAGCCACTGGCTGAGAATGAACATATCCCGGGTAAGCCTGGCAAGAAGATAGATGCCGAGAAGTTTGTCCAGGGATGCAGGCAGCAGGGATGATGAGGATGCGGGAGCATCTTTGGTATAATCCGGGACCCAGGTATGGAAAGGGAATGCCCCTGCCTTGGTGAAACTTCCTGCCAGCAGGGTCAGAAAAGCCAGGGCTCCGGGCGTATTGTCGGTTGGAACCGATATGCTGTTCATGCTAAGGGAGCCTGTCAGCCACCATAACAGGGCAATACCTATGATCATAATGGAATCGGAAGCTCCGATCAGAATAAGTGTTTTCTTTGCAGCCGCGGAACTTTCTTCATTGCGGCCTGGTATCAGCATGTACAGGGTTATGCCAAGTATACCCCAGAAGGTAAGGAAAAGCAGAAGGTTGTCGGAAAGCAATGCTCCGAACGAACAGCCGACAGTGATAAGGAACCAGGAATTAAAGTTCCTGACTTTATTGATTTTGTTATATACAAGTGAATACAGGCTGATTATAAAGGCAAAAAAACCTGCTGCGGCCACTATTAGCCTGCTGAGATTGTCGATACCGAAAATGATATACCTTGATGCATCCGATGCCACGGCACCTGCGGATATCCTGATACATCCGCTTATTGCATTTCCGTCCCCTGCTGACATCAGGCCGGAAGAGAAAAACAGCCTTAGAGCAAGGCAAAACACCGCCAGGTTGACCAGTAAGGCGGCAATGCCCTTGGCATTAAGATATTTTTCCGGAACCAGGAACAGCAGCAGCCCTGCAGCGACAGGAATGCCGATCAGTAACTGCAGCATGCAGCAGACGGAAAACCCCGATACTATGCCTGTAAACTCATTCATGTTTCTTTCCCTGGATTTTCATTATTTCTGCAGTTTTTGCCACTGATATGTCCATCAGGGATTTAGCATTCATGATCTTTTCTCCCGTTGAGAAATCATAGGCCACTGCCAGACGCTCGGTGCAGCAGTAGCACGGGTCGACTGCCGCCAGGGTTATAGTTGCATCGGATATTGTTTGTCCGATGCAGGACTTTTTGAACGTTGCAATATTCACGTAGCTCGGAGCTCTTATTTTGTGTCTCGCCGGGGAGTTCGAACCATCCGATACCACAAAGTGAAAAACTTCTCCCCTGGGGGCTTCTGCCCTTCCCTGTCCTATACCCTCGGGGATCTCATTTACCTTAACCATGATGTCGCCTTCCTTTTCCTTCAGCAAGCCTTTGAGACATTGCCTTATTATTGACACGGATTCATTCATTTCGAGTAAACGGACCTTCGTTTTGGCAAAAACGTCTCCTTCTTCAGCCGTTACAACTTGCCAGTCAACAAGCGGATATGCGGCATAGGGATCATCCTTCCTCACATCTGTTGCCACTCCCGAGGCCCTTGCGGTGGGCCCCACGGCACAGTAGTCGATAATATCCTGCCTTGTGAGCACACCTACGCCTTTTGTTCGTGCATGGATCACCGGATCATCCATTACTGCACCTGTAAGCAGGTCATTCTTCCTCCTGAACTCATCCAGGACCTTCTCAATGGCCGATATCTTTGACTCTTCAATATCCCTTCTCACACCTCCGACCCTGAACATGGCATAGCTGTTCCTGTTGCCGGTGATCATTTCAAACAGGTCGAGAATGGGCTCCCGGTATTTCCATGCCCACATGAATACTGTATTGTAGCCGAGGAAATGCCCTGCAAGACCCAGCCACAACAGGTGACTGTGAATACGTTCAAGCTCACCGATTATCGACCTGATATATTTTGCCCGGTTGGTTGGTTCGATACCGGCAATCTCTTCAACTGCATTGGCAAACGCGAAAGGATGTGAAGTTGAGCAGATCCCGCATATACGCTCAACCAGGAAAAATACCTGCTCGTATGTCTTTGATTCACTAAGTTTTTCAATTCCCCTGTGGTTATACCCGGTTTCCCATTTGACATCCCTGACAATCTCCCCGTCGCAATACAGCTTGAACAGTTCAGGTTCCTCCTGGAGCGGATGATATGGACCAATCGGTATGAGTACTTTTCTGCCCATGTTTATGACTCGGTTGCTGATTTGAATTTTTTGCGATACGGAAACACATCTTCGGCCCAATTGCCTTCAGAGATCAGTTTTTCCTGGTTGGGATGATTCAGGAAATCGATCCCGAACAGCTCATGTATCTCCCTTTCAATCCAGTTTGATGCACTGAACATGTTTGAAAGTGATTCTATGCGTGGTTCCACGGCGTCAAGCACGACATGAAGGTTAAGGATCAATCCTTCCTGATCCCTGCTGAAATGGTAATGTATCTCAAATCCATTCCTGGTATGAAGTGCAGAAGCAATAATGAACCTGAATCCTGCTACTTTGTGCAGATATTCTGCCGATCTGAGGATGGCACCGGGTTTTATCGATACAATTATGCGTTTCGGAGTTCTGATGTCGGCTTTTAAAAAATCAGAACCCAATTCTGTTTCAAGCATTTGTACTGCAGGATGGTTTTCCATTTCAACTTCCGGATAATTTTGTCTTTTACTTATTGACCCTTTTCTTTTGTCTGCTTAAACTCTTTTATCGTCATTAATTTTTATTAACAAGTTTAACAATACCTGCAATAATGGCCTCCGGCTTTGGCGGGCATCCCGGAACATATGCGTCAACCGGGATGATTTTGTCGACTGGTCCGGCAAAGGTTATCCCTTCGGCAAATATCCCGCCAGTGCATCCGCATGCACCGATTGCCACCACCAGTATTGGTTTTGGTGCCTGATTGTACAGTTCCAGCAGCCTTTCCCTGTCACGCTTGTTTATTGAGCCGTTTACCAGGAGGACATCCGCATGCCTGATGCTGCCGACCAGGAGGATACCAAACCTTTCGAGGTCGTGCCTGGGGGCAAGGCAGTCGAGGATCTCTATATCGCAATTATTGCATGAGGCTCCTCCGAAATGAAAGACCCAGAGTGACTTTTTGAAACAATGGCTTTTAAATCCCACGATTCCTGTTTTTTATCCTTAATATCCAAGTGCAATCAGTACTATGGCAATTACCACAAGCAGATTCATCCACACAAGGAAGAAATTCACTGCCTGTTTTATCCTTAGTCTTGGATTGGTGTTTCTGATCAGGGTCAGAAGCAATACTATTCCAATGACTTTTACCAGGCTCCATAAAACATGGATCCCGTCCAACCTGAAGCCGCCAAGCAAAAGAGCCGCGACAAGTGACGGAAGAACCAGGAGCATTATGTATTTCGCAAGCCTGATCAGGGCATATGCTGCACCGGAATATTCGATGAATACCCCGTGATTGATCTCTGTTTCTGCCTCGGCCATATCAAATGGCACAAGTGCCAGCTTGGCCTGTATGCAGAATATTGCAACGATGAAAAGCAGCACACCCGACACACTGGCTGCAAAAGGAGATGAGGCCTGCTGTGCTGCGATAATGCTGTATAGGTCAAACTGCCGGCCGCATTTCATTATGACGGCGGCCAGTACAAGCATAAATGTGAGTTCATAGCTCAGGATCAGTTTCATTTCCCTCGAACTGCCGACAGAAGCAAGAGGATTGCCTGATGCCAGGGAACCCAGGATATAAGAAAATGACGGAATTGTAAGTAGATAAAATATGACAAGCAGATCCCCCCTGAATCCGGTTGTGATATTGAACAGCGGCAACAGGATGAATACACCGGCCATGGTTGCACCGAATACTGCAAAAACAGGGGCAAGCAAAAAGATCACCGGTGATCCGTATTTCGGCAGTATTGTTTCCTTGACAAGCAGCAATTTGAAAAAATCATAGAAAGGCTGGAGGACGGGAGGACCCTTGCGGAACTGGACCATGGCGGTCACCTTCCTGTCGAACCACGACAGAAATGCTCCTGCCACCCCCAGGAAAAGAAGGCCGGGAAAAACAAGGAAATAAAAAAAATTCACAGCCATTGATATAGTTGTTTCGGGTTTCGGGTTACGGGTTTCGGGTTACGGGTTTCGGGTTACGGGTTTCGGGTTACGGGTTTCGGGTTTCGGATTGCGTGTTTCGGGTTACGGGTTTGGGGTTTAATCTCATATATTGTTATTGTGTTTGGTCAGCCGGGTACAAGTAGTCCCTGATAAGGGTTTTATCATTCAGCTTATGAATGTGTTTTTCGGGCATCTCGTCATGGTCAACAAGACTGGCCACCCCGGGAGGGCACGATTCAACAAAAAGCTTCAATTCCTCGTTGTTGTTCAGATCATGGAACAGATCCTTGTTCCTGTGATGCCGGAAAAAATCAGTCATCATCGTTCCGAAGGGACATATTGTCACACACGATTTGCAGGATACACAAAGATTCGTATGACGGTTTATTATTCCTTCGCTGTCCTTTTCGAGAGCGTCTGCCGGGCATACGCTGATACACGGCGCATCCTCGCATTTTCTGCAAACAAACCTGAATACGGCAAGTTCCCTCACGGTTTTGAGCCCGTGCTGGTTGAACGGCTTATGAAACCAGCCTTCAGGAATTTCATGATCGGGATTTTGGATCATGTATTCCCGCAGCCTTATCATGTCAATCAGCAGTTTATTTGCCATTATTCCCATATCTGTGGTTGATCCTTTATTTCTTCCCAGGTGAAGACAGGCCCGTCCTTGCAGACAAAATACCTGCCCATCATGCAGTGACCGCATTTGCCAAGACCACATGACATGTTCTTCTCCATCGACAGATAAATTTCATCGTCCCGGTAGCCCATTTCAAGAAATTTTATCGTACCGAATTTCATCATTACCGGAGGTCCGCATACAACCGCAACCGAGTTCTTCCTGTTGTACTTAATGGAATTGAGCAGACTGGTTACGACACCAACCGGTCCGTCCCAGTCTTCATCCGATTTATCGACGGTTCTGTAAGCTTCGAATTTATCAATGCTGTTGAGCCTGTCAAACAGGGGTTTATATACACAGTCAGCAGGCGTTTTTGATCCGTAGCATAATATTACTTTTTCCAGTTTGTCTTTAACATCCTCAAGGGCGTACAGGAGCGATCGGATAGGAGCCAGCCCGCAGCCCCCGCCCAGTATCATAACCACCTTGCCATAAAACTTTTCCAGCGGATACCCCCTGCCATATGGGCCACGTATACCCATGAACACACCCGGCTCCAGCCTGTGCATGTATTCCGTCACATATCCGGTTTTCATCACGGTTACTTCAAGCTTGTCGGTAACAAGCGGGGAGGACGAAGGTGTGAAGGGAGCTTCTCCTATGCCATCGACGGATAATTCTATGAACTGACCGGTCTCGAATTTAAAGGGAGTTTCCGGGACAAGCACAAAGGTCTTGATCAGAGGCGTTTCATCGATCACCCTGGTGAGCTTCGCCTTTATCGGCTTGTATATGTTCCTGTCATCCGTCATTATATATTATTTTGATAATTCCAGAAACAGTTCGTTCTTGTCAATTTTTCCTATGCATGCCTCCGTGCACCTTCCGCAGCCGGTACAGGCAGAGGCACGGAATTTCTGGGGTTTCCATACATACTTGCACATATACCGGTTCCTGAACCTGTCGGACAGCCTGAACAGAGGATCCTCACCTCCGGCAACTCTTTCAAATCCCGGATACTGGCATGCATCCTGCTGCTTTATCTTTTCAAACCCGGGTTTATCGATGAGCAGGAAACATGAACAGGTCGGACAAATAACCGTACAGGCTCCGCATGACACACACCTTGAGGAATATTTTTTCCAGATCCCGGGCTTTGCCCCTGCAACCAGCTCTCCCGTCTTTGAATAATCCGGAAGATCAACCCATTTGTCCCTGAGCATGGATTCGATCTTTCTGTGATTGTTTTCTGCTTCCGAAACCAGGCTATCATCTGCCGGTGTGAGCCCGGGAAGGAAGCTGTTTTTGAAATCGATGCCTTTTTGTGAGATCACCCTGAGTAAAACGACATCATCAATGAGCATGACAGAAAGGTCGGCGCCATCTTCCGGATAGGGTCTGATACCATATGCGGTACAATGGCAATGCTCCTGGATTCGCAGGCAATCGGAAGCAATGATTATGGTATTGTCCCTCCTGCTCCTGTAAAAAATATCGTTGAATTCCCGGTCGAGATATATTTCATCCAGCAATCTCAGACCTGCAACATCACAACCAGGAGATCCAAGGATTACACGCTTTTTTCCGGAAATCCCTTCAGATGTGACATTTTCCTTCACAGGAAGGAAAAAATTCTTGAGAGGTGTGGCCGGCTTTGGTATATTGTAGGAAATATTGCTGATGTTTTCTGAGCTTATCTCTTCATAATCAAGGCTATATTCATTTTTGACCGGTGCAAAAACAGAAAAGGACAACAGAAGCTGATCAACATGATTATCCCAATCACTCTTTTTTATGCTCAGATACTGCATTTATGTGAGATGATTCACATATAAAAATATAATCAATGTAAATACAAGTCAATAAAAAAAAGCATTTTTTATTGAATAAAAATTTATTAATTTTTAAGATATTTGTAATCAATGGAATAAAATTATTTTATCATATGTGAAATTTTTTATATTTTTGATTTCAGGATAATTTATCAGAATTATAATGTGAAGAAAATCACAAAATATGTAATTAAAAACAGCCTGAAACGGATCTTTCTTTATCGTGCCTGCCTTGTCAGGCTGAAAATGATGGGGGTGGAGAAGGTATTTTCATATACCCTTGCCAATGAAACGGGAGTAACTTCCGATCAGGTGCGGAAGGACTTTTCGGAATTCGGGATCAGGGGAAACAAGCGGGGAGGATATGAGATAGATGAGCTTCTCGGGAAAATGGAAAAGATTTTCCATCGCAACAAGGATCATAATATCGTGCTGATCGGAATGGGAAACCTCGGGCTGGCGCTTTCTAAGTATCAGAGGTTTGTTCAGCGCAACATGAATATTGTTGCGACATTTGACATAGATCCTTTCAAGCAGAAGATAAGGTCCGACATTCCTGTCTATTCACCTGACCGCATGAAGGAGATCATCGACAGGTTCAGGGTAAGGATTGCGATAATTGCTGTTCCCGAGGTATCCGCCCAGGAGGTATGTGACGACCTTGTCAGGCTTGGAATAAAGGGGATCATCAATTTCGCCCCCCAGCTTCTGAAAGCCCCTCCCGAAGTGATTGTCAATAATGTTAACCTGTGCGATGAGCTGGAAAGTGTGATTTATTACGTTCATAAGCAAATAAAGGCCGACGGTCAGAAAAATATCGAATTATTATACAGGGATATGAAATACTGATCAGGGGACTGGTTCAGGGTGTGGGCTTTCGTCCCTTTATCTGCAGGCTGGCAGCCAGGCATGGTATTCATGGTGAAGTAAAAAACATGAACAATGGTGTGGTTGTCAATACCGACTGTGACCGGAGTACCCTCGACAGATTCACCGGCGAGATTCCCCGGCTTGCTCCTCCCGCCTCCAGGATAAAATCAATTGACGTGACCGGTAAGGAATTTCCGGGTTTTAACGGCTTCAGGATCGTTACGGGCAGCCGGTCAGACAGCCAGGTTACGGAAATCAGTCCCGATATTGCCGTATGTGACGAATGTCTTGCTGAAATGGCAACAGACGGCTTCAGAATTGATTATCCGTTTATTAATTGTACCAATTGCGGACCGCGCTTTTCGATCATCACGGGAATGCCTTACGACAGGCCTGCTACTACGATGAAGGAGTTTAAAATGTGCAGCCGGTGCAGGTCGGAATATGACAACATTCTCGACCGACGGTTTCATGCCCAGCCTACAGCCTGCAACAACTGCGGGCCCAGGTATCTGTTGAAAAATTCAGGTAAGATATTTACCGGCGTTGCGGATATTGTCGGGGAAATATCAGTTCTGATAGGATCGGGGAAGGTCGTTGCATTGAAAGGCATAGGAGGATATCATCTGATGTGTGATGCCCTCAGTGAGGAAGCCGTTGAAGGACTTCGTGGAAGAAAACATCGCGATGCAAAACCCTTTGCGGTAATGTTCAGGGATCTCAATGCAGTCAGGGATTATTGTTTCGTCGATCGTTTGGAAGAAAGGGAGCTGGTATCATGGCGCAGGCCGATCGTGCTGCTCCGCTGCAAAAGACATCTCGCCGCAGGTGTGAGCAATGGTCTCGGGACCACAGGCGCCATGCTGCCATACATGCCGTTTCACCATCTCCTTTTCCGGGAACTCAAGACGCCTGCCGTGGTCCTCACCAGCGGAAATTTGTCCGACGAACCAATCATCATTGACGACGCTGAAGCCGAAGAGCGGCTGATGAGCGTGGCCGATTCATTTGTGTCCCACAACAGGAGAATACATAACAGGACAGATGATTCGGTGGTTCGCATAATCGGCGGCAACACTGCCATTATCAGGCGGTCGAGGGGATATGTCCCTCATCCTGTCGATTTAGGGTTTAATGTCGACGGAATCCTTGCCCTCGGTGCCGGGCAAAAGAATACCTTCTGCATCGGCAAGGGTTTCCAGGCATTTCCGGGTCAGTATATAGGAGATCTTGACAACGCGGCAACCTGTGACTTCTATACGGAATCGATCGACCGTTTCACCGGACTTTTCAATTTCAGTCCCGCACTCATTGCCTGTGATCTTCATCCTGATTATTTTTCTTCACGATATGCTTCCATTCTCGAAAAAAAATATAATATTCCCCTTGTAAGGGTACAGCACCATCATGCACATATAGCTTCATGCATGGCTGAACATGGATTGGATGAAAGAGTGGCCGGGGTATGCCTCGACGGCACCGGGTTCGGAACAGACGGCCATACCTGGGGAGCTGAATTCCTGGTAGCAGACAGGAAGGAGTTCCTCAGATTTGGCCATTTTGACTATGTACCTATGCCGGGAGGGGATAAGGCCGTTGCGGAACCCTGGCGGATGGCACTCTCTTACCTGTATATGTATTTTGGTGATACATTGAATTACAGGGATATTGAACCGTTCAGCAAGATAAGCGGTAATGAATTCATGCTGGTCATGGAAATGATCCGGAAGAAAATCAACACTCCCCTTACTTGCGGAGCAGGAAGGCTCTTCGATGCTGTTTCCGCCCTTACAGGAATCTGTCCGGAAGCAGGTTTTGACTCTGAAGCGCCAATGCGCCTGGAATCTGCAATTAAATGCTGTACCGAAAAACATTATCCTTACAGGGTGAACGGGTCTGTATCTTTTGGGGATATGTTTGAAGCCATATTGAACGACATCATGGTCAGAAATGCATCCGTATCCCTAATCTCGGCAAAGTTCCACAACACCATGGCACAGGTTATTCTTGACATGTCCGAACGGATACGGGAAGAGCATTCGGTTGATGTTGTGGTTCTCACGGGCGGAGTATTTCAGAATAAATATCTTCTGGAAAGGGCTTCTGAGAAACTCCGGAAAGCAAATTTCAGGGTTTATACCAGTAACCAGGTGCCGGCCAACGACGGAGGGATCTCTCTCGGACAGATGGCAGTGGCATCAAAATTATCCGGATTATGTGCCTGAGTGTGCCAGCGCTTGTTGTCAGCGTAAACGGAGATGTGGCTGAAGTTTCAGTTGGAGGTGCCCTTTTCAGGGCCGGGCTGCAAATGGTGGAAAATGTCAGTCCCGGCGACTATGTTTTGCTTCATGCGGGATTTGCCATTCAGAAAATCAGTGAAGATGAGGCCATGTCGACCCTGAAGCTTCTCAGGGAGCTTGATGATGTCTCAGGTCAGTGAGCCATGAATGCCCCCTTAATTTATTTCATTTACTGGCACATGTATATATAATTCCCGTAATGCGGTTCCCATCATACCAGGAGGATCAGGAATTTGATTAATATGAAGTATATCGAAGAGTTCAGGGATAAGGATCTTATAAAGAAACTGATCAGGCATATCGGGATGGTGATGCGGGGTAAATATGTTTTCATGGAGGTATGCGGCGGGCATACATCTGCCATTCATCGTTTTGGCATCCCGTCGATGCTGCCTTCCGGCATCAGCCTGATATCCGGTCCCGGATGTCCTGTTTGCGTGACCGCAATGGATTTCATCGACAGGGCAATAGTACTGGCAGGGTACAGTGATGTGATCATAGCCACATTCGGCGACCTGATCCGTGTTCCGGGATCCTCATCGTCGCTTGAAAGGAAGAGGTCGGCAGGCGCTGACGTGCGGATCATCTTTTCACCGCTCGATGCCCTTGATATTGCAAGGGAGAATCCGGGGAAAAAGGTAGTGTTCGCAGGTATAGGATTTGAAACCACGGCTCCGGCAACCGCTGTTACTGTACTGCAGGCCGGAAAAGAAAAAATCGGGAATTTTTATGTCCTGAGTGCACACAAATTGATGCCGCCGGTAATGGAAGCTGTTGCCGGTGGAGGCACTGCGCTCGATGGCTTTATTTGTCCGGGGCATGTGGCTGCAATCACCGGTTCAGGGATCTTTGACTTTCTCCCGGAGAAGCACGGCATCGGATGCGCCATTGCAGGATTTGAACCTACCGACATACTTCAGTCAGTTCTCATGCTTGTCCGCCAGGTCAACCTGAAATCGCCATCAGTTGAGATTGCCTATACACGCGTCGTTAATGCCGGCGGCAACAGAATTGCCCTGAAGGCCATGTCGGAAGTTTTCGAACCATGCGATACCAGCTGGAGGGGTTTTGGAAGGATAGCGGCAAGCGGACTGAAACTCAGGGAAGAATTCGCCGGATTTGATGCAGAAAGAAGAATGCCGGTTGAGATCCCGCAGGGAATTGAGAACCCTGCCTGTATTTGCCCCGATATTCTCAGAGGTCTGATGAAGCCCTGTGAATGCACCCTTTTCGGAAAAGGATGCACTCCTGACAATCCGGTTGGAGCATGCATGGTTTCGTCAGAAGGAGCATGTAACACCCATTACAGGTACAATATATATGAATGACACGGTTACACTCAACGACGGCAGCGGGGGAAGGCAATCGGCCAGGCTTATCCGAAAGGTTTTTGTCAGGCGGTTCGGGATACCGCTGCCGCTTACCGATTCGGCAGTGCTGGAAGAGGATGGAAGCCTGCTTGCTTTTACCACCGATTCCTATATAGTTGATCCGGTGTTCTTTCCGGGCGGGAATATCGGCAAGCTTGCAGTCTGCGGAACTGTAAACGACCTGGCCGTTTCAGGCGCCGTGCCAATGTTCATATCTGCTTCATTTATAATTGAAGAAGGTTTTCCGTTGGACGATCTTGAGCAGATTGCCGGGTCAATGGCTGAAGAGGCTGAAAATGCAGGCGTCAGGATAGTCACCGGCGATACCAAGGTTGCAGGCAGGGGCAAGTGCGACAGGATCTTTATTACCACTGCAGGGATTGGCAGATTGAAACCGCAATTCAGAAGTATAGGCACAGGAAACAAGGTCAGGGCAGGCGACAGGATCATTGTGAACGGATCGCTTGGGAATCATGCAGTTGCCATCCTTGGAGCGCGGCATGACCTGAGTTTCAGTACACAGGTCGTTTCCGACTGTGCATCAATGAACCACCTGATACAGCTTGTGCTTAAAGAATGCAGCGAAGTTCATTTCATGAGGGATCTGACACGCGGAGGACTGGCTGCTGTTCTCAATGAACTTGCCCAGATGACAGGAAAGGGAATGACCATTGATGAAAGATCTGTTCCTGTTGACAGTGTTGTCAGGGGCCTTTGTGAAACAATGGGCTTCGATCCTCTGCATCTGGCCAATGAAGGAAAAATAGCATATGTAATAGGCGAAAGCGATTATATGAAAGCACTTGAGGTATTGCGTAATCATCCTCTCGGATCAGGCTCCGCCGTGATCGGTCATATAACGGATGTTAATCCGGGAAGCGTCAGGCTTATAACATCCGCCGGAGGTACAAGAATTATGGAACCGCCTTCAGGTATGCTCATACCAAGGATATGCTGAAAACCCGGATCTACCTTATTTAATTTCATTCTAAATAATCTTTTATGACCAATATAATTTTTTTAAAAAAGTATTGTTATTATTTTAACAGCACCTGAAAAAACACATTTTTAACCAGGGATATTTTATTAATTATCTAAAAATCAATATGAAATGTATCAAGTAGGAAATCTTGTAAAGGAACTGACTGAAAAGCACGGCCGGGCAAGGGACAGTCTGATGCCCGTACTTCAGGGTATAGTGGCTAAACACAGTTACCTTACCGATGAGGCAATGGTGGAGGTGGCAAAGGAACTGGACATCTCGGCTGCCGAGGTGTATGGGACGGCCTCTTTTTATACTTTCCTCGACACAAAGGAGCGTGGCAAATATGTGATAAGAGTCTGCAAAACAATTACATGTGCAATGAAGGGTAAGAGTGAGATCCTTGAGGTTCTGGAAGACATGCTTAAGATAAAAGTCGGGGAAACCACTTCCGACAAGCTTTTCACCCTGATGGAAACGAATTGCATCGGTTGGTGTCACAAAGCCCCGGCAATGCTGATCAATGAAATGCCTTTCACTGAGCTTACTCCGGAAAGGGTTGTGGAGATAATAAAAAGTTACATGAAGAAATAAATAACCGTTATGGCAATGAGACACAAAGGATTAAACAAGGTTGATCTCATCTTTGAGAAGGTAGATCTGAGGGAGGTTCTGACGAAAGCTTTCAGGATGAGCAGTGAAGAAATAATCCAGGAGATTCTTGAATCAGGACTCAAGGGCCGTGGCGGTGCCGGGTTCCCTACCGGGTTGAAATGGAAATATACTGCTGCTGAGAAAGATCCCGATAAATATGTCGTTTGCAATGCTGATGAAGGCGAACCGGGAACTTTCAAGGACCGGGAAATACTTGACAAGGTCGCCGGTAAGATGTATGGCGGAATGGCTATTGCGGGCCATGCGATAGGAGCAAAAAAAGGAATTGTTTACCTGCGGGGCGAATACAGGTTCCTTCTTCCGCAGCTGATGAGGGAGCTTGAATCGTTCCACGCCATGATAGCCGAAATAGGTTACGACTTCCATATCAATTATGCCCTTGGAAGCGGTGCATATATATGCGGTGAAGAGAGTGCCCTATTCGAATCGATCGAGGGATTCAGGGGAGAACCCCGGAACAAGCCGCCTTATCCCACCACTTCAGGTGTTTACGGTAAGCCGACATCCATTAACAACGTTGAAACTCTGGTGACTGTGCTGATGATTATCAGGGAAGGCGCGGGGGTTTACAATCAGCTTGGAACGAAGGATTCCAGGGGATCGAAGGTATTTTCCGTATCGGGCGACACTCCGACCCCGGGAATATTTGAACTCGAGCTTGGAATGACCGTGCAGGAATTCGTGAATGAGTTCGGCGACGGTGACACGAAGGCTGTACAGGTGGGCGGCGCCTCAGGTTTCTGCGTGCCGAGGAAAAGGTTCACCGACACGATAATTGGTTTTGAGGGGGTTCCCACCGGCGGTTCCATGAAACTGTTCAACAGTTCCAGGTCAATGTACAACGTATTGCGCAACTATCTCGATTTTTTTGCCGAAGAGTCATGCGGACAGTGTACACCCTGCCGCGTAGGCTGCCAGCAGCTTCTCAAGGGTGTTGAGAAGGTCAAGAAGGGAGAGGTGCAATCATCATATCTCAATGAGCTTGTCAAACTGGCCGAAACCATGAAGATTGCTTCCAAATGCGGGCTTGGCCAGTCCGTCGGAAATGCCTTCAGGACCATCGTTGAGAACTTCAAGGAAGAGATCATTTACTAGTAATAAATTGAAAATCTGAAATATATGATTAATCTGACAATAAACGACCAGAAGATCCGCGTACCTGCGGGTACAACCGTTCTGGAAGCCGCGAAAAAACTGAATATTAATATCCCGACCCTGTGCAACCATTCCGACCTGTGTGTGGCCGGAAACTGCCGTGTCTGCCTTGTTGAACTGACGGGCGCACGGACACTTATTGCTGCATGCGCCATGCCTGTATCGGAGGGTATGGATATTCATACCAATACGCTGAAAGTAAGGAACGCAAGGAAGCATGTTGTGGAACTGCTGCTGTCGGAACACAGGTCCGACTGCACCAAATGCTACAAAAACCAGAAGTGTGAGCTGCAGGCACTGGCCAATGAGTTTGCTTTCGGTGACACAATTTTCCTTGACCTCGTGGAAGACCATCCCTACACGATAGACAGATCATCTCCGTCATTCATCAAGGATGACAGCAAGTGCATCAGGTGCCAGAGGTGTGTCAGGACATGTGCTGAGCTTCAGTATATTTCTGCCATTGCAGTGGCAAATAAGGGTGCTCATCAGAAAATCTCGTCATTCCATGACAGGCCGATGAGCCATGTCATTTGCACAAACTGCGGGCAGTGCGTAAATCGCTGCCCGACCGGGGCCCTGGTTGAAAAAACATATATTGACCATGTGTGGGATGCAATATATGATCCTGACAAGCATGTGGTGGTTCAGACAGCCCCTGCGGTAAGGGTTGCCCTCGGAGAAGATCTCGGTTATGATCCGGGCGAAAGGGTAACGGGTAAGATGGTGACAGCCCTTAAACAGCTGGGGTTTGATTCCGTGCTTGATACCGATTTCAGCGCCGACCTTACGATAATGGAAGAAGGAACGGAACTGCTGTTCCGCCTGAAAAAAGCACTTGTTGACGGGGATACAAGCATTAAATTTCCGATGTTTACGTCCTGCTCACCAGGATGGATAAAATTCATTGAACACAAGTATCCCGAGTTTCTTCCGAACCTGTCAACCTGCAAGTCGCCCCAGCAAATGTTCGGAGCCCTGGCCAAAACTTTCTATGCACAGAAGAAAAAGCTTGATCCCGCAAAAATGGTATCGGTTTCCATCATGCCGTGCACGGCTAAGAAGTTTGAGGCTGATCGTCCTGAAATGAGGGCCAGCGGCTTTAAAGACATCGATTACGTGTTAACCACGAGAGAACTGGCAATAATGATCAAACAGGCCGGAATTGATTTCAGGAATCTCGAACCCGGGCATTACGATTCAATTATGGGTGAATCGACCGGGGCCGGCGTTATTTTCGGCGCAACCGGCGGCGTAATGGAGGCAGCCCTGAGAACAGCCTATGAGATTGTTACCGGCAGGGAAGTGCCTTTCCAAAATCTTAATATCGTCCCCGTTCGCGGAATGGAGGGTGTGAAAGAAGCTTCAATAAAGATCGAGGGATGTACCAGTGAATGGAAATTCCTGGAGGGTGTTGAACTGAAGGTGGCCATTGCCCATGGTTTGACAAATGCCAATGAGATCATGCGGCTTGTACGCCAGGGAAAAGCACCCTACCATTTTGTGGAGATCATGGCCTGCCCGGGTGGATGCATCGGAGGCGGCGGACAGCCCATTCCGACAAGCATGGAGATAAGGAAAAACCGTATGAAAGCCATCTATTCGGAAGATGAACACATGGTTCTGAGAAAGTCACATGAAAATCCCGACGTGATCGCAATCTATAGCGAGTTCCTCGGCAAACCGAACAGCCATAAATCCCATGAGCTTCTTCATACACATTATGTGGAAAGGGAGAGTTATTAAGATTCTATGAGAGTATCGGCGATTGTGCCGAAAGGTTTATGCCCTGCCGGATCATGATCCGGCAGGGCAGGGGCTCACCCGGAAATAAATGAACCTGATCCGGCATGGTTAACCAGCGGATGCTTCCGCCTGTGCATCGGATCCTTTACCGGACATCCGGGCAACAGCCAGACAGTACTTCCGGCCCGGCATACGTATTTTGCAGGGCTTCCCGGTGCCTTACGACTGCTAATGTTGAAATTGCCTGAATAACACCGAATCAGATGGACCCATTACGAATATCCACAGCCCAGTTTGAGAACAGAAGCGGCGACAAGAAATACAATCTTTCCGTGATCGGAACACTGGCTGCAAAAGCAGCGGCAGCCGGATCCGATGTCATTGCATTTCATGAATGCTCCGTCACGGGATACACCTTCGCAAGGAATCTTGACCGGGCACAGATGCTTGATCTGGCCGAACCGGTTCCTTCGGGGGATAGTGTGTCGAAACTTGTCGATATTGCTGCAAGATCAGGGATAACAGTGCTTGCCGGATTGTTTGAAAAAGATGACGCCGGCAGGATCTACAAGGCCTATGTGTGTGTTGACGGAAATGGCCTTATTGCCTGTCATAGGAAGATTCATCCTTTTATCAATCAATACATTACCCCGGGCGACAGGTATACTGTTTTCGACATCTCGGGATGGAAATGCGGGATACTGATCTGCTACGACAATAATGTGGTGGAAAATGTAAGGGCCACGGCCCTGCTGGGTGCTGAGATTATTTTTATGCCGCATGTCACGATGTGCACTCCGTCGCCACGGCCGGGTTCGGGATTTGTTGATCCTGAGCTCTGGAAGAACAGGGCAGTGAATCCGGAAGCTCTCAGAGCCGAATTTGACGGCCCAAAAGGCAGGGAATGGCTTATGAAATGGCTTCCCTCAAGGGCACACGACAACGGCATATATGTGGTGTTTTCGAACCCGATTGGAATGGATGATGATCAGCTGAAAAACGGTTGTTCAATGATCCTCGATCCGTTCGGGAACATAATGGCGGAGTGCAGAACTCTCGGCGATGATTTTGTTACTGCAACCGTAACTGCCGATAAGCTTACCCAGGCCGGAGGTTACAGGTATACGAGGGCGCGCCGGCCGGAATTGTACCGCGATATACTGGGAAAGGACCATAAACCGGTTCAGAAAGTCGCCTGGTTGCCCCGGCAGGATTCCTGAGCCTTAATATGAAAGGGTGACCTGATCGCGGCTTTTTCCGGGTTCTTCATTCGTTTTTTGTCAGGCCGGTCACAAATGAGAAAGATCATCCATATCGACATGGATGCTTTTTTTGCATCGATAGAACAGCTGGATAATCCGGGGCTGAGAGGGAAACCCGTTGCAGTAGGCGGAAGCGGAGAGCGCCATGTTGTTGCTGCCGCCAGCTATGAGGCAAGAAAGTTCGGCGTCCGTTCGGCAATGCCGTCACTTACCGCCCGGCGCCTGTGTCCCGACCTTATTTTTGTACCTCACAGGTTTGACAGGTACGAGGAGATATCCGCGATCATTTTCGGCATCTTCAGGGAATATACCGACAGGGTTGAACCCCTTTCGATTGATGAAGCCTTTCTCGACGTAACGCATGACAGGAAGGGTATCGGCTCTGCCACCCTGATTGCAAGGGCTGTTAAGCAGGAGATAGAAAAAAAGACAGGGCTTACTGCTTCCGCAGGCATATCATACAATAAATTCCTTGCCAAGATAGCATCCGACATCAGGAAACCCAACGGACTTTTCGTCATTTCACCCGATGACGCCATGAAATTCATTGACGAACTCCCCGTTGAGAAATTTTTCGGGATCGGCAGGGTAACAGCGGAGAAGATGCACAGGCTCGGTATTCATAAGGGATCGGAACTGAAACAAATGGATCTCCTGTCCCTCATCAGGAATTTCGGTAAGGCAGGCAGGTTCTACCACGATATTGTCAGGGGAATCGATAACCGGCCCGTCGAGGCATTTACCGAACGCAAATCGATAGGGACGGAGGTTACCTATGAAAAGGACCTTACAAGCCAGTTCGGGATCATTGCGGAGCTGTACAGGGTGGAAAAGGAACTTATGGTACGCCTTGAAAATGCAGGAACAACCGGAAGGACGGTCACGGTTAAGGTGAAATTCTCGGATTTCAGGCAGATAACCAGGAGCAGGACCTTGCCCTGCTATATCCGTGATTTTGATACCCTTCACAGGGAAGTGACCGCGATAAGAAAATCCATGGATCTGGAAGGAAGCAGGATACGGCTTCTTGGGGTCACTGTTTCAAACCTTGAAAGCGATGACCATGCCGACCGCCAACTGCTGCTGTTCGATGAGAACGTTATCAGCTAAACCGGCCGGATCAGCTTTTGCCGCAGTCTGGATGCGCATTCATCTTCGTTTCCGGGTTTCGCAGGGGCAGGGGACAGCACGAACCTTCCGGTGCTTATTCTGTGTGGCGCAACTGCCCGCGATCAGCAGGATGATCATCATGACAAGAGCCACCCGGCGCCATGTAATCCGTAATCTCATTTCAGAAATCTGTCATTTGTTCAGTTATCTGTATTTACCGAAGGTATCATACAGTTAACGGGAAAAAATGAAATTAATTTCAAAACAATTCATCTACGGATAAATATCTTTCTCCTGTATCGTAGCAAAAGGCCATTATACGGGAACCGGGCTTCAGGTCATCAATTACCTGGCTGACGGCTGCAAGGACAGCACCTGTCGAGATGCCGACAAACAAGCCTTCATCCCTGGCAGCTCTCCGTGCATACCTGTACGATTCTTCCTTTCCCACCTTGATTATTTCATCGATAAGCGAAGTATCGAGAATGGCAGGAATGAATCCCGCCCCGATTCCCTGGATAGGGTGGGGCCCAGGTGTGCCGCCGCTGAGTATAGGCGACAATTCGGGTTCGACCGCATAAACTTTCAGGCGGGGAAATTCCTTCTTCAGCAGACTGGCACATCCCGTAAGGTGGCCACCTGTTCCTACTCCTGCAAACATGTAATCGATGCCTTCGGGAAAATCGCGGAGAATCTCCATGGCTGTCGTGTTCCGGTGGGCCTTAACATTGGCCTGGTTATCAAACTGCATTGGTATCCATGAACCCGGAATTTCATCTCTGAGTTGCCTCGATCGCTCGATGGCACCCTTCATCCCTTTTTCCCTCGGGGTGAGTAAGAATTGCGCACCATAGGCGCTCATAATCTTTCTTCTTTCAGGCGACATGGATTCGGGCATGACAAGGATAATCCTGTAGCCTTTCACGGCTGCCACCATGGCCAGACCGATCCCGGTATTGCCTGAAGTGGGTTCTATAATTACACCTCCCGGCTCGAGCAATCCATTCTTTTCGGCATCCTCTATCATTTCCAGCGCAATGCGGTCCTTGATGCTTCCTCCCGGATTTGATCTTTCGAGTTTGAGCCAAACTTCGGATCCTTCACCAAAAAGGCGGTTTATTCTGATGTGCGGAGTATTCCCGATCAGTTCAAGAATTGAATTTGCTTTCATTGAATTCAGCAGATAATGACGGATTATATGATGAAATTGTAGCCTTCAGGGGAGTCATTCTTCCCTTTTACAATTATTTCACTCTTGTGATATACAACGCAAAACGGGGCAACGCTTTCGGTGAGCCACACATTACCTCCGATAATACTGTGATGGCCTACAACGGTATTGCCTCCCAGGATAGTACAGCCGGCATACAATATCACATTGTCCTCAATTGTCGGATGCCTTTTCCTGGAAGCCTTGCTCTTGTCGACGCTCAGTGCGCCAAGGGTTACACCCTGGTAAACTTTTACATGGTTTCCTATTCTCGTTGTTTCGCCGATAACTATCCCTGTTCCGTGATCAATCGAAAAGGGCGTTCCTATCACGGCACCCGGATGAATATCAATGCCTGTTATTTTATGGGCATATTCAGTGATCATCCTGGGAAGCAGCGGAACAGACATCCTCTCAAGCTCGTGGGCGATCCTGTAACAATATATTGCAAAAAAGCCCGGATATATGGCAATGACCTCCTCAAGACTCCTGGCTGCGGGATCTGACTCAAACATGAAGGATGCATCCTTAAGCAGGATAGTCTTTATTTCAGGCATTCGGCCCATCAGCCGGTCAGTCAGATCCACGGGATCATCGGTCAGTCCACTGAAGATAAGTACAAGCAGATCCCTGACTGTCTTGTGGCCCGTATCAGTGAATGGTGCCGTAATGTCGCCCGTGAATGGAAATAAAGTCTTGAACAGCTTTTTTACGGCTATTTCAACACTTTTCTTGTTTGGTATAGTCACCGCGGATTATTATTTAAATGCATTCTCAAGATCAACAAGAAGATCATCAATATGTTCAATTCCTACCGACAGACGGATCAGGTTATCAGTAACCCCTATCTTCTTTCTGAGACCGGCCGGAAACGCCCCGTGAGTCATTATTGCCGGGTAATTTGCCAGCGATTCCACACCGCCCAGACTGTCGGCAAGCTGGAATATTTTCAGTTTTCTGAAGAACGCATTTGCTTCGTTAAGTCCCCCTTCCATCCTGAACGATACGACCCCGCCAAATCCTGTCATTTGTTTTTTCGCAATGGCATGTCCGGGATGTTCTTCAAGGCCCGGATAAAACACTTCCGTTACCTTCGGGATATTTTTCAGATGCCGGGCCACGGCAAATGCATTAAGTTCATGCTGTTTCAACCTGATTGCCAGGGTTTTCAAACCCCGCAAGGTAAGCCATGAATCGAAAGGGGAGGGAACGGCTCCCACGGACTTCTGTACAAGCCTGATCCTTTCATATACCGCCTGATCGTTCAGTATCACTGCCCCGCCTATAACATCAGAGTGACCGTTGATATATTTGGTGGTACTGTGGACAACAATATCCGCACCATGCAGGAGGGGTTTCTGGAAATAGGGGGAAGCAAAAGTGTTGTCAACCACCGTTAAGGCCCCGTGATCTCTTGCTGTATCTGCTATCTTCCCGATATCAAATATTTTGAGCAGGGGGTTTGTGGGCGATTCAAGCCAAACCATCCTGGTTGAAGGCTTGAAAGAGTTCAGTAATGAACCGTAGTCGGCGTAGTCGGCGAAGGTGAAAGTGATGCCCGCCGGTTCAAGTATTTCCTTTATCAGCCGATATGTTCCACCGTACATGTCTTCAGGGACAATTGCATGATCGCCCGGCCGCAAGAGAGAAAACACCGCATGTTCAGCTGCCATTCCCGATGAGAATGACAGGGCATGCCTGCCTTCTTCCAGGGAGGCAAGGCATTTGTCAAGAACCGCTCGGGTGGGATTTCCCACGCGTGAATACTCATAGCCCCCGGGTTTGTCTGCTTCTTCCCTGGAAAAGGTAGAGGTCTGGTAAATCGGAAGGATGGTTGCGCCTGTTGAAGGATCGGCTTCCTGTCCGACCCAGATGGCCTTGGTTTCAAACTTCATGGATCAATGCTGAAAACGATTTGTGCAAAATTAATCATATTCGCCACAAATCATTCCTGCACCGACAGTTTCGTTGGTTCCTTCTTCAATAAAGATCATGCTGCCGGTTATGTTGTTATTTTTATAACAGTCATAATAAAGGGGCCTTGGAGTCCTGATGCTGATATTGGCAATATCATTCATGTTAACGTCGTTACCGGCGGTTTCCCTTTCAAGATTGCTTATGTTCATCCGGTAATTAATGGAACTGACTACACAGGTGGTTTCATTCGTATTGTTCCTTATCAGGTATTTCCGGCCCTGTTGCAGCGGTTTTTCGTTGAACCAGCAGACCATCAGGTTAATATCCACGCCTGACTCTGGCATTTCACCCTTTTTCACTATCATGTCGCCCCTGCTTATGTCAATCTGGTCGGTGAGATTCAGGGTGACAGAATCTCCCGCCTCAGCTTTTGAAATGGTTTTACCCATCACCGTGATCGAGGATATTTCCGATTCCATTCCCGAAGGAAGAACGGTAATCCTGTCACCCGCAGAGAATGTTCCGCTGGCCACCCTGCCGGCATATCCCCTGTAATCGTGGTATTCTGATGAAAGGGGCCGGATCACGGTCTGAACCGGGAATCTTGCGGGTCCCGAATTCCTTTTCTTACCGATCTCTATTGTTTCAATCAGGTTGAGAAAGGTTTTTCCTCCGTACCATTTCATATTTTCCGACGGACTTACAACATTGTCACCGTACTTTGCGCTAATAGGTATGAAATGCAGGTCGCCGGTGCCAAGCCTTGATCCCAGTTTCTTCAGATCGTCGCAAAGCCTCAGGTACACATCCTCCGAATATCCGACAAGATCCATCTTGTTGATGCAGAATACAATATGTCGAATGTCAAGCAGGCTGGCGATATAGGTGTGTCTCATTGTCTGTTCAACCACTCCTTTTCTCGAGTCAATGAGGATCACCGCAAGGTCGGCCGTGCTTGCACCTGTTACCATATTCCTTGTGTACTGGATATGGCCGGGTGTATCGGCAATGATGAATTTCCTTGCGGGAGTTGCAAAGTACCTGTATGCAACGTCAATTGTGATGCCCTGTTCCCTTTCAGCCCGGAGTCCGTCGGTGAGCAGCGACAGGTCCGTTTCCTCCTTGCCCAGTCGTTTGCTCGACTGAACAATGTGCTCCATCTGATCCTCGAAAATGGATTTGCTGTCGTACAAAAGACGTCCGATAAGTGTGCTTTTCCCGTCGTCGACACTCCCGGCAGTGGTAAATCTGAGAAGCCCGATGGGCCGGTTTTCACCATTGAGTTTCATTTGTATCCGGATGAGATTTGAATAAATTACCCTGTGTTCCCGGTCATCAGCATGATCCGGGCAAAAGTGGCCAGTATATCCTGTGGGATCGATTTGCAGTTAAAAGTAACCTTCCTTTTTCCTGTCTTCCATGGCTGCTTCAGATCGCATATCATCATATCTTCCGCCTCTTTCTGTTACCCTTGTGGCGGCAATCTCGGAAATAATCTCTTCAAGCGATCCGGCTTTCGACATGGTGACCCCGGTACAGGTTATGTCGCCAATGGTCCGGCATCTGATGTCGGCTTCAAAAACCTTCTCAGATGGTTTCAATTGCATGAACGGTGCCCAGGCGAGATAAACCCCGTTCCTGAGAAAGATCTTTCGCCGGTGCGTGTAGTACAGCATGGGCAGCCGGATACCCTCCTTCAGGATGTATTGCCACACATCGAGTTCGGTCCAGTTACTGATGGGAAAAACCCTGAAATGTTCCCCGAAATTCTTGTGCCCGTTGAATATGTTCCACAGTTCGGGCCTCTGGTTTTTTGGATCCCATTGTCCGAATTCATTCCTGTGGGAGAAAAACCGCTCCTTGGCGCGTGCCTTTTCTTCATCCCGCCGCCCGCCGCCCACTGCAACATCAATCCTTAGCTCCTCGATGGCATCAAGCAGGGTGACAGACTGGGCCTTATTACGGCTCGCATTGATACCTCTTTCCTCGGTAACCCTTCCCTGGTCAATGGTATCCTGGACTAGCCTGACAATCAGCTCAACACCAAGCTCATTGGCCAGATCATCCCTGAACTTAAGGGTTTCCTCGAAATTATGACCAGTGTCAATATGCAACAGGCTGAATGGCATCTTTGCCGGCCAGAATGCTTTTCTTGCAAGGTGCACCAGAACAATCGAGTCCTTCCCTCCGGAAAAAAGTATTACTTTCTTTTCAAACTGTGATGCAACCTCCCGCATTACAAATATTGCCTCATCCTCAAGTTCCTTGAGATGATTGTCATTTATTGCCAGTGTCTGTTCCTTCATTGCATTATCATTCCGTTTGCTGCAAACTGAATTATCCATGTTTTCCTGAATTTCCTGATCCCGATATTCTATTTTAAATGCAGCCCGCATTCTTTTTCATTGCTGTTCTCCCACCACCATCTTCCGGAACGGAAATCACCATTTTCCTGGACGGCCCTGGTGCACGGCTCACAGCCTATACTTACAAAGCCCTTGTCGTGCAGGCTGTTATACGGCACATTGTTTAATTTAACGTATTCCCTTACCTGATTGTATGTCCAGTTGAACAACGGGTAAAATTTGTAAAGGTCCCTGTTTACGTCATGTTCAACCTGGTGCATCTTACTGCGGCTATCGGACTGGTCGGCCCTGATTCCGGAAATCCAGCATGATTTGCCGGCCAGCGCCCTGTTAAGGGGAATAACCTTCCTGATGTGACAGCACTCGAGTCTGTTCTCCTTTGAATAATAGAAACTGTACGGGCCCTTTTCTGTAACCATTTTTTCAACATCTTCCCTGTCGGGGAAAAAGACTTTGATGGGCTTATTGTACTTTTTGCGGGTCTCGTTAAACACCTTGTAAGTTTCGGGGAAAAGCCTGCCGGTATCGAGCGTCACCACTTCAATGTCAATTGAATTTGAGAAAATGATATGGCTGATTGCCTGGTCCTCCAGTCCGAAGCTGGTTGTAAATATCACTTTCCCCGGAAACAATGATGCAGCTTTTTCCAGCCGGGCCTCAACAGATCCTTCTGATAAAAGTTCAGTCAGCTCTTTCAAATTCATATCCTCTCCTCTTTTTAAGGTTGATCTTCAGCCTTATTTTATGAATATGAGCCCAGATACGTTCATGGAAGTAATAAAGGATGGTTTTGGTGAGCACCTCGATACTGCCGATGGAGACAGCAAGTGTTACCTTCCCGGTTATTATGTAACTTATTATTATTGTGTCAAGGGTCCCTACAATACGCCATGAGACCGACTTCATAAAACTCTTGATGGGCTTGTCGGCCCTTTCGCTAACCCTGATGATCCCTTTTTGGTCGTCAGTTACTGCCGAATGATTGATAAGAACATCCAACATAGCCCTTCATTTTTGATCTGCATCAAAAATAAGGCAGCCGGCGGAATGAAACACTCGTACTAATACGGGAAAATAATGGGTATAAAAACATATAGCGCAATGCGCAATCAGACCTATTATCCCTAGAATGTTCAATGACTGTTCAGCTGATTCCCTCAGGTTCGGGATCATGCAGGAAAACTCAACCGGAAAATAAAAAAAGCAAAAGACAATGCCTTTTGCTTCAGAACAGGCATCCTGTCATGATAATCACTTTCCTATCATTGTTTTTGCCAGATCGAGAATGGTGGTGTCGTCAAAACTCACTATGCCTCCTCCCGGTCCCTGTTCAAAATGCACACCAACAGTGTCTCCTTTTTCAAAATTTGTCCCTCCGAAGTAGTTCCGTACAGTTTCTTCGTTCAGTTGAAGTTTTTCTGCAATTTTCTTCATACTACCGGAGGGTAACTGATCTTTTAGCTTCCGGAGTTCATTGAATGTCATTGTTTTTGCCATTTCCTGATATTTATGTTTTTAAATTTGATTGTATTCAGTCTGTAAATCAAAGTTACTCATTATATCATTAACATAAAAAAATAAAGTCTCCAATCATACAACTGGTTTCCGGTGAATTATCACAAATCTTTCAGCAATTTGAGGAACAGGTTGATAGCTTCTCTTTTGTCATCGTTCAGATCGAAGCTCATGTTCCGGGTCAGGTAGACATAAAGATCGTTGCCGCGTATTGATCCATTAGTGCCATATTTTTCCACCACGGCAGGAATGTTATCCACCCCTGCCTTCAGGGCGGTGTTGAAATCCTTCAGAAAACTGTCGTCCAGTTTCCTGTTCGATGTCCAGCAGGCAAATGCAAAAGGCAGGCCGGTATAATTGAACCATTCTCCGGCCAGGTCAGTACCGAACCTGAAAAGCTTCTCATATTCGAAGCACAGATCGCCGATAAGGACAACAGCCTCACCGTAAGGAATGCTGAGAAAATCAAACCCTTCACTGGTATCGCGCCAGGTAAATTCCTTTTTCCAGACATTTTTTGCAAGGATCCTGGCCAGGCTTACTGATGACCTGGACCGGTAATCGAGATTGATAATGCTGATGTCTTCAAACGGAGTGTTGCTCAGGAGCATTACTGTTCTCACCTTGCCGTACGCTCCGAGACAATAGTCGGTTATCAGGTGATATTCATCGAGCATGGGAAGTGCAGCGACCGGGATAAGTCCGATATCTGCACTTCCGTTTGCCAGCTTTGCCGCACATTCGGCAGGGTGATCAGTTGTAAGAATGACTTTTTTATCGAATCCGCTCTGGGTGAGGCCATATATGAAGGGATAGGTATTTGCAAAACTGACGGCTGAAATTCTTATTTTTTCGCGGTTCATACCTTTGTTGGTTTACGGACTATTCTGAATGCAAGATTCCGTTTTTTTACAACGGCTAAAATACTACTTTTGTGTATAGGATTATTATCTGCCCGGAATCAAATCTTAACAGGATTTACCATGGAACTTAACAGCCTCACGGCAATCTCCCCTCTTGACGGACGATACCGGCCGAAAGTTGAAGAACTGGATGCATATTTTTCAGAGTATGCCTTTATCTATTACAGGCTGCTGGTTGAGGTGGAGTATTTCATTGCGTTGTGTGAGATTCCACTTCCCCAGCTCGCTGATTTCAGAAAGGAGAACTTCACCAGCCTGAGATCTTTCTATGAAGAGTTTTCACCTGATGATGCCCTGAAAATAAAGGAGATTGAAAAAACAACGAACCACGATGTAAAGGCTGTGGAATACTTCCTCAAGGATAAGTTCATTCAGTCGGGTCTGGGCAGATGGTCGGAATTCATCCATTTCGGACTTACCTCACAGGATATAAACAACACCGCACTGCCGCTTTCGCTGAAAGATGCGCTAACTGATGCGTATTTTCCGCTTCTTTTCGAACTCAGGGAAACCCTTTCGGGACTGGCAGACGAATGGAATGATGTACCCATGCTGGCCAGAACGCACGGGCAGCCGGCTTCACCAACCCGGCTTGGAAAGGAACTGGCTGTATTTATCTCAAGGCTCGACGAGCAGTCAAAATATTTCAGCCAGATACCTTACTCCGCCAAGTTCGGTGGGGCAACAGGCAACCTGAACGCACACAAGGCCGCCTATCCAGAAATCGACTGGGTTTCCTTTGCCGATAGCTTTGTGAATGAAACCCTCGGCCTCCATCGCTCAAGTCCCACCACGCAAATTGAACATTACGACAACCTGGCAGCACTTTTTGACAACCTCAGGAGAATCAACGTCATACTTATTGATCTTGCAAGGGATTTCTGGACATACATTTCGATGGATTATTTCAGGCAGAAAACGAGAAAGGGCGAGATAGGGTCCTCTGCAATGCCGCACAAGATCAATCCTGTAGATTTTGAAAATTGCGAGGGCAATCTCGGATATGCCAACGCCATTTTCAGCCATATGTCCGAAAAGCTGCCGGTGTCGCGCCTTCAGCGCGATCTTACCGACTCCACTGTGCTGCGGAATACAGGCGTACCGATTGGACATACGATTATTGCATTCAGTTCATTGATGAAGGGACTCAACAGGATAATAATAAATCGCGAAAAGATCCATTCCGACCTGGAAAACAACTGGGCAGTGGTGGCGGAAGCAGTTCAGACAATTCTGAGAAGGGAGGGTTTTAACAAACCATATGAGGCTCTTCTTGAGCTTACCATGACAAATCAGAAAATTACACGCGGGGTGCTTGAATCTTTTATAGACAGTCTCGAGATCTCCGATGATTTAAAATCCGAGCTGAAAGCGATCACTCCTTTTAATTACACTGGATTTTAAATTTGAAGTGTACCGGATGAATAAGCTCAGACTCCTGCTGAAATATCTTGAACCTTACAAATGGTCGGCTTTCAGGAATATTCTATATAATATCCTGAGCGCCCTGTTTGCACTTTTCTCATATACGATGGTAATTCCATTCCTGAAAATAATGTTCAACAGGATGGAACCAGCCCCGTACCCGGGTGAATTTCAGCTTAATGCCGAATACCTGTCTGCTGCAGCCAGGTATTATATGACTTCACTGATCGACAAACACGGCGAGACTACGGCACTTCTCCTTGTCTGCCTTGTGGTTGTGGTGGCCAGCCTGTTCAAGAACGGATTTATTTTTCTTGCGAACAACAGCATGGCTTACATCAGGTCATGCACCGTGCGCGACCTGCGGAAAAAGATGTATGATAAGGTGCTGAGACTTCCCCTTTCATATTTTACCGAGGCCAGGAAAGGGGACATAATGACCAGGATATCGAACGACGTCCAGGAAATCGAAATCTCTGTAGTGTCATCCCTAACGATGCTATTCAGGGACCCCCTGTACATAATGATCTTTGTAACTTACCTGTTTGTAACCAGCACAAGGCTGACGATTTTTGCCCTGCTGCTTCTGCCTGTGAGCGGATGGCTCATCGGACGGGCGAGCCGCACACTCCGGTCCTCATCATTTGTGGGACAGCAGTTCCTGGGGAAACTCCTTTCGGCGGTGGAGGAAACATTAACAGGATTAAGGATAATAAAGGGATTCAATGCGGAGGAGAAAATGCAGAAGCAGTTTTCACAGACAAACATTCATTACTCCAAGGTATTCAAGAGGATAACCCGCAAGGCCTATCTTGCCAGCCCGATAAGTGAATTCCTTGCAACCATAGTGCTGATGATAATCATGTATTTCGGAAGCACGCTGGCAATGAAGGGAGTCGGCAACCTCGACCAGGAAAGGCTCATTGCTTTTCTTGTCGTATTTTCCCAGATCATCCAGCCGGCGAAAAATATCACCACCGCATGGTTCAGTATACAGAAAGGCATGGCTTCGGTTGACAGGATTGATCAGGTACTGGAGGCACCTGAAAAGATCGCCGAAAAGGCCGATGCCCTTCCCATACGCGATTTCAAGGAATCGATCGAATTCAGGGGAGTATGGTTTGCATACAACAACGAACCGGTACTTAAAGACATCAATCTTAAAATACTCAAAGGGCAGACGGTTGCTATCGTGGGAAAATCGGGCGCCGGCAAATCAACCCTCGCCGATCTTCTTCCAAGGTTCATGGATGTAGACAAGGGTGCGATACTTATCGATGGCATAGATATACGCGATCTGAAGATCAGGGATTTACGAAACCTGATGGGAATAGTGAGCCAGCAGCCGATACTTTTCAATACTTCCTTCCGGGAGAATATTGCTTTCGGAGTTGACACCCATTCACAGGAACAGGTTGAATATTCAGCGCATATTGCGAATGCTCATGAATTTATTACGGATACAGAGGACGGGTATGAGAGCACGGTGGGGGAATCGGGAAACAAATTAAGCGGGGGTCAGCGTCAGCGGATCAGTATTGCCAGGGCGATCATGGCCAATCCTCCCATTCTTATTCTCGATGAAGCCACCTCAGCGCTTGATACTGAATCGGAAAGGCTCGTGCAGGAAGCTATTGTGAACCTGATGAAAAACAGGACATCCGTCGTCATTGCCCACAGGCTTACCACTATCAGGCATGCTGATCTCATTGTTGTAATAGCTGACGGAAAGATAGTGGAGACCGGCACTCACGATGAACTTATTGGCAGGAAGGACGGATACTACAACAAACTTCATTGCTTCCAGACCCCCTGACAGCAAAGGACGGTATAATCCATACCCTTATGAATAAACTGCTGACGGAGATTCTGGATAATGACCTGTTAATTGTATATTTGAAACCGGGAATTATCTTTTATCAGGAACTTTGCATTTAAACAAACTATAATATTTTGCCATATGTCTAAACGATTCTGGTTAAGCTTGATAATGATATTACTTTTATGTCCTGCCATGATTGCACAAAAGGCCAGGGCCAGGCATACGTTTTCCATGGAATCCTCGGGATTCATGCTCGACGGAATCCCATTTCAGATTATAAGCGGGGAAATGCATCCTGCCCGCATTCCCGCCGAATACTGGCGCCACCGGATCCAGATGGCCAAAGCCATGGGATGTAACACAATCGGTATTTATATCTTCTGGAATTTTCATGAACCGAGGGAGGGAGAATATGATTTCACGACCAGCAACCATAACCTGGCGCAGTTCATAAAGACCGTCCAGGATGAGGGCATGTGGCTTCTTGTGCGCCCCGGCCCCTATGTCTGCGCCGAATGGGACCTTGGCGGTATTCCGCCTTACCTGCTGCGGATACCCGACATTAAGCTGCGGTGCATGGATCCGAGGTATATGGCTGCCGCTGAAAAATATATCACCCGTCTGGCTGCCGAACTTAAGCCATGGCTGATAACGAACGGAGGACCCATACTCATGCTCCAGATTGAGAATGAATACGGCAGCTATGGCAATGACAGGAATTACCTTTTGCGGTTAAAGGAGATATGGCAGCAGAATGGGATCGATGTACCGTTTTTCACCGGCGACGGAGCTACCCCTCATATGCTGGAAGCCGGTTCATTGCCCGGCTGTGCGGTTGGCCTGGATCCGGGAAGCAGCCCGGCTCATTTTGAACTTGCAGAAAAAATGAACCCGGGAGTCCCCGTCTTCAGCAGCGAAACATATCCGGGGTGGCTGACACACTGGGGAGAAAACTGGGCCAGACCCGACACTTCCGCGTTCCTGAAGGAAATCAGATTCCTGATGGATAATAAAAAATCATTCAACCTGTATGTTGTCCACGGAGGTACCAATTTCGGCTTTACAGCCGGGGCCAATTCCGGGGGAAAAGGCTATGAGCCTGATGTTACAAGCTACGACTATGACGCTCCCATTGATGAACAGGGACGACCAACGGCCAAATACATGGCATTGCGGAAACTTATCGGATCATACCTGCCTAAGGGTAAAAAGCTTCCGGATATTCCTGCTGCGGTTGAGGCAGTTGAAATACTTCCAATACCTCTCAACGTGTTCACATCTGTCTGGGATAATCTTTCCCAGCCCGTTAACTCCGTTCAGCCGGGTCCTTTTGAATCATACAACCAGGACTACGGATTCATTCTTTACAAAACCGAACTGATTGGTCATAAAAAGGGCCGGCTTACCGTTACCGACCTGCATGATTATGCCACAGTATTTGTCGACGGGGAGTACATCGGTTCGCTCGACAGACGGTTAGGGATCAATTCCCTGGAAATACCGGAAAGCAAAAGCGCAAATCCTGTGCTGGAAATCCTTGTTGAAGGGATGGGCAGGATAAATTTTGCAGAACACCTCATTGACAGAAAGGGAATTACGGAAAGGGTGACATTAAACGGGATGACGCTGATGAACTGGAAGATTTACAACCTTCCCATGAGTGATGATTATATCTACAATCTCCGTTCGTCGGCAAGAAATCCGGGAAAACGGGGCGTGTTTTTCAAGGCAAACTTCTTTATCGACAAGGCCGGCGATACTTTCTTCGACGTTTCCGGTCTTAAGAAAGGCATTGTGTGGGTGAATGGACACAATCTCGGACGTTACTGGGAAATAGGGCCGCAGAAAAGACTCTACTGTCCGGGGATTTGGCTCCGGAAGGGTGCAAATGAAATGGTGGTTTTCGATCTGCTGCAGCTCACGGCACCGGTGGTAACAGGAAAGAAAACGATGGAATAATTGCCGGCCGGAACCTGATCAGCGAAACCTGCCGGTGAATGTCATTCCGATATTCTGATCAATCTGATCCGGAACTTTCACAAACGGAGCCGGCATAGTCGGCGCATTGCGAACCGTGATGGCATTACGCGGCTGGTTAACAGCCTCCGGGAGAACTCAGATATTTCCGCAGCATCCCCCGGGATAAAAAACGGGGATCATTTGCTGAAAATGATCCCCGGCAGTTATTGAATAAGCTATTTTGAGTCAGACAAGGATCTTTGTGGTGAGGTTCGCAATGCTTGTACGGATATCGTCAAACGGTTTGCCTTCCCGGCTCCTGTCTTGTTCAACGATCATGTATTTCATTCCTGCAACATCCTTTGCTGCCAGGATCGACCTGAAATCGATCACTCCGGCCCCGACCGGTGCAAAATCATTCACGCCGTCGGTTGTATAGAAGGGAGCCTCTTTTGTAAACATGTCTTTCATGTGGAACAACTGGAACCTTCCCGGATATTTCCTGAATATCTCTACCGGATCCTGGCCTGCCTTGGTTGCCCAGAAAATATCTATTTCCATTGTTACCAGATCCTTGTCGAGTTCGGCAAGCATAACGTCAAAATAGGGTATCTTTCCTTCGACGGTGTCAAATTCAAAATTATGATTGTGATACCCGAACATTATGCCGTGTTCCTTCATTATTCCGCCTACAATGTTCCAGTCTGCAACCATTTTCCTGTAACTGTCGATGGTTTTTCTCGCTTCCTCCACCACCCAGGGCTGAATGCAGTATTTTACCCCGAGCCTGGCATGATCCTCCGCCATCTTTTTGGCATTGTCAAGGGTTACACCCTGAGCTTCGACCTGGGTGTGGCTGCTGAGTATTTCCATTCCCAGATCGTTGACAATCTTCAGGAATTCCGCTGGCTCATAGCCGTAAAACTTGCCATCGGCGTAGTTGGCCAGTTCAACGTATTTGTATCCGGCATCGGAAACCTGTTTCAGCGAACCGCGGACGTCGGTTGCCATGGCATCCCGGATTGTATAGAGCTGGAGCCCTATACCGAATGATTTCGGATCTGATTTGGCGGCACTGGCCTTGCCTGCGGTACCCGGAGAGTTCCTGCATGAATACTGGGAAAGGGCTAATGCACCGAGAGCGCCGGCTGCTGATAATCTGAGGAATTCCCTCCTCGAACGTGAGTTTTTCATTGTTTTGCCAGTTGGTTAATATTTAATTCCTTGGTTTGATCTTCCAAAGTTAAAAAATAATATTTTCTATAAATGTAAAGTCATGCTTCGGATTTTTAAGGAAGAGGCTGGTCAAAGGAAAACGGAACAGGAAGTAAATGTGATCCGGGTGCCGGTTCACTGAATACAGAACAGGGGGCACAAATGCCTTGTAAAAATATTCTGGTAAACCCCTTTTTCCACTATATGTTCATTTTCGTCAAGCAGCCTGAAAAATTCCTCTGATCTCTGGGCAGCAAGCTTGTATCCTATATGGATCAGCTGTCTCATTCCCTGGTTATAATCCGGGTTCTTTGAGTCATGCCTGAGTGATGCCGCAAATTTCCTGCTGTTCCAGCCTGATACCCTGGCAGCTGAGGGAAGCTTTGACTTGTCAATGTCAATGACATCGGCATAAGGACCGCATAATTCATCAATCCTTTCAACTGCCTCAGCGTAGATCTCCTTGACGAATTCGAGGGCCTCGTTCCCGGATTCAGCAAGACCGATCACCTCTTCAAGCCAGGTTGTTCCTGCGGTCTTTACATGAATACCCTTGTCGTGCCTGCGGATAATTGATCCGATAACCGGGTAGATTGAAAACTTATCGGACCCGGAATGAACGCTGATCTTGATATTCTCAGGCAGGCCGAATTCACCTGCGGCATAGCTCAGTACCAGGAGATCCTGTTCAAATTCCCCTGCAAATTTTTTGATATCGCCGACGTAATCAACGCCTTTGTTGAAGCGCCCTGAAAATTTCGGCGCCAGTGTCTGAACCGGGATCCTTTCATCACTTAACATCTTGAGTATAAAGAGTATTTCAACGGGAGACTGGGGCTGGGCCACCTCATCCATCGAGATTTCAGTAATGAAATTCCCCGACCCTTTTGCAGATTCAATTTTCCTGTACACCTCGCCTGCCTTTTTTGCAGCAAAGAGGTATTTTTCGGCAATTTCCACGAGCATTTCATTGGAGCATTTGCGGATCCTGGGAATCCCCGGGATCTTTATTCCCCTTGAGTACCGCGCCACTCCGGAAAGGAATCTTTCGATCTCGCTGTCTGCGGCCCGCTTGCCTATATATGAAGCCACATCAATGGTGAAAAAATCAGAACTTTCTATGAATCTCTCCACATTGTCCAGGTTAATGTGATCGGCATCGACAAAATATGGTCTGCCAAAGCCTGCATTCCTGGTTGTTCTGTCAGCTTCCTGCCTTACATCATCGGGCTGGGTTCCAATAATGATATGCTCCCTGTTCGATTTGTTCCAGACAGGTGTGATTTCACAGCCTTTTTTTTCAGCATCAATTATTGCTTTGAGCTGGGCCTGCCCCTGTCGTCCGAACCTGTCTCCGATCCCGAAGGAGTACTTTCCAATTTTTTTCATCTGAACGATAATAAATTAAACCTAAGCGGACATTGTTTCCCGGAGAAGTCACTCAAGTGTTACCTTCTTGTTTTTGGGTGCAAATACCTGCATGATTATCCAGGCCACCAGGTATGCGCTCCCCGCAATTGCGAACATTATTACATATCCTGTTTCCACGTGTCCCAGATTTTTATAGTATTCCAGCAGGTTGCCGGCCAGGATGGAAACGAATGCACCGCCCAGGGCGCCCGCCATTCCTCCGATACCCGTCACCGAGCTGACTGCGCTTTTGGGGAAAGCATCAGATACGGTGGTGAATATGTTTGCCGACCATGCCTGGTGCGATGAAGCTGCCAGGGCGATGAGCCCAACTGCTCCCCAGGTACTGAGATTCGGTGATTGCGCAAAAACTATGGGTGTGACCAGCAGGGCAAAGACCAGCATTGCAATTTTCCTGGCTTTGAATGGTGACATTCCCTTTTTTATCATGAATGATGAGAGCCAGCCCCCGAAAATGCTTCCGATGGTGGTGGAGGTATAAATAACCACCAGCGGCAGGCCGAAGGCTTTTATATCAAGCCCCGTGCCTCTGACGGATGCAAGCCATCCGGGTATCCAGAACAGGTAAAACCACCAGATCGGATCAGTAAGACCCTTTCCGATAAAGAACATCCATGTCTGCCTGTATCTGAGAAGCTGAACCCACGGGATGCTTTTTGCAGGTTCATCCTTTTCCTCAATGTCACTCTGGATAAATTCAAGTTCTCCCTGCGAAAGCCTTTTTTGCTTCTCGGGAATTTCATAGTAGATAAACCAGAGAATGAGCCACAGTAACCCAATAGCCCCGGTTATTATGAACGCTGCCTGCCATCCGAGGGCGGTGGCAATAGCAGGGACAGCAAGCGGTGCAATTATTGCTCCCACATTGGTTCCGGAATTGAAAATACCGGTGGCAAGGGCCCTTTCCCTCTTGGGAAACCATTCTGCAACAGTTTTTATCGCAGCCGGAAAATTACCCGACTCACTGATCCCGAGAAACGCCCTCCAGAATCCAAAACCCAGTCCGCCTTTGGCCAGGGCATGTCCCATGGCGGCGATGCTCCACAGGAGAACCGATAATCCATAGCCTATTTTCGTGCCGAACCTGTCAATCAGGCGTCCGGCAATCACCATTCCCAGTGCATAGGCTATCTGGAAGGCTGTGACAATATATCCGTATTCAGCTTCTCCAATATTGAGGTCGGATTCAAGCAGGGGTTTCAGTATACCTATTACCTGCCTGTCGAGATAGTTAACGGTGGTTGCAAAAAATATCAGGGCACATACGGTCCACCTGTAGTTTCCGGTTTTGGTATTTTGCGGCATTGTGTTTCAGTTTGAGTTTCAGGGATTATACGTTATAGGTTGATGAAGCGGTGGTTCCTCCGCGCCCGGTCCAGTTCGTATGAAAGAATTCGCCTCTTGGTCTGTCGATCCTTTCATAGGTATGCGCGCCAAAGTAATCGCGCTGGGCCTGGAGCAGATTTGCCGGCAGCCTTTCACATCTGTATCCGTCAAAGTAACAAAGGGCAGATGCTATGGCCGGAACAGGGATACCGCCGGCAGTTGCGGCAGCCACAACTGCCCTCCATCCATTCTGTGCCCTGTCGATCTTATCCCTGAAGAACGGGTCGAGCAGCAGGTTGGTTATTCCGGGATCGTTGTCAAAAGCCTCTTTAATCTTGCCCAGGAAAACCGACCGGATAATACAGCCGCCTCTCCACATAAGGGCTATTCCCCCGTAATTTAGCTTCCAGCCGTATTCCTCTGCCGCAGCTCTCATCAGTGAGTATCCCTGTGCATACGACACTATCTTCGATGCGTACAATGCTTCGCGGAGGTTTTCAATAAATCCTGCGACGTTGCCGGAAAAGCCCGGACGCGGTCCGGTCAGCAGGGAGGATGCCATAACCCGCTCATCCTTTATCGCGGACAGGCATCTCGAAAAAACTGCTTCTCCTATCAGTGTGAGTGGTATTCCCAGGTCGAGGGCTGCCACCCCGGTCCATTTACCCGTTCCCTTCTGCCCTGCAGTATCCAGGATCTTGTCAACCAGGGGTTCTCCGTCTTCATCCTTGTATGCCAGAATATCCCTGGTGATCTCGATCAGGTAACTGTTGAGCTCACCCTCGTTCCATTCCCTGAAAATGGAATGCATCTCATCAGCACTCAGGTGAAGCATGTCCCTCATGATCTGATAGGCTTCGCAGATAAGCTGCATATCGCCGTACTCAATTCCGTTATGAACCATTTTGACAAAATGACCGGCGCCGTTTTCGCCAACCCAGTCACAGCATGGCGAACCATCTTCAACCTTTGCCGCAATTGCCTGGAAAATCGGCTTCACTGAAGGCCATGCGGCCGGCGACCCCCCGGGCATAATGGAAGGCCCCAGCAAAGCGCCTTCCTCGCCTCCCGAAACACCTGTCCCGATATACAGAAGCCCCTTGCTCTCAACATAGGCAGTACGTCTGTTGGTATCAGGGAAATGTGTATTTCCGCCGTCAATGATAATATCTCCTTTTTCCAGGTAGGGGAGAAGAGCTTCAATCATTTCGTCAACTGGCTTGCCTGCCTTGACCATTATCATTACCTTACGGGGCCTCTTCAGCGAACCGGCAAGTTCTTCAAGGGTCATAGCACCCCGGATATTTTTCCCCCTGGCCCTTCCGGCAATAAAGTCCTTGACTTTCTGTACTGTCCTGTTGTAGACAGTTACACGGTAACCCTTGCTTTCCATGTTCAGCACCAGGTTTTCGCCCATAACAGCCAGCCCTATTAATCCTATGTCAGACAATTCATCCATGTTAATGTTTTATTACTGATGGTATATTATTAATTTCATTACTGCTGTAATCGTTTTTTCCGGCCCTGGTTTCAGTTACCGCCGGCCGCTCCCGGCAGGCTGATCCGTATTCCGGTAATATTCCTGCACAACTTCGTCCATCACCCTGCTTGTCCTTGCAGCGCTGATCCCGGTGCTGACAACCGGTCCCCCTTCTGTTAATGAATTAACAATCTGTTCGATAAGAAAATACTGGACATTTTCGGGTCTGGCATTTTCATATTCCTGCCTGCCGGTATCATTTACAACAACAATCGGTTCAAATGAAAAGGTCGATGTTTTAATCATTCCTCTTTCCCCGAATATCTCAAGCGAATCCCTTCTGTTTTCCCAGACTGACGAAAAGTTCCAGGTTCCTGATGCAACGATATTTCCCGGAAAGACAAAACTGGCTGAAACCATATCTTCGGCCCTATACAGGTTTGCCTGGTTCACAGCAACAGCTGCAGTTTTCTGGACAGGACCAAACAGGAAATCGAGATAGTCAAGCTGATGGGAAGCGAGATCAAAGAAATGCCCGGCTCCTGAAATCTCGGGTATCACGCGCCACGGTAGCTTCCCTGCCTTTTCATCCGGGGAAAGATACTTAAATATCTGGATCTGAACAAATCTTACCTGTCCGATGTGACCTTCTTCTATAAGCTCCCTGATTTTCAGAAATCCGGGCAATGTCCTGCGGTAATATGCAACGAAAACAGGCTGGCCGTATTTAGCTGCAGCCTCGTTTATCCTGATGCATTCCCCGTAATTTGCAGCCATTGGTTTTTCAATATATACGGGCTTGCCTGCCTGAAGAGCCCTGAGTGCATACATGGCATGGCTCCCCGGGGGGGTTGCTATGTAAACGGCATTTACGTCAGTGTCATTAATAAGATCATCGGCATTGCTGTAATACCTTGGTACATTGTGCCGTTTTGCATAATCCGCCGCAAGGGCGGCATCCCGCCGCATTACTGCCAGAAGTCTCGAATTCCTTACCTTATTGAAGGCCGGACCGCTTTTAACTTCAGTCACATTGCCGCATCCGATTATTCCCCAGTTTATCATGCCAGTCTTTCTTTGGATGCCCACAGCCCGGTTGCGGGATTTGAGATGAAAAAGATTTCCTGCCCTCCGGGCATGGTGCTGAAACCCTCCCTGAGCCTGCCGCCATCATACCTGGCCATCATTTTATCCAGATCGTCGTAACAAAAATTTACCGATTCAATCTCTTCTCTGGAAAGGATGCCGGGACAATAAGTCACTTTGAATCTTCCTTCCGTACTTCCATGAATAAGATGTGCGGCGGCACTGAGATTATTTTCGAGCTCAGCATTTCCGTCAAGCTGCCGGAGAACGGCATCTGTTCCCCGGTAACCGTATTTACGTATGAGTCCGTCTATTACACCATCCTCACCAAACTGCCTGAGTCCGGGCGCCAGGATTATAAGCTCACCATCATCAGCCATCGCCATTCTTGTCCGGTAAATAGCTTTGTTACCAAGCCAGGTGCTTTTGTATTCACCCGGATCGAGGTATACAACCACTTTGGCAAGGGGTTTATCAAGCACGGTGAAGTTAACCCTGACCGACAATTCCGCCGCTTTCAGGAAAACCTCCTCATCATCGCCTGCATATAGTCCCCTGATGGCAAGGCTGCCTGCTTCATCGCGCCCAATAACCGTGTGGATATATACCAGAGGCAGATGGGCGGTGAATTCCCCGGATGCAAAGTTCAGCAGCCTCCTGACCGGAGTGTCGGCTTTCCCCATCATCCTTTCCATCCCGTAAACCGCACCAATGAAATGGCTCTTGTTTATTCCCTCATGGCCGCCGGTTCCGATGAATATATTCTTGTTATAGTTGGCCATTCCTGCAACTTCATGGGGAACCACCTGTCCGACAGATATTATAAGATCATATCCTCTTTCAACAATCATTTTGTTGAGCTGGGCGGGCCATGGATACGACAACCGGGCTTCGGTCAGTTCCGAAACAAATTCCCCCGAAACTGTCCCCACGGTCAAAACATCGTTGCGCCAGTCGTGCACTCTGAAAAGATTGTGCGGAACATCCCTGTACATAATGGATATTTCTTCACCGGTCATGGGCATGTGAGTGCCCAGGGCAGGAAGAATATCGCTGATCCTTTCGCGGTAATAATCATAAATAAATGAAGTGATATCACCGGCCCTTGAATGGAACCTGGTATAATCGGGGGGGATAATGAGCACCTTCTTCCTGGGCCCGATCCTTTCCAGAATCACTGATACTGCCTCCTTCAGTTCAGTGTCATTTATTGCCGTGCTTTCCGAACCTTGCTGATAATATATCATAAATCATTCATCCTTTAACTCCTGGTGTATTTAATCACATTACCGGCGTATCCCTGAATTACTTCCATAATACCTCAACCCTCAACCCGTAACCCTCAACCCGAAACCCTCAACCCGAAACCCTCACCCTCGCACTCACTCTCACTCTCACTCTCACTCTCACTCTTTCTCACACTCCGCTGTAGGCGCTGAATCCGCCGTCGACCGGAATCACGATGCCAGTCACGAACTTCGACAGACCGGACGCAAGATACAGCAAGGTGCCGGTGAGTTCACCGGGCGTGCCAAACCGATCCATCGGAGTATTGCCGATAATCTTTTTTGCCCTTGCGGTCAGCTCTCCGGTTTTTTCATCGATCAGCAGAAAACGGTTCTGGTTTGTCAGTAGGAATCCGGGTGCAATTGCATTGACCCTCACCCCGGTTTTTGCAAAATGAACCGCGAGCCATTGTGTGAAATTGTTAACAGCTGCTTTTGCGGCTGAATATGCTGCTATCTTGGTAAGGGGCCGGTAGGAATTCATCGATGAGATGTTGATGATCGTACCCGATCTCCTTTTTACCATATCGGCAGCAAAGACCATTGTCGGGAGGAGGGTGCCCTTGAAATTGAGATCGAACACCTGGTCGAATCCATCGATCCCGAGTCCGAAAAAAGTATCGGTCAATTCTTCGTTTCCTTCGATCATTTCTACTTTGGTGGTTGCGGACGCAGCATTTCCTCCCGCACCGTTGACCAGTATGTCGGCAGGACCGAACCGGCTGATCAGCTCTTCTCTGGCGGCATTGAGTGACGATTTGTCAAGAACGCTTGCTGCCAGTCCCATGGAAGGTGTTCCGGATTCCTTTTCAATTTCACCGGCGATTTTCAGGGCAGCTTCCTTGTTCAGATCAATTATTGCCGTCCTCACTCCCTGCAATGCAAGAGCCCTGGCCATCTCAGAGCAGATAACCCCCGCACCGCCGGTGATGACCGCTGTTTTGTCCTTAAGTTCCAGTTCGTTCATGTTTTATGGTATTTAATTGATCGTTCGTTTTTTTCAGCGCTTGCAGGATGCCCTGAAGGGATCCCATGCCGTTTTACCCGGTGATTTAAATATAATGGTTTTGCATATGCTGCCGGTCAGGTTAATGCCTTTTATTATATTCCGAGAAACTGTTTCGCGTTCCGGTAAGAAATATCCTCAACAAGTGGTTTTATGAGATCATCCTCATCAGGGACAAGTCCTTTTTCGATCCAGCACCCGATGAGATTGCATGCTATCCGCCTGAAATATTCGTGCCTGGGATATGAAAGAAAGCTCCGTGAATCGGTAACCATTCCCGCGAACCTTCGCAGAAGTCCGAGTGAAGAAAGGTCCGTCAGATGTTTATTCATACCCTCCATCTGATCGAGGAACCACCAGGCGGCCCCGTATTGCACCTTTGCAGCCATTGAACCATCGTTGAAATTTCCCGCCATGGTGATCATCATTTCATTATCGGACGGATTGAGGTTGTAAAGGATGGTTTTGGCAAGCTGACCCGAGAGGTCAAGTGTATCGAGGAACTGCGACATCCGGACCGGATCCTGTCCGCCCCCGATTGAGTCCCATCCTGTATCCGGCCCCATGCTCATGAACATCCTTGAATTGTTGTTCCTCAGGGCACCGACGTGGAACTGCTGGGTCCATCCGCGTGCATGATTCATTTTGCATATCTCAAGCATTACGGCCGTTTTATATTTTTCGCCTTCTTCCGGAGTCAGGCTTTCTCCGCTCAGTAGCTTCTGCAGAGATCGGTTAATCTCCGCGCCTGTGAAGGCGGAGTAGTAAAACCTGTCGAGCCCGTGGTCGGAGATCCTGCATCCGTTTTCGTGAAAATGCCGGTGCCTGGCATCGAGGGCGCTGATCAGTGAGTCAAGATCCTTTATTTTTATGCCCGATGATTCGCCGAGTTTCAGAACATAGGCTGCGAATTTTGCCGGATCGTCTGTTTTTATGATGTTGTCGGGCCTGAATGTCGGCAATACCCTGACATCGAAGGAATCCTTCAGTTTACGGTGATATTCAAGCGAATCAGCAGGATCATCAGTGGTGCATACCGCCTCAACATTCATCTTTCTTATCAATGACCTGGTGCTGAAATCCTTCTGTCGCAGCATACGCGAGCTCTCCTGATAGACCCGGGAGGCGGTGTAGGGAGAAAGCAGGTCGTAGATACCGAAGTACCTTGCAAGTTCCAGGTGGGTCCAGTGGTAAAGCGGATTTCCGATGGTATACGGAACGGTTTCCGCCCATTTGCTGAACTTTTCCTCCGGAGCCGCATCACCCGTGCAATATCTTTCACTCACCCCGTTTGTCCGCATGGCCCGCCATTTGTAATGATCTCCTTCGAGCCAGGCTTCCCAGATATTCTCAAACTGTCTGTCTTCAGCGATCATGCGGGGTGAGAGATGACAATGGAAATCGATTACGGGCAGATGCGCGGAAAACTCATGGTAGAGCCGCCTTGAAGTTTTATTCTCAAGAAGGAAATTATCGTTTATAAAATGCTTCATATTGATGGATGTGTAATAAACTGCGTGAACGTGAAATATAAGTAGCCTGAATCATTTAAGAAATAAAAATAGCAAATTAAGTTAATTCCGGGTTATCTGTAATTGCCTTCCGTTTTTATTTACCCGCCCTGTTGAAAGAAGAACGACTATATTCATGGTAATTCACTAAATGATTGTATTTTTGAAAAGACAATACCTGTAAAAATAATTCCATAATATGAAAATTGATTTTCGGTACGCAGTGCATCCTGTTGATTTCAAGGGATATGACACTGAAAGGATCAGGAAGGAGTTTCTTGTGGAAAAGATTTTCGAACCTGATGAGATCATCCTGGTTTATTCGCTATATGACCGGTACATTGTGGGAGGGGCCATGCCCGTAACCCGTTCATTAAGCCTCGAATCGGCAACCGAACTGAAAGCGGACTATTTTCTCGAACGCAGGGAAATGGGCATCATTAATGTGGGGGGCGAAGCTGTTGTTGATACGGCCGATGCTTCATACAGGCTCGGATTCAAGGAAGCGTTATATATGGGCAGGGAAACTGCCGGTGTGGCCTTCAGGTCTGTGGAAGCAGGCAAACCGGCAAAGCTCTATATTAACTCGGCTCCTGCCCACCACAAGTATCCCTCAGCCCTGATTACACTGAAGCAGGCTGAAACGGCAATTCTGGGTTCGGCTGAAACCTCAAACCATAGGACTCTCAACAAGCTGCTCGTCAACAGTGTCCTCCCAACCTGCCAGCTGCAGATGGGAATGACGGAGCTGAAACCCGGCAGCGTGTGGAACACCATGCCTGTGCACACCCATAACCGCAGGATGGAAGCATATTTCTATTTTGAGGTTCCTGAAAAACAGGCTGTATGTCATTTCATGGGCGACCCTGATGAAACAAGGCATATCTGGATGAGAAATGAACAGGCAGTCCTGTCGCCTTCATGGAGCATTCACAGCGCTGCCGGTACTTCGAATTATACGTTTATCTGGGGAATGGCCGGTGAGAACCTTGACTATGGTGACATGGATGTCAGACATCCTGACACCCTCAAATGACCGGTCCGGCCGGATCCCGACGGAAGTTCGGGAACCCGGTATTTCACACCTGTTTTTCAAAAAGTATGAACTGAAAATATAAGATGATGAAAGATCTTTTCGATTTAACTGGAAAGGTAGCTCTGGTTACGGGAGGAACCCATGGAATAGGCCTTGCCATTGCGATCGTCCTGGCCAGGGCCGGGGCCGGGGTTTGCGTCAATGATATCAATGATGATAAGCTGAAAGCCTGCCGTGAAGCTTTTGCCAGGGAAGGGCTCAATGTTTTCACCCTTAAATTCGATGTAACATCCCAGGATGAAGTTGATTCGGGAATATTGCTTATTGAAAGGGAAGTTGGCGCTGTCAGTATCCTGGTCAACAATGCAGGCATCATCAAAAGGATCCCCATCCTTGAAATGGAGGTCGGGGATTACCGGCAGGTCCTTGATGTGGATCTCGTGGCCCCGCTGATCGTGAGCAAAAGGGTAGTTCCGGGAATGATTGAGCGCAGGGAAGGCAAGATCATAAACATGTGCTCGATGATGAGTGAGTACGGACGCAATACTGTATCTGCCTATGCATCGGCAAAAGGGGGTCTGAAGCTTCTTACCCGCGCCATGACCTGCGAGTGGGCGAAATACAATATCCAGGTCAACGGAATAGGCCCCGGATACATTGCCACTGCACAAACAGCCCCGATCCGCGAGAACGGCCATCCTTTCAACGACCTTGTAATGACCCGCACTCCTGCCGGCAGGTGGGGGGAACCGGAAGATGTAGCCCACGCTGCACTTTTCCTGGCCTCAAAAGCCAGCAACTTTGTGAACGGCCACATCCTTTATGTCGATGGCGGCATTCTTGCCAATTTCGGGTATGTGAAAGGTGAAAATGACCTTTGAATATCCCTTGTATGAAACTGAAAATCTGTTGCGTTATCTTTTCTGCCTGGCTTCTGCTTCCAGTGCCCGGTAATGCCCAGCCTGGATACAGGATAGGGGTTTCCCGGCGCAGCATTGAGCCTGACCGGTCTCTTGTCTCACTTCACCTGGGAGGTTACGGCGCTCCGCGTGAGGGACGATTTACCCTACAGTGGAACAGTGCTGACTTCCTTCCCGGAACATCCGCTATCGGCGGCGATCCGCAAAGGATATTTATTGTCAGGAATGCCGAATTGCTGGAAAGGGAGCTGTTCCAGACCGGCCAGCCGTGGAAAAAGACCGGAAATAAAAGGGATATTGTTGCCATAACCGGAAACGGAGAGAAGATCTATGGGGCCGATGCTTCCGGAAATTTTTTCTCTTCCGGTCCCGGAAAAAAGATCGCCTGGCGCAAAACGGGAATCCCCGGCATGCTTACCATTTCACTGGCCTGTTCACCGGATTGCCTTTACTCACTCGATCCTGAGGGATCAATATGGATGATTGATCCCGAGGCAGGCACCATTGGCTGGACCGGCATCACCACGCCTGACGGGGTGATCAGTATCGCTGCAATAAAACGGAAGCTGTACGCTTTGACCGGCGACGGTATAATATATCAGTGTGAACCTTCATCTGGGAGAACAAAATGGCTCAAAGCCGCGGGCAGGAATAATGAGACCCTGACCGAAGACATAAGGATGATCACCATTGCCGGGAATGGGATTTATGGTTTCGGCAGCGACGGGTATCTCTATGAAGGCGACCACCGCAGTGAGGGAAACCTGTCAGTCAGGACAATGGCAATAACCGGCGGATCAGATACATTCGTCATTGCCAGTGCTGATGTATGCGGGTTTGACGGCTCCTTTACGGGGCTGGTGAAAAATGCCGCCAGGGATCAGTTCGGACTGCCGCCCGAGGCAATATTCATAAATTCAATCCACACCCATTTTGCACCTGTGTCGCAGAACTGGCTCACATGGCAGGAAGCCAACCAGCGTCCCGACAGTACTTACCTGTATTCCACAGTTGCAAATGCAATCCTGTCCTCGATCGGGGAAGCTCTCGACCGGCGGATGCCAGCCCGGATATTCTTCGGCCGCGGAAATACCGACATCGGATATAACAGGAGCCTTCCGAAGCACCCCGAACTTTATGACAGCTCGGTGGATGTGTTGAAAATCCGGTACACTGAAACCGGCAGGGAATCCTATTTGTTCCTTGCCTCCTGCCACCCGGTTTTCAGCACTGCCGGGAAGCTTCATTACACCATAAGTGCAAATTTCCCCGGAGTTGCCAGGAAACTGGTGGAGGAAAGAACCGGCACCGCATGCTCGATCTTTATCCAGGGAACAGCGGGGGACATTAACCCGAGAGATGACGGGGAATATATTACCGGGGAAAAACTGGCAAATGAGGTGGTGGCTGTTTCACGAAAGCCGATGACTGAAATTACGGGAAAACTGTCTTTTTTTCTCGATACCGTAAATATTCCGGTTGAGCCGTGGAGCAAAGACAAAATAGAGCAGTTCAGGGAAGAAAACGCTGCGAAGCCCGGTGATATTTATGCCGAGAAAAATGTAAAATGGAGCGACATCATGCTTACCAGCTATGAAAAGGGCACGGTGCCGTCTTCACTGCCCGTATATATCCACACCTTGAATCTGGGCAGCTGGAAGCTTGTGGGATTCTCCCGTGAAACCACCACGGAATACGGTTTCGGGGTAAAGAAGCTGTGGCCTGAAGAGCTGGTATCCGTAGCCGGATATACCAACGACGTTTCCAGCTATCTTCCTACCTCATTACATATTGAAGCCGGCAACTATGAGGGTTATGATTCTTTTTTCTGGTACTGTATGCCGGCAATATTTCCCTTGTCAGTGTATACAACTATACTTAATGCCGTTGAGACTCTTCACCGTTGAACAACATTTCCTGACGCCGTGAAGCAAAATTCACCATAACACCATTCTCACTGGAAAATTGATGATTATTTTTTGAAAACGCCAGCAAAACTTAAAACATAAAATCTTAAACTCCGCAAAACTATGAAAAGACCCGTAAATTTGTCAAGGCGTGAATTTGTAAAGAAAAATTCACTTGCAGGCATCGGGGCTGCTGTTGCCCTTAGTGCCGGTCCAACGATCCTTGCCGAGTGCTCCGCCGATGCTGGTGTCCCCGCAGTGCTGGGCGGAGAAAAAATAAGGACGAAACCATGGCCCTCATGGCCGGAATGGGATCAGGCTGCCGATGAGGAACTGGTGCTGAAAACCCTCAGGAGCGGCATATGGTCAAGGGCTAAAGTGGTTGAAGAATTTGAAAGAAAATGGGCCGAAACTATTGGTTCCAAGCGCTGCCTCGCGGTGGTAAACGGAACCAATTCCCTGATAACTGCCCTTGTACAGGCAGGAATAGGGGGAGGCGACGAGGTTATCATACCACCCTATACATTTATTGCAACAGCCATTGCTGTCCTTCAGACCGGCGCAATTCCCGTTTTTGTTGATACCGACCCGGAAACCTACCAGATTGATGCGCGGAAAATAGAAGCAAAAATTACACCCCGGACCCGGGCAATTATGCCGGTTCATCTGTTTGGCTTCCCTGCCGATATGACCAGGATTATGGCGATTGCAAAAAAACACAATCTGATTGTTATTGAAGATGCATGCCAGGCATGGCTGGCCGAGATTAACCATAAAAAGGTTGGAACTTTCGGACTTGCCGGCTGTTTCAGCTTCCAGAACTCAAAAAACATCCCGATAGGGGAGTGCGGGGCTATTGTAAGTGATGACGATGAGTATATGGACAGATGCTACTCATACCATAATTACGGAAACCCGTACGGGACCGTGATCGGTGAGGTTGGCGCAGGAACGGTGATGGCAGGTACTAAACTCAGGATCACTGAATACCAGGCTGCCATCGGACTAGCCCAGCTGAAACGGCTTGATGCCCAGACAACCATCAGGCATAAAAGCGCCGAGTATCTTAAATCGAGGATCGGACGCATACCCGGCATACTGACATACAAACTGAATCCAGGAGTGACGCGGGTGTCATACCATATTTTCCCGTTCCGCTACAGGAAGCAGGAATTCAGGGGACTTTCAAGGGAGCAGTTCATAAGGGCACTCGAGGCTGAAGGGATCCCGTCATGGGGAGGTTATACCCCCCTCAACAAGATGCCCTATCTTAAAAATGCTTTCCTGTCAAAGAACTTTAAACTCATGTACCAACCTGAAATGCTTGATTATGACAAGTACATGGAAAGGAATCAGTGTCCCCTGAATGACCAGTTATGTGAGGAGGCTGTATGGCTGATGCAGAATATCCTGCTCGGCGACAGATCAGACATGGATGATATAGCCAACGCAATTGAAAGGATCCATAAAAACGCTGAGAAAATAAAAAATGCTCTTTCGTAAATCAGACACCCACCGGAATTTATTCCGGGAACAGGACGTCCGGTACATCGAAACAATTGTCCGTACCCCGGAATACTTAATACTTAATCACTTAAAATACCAGTCAATGAGATTAATCATTATAATTGCAGCCGCCATTTCTTCTGTAATTCTTATTTCAGCCTGCAGCCAGCCGTCAGCCAGCCGGCATGAATCAGAACCGCAATCGACACCCGATGCCAGGATCATAGCAACTGTCTATAATTCAGGTTTTGAACATTCCCACGATACCTACAACGGCCTTTCATGTGCCAGCGACGGGAAAATATATTATGTCCTGTGCTCCGAACGTATTGACGTTGCGGGACAGATGTACTGCCTTGATCCCTCAACCGGGAAGATTGAGCATCTTGGTGACCTTACCGAGATGTGCGGTGAAAAGGATATGAAAGTAATTGCACAGGGAAAAAGTCATGTTAACTTCAGGGAGATGGGCGGGAAACTTTATTTTTCAACCCACCTGGGTTATTACAGCATTATCGACGGGATGGAAAAAACCGGGCTCCCGCGGGATGGTTACGGCGCATACAGGGGAGGCCATCTCCTGGCTTTTGATATGAAAACAAGGCGCACTGAAGACCTTGGGATTGCCCCGCATGGTGAGGGTATCTTAACCATGAATATGGACACGGTGCGCGGGTTGATATACGGCCTCACCTGGCCCACAGGTTATCTCTTCCGCTATGACGTTGCAAAAAGGGAAATGAAAGACCTGGGGCCTTTTACAGGCAGGGGGGAAGATGGGATGGGAAAGGATTTCAGGGTGATATGCCGGTCAATAGCCATTGATCCGGACGATGGTACAATATATCTGACAAATGCGGAGGGACAGATTAAAAAATTACGTCTTGGCAGCGATGTGACCGAGACCATTGAAGGGGAAGATATGGTAAAGGACTATTTTGGCACATATGAAGTGTCGACAGCCGGAAGCATGGCATATAACTGGCGGCAGGTATTCTGGTACGCTCCTGAAAAAAAGATCTATGGTGTGCACGGGAATTCCGGTTACCTGTTCAGGTTTGACCCGGCCATTCCCCGCCTTGAAGTGCTGGAAAGGCTGACTTCCATCCCTTCAAAACTGACGGGTATGGGCGACCAGTTCAGCTATGGATATCTTGGATTCACACCGGGCCCCGACGGGCATACAATTCATTATCTGACCGGAGCTCCGATCTATATTGACGGGAAACGCCTCAGGGGAGCATCCAGCACAGCCAGGGGAGAAGCAAAGGGACTGGAGGACCTTCACCTGGTTACCTATGATATCATCACGGGAAAATACCTCGATCACGGTGCAATATTTTACCCCGACGGCGACCGGCCCTTGTATGTCAATTCAATAGCAGTGGGAAAGGACGGTACGGTTTACAGCATGGGCAGAATCAAACGCAACGGCAAGGTGGTCACCGACCTGTTCAGCGTGCCGGGTCCGTTTAACAAAAAGTGAACTATGGCATTTCCCGGGTATGCCGGATATTTCTGGCCTGGCATGATTTTCATTTCTTCCCTTTTCTGCGGGGGAAAACTGAACGCTGATGAACCTGGAAAAAAGATCCGGAAGCTGAAAGACATTGTCATATATGAAGATGCAAGGTACTATTCCGCATTCCCCTCGGTGGTCAGGCGTCCCGGCGGAGATTTTATCCTTGCTTTCAGGAGGGCTCCCAACCGGCAGGCATTGGGTGAAAAAGACTATTCACACACTGACCCGAACAGCTATCTTGTACTCGTCAGATCGAGGGACGGAGTAACCTGGACCAGGGAACCGGAGCTTATCTACGCGCACGCTTTTGGCGGATCGCAGGATCCATGCCTACTCCAGCTCCGTGATAAGACGCTTCTCTGTACAAGCTATGGCTGGGCCCTTGTCCGTCCTGAGAGCCTCCCGTACCTTAAAAAACCTTATTCCAGGGCAGGCGATTTTATCTTTCTGGGAGGTTATATTTTACGCTCGGAAAACGGCGGAAAAACCTGGAAAGGACCATATTACCCTCCAACAATCCCGTCTGAAACAGTTTTGAGTGCTCTTGGAGATCCTTTGCCGGCCTATAACCGGGGGGCCCTTTTTGAAACAAGAACCGGAAAGATTTTGTGGGTGGTAGCAGGATCTGATCCGGGAGTACCGGGTAAGACATCAGTGCATCTTATTGTTTCCGGCGACAAAGGTATGTCGTGGCAATATTTCGCGCCTGTTGCTTCCGATGATAAGGCTTCATTCAATGAGGCGTCGGTTTATGAGACTCCCGGAGGTGACATCGTTGCATTCCTGCGGACAGCCGACATGGATGATCAGGCCTGTATTGCAAGATCAAAGGACGGCGGCAGAACATTCGGGCCATATCAAAAAATGGGATTCCAGAGACATCCGCTGAATGCCCTTCAGCTTCCTGACAGAAGAGTACTGCTTACCTATGGCTACAGGCATCCGCCATATGGAATCCGAGCCAGGATATTGAATCCGGAATGCACTGATTTTGAGTCCGCTTCGGAAATAATCCTGCGCGACGACGGAGGCAGTGCCGATCTGGGATATTCATGGCCGGTTATGATTGATAAAAGGCATATCCTCGTCACATACTATTTCAACAGGAATAACGGCACCAGGCATATCGCGGGAACGATACTTGAACTTTATTGAAAAATTGAATTCGATTATACAAAATATCACTGTACAGGAAAAACGACTTTCCTCAGGGGGATTATTCATTATATTGCTGTCGGCCGTTATGATTTTTCAGGAATGCCGGTCAGACAAGGAAACCAGATGTATGCCGGGAACAATCAGGGCATTGCCCCTTGTTCCTGCCACTATCAGTAATCCTGAGATCATGGCTGACGGGGAGAAGATTTCTTTTATTACTGAAATGAAACCGGGAATGTATCCGGAATTTAATAGCCGGGATGATTGCAGGCTCTGCGGATCAAAAGGAGAATTTATCAGGGATGTTGAAATTGAGGGCAGCATACCTGTAATGAAAGCCGGTGAAAATGAAATTGCTTTTTCATGCAGGGGCCCGTCAGGAATCAATCCCAGATTGCAGGTAACCGTAATCACCATGAGTGACCGGTTGCTGAAATGATTTATTTAAAGTTGAAAAATACTGATCTGCTTTTTGTATAATCTGATTAATGCCTAAAGAGATGAAAAGACGTGAATTCCTTGAAAAATCAATGGCAGGCTCGGCAGGTATAATAGCCGGTGCATCCGGCATCCTTGTTCCTTCCTGCAAGAGCCCGAATGAAAGGATCGTACTTGCGCTCATCGGAGCAGGATCGAGAGGGCGGCAGACAATAATAAGTTGTTGCCGGGGAAATGAAAACGTTTCGGTCAAAACCGTCTGCGATGTGAACGATCTTAATTCAGCCCGGACGGCTGACGCTATTGAAAAAGAGCTTGGATATAAGCCGGGCGTCACAAGGTATATGAAAGAGGTTTTCGACGACAGGGATGTGAATGCCGTCTGGATATCAACCCCTGATCACTGGCACGCCCTGGCGACGGTGTGGGCCTGTCAGGCCGGAAAGGATGTATATGTGGAAAAATGCCCGAGCCATTCTGTCTGGGAAGGCCGGAAAATGATGGAAGCAGCGCGGAAGTACAGGCGGATTGTCCAGGTAGGTTACCAGAACAGAAGCGGCTCATATAATTTTGCAGCCAGGGACTATATTGCAAGCGGAAAACTCGGACAGGTTGTCCATATAAGGATTTATAATCTGCTCAACGGGAAAAAATGGGTGCCTCAGCCCGAAGCTGCAGTTCCTGCCACGCTCGATTGGGATGCCTGGCTGGGACCAGCACCTTATCGGGCATTCACCCCTGATAAAATAAGCGGATGGCTCTATTACTATGATTACTGTCCGGGTATTCTCGATGATGCTAGCCATCAGCTCGACCTGGTAAGGATGGTAATGGGCGATCCGGGCCACCCCGTGTCTGTATACGGACAGGGAAGAAATCATGTCTGGGAGTCTGAACAACCGACACCAGAACTGCAATCGGTCACTTACGATTTTGAAAAGTTCACGGTTACCTGCGACAGCGGCAATGTAACCAATTATATGTCTAAAACACCAGAGGAAATACGGATGGATCCGGGACGTTTTCCCGCGTGGGAAACCAATGCTGACAGGATTGAGATATACGGCACCCTTGGAATGATGTTTCTCGGACGACAGGGCGGGGGATGGCAGGTTTACGGACCCGGTGAGAAAGTTGATGCCCAGTCGGGCGGTATTCATTCCGACAGGGAACATCAGGTAAATTTCATTGAGTCGGTCAGAAACCGGAAGCGGCCCAACAGCCCGATTGACAATGCGCATAAGAGCGCCGTACTTGTGCATCTTGCAAATATTGCATGCAGGACAGGCAACAGGCAGCTCGTTTTTGACGGTGAAAAGGAAAGATTTGTTGGCAACGAAGAGGCAAACAAGCTGTTGAAGGATATCTGCAGGGGGAATTATATGATTCCGGAAAAGGTATGAATCAGTACGGGTTTGATGGAGCAGGATATGAATAAGATGTGTAATGAATAAATATTAAAAACCAGTGTAAAATGGCAAGTGCAAATGACAAGGTGATCCTGGCGCTGATTGGTGCCGGCGGGCGGGGAACCCAGGTTATCCTCAGCATGCAGAAGTGCCTGCCGGGCGTTGAAGTAAAATACGTTTGCGATGTCGATCAGGAAAGAGGGGGCAGGGCAATCGACGAACTTGAAAAACAGCAGAAGGTCAGGCCTGAACGTATCAACGACATGCGGTTCTCATTTGATGATAAAGACGTAGATGCAGTTGTGATCTGCACCCCGGAACACTGGCATGCACTGGCAACGGTGCGTGCATGCCAGGCAGGAAAGGATGTTTATGTTGAGAAAAATATTTCGCTAACCATCCCTGAAGGAAGGAAAATGATCGAGGCAGCGAAAAGATACGGACGTATCATTCAATGCGGTTTTCAGAACCGTAGCGCCCCGTACAACTTCTCGGCCAGGGATTATATTTTGAGCGGAAAGCTTGGAAAGATCGCACTGATAAAAGCTTATTGCATGCTCCCGGGAAATAAACCGTGGCTTTACAAGGAAGACTCGCCGGTGCCTGAGGGTCTCGACTGGGATCAATGGCTCGGTCCGGCACCGCTGGTTCCGTATAATGTGAGCCGTCATAAGGGTTACAACGAATTCTGGGCATATTCATGCGGCCTGCCGTTGGCCGACTGCTGCCATGTGATTGACCTGGCCAGAATGGTCATCGGCGATCCGGGCCATCCCGCTTCAGTCTATTGCGCCGGCGGCAGGGTGCTTTATGATGACAACAGGGAAATTCCGGATAACCAGACCATTACTTATGATTTCGGAGGTATTCCCGTGACTGTTGAAGCTTCCATCTATGGCGAATACCTGTCAAAGGCATCACCTGAGATCCGTTTTGGAAACCTGTTCCCAAACTGGCCCTTTAACAGCGACAGAATGGAAATATACGGAACAGAGGGCATGATGTATCTCGGACGGCACGGGGCTGGCTGGCAGGTGCTTGGAAAAAACTCGGAGATAATTGCACAGGAATATGGCTATTTTCCTGATGAGGTCCACCAGCAGGATTTTATTAATTGTATCAGAACCAGAAAAGTGCCAAACTCGAACATTGAACAGGGCCATTTGAGCGCTACTCTTGTTCATCTGGCAAATATTTCATACAGGTTGGGCAAAAAACAGCTGTTTTTCGACAGTGTGAATGAAAAAGTTATGAACGAGGAAGAAGCAAATATCATATCAGAAGGTCATTACAGGCCGAAATATGAAATTCCGGAAATTGTCTGATAAAAATATGACTATTAATAAAAAAATAATGAAAAGAATTGTGAAACTATTCACAGCTTCAGTGATACTGATTGCGATTCTTGCTGCCATAGCTGTGGCAAAAACCCTGGGGCGTACCGAGATAAGGATTGACATCCATCAGAACAGGGAACTGATCCATCTTTCAACCTTTGCAGAGCCTCCGCAATTTGCGATATGGCTTGAAGACCCGGTAAGCAGGGACCTTAAAACGGTATTTGTTACTCACAGGGTTGCCGCCGGCGACTGGGAAGGCAAGGCAAATGTGCCGAATGCTCTGCCTTACTGGTCAGAATTGTTTAGGAAAAACGGAAAAACACCGGGCCAGTCGGGAAACCTTGGAGCCTCTGACCTGGTTATTTCCGGTGCTACTCCGAAGGCTGATTATTTTACAATACGTGTGGAAGTTCCGCCGGAATCAGAATGGATCTGCTGGATTGAAATGAATCTTGCCGGTGATTTCAATGATGCTTACCCGGAGATCGATTCCCGTTCCTACCAGGAGGATGAATTCAAGGATGGGCAGCCTGCCCTGTTGTACAGGGCCGATATTCTTTCTGTTGAAAGATCGGAATACAATCCCGGACTTTATGCCCAGTCGGTGTGGAGCAGTGATACAGTATTCATCGAACCTGTCGGCGATGGAATAACAACTGCAAAAAATGTCTTCGATACGATACGAATCTCGGTCAACAGACCAAAGCCCAGACTTATCAACAAATACAAGATTAAGGAAATATAGCTCCGGATACCGGAGTGATAATACAGAACCGGAACATCGATATTGCAAAATAAAAATCACCTGACCATGAAAAAAAAAGCAATTAATCCGACGAGGCGCGAGTTTCTTGCGCGGACCGGAGCCGGAGCCGCAGGGCTCGTTCTGGGCCTGAACGGGATAGATGCCGACAGTTATTCAAGAATAATTGGCTCGAATGAAAAGATCAGGGTGGGGTTCATGGGAACCGGGAACCGCGGAACCCAGCTGCTCCACACCTTTATGACAATGCCTGACTGCGAAACCGCTGCTTTGTGCGACGTTTATGAGCCTTACATAACCCGTCAGTACGACAAGGTTGATCCCCGCTATATCAGCACACGTCCGCAGCAGATCCCGAAGATGGGAGAGGCCTTCACAGGTAAAGTCGGAAGATATTCCGATTACAGGAAAATGCTTGAAAACAGGGATATCGACGCTGTGGTCATAGCAACACCCGATCACTGGCACGCGCTGCAGACCATCCATTCACTTCAGGCTGAGAAGCATGTGTATGTTGAGAAACCGGTTTCAAAGACGATTTCTGAGGGCCGTGCCATGGTTAAGGCCGCAGCCGCATCGGGCAAGATAGTCACCGTTGGCCTCAACAGGAGAGCCTCTTCGACTTTCATGAAACTCGCCGGTGAGATCCCCGCGGGCAGGATCGGAAAGGTTACTTTCGCAAGTGCCTGCCATGTAAGCAATATGTATCCCTCCGGCATTGGCAGATTCAAACCGGAAACTCCGCCTGGTGACCTCAACTGGGATGCATGGCTCGGCCCAAGGGCCTACAGGCCCTACCAGTACAATATTGCACCCTATATGTTCAGATGGTGGGAAGATTATGCCAACCAGATATCAAATAACGGCGTTCATTACCTCGATCTGATAAGATGGATGCTTGGTGAAACGGCACCTGTATGGATAAGTGCAGGCGGAGGAAAGTATGCGGTCGATGACGACCGCACAATTCCCGACACTATGCAGGCAACATTCGAATTTGCTTCGGGAGCTATTGTTTCAATCAACATCATTGAAACGAGTTCGGGAAGTTTTATCCCATACGGATTCATTGAGATGCGGGGAACAAAAGCCACCCTTCTGACAGGAGAGAATGACTACCGTATTGTCCCCACCCGTCCGGGTCAGTTCCAGTCATGGGAAACTCTTACTGATGCTGAATCGGTGGACCTTGCCACGGAAAATCCCCGTTTACTCAACGACGGCAGATCCAGCGACAGTACAACAAACCTGGCCCGTAATTTCCTTGATTGCATAAAAACGGGAAAAACGCCGTTCTGCACCCTGGAAGAGGGCCATCGTTCAACGAGTCTCGCCCATCTGGCTACAATTGCCATGCTTACCAATGAAAAGCTCAGATGGGATGCCGTTTCTGAAAAGTTCCTCAACAGCGACAAGGCAAACACATTGCTTGCCTATGAATACAGGAAACCCTATACCCTTTGAAAAGATGAAAGCATTCCGGGAAAAATTTCTTACTCTTCTTGCGGCTGTTTTTATATCGGCAGGCGGCTACGGATTATGCCAGACCACCGTGAGATCAGTCGATGAAACTGAACTTGCCAGGACCGATTCGTATGCCAGGCAGCTGGAAGACTTTCTTGTCGATTATCTTGTTGATCAATACGATAAGCGATCTGAATTATTGTGGAACCGGGATTATTCTTCGGTTGATGCCTTTCTCAGAAGCGTCGAACCCAACCGGTCGAGATGGAGATCGGCAGTTATTAAACCACCCGTCCTGGTAAAGACCGCTCCGCTGCATAAAGAGCCATATAACATCGAAGGTGTTACCGCCGAATGGATAGAGCTTCCTCTCGGCTCGCTGACGGCCCAGGCCATCCTTGCCTTTCCGTCGAAAGGCTCAATTGGGAAAGTCCCGCTGATAATTGTTCAGCACGGCATTGCCAGCAGCCCCGAAACAACTTTCAGGGACGGCAACTATCATGCCTATGCAAAAGCACTTCTGGATAACGGGTTTGCCGTTCTCGTTCCGATGAATCTCCGCTCCTACGAACGGAGAAACAGGATAGAGCGGTTGTGCAGGTTGGCGGATGTCAGCCTTCCGGGTATTGAGCTGGTCAGGGTGCAGCATCTGCTTGATGCAGTGATGGACGACCCGCGCATTGATCAGGACAGGATAGGTATGTGGGGCCTGTCGCTGGGAGGCATGGCCACGATGTTCTGGATGCCCCTGGAACCAAGGATAAAGGCAGGCGTCGTATCCGCATGGTTCAACCATCGCAGGAACAAGATGGCAATTCCCGACGACCGCTATTCCTGCTTTCTTGAAACTCCCGAAGAACATGCCTTCTTCACCTCATGGCTGACCGAGTTTACCGATCACGACGTGGTTTCACTGATCTGCCCAAGGCCCCTGCTGATACAGCATGGCAAAAAAGACGGTATAGCATACTGGCCCCAGGTGGTTACTGAGTTTGAAGTTGCCAGGACTCATTATGAAAAGCTCAGTTCAGGCGACAGAATCGAACTTGACCTGCATGAAGGGGGCCATGAAGCCATAATTGATAGCGGTATCCGTTTTCTTTCCAGGTGGCTGGGGAAATAGCGCTTTCCCGGTCCGGAGGTTTCCGGGTTTTCAGGAATACCATGGCCGGTCGCGGCTGATCTTTGAACTGAATATATCGAAAGCTATATTCGCATTTTCAATAACCTGGAAATCAAACATTCCGAGGCAGACAAAATCAGCCCCGCCCTCAAAGGCATAACGAATGCCGTCTTCAGGCTTTATTGCCCCTGCAGCCAGGACCTTGTATGCGATCCAGGGGATTTCCTGATCCCTGAAGAACCCGGCAGTCAGCTTGTCTGACATGCACCATATGTTGTCATGGGCCATGTTATGATCATCCCCGTCAACGGGTAGTTCATGGCTGGAGGGATCGACCGGCGTGACCGACCAGTAATTGTGATGATGGTAGGTTTTCATGAAGAAATCGGGTTTGATATCGTTCTCCACGCAGGCTTTGGGAACCATGAGCGAATGCGCCGCCGTTCCCGCAATCAGCCCCCGGCTTTGAATATATTCAATGGGCTTGCGGATATGATCTATCCTGTTCCCCGATATGATCTTGTCGGCTATGCCGCCGTGTATAAACGCCCCGATGGCTCCGTGATCAATTGCAGTTTTAATATTTGACAGATCATCATTATCAGGATATGTCTGAGCCAGCCATTTTACCCTGCCACCCCGCTGCCAGTACTTCTCAAGTATCCGGATAGTGTTCTCGTCGCACCTGAGAATGGCGGTATTAATTCCACAGGCCTCACATAACCATAATGTTTCGATGACCTTTTCATCCGTGAAGTACTTTTTGAGCCAGGTCGATACATAAATCAGATCACGTGAATGTGCAAACCCGCTTATTAGGTTGCCTCCGATAATGATCCTGCTTAAGGGAACGTCCCTGATCCTGCCCTGCGGTACCTGCCCCCTGAGCTCCCTGATTGAATAATCCCTCCCGAGGACCAGTGAAGCACCGCTTACGGCGTCGCTTTTCCTGGCAAGATTGTCTTCCTCAAAGCTGAACCATCCCCTCTTTTTTGCCATCCCGAAAAAAGCGGCCCCGAAAATAGGGATGACAGCCAGATTTTTTATCAGCTCGCGCCGGCTGGTATCATGTGATTCAATAATTTCGTGATTGTCCTTTGGAGGGAATTTGGCATCTTTCCTTTCGGAATGAGTGAGAAGTATCCATCGCTGAACGCTGTAAAGATAATTTGCCGGAAACGCTGCAATGACAATGAGTACCACGGCCTCGAGCAGATTGTAGTTAATGATGTAGAAATGGCTGGTTGACGGATACGAGGATGGCATGAACGGCGGATTGGCTATGTAATAAAGCAGCAGGAGGAATGTGCCGGCTATGGCTGAGATCCGGGTAAATAAGCCCAGGAAAAGACAGGCACCGATAGCGATCAGTCCCCAGATATTTAGAAAATCAACAATGCCAAGGGCTGTCCCGTTTCCGGTTATCCAATGGAAGAATCCCGAAAAAAGCCATTTCGACTCCATCAGGTACGAGGTTGACGACCATCCCGGATTAAAAGCCTTGGCAATGCCTTCATACAGAAAATGCCAGCCTGTAACTGTCCTGAGAACAGTAAACAGCCATCTTGAGGATTCCTTGTAAATGTTCATTTTCGTCCTGCTTTTTCTGAAAACCGTTTTCTCCGTTAATTGTATGATTGAATATGACCGGAAATTTACCTGGAGTTTACATATTTCTGTATCTTAAGTATGGCTTCTGCAAAAAGCTCCATATCATGTCTCGTTCCCAGCATTGCATTCTGAAATATCCAAACAGCCTCTTCATTGCATGCCCTCTCTGCTACAGGGCAATGTACCTTTGAATAATCAACATTTCCGGGGATCGCATAGCACATGAAGTTTTTTTCCCGGAACAAAGGCTGTTTATACAGGGGCTGCGGATATCCCATGAAACAGGGGACGCCTTCGGCAGCAAGCATTTCCGCAAAATCTTTTTTGGAAAGATTGCTGAATTTTGACTTGTCATACTTGAAAATGTAGAGATGATAGCTGTGCAGGGTTTCCCCGACCCCCCTGTCAAGCGGCGTGATGCCGTCAATCTCTTCCAGCAGCGAATTGAGGTAGGTGCCGTTTTCATGCCGGAGCTTTGTCTGGTGATCAAGCCGTTTCATCTGGTTCAGCAGAAGTGCCGACTGAATCTGTGTTATCCTGTAATTGCATCCAAGGTAATGATGCTCATACCATTCTCCTCCCTTGACCCGCCCCACATTGCGGAGTGAATCCATCATGGCCGACAGTTCGCCGTCATTGGTTGTGATCATGCCTCCTTCGCCGGAGGTCAGGTTTTTTGATGACTGGAAACTGAAGCAGCCGGCATCGCCGATACTTCCGAGTTTTTTACCCTTATATTCGGCTCCGTGTCCATGGCATGCATCCTCGATGACCCTGAGGTCAAACCGTCCGGCAATTTCCATGATCCTGTCCATATCGCAGGCCTGTCCGGAAAAATGTACCGGAATAATTGCCCTGGTACGCTTTGTAACCGCCTTCTCTACCTCATCAGGGTTAATATTGTAGGTTCCCGGATCGATATCGGCAAATACCGGGATGCAGTTTGCTTCAAGCACAATGGAGGCGGTTGCAATAAAAGTATACGGAGTGATGATCACCTCGTCGCCGGGCCTCACACCACAGGCGATCAGGGCAAGACGCAGGGCCACCGAGCCGTTGACACAGCTGAGAGCATACCTGGTACCGCAGAATTCAGCAAACCTGTCCTCGAAATCCCTGACAATATCACCGCAGTCGGGGTTGCCCCATTCGCCGCTCCGTACAACTCCGGCTACCGCTTCAATATCAGACTCGTCATATATGGGCCATGGGAATGATTTCTCAACTGTTTTGATTCCCCCGTAAAGAGCAGGTTTATTATTCATACTGTTATTAAAGTATTATGATTTACCAGAATATTGAAGGTCAGATAGGAATTTATAGAACAAAACAATTTGCTATATTGATTAATATATTGAGTGTTAATATGTTAACAGTCTAATGCAAAATTGTAACAGTAATGATGCTGAGTAAAGATATTAATAATATTCCTGAATTTAAAAGGGGAGGTAACCATATCTGTCCAGGCCGGAACTAATTCCTGACTCAGTGAGATGCCTATCACTGAGCCAGCTTATATAATCCTAAATACCTTTTCCATAACATGGGCATGCAGTTTAATGCCATTTCCTCCATACCCGTTACGGCTGATTAAATTGGACTATCATTGATTTTCATATCAACTCCGGACACAGATCCGCAGCCTGAAAATAAATGTATTTGCTGACAGGAGACAGAATGACATGCATCTGAGTGTCTGACAAAGGATTCCTCAGCCGGTGAATTGACTGCTGTGCCGGAGGATATCTGGCATGAATGAAGAAATTTATGTGTTAATAATAATAAGCCCGGAATTTAGGTAATAACTCCGGTCCCGGAGGAATATACTACATGTCAGGTCGTCCTTACAGTGTAGATCCATTGAAGTTCTGACTGAATTAATTGATTTTTCCCGATGGTTTAATCGGGGTTTGAGATAACGGGAGCCGGGAATCTTGTGCTGAATGGCCATCATAACATGTAAATCTGTATGTAAAATATTTTCATAATGTTGGATTTGCAGGAATTTTTTTTTATATTTGGTTGTCCTAAGACCATGGTTTGGAAATATAATCACGATTCAGGCTTGTTTTTCAGATGTGTTTGTCGGTTCGGATTTTTAAGATGCGTTGATCGCAGATAAGCGGCTTACTTTTGCTGGTTTTAGAATCTCGGTCAAACCTTAATGAAATCAAATGTCGATCTTCAGGACACAGAAGATTGTAATTCGAATTCCGGAAAGCAAATTAGCTTTAGGGTCGGGTATTTTTTTAATAAAACCTGACGTGGAAGAGTTATTCCCTGTTTGTAAAATTCTGGGCGTCATATCTATTTTCAAAGCGCTGTCCGGTATCGGAATATATTCCGGTAATCTCAATATCATCGGGTATTGTTTATATCACGGCCCGCCGGCTCGTGGCTAATTCTGGTAATTCCATCGGCGTTATTTTATTAGCGCTTCATATTTCTAAAAGCTAACCTAAATTTAAAATCATGAAATCATCACATCCTATCTAAATGAGCAACGGGCACAGATTACCCGTTGAGACTGACTTTTAACCAACAGGATCTCAGTTAATTAAAAGTGATCTTGCCTGGTTTTTAACAAATTTCCCTAAAATTCTAATTAAACACTCATCTACTAACCTTATGACAAAGAAACTTCTATCTGCAGCAACGCCCATTGGCCTGGAATTCTTCAGGAAGGGCGTAAAACTACTGACAATGATTCTAATGTCCGGGACGATCCTTCTATCAGGCGCTAATGCCGCGGCCATCCCGTCAGACAACCTGCAGGCCATAACTGTTACAGGTGTGGTCACTGATATTGAAGGCGCACCTCTCGCGGGAGTAAACGTTGTTGAAAAAGGGACTGTCAATGGTACAATAACAGCTACCGATGGCAGGTTTATGCTGACAGTTGCCTCTTCAGCCTCCGTTCTTACTTTTTCCTTCGTCGGATATTCAACACAGGAAATTGTCGTCGGTAACCAGAAAACGATCAATGTAAGCCTCGAAGAGGTGGTTTCATCACTTGATGAAATAGTTGTTGTTGGTTACACTACGCAGGCAAGGAAAAACCTTTCCGGTTCAGTGTCAACCGTATCGTCTGATCAGCTGACGGTTTCCACTGCTCCGTCTGCAGTCAGCCGCCTTCAGGGTCAGGCATCAGGCGTAACAATTACTTCCTCAAATGTTCCGGGCGGTGAAGCAACCATCCGTATCCGCGGGATCGGAACCATAAATGACCCGGATCCGTTGTACATCATTGACGGAGTGCCTACCGAACCGGGTAATAACCTCAGTGCTACCGACATTGAATCCATATCCATCCTTAAGGACGCTGCTTCGGCTGCAATCTATGGATCGAGGGGAGCCAACGGAGTTATCATTATTACAACAAAAAGAGGACGTTTCAACGAACAGCCGAATTTTGAATTCAACGTACGGACGGGATCCACTAAGGCAATAAACCGTTACGATATGCTCAACACACAGGAGTATGCCGATGCAGTTTGGCTTATGAGGAAGAATAACGAAATTACCAAAGCACATGCCCAGTACGGGAATGGTGCTACTCCCAGGATCCCTGATTATATCTGGCCGGCCGGAAAAATGGAAGGAGATCCCGCTATTAACCCCGACCTTTACGACTACCATGATTACCCGATAACGAAGGCAAATAAAAAAGGGACCAACTGGTATGACGAGATTTACCGATCAGGTTTTGTCCAGGAATATGACATGGCAATCAGGGGAGGGGGCCAGAATGCCAGCTATTCTTTTTCCGGCAACTACCTGGATGAGAACGGAACACTGATCCATACCAATTTTAAAAGGTGGACATTCCGAATGAATTCCGACGCTAAATTCAATGACTGGTTCAAGGTAGGTCAGTCGCTTCAGGCCGTTTACATTACCCAGCACGGCGATTTCGGCAATAACGGCGAGGGAACAGCTGTATCCCAGGCTTACCGCGCACAGCCGATCTGCCCTGTGTACGACATTGGCGGCAACTTTGCAGGTTCAAGGGCCTCGGAGCTGGGGAACTTCGGAAACCCCGTTGCCCAGCTTTTCAGGGCAAGGAATAATGAGGGCACATGGGCCAGGGCCCTTGGTAATTTCTACGGTGAAGTAACTTTTCTGAAAGGGCTCACCGCAAAGAGTCTGCTCGGGTATAATTTCGGACAGTGGAATTTTAACGGTTACACGATCCCCAATTTCGAACATTCCGAGGCCAACAAGGTTAACGGCGCATGGCTGGAAGGCTCACATGCCCTGCAGTGGAACTGGACGAACACAATTAACTACACAGGAACATTTGCCGATATTCACAGGGTCAATGTCGTTGTAGGGACCGAAGCAATCGACAGCTATGATAAATGGACAGGAGCCAGCAGGAGCCAGTTTTTCTCCGAAGATCCAACTTACATGCAAATCGATGCAGGAGAAATAAATAAGGATAATTATGGCAATGCTTCATCGTGGTCGCTTTTTTCTTATTTCGGGCGTCTCAATTATGATCTCCGGGGCAAGTATTTTCTCGAAGCTACTTTCCGCCGCGACGGCTCTTCACGCTTCGGCCCGGAACACCGCTACGGGAATTTCCCGGCTGCTTCTCTTGCATGGTCAATATCCGAAGAGGGCTTTATGGCCGGTACACGTGAATGGCTCGACTTTCTGAAGTTAAGAACAGGGTGGGGTCTTTCCGGGAATGACAGGATAGGCAATTACAATGCATATTCTACTTACGCAACTGACAAGTACCTTGCAGCCTACCCGCTTGACGGCTCAAATACATCTGCCATAAGCGGTTTTATGCCTTCAACACTCGGCAACCCGAACGTGGGATGGGAAACCACCCAGACAATCAACGCCGGTATAGATGCCATAATTCTTAAAAACAAGTTGAGCTTATCTTTCGATGTTTGGCAGAGAGATACAAAAGACATGCTTTACCAACTCAAGATTCCGGAAGTAATGGGACTTGCTGATCCCCCATTTGTGAATATCGGTCAAATGCGAAACAAGGGGTTTGACCTTGAGCTGGGCTATAAAAATTCAGCAATGAACGGAAAATTTTCGTACAACATCAGGGCAACCCTTTCCCGTTATACCAATAAGATCATGAAACTTTCTGATGAGGTGAACGAAGAAATTATTTCAGGAGGGCTGCGTCAGATTAATTACACCCGGGCTGCTGTCGGAACTGCATTTCCCCAGTTTTACGGGTATGAAGTTGAAGGGATATTCCAGACCGATGCAGAAGCCAGCAGTTATGCCCCGTATGGTTCCAATCCCTACAATAAGGCAGGGCATTTCAAGTTTTAAAACCAGCTTACAATCGATTCGAACGGTGATGGTGTGCCTGATGAAGCTGACGGGATCATTGATCCCAATGACATGGTTTACATCGGAAACCCGCATCCCGACCTTACAGGAGGCCTGAACATCGACCTTGCCTATGGTCCGCTAAGTCTGAATATGTTTTTCTATGGAAGCTATGGGAACGATATGGTCAATTATGTAACCCGCTGGATCGATTATGGAATGTTCAACGGTGGATTGAGCCACAAGGCTTTGTATGAGTCCTGGGGCAGCCCGTACCTGCGTGACAATGCCAAGGCCAAGCTCCCGATGCTTGACCAGAACGATATTTCCCAGCAGCCTTCAACCGCGTTTGTACAAGATGCTTCATTCCTGAGATTCAAAACCCTCCGGATCGGCTATTCATTACCGACGAAGCTGGTTAACAAAATTCAGGCAAAAAGTTTAAGCATTTATGCACAGGTAACTAACCTGTTCACCCTGACGAAGTATGAGGGGCTTGATCCTGAACTGGACTCATCCGGATCATATATGGGACTCGACCAGGGTGCATGGCCGACACCACGCCAGATAATGTTTGGCATAAACCTGGGTTTGTGAGATATCATAATTGAAAATTAAAACAACTGGAAATATGAAAAAACTATCGATATTTTTAAGTGTCCTGGTTATTATAGCAATCATCTCTTCCTGCTCGGAGGCATTCCTTGAAAAAACCCCTCAGGGCAAAACATCAGAAAATGTCTTCTATAATGAGAAAGGCATTGATGCATTGCTGACCGGGACTTATGCCCTGATTAGCGGCTCAGCCTTGTGGTATATTTCCTGGGGAGCGTCCATTCAAAACTGGACCTATGGGTCAGCAGCATCAGACGATGCCTATAAAGGTTCTGAACTTACCGACCAGGTGCCGGTGAACGAGATTGAACGCTGGGAAGTTACAACCACCAACCAGTATCCGGCCGAAAAGTGGCGGCTTTGCATAGGAATGGGAGTTGACCGTGCAAATAAAACCCTGAACGTGATCAAAAAAACCGAGGAAGCAGGCGAGATCACCGCTGACGTGGCTACCCGCTTCAGGGCTGAAACAAGATTCCTCAGGGGTTTTTACAATTTTGAGGCCTGGCTGGTTTTTGGAGATTATATTCCTATTTTGCTTGAGGATACACCCGACCCAAAGCTGGTTTCAAACAAGAATGAAAAGGGTGCCGTTCTGGAGCATATAGTGAGCGACATGAAGTATGCCTGGGAAAATCTTCCCGAAAGTCAGGCTGACCCTGGACGTCCGACCAGGTATGCAGCAATGGCGATTGCTGCCAGGGCTTATCTCCAGGAACTCAGGTACAGCGATGCAAAACCGCTTCTCGATAATATTATCCACAGTAATAAATACGATTTGATGCCGTATTTTATCGACAATTTTGAAATTGCCACCGAGAATAATAAGGAGTCTGTATTTGAAATCCAGGCATGCGTCAATGACGTCAGCGAATCGCTTAACGCTGAAATGGGTATTGGCCTCAACTTCCCTCACGGAGGTGATATCGGTTTCTGCTGCGGTTTCCACCAGCCTTCGCAAAATCTTGTAAATGCATTTAAAGTGGATGCAGACGGATTACCGCTGTTCGATACCTTTAATAACACTGACCTGAAGAATGATGCCGGAATTCCTTCCGACCAGGCTTTTACCATTGCCACCGATCCGGTCGACCCGCGTCTTGATTTCACTGTTGGCCGCAGGGGGATTCCCTGCAAAGACTGGGGTATCAACCGTGGGAGCAACTGGATTCGCAAGCAATCGGATGGCGGTCCTTATCTTCCTGCCCTGAAGCCTTTCTTCAACAAGAAGGAACTGTACTCGTTGTCCACCACTACGGGGTGGCAAACAGGTGTGAATGCCAATAACTTCAGGTATATCCGTTACAGCCACATTCTGCTGTGGAGGGCCGAGGTTGCCGCATACGAGGGCGACCTCGTTACAGCAACTACATATGTTAACATGATCCGCGAAAGGGCAGGGAAGAAGGTTGTTATGGGAAAAGTGCTGATCGATGTGCTGCCTGCAAACGTTTATCCGTGGGGTCCTAATACTACCGATGCTGATTACATGGTCTCCAACTCAACGATTGACTGGTCGCAGCCTGCCGCCAATTATAAAATTGGTCTCTATCATCCGTTTACCAGCAAGGAAGAAGCTATGAGGGCTGTCCAGTGGGAACAAAGGCTTGAGTTTGCAACGGAAGGACGTCGTTTCTTTGACCTGAGACGCTGGGACGATCTTCCCGCCGGAATGAGGGTCGACATGGCCGCCACACTTAATGCATTCGCCGCCGGTGACCTCAGAATCAGGGAATTCATGAGGGGTGCAAATTTCAGTAACAAGGATAAATTCATGCCTGTGCCGCAGACCCAGATCGACCTGCAGCCGGGCGTACTTGTCCAGAATCCCGATTACCAGTAGCAATTGACTGAATTGAAAAAGGGTGTCTCAATGGGACACCCTTCCTTTTCAGGTTAATTTCACTTTCTTCTGCTACTCATGCATGAAAGCAACATGAGGAAAAGAGTGCTGATAACTCAATAGGTCCTGCTTTTTGCCAGCTGTGCAACGCCGGTCGCCGCTTCAAAAACAGGGAGCGGCATGGACATTTACAGGTTTGTACCCGGAGCACGATATTCGCAGTGCTTCTGTTATGATATTTGTTTACCTGGTTATCGGACTTGCTGAAAGCCTGAAAAAAGGGATACCTTCACCTTTCTTATTCTTCCCTTATGAGGTTTCCATCCCTGTAGGTCAGTTTGATAACTTCCTTGCATTCATTGCAGCCAAAGCCCGGTGAGTCAGGATCAACTGTGGATACCTCGGCAATGACATGACCGTCACTTATTCCGTGGATCCTGAAAATATCATTCATGATCTTTACCACGGCAAATGATCCTGATGAATTAATCACCAGGAGATGTGAGTATCCCATGACTGTCTGCCCCCGGAGAGTATAAACCGGAACAATAGCATCCAAAAATTCACCCTCGTCGATCTTTCCTGTCACTATCCGGGAATGATCAATCTTATAACCTGAGATATCATTGGTTATGGTTGTCAAGCCATCGGCATCATCAACAAAAATCCTGGAATCTCTCAAACGGTTCTGCAGATACTTTTCTACAAACGCAATGACTTCCGTACGCGTTTTTTCCGCAATTTTATCCCGGCGTCTTACTGAGGAATTGTTAGAAATGCAACTCATCATAAAGGCGATGCAAAAAAACAGCAGGCATATCCGTTTAATCCGGTTTAATTTTGCTGCCGGAAACAGTCTGGTGCTGTTCATTACCGGAATTGAATTGTTTTCATGCATGTTATTATTTGTATTTAGTAATGCGGAGTTAATTATTAATGCGAATTAAGAGTTGACTTAGAATAAGTTATTAACATATAAAATACAGATTGTCAATAAATTAAGTGTATAATATCTGATCAAAACCTTGGGAATCAATATATTATGATATAATTCCAAAAAATATCATAATTATGATTCCCAAGGTAAAAGATCTCAAGTTAATCGCTACCCACATGTATATCTGTGATATATATGATTCAAAACTAAGAAGCTCATGTGAGCGTTTCAGTAACAACTGCAATCCTGATTTTACCAACCAGGAGGTTTTGACAATTTATCTCTACGCAATGAACCTTGAACAACGTTTAAAGATAAAGCAAATACATGAGTACGCAAGCGATTATCTTCGTTCCTGGTTCCCATTTTTGCCATCCTACGAAGCATTTGTAATGAGATTAAACCGCTTAAGTGAAGCATTTAAGAATCTCACCGGGGCGCTATTGTCGGGGTATTGCCCACGGGATTGTGATTACAGTACTAGTCTGATGGATTCCTTACCCATAATCATCTGTAGTGGGAAACGAGTTCCGTCGGTAGCCAAAGAGATTACGGATAAAGGATATTGTTCAACAAAGAGCATGTATTATTATGGTTTAAAACTACATGCGCTGGCTTTTCACCGTCCGGATCAATTGTCTTTCCCGGAAAGCATAGTGATTACACCTGCTTCTGAGAATGATCTGAATGTACATAAGCAAAACGGGTCTGACATACCCAATCGTAGTTTTTATGGTGACAAGATTTACCAGAATACCGAACTATTGAAGTATATGGCAAGAACTTGTAATTCCGAAATATTAACACCGGTTAAAGGCGTAAAGGGCCAGCAGGAGACAACATACCAATGGGGAAAAGCAGCTAATGATCTATACTCCAGGACTGTATCAAGGGTGAGACAACCTATTGAATCATTATTCAACTGGTTCATTGAGAAAACAGATATTCAAAGGGCGTCTAAAGTGCGATCTACCAAAGGTTTGCTCGTGCATGTCTTTGGAAAAATCGCAGCAGCTTTCATTTACTTAATTTTTAACTCTTAATTCGCATTATTAAGGATATTATCTGATTTGGCCTGTTAATATTGTCTGCAATTACTCCGGATCACATGAAATACAAGAACTTATTCCGGGGTTCCCGAAAGTTCACCAGGGTCCCTGGTTCATGGAATAATCTGTCCTTTCAGTATAACCGTCTCAATCAAATCGCTTCCGAAAGCGTAAGGAAAGAATCCGTACGAAGGCATTTCCCTGGTAACAAACATATTGGCTGCTTTTCCCATTGCTATCGAGCCATGCGTTTCAGAGAGGCCCATGGCATAGGCAGAATTCAGGGTAACGGCATTGATCGTTTCCTCGGGCGTCATTTTTAATCTGATACAGGCAAGGGACATGACAAGCTTCATATTGCCGGATGGTGATGATCCGGGATTGAAATCAGAGGCAAGTGCCAACGGAAGCCCTGCATCGATCATCCTGCGTGCGGGAGGATCAGGAAGACCAAGGAACAGTGCCGATCCGGGAAGAAGCGTGGGCATTGTTCCCGTACCAAGAAGGGCTTCTATTTCAGCGTCGCCCGTCCTTTCGAGATGATCCACAGAAAGGGCATCATACCTGACACCTGTCTGGACACCACCGGAATAATCCAGCTCATTGGCATGTATCTTCGGGATCATACCGTATTTTATCCCGGCCATAAGAATCCTTTCGGTTTCCTCAACCGTGAAGAAACCAGTATCGCAGAAAACATCGATGTAATCGGCCAGTTCCCCGTAAGCGACCATCGGGATCATTTCATTCACTACAAGATCTATGTAAGCTTCCCTGTCAGACCTGAATTCATCCGGAAGTGCATGAGCCCCGAGAAAGGTGGATCGGACCTCAATGGGAAAATCGTCCCTTAATCTCCTGATTACCTTCAGCATTTTTATCTCATCTTCTGTATTCAAACCATAGCCGCTTTTTATTTCCACGGCTCCGGTACCCTGTCGTATGATCTCCCGTATTCTTTCGGACGATTGTTCATAAAGTTCATCTTCGGAAGTGGCGTGCAGCAACCTTGCCGAATTGAGGATCCCGCCGCCACGCCTGGCAATCTCCTCATATGATAAGCCTCTTATTCTGTCGGCAAACTCCTGTTCACGGCTCCCTGCGTAAACCAGATGAGTATGGGAATCACAAAAGGAAGGAAAAACAAATTTTCCTGAAGCATCAATGGTAATCAATTCACGTCCGGATTCTTCCGCAACTGCAGGATCCATATCCCGCATCTGTCCGAAATCAGTTATCAGGCCGTCCCTGCAAAATATGTAAGCATCGGGAATTGTGGTCAGCTCCGACATTTCCTTACCTGCCACCAGGCTGCGCTGAATGGCGCCGGCTCCGACAAGACCCTTGATATTTGTGATCAGAAGTGCCATGCTGATATAAAATCATTTATCAGTTCCCCAAGTTAGCAAATATTGAAAAAGTATCCGGAATTTCCATCATAACAGGGTTATGATTTGATTGAAATGGCAGCTGCTAGTCTCCCCGTACAGGGAGCCTGAGCGTAAAATAAAATTTCTGCATGTTTGTATATGATATACATGCGGTTTTCATTTTTCTTTATCTTTAACCCTGTTAACCAAACCTGTATACCATGAAAAATATCTTTTCCCTGTTGCTTTGTCTTTTAACTGTATTTTCACTTTCAGGCCAGGAGAAGAAAGTTAAAACCGGCTGGAAGTTTGGGGGCGCCCTACCGGCAGTTACTTTCGATTCGAACCTCGGATTCCAGTATGGTGCTCTTTTTGAATTCTTCAATTATGGTGATCCGAGCGTGTATCCGAAGTATTATGATCATACCTATACCGAGGTTTCCAGATTTACCAAAGGCAGCGGCATTTACAGGTTTATGTTCGAGACAAACCATCTTATCCCGGGTGTGGAATGGATGAGCGATCTCAGTTACCTGACCGATCAGGCAAATCATTTTTACGGTTTCAACGGCTATGTGTCGGTATTTAACAAAGACTGGATGGATACTGAATCATCCGCCTACAGGAGTGCCATGTTTTACCGTTTCAGCAGGAACCAGTTCCGCTTCAAGAATGACTTCGTAGGGAAGCTTTCAGGCGATCATCTTAAGTGGAGTGCAGGGTTTGCATTGAACAACTTCAGGGTGGGTTCGGTGGATATTGATAAGCTCAATAAGGGGAAAAAAGAAGATAAAAAGCTTCCGCCGCTTTCAGAAGAGCCCGGACTTTTTGAACTTTACCGAGATTCTCTCGGCATAATAAATGCAAATGAGGCTGACGGCGGCTGGGTTAACACCATAAAGGCAGGCCTGGTGTGGGACAGCAGGGATAACAGACCGAATCCGATGAGAGGTATATGGACTGAAATGGGAATTGAAATATCGCCCGGATTCCTTGGAAACGACTGGGGATTCTCAAAATTCTATATAACACACCGGCAATATTTTACACTTGTGGAAAATGATCTGGCACTTGCCCTGAGGTTAGGATATCAGACAACGCTTTCCGGAAAAGTCCCCTTCTTTTACCAGTCGCAGGTTATTACCTACAGACTGACAGGCTATTCGAGCGAGGGATTGGGAGGGACCAGCACCATGAGGGGAATTCTAAACAACAGGATAGTGGGTGATGCATTTGTGCTGGGCAATGTTGAGCTCCGCTGGAAACCGGTCTACTTCAAATTCCTGAAACAAGATTGGTACCTTGGTGTGAACCTGTTCTATGACCTCGGAATGATCACGAAGGAAATCTCCTTGCCCGACGACCTTCAAAGCACGTTCAGCACAAAAATGACAGATTACACTTTCTCTGATTTCTTCAGGCCCGGTCAGGAAAAGATCCATCAGTGTGCAGGTATCAGCATAATGCCGGTGATGAATCAGAATTTCGTGATTGCAGTCGATATCGGGAAGGCATTCAACTCACAGGACGGGAACATTGGATTTGCAATAGGATTGAATTACCTGTTTTAGCATCAGTTGCAATTATTCACTGAATAACCCGGGCAGCACAGTAACACCCGGGGCATGCACCTGACATCACAAAAACCATTTAACCTGGGACATCCCTCACCAGGGGCAGCAGGACAGTATTATGGATTGCGTGCCCCCTAGAATCCTTTCAGCATAAAACCCATGGCCACCCCGAGGTAATTACCGATTATCCATCCGATAACTCCTACTGTTATTCCGGTAACAATAACATCCTTGTTCTTCAGCGCAGCGGCGATTACGGGCACAAACGGCGGTGAATATATGAAGGCAGTGGTTGTGATGAGATAATCATCTGCGTTAACCCGGAAAATTTTGGACAGCAGGAGGTGAAGAAGCAGTGAGCCGAAATAGGCGTACATTACATAAGCGAACAGTCCGAGAAAGCCAATGCTGAATATTGTTTTCAGATCGGCCATCGATGCAAAGGCAAAGGAAAACACAAGGATGAAATACATACCAAGCTGGAATGTTTTTTCAATCCTGTTGATCGATGGTATCAGTGAAGCCAGGATACCGAGGGAGGTTATCAGCAGGATAGCTGCGGGCTGGAATGCTGTTTTCGGCAGGAGCATTGCCGTTCCGGCGGAAACAACGGAGATCAGCGCGGATATTCCAAGTGCCTTCAGCAAGGGGAGCAATCTTTCCTTGTTAAGCAGGCCCGAAAAATCATCAAAACTCTGTGCCTCGGCAACAGCTTTTTCCGTATCTGTAACTTCGCCGGTATGCCTGAAAGGAGGAAGGATGGCCCTGAAAACCCGTGGACCGGCCGTAATGAAAAAAAAGATTGTAACTGCACCGATTATGATATCATAAGTGTTTGTAATAAGGAAAAGACTTGGATCCACATCGAGTGCATAGCTGAGGGAAGCCATGTTTGGTGTCCCTCCTGTATAGACCCCGATAAGCATGCCGGCAACTTTCCAGCTCTCGGGAACCATATCCCTGAACATGAAGAATCCGGAGACTATAATAACAATTATTGAAATGAGGGCGAGTATCATGCTTACAAAGCCCGTTTTTGCATATCTGATCCATTTCCTGATATTAAGTGAAAATAACAGCAGGGGAAAAGCCAGTGGTATTGCAATTGTTGTAAGCAGATCCTGGGTTCTCCTTATGGAATTCACAAAAACATCATTCTCAGTGATTGTTCCCGAGGCAAGAAGTGATTCCAATCTTGCATCTGGCAGGGCAGTGGCTCCGCGAAGTTCAAGATAATAGCCTTCGCTGCCTGAGGGAAGGATCCCTGATGTTCCCAGGAGCAAACCAAATGCATATGCCAACACTATTGAACCAAGTTTTTTCAGAATTGTCCAACGTTTGCACATGTAAATTATAAGAATGGGAAAAGTGAAGTACACTATGATAAGAATGATAAGTTTTATCATACGACAGGTTTTAGGTATTCCCAAATATAGAAAAAGCGGTTCACAATAATGCAAACCGCCTGGAAAATAGGTATTTATACTTATTTACTTGTCTGCACAGTCACATTCCTCAAAGCTCTTGTTATACTGTTCGATGGCTTTGAGGCTCATTCCCATGCTTGAAAATCCGCCGTCGTGATAAAGATTCTGCATGGTAACCTTGCGGGTAAGATCGGAGAAGAGGGCGATGCAGTAATCGGCACATTCCTCTGCCGTGGCATTGCCAAGGGGTGACATTCTTTCCGAGAAGTCAACCAGCGACTCGAATCCGTGAATTCCGCTTCCGGCAGTTGTGGGAGTTGGAGACTGGGATATTGTGTTTATCCGCACCTTCCTGTCGCGTCCGTAAATATACCCGAACGATCTGGCAATTGATTCCAGGAGGGCCTTGGCGTCGCCCATGTCGTTATAGCCGGTGAGGGTCCGCTGTGCCGCAACGTAGGAAAGGGCAACCACTGAACCCCATTCATTGAGTGCATCGTATTTATAGGCTGTCTGCAGTATCCTGTGAAAGCTGAGTGCTGAAATGTCAAGGGTCTTCAGCATGTTCTCATAATTGGTCTGTTCGTATGGTATGGCTTTCCGCACATTTGGCGACATGCCTATCGAATGAAGGATAAAATCAAACTTACCCCCGAAGTGCCTCATACTCTCGGAAATAAGGTTATCAATATCCGTCATGCTTGTGGCATCTGCCGTTATTACCCTGGCATCAGTGACTGAAGCCAGTTCATGAATTGTACCCATCCGCACCGCAACAGGAGAATTGGTAATTATCAGCTCCGCACCATGTTTACGGGCTTTGAGGGCAACCTGCCATGCGATGGATTTTTCATTCAGGGCACCGAATATCACACCTTTTTTACCCTTTAAAAGACCTTCATTCATTTCAAGCGATCATTTACAATACCAAATGTTACTTATTCTTTCCTGCACTTATCAGCTCCCTCGCGTTTCTTAAGGCTGTTTCCGTCACCTCGCTACCGCTCAGTAACCTTGCAACTTCCAGGATTCGTTCTTCACCTGATAACAATTTAATGCGTGTAATTGTTGAATCACCCTCGTCAGTTTTATAAATATGAAAATGCCTGCCTCCCCTTGAAGCAATCTGCGGAAGGTGGGTGATATTTACCACCTGCATGTAATTCCCCATGCCGGTAAGGATCTGGCCCACCTTGTCTGCAACCTCCCCCGAAACCCCCGAATCAATCTCGTCGAATATAATGGTGGGCAGGCTGCTGCTCCGGGTCATCAGTGATTTAAGGCTCAGCATGACCCTGGAAAGTTCTCCTCCAGAAGCGATTCGGGCTATGTCTTCAGGTTCAGTATTCCGGTTTGCTGAAAACATGAAATCAGCGCTATCCCTTCCCGAGGAAATAAAATCATCGAGCTGCTTAACTGATATTTTAAACCGGGCATTCGGCATGCCAAGCTGTTTCAGCATATCCGTCATACGGGTTTCGATAAGCGGGAGAGCCGATCTTCGCCTTTCAGATAATTCGTCGGCAAGGGAGGTCAGCTCATTACGGGTTACGGCCAGTTCTTTTTCAATCTCACCCAGTCTTTCATCGGTTGTTGCAACAGAACTGACCGTTCTCTCAATCTGTTCTTTCCTGTCAATCAGTTCGTCAGCGTCTTTAACCCTGTGTTTCTGCATGAGGGAATACAGATGATCGAGCCTGTCATTCACGGTTTTAAGCTTTTCCGGATCCGCTTCTATGCCAGCTGCAAGCTTTTCGATTTCGCCTGACAGGTCGTCCAGCTCAATAAAAGCAGAATCAATCCTTGAAACAAGACTCTCTCCTTCCGGAATGAACGATCTTATCCGGGAGATAAGGTTTCTTGCCTCCCTGAGCTTTGATAGGATCGGGCCGTCTTCGCCCGAAAAAAGGCCGGAAGCGCCTGACAGTGCCGAAACAATATCTTCTGCATGGGTCAGCAGTTCCTGCTCTTTCTCAAGTTCGGCCTGTTCCCCTCTTTTCAACCGTGCCTGCTCCAGCTGTGAAAGCTGGAACCTGTAATACTCAACATCGGATTTGTTCTTTTCCGATTCTTCCGCCAGTTCATGATACTCCCTGGCCAGCTTCCGGTACGAGTTAAAAACACGGCTGTAGTTGTCCTTCAAGGTGTCAAGTGAAGCAAAAGCATCAATTATGCCCAGCTGGAAGCTGTTGTTCCTGAGCATTAGTGTCTGGTGCTGGGAATGAATATCAATGAGCCTGTCCCCAAGCTCCCTCATCACCCCCAGGTTAACAGGTGTATCGTTTATGAAAGCTCTTGATTTACCTGATGGACTTATTTCCCTTCTCAGAATGGCAACCGTATCATAATCCAGATCCTGAGAGGTGAAAAACTCTTCAAGATCATAGCCGTCAATCTTGAAGGTGCCTTCCACCACGCATTTTTCCTTCATGTCGAGGAGCACGGATGTATCAGCCCTTGAACCAAGGATCAGTGACAGTGCGCCCAGTAGAATTGATTTCCCGGCACCCGTTTCACCGGTAATAATTGTAAGACCTTTATCAAGAGAAAGGTCGAGCTCCCTGATAAGCACATAATTGTTAACGGAAAGTCTTACAAGCATAACCTTCTCTTAGGGTTGGTTTGCAGCGAGGATCTTCTGATATTTTGTCTTATTGCCCGGATCGATTTCGTTAAGTATTTCGACAACCCGGGCTTTTTCCTCGGGAAAAGCACTGGAGAAAATATTCACCAGCTCATCTGATTTGGATTCCAGAATAATCTGGATCAGGTACATATAAGGGTCGGGTCTGTTTCTGTACACTCCCTGGAGATGCCTGAGGCTTTCAACAATGTTTGTCCGGGCTTCAGGCATGCTTGATTCCATCCGGTCAAGGCCGTTCCTGTCATAATCATAGATAAATCTCCTCACACCTTTGTATTCATCGTCAAGAAGGTTCTTAATGAGCCAGTACCTGTTCCTGTTCCTTGACCCGTCGTATGGTTTCCAACCCGGTTCAGAGGCATTCTGGGCATTGGTCACGATCTTTTCGGCGATCCTGTAAAATTCTGTGCCTCCGTCCGGGGAAAAGGAATCATAATCAATTCCGAGGATGACATATGCATAATAGGCAAGCACGGAAACCAGGCTTGACCTGTATGAATTAGGGTCGAACTCGAGAGGCTGGAACTCGACATACCTGAACTGGAAATTGTTGTCCACGAAATTCAGCATTGTCGAATTGTAGGTGGTATTGAACACGGGCCGGCGCAACTGGATCTGGATGGTACCCCTGAATTCATCAGCTGACAACTGTTCAGTGAGATTTATCAGCATATTGCAGTCGATCCTCTCGGCATAACTGAAAACATTGTTGGTCCATACCGAATTGTTCATGAACTCGTAGATGTCGCGCTGCATGGTCTCAAAGACCTGGCGGTTCGAGCCCTGTATTTTCTGAGCCGAGATCTGAACATTGCAATTCAATTCCTGGCTGAGGAGTTGCCCCCGGCAACTTATCAGGCCCATGGCAAGAAACAGGCCTTTCAGTAAATAATATCTCATAACCCCTGAATCTGAATGTTCATCATTGCAACGATCTTGGAGAGGATATCCCCTGCCGCCTCTTCCTTTGTTTTCAGTTCAAATTTATCAATATTATTGTTCTTGTCAATAATGGTAATCCGGTTGGTGTCATGTCCAAATCCTGAGCCTTTGTCCTTCAGTGAATTCAGAACAATAATATCAAGGTTTTTCCTCCGGAGTTTATCTTTAGCGTTTTCAATTTCATTGTCGGTTTCAAGGGCAAAACCTGCAACAATCTGTCTGTCTGTTTTTGACCGGCCCAGTATGGCGGCAATATCTTCGGTTGGTTTAAGTCTGATCACCAGGTCGCCTGGTCCTCGCTTGAGCTTTTTTCCGGGCGTATCAACCGGGGTGTAGTCGGCAACTGCAGCGGCCAGGATGGCTACATCCGAGCCGCGGAACCTTGAAATACATTCATCAGCCATTGACCGGGCCGTTGTGACATTTATTACCCTGACCGACCTGTTTCGTGGCCGCAGGCTGACCGGACCCAGTACAAGCTGTACTTCAGCGCCCATTTCACATGCAGCATCGGCCAGTGCGATTCCCATTTTGCCGGTGGAATGGTTGCTGATATACCTCACCGGGTCAATGGATTCCTGTGTGGGGCCGGCGTTGATCAGGATTTTCTTGCCTTTAAGGGATTTTTTTTTTTGAAAAGAAGCTTTTCAGTTCCTCAATAATATCCTCCGGCTCAGCCATTCTTCCCTTGCCTGTAAGGCCGCTTGCCAGCTCGCCGTCGGGTGAATCGAGTATATGATTACCATAGGAACCCAGGATTTCCAGATTCTTTCTGACCGCAGGATGGTTCAGCATATCAAGGTCCATTGACGGGGCAATGAAAACCGGGCAACGTGCCGAAAGATAAGTTGCAAGCAGGAGATTATCAGCCGCACCATTTGCCATCTTTGAGATTGTATTGGCAGTTGCCGGGGCAACAAGAAACAAGTCGGCCCACATTCCCAATTCAATATGACTGTTCCAGGTACCGCTTTCTGGCAGGTAAAAACCGCTGGAAACGGGGTTCTTAGAAAGTGTTGCAAGAGTAAGCGGGGTAATGAAGTCCTTTGCCCGGTCGGTCATAATCACCTTCACCTCGCAGCCTTCCCTGACCAGGAGGCGGACAATTGTCGCAGTCTTATAGGCTGCTATGCCGCCGCTGATCCCCACCAGTATTTTCTTACCCCTCAGCATTGAAAATTAAGCTTTCCCCCTTGTTGTGGACGATTCGGGAGATCTGTAAAATATCTTGGCATCCTCAAGCTCCTGCAATGCAATGAGCGTCGGCTTGGGAAGGCGTTCATAGAATTTTGATATTTCAATCTGCTCGCGGTTCTCAAAAACTTCTTCAAGGTTATCGGTGAAGGAAGCAAATTCCTCCAGCTTCTTGTTGAGATCCTGCTTCATTTCAACCGAGATCTGATTGGCTCTCCTGGCCACAATTATTACGGTTTCATAAATATTGCCGGTGTCCCTGGTAAGCATATCAAGATTTCTGGTAACTGTAGTCACCGGGGCCGCTGATTTTCTGTAATCCATGTTTATTGCTGATTGTTTGCTAGGTTTTCAACTTTCTCAATTTTCAGGAATCGGATCGTTTCCTGGTAAATCTTCCTGACTTCCTTCAAATACTTGCTCTGGGGATATTCTTCCATGAATGAGAAGTAATCATCGAGAGTGGACTGATATCTTTCCGTCTGCTTTGCTGCATAGCTGTTTTCGGCATACAGAAACAGGGAATTGAGCTTGAGGAACATCATCTCTTCGCGGTATTTTGAGGCTGAATGTTCTTTCAGGCTGTTGGTGAGGGCGGTTATGGCCGCCTTGTATTCTTTCATATCATAATACAGCCTGGCATTCAGGTACGATTTCTCAACAATACGTTCTTCAAGTTCATTTATATATTTCCTGGCTTCCTCAACTTTCGGACTGTGGGAAAACTTGGTTATGAATACCCTGAAGCCTTCGATTGAGTTCATCGAATTTTCCTGGTCAAGCTCGGCCCGGGGCGCCAGGTAATAGTCACATAATGCTCCCAGGAAAGTGGCTTCCTCGGCATACTGGCCATAGGGATACATTTCAACAAGCGATTTGTACAGCCTGCCTGCAACATCGTACTGTTTCATGCCGTAATAGCTCTGGGCATTGAGCCAGTTCAGCTCTTCTGCTTCTGTGGTGGCCCTGAAACGGTGGATCACCTGACCCAACAATTCTGATGCCTTCACATACTGACCCTGCGCATAATACTCCCGGGCCCTGGTTTTTTTCAGCTCGTAATCCGTGCTTTTCAGCAGCTTCTCATACTCACCGCACGAAGTGACCAGGAAAATTACCGGTAGCAAAATATAGATCCTGTACCTCATCTTTTGAAATGTTGCGCAAAATTACTGTTTTTTTTGAAATCACATACAACAAATTCAAAATTATAACCGCTGATAAGCTCCTTCCTGATGCTTTCCGTTCCCAAAGCTGCTGATTCAGGCGGCAGCCTGTGAAGGGTGCGCAAAAAGTATTCCGGATTTCTGACACAGGCACTATAATAAAAATTTAGGTATAAATAGGTATCTCTTCAACCCGTTTAAATGTGTACATTTGTGCGACTTTTAAAAAGCTTGTTATAATGGATATATTTGAAAAGATCAGATCGAACAGGGGTGCCCTGGGCCAGTATTCAGATGTTGCCGACGGGTATTTTACATTTCCCAGGCTTGAAGGGGAGATTGCTCCGCGAATGAAATTCAGGGGCAAGGAAGTGCTGACATGGAGCCTGAATAACTACCTTGGTCTGGCGAACAATCCCGAGGTCAGGAAAGCCGATGCGGAATATGCTGCGCAATTTGGTCTGGCCTACCCGATGGGTGCAAGAATGATGTCGGGGCAAACCACGAGCCATGAGAAGTTTGAAAGAATGGCGGCGGAATTCGAGATGAAGGAGGCAGCATACCTGCTGAATTACGGCTACCAGGGGATGGTATCAATAATTGATGCACTTGTCGACAGGCATGATGTCATAGTTTATGATTCCGAATCTCATGCATGCATAATGGACGGTCTGAGACTCCATTTCGGAAAGCGTTTTGTATTCCCTCATAATGATATTGCCAGCTGTGAAAAACAGCTTCAGCGTGCAACAAAGCTTACTGAAGAATCGGGCGGAGGTATTCTTGTAATCACCGAAGGTGTGTTTGGAATGGCAGGAGATCTTGGCAAACTTGATCAGATTGCCCGTCTGAAGGAAAAATACAACTTCAGGTTCCTGGTAGATGATGCCCACGGGTTCGGAACCATGGGTGCCAACGGGAGGGGAACCGGCGAACATTTTGGCGTTCAGGATCAGATCGATGTGTATTTTGCAACGTTTGCCAAGTCGATGGCGGGAATAGGAGGATTTGTTGCCAGCACGAGTGAAGTGATAAATTACCTCAAATATAACCTCCGCTCGCAGATCTATGCCAAATCGCTCCCGATGGCAATGACCCTGGGAGCAATCAAACGTCTGGAACTGATCCGTTCGCATCCGGAATACCGCGAAAAGCTGTGGGCAATTGTCAATGCTCTTCAAAAGGGGTTAAGGGAGGCCGGTCTTGACCTTGGCAGGACCGAATCGCCGGTAACTCCTGTCTTTATCAAGGGAGGGATCAATCAGGTAACCCAGCTTATCTATGATCTGAGGGAGAACTTCAACATTTTCTGCTCGGTCGTAATATATCCGGTGGTCCCGCGCGATGTTGTCATGCTGCGGCTGATCCCCACTGCCGTCCATACCATGGAGGATGTGGAATATACGGTGAATGCCTTCAGGGAAATAAAAAGAAAGATCGATAACAACGAATACCCTGACGAGCTGGCGGATTTTAACAGGTAATACCACTGCAGGATGGTCCCTGTTCTGCTTACGGCAATCATCCGCATATCACAGCCTGCTTAAGGAACCGGGCCACCTGAACATTAGCCTGTGATGATCGGGCGATCCATGAGTCGGACGCGGTACTGCAGGAGTAAAATACACGCTGACTTCTGCTGTTTCCAAATACAGGATAAAATGCGGGCTGACCCTCCGGGATTACAGTTCTCAGGCACCCCATCCTGGCATAGCCTGCAATTAAAAAAATCGGGAAACACCTATTGATTTTCAGCGCAGATTGAACTTTTTTTGATCCGGGGGGTTTATTTTCTGTGATCTTCACCCGGATAAGTTTAACCGGCTAAAATGAGTTGTCTGAAAATTCAAATGAAAGATAAGGAGAGAACTGATCAGAACCTGATACTGAAAGGATACAATATGCTTCTCTATTTTACCGGGAGCATGATAATGTTTGAACCCTCTGAAGAATGTGTTACCGACTTTTTCTCAGGCGAATTGCTCAGGACCCTCCCGGTACGGAGCAGGAATCCCAGGTTCATTGAAGCAGCTTCCATGCTGAGGAATTCATGCACGGATAAAAATTCATGCAGGGAAATGCTTCAGCAGGATTTTAACACTCTTTTTTCAGGATCCCTTCTCGCGCCGCCGCTCAAGTCGGTTTATTTCAGTAATGATATATATCCCGGGAAAGAAACCATCAGTGATTTCTATGATTCCTACGGATGGAAGGACAGGTCGCGCTACAGTTTCCCCGACGATAATCTTGGAGTTGAATTGTTGTTTCTTACCCTTTTGACCGATAAATACATCACGATTGACGATCATGTCAGCAGGGCCGAACTGGGAAATGAGATCAGGAGGTTCATAGAAAAGCACATACTGTCATGGATCTCCGACTGGTGCAATATGGTGCAGGAGAAGGCCCGGACACTCTGTTACAAGGGTATTGCCAAGCTTATCCATGCCTGTGTTGAGGATGTCCATACCATTGTCAGGCCGTCGGCGGAAACGCCTGCGCCTTTTGCAGATCTCAGAAATTAGGATTAAAGAAGTCATTGATGGCACCCATGTAATATTCGTCCCATCCTTCGCATATTTCATCATAATCCTCATCCGGAATATTCGATTGTTCAACCCTCACGACCGACCGGTCTCCGTCGGGTTTTATGCTGATAACTACAATGGATTTTTCGGGCCGGTCGCCGAAATACCATTCCTGGGTCAACTCCCTGCCGGTTATGAATCCAAGGTTTTTCCCTTCAATATCCCCATCCCACAATGAAAATTCAGATCCCGGTTCAGTCGACATTTTTGCAGGATATCCCGACCACAATTCAATTGTAAAGGGATTGGTGAGAGCAGCATACACATCTGCGGGTCCGGCATTGATCCGGTATGTCTTCCTGAATGTTCTCATACTCTTGGTTTTTCCTGTTTAAAGACTGCAGCCGGTAACTGTTAAGCTCCCCGGTCTTTCCGCCGTATTATGCAGCATGGAAAAACCGGTGTCAGTATAGTTAGCCATATTTTACCATCCTGTGTTGCTTATTCGGGCAGCTCTGCCAGATAACGTTCAGCATCAATAGCAGCCATGCATCCTGTTCCCGCTGCAGTAACGGCCTGCCGGTAGACCGGATCCTGCACGTCTCCGGCGGCAAACACGCCCGGGACATTTGTTCGTGTTGATCCCGGGATCGTTTTTATGTAACCTGTTTCGTTGGTATCGATGAATTTCCTGAACACTTCAGAATTAGGGGTATGGCCAATTGCAAGGAAGAATCCGTCAATTCTGATCCGTCTTATCTCTTCTTCCGGCGTTCCTTTCTTCCTGACAAGCACAGCGCCTTCAACCCCGTTTTCACCGAAAAGATCGACAGCCTGATGCTCCCACAATATTTCAATATTGGGTGTATTCATTACCCTGGTCTGCATTGCTGCAGAAGCCCGCAGTACATTTCTTCTGACGATCATGTAAACCTTGTTGCATAATCCTGCAAGGTAAATGGCTTCCTCGGCTGCCGTATCACCGCCACCGACTACTGCCACATCCTTCCCCCTGTAAAAGAAACCGTCGCACGTTGCACAGGCCGACACTCCCATCCCCGCATACCGTGTTTCCGCATCGATCCCAAGGTACCTGGCAGTTGCTCCTGTGGCAATAATAACTGTTGAAGCGATTATTTCAGTGTTGTCGTCGATTATAACCTTATGACTGCTCCCTGAAAAGTCGACATCAGTGGCAAGGCCGAACCGGACCTCGGCCCCGAATCTTTCAGCCTGCCTCTTCATATCTTCCATCATAACAGGTCCGGTAACCCCGTCGGGATAACCAGGGAAATTCTCAACCTCGGTTGTTGTGGTCAGCTGTCCCCCCATCTGCATTCCGGTATAGAGAACCGGTTTCAGGTTCGCCCTGGCTGCATATATGGCAGCAGTATAGCCGGCCGGTCCCGAGCCAAGAATGAGGCATTTTACCTTTTCAGACTTCTCAATAGCAGGTTTTTTATCTTCGTTTTGAAATTCAACAGGTTTAAAAAATTCCATAATTCCAGTTTTTCTTTTGCACAAATTTACAATAACCCTTTGATCTGCTTCAGTGACTTTTGTCACAAAATAAATTTTCATGCCGGCCGGTCTTTCCCGGGAATCTTCAGCAGGCCCGGTGCATTTATCCATAGGCAGAAAGCAACGGGCTTGGTGAAAAGCTCCGGGGCAAACTTTCCCGAATAACAACATGGGAAAAGGACGTCTGCCGGACAATCTGGCATCAGTTTTAATTTTTCACTTTGCAGAATCATATTTGTTGCTTAATTTTGCAATTCATTTACCGGGGTGTGGCGCAGTTGGCTAGCGCACTTGCATGGGGTGCAAGGGGTCGTCTGTTCGAGTCAGATCACCCCGACATTTATTAAACTCATTTATCTTGCAATCAGGTAGATGAGTTTTTTATTTCGCCACATAGGCACCACTATTTCAACAATCCCTTTTTCCCGGAGGATCCTGTATAAATCTATCTTCTGCTTGCCTGAGCCGGTTTCCCGGTAACCTCAGAACACAAAAATGAATAACAGATACCGTAAGTGACTATTTCATAAAGGGCTTTGGATGTCAGGCTGCAATATCCCGCCAATAAGGTTATCTCCCCGGTAATTTATCAACCGTGACATTCTTTTTACTATTGTCCTCCATGGCCAGTTTTTCAGAAACAAAGTTTGGCAGTGTATTTTTATTAATGGATTTTCTGTAATATTCAAATATGGAGTATATAAAGACAGTAACAAATACTCCCAGCATTACTGATAATTTCAGTGGAAGATTCAGAGTCTCCGATGCAAAAAGAAAATATGTGCTGGTTATTGCCGTCATAATTACGGCAGGAATAAGGGCTATGTAATAAAATTTTGATTCCTTCATGAGATATACCGTAATAGCCCAGAGTACCACCATGGCCATTGTCTGATTAGACCATGCAAAATATCGCCAGATAATTTCGAAATTAATCTGGGTAAGGATCAAGCCCGTTATAAAAATGGGCAAGGATACAAACAAGCGATTTCTAACAGGTTCCTGTCTGTAATTGAGAAAATCCGAAACAATAAGTCTGGCGCTCCTGAAAGCGGTATCTCCAGTAGTAATAGGTGCTGCAACCACCCCTAATAAAGCCAGGATACCTCCAATCTTTCCCAGGAGTGAGTTTGAAATCTCATTCACTATGGCGGCAGCATTCCCCTTTTGACCAGCCATGGCTAGATTTAGTTCGGGCGTCCCTCCATAAAAGCTCATGGCAATTGCGGCCCAGATCATTGCCACAATAGCCTCTGATATCATAGCGCCATAAAAGATCCTGCGTCCATATAACTCATTCGTGATACATCTTGCCATCAAAGGAGACTGGGTTGAATGAAAACCCGAAATCGCACCGCATGCAATTGTGATAAACATAATGGGAAATATCGGGAATCTTTCAGGCATGGAATGAAAATTCCTTAAATTTGAAATACTCAGCTCTGGTATTTTATATCCCTTAAAAAATAAAGCAATGATTAATCCCAGGGCCATAAATAAGAGGGCAAAACCAAACACAGGATAGATCCGTCCAATGATTTTATCAATAGGAAGCATGGTCGCTAAAAAATAATAAATAAAAACAACTACTGTCCAGAATGGGATACCGAAGGGCTTTGCCGTAATTCCGGCCAGAATACCCGCGGGCCCGATAACGAAAACTGCCCCAACCAATATCATGAGAATAACAGTGAAACCTCTCATGAATTGCTTGACCCAGTTTCCGAGATATATGCCCACTATTTCGGTAATACTTAATCCGTTATGACGAATGGATATCATTCCGGAAAAATAATCATGAACGCCTCCGATAAAAATTGCCCCGAATACTATCCATAAAAAAGCTACCGGACCAAACATAGCTCCGGCAATTGCTCCAAAAATCGGACCCAGGCCAGCAATGTTCAGAAACTGAATCAGAAACACTTTCCACCAGGGCAAAGGAACATAATCAACACCATCCTTTAATTTGCCCGCGGGAGTTTCCCGGTTTGGATCAATACCTTCTATCTTCTCAGCTACCCTGGAATAAAAGAAATATCCTGCTAATAACACTATTATACCAATAAAAAATGTAATCATATCAATATTATCTGATCAGTAATTCAGGTTTAAACTTTTTTTATGCAAATAACCGACTATCAATGACCTGGTCTGGAATAAAAAACCAGGCAGCTTATAAAGCCACTAATTTATTTATAAATATTTCTTTTTTATTCTTTATTGATGTTCTAATTATTGTATGTATCCACTAAAGCTTTTCCCACCTATACCTTCATCAATAAATCCTCTAAGGCCTCTTCCTATTACGATTGGATCTCGGATTCCGGATTCAGTGTATATAATATATTCAACCTGAATGATATCGCTCCCTCTCTCATTTGCGTTTAAAAGTACTCTGTCTATTATTTCATTATCTGACATTATTACCACAAAGAAACAATCATTTATCAAATAGTTGATTGTGATAAGTTATCCATCAGATCACCCCGACCGGAAGGGAGTCAGGAGTTAGTGACTCCCTTTTTTTATAGAAATATAATATTTTACCAGCGTTCCATTGAACCTTCAGCAGCAAAACGAACGTAATGAAATTTTAATATCTTTGGTCCTTCAATCAATAACCTGTAAACAAAAATCTCCGATTATGGGCGACACTATGAACTCCATGCAGGGACCCGGATTAAAAAGGGTTCTGAGGCTACCGGCTTTGGTCCTTTATGGCATAATACTTATACAGCCCACAGCTCCGATGCCATTGTTCGGGGCAGCGAGCAACCTTTCGAACGGACATGTCGTAACAACCATTCTCATCGGAATGGCAGCCATGCTTCTTACGGCAATAAGTTACGGCCGTATGGCAAATGCATATCCCAATGCCGGTTCCGCCTACACCTATGTCAGCAGGGAGATCCATCCGTCGCTCGGATACCTTATCGGCTGGGGTATGATCTTTGATTATGTAATGAATCCGGTCATCTGTGTGATATGGGCAAGCAAGGCGGCTATGAATTTTATTCCCGAAATACCTTTCGCAGTATTTGCAGTCTTTTTCGCTGTTCTGTTCACCATGATGAATCTCCGGGGCATTGAGGCAAGTGCCCGTACAAATTCTGTAATAGCAGCCGGCCTTGGAGTTGTGATCCTGCTTTTCCTCGGATCGGCGATCCGTTATCTTTTTTATCATCCCCCGGTTGGGGTAAGTGCCTGGACAAAGCCTTTCTACAATCCCGAAACCTTTTCCTTCAAGGCGGTTTCCACGGGAGCTTCACTTGCAGTGCTTACCTATATAGGATTTGACGGTATTTCGACATTGTCGGAAGAAGTGCACAATCCTCGCCGTAATATTCTGCGGGCATCGGTCCTGGTATGCCTCATCACGGGGATACTGGCTTCCATCCAGGTATACTTTGCACAGCTTGTCTGGCCCGAAACCACTTTCCCGGAGCAGGATACGGCATTCGTCTTTGTAGCGGGGAAAGCAGGGGGACAGTGGCTCTTCCATACGATAAACATAGCCCTGCTCATTGCCACCATCGGTTCAGGTTCGGGTGCCCATCTCGGCGCCGGGCGCCTCCTCTACGGAATGGGCCGCGACAATGCCATACCAAAAAAATTCTTTTCAGCAGTCAATCCCCGCACAAGGATCCCGAGCAACAATATAATCCTTGTCGGGGTATTCGTCCTGATTGGGGCCTTCACCCTCTCCTACCCCCTGGGAGCCCAGCTGCTTAACTTCGGAGCCCTGATTGCTTTCATGGGAGTGAACGTTTCTGCCTTTGTAAGGTATTACCTGCGCGGGGAAAAGAAAAGTATCTGGCCATTCATCCTTCCCGTACTGGGCTTTCTTGTGTGCCTCTACCTGTGGCTCAGCCTTGGCACCAAAGCCAAAATTGTCGGAATTTGCTGGCTCACACTCGGAGTGCTCTATGGTGCATGGAAAACATCGTGGTTCAGAAAACCGCTCCAGTTTGCAAAGATCGACAACGGAGAGGATTCATCAGCTGCTGCCGCATCATGATGAAGTCCCACACAGGCTGATATGCAAAAACATGCAATTCAGCCTTGCTTCCGGGGAAATACATGCTCATATACTGTCCCTTCCGGATCAGGTTATCTTTTAATCATATCTGACTGTTACCCGGATTGATAGGTTCTGCTTCCTTTTTCCATTCACCTGACACCAGGAAACATGAGAAATCCGTACCGGTATGTTTTCTGACCCGGACCAACGGTGAAATCTCAAATCCAGCCGTCATGTTTTTAACCATTCGTTAATTCAAACCGGGTATCCGTTGAATATGTCTTTTCTGCTAACCGCTGAAAACATAATTTCGGGATAGGATTTAAAAAACTCCGGGGAATGAATATCCGTCCGGACAAACGGATAGAAAAAGTGAGTTCCCTGTATTATTAATTTTAATTAAAACATTAAACCATGAAAAGAATGATTTTGGCAGCAATTATTGCAGCAGGATCCGGTGCTGCTGCATTTGCAGGCAAATTTATTGCCGAAGGAAAGAGTTTTACCCCGCTGGGTAGCTACAGGATTGAATTGTCTGACAAGCACTTTACCATGAAAGGAGAGAATTGCAGAACTTATATTATCAAATATGAAAACTCACCCATGGAAGTTACGGTTGCAGTTCGCAATGAACAAAATTGCCGGAGATATCTCGTACTGTCCGACAAGCTTTCTGTACAGTATGTTTGCAAAAGCAATCTTTTCGGAGTCAAGAAACTCGGAAAGGAGTTTGCGAAAGATGGCCTGGTCACTGAACCCGGGGAAATCAACATGAATGAATATTTACATCAGAAAGTTATCAGTCGGGGTACATGGAGTGAGGTTGAAGCCGCCCAGCTAATTGCTTCTTATTTTCCCATGCTGTTCAATGACATTGACGATGTCATGGCATTGAAATAAGATCTTAAAGGCCGTGAGGCTGCTAAGTTTAGGTTTGAATTGAAAAGGGGCCCGCTGCGGGTCCCTTTTTAACCTTTAAATCTCGACATCTTATCCAGAAAAATATCTTTCCTGTTTCTTGAAACCGGTACGAGCGATCCGTCCGACATTTCTATATAACCCCCGTCCCTGCGGATAAATTTCTTCACGAATCTCAGGTTTATCAGGTGTGAATTATGAGGACGGAAAAAACAGCGGTCGCCGAGAAGCTCCTGGAACTCCTTCAGATGCCGTGAAACCAGCATCTTACGCTCGCCGGCAATGAAGAACCATGAATAGCTCCTGTCGGCTTCAATTCTGATTATGTCCTTCGGATTGAGGTATTCCATTCCGTCTGAAGTCGGTATTGCCAGCCGTGAGGGCATGGGCGACCTGAGGTTTTCCATCAGTGCCCTGAAGCTTTCATTTGACTGATGAGACTTCCCCGTTCTCTTTTTTATTACCCTGCCGACAGCTTCAATGAACTCATTAATGTTTATGGGTTTCAGGATATAATCGACTGCGCTGAATTTGATTGCCCTGATCGCATAGTGGTTGAATGCTGTTATAAATATTACCTCGAAATCCTTCTCGGGATAATGCTTGAGCAGGTCAAAGCCCGATCCATTCGGCATTTCAACATCCAGGAAGACTAGATCAGGCTGAGTTCTGTTTATTATCTCCACACCCTGGGAAACATTGCAGGCCTTTCCCACCACTTCCAGGCTGGTGCAGAATTCGCCGATAATAGTGTTGATGAAATCAACCGCATCCGGTTCATCATCGATAATTACACTCCTGATCTTTTTTGTCATGTCATAACGGGTATATGTATTTCAACCCTGGTGCCTGCCGGCTTTCCATTTTCATTTTTCAGATCGGTACAGACCGTTTTCAGACTTGTTCCATAGAGTTCATTCATCAGATCAATCCGTGAACTTGTGATCTGAGTGCCGAGAGAATTGTAATTTCTTTCCCTGCTGAGGCTTCTCTCCCTCGCTGCCGCCCGGCCAATACCGTTATCCTCGATTGTGCATAAAATGTGATCCTCACTCAGTTTCAGGTCAATCCTTATGATCCCTGTCTCTTCCAGCGGTACAATACCGTGACAGATTGAATTCTCGACATAGGGTTGTATCAGCATTGCGGGGACGCGGTAGATCAACGGATCTATTTCCCTGTCCACATTGATCTCATAGAGAAATTTGTCCCTGAACCTTATACTTTCCAGTTCGAGGTAAAGGGTAAGGGCATCAAGTTCATCACTGAGCGGCACCATAGTATGTCGTGAATTATCCAGCACCTTGCGGATCAGATTTGCGAATTTGGTCAGGTAGGTATTTGTAGCCAGCCTGTCGTGCTGATACATGTAATACTGAATGGAATTAAGGGTATTGAATATGAAATGCGGATTCATCTGCTGCCTGAGATTTGCCTGGGTGATTTCAGAAATCTTCTGCTTCATTTCACTAATCCTTTTTTTGTTCCTGAGCTGAGCCTGTCGATAAACCAGAACCCCCAGAAATGATGACAGAATAACCAGTCCGGCGAAGCCCCATATCAGGAGGCGGTGGTTCTTCAGCATCAGGGTGAGCATTTCTGCTTCCTTCCTGTGTGTGTCGGCATCGTACCTTACGCGCACATCGGTCAATCCCTGGGTTGTGGACTTCATAAGATAAAGGTCGTTGTACTTTTTAAACCTGACATAAGCCTGAAAAGCCTTTGAAGTATCCTCCTGGTCCAGATACATCTTGCTCATATCCTCATAAATCCATCTGAGATTATATACATCATCAGCTATATTTCCCTGTTCGACAGCTTTTTTATAATATTTTTCCGACTCCTGGTATTCCCGCAGATCCCTGTAAATTGTGCCTATGTTGCCCAGTGAGTTTGCGGAAGTTTCGTAATTCCGGGAGGGAAGACTGTATCTGAGTGAACGGTTATAATTTGCAAGCGATGAATCATACATTCCCTCAAGATAGAAATTCCAACCTGAGTTTGCATAGGCTTGTGAAATCAGGCTGGTGTCATTCAATGCAACCGATATCCTGAGGCTTACCCTGAACAACGAGTCGGCCCTGAAGAAATTCCTTCCAGCTGACAAAGATGAATCTCCGCAAAATGATGTACCCAGTCTGTAACAACCATCAGCAACAATCCGAAGATCGTTTTCCTCATAGCCGGAGTTAATCATATTCAAGAGACTACTGCGAAGGCCGTCCCTGTCACCCAGACTTTCATAGACAGAGGCTTTAGCAAGGCAGGACCTGGCATCAAGTCCTTTCAGTCCGTATTTTCTTGAAATTGCAATGGCCCGGTCAAGACTTTCAAGGCTTTCTTTGTATGAACCGATGCGTTGATAGTATTTTCCGAAGAAAATATTTGTTTTCGCCTGAACAGAATATTCCCTTTTATTTGTTGACTTTTCCAGGGCAAAGGCTGCTTCTCCGGCAGCAGCGCCCAAATCACCGGAAATAAACAGAAGTTCCGCGGAAAGAAGATGCAGTTGTGATGGAATCTCCATGTTTTTCCCCCGGTAAATCAGAAGGGCACTGTCAAGATTCTGCTTTGCCTTTTCAATGTTTTCAGGTTTGTCAAGATACCTGAAGCCTTCCCTGACAAGCTGATTCACTGCTGACGTATCTGAACGGATCCCCGAAGACAATCGTGAAACCGGGGAACACTCCGCTTTCCTTGCCATATCCCGGATACAGGATGTATGATTGCAGGCTGGCAATAACAGGATGATCAGATATACGACAGCTTTCATTTATTTGTTGCCAAAGAATATTTGCAGCTGAAATGAATATTTCCAGGTATCTGAAATGTACTTTATAAACCGATCTCTCATCGCTGATATAACCAAGCAATTTACGAATTAAGCATGGAATAAGATGTAAATCTTAACGGATGGCTATTTTGAGTCAACAAAATACAGGTTTCTGACAATAATTGTAACCGTAAATAATAAATTCCAATTATTTGTTAAATTTAATCCCATTTTCATATTCAGGCTGTTTATTATATAATCTCAAATTAACACCCATGAAATCAATCAATTTGACATTGAAGGCATTAATGAGTGCATCATTTTTGCTTTTCTCGGTTCTGGTCAGCGGCCAGCAGCAAAGTCCGGCGGCTACATTTGAACCGCAGGTCGGGCAGCAAGGCAAGGATGTGGTATGGGTTCCCACTCCCCAGGAACTTGTGAATAAAATGCTGGAAATAGCACATGTCGGTCCGTCCGACTTTGTTATTGACCTTGGGTCGGGAGATGGAAGAACGGTGATTTCAGCTGCAAAACTGGGAGCCAGGGCGCTCGGCGTAGAATTCAATCCTGATATGGTTGCACTTTCAAGGAGCAATGCCAGGAAAGAAGGTATGAATCATCTTGCGGAATTTGTCGAAGGCGATCTCTTTGAAACCGATCTTTCAAAGGCAACAGTGATTACCATGTTCCTGCTGCCGGAGATCAATCTCAGGCTCCGCCCGAAACTGCTTGAACTGAAACCCGGTACCAGGATTGTTTCAAACACATTTACAATGGGCGACTGGCAGGAAGATGTGGAAGCAACCACCGACGAGAACTGGAACAGCTGGAACCAGGCTCATTTATGGATCGTTCCCGCAAAGGTTGAAGGAACATGGAAAACGGGCAACGGCGAACTTAAGCTGACCCAGAAATACCAGATGCTGGAAGGTTCTTATATTTCAGGAGGGAAAGAATCCAGGATCAGGGAGGGACGCATGAAGGGAGATATAATAAGCCTGACTATCAATGATCGTATATATACCGGCCGGGTTCAGGGTAATAGAATAGAGGGCAATATTGCAGACAGTTCGGGCAACAGTCTTAGGGAATGGACAGCCACCCGCTGAATGGTTGCTCTACCGGTATTGTGATTTACCTGGATTTTAGCAGTTTCTGAAGTTCGGCAAGTTCATCCCTGAATCTGGCAGCCTGGATGAAATCAAGCTCAGCAGCGGCCTTTTCCATACTTTTTCTGGTTTTTTCGGCTGCTTTTTCCAGTGCTTGCCTGCTCATGTATCGAACAACCGGATCAGCAGCCAGATCAATACGCTCCGGCCCGGTATAGGCCCTGACATTGACCCCTTTACGGCTGAGCCCGCTTAAAATTGTACCGGTCTTTTTAATAATCTGCGAAGGGGTAATTCCCATCTCTTCATTGTATTTCATCTGCTTTGCCCTTCGGCGGTTTGTTTCATCGATCGTTTCCTGCATGCTTCCCGTCACTGTATCTGCATACATTATTACCTTGCCGTTAAGGTTCCTTGCAGCTCTTCCCGCAGTCTGGGTCAGTGATCTTGCTGATCTCAGGAATCCTTCCTTGTCAGCATCGAGTATTGCCACAAGCGAAACTTCAGGCAGGTCAAGGCCTTCCCTCAGCAGGTTGACCCCGACCAGCACATCAAAGGTACCGCTCCTGAGTCCTTCCATAATATCGATCCGTTCAAGGGTGTCAATATCGGAATGGATGTAGCGGCACCTGATATCATATTTCATGAGATATGATGCCAGTTCTTCGGCCATTCGCTTGGTGATGGTGGTAACGAGGGTTCTTTCGCCCAGGCCGGTCCTCTGCCTGATTTCAGCCATAAGATCATCGATCTGGTTAAGACTGGGTCTGACCTCTATCGGAGGATCCAGGAGACCCGTTGGCCTGATCACCTGATCTACAATGATCCCTTCACTTTTTTCAAGTTCATAATCTGCCGGAGTGGCGCTTACCATTATTGTCTGGCCCGTCAAGGCCTCAAACTCCTCCATACGCATGGGTCTGTTATCAAGTGCGGCAGGAAGCCTGAAACCATATTCCACCAGGGTCTGTTTCCTCGAGTGGTCGCCGCCGTACATGGCCCTTATCTGCGGTACGCTCACGTGACTTTCATCGATAACGGTAATAAAATCATCCGGGAAAAAATCCAGCAGGCAAAAGGGCCTGGTCCCGGGACTACGGCCGTCAAAATAACGCGAATAATTTTCAATGCCGCTGCAGTATCCGAGTTCCCTGATCATTTCAAGATCGTAAAGAACCCTCTGCTCAAGTCTTTTGGCTTCTTCCTTCCTGCCAATATCAATAAAATGCGCGACCTGTCCTGCAAGGTCATCCTGGATATCCCGTATGGCCTGATTGATCCTTTCACGTGTTGTTACAAATATGTTGGCCGGGTAAACGATATATTCATTTAGTATTTCAATCCGCTGGCCGCTCACAGGATCAAAGGAGGAGATCTCCTCGACCTGATCCCCGAAAAAAACCAGTCGCACCGCCTGGTCCGCGTAAGCAGGAAAAATATCAACGGTATCACCCCTTACCCTGAATGTTCCGTGCCTGAACTCCATCTCATTTCTTGAATAAAGGCTTTCAACAAGCTTCCTGAGGAAATGATTCCTACCTATGTTCTGCCCCTGCCTTATATGAATGGTGTTCGACTGGAGATCATCCGGATTGCCGATACCATAAATGCATGAGATTGAAGATACAACAATAACATCCCGCCTGCCGGAAAGAAGGGCCGATGTGGCGCTGAGCCTAAGTTTTTCAATTTCGTCATTGATCGACAGGTCCTTTTCTATGTAGGTATCGGTAACCGGGATATATGCTTCTGGCTGATAATAATCGTAATATGACACAAAGTATTCAACCCTGTTTTCGGGGAAGAACTGCCGGAACTCACCGTAAAGCTGGGCTGCAAGGGTTTTATTATGGCTGAGGACCAGTGCCGGCCGCTGTACTTTTTCTATTACATTGGCAATGGTGAATGTCTTACCTGATCCGGTTACACCAAGCAGTGTCTGATAGTGCACTCCCTTGTTCAATCCGTCTACCAGCTGCTTTATCGCTTCCGGCTGGTCACCCGTCGGCTGAAAATCCGATATGAGCCTGAACTCCATTTAAGTGCAAAATTAGCCGTTCTTCTCCTATTATTGAATCATATTTATCAAATACTGGCAACCCTGAAATTCTGTCAAAAGTATTTGTTTTTTGATCAAAAATGTCTGGATTTTTTAATTTCTAATTAGTATCAATAGTTCGTTAAAGTTTTAAGCGGCCATAGTGCCGTATAATATAAGTTCTCTGACATATTTCTGATTTTTGGTAGAGTATGGGTAAATACCGAACACGTCAAAAAATCGATTAAGCATTAAT
>WXFD01000011.1 GCA_009877105.1 Bacteroidales bacterium
CAACTGGAAGAGCTATTAACAAGAACAGACAGTATAAGTCGGAAAATCTATAGCCTGATACAACATCTTAAAAATTCAGATATCAAAGGCCTCAAATATAAATAACTTGTAACAACAAACCCGCAACTCGAAACCATAAACCCGAAACCCGCAACTCGAAACCCGCAACCCGAAACCCGCAACCCGAAACCCTAAACCCGAAACCTGAAACATTTAACCATAAACCCATAACCCGCAACCCGAAACCCGAAACCCTAAACCCGAAACCCTCAACCCGCAACCCGAAACCATAAACCCGAAACCCTCAACCCGCAACCCGCAACTCGAAACCATAAACCCGAAACCCTAAACCCGAAACTCGAAACTACAATGAATACCCCCCAACCCCCCTCCCCACAGTCATACTTCCAGCCCATGGACGACGAAGGCATTGACTTCAAGCGCTATCTCTCGCTGTTTATTAGCAACTGGTACTGGTTTGCAGTTGCCCTGTTCATCTCCATGAGTATCGCATACGGGATAAACAGGTGGTCGGAGGAGGTCTATACAGTATCATCGACGCTGTTGATCAAGGACGATCCCAGTGGTGCACTGACGAATATCTTCCGGGGATCGGATGCATTCAGTAATCAGCAGAACGTGAACAACGAGATCGGCATACTGAAATCCTATAACCTGAACTACAGGGTGATGAAGGAGCTGCCCGATTTCTGGGTAGTGTACACCTCGGTTGGGAAAAGGGGTATTGCCGAACAAAGGTCATACAAGTCAACACCGTTCGTGGTTGTATACGATTCATTGTCAAGCCAGACCATGGGACAGAGGATAGATATAAGGATTATTTCTGATTCAGGGTACAGGTTGTCGATTAACGGCAGCAGGGGATTCGATAAGGAGTTATCGTTCGGTGAGCGGTTCAGGGAGCAGGGATTTGATTTCGTGATCCGGCTGAGAAACAGCAGTACGTTCAGGTATGATCCTGATGCTTCAAACCGCTATTATTTCCGGTTTGTCAGCCCGGTTTCCCTCGCGAACCAGTACAGGAGTAAGCTTTCGGTAACGCCTATAAAGGAAGAGGCATCGCTCGTGACACTTTCCACCACCGGGTACGAGCCGAATCAGGAGATTGATTACCTGAACACTCTCATGCGGGTTTACCTGGAGTTCGGGTTGGAATACAAGAACCAGACCGCTGCTCAGACAATCAGGTTTATTGAGGATCAGCTTGGTACCATCTCTGATTCGTTGCGGCGTGCAGAAAGCAACCTCGAGAATTTCAGGCTTTCACACCGGCTCATCGATATCAGCCGCGAAGGTGTCCTGGTGCAGCAGAAGCTTGAGCAGATCGATGCAGAAAGAACAAGACTCCTGATGCAGAAGAATTATTACGAATATCTTCGGAATTACGTGGTATCGAAGAATGAAAGTGCCGATATCATCGCACCTTCAGTCATGGGAGTTACCGACCAGCTTCTCATGAGGCTCGTTGACGAGCTTTCCTCCCTACTGAAACAGAAGAGACAGCTTTCACTGAACCTGTACGAGTCTGCCGAGCCCCTGAGGGTAATAGATACCGGTATAACAAATGCTTACAAGGCTCTGGAGGAGAACATCGAGAACGGGCTCAGGAACATAGAGAGTTCGGTGAGCGATGCTGACCGGCGTCTCCTGGAAATCGAGAAAGATATTCGCAGGCTGCCGTCTACTGAAAGACAAATGATAAACATACAACGCAAGTTCGATATCAATAATACAGTATATACCTTTCTGCTTGAGAAGAGGGCGGAAGCAGGCATCGCCAGGGCATCGAATGTGCCGGATAACAGGATAATTGATGACGCCGGGTTTTTCAGCACCGCGATGGTTGGCCCAAAGAAAAGGCAGAATCTCATGATGGCCCTGGTATTGGGATTGTTTCTACCGGCTTTGGGCATCGTGTTAGTGGATTATTTGAATAATAAGATCATTGATAAAAAAGATCTTGAAAGAAGAACAAGTATCCCCGTAATTGGCTACATAAGTCACAACAGCCTGAAAAGTGAAATACCCGTGGCAGAGAATCCCGGATCCACCCTCTCCGAGTCCTTCAGGTCGGTTCGGACCAGCCTGAAGTACTTTCTGAAAGACAGGACATGCCCTGTTATTTCGGTTAGTTCAACTATCACGGGCGAAGGGAAGACCTTTGTTTCTATAAATCTTGCCGCCATAATAGCGATGTCGGGCAAGAGGGTACTTCTCGCGGGCCTGGATTTGCGCAAGCCCAGGATACACAGGATATTTGGAGCGGAGAATGAAAAGGGTATCAGTAGCTATCTTATCGGTGAGGAAAAATACGAGGACATTGTTTTAAAGACCGAATTTAAAAACCTGTTTTATACACCAGCCGGGCCGGTGCCGCCAAACCCGGCAGAATTAATCGATTCGGAAGCCATGGCCGGATTTATTGCACGAGCCCGGGAAGAGTTCGATTTCATAATACTGGACACCCCTCCCGTGGCTATTGTAACAGACGCCCTGCTCCTCTCGCCATTTTCCGATTTTTATCTCTTCGTGGTCCGTCAGCGTTACACGTCCAGGAACACCCTGGCACTGATCGAGGAACTCAGGGCAGGAGGGAATCTTAAAAGTATAGGCATCGTTATGAACGACATAAGCATGTCGGGTTATTACGGTTACGGATTGAGATACGGTTATTCAATGGGATACGGTTATAACTATGGTTATAACTATTACAGTCAGTATGGTAAATATGGTTATTCTGATTCTGTAAAGGGTTATTATTCAGATGAAACGTGATTTTTAATGAGATTGACCTAACTGGCAGGAAAGAGTAAGAGATGTTAAGATTAGTTTAAGCAAGACAAAACAATGAAAGGGTAATTATAAAGATGCAGAATAAGGAAGACTCAATACCTGTTATTATTTTATGTGGAGGAATGGGTACCCGTCTCCGTGAGGAGACCGAGTACAAGCCCAAACCCATGGTCGAAATCGGGGGGAGACCTATTCTCTGGCACATCATGAAGCACTATGCCCATTACGGTTTTAAGGAATTCATTCTGGCACTTGGCTATAAAGGGAATGTGATCCGGGATTACTTCATTAATTATTATAAATATAATTCCGATTTTACTGTTTCTCTCGGTGACGGAGGGGAAACGTATTATCATAACGACTGTATTCCTGATGACTGGACGGTCACCCTTGTTGAAACAGGAGCTGACTCTATGACCGGCTATCGGGTAAAACTAGCCGGAAAATACGTTGATGGGGACAACTTCATGGTTACATACGGTGATGCCGTATCCGATGTTGATCTCCAAGATTTATTAAAGTTTCATATTGATCAGGGATTAACCGGCACTGTTACCGGTGTGTTTCCCCCATCACGTTTCGGTGATCTTGAAACCGATGGAAATAAAGTGAAGAAGTTTTATGAAAAGGTGAAGGATGAGAACCGGCAGGAACCTATTAATGGAGGTTACTTTGTTTTTAAGAAGGATTTTTTGGGAATGATACCCGATGATCCGTCTGTTGATCTTGAACGTATTCCAATGAAAAAGCTTACAGAAAAAGGAGAACTTGCCGTTTACAGGCATAAAGGTTTCTGGCAGTGCATGGATACCTACCGGGACAGCCAGCTGCTTGAAAAAATGTGGAAGGAAAATCCGGTGTGGAAGATCTGGGGTTGATTGGATTGATTGGATGATTGCATGATTGAATGGATGGAACACAGATGACACGGATGCAACGGATTTACACAGATTTAAATCCGCGAGAATCCACCTGATTAGTGTCATCCGTGTTCTGATTTATTTTTAATGCAAGCCTTAAGAGATTTTTATAAAAACAAGAAGGTCCTGGTCACCGGTCACACAGGTTTCAAGGGCTCATGGCTTACTATCTGGCTGAAGCAGCTGGGAGCCGAAGTCACCGGTATTGCTCTTGAGCCAAAAACTGACAGAGATCTGTTCATCCTTGCGGGACTGGCTGATAAAATACAAGATTACAGACAGGATATACGGGATCTGGATAAGGTTAAAACAATATTTGAAAAAGAAAAACCGGAGATAGTCTTTCACCTTGCTGCCCAGGCACTTGTTATACCTGGTTATGAAGATCCGGTTTTGACCTTTGGGACCAATGTAATGGGAACTGTCAATATCCTTGAGGCATGCAGGCATACCGGTTCGGTAAAACAGATTTTGATTGTCACCACTGACAAGGTATATGAAAACAAGGAAAGCCTGAAAGGTTACAACGAAACCGACCCGCTCGGCGGACATGATCCATACAGCGCCAGCAAAGCCGCGGCCGAGATAATAACCCAATCCTATCGGCTCTCATTCACCCACTCACCCACTCACCCACTCACCCAATCATCCAACCACCCATTCAGCCAATCCATCTCCACCGCCCGCGCAGGCAATGTCATAGGCGGAGGCGACTGGTCGGATTACCGTTTGGTCCCGGACTGTGTTCGATCGCTCGAAATCGGGGAACCTGTTATTGTCAGGAATCCTGGTTCAGTAAGACCTTGGCAGCATGTGCTTGAACCTCTTGCAGGCTATCTTCTTCTCGCTGTGAAAATGGCTGAGGACCCGCGAAAGTATTCCGGCGCCTGGAACTTCGGCCCTGAGTTTGCTGATATCATTTCTGTGGAAGAGCTGGTTAATTTGATAGTCCGGCATTGGGGTGAAGGAGGCTGGATAGTTGATAATACTGACCACAAGCCTCATGAAACTGCTGTTTTAAAGCTTGATATAAGCAAATCGAAACAGATCCTTGGATGGAGACCAGTTTTAAATGTTGACGAAGCTGCCGGGTTGACGATTGAATGGTATAAAAAATACCCGCGTCAGGATGTTTACAAATTATGTGCCGGTCAGATAAAACAATATTCTGATAAATGGAATTCAGGGAACTTGAAATAAAAGGAGTATTTGAAATTGTTCTGTCACCGCACCTGGATGAGCGCGGCTTCTTTATGAGGACTTATGACGCTGAACTTTTCAAAAAGCACGGCTTGCACAGGGAGTGGGTTCAGGAAAGTCATTCACGGTCGGAAAGGAAGGGGATAATACGGGGTTTGCATTTCCAGCTTGAGCCTTATGCAGAAACAAAGCTGGTCAGATGTATCAGGGGAGAGATATTTGATGTGGCTGTTGATCTTAGGAAGGGATCAAAAACATTCGGGAAATGGGAAGGGATCATATTATCTGAAGAAAACAGGAAAATGTTATTGATACCCCGGGGTTTTGCACATGGGTTTTGTACATTAACTGATATCAGCGAAGTAGTTTACAAAGTTGATAGTGTTTATTCTCCGGAACATGAAAGAGGATTGATCTGGAATGATCCAGATCTGAATATCGACTGGCCAGAGCCAAATCCGGTATTGTCACAGAAGGATAAACAAAATATTACATTGAAACAATTTATGGAACACGGATAACACGGATCAGACGGATGATCACGGGTCAAAATCAGTGCAAATCCGTACAATCAGCGTCATCAGCGTTCAAATAAAAATAAAATAGAACACGGATAACACGGATCAGACGGATGATCACGGATCAAAACCAGTGAAAATCCGTACAATCAGCGTCATCAGCGTTCAAGAAAAATAAATGGAACACGGATAACACGGATCAGACGGATGATCACGGATCGAAATCAGTGAAAATCCGTTCAATCCGTGTCATCAGCGTTCAAATAAAAATAAAATAGAACACGGATAACACGGATCAGACGGATGGCCACGGATCAAAATCAGTGCAAATCCGTACAATCAGTGTCATCAGCGTTCAAGAAAAATAAATGGAACACGGATAACACGGATCAGACAGATGAGCACGGATCAAAACCAGTGAAAATCCGTTCAATCCGTGTCATCAGCGTTCAAATAAAAATAAAATAGAACACGGATAACACGGATCAGACGGATGATCACGGGTCAAAATCAGTGCAAATCCGTACAATCAGTGTCATCAGCGTTCAAATAAAAATAAAATAGAACACGGATAACACGGATCAGACGGATGATCACAGATCAAAATCAGTGCAAATCCGTACAATCAGCGTCATCAGCGTTCAAGAAAAATAAATGGAACACGGATAACACGGATCAGACAGATGAGCACGGATCAAAACCAGTGAAAATCCGTTCAATCCGTGTCATCAATGTTCCATAAAGAGTTGAACATGATCCACGAAGAAAAAACAAAAGAAATACTTAAAGCATTTTTTACCGTATATAACAAGCTTGGATATGGTTTTCTTGAAAAAGTATATCAAAATGCTTTGCTTATAGAACTAAAGAAATCGGGTTTCAATTGTGAGAGTCAGAAACCGATCAGAGTCTATTACGAAGATTCCCTAGTTGGTGATTATTATGCTGACATTGTAGTCGACGGTTGTATTATTCTTGAGCTTAAGGCAGCAGAATCGTTGTGTGAAGAACATGAATATCAATTAATAAACTATTTAAAAGCGACTGAGATAGAAATAGGTCTGTTATTGAATTTCGGGAAAAAGCCTGAATTCAGAAGGAGGATATTTACAAATGATAAAAAAAGGATGGAACACGGATAACACGGATCAGACGGATGATCACGGATCGAAATCTGTGTAAATCCGTTGCATCCGTGTCATCAGTGTTCAAAAAGAATAAAACACAGATAACACAGATCAGACGGATGGCCACGGATCAAAATCAGTGTAAATCCGTATAATCAGTATCATCAGCGTTCAAAAAGAATAGAACACAGATAACACGGATCAGACGGATGGCCACGGATCAAAATCAGTGTAAATCCGTTCAATCCGTGTCATCAGTGTTCAAATAAAAATAAATTGAACACAGATAACACAGATCAGACTGATGACCACAGATCAGATCAGTGTAAATCCGTACAATCAGTGTCATCAGCGTTCAAAAAGAATAGAACACAGATGACACAGATTAAACTGATGACCACGGATCAAAATCAGTGTAAATCCGTTCAATCCGTGTCATCCGTGTTCTAATAGATAATACGAACAAATGAACCACGAAGAGATAAGAACCAATATCCTGAAGCTGGTACAGGATTATTACAATGAAAAGTTTATCAAAAAGCCTTTCATCCCGGGAGAATCAGTTGTCAGGTATGCAGGAAGAGTATTTGATGAAAAAGAACTGGTAAACCTTGTCAGTTCATCTCTCGATTTCTGGCTTACAGCAGGGCCGCATGCCGAAGCTTTTGAAAATGAGCTTGCAGATTTTTTTGGAGTTGAAGATGCAGCGCTGGTAAATTCAGGCTCTTCTGCAAATCTGCTGGCAATATCAGCATTGACTTCTCCTAAACTGCTGGATCGCCGGCTTAAACCCGGTGATGAAGTAATTACCGTGGCATCCGGCTTTCCGACAACAGTTGCCCCGATTGTTCAGAACAGGCTTGTTCCCGTTTTCGTTGATGTTTCACCTGGAACTTATAATATAAGTACTGAGGATATTGAAAAAGCTGTTTCATCCTGTACAAAAGCCGTGTTCCTGGCACATACTCTCGGTAATCCATTTGATATTGACCATGTTAAAGCTATTGCAGTTAAATATGGATTGTGGCTGATAGAGGATAATTGTGATGCCCTGGGGAGCAGATATGGTGGTAAACTTACCGGGACATTCGGCGATCTGGCCACCTTGTCATTTTATCCGGCTCATCATATCACCATGGGCGAAGGAGGCTGTGTTATCACTGATAATGAAGATCTGGCAAAAATAATCCGTTCATTCAGGGATTGGGGTCGGGATTGTTATTGTGCATCAGGGGAGGATAATACATGCGGACTAAGATTTTCACAGCAGTTTGGAGACCTGCCTGCAGGTTATGATCATAAATATGTGTATTCTCATATTGGTTATAACCTTAAAGTAACAGATATGCAGGCAGCAATAGGAAGGGAACAGCTTAAAAAGCTACAGGCCTTTATTAAAAAGCGCAAAGAAAACTTCAACCTTATTTATAAAGGTCTTGAGAAATTCAACAATAAGATAATCCTGCCACAGGCAACCCCTAAAAGTGATCCGGCATGGTTCGGATTCCCGGTAACAATAAAAGAAAACCAGTGTTTCACCCGGACTCAGCTGATTCAGTTTCTTAACAACAATAAAATTCATACAAGAAACCTGTTTGGAGGCAACCTCATTCGGCAACCTGCTTTTAAGGATATTGAAAAGCGTGTTGTGGGAGATCTGAAAAATACAGATCTTATAATGAACAATACTTTTTTTATCGGGGTATATCCCGACCTCGGGAGAGAGGAAATTAATTATGTACTTGAAAAGTTTGATGAATTCTTTCAGCAAAACTGAATGTCTGTTCCGAGGAAAGTAAAAGCGGTGGTTGCTGATCTGAAGAAATACAGGGATGATGTAACTCTATACAGGTTAAAACCGGAGCTCCCTGTTAAATTCAGACCCGGACAGTTCCTTCATCTTGCACTCGATAATTATGATCCCAGCTATAACTGGCCTGAGTCAAGAGTGTTTTCAATGGCTGACGCCCCGAATAAGGAATTTATCGATATTCTTGTTTCTCCAAAAGGAAATTTCACCAACCGGATGATAAGTGAGATTTCAATTGGCAGGCAGGTATGGCTGAAATTACCTTATGGAACATTTAATTTCCGGGGATCAGCAGGGAAGGATGTTGTTCTGATTGCAGGGGGAACCGGAATTAGTCCTTTCATTTCGTTCCTCGAAGATTTGGCTGAAAGCACTGATGAATACAGGAGCATCAGTCTGTTTTATGGTGTAAGGAATTCAGACCTGATAATTTTTGAAGAAAACTTTAAAAGATATGTCCAGGAAATAAACAGTTTTCAATATAAGGTGTATTGTGAAAAGATTAACAACAAACTCTCTTTTTCCATTGAACAAGGGATACTGCCGATAAAGGGGCTTGTTGATCAGACAATATCATTTACAAATCCTGTTTATTATTTATCAGGACCAAAATCCATGATTGAGTGCTTTGAAAAGGAATTAAAAGATAAAGCCATTCCTGAAGAAAGGATTTTTTATGATAAATGGGAATAATAGGATATAGAACACGGATAACACAGATCAGACGGATAATCACGGATCAGATCAGCGTAAATCCGTACAATTAGCATCATCAGTGTTCAAAAATAATAAATAGAACACGGATAACATGGATAAGACAGATGGTCACTGATAAAAATCAGTGTAAATCCGTAAAATCCGTGTCATCAGTGTTCCATTAAAAAATCATCCAATGAACATTCGCTTATTTAAACCCAGTGTTGGCGAAGAAGAGCTTGCAAATATAAGGGAGGTGTTTGAACGGGCATGGCTTGGCAACGGCCCAACTGTAGTGAAGTTTGAGGAAGCCTGGAGCAGATATATAGGATGTAAGATCTCTGTTGGCGTAAATTCAGCAACCGCTGCCCTGCACCTTGCACTTACCGCGTTCCATTTTCCCGAAGGCAAAAAAGTCCTGGTTCCGGCAATAACATTTGCATCCACCGCCGCGGCCGTCCTTTACAACCGCCTTATCCCCGTTTTCGTTGATGTCGATCCCGGTACTGTCTCGATGGACCTGGAAGATCTGCAGAGAAAATACGACAAGGACTGTGTAGCAGTAATTCCTGTCCATAACGGAGGATACCCGGTACCAATGGATCGTCTGATGGATATTGCTGAAAAGCTGAACTTAAAAGTGATTGAAGACTGTGCACATTGTGCCGGAGGCGAATATAAAGGCAGGAAACTTGGTACATGGGGACATATCGGCTGTTTCAGTTTTGAGGAGAAAAAATGCATGACAACCGGCGACGGGGGAATGATATGTTCTGATGACATTGATTTAATTGAACCTCTTCGGGCTTACAGGTGGGTTGGAATAGACAAGGATACCTGGAGGCGGGCTGAAAAGGCCTCAGGACTAACTGAAAATGAAGCCATGCACTGGCACTATGAAATATCTGTTTTAGGTTACAAATACAATATGAATGACCTTGCTGCAGCTATAGGACTTGCCCAGCTGAATAAACTTGACAGAATGAATGAGCGCAGGGCGGAGATCATTGCCGGATATTTAAACGGAATAAAAAGCCTGAATACAATTAAGCCGATATTCCCCTATGAGCCCGGTAATGGCGCTTACTGGTATTTTGGCATCCGAAGCGACAGGAGGGATGAGCTTATTATATATCTGAAAAACAAGGGTATTGCGACCGGGGTACATTTCTATCCTCTGACACTGCAGCCGCTTTTCAGGCAATATACTGCCGGGTGTGAAACGGCCGAAAGAATCTGGAAAGAGATTATCACAATGCCCTCACATCCTGACCTGACAGATGAGGAAATCGATTATGTTCTTGACTCTTTGAAAAGTTTTGAAGAAGGTTTTAAGATATAGGAGAATTACAGATTTTGATCTGGTCGTTAAATACCTCCGCGGCAATTTTTCGTCACCAACGCATTGGCCCGAATGGAATTTACTTGTAAGTAAATATTACAATACCATCTTCTATTATTTCGGACTATTTGAGAACGATGAATTAGCTGGAATCTGTCCGGTACATGAAACAAAGTCTGGTTTTACCAGAAAGCTTCAATCCGGTCAGTTCCATTATATTCCCAATGGAGGATGGCTGACAAAAAAAAACTACCTGCTGGATATTATGCAAATCCCGGTTCCCGGAAATGCAGTGTTTGAGTGCTTTGCCCTGCCTGGTCTGGATGACTTCGGAGCTGAATATAAGAAAGTCATCAGAAAATTTCATACCCTTGTTGTTTACTTAAGAAAGAATGAAGAGGATATATGGTCGGGTTCAGTGAATTCAAAACGCAGGAACATGATCAGAAAAGCACATAAAGAAGGTATTCTTGTAAAGACAGATCCCGGCCGGATAAATGACTTTTTTTCTGTTTATACAGAGACAAACAGATTAAATAAGCTTCACGGACTGCCATCAGGTTTTTTCTATGAGCTGATTGAAAACTCATCGGATATTAAATTTCTGCCATTTGTTGCCTATGACAATGAGAATCCATGTGCAGTTCTGGGGCTGATTCATGACAAGGACTATGCCTTTTACTGGCTTGGAGGAACAAAAGCCGGTTCTGAAAATCATGGACAGGGTGAGTTGCTGCAATGGGAAGCGATAAAATACAGCAGATCAGCCGGGTGTAAATACTATGACTTATGTTATATTGAAAAAGAAAGACTGCCGAATATTTATGAATTTAAAAGAGGATTTTCAGACATAGAAGTTGAGGTCCCATACTTTGTCAAAAAACCAATGCTGTTCAGAGTTATAAACAAAATCCGGAAAAAGTAAATGAAAAGGCTTATCCCATCATTTATTAAAAAACTGATCTGGCAGTTCTACCTGAGGATTAAACATGGCAGGAATAACAAGATTGGAAGGGGAGTTGTTTTTTCAAAGGATTTTATCAGCGGTAATAATTGCAAGATTGGCGAAAACACTATAATCGGTACCGGGGTAAGAATCGGGAATAATGTAAAGATCGGAAGTAACTGCAGGCTTGAGAAAATTGAGATAGATGATAATTCACATATTGAAGGCGGTGTGATTATCTCCGGCTTTGGCGGTGGGTATATAACAATAGGCAAAGAATGTTATATAGGAATAAATAATATTCTCGACAGGAGCAATACTATCACTATCGGTGATTTTGTACATATTGCCGGCCCGTCGACAGGAATCTGGACACATTCATCAGCCGGGATGTGTCTGAACAGTATCCCTCTTGCTGATAAAACAGAAGATTACCGGCCCACCTCACCTGTATTTATTGAAAGCAATGCTTATATCGGAGGCAACTGCACTATTTACCCGGGTGTGACAATTGGACATCATTCCATTGTGGCTCCGAATTCTGCAGTTTCAAAAGATGTTGAACCCTGGACTATGGTCGGAGGTGTACCGGCAAAAGTGATAAAATCATTAAAAATAAAAACTGATGCTGAATAATAAGACGATTGCAGTTGTTGTCCCGGCATATAATGAAGAAAAACAGATTGGTATAGTAATTGAAACCATGCCTGTTTTTGTCGACAGGATCATTGTGGTCAATGACCTGTCTTCAGATTTAACAGAGGAAAAAGTAAAGGGATATATCAGATCGAAACACAACCATACTTCATTAAAAATTACCAAAAAAGAAATATCCAGGACATTCCATAATGATTCTGAAATTGCCCTGGAACAATTCAACAAAAAGGAACTGGATTTTTTCCCAAAATCAGAAATTGTAAACAGCAATGCTGAAAACGACAGGATCATACTTATAAATAATCTTGTGAATACGGGTGTGGGAGGCAGTATTGCAAGGGGATATAAGTGGTGCAAGGATAATAACATTGATTGCACTGCCGTTATGGCGGGCGATGCACAGATGGATCCCGATGAGCTGGAATCAATATGCATGCCCGTTGTTTATGAAAACATTGACTATGTTAAGGGAAACAGGCTGATACACGGCAGTGCCGGATTTTATATACCAAAAACAAGATTTTTCGGAAATTCCCTCCTTTCAATATTTACGAAAATCGCATCGGGTTACTGGCGTGTCTCAGATACCCAGACCGGTTACACCGCCATTTCATTATCGGCCCTGAATTCAATTAAGCTTTATGACATTTACAGAAGTTACGGAATGCCGAACGATATGCTGGTCAGGCTAAATATAGCCTATTGTACCATAAGGGAGGTCCCGGTCAAACCTGTTTACAGGATCGGAGAAGATTCCAAGATGAAGATATTCAAAGTAATACCAAAAATTTCATTTCTGCTTTTCAGGTCATTCTTTAAACGTTTGTGGACCAAATACTTTCTCAAGGACTTCCATCCTTTGTTTATTCTTTATAATCTTTCATTTATCCTTGGCATTGCCTGGATCCCGTATTTAATAAAAGTGGTTCGGATATTGATCCAGGGCCGTAATGCATCATTCGAAACCTTGCTTGCCTTTACGTTTTTAGGGATTACAGCCTTACAATTTCTCGTTTTTGCAATGTGGATGGATATACAGGATAATGAAAGGCTTTATAAATAATAGAGCTGTATTGTGAGCGACATATTTGGGCTGATAAATAATAATCCACGGTATAATTCCGGGAAGATTTTTAAAACCCTTTGCCTGCTTTCAGAATCCGGAGATGAGGGAACAGCGGGTTTTGCGGTTATAAGAGGCAGTAATATCAATGTATTCAAACCACTATTACCAGTCAGTGAGCTGGTTAAAGACAAGGTATTTAAACAGCAAATACTTGAACCGGTCATTGATAAAAATCAGGGGTTTATTGCAATAGGTCAATCCCGTCTAAGAATAAACGGCTATGAGCAGGATGAAAATAATAATCAGCCTGTCGTGAAAAACGGGTACGTGGTTATACATAACGGGATTATCGTAAACCATAAAGATCTTTGTAAAAAGCATGAACAGGAAAAGAAGATATCTGATCTCGATTCTGAAATAATCCCTGTAATTATTTCAGGTGAGACCGGAAAGGGATCTGACATTGGAAGCGCTCTGGGAACATTGTTCAGCGAGATTACCGGAACGGCAAACATTGCCCTTCTCTCATCATCGGGTAATGATCTTTTCCTGGCTACAAACAACGGCTCTGTTTATTATATTGATGATCTAAAGAACAGATTCTTTGTTTTTGCTTCCGGTAGATTTATTCTTCAACACTTGATAAAAAAACAGAAACTTCCTTATCAGGCAGATTCAATCAGGCAGCTGGAGCCGTATACTAAGCTCAGTGCAGGATTTACAGGGACGTCTGTATCTGTCACCAGAATTGATGAACCTGTTTTGAATACTATTGTGGTAAACCCGCCGCTTGGAATAGTCAATCTGAAGCCCTACCCTGGCTATCAGGCAATTTATGTTAACACGTCGCTCGAACATGAGACCAGAGAAGTTGATCCTCGTTTTATTGATTTCTATGAATCACGGAAAGAAGAGATAAGCAGGCTCAGAAGATGCACAAAATGTATTTTGCCTCAAACATTTCCTTTTATTGAATTTGATGAAAATGGTGTATGCAATTACTGCCATAACCATAAGCAGCATATTGCCAGGGGCAGTGATGAACTTCTGAAAGTTGCGGATTGCCACAGGAGAAAAGACGGCAAAGCCGAATGCCTGGTCCCGTTTTCGGGAGGAAGGGACAGCAGTTACGCGCTGCATTATGTTGTCAGGGAGCTTGGCCTGAAACCGATTGCATTTTCCTATGACTGGGGAATGATCACTGATCTGGCAAGGAGGAACCAGGCAAGGATGTGCGGTAAGCTTGGCGTGGAACATATTCTGGTTTCAGCCGATATAAGGAGAAAAAGGGAGAATATCAGGAAAAATGTACTTGCATGGCTGAAGCGGCCATCACTTGGAACAGTACCTCTGTTTATGGCAGGAGATAAACAATATTTTTATTTTGCCAATCAGTTAATGAAACAGAACGGGCTTATGCTTTCAATTCTTGGCGAAAATTTACTTGAAACCACTAATTTCAAATCAGGCTTCTGTGGAATAAAACCTCACTTCGGAGATAAGCATACTTACTCGCTTCAAATTGCTGATAAGATCAAATTAGCTTCATTTTACGGGAAACAATATTTCATGAACCCCGCGTATCTTAATTCATCAATCCGGGATACGATTTATGCATTCGTCTCATATTATGTCATAAAACATAATAATCTGAATATTTATGATTTTATAAAATGGGATGAAAAAACTATCAGTGATACATTAATTGATCAATATGATTGGGAAACTGATCCGGGAACCAGAACCACCTGGAGAATAGGTGACGGAACGGCTGCATTTTATAATTACATATACTACATGATCGCCGGATTCACTGAAAATGATACTTTCAGGAGCAATCAGATTAGAGAAGGTGACATGGGCAGAGAAAAGGCACTAAAAGTTACCAAAGCTGAAAACCAGCCCAGATGGGATTCAATTCAATGGTACTTAAGAACAATCGGGATTGATTTTGGAAATGCAATTAATACTATAAACGCAATAAATCAATTATATGGGAATTAATAAGAAGAGATATCTATTCTTCTTTGTTCATCCTTCAAAGTACTACTTATTTAGATTCACCATCAATTATCTTATTCAGAAAGGGAATCAGGTCGACATTGCAATAATTAAGAAAGATGTTCTGGAAGACCTTGTGCAACAGGAAGGTTGGGAGTATACAAACCTTTTTCCAGAAGGACGAAGGAGTACTAGTACAAATAGATTAGCAATATTTCTAGTCACACTAATAAACTTTTTAAAAACTGTATGGCGTTTGCATAAATTTACGGCTGAAAAGAAATATGATATTTATGTTACTGATGATTGCCTGACAATAACTGGTTATTATAGAAAAGTTCCCTCATTCATTTTTTGTGATGATGATCTTTCTGTCATTAAAGAAATTAGTATTTTATTTAAAACAGCCACTCATATTATTAGTCCTGAATGTACTGATCTTGGTGTATTTAACAAAAAGAAAATTGGATTTAAAGGGTACAAGGCTTCTTCTTACTTACATCCTGATGTTTTTGTTCCTCAAAAAGAAGTCTTAAAAAAATACGATTTGTACGGCAAAACTTTTTTTATCATCAGATTAGTTACACTAACAGCCTCTCATGATGTAGGAAAGAAAGGAATTTCAAATGAGGATTTATTTAAAATTTTAGAAATATTAAATCCTAAGGGTACCGTTATTATTAGTTCTGAGCGTGAACTTCCTTCAAATCTAGAAAAATACAGGAAGAAAATTTGTCCGGAAGATATTCTACACTTAATGAATTACGCTAATTTATTTATTAGCGATAGCCAAACTATGTCAATGGAGGCTGGTTATCTGGGGACACCCTTTATAAGATATAATGATTTTATAGGGCAAATATCATACCTGGTGGAAATTGAGAATAAATATAAATTAGGGTTCGGTGTTTTAACAGAGAATAAAGAACTTTTTTTCCTAAGAATTAAAGAAATTGCTGATACTCCTAATATCAAGAATATCTGGTTGGAAAAAAGACAAAGGTTAATTGATGAAACAATTAATCTGAATAGGTTTCTTATTGATCTTTTTAATACTTGAATAGTAGTTTTTATTTAATATTAGTTCTTAGATAACAAAAATTTGTATTACTACTTCTTTTTAAATTGGTCATATTCACATGTTTATCAAAATTGGACATGTTCCTGAGCAAGTATAAGGTTCTCTAAAACATTAATTAGAAAGCAACAAAAATGTTATTTGATTATAGGCAAAAATTATTAGCCAAATCGACAAAAAATTATAATGTCTTACTGGATATTGGTTATGCTGAAAAACCAAATAAATATTTGGGCAATAAACAAGTTATAGGAATTGATCTGCGTGCTGTTGAAAAGCCTTCGAATTACTCAAAAATAGTCGTTGGAAACGCAAACAATTTAGCTGATTATTTTAATGAGTCTTCGGTTGATGCAATTTGTTGTGGTGAATTGTTAGAACATTTGATAAATCCGATTGACTTTTTAAAAAATTGTAATAAGGTTCTTAAACCTAATGGCTTACTAGCTTTAACCACTCCCAATCCTCATCATTTATTTGAATTCTTGTCAACAGTATTTCTTTCAAAAAAAATATTCTATTCTCCTGAACATGTATGCATTTACCCACAAAGATGGTTGATCCGAATGTTTGAGATTGCTGGGTTTGCTGATATTAAAATTATGAGTGGAGGCCTGGCAATTCCCATTATTGGAACAATATGGTTTCCCCGTCCTATCGCTGAATTTACTTTCGTGATGGGAAAAGCCCATAAATAATTTAATGAAGAACTTTAAACATATTCTTTCTTATGTTATTAGTTTGTTAATATTAATAATATTGTTTTTTTGGATTGATAAAGATTCCTTAAGACTATTACTTAATACTAGTATTAAAAGCGTTTTAATATCTATCCTATTTGCGTTAATCCTCTATTGTTCTTCCGGCATCGAACTATATTTTGTACGCAAACAATTTGGTGTTAGCTTAGGATTAATTGATATCTTTTTTTTACCAATAGTCGGAAATTTGTGGAGTTTTATTTTCCCGTTTCAGGGAAATCTGCTGTTTACTACACTTTTTTTCAAACAAAGATATAATATGAAAATAAGTGATAGTTTTTCAATAAGCATTTACCTTTATTTAGTGATATTATTTTTTGCAGGTCTTTTAGGATTAATTTTTGCTATTATCCACAAAATGTTTTTTTCATGGTTTGGCCTAATTGCATCAATTCTTTTGTTAAATCCATTTATAGTCTACTTGGTCAATTTGCTAATTAAAGATCTTAGATATTCACGTTTTTTGTGGGTTAAAAAAGTCCAGGAATTCTTTGCTTCTATCGTTGACAATGCCAATCAATTATGGAGGAATTTTGGTTTTACATTTATCATTCTGGGAATTAATATAGTGAGGCTTTTTGTAAACATTTTATGGTTTTATTGGATATCTTTTTCCCTCGGATTTGGTCTGACTTTGTTTGAAGCAGGATTGATCAGTATAGTAATGAGTATTTCCCTAATAATTAAGATTACTCCTAATAATCTCGGTGTGGCTCAACTTGTAACAGGTGGTTTTGTTAGTCTGATGAATGTTCAGCCCGATAACGCGGTGTTAATTACCTTGTTTGCATCTGCAACCACAATGCTGCTGATTTTTACAGTGGGTCTTTATGGGAATTTTTATTATTTCAGGACAATAGATCTCAGGTCTTTAATTAAAAAGAGTGATCAATAAATATATATGGAGAGATTCACATTAGTTGATGCGATCAGAAATAAAATAAATGCTAATGATAACCTGAACATTATCTTTTTGATTTTCCTGGTGATTATTGTAAGGATTCCGCATCTGATCCTGCTGTCGTCGATAAACGAACCTGGTGGAGATGGGGCTTCGTATTATTGTCTCGCGAAGAACCTGGCATTATGCAAGGGTTATATATTGAATTTTAAGGAATTGTTTAACTCCTATCTTGATACCAGTGAACAGTTCAGGCATGATATATCTTATGTATGCAGCTGGTTTCCTCCTGTATATCCTGTATTAGGTGCTTTGTTCATGAAGATTTTTGGGAGCAAAATATTTTCCCTGATACTGCTGAATATATTTCTTCATGCATTGTCTGTAATGATACTTTTCAGGATATGCAGAATATATCTGGATAAAGTATACAGCACAATGATCTGTATTCTTTTTTCACTTACTCCTCTTATTTTTTCATTGTCAGTATCAATTCTTTCCGAAACCACGTATGTGTTTTTCGTTTTGCTTACAATACTCTGCTGTATTCAGTATGACCGTAAAAAATTCAACAGTAAATCATTCATTCAACTGCTGATTATAAGTTCATTTACTTTGCTGACACGTAATATTGCAATTTTCACGATAGCAGGAGTATTCATCTGGTTCCTTAGCCTCAAACAGTATAAACGTTCCATTATTTATTTTTTAATTCTGGGAACAGTGTTTTTATTCTGGGAAGCCGGTTTTTCATTTCTGAACCATCATCACATAACGTCAAGATATTTTACTACCTGGACACAGTCCAGGGCATTTCTGGGAGATGCCAACATGCTGCAATCAGGTATTGCAGGCATGTTCAAAGGAGTTTTTTCAGTTAAGCGTATTTCGGGCATTTTTCAGCTGATTTACAACATGCCCTCATCATCCTTTCTTTCAATCATCGCTGTTATATTGATCTTTCTTATTGCAAAAAGAAGCAGAACCAATGTAGAAAACTTGTTATTGATACATACAGGAATATTAATGCTTGCTTCAATTCCCATAAGGCCTCTTACTGAAAGGTACTTTGTTGTCCTTATCCCTTTGATGCTTGTATCAGGGGCTTCACTTCTTAATAACAAACATCAACCAATGCCATCCTGGCTTAATAAAAGAGTCCTTCTGGTTACCCTGGGATTCCTGTTTGCAGGATTCTCATATTCAGCGTTAAAATCATTGAAAGATACGGCCATGTCTAAAAATGATTTCAAGAAGCTTGAAATACAATACCTGACATCAGGCATTGATGATCAAAGTAAAAGATGTATGGCATCATATCCCATGATTGTCAATCATCTTTTAGGCAATGAGACTCTTATTTTGCCGGTAAATGCCAGAACCGCTGACCAACTGGAATCAATAGTTGATCAGTACAGGATTGATTATTTCATTATAACATCTAAAGACAGTGAAATGATTAATTCGGATCTTTATAAACATTTCTTCCTTAAAGAAGGATTAATCAAATTAAATAGTTTTGAGTTTGTGCTTAAAAAAATGAATCAGGATGTATGGGTTTATTCGGTTAAAGATACTTCACAAGATAAATCATAGTCTAAGATAATCCACCGCGATAGAATTTACTGCAGGAAAGATCTTTCCGCGTCAAGTTAAAAGAATGTATCACTCACAAAATATTGTCAATCAGAAGTCGAAGCCACATATTTCCGCGGATCTTATTGAATTCGCAGAATTATTATTGTATCTTTTTATTGCATTCATTTTGATTTATTACACGGGAGCAAGACTGAGCAGGCTGGCTTTTCTTATTATTTTACCTGTAGTATGGTTTTCCAAACGCGACTATTTCTGGTTAGTTTTCTTTTTTATTCTTATGGAAATGCCTGGTGGTCTTTTTTCGGGCGGCGAGAGGGATGACCCGCAAAGACTGCCTATCTATTCACTTATCCCGGGGATATCGTTTTCAATACAGGAGCTGTATATCCTGACACTTTTAGCCAAATCATTGTTTGTCACTAAAACACAAAATAGCGGGACACACCTTTTTTTTAAAAATGATTTAAAAACACTGGCATATTACTTAGTGTTACTATTGTTTATTTCTCCCCTTATGGGAATGAGTTTTGGTTCTATGTCACAAGCCTTTAAAATAGTTCTGCCTCTTACACTTTTATATTCTCTTTTCCGTATTTTAGATACTGATAAGAAAATTATAAGGTTGTTAAGATTATTATTCCCCTTTGCATTCATTACCCTTGCACTTCAGGCATTTGAGCTTGTAAACGGACAACAGGTTATTTCAATGGTTAAGCCGGGTGTTACTGTAGTTCAAGGGGTATTATCTACCACGGAGCCAGGGGGATGGATCAGACCAATTGAAATGGGACACGCGATGTTTATTACATTCACCGGAAGCCTTTGGCTGCTTGTAAATAAAAGGCACAATTTTAACAGGTATTATCTTATATCGGTGAACCTTGTTAGTTTTCTTGCTGTTTTCATGTCGGGAACGAGAAGCTGGATAATTGCCTTTGCTGCAGGTTATATCGTCTTTATCTACCTCACGGGAATAAGGTCAACTACTATTTTAATGAGATCACTTATTATTATTTTCATACTTGTTCTGCTTATTAATTTTGTACCGATAATTCATAATCAGGTTTTAAACGCCTTCAGCAGGGTGAAAACAATTGAAGCAGTAGCACAGGGTGATATTACCGGAGGAGGTACAATAAGCCGTTATGATGTAAAAGCGCCTGGTGTTATGAAAGCGTTCTGGTCAAGCAGCATTATATTCGGAGCAGGCTTTAGCAACCTTTTCTTTGATTACTCAAACGGTCATATCGGTTATCACAATATTCTACTGAATGCCGGTATTATCGGATTATTTTTGTTTTTATCAATTATCGTCAAGTTGTTATACTATCCGTTCAGGATTTCCGGAAAATACCCGGGACCGAATAAAATTGCATTTAAGATTAGTATTATTCCATTACTTATCCTGTTAATAATAAACACAGGAACTCAGACTATTGGCTATACGCCGTTGGGTATTAACAGGGTAATCCTGATATTTTATGCTTTATTTATGATCGAATTAGCTTCCAGAATATATTTAGAGAGAATAAATATAGCTCATAATTGAAAGTTCCAGTCGGTTTTGCTTAAGCAAAAATTCATACTTCATTTTTCTGCTGGTATTTTAGGTCATCTAATAACTGCTTTAACAGGAATTGTCGTTGCGCGGCTGGCCGGCCCTGAGATAATAGGAACCGTTGCCTACGGTGTAGCTTATGTCTCAATTTTTGGGTTTGGCCTTGGACTCTTTGGCTCATCTCACATGAAACTTGTTTCAGAGGGTCAAAACCATGGGAACTGTGTGAAGACATTCACGGTGCTTCAGACTCTCAATATTGTATTGTTTGTCCTGGTTTTTACAGGCTGGCTGCTGTTTCAGATATTTATTGCCAGGCATCCTTTTCAGAAAGAACAGCTTTGGGTTATAATCATCTTTTTTATATTCTTCACACTATCCCAGTTTTTGAGCATGTGGCAGATCAATTTCTCTGCCACCATTGAAGTGGCAAAAAACAGCATTCCCCAGTTGTTGCAGAATATTGCCTATAATTCTACCCGTATAATTGTTGTTCTGGTCGGACTGGGTGCAGTTGCACTTACTGCTTGTAATTTCGTCGGGTTATTGGTTGCAATGCCTGTTACACTTCATTATGTGAGAAAACTTCCCCGGGGCAAATTTGATGCAATATTAATGCGCAGGTATCTTTCTGTTTCATTTGTTTTTCTGATCATCGCAATATGCGGAACACTGATCACAAACCTGGGCAGACTGTTCCTTGAACATTATGAGAGTGTCAGGGATGTCGGGCTGTTTACTGCCGGTAGCAGTATTGCAGGAATGTTACTGTTGATTTCAACAACAACCGGTACAATTTTTTTCCCTTTATTTTCAAAACTTGCTTCAGAGAACAATACCGAAAAGATAAATCATCAGATTGAGTTATTTGAAAGAATAATCCTTATTTTCCTGGCGCCTGCCGTGTTTGTTATCGCCACGTTTTCGACTCCGCTTATTGTTTTTTTATTGGGAGAGCGCTATGAATTGTCAGGCATTGTATTGAAAATACTGCTGATATCTGCCCTTATACAGGTTGTTACATTGCCTTACGGAAATCTTATTGCCGGAAAAGGATTATTTAAAACACTTTCGGTAATTAATGTCGTTCAGGTAATTGTTTTTGTTTTGTGCCTGGTCTTTTTTCTCGATCCCCGCTTCTTTGATCTTGGAGCCGTGGGACTTGCATGGGCCACTGCCTTTGCAAACATATTTATCTCGGGTTGTTTCGTTGCTGTCGTTTTAAAAAAGGAAAAAATCGAAGCATTCAGGAAAAATCTTAAATACTATCTGTCAACTATTTTACTGTCACTGATCTTAATGCTTACAACACTGTCTGGGTTCATTACCGGGCATTTATTTATTAATGTCATTTTTGTAGCCTTCATCGTCCTGATCTATTATTTGATCTTATTCTTAATTAAATGGCTTACAAGAGATGATGTCAATATAATACTTGATTTCATTAATCCCCGGAAGCTGATCAGCTATATAAAAAGCGATCTTTAATTAATCAGGGTAATGATAATGTTTATCAGTTGATATTTATGAATGAAATCTTCAAAAAACCTTAAAATTATATTCTTATCTGGTTCTTCGTCAGGAGAGAACCTGAGATATTATGACCTTAACAGTGACGGATTTTTTGTCGGTTCATGGGCAGGATTGTTTGCAAGGAGGCTGAAGGTTTATAAGCCTGAGCTCGATATTTCAATCTGGAGAGCAGAACCTGTTGTCAAAAAACCTTTAAAAAAACGAATTTACGACCTGGACGGTATAATATGGCCCTGCAAGGGTATGCTGATTAAAAACGTCCTTTCTGCCGGAATGTATCTGATGATCCTGAAACTGAGCCTCAGGCACCGGGTTATCATACATTATCATTCCCTGTTTGACAGGTTCATTCTTATCCGTTTTCTGCTCCCTCCAAATGTCAGGATAGTGCTTAGTCACCATGGAGGTGTGCCCCCGGATAAAGGAACCCTGAAGGATCTCTTTTTTCAGCTTACCTGCAGGCATGCTTCTGCAATAACATACCTTAGTTCCGGAGCCAGGGATTATTTGATGTCAATTAAGGTGCCTGTAACGAAAATCAGTTTTCTCCCTGTTGGAGCGGATTTTAATCTGTTCCGTCCAGCGGACAAAAATGAGGCTAGGAAAAAACTCGGTCTTGATCCGGACACTGTTTATGCAATCTATGTCGGCGCTTTTTACAGGCTGAAAAGCGTGGATATTATCCTGGATATTTACAACAAGCTGAAGGCACATTATAATTTCAGCGTAATATTTGTCGGGGGAGAGGATAATGAAAGCAATGACCTGTACGAGGAGGTTAAAAATTCGGGATGCCCGTACTTTGGAAGACAGGCGTACCCGGATATGCCTGTCTTTTATAATGCCGCCGATTTTTATATTCATCCGGCATTCAATCCGGCTTTCGGCGGGCTCGACGTTGCCTGGATTGAAGCGCTTGCATGCAACATCCCTGTCCTAAGCCCGCAGTTGAACTATCTTGATTTTGATTGTACAGAATTGGGAGTTTCAATTGAAAGTCCGGAGGATGCGTTGTTGAAAACGGAATATTTGATCAAAGAGCATGGGAAATATAATAAGTGCCGGGAAACCGCCATTAAACATCTTGATGCCAATGTAGCAATCATGGATAGATTAATGACGATTTATAATTCTGTAGCCAAAGGCATTTGAGTGAAAGGAGTGTTATAGCAGATAGTCCCGAAAACAGGAAGACAATATTGTTCAGTTCATTTTTAAATCCAGGGTTTTATCGAAGAGAAATAATAGCTCTGAAATAATACTTGACTTGATTAATAGACTTTTTGCATGAAGGTAATTTTTCTTATCACCTTCCCTCCGGCATACCATTTTAGCAGTTCAACGGTCCCGGCACATAGCTGGAAGAATAATAAAGGCAGAATGCTTGGTATATGGCGTGAAGATTGGGGCCATATTCTTGCAGAGGAGGTAAAAAAATCATACCCTGAAATAGCATTTGAAGTATGGAGGCCGGATTATAGAGCCGAAAAAGAATATGTTCATGTTTTTAATGACGGGGTGGTACACAGGAGCTTCCCCGCTCGCCGTAAAATCACGTTTTATGGTCTTAAGTTAAAATGGTTTTATAACTCACCTGATATAATAAAGGCACTTGGGAAATACATCTACCCTAATGGTGATTACCAAAATACGATTTGTCATATCCCTGTTGATTATAGCTTTCTGGGTCACTCAATATTAAAGAAATATGGGAAGAAACTGACCTTTATACATACTTCTCATTTGAACCCTGCAATATTATTAAGCAGGGCAAATACAAAGAACCCTTGTAAGTGGCTGCATAGGCAGTTGATCTGGAGAAGATACGACAGATATTTGTCTAATATTCAGTATCTGGCACTATCTTCTGACAGGATTGATTTTTTCAATACAGTTACACCAGATTGCAGAATCTATACTTTTAATTATTTGTGGTTTGATTTGTCATGGTCGCGTAATAAAATAAACAATGAAAAGGCGCGTGACCTGTTAGGACTTCCCACGGGAATTAAAGTTTTATTATCATCATCACGAATAGTCCCGGAGAAACAGTTAGACAAATTGATTGGTTCTCTTTCGAAATTAAGGAATAGCAATTATATCTGTCTGATATCCGGAACAGGTGAAGAAAAGTATATTAATTATCTGCAATCCTTGGTTAATTCTCTAAATTTAGCTGACAAAATCGTTTTTACCGGTTATCTTGATGAGACTCTTTTTTTATATTATTGCGCTGCTGATCTTTTTGTCAGCACCTCTTTAAGTGAAGGAGGTCCGGTATCCGTTTTAAAGGCTCTTGCTCTGGGTGTGCCAGTTATGGCAACCGACACCGGTATTGCTGCATATATACTAAAAAAGTATAGAGTGGGAAAAGTACTGGATAGTCAGAATTCAGAGGAGTGGAGCAGGATTATTGATCAATTTCTTGCCGGTAATGAGATAAAGTCCCTTGACCCTGTAGTGTTTGCATCAGAATATGATAGTAAAAATGCTATAGAAAAGCTTGTTGATGCCTATCAGGATAGTATTGAAAGATTTATAGAACAACAGGACAAAAGTTAGCCTAACATTCTTCTCTATTTCAGAAACGAGAGATGCCGGCCTGAAATATTAACTTTTTTGGTAATTATGAGTCACCCTCCGCTGGTTACAGTACTAGTTTTATCGTATAATGGGAAACACTTGCTAAGTGATTGTCTGAGGTCTTATCTTGAAAACAGCTATCCGTCTTATTATCTGGTATTGATAGATAATGGCTCAACCGACGGAACAAAAGAGTATGTTGAGTCAAATTTTCCACAAGTGAAAGTTTTGCGAACAGAAACCAATCTTAAATATTCCGGAGGATTTAATTTTGGCCTGAAATATGCCTTTGATGAACGGAATGCCGATTATGTGCTGATAACAAACAACGATGTGGTGGCTGACAACAATCTCATTTCTGCCCTGGTTGAAACCGCTGGAAAAAACAAAGAGGCCGGCTTCGTTATGGGGAAAGTTTATTATCATGAAAAGCATGACACATTTCAGACTGTCGGGAAAAAATATGACCCGGTGCTCTGGAACGGCGGCCATATCGGACAGGGCGAAAAGGATACGGGGCAGTATGACCAGATTGCCGAACGCGCATGGTGCGACGATATCTGCTGGCTTGTAAAACGGGAGGTGTATGAAAAGACCGGCGGCTATGACACCGAGTTTGCTTTCCAGGGAGAAGACTTTGACTGGCAGATTCGGGCAAAACAGCTTGGATATAAAATTATGTACACGCCCCATGCCAAGCTCTGGCACAAGGAGAGCATGACAATCGGCAAATCATCTCCTTTCAAGGCTTATTACGACGCCCGCAACCCCCTTATCATCCACATGAAATACCGCTCTGCCGATGAGTTCAGAAGGTATTTCCATATCCGCTTCAGGCAATTGATGAGTTCATCCTTTAAACAAATGATCAGGTTGAGACTCAGACATGTGTGGGCGAATTTATCGGGTATGGGAAGTGCAATTAAATGGGGAATCAGGAATAAGAAGCTGACGTGGAGGCATTTTGTATAACAGTATTCGGTGTTTCGGGTTTCGGGTTTCGGGTTCAAGGTTCAAAGTTCAAAGTTTCGGGTTTCGGGTTTAAGGTTTAAGGTTTCGAGTTTTGGGTTATATTTTTGACTCAGTTTAATTACTACTTTGCCGAATACCAAATACCGTTTTAAAAGACGCCTAATTCAGTAATCGGTATTCAGTATTCAGTAATCGGTATACAGTCAATCTCATGACAAACCGAACACCGAACACCGAACAACGAATACCGGTTTCCGAATACCGAATACCGAATACTGAGTACCAGGTTCTTCAAAGCATGAGATCTTTAAAACAACTACTATACGATCAATATCTCACATTCCGTTACACATTCGGAAATACAAAGCAATATTATCCGGGCAAAAAGAAGTCAAAGTTCCAAATATTACGGGATCTAATAGCATGGCAGCTCCGTGAACATGAGTTCAATTCAATGTATTATGCAATGGGCCTTCATCTCACGGGGTCAGTACAGAAAGAATATATTAGCAGGAGAAGTTTCCTGAAAATCAAAAATAAGGTTGAAAAGAAATTACGACAACAGGCAGGTTGTGAGGATCTGATATATGATGTGATCACGAAGGATAAATTTTATGCGAATTCGATATTAACTGCAAACGGGCTGCCCTGTACTGAAAATCTCGCACTGGTATCAGGCTCAGGATTGATATATCCTGACGGTAAAATTAAAAAACTTGATTCGTTATTAAAACTTGACCATCCTTTCTTCCTGAAGAATATCACCCTTGAAGCCGGTGAAGGAATTTTACATTGTCTTGTACAGGATAACGGGATCCTGATAAACGGGGTGCAAAAAACAATATCGGATTTGAGAAAAATCCTGGATTGTAAAAAATGGATCTTACAGAAGCAATATTACTCCCACGGGGATCTCGCAAAGATAAATTCAATGGCTCTTAACTCCACGCGGGTATTTACAATCCTGAATGACGGGGAACCTGAATTTCTTTGTGCCTATCAGGGGTTTGCCACGGGAAATGCCACATCGGATTCATGGCAGCATGGCTCAATATATACAGGAATTGACATAGAAAATGAAACACTTAAGGAATATGGATTAACCAGCGTTTCAGACAGGCGCGAAGGTTTGCTGAAAGAACACCCCGACAGCAGGATAAGATTCAAAGGCTTTAAAATTCCTTTTCTTCAGGAAGCTGTTGATCTATGTATCAGGGCACACCGTGTGCTTTATTTCAATTTCATAATCGGATGGGATGTGGCAATCACCGATTCGGGTCCCTTAATCCTTGAGGCAAATGAAAAACCCGGGATGAATGTTGCGCAGGCGTTGAACGGTGGACTTAGGCAGAGAATAGAGGAGTGTACAGATAAGATATTAAGAGGAAGAAAGTAGGTATTTGGTAATCGGTAATCGGTATTCAGTATTCAGTAATCAGTATTCGGTATACATTCAACCTCATGACAGACCGAACACCGAATACCGAATACCGTTATAAAGGACACCGAACACCGTTTTAAAATAATACTCAGTTCTTAAAAACCGAATACCGAATACCGAACACCGAATACCGTTATAAAGGACACCGGACACCGTTTCAAAAGACGCCTAATTCAATAATCGGGATACAGTCAATCTCATGACAGACCGAACACCGAACACCGAATACCGAATACCGTTATAAAGGACACCGAACACCGTCCTAAAAGATACCGAAAACCGTTTTAAAATAATACTCAGTTCTTAAAAACCGAACACCGAACACCGAATACCGAATACCGTTTTAAAGAACACCGAATACCGTTTTACTGAAACACTAACCTCATCACGATAAATTCTAAACCAAACAAATGAAAATAGCAGTCTTCGGCCTCGGTTATGTCGGCTGTGTAAGCCTGGGTTGCCTGGCAGAATACGGGCATACTGTAATTGGAGTGGATATCAATGAGTATAAGGTTAGCCAGATTAATTCAGGAGTTCCGACAATCATTGAGAAAGATATTGATGAGTTGATAAGAAAGCACACCGCAACGGGCAGGATAAAGGCAACCACAGATTATTTGAACGCGGTAAATGAATCAGACGTGGCCTTTATATGCGTGGGCACTCCTTCAACTGTTACCGGACAGCTTGATATGACTCATATTTTTAATTCGGCTGAACAGATTGCAGAGGGAATAAGAAGCAGGGATTCATTTTATACCGTGGTGATCCGAAGCACTGTCATGCCTGGCACAAATAACCGGATAAGCGAATTGATGGAACAGATTTCAGGTTTAAGAAGAAATATAGATTTTTCGGTTGTATCAAATCCGGAATTCCTGCGGGAAGGATCTGCTGTCAGTGATTTTTTTAATCCTCCCTATACCGTTATCGGAACAGATGACAGAAACGCGTTCAGGATAATGGAAGAAATCTACAGTCCGACTGGAAAGCCTGTTATACAAACTGACATCGGAGTGGCAGAAATGATAAAATACGTGAATAATTCATTTCATGCACTTAAAATTGCATTTGCGAACGAAGTGGGGGTGATTGCCAAAAAGACAGGAGTTGATTCATTAAAGCTGATGGACCTGTTTGTAAAGGATGAAAAGCTGAATATCTCACCTGCCTATCTTAAGCCCGGAATGGCGTATGGCGGCTCTTGTCTCCCGAAGGATCTTAAAGGTCTTTTCACGATAGCATACGATAATTATCTTGATACGCCATTGCTAAAAAGTATCGGTGAATCAAATGCCATTCACCTTGACAGGGCATTTGAACTGGTTGAAAAACACCGGTCTAAAAAGATCGGAGTTATCGGCCTTGCCTTTAAAAAAGGCACGGATGACCTGCGTCACAGTCCTGCTGTTGAGCTTGTTGAAAAACTGTCCGGCAAAGGCTATGATGTAAAAATTTATGATAAGAACGTTGTTATATCAAAACTCCTTGGAGCCAATAAGAGCTATATTGAAGAACGGCTGCCGCATGTTTCAGGACTTCTTGCAAGTTCTCTCCTGGAGGTGATTGATCATTCCGAAACGGTTGTACTTGTTCATAAACTTTTTGAAATGACCGGGATGAAAGACAGGCTGAAAGACAAGAATGTTATTGACCTTGCCGGATATCCTGAATTTCGGGAGTTACCGAATTATGAGGGAATTGCGTGGTGATCAGGGAAGTCAGATTTGTGAATTGTGATTTTTGATTCGAGATTTGAGATTTATCCTCATGCCTGAAAATCACAAATTAAGAATCACAAATCACCAATCAAAAATACATGAAAATCCGATTTGAGAATTGTGATTTTTGATTCGAGCTTTAAGATTTATCCTCATGCCTGAAAATCACAAATTAAGAATTACAAATCACCAATCAAAAATACATGAAAATCCGATTTGAGATTAATCAGGCAATAATATGACAACTAAAGAACTTGAAGAGCGGCTCATTCAATTTGCCGCAATGATAATTGAGCTTACTGATTCAATAAAAAAGACCAGGGCCGGACTTACTTTGATTGATCAAATGTCCCGTTCAAGTATTTCTGCTGCTCTTAATTATGGTGAATCAGCAGGTGCCGAATCACCCAGGGATTTTATTCATAAACTGCAGGTTGTATTGAAAGAATTACGGGAAACACTGATGGCGTTACGGATCACTCAAGTGTCAAAACTCACTAATAATACTGAATTGCTTAAAGATTGTTTACAGGAGTGTAATGAACTTGTTAGTATTTTCACCAAAAGTGTTATATCGAATAAAAAGAAGATAAATGATTTGTGAAATCCGATTTGAGAATTGTAATTTTTGATTTTTGATTTGAAATTTACCTTACTGTACAAGACATAAATCACAAATCACAAATCAAGAATCACAAATCAATTAATCCTTTTATTTAGAATTAAATGATCGACAAGATACTGATCGTCAACCCCGGCCCTGTTTACCCGGTAACGTCCATGAGCCAGATGAGGACGCATAATATGATACGTACCTTGTCAAAGGATTTCCGGGTTGATCTTCTGACTCCGTATGTTGATGATGAAAGTTTTAATACTGCTCATGAATCAATGGCTTCCCAGGGAGGGGAATATATTGGAATTAAATCGGCTAAAAACAGAAGTAACTTACTAAAGAAAAGAACTGCCCAGGCGCTTGAATACCTTGCTTATTATATTACGGGAGCTGACAGGGAAATTACCACTTATAAAAGAAACAATAAAAGGATAAAAGAGATAATAAAGGAAAGAGGTTATAAAACTGTTATCAGCAACTATTGGGAAGGTTCGCTTTATTACAAATACCTTGATAAAGGGATATTTAAAATTCTTGACCCGCACTATGCCGTTGGTGAAAACCTGGATGTTCTTAAAAGGTTAAACAAAAGAACTTTCAGGTATTTCTTTGAAAAGAGAAGACTCCTGAATAATATGAGACTTGAAAAAGAAGTGATTGATGTTTCAGATCTTCTGTTACCGCTTTCAAAAAGGAACCTCGAAGAGTTCCGGAAGATAAATCCGGACAAACCGATGCTGCTTATTCCCGACGGCGCCGAACTGGATTATTACCTTAATTATCCAAAAATCCCGGATCCCCGCACCATTCTGTTTTACGGTGCTATTGGCAGCAATCAGAATAAAAAAGCGTTCTGGCGGCTTTTCAATAATATCCTGCCGGGTCTTAAAAAAGAATTTCCCGGGCTCAGATTACTTGTTGTTGGTTCCAATCCTCCTGATGAAATAAAATCGCTTGACAACGGCAATGATATTATTGTGACTGGATTCGTTGAAGATGTCCGACCATGGCTTGGGCAGGCCCGGTTATGCATTATTCCTCTTGAACTTGGCTCTGGTTTCAGGGGACGTGTTATTGAACTGATGGCAATGGGTGTACCAGTTGCCGGAACTCACAATGCACTGGACAGTATAGATATGGAGAATAGAGTTCACGGGTATGTAAGCGATGATGATGAGCAACTGATACACTATTGTACTGATCTGCTCAGGGATAATGAATTACATAACAGTATAAGCAAATCTGCCAGGAAATTTGTAAAAGAGAATTATTCTCTTGAAGCAACATTCGGAAAGCTGAATGATTATTTAAAAACACTCGTTACCGATGGACTCTGTTAACCTGCTCTTCACCGGCGATTTTGCTCCATTGACAGCGCCTGATCAAATCAGTCATGACCATTTTAAAGATTTGAATAATATCCTTTCTTCGGCCGATTTACATATTACAAATCTTGAATGTCCTTTAACGAGGGCAGAGAATGCAATTCGGAAGACGGGGCCATCAATTAAAGGATATCCCGAAGCAATTGAATTATTGAAACAGGCAAAAGTTGGAATCGCTTGTCTCGCGAACAATCATATCTTTGATTATGGGGAAGATGGGATAAATGATACGATTGATTTATGTGAAGGCAATGGTATTGGTACGATTGGTATAATTTCCAGAAAGGATAAAAGAGATCATTGGATTATTAAGGAGCTCAAGGGGAAGAAAATCGGATTTCTCAACTATTGTGAACATGAATTTAGTGTAAGGGAAGAAGGATCATTGGGAGCTTCCGGCTATGATCCGTTAAATGCATTTTATGATATCAGTGGATTAAGGCCAGAGGTTGATTGCCTGATAGTCATTTATCATGGAGGCAATGAATATTATCCTTTACCGAGACCCGATCTCAAAAAAGACTTTCATTATCTTGCTGACCTCGGAGCCGATGCTGTGATAGGTCATCACACTCATGTTGTGAGCGGCTATGAGATATATGACAATAAACCTTTAGTCTACAGTCTGGGTAATTTTTTCTTCCCGTCCAAAGGAGAACCAGATCCTTGGTATAGTGGAGTTATGTGCTTATTAAAAATTGGAGAAAAATTAAAGTTTGAATTAATCCACATAAAACAATGCAGAAATAACTTCAGGGTTGAATTGCAAGTCCCGGAGCATAAAGAACTGAATGAGAAAGGAATTCAAGAGCTCTCAGGGATTATTTCAGATGATGAAAAGCTTAAAAGAAGCTGGGAAAGTTATGTAAGCAACTTTGGGCCGGGTCTGGAAGGCTCATTTCTTTACCCTTCCGTGTTTGACAGGATTCTTAAAAAGTTGAAACTTAAAATATACAATGATCACAAATTGCGGGCAATCATAAATATTATCAGCAATAGTTCTTTAAGGAAGCTCCTGATTGATTCATTAAAACTGAAGAACAGATGAAAAGCCCGGTTGTTGGGATTCTTAAAAGGAATAATTTCAAGATTGATTCAGAGATAGAAGTATATAAAACTATTCTTGATTTCAATAAGATTGAGAATATTTCACTTGACATAAATCAAAAGAATTTTTGGAATACGATTAAAGAAATAGATCTTTTGATCTATAAATGGGGTCACGATCATCATAACTTTCAGATAGCAACCACAATACTCCCTATAATTGAAAAGATCATGGGAATTAAATGTTTTCCTGATCTTTCAACCTGTTGGCACTATGATGATAAAATAAAGCAATATTATCTCCTTAAGGAAAACGATTTTCCGGTTGTTGATTCATTTGTTTTCTGGAGCAAGGATGCTGCAACTGAATGGCTTGATGAATATGATTCTTTTCCGGTAGTACACAAATTAAGGAATGGTTCCGGATCAATGGCAGTAAAATTGGTCTCCAGCAAAAGAGAAGCCTCCAGAATAATCTCCAGGATGTTTGGGCGAGGTTTATTACAAACAGATGTTTCCTTATATCACACAGCCAAGACCCTTAATTATAATCCGACAAAGATTTTCAGGCATTATGCCATTAATTTCAGAAACAGATTTATTTATCCTGAAAAACAGCAATTTTGGACGCGGCATAAAAACTATGCTTACTTTCAAAAATTTCTGCCAGACAATCAATGGGATACGCGAGTTACTACGGCAGGGAACCGGGCTCATGCATTCAGACGGTTCACCAGGCCAAATGATTTCAGGGCTTCCGGAAGTAATAAATGGGATATCGATCCAGCGAAGATTGATATGCGAATGGTAAGAACAGCTCTTGAGATTTCCCGGAAATTGAGATTTCAGGCAATGGCGTATGACTTCATCTTTGATGAGAATAATGAACCTAAAATTGTTGAAATGAGCTATCTCTATGGAGGAGCGGGTTATCCTGATTTTATGAATGGTTATTGGGATGAAAATTTAGAATGGCATCCAGGCCGCTTCTGGCCGCAGTATTTTGAACTTGTTGATATTCTTGAAATGCCGGATCTCAAAGTTCCCTATATTGAGACAGACACATCATATAAGAAAGCTCAAATAGAATAGATAAACATCATGGTTATTGTTTTTGCTACGGATTCTGTTGAAAGAGGGGGTAAAGAGAGAGTGATGGCAATCCTGTGCGTATCACTCATGAGACGGGGTAATGAAATAAGGATACTGGCTAAAAGGGAAGGGAAACATGACAGTTATTTAAATGAATATAATATTGAAAATAAAACCATAGTTTCGTACAATGGCTTCTTACAATATAAGACCCTTTTGCATGAATTCCGGCCTGATATGGTTGTTTCATGGGATATTAAAACCTCCTTTTATAATCTGTTGCTTTATCCCAGGCTGAATTATAAATTCATCAACGGATCAATACGGCATGGTGTACGGTTGTTAAAACCATCTCATTTGTTCAGGAGTCTTCTCTGCCATCTGTCTCCATACGTGATTTCCAATTCATTTGCAGGACTGAAAGTCAACAATCTCAGGCCGGGAAAGAAGAGGTTTGTGCTTTATAACGGGATTGAAACAAAATTCCGTAACACCTTATCACCCGAAGAAAAATATGAACTGAAACAAAGATTTATTCCGGGTTATGCAGATAATCCGGGATTTGTTTATATCTCGGTTGCCAATTTTGTTCCATATAAAGACTATTTTACTGTAACTAAAGCGCTTTCAAGACTTAGGAGCGCTTTTAATTTTTACTATCTGATTGCCGGCGGCGGTCCGATGAGAAAGGAGGTTGAGGAAATGACCCGGACTTATGGCCTTGAAAAAAACATCATCCTTGCCGGGAAAGTCGAAAATGTACGAGATTATCTCTTTGCAGCTGATGTGATGATCCACTCCTCTCGGGGTGAAGGCATTTCAAATGCAATCCTGGAAGCAATGCATGCAGGCCTCCCTGTTATTGCGACAAATGTCGGCGGGATTCCTGAAACTGTTTACCCGGGTTCGTCATTGCTTTTCCCTTATAAAGATCATGAGGCTCTTTATCGTTGCCTTCTTAAATCCAAAGAACTAAAAGAGTCATTCAATCCGGATTCCGAGTCTTACCAGAACCATCTCGCTAAATTCTCTGTGGAAACTATGGTGCGTAGATTTGAAGAAATCATAGATATTGTAACACGGAAAGAGAGATAACCGCGGAGGCGCAAAGGCGCTAAAACCGCTGAGAGAAAGCTTTGCGTCTTCGCGTCTTGGCGGTGAAATAACATGAAACTCTACTCTACACTAAGATCCTTTTTATCAGAAAAGAACAAGGGAGCTCTTACAAAAATCCTGATTGAATCCGGACTTAAGCCCAGGATAAACAAGAGAGCCAGATCGCCATTTGACAAAGGCATAATAGTATTCTCGGCCGATTTCGAAATGGCCTGGGCCTTCCGGTTTTCCAGAACCAGGCGCCATGAAGCTGTTGAAAAAGGATTGGCTGAAAGAAAAAATGTTCCGATTCTGCTGGACCTTTTTGATAAATATAATATCCCCGTAACATGGGCAACGGTAGGCCATCTTTTCCTGAATGAATGCCGGCGAGGACCGGGCGGATTGCCGCACCCCGAAATGCCCCGCCCTGACTATTTTAAAAACCGGAACTGGAACTTTAGCTCGGGCGACTGGTACCAGCATGATCCCTGCACTGACTATAATACCGATCCGGCATGGTATGCATCTGACCTGGTTGATTTAATCATAAGATCAGATGTAAAACATGAGATGGGGTGCCATACATTTTCTCATCTTGATTTTACCTATAAGAATTGCCCGAGGCCGCTTGCCGACGCGGAACTTGATGCGTGTATAAAAGCTGCTTCAGTCAGGGGAGTCAGGTTGCAAAGCATGGTTTTCCCCGGAGGTACGGCCGGGAATTATGAAAGTCTTGCTGAAAGAGGGTTCACTTGTTACCGTCAGCCGATGAAAAATCATATCGATCTGCCCTATATTGACAGCCATGGTTTGGTTGTTCTTCCAAGTTCATTGGGGCTGGATAAGGATCCTTATGGGTGGGATAGAGAATTTCACTTGCAAATGATACGCAAATACCTGGATAAGACTGCTAAACATAAACAGGTTTGTCATTTTTGGTTTCATCCGTCAATGGATGGCTGGTACCTTGAAAATGTGATGCCGGAAGTATTGAAAATGGTTGCAGATTATGCCGGCTCTTCTAAAATTGAGGTTAAAACCATGTGTCAGCTGGCTGAGTTGGTAATCAGTAATCGGTAATCGGTATTCAGTATTCAGTATTCAGTAATCGGTATTCAGTCAATCTCATGACAAACCGAATACCGAACACTGAACACCGAATACAGTTTTCATGAAATAAACATGATAGAATTCATATTAGAGATCCCTTTAACCAAAAAGATTACCGGGCTTTCAGAATTGTTTGTTAAAAAGCCCGTTGTTGAGTTGCATTCTGATAATGAATTTTATGAATTCATCGCCTGGGGAGATCCGGTTGTGATTAACGGTTTCCGGGAAAGATTTCATCAGGACAAATCAATTGAGTTTATTATAAATAATCTTTACGGACATTATTATTATCTTCTCTTAAATAAGGTTTCCGGAAGTATTTCCATGGGAAACTCGCTCTTCAGCCTGCTTCCGGTCTATTACAGTGTTAGCACGGATAAAATCTTTTTCTCCGAAAATGCCCTGCCTCTCGGAAAACATCTTGCCAAAAGTAAAATCAACAAAAGATTTATTCTTGAGACTTTGCTTTTCAATTATCCTCTTTTTAATGGAAGCATATTTGAAGAAATAAATCTTCTGCCGTCAAACTCATATTTCACAATAGAAAAGGGCAAATCCCATATCAGGAAGCATACCCGCATTGAAAACCTGTTCGGGAAAAACCCTGTTCCATGGAAGAAATCCGTTAATCAAATGACCGGTACATTTCTGGATGCAGTAAAAAAATACCTGCCTGAAAAAAAATATGCAACCGCGCTTACGGGAGGATTTGACGGAAGAACCCTTACAGCCTCTGGTTTATACTTTGGAAGGGACATTTCTGCATATTCATTCGGAAGCCGGTCATCATGGGATACCGAAATAGCAGGATTGCTTTCCGAGAAAGCCGGGATACCATATATAAAAATAGAATTGAACGATGATTATGTAAAAACGGCCAGCCTTGACTGCGGCAGGGAGTTTATATTGAATTCATCCGGAACCGCGACATTTGCCCGGGCTCATTATCTTCACGCGGCAAAATTACTTTCAGAACAATTTGAACATATAATCACAGGAAATTTCGGCAGTGAAGTTTTCAGGGCATTGCATGTCACCGGTACTGTAATGTCAAAACATTCAATAAGCATGTTCGATTCAGAATCCCCTGATGATTTTTTTAAGGTTATTGAATCCGGTGATGAAAATAAAATCCTGATTGAAAGCGCTTTCAAAAATGAGTGGAACAATCTTAAAGAAGGCATATTAAACCTTCCGTGTTTCAATCAGGCTTATTCGGGACTGACAAAAAACCAACGGTTTTACGTGTTTGTTTTCGAGGAGATGTTCAGGAAATATTTTGGAGCCGAAATGATAAATCAGTTCCGTTATATTAAAAACAGAACACCATTTCTGGATATTGAATTTTTAAAAGAGATCTTTAAAACTGAACTGGCCGGGATACATTCGGATTTCTTTGAACATAGTCCCTTTAAGAGATACAAGGGACAGGTACTCTATGCACACATAATCAAAAAAGCATACCCTGATTTTGGTAAAATGCTTACGGATAAGGGGTATAAACCAAATGATCTCATTCATCCCCTGGGAAAGTTAAATATTGCAAAAGGATACTTGAAAAAGATAATGAGGAAAACCACACCTGATTTTGACCCCTATTCAGTTAACCGTGCATGGGAGTACAATAAAAACATCTGGCAAAAAGTACCCATCCCGGGTGATTTGTTCAATATAAAAAGTCTTGAGGAACTTCCCAAAGAGATATTATTTAAGGTTTTAAGTTTATCATATTTTGTTGATTCTTTACCGCAAAGGCGCGAAGACGCAAAGGAAATTCACTTAGCGCCTTAGCGGTTAAATCTTATAACATGCAAAAGCAGGAGTTTGAGAATTACACGAAAGAGATACTTGATTCATCAATAATGGTTCACAAGGATATGGGACCAGGACTGCTTGAATCAGTTTATCAATATTGTCTCGTTGAGGAACTAAAATCACGTAATGTATTTGTCGAGGAACAGGTTTCAGTGCCACTTTTTTATAAAGGGAGGATACTTGATAAGGATTTTAGGATCGATATACTGGTGGCAAAAGAAATAATCATTGAACTCAAAGCTGTTGAAATCCTTCTGCCTGTTCATGAAGCGCAGATTATTTCATATCTGAAACTTGCAGATAAACGCTTGGGATTTCTTATTAACTTCAATGTTCCGCTCCTCAAATCCGGATTCAAAAGATTTGTAAATAATTACTGATTTAAAACTTAGCGTCTTCGCGCCTTGGCGGTGAAAAAAATAAAGGTAATCATATTACGAAACGAGCTCGAAGATGATCACAATCTTTGGATAAAGGCTTGTGATGACTTCAATGATCAGCTTGAATACAGAGTGGTAAATCTGACATCAAATGACTGGCTTGAAGAAATCCGGAAGGCGCCGTTTGATGTGCTGTTGGCTAAACCCGGTGGACTCACCGCTCCATTCAAACAGCTTTACGACGAACGCATCTATATCCTGAGAGTTGTGCTTGGATATAAAATATTCCCGTCACCATTGGAAATCTTTATTTACGAGAACAAGCGCTTCCTCTCGTCATGGCTGAAAGCAAACAACATACCTCACCCGAACACGGATGTGTTCTATGATTCGGGTGAAGCCCTGGATTACATCCAATCGGCAGCTTACCCGTTTGTGGCCAAAACGAATATCGGCGCCTCGGGCAGCGGGGTTAAAGTTATCAGATCAGTTTCTGAAGCAAAGGAATATATTGAAGAAACATTCAGGGGCAGAGGTGCCCCACAGCGCACGGGCCCGAACAGAGATAGCGGGGGATTCATTAAAAGGGGATTTCATTACATGATTCACCCTTCAGACATCTCCAAAAAACTCAGCATTTACAAAACGAAAGCTTCCAACAGACAAAAAGGTTTTGTGATCTTCCAGAAATATATAGAGCATGAATTTGAATGGAGAGTTGTAAGGATTGGAAACAGCTTTTTTGGACATAAGAAACTGAAAACGGGAGAAAAAACCAGCGGTTCATTACTGAAGAACTATGATGACCCGCCGTTGGCGATTCTGGATTTTGTTAAAGAGATCACCGATAAGTACGGGATGTACAGTCAGGCTGTAGATATTTTCGAAGACGGGGGTGAAGGGTATCTCGTTAATGAAATGCAATGCATATTCGGGCAGAGCGATCCGTACCAGATGCTTGTTGGCGGTAAACCGGGCAGGTATTGTTATTTAAATAACAACTGGGTTTTTGAGGAAGGGGATTTTGCGAAAAATGCATGCTTTAATCTGAGAGTGGAATTTGTAATAAATGATTTATTAACCGCGAAGTCGCAGAGACGCTAAGGACGCTAAGCAAATCCCTAACACCCTGGCGTCTTAGCGGTGAAAGGAGAAAAGTAACCGCGGAGTCGCAAAGGCGCAAAGGACGCAAAGAAGATACTTAGCGCCTTAGCGTCTTAGCGGTGAAAAAAGAAAAAAAACAACGGAGACTCAAAGATCGCAAAGTGAAATCTTGGCGCCTCAGCGTCTTGGCGGTGAAAAGAAAAATTAACCGCGGAGTCACGAAGGCGTATAGGTTGCAAAGGGAAATCTTGGCGCCTTAGCGTCTTGGCGGTGAAAAGAGAAATTTAACCGCTAAGGTGCGAAGACGCAAATTGAAATTGATTTGATTTTTTGAGGATAGATGAAAGTACTTTTTGTTTCGAGCGGGAGAAAAGGGGTTGTAGGCGATGTGGTCAGAAACCAGGGGAGTTCATTAGAGAAAGCAGGCATTGATCTGGATTACTTTATAATAAAGCCCGGCATCTGGGGATATATCGGCAGCATTCCGAAACTCCGGAAGGTGTTTCTTAAGGGAAGCTATGACCTGGTACATGCACATTACAGCTTGAGTGGATTTGTTGCCAGGCTGGCAGGATGCAGACCGCTGGTCGTTTCCCTGATGGGTTCCGATATTTATACTTCACTATTTTCACGGCTGCTCATCAGGCTCTTTTCTCGATATGGATGGGATGAGACATTGGTAAAAACACGGCAGATGAAAGAACTTATCGGGATTGCCAACGTACATATAATTCCTAATGGTGTTGATATTGAAAAATTCAAACCGGTTCCGAAGGAAATTGCCAGGCAATATATAAGATACAATGGAGATAAAAAGCTGGTGGTTTTTATAGCTGGTAAGAACCGGCCTGAAAAGAATCTTGATTTAGCTTTGAATGCGATTAAACTTATTAATGATTATAACATTTATTTTCAGCATGTTTATAATGTTGTCAATGATGAAATTCCATATTACATGAATGCTGCTGATGTGCTTCTGCTGACCTCTTATCATGAAGGTTCGCCAAATGTCATTAAAGAGGCCATGGCCTGCAATTGCCCGATTGTAGCAACAGACGTGGGTGATGTCCGGCAAATTATCGGGAACACCCGAGGTTGTTACATATCTACTTCTGACCCGGGTGACGTAGCAGATAAAATAAAAAAAGCTCTGGATTTTAATAACCGAACAAATGGCAGGGAAGTGATAAATTCACTGGGCCTGGATTCCGGAACAATTGCACGGAAGATAGTTGCATTGTATAGTGAAGCTCTTAAAAGTAAAAAAACCAGTTGAAGTCTGACTCAAATGAGGGTTCTTATTAACTCAGAGATTCACCGGTCAGCCTGGGAGGATTTACTGAAAACAAGTAACTATGTCACACCATTTCAAACGCTTGATTTTTACAGGTTTTATAATTCTGTCCCAGGGTCCTCAGCCATTGCATTTGGTGTTGAAAGATCTGACATTCTTCTGGCACTGGCAGTGGTTACATTGCAAAAAGAAAAAGGCATAAAAGCATATTTCTCAAGGCGTGCTATTATTTACGGCGGTCCTCTCATGGTGGAAGGGGAGGGTGAAGCCCTCGGACTTTTACTGGAGACAATCAACGGGTTTCTGAAGAATAAAACCATTTACATGGAAACCCGGAATTTTTGTGATTATAGCTTTTATAAAGATCTTTTTGCAGAATATGGATGGAGTTATCAGCCTTATCTTAATTATCGCGTGGATTGCAGGTCATGTGAAACAGCGTGGTCAAGGCTCAATGATAACCGCAGGCGTCAGATAAAGAAGGCGCTTAGAAACGGAACAACGGTCAGGGAGGCATCTTCACTGGCAGAAGTACGTCAGTTTTACAGAATACTGCATGAATTGTATTCCCGGAAAATTAAAAAGCCTCTCCCGGAAATTGGATTTTTCGAATCTTTCTACTCCAGTTCGGTGGGAAAGTACTTACTGGTTTTTTTTAACGATAAGGTTATAGGTGGGATAATGTGTCCCATTCTGCCCGGTAAGTCAATTTTCGAGTTTTATATCTGTGGCCTCGACCATGAATACAGGGAAGCCAGCCCCAGCGTGATGGCAACTTATTCAGCGATCGAATATGGATGTAATAACGGTTTGGACTATTTTGACTTCATGGGAGCAGGTAAACCTGATGAAAATTATGGCGTTCGTAAGTTCAAGGAAAGATTCGGGGGACAATTGGTTGAACACGGGCGATTTATTAAAATCAATAACATCTTCTTATACAGGCTCGGGAAGTTTTCAATATCACTTTTAAGCAGGCTTAAATAATGAGGGTCCTGATTGATATCGGCCACCCTGCCCATGTGCACCTTTTTCGTAATTTTGCTCATGATATGATTTCCAGCGGGCATGAGATTCTCTTTACATGCAGGGAGAAAGAGTTTGAAATTGATCTTCTTTCGCATTATAAACTTCCGTTTGAATCCTTGGGGAAGAAACCCGGCTCGGTGACAGGAAAATTAACGGGACTTGTAAAATTCGACTGCAAATTATATTCGGTTGCAAAGAAATTCAAGCCGGATTTATTCCTGAGTCATGGCTCTTATTATGCTGCTCATGTTGCTTTTCTAACAAATAAACCTCACATTGCTTTTGAAGATACCTTTAATTTCGAACAAGTTTGGCTCTATAAACCATTTTCCAAGGTAATACTGACTGCTGATTATGATCATCCTCTTAAATCAAAAAAAGTTATATCTTTTAGTGGTTACCATGAATTAGCTTACCTGCATCCGAAAAGATTTACCCCAAATAAATCTATATTTAAGAAGCTAGGTTTAGAGGAAAATGATAAATATGTCATTATTCGTTTTGTATCCTGGAAAGCCAGTCATGACATTGGTCACAAAGGGATCAGTTATGACTCTAAAATTAAAGCAATAAAAGAATTTTCCAGATTTGCCAGAGTATTCATCTCATCAGAAGCAGATTTGCCCGAGGAGTTAAATCAATTTAAGATCAGGATTTCGCCTCATTACATGCACGATGCTTTAGCTTATGCATCACTTGTTTGGGCTGAGAGCTTTACAATGCCTGCAGAAGGCGCTGTTCTGGGAACACCCTCCATTGTTATACACAATACAAAAAGCTTGTATTTAGATGAGCTTAGTAAAAAATACGGACTTTGTTTTATTTATTCAGAATCAGAACAAGATCAGATATCTGCAATTAAAAAAGGGATGAGCCTGTTGGAAGATAACGAGCTTAAGACTGAATGGGCGTTACGCCGTGATAGAATGTTTGAAGACAAAATTGATGTTACATCATTTATTGTCTGGTTCATTGAAAACTGGCCGGAGAGTTTCAGGATTATGAAGGAGGATCCGGGGTATCAGGAGCGTTTCAAATGATAAACCGGTATTCGGTATTCGGTGATCGGTATTCGGTGTTCGGTATTCGGTATTCGGAAACCGGTATTCGGTGTTCGGTATTCGGTATTCGGCAAAGCAGCAACTAAACTAAATCAAAAATATAACCCAAAACTCGAAACTTTGAACCTTAAACCCGAAACCCGAAACCCGTAACCCGAAACTCGAAGCCCGAAACCCGAAACCCGAAACCCGAAACCCGAAACTTTGAACCTTAAACCTTAAACTCGAAACCCTAAACCCGAAACACTGAACACTGAATACAGGAAAATACTCCCTTCTTTCGTTTTGGGCAGTCAGCACCGTATTCTGCACCCTCAAGCGTCTGGTTAAGAAAGGCATGGTCATCAAAGAAGAAAGCGGTTATTTCATCGATGACCCCTTCTTCAGCAGATGGATCCGCCTCAGACGCAACGCCTGACACCCGACAGCGAAGCTCCCGACCCCAAGACAGCAAAGCTTCAAGACGGCGCTTAGCCTTAGACTTCCAAGACAACGCGAAGCGTCAGACCCCAAGACAACGCGCAGTGCAAGACCTTAGGACGACGCGAAGCGTCAGCTAATATGCAGCGTCCCTCCGGGACCCGGCGAAGCCATACCCATTGTTGTTGCAAGGCTATTTTCCCATTCGTCAAAATCTAATGCGTCTTTAGGTAAAATGGCGATAATAAACCAGTAATAATACCGTTAATAAATGTGCATCTAAAATAAGTATTGCCTATTGATTGGAATTATACGCGTTTAATTGGTTTTTTATCAGTTTCGGTCTGTGATACAGGCCGATCTATTATTAAGAGGCAATATACAAACTGGTATGACAGTGTCAAAAACCCCAGAATCACAGTATCTTACTTTGTCAAGGATCCGACGGTCTGTAAATTTGATCTTGTTTTTTGCATTATCAGCCTTTAACACGTTTGCACAGGCTCCACAGTGGAATTCTGGTCCGGTTGTAACACCGCAGCCAATAAGTGTTAATCTTGACTTTAATTTAAACCGTGCCAGCTATGTATATTATTTTATTATCCCAGGCACCTATGCCTGCCAACCTGCAACGACAATTAAGAATTATGCACAGCGACCTTTACCCTACGGGGCCATTGTAGCCAATGATCGGATTATTTATACCAGTGGTAATTATTCGACGCAAATCTGGGGAGAGTTGGCGAACCTTTCTGCTGGTTCAATTTACACCATCCAGATTGTAGCTGAGAACCAGGCATCCCCGGGTTCATTCAGCCCGGTATTTTGCCAGACTTTTACGACACTTCCCTGTCCCAAGGTCCAGCTCCAGTTTTATTTCTTTAACAACGGAGAGTGCGTAAATAACGGCGCAAGTGGCTTGTTTGGCGCAAATCCTGTACCTTTTTTACCTACAGGAATCCTTAAAGGTACACGCTGGACCGTTGACTGGGGCGACGGATCTCCACCATTCACCTATACTTCAACCGCTGACGATGATATTCCTACAGTGCCATTGCATCCTTTCAGTACTATTACCGATTGTAACTACGTGGGTACATACACGGTCCAGAATCCATGTGGTGAATTTAGCAACGGCTCCACGGTTTTTGTCGTTCATGGCCGCGACATTCCATCGGACGGTGACGGGCATCTGGAAATTGTAGACAACGCAACAGGAACTCCCAATATTATCCAGGTTTGTGAAGGGGTTGAAAGCAATATAGTGCTGCGGGACAATAGCACCTGGAACTGCCAGAATCCAAGTGTCCCTCCACCTCTCACGGCCAAACCAAACCTGGATCCCAGAACGCTTCAATGGACCTATGGTGTTACCCCGGGGGGGGCCGTGATGAATACTATCAGCGGGAACGTGATGATAGCAGGAACGCATGTAACGAATGCTTCCACGGGCTGGCAGGGCCCCGTGAATACTAACCAGACATCTGTCGGGCTTCTTAGTGATGTTATAAGGATACCTGCAACGGCTGTTGCAGGCCAGCGTTATTATGTTTATCTCAAAAACTGGAACAAATGTAACCCTTACACCGGTAATCCGGCGCTAAATTATGAACATCAACAATTCATTATTGAAGTCATAGATGCGCCAGATGCCCCTGAAGCCCCTTCCCGTGAGATTTGCCAGGGTGGAAACAGAACCCTCACGGTTACCAGCACACCGGTGGGGACACTTACATGGTATTCGAATGCTTCCCTTACAAACGTTGCAGGGTATGGTCCTTCCTTTACACCAAGGCAAACAAGCCCGGGAACATATAATTTCTGGGTGACTGACCAGTCATTGACCGGGCTGCAGTGTATGAGCCCTCCAACACAGGTAACGCTTACAATTTATCGTACCATTGGCAATAATACAATCTCCTCAAACCAAATAATTTGTCATAATACAGCGCCGGCACAAATCACAGGTTCAATCCCGACAATGGGTACGGGGACATACCTTTATCAATGGCAAATTTCTTCCAATGGAAGCAGCTGGTCAGATATTTCTGGTGCCACATCCCAGGATTATACCCCTGGTGCACTTACTGCAAACAGGTATTTCAGGCGTGTAGTCAGAAGCGGCCCATGCGTTAGTTATAGCCCGTCAGTTTTAATCACAGTTAGACCCGTTCCAAGCGCCACAGTCACGGGAGCAACCACTCAATGCCAGGGTGGAGCCCAACCCAACGTTAGATTCACCAACCCGACCAACCTACCTGTAACTGTAACCTACAGGATTAACGGGGGGGCAGATCAGACAATAAATGTGCCTGCCAGCAATTATGCAGATGTCTTTGCTCCAACAGGAACGCCGGGAACATTCGTTTACAGCCTTGTAAACGTGTTTTATCAGTCAACTCCCTCATGTCAGACCGACGTTACGGGATCCACTACAATCACCATCCGGCCCACGCCAACAGCAGTTATTAGCGGGTCAGCCACTGTATGCCGGGGTGCCTCATCGCCTCAGATCACATTGACAAACCCTATGGATCTGGCTATAACAGTCAGCTATACAATTAACGGATCAGGCGCAACTAACATAAATATTCCTGCCAATTCATCAAGAAATGTAAATGCTCCGACTGGTACAGCCGGAACATTTACGTACGGAATTACAAACGTTTATTACCAGGTTAATCCTGGCTGTTCAAATAATCCCGGGGGGACAGCAGTAATTACTGTAAGGCCAACGCCAACCGCAACCATCAGTGGTACGGCAACGGTATGCCGGGGAGCTTCTTCACCAAATGTTACATTCACTAATCCGCAGGCTATACCGGTTACTGTTACTTATAATATTAATGGTTCGAGCAGTCAGACGATTAACATAGGAGCCAATTCGTCGGCTAATGTACCTGCTCCAACCGGAACAGCAGGGACTTTTACCTATAATCTCGTCAGTATCGTTTATCAGGATGCGCCTGGCTGTTCAAATTCAATATCAGGTTCAGCAACAATAACCGTGCGCCCCACTCCCACGGCAACAATAAGTGGAACCACGACTGTCTGCCAGGATGCTGCTTCACCGTTGATACGATTTACAAACCCCCAGAATCTGCCCGTTACTGTTATTTATAACATTAACGGATCAGGCTCCCATTCATTAAACATTCCGGCCAGCTCCAGCTTAACCGTGTCTGCTCCCACTGATGTTTCAGGTACTTTTGTATATAGCCTGGTAAGTGTTGCATACCAGGGCAGCCCTGACTGTTCAAATCCCATCACCGGTACTGCAACCATAGCGATAAACCCGGCTCCCGATCCTGTTATTATCGGACCTGATAACGTTTGTCAGCATGCCACCAATCCAATAAACTATTCCACTCCCAGCGTTCCCGGAAATACTTACTCGTGGTCAGTGACACTGGGTACAATCTCCGGGCCATCAACAGGGAATTCGGTAAACGTCATCTGGAACACTCCGGGTACAGGTACTTTACAAGTCACCGAAACCATCACTGCAACAGGTTGCTCAAAAACCACTCCTGCATATACAGTGACCGTGAACCCTGGCCCTCCCACGGATGCCCCGGTTTTTGTCTCGGGTGCTGCCAACATCTGCCGCAACGGGACGCTTAACCTCGATGTGTCAGATGTTGCCACGGCAATTGAATATATATGGGACTTTTCATGGGTACCCGGAACCAATAATGCAACCACCACTACAAGCGAAATTTCCATTGATCTTACAGGTCTGGCCCCCGGTACCTACACCGTGACCGTGGCCGGATCAAACGGCTGCGGAACGGGCCCCTGGATGACACCTGCACATAGCTTTAACATAAATGACATACCTGATCTTGCTCCTCTCGATAATACAGTTTGCAGCGATGCACCATCGGCAATAACTTTTTCAATATCCAATGCAGGACCGACTATCACAGGGCTTACCTATAATATTACATCAATAAATATGAACGGCCTTGTTCCGTCAGCAGGTTCTCCTGCAACCGGTACAGGGCTTGCTGCCGCTATAATTTCGGACGATGCATACACGAATAAGACGTCAGGCGATGTAAATGTGATCTATGCTGTTGTACCAGTCAGTTCGCAGGGCTGTATTGGAGCTCAGGAGAACGTTACGCTCACCGTGATGCCCGAGCCTGTACTGGCAAACCTCAGCACCCCCAAATGCAGCGATGAAGCTCTCGGATTCAACCTGAGCCTTGCCTCGGGCAGCTCGCCGGCCGCTTCATACAATATCACAGCCATAAACAGCAATGGCCTTACCGCTTCAGCGGGCTCACCTGCCACCGGCTCGAATCTTCCTGCCAATGTCATAGCGGATGATGCCTGGACCAATACCACCGGCTCACCAGTGAACGTGGTTTACTCGATTGTCCCGGTTGGCGTGAACGGATGCCCTGGGGATACTTATACAATGACCATCACCATCAACCCGGAGCCTGTCCTGGCTTCCCTTGTTCAACCGGTTTGCAGCGACCAGCCTCTTGGCTTCAGCCTCGCGACAGCAGCCGGGAGCGTTGCCGCCGCTACTTACAATATTATCTCGATCAATTCCAACGGTCTTACAGCTTCGGCTGGTTCCCCGGCCCCCGGTACAGGATTCGCGGCTAACGTGATAGCTGACGATGCCTGGACCAATACCACTGCAGATCCGGTTGATGTTGTTTACACGGTTGTACCTGTTAGTGCATCGGGTTGCGAAGGCAACGCCGGAACAATAACCATAACTGTCAATCCCGAGCCTGTACTTGCAGACCTTAACACGACAATCTGCAGCGATGCCCCGCTGAACTTCAATCTTGCAACAGCTGCCGGGAGTGTCGCTGCCGCTACATACAATATCACTGCCATCAATTCCAACGGTTTAACTGCTTCAGCGGGTGCTCCTGCTGTTGGTAACGGGCTTTCAGCCAACGTGATTGCTGATGATGCCTGGAGAAACACAACGCCTCATGCCGTCAACGTGGTTTACACCATCGTTCCGGTCAGTTCCTCCGGTTGCCCCGGCAACCCGGTTAACATGACTATCAGGGTCAATCCCGAACCGGTTTTGGCAACAACGGGGAAGGAGGTATGCAGTCGTGAACCTCTGAATGTAAACCTGGCCGTCAACCCCGGAGGCGTGGCAGCGGCATCTTATAATATTATCAGCATTAATGCAAACGGGCTTGTCCCTTCCGCCGGTTCACCAGCAGCGGGCAACGGGCTCCCGGCAAATGAAATCGCTGATGACGCCTGGATTAATACGACATCGGCAATAGTCAACGTTGTTTACAGAGTGGCCCCGCTCAGTGCAGATAACTGCGAAGGTAACCCCGTCGATATCACCTTTGCCGTGAAACCTGAGCCGGTTATTTCCCCGAACCAGACAGTAAATGTCTGCTCCGGCAACCCGCTCGACTATCCAATTGCTCTTGATAATTTCACCAATCCGGGAGCAGGCGTTACCTTCACGTGGAATACCCCTGTTCTCAACCCGGCAGATCCGGCCTTCACGGGCGGCAATCCGAGAAATACCGCCTCATCTGCCAACATTACCGACACTTTTGTTAATACTCTCGGCATCATTGGAACGGCAACCTATACCGTCACTCCTTATTATAACGGCTGTGCCGGCCAGCCGGTTGATATCGTCATCAGGGTTGGTTCAGAGCCTGTTCTTGATCCAGGTCTCGATGACTTTGCCTGCAGCAACGATGCCATCGGCCTGGTGCTCAGGGAGGCAGCAGGATCGGTAGCCCCGTCGCATTACAATATTATTTCGGTAAACATGGAGACGGGTCTTTCAGCTGCTTCAACAAATGCCATTGTACCGAATGACAACGCACCCGCAACATATCTGTCAGGCGATATCTTTGAAAACAAAACCGGAGTTGACAAGACCGTCACCTACAGGGTGCAGCCCGTGCTTGCTCCCGACTGTTTCGGTGACCCTGTTGACGTGGTGATGACCATTCGCCCACAGCCGGTGATCGTTCCCGGCCAGGTAAAGCCTGTCTGTTCCGGCGTAACAATCGGCAAAGAAATTTTCCTGATCCCTGTCAACACTCCTGCCGGAGTGAGATTCAACTGGAGCGCCCCGGCAATATCCGACGGGTCGGTGCAGGGATCTGCAGGCAGTGGCGTTGAAGCTGACCCGGCCGGTACAGTTCATATCAATGACGTGATACGGAATTATTCATCGGCAGCCATCACGGCTACATACAGGGTAACCCCGGTGAGCGCTGAAGGATGCCGCGGCGAAGAGGTACCGGTTATCATTACCATAAATCCTGAGCCGCTGCCCAAGCCGATATCGGGACGGGCTGACCTTTGCGCGGGAGAGTCTGCCCCGGTCGTGTACAACGTTACACCTGTCGGAGGCTCATCGTTCCATTGGACAGTTGACCCTGCTGTCGGAACAAAGACATTCGATTTCAACACCAACGCTATAATGATCACTGCTGCTACCGCGGCAGGAACTGGTAATATTAGCGTTTACGAAACAAATTCGCTGGGCTGTCCCGGAGCCCCGTTCACCTTGCCCGTCAGGGTATGGGACAGCCCCGATCCTGAAAATATTACGGGTGAACAAACGGTTTGTGCCTACAGCACCCATACATATAGCGTGACACACAGACCGGGATCAGTCTACAGCTGGACCCTCCCGGGCGGAGCTGCCCTGGTTGGAAACCCCTCCGGGAATTCAATCCAGGTCGTGTTTGGAAACGTGGGCGGGACCATTCTTGTCCGCGAGACCAATATTGCCGGATGCATCACTGACCATGATCCGCTGGCTGTAACCGTTAACCCGCAGCCAACGGCCAACATCACGAACGGCGGAACCATGTGTGACGGCGGAACCAGGGCCCTGACCGTGTCATTTATCGGCACTGCCCCGTTCAGCTTCACCTACGCGATCAACGGGACTCCCCTGGCGCCCATATCAACCAGTGATAATCCCTATATACTGAATGCAACCCTTGCCGGTACCTACTCGGTTGTCAACGTGACCGACAACACGGGTTGTACAGGTCCTGGCTCCGGAACAGCTACAATCACCTATTTCCCGAAACCAACGGGTATAATAAGCGGCACGGCGGAACTATGCCGGGGAAGCCAGGCAACCATAACAATGACTTTTACCGGGGTGCCGCCTTATACATTCACGTACACCGACGGAACCACACCGGTGACCGTTACCAACCACCCTAACAGCGTTTACACGGCGAACGTTTCCCCATCCGTGTCATCAACTTATACTCTTGTTTCACTGAGTGATGGAAATAATTGTGATGGCGTCCTTTCAGGTCAGGCAACAATAAACGTTAATCAACCGCCTTCACTGACCCTTACCGGAACAGATCTCATCTGTCATAACGTGCCCACGGGTGCTGTCGATCTGACCATCACCGGCGGAACTTCTCCTTTCGGTATATCATGGACCGGGCCAAACGGGTTCACTTCAACTGCTGAAGATATATCAGGGCTTAACGAGGGATATTATGCCGTTACCGTGAGCGATTCAAAGGGATGTCATGCAACGGCCAACATCACAATCATGCAGCCTCGTCCGCTTTATGCAGCGGTTGACCGCACGAACGTGACATGCTATGGCGCTGACGATGGTACGATAACCATTTCCGGTTCTGACGGCGGTTCAGGATTTTACGAGTACAGCATCGATGGCGGCATTGCCTGGAGTAATGATGTGACTTACACGGACCTGGCTCCCGGAACGTACGTGGTAATGATCAGGGATCTTGTCAACCCGACATGTATGCTGACGCTCAACCCCGGGCTGCAGATAACCGGTCCGCCGATATTGTCGGGAACAGTCGGTAAGACAGACATAACCTGTCACGGATCACATGATGGAACAATAACCATCTCCAACCCTGCCGGAGGTTACGGGACATACCAGTACAGTCATAACGGCGGAGCCGACTGGCAGGATTCACCTCTGTTCACGAACCTTTCAGCCGGATCTTACAGCATGGTTATACGCGACAGGGCTAACCCGCTCTGCAGGATGGATCTTGGCCCAGTGGTGATAAACGAGCCAGATGCCCTGGCAGCCACTGTTAACAGTACTGATGCCACCTGTTTCGGGGCGAATAATGGCACGATAACCATTAGCGGGGCAACAGGAGGTTATGGGGTTTATGAATACTCGATCAATGGCGGGGCAAGCTGGCAGGCTTCAAATACATTCCCGAACCTCGCCCCGGGCACTTACAATGTAAGAATGCACGACAGGGCCAATCCTGCCTGCATGATCATAATCAATTCTTCGCTGGTCATAACCGAACCGGCCATTCTGTCGGCAACGGTTGCAAGAACCAACGTTACCTGCAACGGTGCCAATGACGGGACAATTACCATCACTAACCCGCTAGGCGGTTACGGAACTTATGAATACACTGTTGATGGCGGCTCGGTCTGGCAGTCGCCGGGTACCTTTACAGGCCTTGCTCCCGGATATTACAACGTGAAGATCAGGGATGCAGCAAACGTTACGTGCGAGATAACCCTCCGGCCTGCCCTGCAGATAACCGAGCCGGCCGTCCTCTCGGCAAGCGTTGCATCAGTAAATGTAACATGTAACGGGGCAGACGACGGGAGAATAACAATTACAAATCCCCTGGGCGGATCGGGCTCTTATGAATACACAGTGCATGGCGGACCGCCGTGGCAGCCGTCCGGCATCTTCAACGGACTTGCACCCGGCACCTATGATGTCAGGATAAGGGATGCCGCCAATCCGCTTTGCGTTACAACGCTTAACGGCACCCTGGTGATAACCGAACCGCTTCCTCTCGACGCGACACTGACATCCACAATGATAAGCTGCTTCGGGGCGAACAATGGCATAATTGCCATCAGCAATCCGGAAGGAGGCAGCGGAACTTATGAATACACTGTAAACGGAGGAACAAACTGGTCGAATTCCGGTAATTTCACCGGACTCACTCCCGGCATCTATAACGTCATAATGAGGGATGCTGTCCACAAAACATGCGAGCATGTGCTCAATTCAGCGCTGGTAATCACACAGCCTGCCGTGCTGGCTGCAAATGTTGCATACACCAATGTCACCTGCTTCGGCGGGGCCGACGGCACAATAACCATAACCAACCCCACGGGCGGCTACGGAACCTATCAATATACCGTCAACGGCGGCGGTTCATGGCAGTCATCGGGCAGCTTTACCGGCCTGGGACAGGGCACATATAATGTTCAGATCAGGGATGAGGCTCATCCCGGATGCGTGATAGTGCTCAATAATGCGCTGGTGATAACCCAGCCAGCGATACTTAGGGCAACCATAACGACAACCATGGTGACCTGCTTCGGTGCCAACAACGGGATAATAACCATAACCAATCCGCTTGGCGGTTCGGGCAGTTATGAATTCAGCAATGATGGCGGTACGCACTGGCAGGCTTCGGGCATATTTGCCGGTCTTGCCCCCGGATCGTATGAAGTGAGGATAAGGGATGCTGCAAATCCGTTGTGCGAAATAGTGCTTAATCCCGGAGTGTCCGTTACTGAGCCGGCAGAGCTCAATGCTGTGGTTACTGTGGTCAATATAACCTGCAGCGGTGCGAATAATGGCAGGATACTGATTTCAAACCCGACAGGCGGCTACGGGACCTACGACTATTCGATCGACGGAGGTATCGGATGGCAAGCCACGGGAACCTTCACCGGCCTTTCACCGGCAACTTATGATGTCAGGATCAGGGACAGGGCCAACCCGCTATGCGTGGTGACCCTTCCGGCAGCAACTATCACGCAGCCTGATCCGCTTTCGGCAGCAATTGTGTCAGATAACATAACCTGCAATGGAGCCAATGATGGCAGGATAGAAATCAGCGGCGCCGCGGGTGGCTCAGGGGCTTACCAATATTCCATCACCGGCGGATCGGCATGGCAAAGCTCCGGTATCTTCAATTATCTGAGCCCCGGCACTTACAATGTAAGGTTGAGAGATGCTGCAAACATTACATGTGAGATTACCCTTGATGATGCACTGGTGATCACTCAGCCCGCCAGGCTGACGGCTGTGGTAAGCAGTTCAAATGTAACATGCAATGGCGGTAATGATGGTTCAATAACCATAACATCTCCGGCTGGAGGTTATAATATTTATGAATACAGCATTGACGGCGGCATAAGTTGGGACGGAATTACTTCATTTACCGGTCTTGCCCCGGGATTTTACAATGTCCAGATGCGTGACGCGGCTCACCCGGCCTGTGTTGTTACCCTCAATGGTTCAGTCAGGATTACCGAGCCGCCGGTACTCTCGGCAAGCGTCACTCAGACAAACATTACATGTCACGGGGCAGGCGACGGCATTATAACAATCAGCTCGCCTGCGGGAGGCCATGGCGCTTATGAATACACTGTTACAGGAGGAACGCCCTGGCGGACAACCGGCACTTTCAGCAATCTTGGCCCGGGCAGCTATGATGTCAGGATCCGCGATGCCGTAAATCAAACATGTGAGATTCCGCTTGGCACCCTGACCATAACCGAACCAGCGGCGCTTACTGCAACCGTGACATCAGTGGATATCAGCTGCTTCGGAGCCAATGACGGATCGATATCGGTTACATCCCCATCGGGAGGCTATGGAACATATCAGTACAATCTGAACGGAAGCACCTCCTGGCAGGTATCCGGAAACTTCACCAACCTCGCTCCGGATACATATGTTGTCAGGATGAGGGATGCCGCCAATCCGGCATGCGAGATCACATTAACTCCTGATCCGGTGATATCGGAGCCCGGTATTCTGGCTGCGACCATCAACGGAACTAACGTGAGCTGTTTCGGAGGCGGTGACGGATCAATTACCATCAACAATGCAACGGGCGGATCGGGGAATTACGAATACAGCATCAATGGCGGCGGTTCATGGAATGCCACGGGCATATTCACTAACCTCATTGCCGGAGCATATAACATACTTATCAGGGATGCTTCGCACCCGGCATGTATTATTGTTCTTAATAACGCTTATCTGATAACCCAGCCGTCATTGCTTTCGGCAACGGTAAGCAAGACAGAAGTGTCGTGTCACGGCTTCAACGACGGGACCATAAGCATCACTTCCCCGGCAGGCGGATATGGTACATACGAGTATTCAATAGATGGCGGCCTTAGCTGGCATGCATCCGGATTCTTTGACCATCTTACCCCTGGCACCTACGATGTAAGGATGAGAGATGAGGCTCATCATGGCTGCGCAGTGATCCTCTATCCAAACCTGCTGATCACCGAGCCGATCCGGCTTTCATTGTCAACGACCGGCGATGTGGTGCTTAACTGTTTTGGCGACAATAATGGCATGGGCACATTTTATGCCTCGGGCGGAACAATGCCCTACACTTTCATTGTTGACAATCAGGCGGGAGCCACCGTGGCTGGTCCTGGATTTAACTCGCAGACCTTCTTCAGCGCCAGTGCGGGGGTTGTCAATGTTACCGTGGTTGATGCCAACGGATGCTCTGAAAGTGCCTCCATCCAAATCACCCAGCCCGATGAACTGCTTCCCGGTTCGATTGGCGACGATCAGATTGTATGCAGCGGCGATATACCCGCCGCTATCCAGGAACTGACCCCGGCAACGGGAGGTCCTGGAGCCAGGGTGTTCCAGTGGCAGTCGTCAACAAGTGCAACCGGACCTTTCGTCAATATTGCCGGCGCCAATGGCAATGATTACACACCAACGACTGGTGCCACCTACACCCAGTATTACAGGAGAATGGTAACCTCCGGCACATGCATGCCCGGGTACAGCAACGTGGTCGGGGTGTTTGTTAACCCCAGGCCAGTCGCCTTCCTTACCGGTGGCGGTACCATTTGCCCGGGAGAAAACGCTGTTATCCGAATAACAATGCCAGCCGGAACAGGACCGTTCACGGTGGAAATAGACGGGCTGGGAACTATAAATAATTATAACAGCGGTGATGATATAACGGTCAGTCCTGCTGCCACAACTACCTACAGCCTGGTAAGCGTGATCGATGCAAACAACTGCGAGGTTGTTGCACCGTCGCCAAACCTTAGTGGCACGGCTACCGTGACCGTGAGCGATCTGCCGCTAATAACTTTATTCACCCCGCCGGATCCGGTTTGCGAATTCTCGCTTGCCTCGTTCAGAGTGACGGCCACAGGCACCAACCTTACTTACCAGTGGTATGTCGATGATGGAAATTCAATCAGCCCGGTAAGTGACGGCGGAACATATTTTGGAGCGTTAACGCCTACTCTTCAGATATTTAATGCTGTGAGAAGTATGGACGGAAATATCTATCACGTGGCAGTCACGGGCTGCGGAACCACTGTCACTTCATCAGATATAGTCCTGACTGTGAATACCGCTCCCGAGATCACTCTTCATCCCAGGGATATTACCGTGTGCCTTGGCCAGGATGCCGTGCTGGAGGCAGATGCAACGGGCACAGGTATTACCTGGCAATGGTTGGTGAACAGGGGCTCTGGTTTCGTACCGGTAACTGATGATTCAAATTTCAGCGGTTCTCAATCCAATATACTTACCATCACTGATGCCCGGTCGTCCTTCAATGGCTGGATCTTCAGGGCTGTTGCAAGTGGAGTCTGCGGTGTTCCTGTAAACACCAACTTTGCTGTTCTCAGGGTAATCAATCCACCGGAGGTGACAACTCATCCTAACCCGGTAGCGGTTTGTGAGGACAGTCCCGCGTCGTTCCTGGGTAATGGCAGGGGGTATACCACTATGCAATGGCAGGTTAATACCGGAGGCGGATGGACCGACCTGAGCGATGGAACGGATTATATTGGTACCGGAACACAGCAGCTTGTAATTTTAAATACCCCTGTCGCGATGAACGGTAACCGTTACAGGCTGGCGCTTGTTACATCCTGCGCGGTGGTATATACCAATCCGGCCACACTGACCGTGAATGCAAACCCGGTCGTTGACTTCAGCGGTATAAGCCCGATGAATGCCTGCGGCGGTGATCCGGTCACTCTTGACGGCAATCCCACCGGCGGTTCAGGAAGCTACACGCAGCACCGGTGGACAGGCGACGTGGGCCCGTTGAACAATTATTTCGTTCAGTCGCCTGTATTCAGGCCGTTCATTTCCGGAACCTACGACCTTAATTACAGGGTCACCGACAGCAACGGGTGCACTGCGGATGATGACCTGAGGATCATAGTCGACAGTCCGTCGGCCCAGTTCAGCTATGACGTTCCCAGCGGCTGTTCACCACTTACAGTCAGGTTTACAAAGGATATGACCGGCATTGATGAATGGTGGTGGGATTTTGATGACGGCACGCCGGTTGAATCAACTGAAGCCAGTCCGGTTCACGTGTTTATCAACAATACTCCCGGTGCAATCCGGTATTATAACGTCACCCTGAGGGTAAGGTCTGCGGGGAACTGTTTTGCCGAATACAAGGCAACGATAACGGCGTACCCGGCAGTTGATGCAACCTTCACGCCTGATAATTCAGTTATCTGCAGCGGCAGCTCCATTACTTTCACGGCAGCGACCGGAGCATACAGATATTTCTGGGATTACGGCGATGGCTCATCAGGTTATGGCACCCACTCGGCAAGACACTCGTATACCAATACCGGCACGACGCCCGAGGTACATACGGTTACCCTCACCACCTATACGTTGAACAACTGTACCGATGTACAAACCTATGATATCACCGTGATGCCGGTACCGGTCCCGCAGTTCACCGCTGATCCATGGACACAGGTATTCAAAACTACCGGTAACCCGGTGATATTTACCAATACAACAAATGCAGGTACCTGGAACTGGTTGTGGAGATTCGGGGATGGCACCACGTCGACAGAAATGAATCCGCACCATAATTATACTCAGATCGGGGACTACAATGTGACCCTGATTGCCGGCAATGCCAGCTGCACCGACAGTGTGAAGCACAGCGTGAGTGTTCTGCCCCCGGCTCCGGTGGCCGATTTCGACTCCATACCATCGGGATGTGCGCCGCTGTTTGTGAACATCAGCAACACTTCGCTGAACACCGATCTTCCCGGCACCACCTATCACTGGGATTTCGGTGACGGGAGCACTTCGACTGCAAAGAATCCGACCTATACATACTTCACCCCAGGTTCATACACCGTGCGACTGTATGTTGTCGGTCCGGGCGGCACATCAGATTATAGCCAGGCAGTTCACGCCCATCCGTCACCCAAGGCATATTTCGAGATCACACCGCCCCAGGTTTACGCAAACGACAAGAACGTTCGTTGCTTCAATCTCAGCCAGGGTGGCAGCACTTATCTCTGGGATTTCGGGGATGGCGAAACATCGACTGAAGCTGAACCAGTTCATAAGTACATGAAGGAAGGAGTGTATGACATCTCCCTCACTGTAACTTCGGCCAATGGCTGTACCGATCAGTACATACTTTCACCTGCAGTTACGGTACTTCCTGTCGGTGAACTAAGATATCCCACAGTCTTTATCCCCAACAAGACGGGTCCGATTGAAAGATCCGATCTGCCCACGGGCGGTCTCGAGACCGATCAGTTCTTCTATCCCCCGATAAGACAGCTGGTCCTTGACTATAAACTGCAGATCTTCAACAGATGGGGTGTACTGATATTTGAGACACATGACATCAATACCCCGTGGAACGGCTATTATAAGGGTGAATTGTGTCCGCAGGGAGTGTACGTATGGCTTGTGGAAGGCAAGTTTGCTGACGGGAAGCCTTACAAGAAAGCCGGTAATATAACATTGCTGCATTGATCCGGATACGGCTTCATCCGTATTTTTCAGGGTTCTGAGGCATTCACCGGAGTTTCAATGACAAAACGGGCCGTCTCATTTGAAACAATGAGACGGCTTTTTTTTATGCCTGCCGGTTAGCCAGTCGTGCAGGGTAAAAATATTCAGTAACCATTAATTTTTCCCTGATTTTTCTTTTTTCTGGCCCTGAAGGTTTCTAATATTGTTATTGCAATACAAACTTAATTCATTGTGGTTGGTTTCGATCTGATGGACGCATTTGCCGTGCAAATGACAGAGGGGAAGGATACGCACTGGCCTGGAGGAGTCCGCAGGCAGGCAAGGTATTCATGAATAATGCCGCATCATGACTGGTAAAGCTGTTTTTCTGGAATAATATATTGTCTAACTGCATTTTAAAATTCGTGCCTATGAAACAAAACCTACTTGTTTAACCAACGGGTAAGGCAGTCCGCCCAGCCAGATTCCATTTAGGGCTGCAATGATTATAAAAGCAGGGCTTATAACCCAAATCAACAATTTAAATCATCAACAAAAATGAAAAAGATCATTTATGTCGTGGCAACCTGTTTATTATTTGCAGGTTGTGAAAAATATGCTCCGGAACAGGACAGCCAGGATATTGAAAAAAGAATGTTGAGCGGTCCTGAAACGATCCTGAAGGAGAACCTCGACCTAGCGGCACAAATCCTGGTGGAAGTCATGCAGGAAGAAGCCGTTGCAAACGAGATTTCAGTGCTTTACAATGATGACAGATCCTTCTGGATGCTTTCTTTCGAGGATCTGTTCAATGAAGCCAAGAGCAGTTCCTTTTCTGTACTCAGGGAGAGGTTTCTGGACAAGTGTGCCGTAACCGGGACAAAAGGTACCTGGCAGGACCTTGCAAATTTCCTGGCCAGGAACGGCGCCTATATTTATTGTCCCTATCCTTCAAGTTTTTATCCAAAGGGTACCAGGGTGGTGACTGTGGCAGCTCACCCGATAGACAATGATAAAGAGGGGGCTGGTTACCGGTTTGAAGGCAAGATTGTTCAGAGGGTCACTGTGAATGAAAGATATGCCGACGCCAGCCCGGTTATTCTTATTATGCCGCCTGATGAGAAAGAATCCGGAACCTTGTCCGCTGATATCCTGACTGCGGACCTGGCAAAGGGAGACCCGGTGTACGAGGTGAAAATAGGCAAAATCAGATGTGCAAATTATTGCGGAGGACTTTTTGAAGGTGAATTAGAATTGAGAATTTCGAGAGGATATCCTGAATTTAATATGTCCACTGGGGCAACTGTAGGTAAGTTCACTACTATTATACCGGTGAACTATCCAAGATCATACGCAAAATCTGCTATTAATAATTGGACGTCCCATTCAGAAGGTGGATGGTACACAGTTAATATTCCTTGGGACACTAATTGGAAAAAAGAGAAAGTAGAACAAGCTATTCTGGTTTATGAATATGATAATGTTAAAGAAACCTCAGTTAATGCTACTGTGGGCTATAAGCCAAGTGAAACAAGCACAACAGTTACTGTGGCGGTAAAAGCAGTTTATAATGGTGATTTTCTGGGATTAGTAGAATGGGAAAGACATTGGTATTTAAAAACAAATAATTCTCCTGGTCTATATGATGAAGTTAAGGATGGATTAACAGTAAGAAAGACATGTCCTAAACTAAAATTGACGACTCCTCTTAGAATTATTTATTGATTTCTGGGCTGTCTTGTTTACAATATCATCTATTTAAAGGATTACTGTTAATAATGAGCAAAATAGCAATAAGTAGATTCATCATGGACAATGAAGAAGTATTGAAAATCAACCTTGTGACAATCACTTAAAAATAGTTGGTTGTTACTGATATGGTTTACAAGACAGCCCTTAATCAAAAAGTATTGAAATGAAACACATATGTTTACCATACTCAAAAAATCATAAGTATAATTTTCAACATATGGGTTCTATCATACTATTGAAATCAAAATTATACCATGATGAAAAAGAAATATGTCGCAATAATTATTAGCATCCTTTTTAATATTCCTTTGTCTGCACTGACAAACCAAGCAAATGACACATCTATGATTGATTTTTCTTTATATTATTTTGTTGACTTGTCAGATACTTATGGCGGAGGTGAAATTTTTTCAGGAGAAATTGGTTTTTCCCGTTCATGGTACGGAGCGTGTTTGGGATATGGCCATTTTCAATCACAGTCTACCTTTATCTTAAAAGTTCCAGTTGAGAATCCAGATGGCCAAATAGGTATACCCTTTGACGAAATGGCGATTATGAAAAACTCCTCTTTATCCTTAAAAATTCTTCCCATAAGGACATCTTGGATTAATGCGGAATTAATTTTTGGGATTGCTTTTGCAAAAGCTGAATGGTCATGCTATAAAAGTGTGGATTATAGTTACAGTATTGTTGAAAATAGGTTTACTCAACTAATAAGAGATTATCAATTGATTAAAAGTAAACATTTTGGTTATCAGGTTGGATTAAATATAGTTTTATGTCCTTTGAAATTTGCTGATTTTAAATTAAGTGCAAGGATGCAAGATTTAAATCGGGGAGGCACTTTCTTTTTTGTGGGTGGAGGGATAAGCTTAAAAATTTAAAGCTGTGCAAAATCTTTATTTTTAAGAAAATAAAAAGACTAATATAACATCTTTATCTCGGTAGTTTTCAGATGAACTTTGGAAATTAAATTTCAGTTATATGAAGATATTTACATTTTTATTTTGTTTTTTCACAATGATCTCTTGGAACCTCCATTCTCAGGATAAAAAACTGACATTAAAAACCGGTGTCGGTTACTATACCGATGTTATGACCTGGCCAGATGGCCCTATAATTTGGCTCGAAGGAGGTTACAGATTCCAGACGGATTTTTACCTGAACACCCGTCTTTCTATGGCAACAATAGACTGGGAAATAAATAATGAGACTTTTTCCGGTTATAAGACTATTTCCTTGAGACAAATGCTAGATGTTACCTTCTCCCGACCGCTGCGAATTGCTGATAATCATTTTCTGGAGCCAGGATTAGGATTTAAACTTAAACGTGAATACCATTTGCTTCCCGATGTTTCATTGGAGGAAATATCCGGTCAATTATATCTCAGTACAAATTATAGTTACATCTTTTACGAAATTGGTTTCACTGCAAATATCGACTATTACTACCGGTTCAGTTCCGGATTTTTCCTGGGTTTGCGGGCTGATACCAATGTTATATGGGCCCTCGGTTTTGAGGGACTTACCATATCCCCCCTGTTCGGATTCAGGTTCTGATTTATGAATGATACCGCGGGAACTTCAGATCAGGTAATTTTTGTTTATTGATCCCTCAGGAGAACCATTCAGATCCACTGAGGTTATTTCTTGATAAGCCGATAATCCCTGATCTGTCGGTTGCCTCTGTCCGGCCAGGCCGCTACACCGCCGGATTCAGCATGCTGCAATGATTATTTTGAAGTGTATCTTCCTGCGATCCAACCTTTATTTAAAACTTATGGCTTACGGATCACCGGAAAGCTAGCTCTGAGAGAGCGTAGACATTAATAACCCCCGGCGCCAGCCGGGGGGCAAGTCACCAAAGAAAAGGAGCCCGGAAAAGACAACCGCTCCTGTTTTTCGACGTTTGCGCTAAGGCCATTTCCCGCTCCAAAAAACAGGAGCGGTTCGCGCCTTTTCCGCTCTGCCCGCGCACCGCCGGATTCAGTATGCTGGTATTGCGACAGGTATTTGTTTTTCCATTAAACTGTTGGCGGCTCTTGAAATTACATATTACGCCCCTTCAGGGCTTATTGTCACTGGTGATCCTTTCCCCCGGCTGTCGCCGGGGGGCAAGTCACCAAAGAAAAAAGCCCGGAAAAGGACACTGTGCATCAGGCGGAAAACGAAAAGATATCCCCGGCAGCAAATCAGCACGCCACCGGGGATCAGGGTCAGGGCGACCAATCGTTCGGGGCGAACGAAGACCAGACTTTCAGAAGAAATGCAGCGAGTGGTCCGAATTAGTTGAAGGAAAATAATCTTTAGATGAATCCCCCGGGTGAGGATAATAAACAGGCAGGTTTTTATCAACATGCATGGCAGACAATATTTAACGTAATGCGACTTTCAGCTGCAATATACAAAAAACCGGGGCCAGAAAATCTTTTTCCTGTAAAAAAAAATTCAGGCCGGAACATAACTGCGCCTTGTCCTGCAGTAACGGATCAGATATCCCTCCTGCCTGAGTTCGTGGATCAATCTTTTAACAGTTCTGATGCTTACATCTAGCAGTATTGCCAGCTCTTCAGGAGTTCCCGTACCCTTTAGCGAAATGAGACGAAGAATCCTGATCTTCATATTTTCTTTCTGAAAACGTGTCATGATACTGGAGTAATTGAGACAGGTTGACTTTCGATATAAACTTAATAAAATTTTGCTAAAACTCCAAAAGTTTAGCCAGCAAAATTCAGTGTTTACAGGGAAAAGCGATGACAAAATTATCGAAAATCGGGTACAGGGAATTTAGGGATTGGAGCATTCACCAAACCTTGATGCCTGCCTGGTATACATCCTGTGGTAGATCCCCCGGGCTTTCATCAGTTCGTCGTGGGTCCCGGTCTCGGAAATCTCTCCGTTGCTGATAACGATTATCCTGTCAGCAAATGAAATATTTGTCAGCCTGTGACTTATGAGTATCGTTGTGCGTCCCCTGACGACTTCCCTGAACCGGCTGAATATTTCATACTCGGTGTCTGAATCAAGGGCGCTTACAGGCTCGTCGAGTATCAGGACGGGAGCATTGCGGAAAAGAGCCCTGGCCAGGGCCAGCTTCTGCCACTCCCCCCAGCTTAGCTCACGGCTGTCGTCAAAGAGGTTGCCGATAACGGTATCATAACCTGCAGGCAGATTGTTTATCATATCATGAACATGCGAAACGGCAGCGGCTTTTCTGATTCTGGTTTCAGCGTCGGCAGCTTCGAGATCTCCTATCCTAATATTCTCACCGGCGCTCATGTTGTAAAGCATGAAATCCTGAAATACGACTGAAAACATCTTTCTGTAGGCGTCCGGATCAATATTCCTGATATCTGTGCCGTCGTATCTTATTACACCCGAATCGGGATCGTACAGCCTGGTGATAAGCCTTACAAGCGTGCTTTTGCCGGCGCCGTTGGGCCCGGCCAGGGCTACAATTTCGCCTCGTCCAACAGTAAATGATACATTTTTCAGGGTATGACTCGTGTTGCCGGGATATGTGAATGACAGATCCCTGACCTCGAGGCCTGTCCTGAGAATGGAAGCGGGCATCTGCGGTTCGGCCGCCTTTATGCTTTCCTTGAGATTCAGAAACTCAAAGGTGTCGCCGATGAAAAGACTGTCTTCATATAATCCGGCAAGTGAACCAAACAGATCCCTGATATATGACATGCCCTGCCTGAAGGCAAGAATGAACATTGCCATCTGACCGAGGGTCAGGTTTCCACTTGCCGCACGGCCCGTAACATACACCAGGAGTAACAGCAGTGCAAGCGCTTTAACCGTGTCTGACAGGATCCCGATCAGTGTCCTTTTCCTGATTATCCTGAGCTCCTCTTCCTTCTGCCTTGCAAATGCAGTTTTAAAAAGTGAAATGAAATAATTGCCCGTTCCAAACAATCTCAGCTCCCTTGATGGCCTGTCGCCCGTGAGCAGCCAGCTGAAGTAAGCGGATTTCCTTGCGTCAGGCGTGCGGCTGCGCTGAAAATTGTACAGTATGTCTGCGAAATGAAGCCGCAGCCAGATCCCGGGTACATTCACCGCAAGCAGCAGCACAACCAGGCCCCAGTGCAGGGAGAAAAGCACGCCTGCCATGAGAAGCAGCGAGACAGCACCCCTGAACATCGAAATGATATTGTTCAATATGCTGTTCGGCCTCCATGGAGCTTCAGAAGTTGCCCTTGAAAGACAATCATAATAGGCGGGATGCTCGAAATTGATCAGATCGAGCCTTACCGATTTGGAATGAAGCAGGCCGAACATGTACGATTCGAGCTTTATCGACTGGTTGCGGCGGATATAATTACCTGCCCCGGTCGATACTTCGTCAAGGAAATAAATCACCACAACGGCAATGATCAGCCCGATAATCTCCGGTATCCCCGAACCGGCAGACACGGTTTCCGTTATCCTGTCGATTAAAAGCCTGATCAGGAAAATCAATGCGAGTGGAAGAAAACTCTGAAGAAGGGAAATCAGAATGTTTGCTGCAGCCCAGCCCGGTGCACTTTTCCATACAAGCCCGAGCGAATCCCTGAACAATCTGGCCTTTTTATTCATCTGGAATGAAAACAGGTTCCCAATTTACTTAAAATTAACTTATACGGCCAGACCTTTCCAGTACTTCCATAATTTTCATATGCTGCCGTAAACCAGGCATGATCGGGAATGTATCAATAGCAATTGCCCGAGTGACATATATCATTTGTTTAGTTGCCATATATCAATCATCTGTAGATTCTCAGAATAGCTGAGCTGGTTTGAGCCGGCTGGTTCCTGTATGGGGCCCGGCTTGATATGCGTTGAAATCGGAGCGGATCCGGCTCAGCTTTGAGCTTTCCGGATCTTGTTTTTTAATGATCTTCTGATCCTCATGATCGTGGCTGAAAGTCGATTCAGAAAATAGTCCGGTTCAGGCTTCATGTAGCGCCTCAGAGCAACCGGCGTTCCTTCCGGGTATTCGATCCCGGTGACCTTTCCGACAATCAGATTTTCCGGCAGTGCTTCATCTTCGTACAGGTTGCAATCGCCTCTTGTAACAACAAACACCTGGTTGTTCTTCTCAAATTTCCTTACTATCCTGTGCATGACAAAGCCCGGATCAAGTCTCCAGACCACAATATCGCCTTTTTTAAGGGCCGGGATATCGGCTGGTTCGATATAGACAAGCGAGCCGGGTTTTATAGATGGATACATGCTGAAGCCTTCGGCCCGCAGCTTAAGTGTTTTACCCTCCGAAAGCAGTGTCAGCCCGACCTCGTTCAGCGGTAAAAGATCCTGTTTATTCATTCCTGAGGAGATATTCAATGATGCTTCTGTCGGGTCTGAATGACAGTGTGGCGATTGGTACTTTCGAGCACATCATTGAAACAGAGCCAAGAAACCTTGCTATCATATCGGGGCTGTAGTTATGCTGAATGCTGTTTGCAACAACATAGGAGACTGCCGAGGCTTCCCTTAACGGGTATAATTCATTTTCGGAACCGTGTTCAATGAAGAATATTTTGGTAAGCGGTGCTTCCCTTGGGCCGTCATTCCTGTTGACAGGGGTGTTGTACATCCTGTATACGCCGTCGGTGTTCCTTATTATCAGACGGTCATCGTGGATTACCTGTGCGCCAACGTTATCCCAGAGCTTTGACATGGTGGTCTTGCCTTTTCCGGAGATTCCGCTGAAAAGATAACCCTTTCCGCCATAATAAACTCCCGAGGCATGGATCATTATGTCCGCCTTTATTGCCGTCAGATAGTAAAGGATAAGCCCGTCGAGGGGGTATTCAAGCGGATCGGTTTCAAAGCCGGCATTCTCGAGATAAAGATCCCATTCCCTGAGGGTGAGGGAAAATTTCAGCGTGGCCCTTTTGTTGCTTATAGACTCCGGGAAATTGGTCGTCAGCAGCATGTCGCCGTTTTCCTTGTATACGCTCCAGAAATTTTCGCATCTGCTGAGCTTGTAACCCTTTATTTCCACGAGGTAGGGAGCTACGAACAACCGTTCCGAGTCCTCACCCGGCCTGAAGATCCCATGGTGCACCCTGATCCTTACGTCATAATCCGAACGCGGGATAATGTTAAGATGAAAACGTTCATCAGGAACCAGCTCCGGTCCGTCGTCATACGATTCCAGCCTTATATTGTATCCGGCAATATTCAGATTATACTCTCTCATAAGGAGTCTGATTTATAAACCTTTTCCTGATTAACGGAATTATGACGGGAATATTATTTTATAACCTGATGATGAGATAATTACTCATGTTTTCCATAAACGCCAATACATCTCGCGTTGCGGTTTCGGATTCAATATCAAATTCTTCCGTGAATCTTTCCACAATTTCCCGAATATTTTTTTCCCCGTCTATCAGTTCCCAGATGAAGGCGCCTGATTCGTTGAGGGTAAACAACCTGTTCATATCTGCTATATTGTTGGCCAGGGGAACCAGAACGTATTCGTTCCCCGTCTTTCTGGTTACAATATCGGGAGAATGGGAGACAACTGAATCCAGGTCGATCATAATAATTTAAATATAAATCAAATGTAGTAAAATTTATTGTTCCTATTTTTGTCGGTTCAACGCAATGAATTATGGGAAGGAAAACAAGGGGAAGAAGGAAGAAGGGAGATATTCCGGTCGAGGCAACTAAAAAACTGGTACGGGAGATACTTGAAAAAGATCCCAGGCAGGGTTTTAATTACAGGCAGATAGCAAAGAAGCTCAATTTCAGCGATACTGATAAAAAGCAATTGATCAGGGAGATATTGGAAGAGCTTTCGGCAGACGGATCGGTTGTTGAGGTACAGCAGGGGAAATACAGGTCGGCGCGGATACCAAAAAGAGGATCCATAACGGGGACGGTGGATATGACAAGAATGGGATATGGTTTTGTCGTTTCCGACGACATTGAGGATGATGTATTTGTTACCTCAAAGAACCTTAAAACAGCTTTGCATGGCGATAAGGTGAAGGTTCTTCTGTTTGCCGGGAAAAAGGGATCGAGGCCCGAGGGAGAGGTGATTGAGATAATTGAAAGATGGCGTACATCATTTGTGGGCACTGTTGAGGTGATGCCGAACTTCGCTTTTCTTGTTCCCGATAATAAGAATATGCCTTTCGATCTTTTCATTCCTGCCTCGAAACTTAATGGTGCGAAACAGGGGCAGAAGGCAGTTGCAAAAGTCATCGACTGGGATCCCAAATCAAGAAACCCTGTGGCCGAGATAATTAACGTCCTGGGTTATCCCGGGCTGAATGAGACGGAGATGCATGCCATTCTTGCAGAATTCGGACTTCCGGCTCATTTTACCGAAGAGGTTGAAAGAGATGCTGAAAAAATCCCTGGTCAGATTACGGAGGCTGATATACAGTCAAGGCGCGACTTCAGGAATGTTCCCACTTTTACTATAGATCCGGCTGATGCCCGCGATTTTGATGATGCCATTTCGCTGAGGAGGCTGGAGAATGGAAACTGGGAGGTGGGTATCCATATTGCCGATGTCACCCATTATGTGAAACCGGGAACTCTTACGGAAGAAGAGGCCAGACAACGGGCCACATCAGTTTATCTGGTTGACAGGGTGGTTCCCATGCTGCCGGAGAGACTCTCGAACGAAATTTGTTCGCTCAATCCTTCAGAGGACAAGCTTACATATTCAGCTGTTTTTGAATTGAATGATAAATCGGAAGTTATCGATGAATGGTTTGGGCGGACAATCATCAACTCCGACAGGAGGTTCTCATACAAGGAGGCCCAGCTGGTTATCGATACCGGTGAGGGGGAGATGTGTGATCAGCTCCTGCCGCTGAATCGCCTTGCTCAGCAGCTCCGCTCTCGAAGATTATTGCTGGGAGCCTTTTCTTTTGAAAGGGTGGAGGTTCAGTTCGACCTCGACAGTGAAGGCAAGCCCCTGGCAATTAAATTCCGCGACATGGGCACTGCCAACCAGCTTATCGAGGAATTTATGCTTCTTGCCAACAGGAGGGTGGCGGAATTCATCGGGAAAAAACTCAGGGCACAGCCTTTCGTTTACAGGGTCCATGATAAACCCGATCAGGAGAAGATCAGCAATTTCAGGCATTTCATAACCCGGTTCGGGTATAAATTGCCTGAAAATATCGGCAATCTGCCACAGGCAATGAACAGGTTGTTCAGGGAAATTGCCGGAAAGGATGAACAGAACATCATCGAAACAATAGCTCTCAGGGCCATGGCCAAAGCGGTTTATTCAACAAAGAATATCGGGCATTACGGGCTGGCCTTTAAATACTATACCCATTTCACCTCTCCCATAAGGCGCTATCCCGACATGATGGTCCATCGCCTTCTTACTGCGTATCTGAATAAGGAGAACCCTGAAAACCGGAACTCACTTGAAAAACTCTGCGAGCATTCCTCAAAAATGGAGAGGTTCGCAACGGAAGCCGAAAGGGCTTCGATAAAATACAAGCAGGTCGAATTTATGAGCGACAAAACCGGACAAATATTCGATGGTGTGATTTCCGGTGTCACTGAATGGGGTATTTATGTTGAGATAATTGAAAACCAGTGTGAGGGGATGGTTAGTGTTAAAGATCTCAATGATGACTTCTATGAATACGACGAGGAGAATTATTGTCTCAGGGGTCGTTCAGCCGGGCGGACCTATACCCTGGGCGACAGGGTTAAGATTGAAGTGGTTCGGGCCGATCTTCAGAAAAAGCAGCTGGATTACAGGCTGATTATTCTGTGATCCTGTTTTCCTGATCATTTTCAATGATCCTCAGCAGCTCATCGGCTGCCGATTCCTGCGGAACATTTCTCAGTACGGGAGTTGTGCCCCTGTAGATATGGACCTTGCCGTTTGCCGCTCCCACATATCCGTAATCGGCTCCCGCCATTTCTCCCGGACCGTTTACGATGCAGCCCATAATTGCTATTTTCAGTCCTTTCAGATGCATGGTCTTTTCCTTTACCTTTTTGATTGCATCCTGAAGGTCGAACGAGGTTCGTCCGCAGGTGGGACAGGAAAGGTACGTCACCCGGGTGATCCTGGCTCCCGTGGCCTGCAACAGGGAGAAAGAGAGTTCCCTGAGCTTGTAGTCAGGGATTGTGCCGGCAGCGGAGATGCATATTCCATCAGCCTGGCGCGTGATGAAAAATTTTCCCATAGTTGCCGCAGCCTTGATTGCAAGTTTCTCCGGATCATCCCCGGCAAACTCCCCGTGGAGTATGAATCCCCTTTCAGCTTCATGACCGACTACTGGTTTCCCGGGTGCTTTGAAACTGACAACCCGGCCCTCGTATGTGACTCCCGATTCATCAATGAACTTTCCGTTGCCGGCAATAAACACCCCGGGCCTGTATCGGATGCCGCGATCCCTGAAATTCAGATTGTTTTCCGGTATGGTTACCCTGCCTTTATCTCCGGCAATGGCTTTGAGAATTTCCCTGGCAACGGGAATTTCATTTTCAGGAGCCTCCGACAGCGAAACCCTGATGGTATCGCCGATTCCTTCTGCCAGAAGGGCTCCGATCCCAGCCGCCGACCTTATTCTCCCGTCCTCGCCCTCGCCGGCCTCGGTTACACCCAGATGCAGCGGATACGAAAATCCCTTCTCCATCATCATCCTTGTGATGGCAAGAGTGGCCCTGATCATTTCCCCCGAATCCGATGATTTCATTGACAGGACAAGCCGGTGGAAATTTTCGGCCCTAAATATTTCAATGAATTCCATCGCCGAGACCGCCATGCCTTCAGGAGTGTTCCCGTAGCGGGTCATTATTCTGTCGGAAAGTGACCCGTGATTGACCCCTATCCGTATTGCCGTCCCATATTCATGACATATTTTTATCAGAGGTAAAACTCTCGAGTGTATTCTTTCAAGTTCCGATTCATATTCTTTCTCCGACAATCTTACTTCGGTAAAGGAAGCTCTTCTGTCAGCATAGTTACCCGGATTGATCCTCACCTTTTCAACGATCCGCGCAGCTGTTTCAGCGGCCTGGGGGTTAAAGTGAATGTCGGCAATCAGCGGGGTATCGTATCCGGCCTTGAGCAGTCCCTTCTTTATGCCGGCCAGGTTCTCTGCTTCCCTTATGCCCTGTGCCGTAAGTCTGACGAAATCGGCACCTGCCTCGATGATCCTGATGCACTGTGCAATGGATGCAGCAGTATCGAGGGTGCTCGTGGTGGTCATCGACTGGATCCGCACCGGATGATTGCCTCCAAGCGGAACTGATCCGATAGTGATAACCGGTGATTTATATGCTGTTTCCCTCATTTTCTAAAAGATCTGCTCAGTTTGCCTTAAGTTAACCTGCTGAAAAGATACCAGGTGCCTGTTATTCAATGTCCTGTTCCGGGGAACGAAGCCTGATTGCAGATCAGCCCCGATTATTCTTTCCGGCATGAAAAACTTTTTCATGTATCATTAAGTCAGTAATCCCTCAGCCTCTTTCCCATTCCGCCCCGTCTTTCCTGTCTTTAAGGATAATGCCTGCTTCCTTGAGTTCGTTCCTGATCTTGTCGGATGTCGCAAAATCTTTTCTTTCCCTTGCATCCTGGCGGAGGTCGATGATTATCTTCATGAGTTCGCCGGTAAGCTTTTCGTCGGTGACTGATACCGGTGCTGCTTTCAATCCCAGGATATCGAAAACAAAGGTTTTAAATAGTTTTTTAAGCGATCCGAGGTCAGCAGCACTGAGTTTTTCCTTGCCGTCATTTACCTGGTTAATGTATTTCACTCCCTCAAAGAGATATGAAAGCAGGACGGGAGTGTTCAGATCGTCGTCAATCGCATCAAAGCATTTTTTTTCAAGAGCGCTGATATCCAGTGTTGATTTTTCGGAAGGTCCGGTTTTCTCAAGTGTTTCAAGTCCCTTGAACAGTCTTTCCAATCCCTTTTCCGCTGATTTAAGGGCTTCATTCGAAAAGTCGACAGTACTCCTGTAATGGGCCTGAAGGATGAAGAACCTGATCGTCATCGGGCTGTATGGCTGTTCAAGCAACGGATGCTCGCCGCTGAAAAGCTGATCGAGCGTTATAAAGTTACCAATCGACCTGGCCATTTTCTGGCCATTGATGGTTATCATATTGTTGTGCATCCAGTATTTTACCGATTCCTTTCCGAGAGCCGCGGTCGACTGTGCTATCTCACACTCATGGTGAGGGAACATCAGGTCCATGCCGCCGCCATGGATGTCAAATACTTCGCCCAGGTATTTTACGCTCATTGCCGAGCACTCCATGTGCCATCCGGGGAATCCGTTGCTCCATTCAGAGGGCCACTTCATAATATGACCTGGGGTGGCTTTCTTCCACAGGGAGAAATCAAACGGGCTGCGCTTCTCATCCTGTCCGGCCAGTGAACGGGTATTTGCCTGGAGCTCTTCAAGCACTCGGCCCGAAAGCTTCCCATAGTCATATTTCTCACTGTACTTTTTTACATCGAAATAAACCGATCCGTTTGATTCATATGCGTAGCCTTTTTTCAGGATCTTCCTGATAAACTCCTGCTGTTCGATTATGTGTCCCGAAGCCCTTGGTTCAATCGACGGCTTGAGGGTATTCAGCTGATCCATGTTCCTGTGGAAGGTATTCATATAATTCTGCACGACCTCCATTGGTTCAAGATGCTCGGCCCGGGCCGCCTTCAGGATCTTATCCTCCCCCTCATCCGAGTCATTTTCGAGATGTCCTACATCGGTGATGTTGCGGACATATCTTACCTTATAACCCAGATGCAATAAGTATCTGTACAATACATCGAAAGTGATGGCCGGCCTGGCATGGCCCAGATGGGCATTGCTGTAAACCGTCGGTCCGCAGACGTACAGCCCTGCAAACGGGGGCCGGAGAGGTTCAAACAGTTCCTTCCGCCGTGTCAGACTGTTGTATATCGTGAAATTATTATGCATGCATCTGTAATTTGGTTTAGCAAAAGTAAGTTAAATCTTTATTTTTTTGCGTTTTTAAAAATCATTCCTACATTTGCACCCACGAATCAAATATTCCTTCCTGTCAGGATCGTTTGATTTTTATTGAGAAGGGTGGAGAGATTAGGCTCACTGAAACCCTGGCAACCAGACTGCAGTCATCCTGAACCGGATGAGGCTGGAAAAGGTGCCAAAACCTAATCCCTGGAAAAGGGAGATGATAAAAATGGACAAGGAGCAATGAAAAAGATTTTTCTTACCGATATTACAAAATCACCGATCATGCCTATGTGCATGTGCTGGTAACGGACAGTAACTTACATACTGATACCCGTTTTATTCCCCCCAAACTTTTTAATAATGGATTTGTTTTTCAGATAGATCTTAGTGGATTATTATTATTCTTAAATCATAATAAAATGAATACAAGGAACATACAATTTGAGACATTGCAGGTACATGCAGGGCATAATCCCGACAGTGACACCCTTTCGAGGGCAGTACCCTTGTACCAGACAACATCATATCTTTTCAGGAGTGCTGAGCATGCAGCAGCGCTTTTCGACCTTTCAGAAGCCGGTAACATATATACACGGATAAACAATCCCACCACCGATGTTTTCGAGAAGCGGGTTGCCGCCCTCGAGGGAGGTGTTGCCGCACTTGCACTTGCATCGGGGCATGCCGCACAATTCATTGCACTCACAACCTTAATGAAGGAGGGTGATAATTTCATAAGCTCACCTTATCTTTATGGAGGCACCTTCAATCAGTTCAAGGTCACCCTTGCCAGGTTCGGCATTGAGGTGAGGTTTGCACCCGGACTTGATCCCGAATCATTCGCAGAACTGATCGACGACAGGACGAGGGCAATATATGTTGAGACATTAGGTAATCCGGGATTCGATATACCTGATTTTGATGCCTTTTCAGCCCTGGCACGGAAAAATGGACTGCCACTCATAGTCGACAACACATTCGGCGGCTGCGGATACCTGTTCAGGCCGATTGATCATGGGGCAAACATTGTCACCGAGTCAGCCACCAAATGGATCGGCGGACATGGCACCAGCATTGGCGGCGTGATTGTCGACGGAGGAAATTTCGACTGGAGGAACGGACGGTTCCCGCTGTTCACCCAGCCTTCGGAAGGCTATCACGGCTTTGTATTCAGTGAAAAATTCTCACCTGAGTCACCTGCAGGAAACATAGCTTTTATTGTGAAAGCCAGGGTGGAAGGATTGAGGGACCTGGGATCGTCGATAAGCCCTTTCAACTCATTCCTGCTTCTTCAGGGGCTCGAAACGCTGTCGCTGAGGATGGAAAGGCATGCATGGAACACCCTTGAACTTGCAAAATGGCTTGCCGCACATCCCGGCGTGGAAAAGGTGAACTACCCGGGGCTGCCCGGAAATCCCAATTATGAGCTGGCCTGCAAGTACCTTCCAAAAGGGGCCGGCGGCGTTTTGAGCTTTGTGCTTAAAGCCAGCAGGGAAAAAGCCGCAAAGCTTGTTGAACATCTTAAGCTTGTGAGCCACCTTGCCAATGTGGGCGATACCCGGACACTGATCATTCAGCCTGCTACCACCACACACTCGCAACTTTCCGATGAGGAGCGTGCCGCAACCGGAATTGAACCCGGATTATTCAGAGTATCAGTGGGCATAGAACATATTGATGATATAATATATGATTTTGAACAGGCATTTAAAAAGGTATTATGACAAGGGAAACGTTAAGGATCGGATTGTTCGGTTACGGATGCGTGGGTCAGGGGCTCCATGATGTTCTCAACAGCAGCAGCGGACTCAGAACGGATATCGTGAAGATCTGCGTTAAGGACCGCAGCAAGAAACGGAGAATTGCCATGTCAAACTTTACCTTCGACAAGAATGATATTCTCAATGATCCTTCCATTAATCTTGTGGTGGAGCTTATTGATGATGCTGAAGAGGCTTTCAATATCGTAAGCACTGCAATGAAGAACGGGAAAAATGTTGTAACTGCCAACAAGGTCATGGTGGCAAGACACTTCAGGGAACTGGTGGATATGCAGGACAAATACAGGGTCTCCCTTCTTTATGAGGCTTCTGCCGGCGCCAGTATTCCCATTATCAGGAATCTTGAGGAATATTATGACAATGAACTTCTGCACTCTCTCCGGGGCATACTCAACGGTACGACCAACTATATCCTGACGAAAATGCACAATGAGGGCCTCGATTTCTCAACGGCCCTCAGGCAGGCCCAGGAGAAAGGATTTGCCGAGTCGGATCCTACTCTGGATATAGACGGGTGGGATGCAAAATACAAGCTTTGCATCATAACCGGTCATGCCTACGGGCTTTTCCTTGATCCCGCTGAGGTTTTCCATTACGGGATCAGGAGCATCTCAACCTTCGACATAAGATATGCAAAGGAAAAAGGACTTAAAATAAAGCTTGTTCCCTATGTCGGTAAGACCGATGAGAATACCATTACCAGTTTTGTCCTTCCGCGGTTTATATCGCCCGACAAATACCTTTACAATGTGGATGACGAATACAACGGAGTAATAACTGAAGCTGCATTTGCCGACAAGCAGTTTTTCAGCGGAAAGGGCGCCGGCGGGCACGCTACCGGTAGTGCGGTTTTGTCTGATATTTCCGCAAACTCATACGGGTATAAATATGAGTATAAAAAGTACCAGCAGGGAACCGTTTCAAATCATACCAGGGACCTTTTTCTCGAGATATATCTGAGGTACAGGAAGGAAAAGGACAGAAAAATGTTTGGATTTAAAGAAGTGTCGGAATACTTTAGCAGCAAATTTTACAAATACGTGATAGGTACTGTTAATCTCGAAACACTTTATTCACTCCGCGATCAGCTGCCGGCAATGGATGTCTTCATTGTGAAAACCGGTAGGAAGGTCATGAAGGCACGGCATTAGAGGCAGTTTATCATAAATTTTAAAACTTACATGAAAGAGTCTCTCGGGAACATCATTCAGCAACGTATCCTGATCCTCGACGGAGCGATGGGAACAATGATCCAGAAGCAGAAGCTTCAGGAGCATGACTTCAGGGGGGAGCAATTCCTCTCGCATCCCCGTCCCCTGAAAGGCAACAATGATATCCTGTCTATAACGAAACCCGGTGTAATTCTTGATATTCACCGGCAGTATCTCGAGGCCGGAGCCGACATTATCACCACCAACACATTCAATGCGAACAGGATCTCAATGGCTGACTACGGGATGGAGGAAATGGTTTATGAGATGAACCTCCGGTCGGCAAGGCTTGCAGCCAGATCAATCACCCTGTTTGAGGAAGAAGGCGGGAAGGGCCCGCATTTTGTTGCAGGGTCAATCGGTCCGACAAACCGGACGGCATCCATGTCGTCAGATGTGGGTGATCCGGGTGCCAGGTCGGTTAGCTTCGACCAGCTCGCCGACGCCTATGCTGAGCAGGTGAGAGGTCTCATCGACGGCGGGGCAGACATCCTCCTGATTGAAACGGTTTTTGATGTGCTGAACTGCAAGGCTGCCCTTTTTGCCATCGATTCGGTATTCGGCGAAAAAGGCAGGAGACTTCCGGTAATGGTCTCAGGAACAATCACCGATGCCAGCGGCAGGACACTGACCGGACAGACGCTCGAAGCGTTCCTGGTGTCGGTCTCACATTTCCCGCTGTTCAGCATCGGACTTAACTGTGCCCTTGGCGCTGAGCAGCTGAGGCCGTTTGTGGAGGAACTGTCTGCAAAGGCAGGTTTTTTTGTGTCAGTTCATCCTAACGCCGGCCTTCCCAACCAGTTCGGGGAATATGACCAGTCGGCCACATTCATGGCTTCGGTGGCGGAGGAGTTCATGGAAAGGGGCTGGATTAACATAATCGGAGGCTGCTGCGGCACTACCCCGGAACATATAGCAAAGCTGGCAGAAAAAGCTGCAGGCCACGCCCCGAGAAAGAAGCCTGAAATTACAAGGTATACAAGGCTGTCGGGGCTCGAAGCTCTTACAATCACCCCGCAGACAAATTTTGTCAACATCGGTGAGCGTACAAATGTATCGGGATCGATAAAATTCGCCCGGCTCATCCGGGAAGAGAAGTATGATGAAGCTCTTTCCGTGGCGCGGAACCAGGTTGAAGGGGGCGCCCAGATCATAGATATCTGTATGGATGAAGCCTTGCTCGACTCTGAGAAGGCAATGGTGCGGTTCGTGAATCTTGTCATGTCCGAGCCGGATATTGCCAGGCTTCCCATTATGATCGACTCTTCGAAATGGACAGTAATTGAATCGGCTCTTAAGTGCATCCAGGGAAAATCGATCGTTAATTCTATCAGCCTTAAGGAAGGAGAAGAGGTCTTCCTTGAACAGGCGCGCAAAATCCGAAAATACGGGGCTGCTGCCGTTGTGATGCTCTTTGATGAGACCGGACAGGCTGACACCTATGAGAAACGGATCGAGGTTGCGGAAAGATCGTATAAACTTATGGTCGATAAGGCCGGATTTCCCCCGGAAGATATTATTTTCGATCCAAATGTTCTCGCAGTAGCAACCGGAATAGAGGAACATAACAACTACGCCGTCAATTTTATTAAAGCTACGGAATGGATCAGGAAAAACCTGCCGTATGCAAAGGTAAGCGGGGGTATAAGCAACCTGTCGTTCTCTTTCAGGGGGAATGACAGGGTTCGCGAGGCAATGCATTCGGTGTTCCTTTATCATGCCATCAGGGCAGGTCTGGACATGGGTATTGTGAATCCGGGAATGCTCCAGGTATACAGCGAGATTGAACCGGATCTCCTTAAGCTGACGGAGGATGTTGTGCTGAACAGAAGAAAGGATGCAACTGAAAGGCTCGTCAGGTTCGCCGAGGGATTGAAGGTTGAGGGCAGGAAAGAAGGGAAGGCGGATGAATGGCGTTCCATGCCCGTGCTGGAGAGGCTCAGGCACTCCCTGAAACGCGGGATAGATGAATTCATTGAACAGGATACGGAAGAGGCAAGAGGACTTTTTCCCAGGGCGATCGAGCTGATTGAGGGTCCTCTGATGGGAGGGATGAATGAGGTCGGCGATCTTTTCGGTTCAGGGAAAATGTTCCTGCCCCAGGTGGTAAAGAGCGCGAGGGTTATGAAAAAGGCTGTTGCCGTCCTGTCTCCATATATTGAGGAGGAAAGCGGTGGGAAGGATAAGAAGCAGGCAGGAAAGATTGTCCTGGCAACGGTTAAGGGCGATGTTCATGATATAGGTAAGAATATTGCCGGAGTCGTACTTTCATGTAACAATTACCAGGTGATAAACCTGGGAGTGATGGTTCCTGCCGACCGGATAATCGACACAGCCCTGAATGAAAAGGCTGATTTTATCGGCGTCAGCGGATTGATTACGCCTTCACTTGAAGAAATGGTGCATGTTGCATCTGAGATGGAGCGCAGGAAGATAGATCTGCCCCTGCTTGTTGGGGGGGCAACTACTTCCGAGATCCATGCTGCAGTGAAGATAGCCCCTGCCTACTCGGGAACCGTTGTCCATGTGAAGGATGCTTCGAAGGCAGCAGGAGTGCTCTCTTCCCTTCTCCAGGGTGAAGGATCAGGTTTTGCACGAGGAATAAAGGAAAAATATAGAAAAATAAGGGAAGATCATTCCCTGAGACAGGCGGAGAGGATCCTTCTGCCGATTGAGGTTGCAAGGGAGAACAGGCTGATTACGGACTGGACAAATGCCGTCATCCATGAACCTGCCAGACCGGGAATTCATGTGATTAAGCATATCCCTGCCGACCTGCTGGTCAGATATTTCGACTGGACATTTTTCTTTTTTGCATGGAAATTGAACGGAAAATATCCCCAGATACTTGAGGATCCTGTGAAGGGCGAAGAGGCACAAAAGCTTTTCAGTGACGCGCAATTTTATATAAGGGAAATTATTGAACGGGAGCTGCTGAAGATCAACGGCGTTTTCCAGATCTTTCCTGCAGAATCGGAAGGGGATGATGTGAAAATATTAACAGAAGGCAGAGATCATGTTAAAGGAGTATTCAGGTTCCTGAGGAACCAGGAACAGAAAGAAAAAGGTGTTCCCAATCTATGCCTTGCAGATTTTGTTGCCCCGGTGTCGTCAGGATTGAAGGATTATATGGGAGTATTTGTTGTGACCGCTGAGCTGGATCAGGATAAGCTGGTTGAATACGGTGATGACGATTATGCCGTAATAATGCTCAGGATTCTCAGCGACAGGTATGCGGAAGCAGCAGCTGAATATGTTCATGAACTGATCCGGAAACATTACTGGGGCTACAGCCCTGAAGAAAATCTGAGTGTTGATGACATGCTGAAAGGGAAATATACAGGGATACGTCCGGCTCCAGGTTATCCTGCATGTCCTGATCATACTGAGAAACGGGTTATTTTTGACCTGCTCGAAGCAGAGAAAAATACCGGTGCGGGACTTACCGAAAATTTTGCGATGACTCCTCCCGCCGCAGTAAGCGGTTACGTTTTTTCGCATCCCGCATCAGCTTATTTCAATGTCGGGAAGATTGGCAAAGATCAGCTGGCTGATTATGCGGCGAGAAAAAATATGAGTGTTGGGGAAGCCTCGCGTTGGCTTGCTCCGAATTTATGATAAATTGTTTATGAGCGTTATTGAGATCATCAGAAAAGCAAAAGGAACACTATTCACCTTTGAACTGCTTCCGCCCCTGAAGGGTCACAGCATTGAAAAAATATATTCAACCATCGACCAGTTGATTGAGTTCGGACCGGCTTACATCAATTTTACTTCGCACCGTAATGAAACAGTTTATCATGAAAGACCTGACGGGCTGCTTGAAAAACGTGTGGTGAGGAAACGACCGGGCACGTTTGCACTTGCGGCAGCGGTGAAATACAAATATAATATCCCGGTGGTGCCGCATGTTCTCTGCGGAGGATTTACAAGGGAAGAAACCGAGAATGTGCTCATCGAAATGAATTTCCTCGGCATAAATGATGTGCTTGCCCTCAGGGGCGACCCTCCAAGGGGAAGCCGATCCTTTATTCCCGAAAAGAACGGGCATACCTATACCTGGGAGCTGGTACAGCAGATCGTAAACATGAATAACGGAAAGTATCTTGAGGCGACTCTTGAGGATACAACACCCACTTCATTCTGTATCGGGGTTGCGGGTTATCCTGAAAAGCATTTTGAAGCGCCGAACAGGGAGGCTGATATGGATAATCTTAAGCACAAGGTGGGCATGGGTGCCAGCTACATAGTGACCCAGATGTTTTTCGACAATAAAAAGTTTTTCCGTTTCAGGGACGAATGCAGGAAAGCAGGGATCGAAGTACCGATAATAGCCGGACTGAAGCCTGTATCTGCCCTCAATGATATAAACCTGCTGCCCCAGACATTTCATATCGACATGCCAAATGAACTGGTAAAGGAACTGCAGAAATGCAAAACCGACCGGGACGCCAGGGAGGTGGGGATAGAATGGGCTGCCATGCAGTCAAAGGAACTTATACGCGAGGGGGTCCCGGGAATCCATTATTACACCCTCGGACGTTCCGACAATGTTGCAAGGATCGTCAGGCAGTCATTTTAAATAAAACTGCACAAACTTCACCGGAACTGCCAATGGAACCCTGCAGGCATGTACTCAGGGGTGGAATATTGTTTGGAATTTCCTGCTCCAGCCGGTAAAAATCTATCTGCTTCTCGCGGTTCAGTTTCCGGTGTTGATTCAGCCCCTGGCGGGAGATCAGATTTTGAAGGCTTTTTTTATCCGGTCTACATGATCGAGTTTTTCCCACGCGAAGAATTCAACTTTCTTGGTATAGACCTTTTTCCCGTTTGAGTTCACTATTTTCGGTGTGCAGCCCGGAACTTCGTAATAGACTTCAACCTCCTTTACATGGTGATTTCTCCCGAAATGTCCGTAGGATGCAGTAGGAAGATAGATGGGATTCTTGAGGCCGAACCGTTCGACGATGGCAAATGGCCGCAGGTCAAAGAGATCGTTAATTACTGAAGCTATCTCCCCATCGTTCATGGGCATCCCGTCTTTTCCCTTAACCCTTGCCGTGTTGTAGGTATTGACGTGTAAGCCTACCGGCTTTGCGACACCAATGGCATATGCAATCTGGATCAGCACCCGGTCGCACACTCCGGCTGCAACGATATTCTTGGCAATATGCCGGGCCGCATAAGCTGCCGACCTGTCGACCTTTGAAGGATCCTTGCCCGAAAAGGCCCCCCCGCCGTGAGCCCCATGACCGCCGTAAGTGTCTACGATGATCTTGCGGCCGGTGAGCCCGGTATCGCCGTGAGGTCCTCCAATCACGAACTTGCCCGTGGGATTTACAAGAAGCTTCGTGTCGTCAGTGAAAAGTTTTCTTATCCTTTCGGGCAGGGTCTTCTTTACCCTTGGGATAAGGATATTTTGAAGGTCTGCGGTAATCTGCTCCTGCATAGCCTTTTCAGCGGATTTACGGGATTTCGGAGAGTGATTTTCTGGCAATATGAATTCATCGTGCTGGGTGCTTATCACAATCGTGTCAATCCGTACGGGTGTGTTGTTGTCATCATATTCAATGGTTACCTGCGACTTGCTGTCGGGCCTCAGGTACTTCATATGCTTTTCTTCCCTTCTCACTGCAGCAAGCTCCTCGAGAAGGGTGTGTGCCAGAACAATGCTGAGAGGCATGTAATTGTCCGTTTCACGGCATGCGTAACCGAACATCATGCCCTGGTCTCCGGCACCCTGTTCTTCGGGATTTTCACGAACAACCCCCTGGCGAATGTCGCTCGACTGATCGTGAATGGTGGAAATGACACCGCACGAATCGGAATCAAACCTGTATTCCGCCTTGTTATAACCAATATCCCTTATAACCCGGCGGGCAGTCTCCTGAACATCCACCCAGCCCTCAGTACGCACCTCACCACCACATACCACAAGTCCTGTGGTAACAAAGGTCTCACAGGCAACTTTTGACTCCGGATCCCAGCGAAGAAACTCATCAAGCAATGAATCTGATATCTGATCGGCAACCTTGTCGGGATGACCTTCCGAAACAGATTCTGAAGTAAATAAATATCCCATCTGACTAGAGTTTAATTTTACATTAGTACAATGGGAAAAGAGTTTGATTGATTCAAATGACAGGATGTCAGCATTTTAGCATTTTTTCCCGTGGTTGCAATCAGCTCAAATCTTTCCACCAGATTTCAGGATGTAAAAGAAATAAAAAAATTCCAGATTACAAAACCATCATTTGCCCGTCAGGATCCGGAATATTTCTTCCAGGTTGCCCTCTTTCCTCTGAAGGGAAAGTACCGTCAGGTTGTTTCTCACTGCAAATTCAAACAGGCCCGCTCTTACGTCATGGTCAGCCGGTGATTCGATGATCCATGTATTTGGTTTTGTTTTTCTCACCCTGCCGGCATGGGGTATGCCGGCCAGCAGGCTGTCAGGGATATCCCGGTCAAACTCGACCTCGATAACCAGCCTGTCATTGATGAGTTTTGAGTAAATGTTTTCCTTTATTTCATCGGCAACGATCACACCTCTGTCAATTATTATGATACGGTCGCATATTGCCTCAACTTCCTGCATTATGTGGGTTGAAAGCATGACTGTCTTTTCCTTCCCGGCCTCCCTGATGAGATTCCTTATTTCAACGATCTGGTTTGGATCAAGTCCTGTGGTGGCTTCGTCGAGAATAAGCACCTGCGGATCATGGATAAGTGCCTGGGCCAGGCCCACCCTTTGCCTGTAACCCTTCGAAAGGGAACCGATCTTCTTGTTCTGTTCCGGGATCAGCCCGGTTGTTTCAATGATTCTGTCAATCCGGTTCTTCAGGGGAATGTCCGACCTGTACATGGAGGCAACAAAGCCAAGGTATTCCCTTACATACATTTCAGGATAAAGGGGGTTATTCTCAGGGAGGTATCCTGTCATTTCCCTTACTTTCAGCGAACCGGTTCCGATATCATGTCCGTTTATTGTAACTGACCCGGATGTGGCTGGGATGAAGCCGGTTATGATCTTCATCATGGTTGACTTACCTGCACCGTTGGGCCCCAGGAACCCCATAATCTCTCCTGTCTTTATTTCAAAGGATACGTCATCCAGTGCTTTCTGCTCACCGTAATACTTGGTGACATTTTTGATAATGACCGACATGGAAAGGCAATTTAACACATAACAGCAGGGCGAAGATAAACCATTGACGGCATTTCTGCAAAACCGGGTTATTTAACATATTTTTGCTTTTCAGAAGGAAATTCCGCCTTAATTTAATAGTTTAATTTTTTGTTATTTTTAATCAGCAGATACAAATCGCAATGAACTCATGGAATCGCCGTAATTTTCTGAAGACATCCCTGGCCGGGTGTCTGGCGGCAGCCTGTTCACCGGCTTCGGGAATTTTTGCTTCATCAGCCTTGCAGGAGGCCGGCCGGACCAGGGTTGCCCTGACTACGGGAAACAACAGGGCGGACATTGCTTTCCGCTCCCTGCTTCCCTTTTCGGATCTGCTGAAGCAATCGATAGGTAACAAAATGGTTATCCTGAAGCCAAACAATGTGTCAGTAAACGTCCAGCTGGCATCAACCCATGCCGATACTCTCGAAGGCATACTGGAGTTCCTAAGGTCGATCAATAAGTTAACCAATGCAGTGATCGCAGAATCGGCTGCAGGCGGTCCGACATTTGAGGGCTTCAGCAATTTCGGTTACAACAGGCTGGCGGAAAAATATAATGTCAGGCTGGTGGATCTTGACCGGGAAAAATCCGACGTTGTTCACGTCTTTGATGAAAAGGATTTCAGGCCGCATCCCGTAAGGGTTTCATCGATGCTCCTCGATCCCGGTTCATTTATAGTTTCAGTGGCAAGGATGAAAACACACGACAGGGTAATTGCAACCCTTTCCCTGAAGAATATAGTCCTGGGTGCTCCCGTCAAGGATGCCGGATTCACCTACGGACCCGGCCGCAAACCGGGAGCTAGGAATGATAAGCCCATTGTGCATGGAAGCGGTATCCGCGGAATAAACTACAATATTTTTGCCCTGGCCGGGAGGCTTCATCCTCATCTCGCGGTCATTGACGGTTTTGAAGGGATGGAAGGCAACGGACCCGGGAACGGAACCCCTGTTGACCACCGTATCTGTGTGGCAAGTACCGACTGGCTTGCTGCTGACAGGGTGGGAATCGAACTTATGGGTATCGATTTTTCCAAGGTAGGATATCTAAACTATTGTGCACAGGCAAACATGGGAACAGCAAGCCTCGAAAGTATTGAAGTGCTGGGGGAGAGGATCAGCGGGCACAGGAGAAAATACAGGCTCCACGATAATTACAACTCACAGCTTGAATGGATGAAACCCGTCAATACCTGATTTCCCGTGAGACGTTTATTCTTATTGAATACTTAAAATACATGTGTACCTTTAATGACAATTTAACAATGTCATCATCTGATTAATAATCTAAATCAAGTCTTCTATGAAAGTATCCGGCAAATTTTCAATTCTGTTTCTGACAGCTTTTCTATGGCTGACACTACCGGGGCTGAAAGCCCAACAGCTCCGTGATTTCAAATATAACGGTGAGCTTGATGTTAAGGGCAACACTGTCAGTAGCAACACGCAGTTTAACGGCTATACCAACCATTGGTGGAACGATTACAGGCAGTGGTCGCGTTATGGTAACCTTTACAAGATAAGCATTCCTGATGTTGAAAGGAAAATAGCCCAGAATAAGATCGACATCGCAGAGGATATTGAATTGCCCGGGTTATGGATGCAGGAAGGCTTCATTGCAGGCTGGCTTGCTTCTGAAGCCAGGGTTCTTGACGAACCATCGGTCAGTGACCTTGAGAATGCCCTGGCTGGCGGCAATGTTCTTGTTCTTGCCGATCCGGCTTCTGAAACAGGAAAGATATTAACCGGGAAATATACCGGCAATGATACCTGGCGCAAGCTGCTGAAGAGCTATCAGTTCAATGATCCCGGCCTTAAACCGGTCGATGCTTTTATCCTCGAGGGTGGCAGCCGTAAAATATTTGTCATTTCATCGTCTGACAGGAATTCGAGGATCCGGCTGAAAAATCTCCTTGACAATACGGGAAATGTAATTGCCGGTTATGACATGCATAAAGGCTGGTTTGGCGTTGAAACGCTTCTGAAATCAGTTACGATAACACCCGGGCATCCCCTCGAAATTATCGGCAGGGGTATGAATGAGGGGATCAGCTGGTTTGTTTTTAACGGTTACATGGAATTCCTTGCCCAGGGAGAATATGAATCGTGGATGGCCCGGACAAAGGTTCCGGTAGTAATTGATTACGGTCATCAGACCATTTTCGGACTGGATAATTATGATGGATTGCAGGTGCAGGATATGCCCACACGGCAATCATGGATCGATTTTGCCCACAAAAAGAATGGTTATGTGTTCAGGCCTGTTTATGATCCGCAGGCAGAGAATTATAACTATGACGGATACCTGGCCAATGCCGGCAACAAGACTGAAATAGACAAAGGTGCTTTCCCGTTTGTATCCATGACAGGTGATCTGCTGGGCGATCTGACCAGCAGTATGATCCTTTTCATAAAGAAGGGTGAGAAGCTGACCCGTGAAAATATGTGGGCAGCGATCATGGGAAAGAATGCAGTATCCGTTCTGAGAGACGGACTTATCATGGGTCCGCCGGTCTGGCGCAGGGCCGTTCAGATGCTGCTGCTCGACAGGATTTTCCTCGAAGAATACTACAATGACAGGATCGACCTGCTTGCAACAATGGACGGATATACCCTGAACCTTGATATTTCAAATACCTGTCCGCAGGATATTACAGGAAAGGTCGACATACAGCTTCCTGACGGCGTGGTTATGGAAGAAGGCAGTCCGGGCACCATAACGGTTCCGGCAGGGGAAAGCAGGACGGTTAAGGTGAAAATAAGGCCGGAAGCAGGAGGAATGAATACCCCGAACCCGGTCGTTGCCGGCTTTGACTGGGGAAAGAATAAGAAATACACTATGTGTGTGCTCGACATGCCCCCTGCAATATCGGTTCACAGGATCCTTTACGGACATGCTCCTGTTGTCAGCTACCCGGTGACTGTTCACAATTTCAGCAGGGAAAGTTCCTATCCGGTGAACATCAGGGTTATCGACAGGAATAAGCCGGGGAAGCCCGTATTTACGGCTTCGCGCAGGGCCACTAACGGAACCGGCACCTTCGCGGAAATCAATTTTGACCTGAAAGTTCCTGCAGGGCAATACAACGTTGAAGTCGAAGCGCTTGGTGTCAAAACGGTCAGCCAGCTGGGTGTCGGCAAGGCTGCTGGATCGTTGAGAGCCTATGCCCTCGACCTGAATGCAGACGGGATTAACGAATACCGCATGGAAAACGACAGTGTCCGTATTACCCTTCTCACCACCGGCGCCAGGGTTATCGAATATTTTGTAAAGAGCCGCAACGACAATGTGCTTTTCAAACTGTGGCCCGAAAAATCGGGCGACGATAAGCGTCCTAACCGAAGCTGGGGCTATTATCCATACGGCGGATTCGAGGATTTCCTGGGGCAGGCCAGCATGGAAACCCACAAGGTATATGATGCCGAGCTCGTGAAAAGCACAGGTGATTATGTTCAGGTCAAGATGACGGCCGACTATTACGGGAACAAGATTCAGAAGATCTTTACCTTGTACGGCAACTCGCCCCTGCTTGAAGTAAGATATGCCCTTACCTTCATCAATCCGGAGGCAAACGTGCTGGGCCCGCAGCCAATCCTCGAGATCGGCCGGGTTCACGGTACCGAGGATGTGTTCACTGTTCCGACAATGAACGGACTCGAGGAATTTCGTATGAGACCGGAGGAATATTACGGGAGAGCCCTGAAAATAAAGGAAGGATGGAATGCCGGATATGATACCTCCGAAAATATCTCATTTGTCGGGGCATTCCCGGTCGATCAGCCTATTTTCCTTCATATGTGGATGAACCATCCCATTAACAACGATGCTCATTATTACTATGTTGAATTTCAGCCATGGCTCCCGATTTTCCAGAGTTCAACGATGTATTTCACATATTACCTCTGGGGGGCAGGCGGTCCATGGCAGTCAGGCGTCAGGGAACTGAGGAACAGGAATCTGATCACAACAAGGTAGAATATTAAAATCATGAAACCGGCATGATAGGCCACATTGATTACCGTCACAGGTGTAAAAACCTGATTACCGGTTATATGTGGTTCCATCATACTATAAAAATCAAAATAATATTATAATGAAAAACGTGAATCAAAAGCACAGTTATCTTAAAATCGGATTAGCACTATTGTTTGCATTATCGGTAAGTTTGACATCCTTTGCAAAGGATGAACTGAAAATCAACAGCCTTGAACTTAACTATCCATGTCCGGCAATACCTTACTACTACCTGAAAGCCGACCTGGAGCTTCCGAATCCATCAATCATCGAGGTGGAACTTTCCGTTAACGGTAAGACTCTCCGTTATACAACCCTTCACAAGAAAGGGGAGGAGACAGATCTTTCAAAGCCTGTTATAACTCACCGGCCTCCTTCGGGTGCAGGCCTGTCGCAAGATAATATTGTTTACAAGGATCTGGAAGTTATTGGCTGGGTAAAATGGCAGCCGGCCCAGAGGTATGATGTAAAAGTTACCGTGAGGCTCAAAAAGTCGGCCCAGGGCTCGCCTACCGACCGGTTCATTTCTGCTGTGAAAAGTGTAACAGCACCGGCAGATGCCAGGGTTTTTGATCCTGCCTGGAAAAATTATAAGTCGGTGGTTCTTACCGAAACCGCGGGGATTGACAGGAAGAATGAACCAGTTGATGTGCTGCTGGCATTCTATCCCGATGAAGCCACTGATCTGAAGCGGGAGATCAGGGTAATGGCCTTTGATCCGGATTCCCGTGACCTTAAGGAGGTTCCGTCGCAGGTATACGATTTCCAGAAATACCTGGTTGAGGATGATCTTGCACCGGATGAGAATGGCAGACCAACCAGGGATATGCCGGTATGGCTTCCGACCGTAACAGCAAAAGTTTCATTCCTGGCTGATGTTCCTGCCCGTTCAAGCAGGATATTTCTGATCTATTATAACAATGAGGAAGCGCTGAGCAGAGTTTACAGGACGGATCTTGTTGTGCAGGGTGAAGAACCTGGCCTGCAGATAGAAAATGATCTGATCTCCGCAGTACTCCATCCGGCCTCAGGACATCTCGACCAGTTGTCGCTGAAGAAAAGGGCAGATTTTCCTCTCTATCACCATAAGGAAACAAACGGAGCTATCCACTGGAACCCTGAAATTTACACTCCTCCGCGGCCATGGACCCACACCTCCGATTGGGATCCGCCGCAGAATGTACATTCACTGTCCGGCCCTGTGATGACAATGACCGAAGTGTGGGGCAACCTGCGGGATATCCCCGAGGTTGATGCATCGGTGCGATATGAATTCTTCCCTGGCAAACCTTATTTCATCAGCTCCACGGTGCTCAGGATAAATGAGACCGTGCATACAATTGCAGTGAGGAATGCTGAAATGGTGCTGAAGAGGGAACTAATAACCCATGCAGCATGGTATGATGTGATCAGGGATAAGGTAATCAACTTCGATGTGACCGATATGCCCGATCTGACCGATCTGATCATGGAAGCCGATGTGCCGTGGATTACGTTTTACAATGAAAAGGAAGGTATCGGTTTCGCCGGCATACAGCTGAGTTATGCAAATGCCGGGCTTGAATCTGCCCCAAGGCTTCTTAATCCGTTCTTTTATATCACGGGGGGCCCGTGGATTTACTGGGCCAGGGCATTGTCCCTCAGTTTCCTTTCTTCAAATATGCAGCAGATGATACCTGCAATGAAAGGGAATGTATTTTCGGAGAAATGGGCCTATCTGATCTATGAGACAGATAAAGGTCCGGAACCGTATGCACCAGTGCTGAAATGGAAAGAAACCCTTACCAACCCATTGAGAATAAGATTGGTGGAGGAAGTTGACGACAGGGTTTCAAAGACTGTTACAGAACTTTTTGTAGGTGAAGGCAGGAGCGGCTGGGAAGGGCGCGAGACCAAACGGCATTGACACTGACCAGAGAAGGGCGGTTAGGCCCGGAATTTAATACGACAGGCTGCAGGTGAACGATCGTGAATCATGCTGCGCCTGTCTTTCTTTTTTCCCTACTCCCGGCAGGCCCTGGTAAAAACAGGGTCGGGATGTGATCATGCATACATGAACTGACCTACTTTGGTGAATGTTGACCTCGGATTGACACAGCATACGGGGATCTTTGAACTGTTCGCTATGATGTATTGTTCTGCAGCCCCCAGCATGTAATCGGCCATGGAAATATTCTTTGTGGTCATGATAACGATAAGATCAGCTTTCAGCATGTCGGCAAATTCAAGTGTACGCTGTGCGTACTTGCCACGGCTCATTTCATGGATCGCGTAGTCTATATTGTTCTGGATCAGATACCTGATAGCAAAATTCAGGTTTACGTTAATCCTTCTGATCAGGCTTTTATCGGAGGTGACTGTTTTTAAAAGATGGATTTTCGAATCGAAATATTTTCCCATGAATATGGCCATGCTGAGTTTTTCCTTGTTTTCCAGCCTGAAATCAATCGGGAAAACAATGTTGCGGTATCTTTCATTATCCGCAGGGGGATTCTGGACGACAATAAACGGGACTTTTGATTTGACTATTACCTTAAGCGCCCAGCTTCCTGTTAGTTTCTGCATTCCTACTATTCCATGCGTTCCCATCACCACAAGATTGACATTACTGTTTTTGTGGTTGACAAATTCAGCTATTGAGGTGAAAATGCTTCCCTTTACCACACGGGCAGAAATATTCATGTTATACTTAGCTGAAGCTTCACCGGCCACATGATTCAGCAATGCCTGCTTCTCTCCTTCTGCCCTGGGTTTGATATCATTGTCAACAACATGTAAAAGGCATATGTCATTATTTACCATCCGGGCGATCCTGACTGAATGTGCAAGTGCATTCTCAGCAACAGGGGTGAAATCCCAGGGTACAACAATTATTTTCTTTGTTACTTCCATGATGGTTCTGTTTTTAACATTTTCTAATTCAAAGTTATTCAGTTTTTCGTATTTTTCAAACCGGCGCAACTGCCTGTTTTGCCATCAGGGTGACTTTCCGGTCCTTCTAAATACATAACGGGACCGACGGAATCCGGATTAAAACTTCCCGCAAACTGATATTTACTGCTCCCGGCCCCTTCTATAACTCCTTTGCAGATCAATTATTATAGTATTTGTGTCAATAATCAGACAGGATCAGGGGAGGTGCTCTGAAACAATTTATTATTTTTGCGGGGGGAAATCCATATTGGTTTTTTATATCAGATGATGAAACGATCTAAAATAAAGGAACTTTTAAAATCGCCTCCTTTCGGAAAGGAAGTCCTGGTGAAAGGATGGGTCAGGACAAAAAGAGGAAACAGGAATATTGCCTTCATCGCCCTGAATGACGGATCAACCATAAATAACATCCAGATCGTTGTCGATACAGCATCATTTGATGATAACCTGCTTAAGGAAATATCAACCGGAGCATGCATTGCAGTTGAAGGGATGCTTGCCGAGTCGCCTGGGAAGGGCCAGAATGTTGAGATCCAGGCACGGAAAATAGAGATTTACGGCAAATGCGATGCCGAGACATACCCTTTGCAGAAAAAGGGACATTCGATGGAGTTCCTAAGGGAAATCGCCCACCTGCGGTTCAGGACCAACACCTTCGGAGCTGTTTTCAGGATCAGGCACGCAATGGCTTTTGCCATACATAAATATTTTAACGACAGGGGATTTTATTATCTGCATACCCCGATAATTACCGGAAGCGATTGCGAAGGCGCGGGGGAAATGTTTCATGTTACCACCCTTGATCTTAAAAATGTACCCATTGACACGGATGGTGAAATTGATTTTTCAAATGATTTCTTCGGTAAAGAGACCAACCTCACGGTGTCGGGCCAGTTAGAAGGTGAACTTGGTGCACTTTCGCTGGGAGAGATTTATACCTTCGGCCCGACGTTCAGGGCTGAAAACTCAAATACCCCCCGGCATCTTGCAGAGTTCTGGATGATCGAGCCTGAAATGGCCTTTTATGACCTGAATGACAACATGGATCTGGCTGAGGATTTTCTGAAATATCTTATTGCATATGCTCTGGAAAACTGCACCGAGGATCTGCAATTCCTCAATGATATGATCGACAGGGACCTTCTCGGGCGTCTCAGGTTTGTGCTTGACAATGAATTCGTAAGGATAAATTATACCGAAGCTGTTAATATTTTAACAACTTCGGGCAGAAAATGGGAATTTCCGGTCGGATTCGGGCGTGACCTCCAGGCTGAACACGAACGTTATCTCGTGGAGACCCATTTTAAACGACCGGTAATCATTACCGATTATCCGAAGGAAATAAAGGCCTTTTACATGAAGCAGAATGATGACGGCAGGACGGTGAGGGCCATGGACGTCCTTTTCCCCGGGATAGGAGAGATTATTGGCGGATCACAGAGGGAGGAGGATTATGATAAGTTGAAAAACAGGATAACCGAGTTGAAGCTGCCGGAAAAGGACCTGTGGTGGTACCTCGATACAAGAAAGTTCGGGACAGCTCCCCACAGTGGATTCGGATTGGGCTTTGAACGAATGATCCTGTTCATGACAGGTATGTCGAACATCAGGGACGTGATACCCTTTCCCAGAACACCCAAAAACGCTGAGTTTTAATCACTGTCCTGATGGTTACAAACTAAAATTCAGGGGATGTTAAAGCAGAAATTACAGCAGAAACTGCTTCAGAAGCTTTCACCGCAGCAGATACAGATGATTAAGCTGCTTGAGATCCCTACATTGCAGATTGAACAGCGGATAAAGAAAGAACTGGAGGAAAACCCGGCCCTGGAAGAGGGACCGGAAGAGGAGGAAGATATAATTCCCGGCGAAGATCATGAAGATCAGTATGATGAGAATGATGAGAATGATCATGATGAATTCACGCTCGATGATTATATTGAAGAGGATGATATTCCCGAATACCGGCTCCAGACAAGCAATTACAGCCCCGATGAGGAAAAAAAGGCAGAAATACCCTTCTCTGTGGGATCCTCGTTCCATGAACATCTTGAATCGCAGTTTAACCTGAGGGATCTGACGGAAAAGCAAAAAATCCTTGGAGAATACATTATCGGAAATATTGATGAAGATGGTTATCTCCGCCGGGAAACCGAGAACATCGTCGATGATCTTGCCTTTCTTCAGAATATCACCACAAACGAAAAGGAACTTGAAGAAGTATTGGAGATAATCCAGGATCTTGACCCCCCGGGCGTAGGAGCAAGAACGTTGAGAGAATGCCTGCTGATCCAGCTGGCAATCAAGGACAGGTCCCAGGCTTCTATTAAACTGGCTTACACGATTATTGACCAGTACTTTGAAGAGTTCTCCAAAAGGCATTATGACAAAATAACTGCAAAGCTTGGAATAACGGAAGACGAACTCAGGAATGCCATCGAGGAAATACTGAAGCTGAATCCCAAACCCGGCAGCATGTACAGTGATTCCTTGTCGAAAACATCACACCAGATTATCCCTGATTTTATCCTCGATCTTACTGAGGATGGATTCGATCTGCAGCTTAATTCCCGTAACCTGCCGGAACTGCGCCTGAGTCCTGCATATAATGAGATGCTTCAGTCATACATGAAGAACAGGAATCAAAAAAAGGACATGAAGGAGGCAGTGATGTTCGTAAAACAAAAAATTGATTCTGCCCGCTGGTTCATTGATGCAATCAGGCAAAGGCAGAATACCCTCCTGCTCACCATGAACGCCATTCTGGGATACCAACAGGAATACTTTGTCGAGGGGGACGAAACAAAACTCCGGCCCATGATCCTTAAAGATATTGCAGAGATGACCGGGCTTGACATCTCCACTGTATCCCGGGTTGCCAACAGCAAATACATTCAGACCCATTTCGGGATCCTGCCCCTGAAGTATTTCTTCTCCGAGGGGCTGCAAACTGACAGCGGCGAGGAAGTATCAACCAGGGAGATAAAACGGATCCTGCAGGACTGTGTGGAAAATGAAGAGAAAAGAAGGCCCCTTACTGATGAAAGGCTGACCGAGATCCTGCAGGAAAAAGGGTACCAGATTGCACGCAGGACCGTGGCCAAGTACAGGGAGCAGCTTAATATTCCTGTGGCACGGTTAAGGAGGGAGATTTAGACAGGATACAAAAGGAACAGATTTAAGCAGGAAACAATTTTTGAATATCGCTTATGGAGCCCGGAAAAAACTCATCCTTCTTAACCTCACTGGCGAACTTCATTTCAATTGTATTCCATCCCCTGCTGATGCCCCTGTACGGCCTGATTATCATTTTTACGGCGCCTACCCTTCTGGGCTATATGCCCGTTGAGCTGAAGAAGGTGCTTTTTATGGTGGTCCTCATTAATAATGTCTTTATCCCGCTGATCCTTTTCCCGTTGTTCAGGAGCAGAAACATTATAAGCTCCTACACGATCGAAGCAAGGAAGGAAAGGGCCATTCCACTGATCATGATGTCAGTACTGTACTCTGTCACCTCATTCATTATTTTCAGGCATCAGATTCCTGTGTTCCTGAAGTCATTTGTTTTCAGTTCGACTTTTCTTGTTATCCTGTTGACGCTTATCAATTTCTGGTGGAAGATATCAATACATGCAATGGCGGCCGGAGCATTGAATGCCGTTGTTATAATCCTGTCAGTAAAGCTGATATCACCGCTTGTCTGGTATCTGATTGCAACTGTACTGATAGCTGGCCTTGTAATGTCTGCGAGGCTGAAGCTCAATTCCCACAATCCCGCACAGGTCTGGTCGGGTTTTTTTACCGGGTTTGCCGGTTTAAGTTTCTTTTTAATGCTTCTGGTCTAGGAGCTCCTTCAGGGCCTCATCCAGCAGCCGCCTGCTTTCATCTGCTATTGCTTCTGCAGGAAGATCCTTGCAGGGAGGCAGGACCAATCCGCTTCCGAGATGTTTCTGGGCAATCGTGGCAAACCAGCCCCTTTCCGACAGGTATCTTGCGAGATATTCCTGTTCAGTCTGTCCCGGGGTTGGAATAAGCAGGGCAGTCCTGTTAAGGCTTACCAGTTCCATGATTGTTGAATAACCCGAACGTGCAATTATATAATCGCTTTCCAGCAACAGCCTGCGGAATTCCATGGAGGGAAGGTGATGGAAGGAACGTATGTTGCCGGAAACAGCTACATCGTGGGGATGGCCCGGCCTGCCTTCGAGAATGGTGAGTTCCATGTCGCCGTTCCTGAAAAGATCAGTTATTTTCTGCTTAAGTATTTTCCTTTGCGGTTCAGGCCCCGACAGGACAAGGACAATCCGGTTACCCGGCTGGGATTCCTTTCTGCCCGGACCTGCCGGCGGAGAAAACCGTGAAAGTATACCAATGAAGCGGGTATTCGAGGGAAGTTCCAGTCCGTGGGACAACCTTCCTGAAACATTGAGCTCTCCCGGGACATCGGGTATGAAGCAAAGGGAAAATTTTTTAATGATGAAGCGGTGAAGAAAAATGCCGAAGGGTTCAAGTATTTTCAGCCTGCCTGGGAACGGTATCCGGTGCATGTGTGAAATGTAAACGGTTTTTATGTCCCGGTGCCACAGGCCAAACCTGTTATCGCTGATTACAATGTCAATCCCGTGTTTTATGATTATCTTCCTGAGGCGCCTGTGCTCGGTTATTATATGGAAGATAAGTACAGGCAGTTTAAACAGCAGGATGAGGTATTGAGGCAGGTAATCCGAATATGCCGGCTTGAAACCCTTGAACTCTATCAGCATGGCGCCGGGCACTTCTTCCCTGAAAAGTGCAAGATGCTCACGCCCCGCCCCGATAAGGATCTCATTGTTCATCTGCTGAAGCTTCAGTGCCAGCGGGATCATGCGTCCTGCATGACCAAGACCCCATTCAAGCGGACAGATTAATATCTTTCTGGGAGCTTTCAAGATCAACCCGAAACCTGTGTTTTTATTCCGATGCGGGCTGCCATTTCAGCGATCCTTTCAAGTTCGGCAACGGGTACTTTCTTCAATGATCCGTCAACCGGTGTATCCCTGGAAATTGTGTAGATCATTACCTCCGAAGGACGGATCATTTCGATTGCCTTCAGCCAGGCATCCAGTTCCTCGGATGTGGTGTTATCAATGATTTTTCCCTTATACGTTCCCCTGAGGAACAGCGTCTGAACAATCAGTTTTCCGTTGAACTTTTTCATCTCCTCTATGATGTCGGATATTTTGATGTTTACCCTGGGCTGATTGTGCACCTGTACGGTAAGATCAAATCCTGAATCAAGCTTGAGGATGTTCTGGTCAACTTTCATCAGGGCCTCCCTGATATGAGGTTTCGAAATGGTCGACGCGTTTGACAATACGGCAATTTTTGTACCGGGAAAGAATCTGTCCCTCAGTTCAATGGTATCATCAATTATTTTTCCGAATCCCGGATGGAGGGTCGGTTCTCCGTTGCCTGCAAAGGTGATGACATCGGGCGTTTGGTTTTTTTCCTTCATTGAGCCCAGTTTTTTCTCAAGAGCATCCCTCACATCCTTCACGGAGGGCATTAAAGCCCTGTTAGCTTTGCTTTCCGAAGTCCATCCGCATTCACAGTAAATGCAGTCGAAATTACAGATCTTCTTTGTGGACGGGAGAAGGTTAATACCCAGTGAAACGCCGAGCCGCCGGCTCCTGACCGGTCCGAATATGATCTTGTTAAATAGGAAAGTCGCCATTTCCGGAGGAGATTAAGAGGCCAAAATTAATAAAATTATCGGGATGATGACAGGAGCGCTGATCCCTGGTTGACCGGCACAAGATGCTGGTATCTGGGTCAGATCAGTCTGCTGACCCTGCTTTCACGGGTCAATCTGAGATTTGCAAGATCAGCATTCTGAATGAGCAGCAAGCCTGGCTTTTTCCCCGGGGCAATTGATCCGAATGTGCTTTCCTCACACAACGCCCTTGCTCCGTTAAGTGTTGCCCAGGAAACAAGGGTCTCGAGCGGAATGGAAGGAAAGAAATCCTGAATCGTTTTTAATTCTTCAAGTATGCTCAGGCTGCTGTTTGAAGCAAGGCTGTCAGTTCCGGTCACAACCCGGCAGCCTTCTTCTATCAGCATCCCCACCTCTGGCAGCTGGTTCTCAATGTAAAGATTTGATCTCGGGCAGAGGCACCAGAAAATGTTATCCCGTTCCCTAACCTTCCTGACTGTACTACGGCCGGTGAAGGTGTTGTGGACCAGGATCAGGTTACCCGAAAGGGTTATTTCTTCAAGTATCGCCGAGGCATGGTCTTTCACGGTTTCAACTTTGATTCCCGGCCATGAGTTTTCAAATGTTTCCTTTATGTCTCCCGAATTATTTGCAAGAAATTCTGTTTCCGACCCCGATTCCATGAAATGTATTGATGTCACCCTGTTTGAAGCTGTGGCTGATTTGACCAGTCGCAGCAAAGTAAGGGACAGTGAATAGAACGAGTGGGGGACCACGGAGTATTCCAGGCCCAGTGACCGGGCAGCTTCCGACAGCCTGAGCGTTTCAGAGAATCTCTGCTGGGCTGCGTCCGGGTCTGTTCCGAGGACCTCCAGCAGGCTGATGTATTTAATCCGGCTTTTCGTTTTAAGCTCGAATGTCGCATCCGTATTGCAGACATCTGCACACAGCACCACCCCCTCGTTGAAAAGCATCCTGTCGGCCCTAAGAGCCGCAATGCTGCTTTCTGTCCTGTCCCTGATGCTCATTATATCATAAATGAAGCCGCCCAGTCCTTTGCCTGAAGGTATTTTGCCAACCAGGCCCGACAGTTCAAGGTGACAATGGCAGTTGACGAATCCGGGTATTATTATGCCATTGTGGAATTCAAGGCCCGCCCTCTCCTTCAGTTCTCCGCCGGTGTCTTCAGCGCTGATTACGGTTCCGTCGTCATCCGTTGTTATTACACCTCTTTTTAATGGTGGTCCGCAGTTGGTGAATATGAATTGTGCCGAAAATTGTTTCATTGACCGGGAAGCCTGGGATTAAGGGAGATATTTTCCACGTAATAATGACTCTTTAAAAGCGGATTCTGATTCTCCATATTTACAAACCATCCTTTTATCCTTATGGGAGGCATTTCCTTCAGGCGGATGGGAATGGAAAAATTATGCGGCTGGCCATCCTTCGGATAAAAAATTCCGGGGAAGTATGTCCTTTTGATTGCTTTTACGGCCGGATCGTTTGCTTCGAAAAACATGTTTAGATGAGGATACTGGGTCTCATCATCCGGATAAACGGTTATGGTGAAATTCAGGGTATAGAACCTTGAATATTGTACGGGAAGATCGAACTCGGCGGAATCTGCGGGGGTGCCTCCGTAAAAGTAGTAGAACTGTTTTCCCTGCCAGTAGTTGTTGGCGATATCCTCCAGCAGGGGATTGTACTGAAGCAACTTCGATTCCATTGCGCTGAGCGCGCCTAGCACCTTGTCATAAATCCTTATCAGATCTTTGGGTTTTCGTGAGAAGTAGAACCACATGGTTCTGTCCATTGTTTCTTTTGTATATCCGTGCCTCTCGATGACATTTATATATGCAGCCATTGAGTCAGCGTTGACATAAAGGTTGCTTATCCTAGGTATCGAAAGTAAACCGTCGGCAATATGAATCTCGGTAAGGATAGAAATCAAGTCTTTTTCGGGAATAATGTGCCTGTGTTCAGCCCGGCTTTTTCTGCCTGAGCATGAAACGGAACACATTATCATAAACAGCACAAGGCCCCGCAGAAATATTTGCCCGGATAATTTCATCTTCTGACTCAGTTACGGACCAGGTACTTTTTTGTAAGGTACCTGACAGGATACCATGCGGCCCAGAATCCTATCAGCAATACCGTTGCCGGAACAATAATGAAATCATTCAATTTCATTATTACCGGGTATGCATTCAGCAGCAGTGAGTCGCTCTGAAGCCGGACAAGTCCGTAAGTCTGCTGGAGCCAGCAAATTGCAAAACCCAGGATAACTCCTGCAACGGCGCCAATGATTGAAATCAGCCATCCTTCAAAAATGAAGATCTTCCTGATCAGGTTATTGTCCGCTCCAAGGCTTTTAAGAATCTCAATATCACGTTCCTTTTCGATTATCAGCATTGTAAGTGATCCTATGATGTTGAAGGATGCAATTATCAAAATAAAGGTAAGTATAAAGAAAATCGCCAGCCTTTCCGATTTCATGACTTTATAGAAGATCTCCTGCTGCTCAAACTTGTTTTGTACTGAAAAGCCTTTCCCGAAAATGTTCTTGATTTCTTTCTGGACTTTGATTTCATCGGCCTTTTTCCTGAATTTTACTTCAATTGAACTTACACCTCTGTCATTCTCCAGCAGTTCATTTGCGAAATCCAGCGGTATAAAAACATATCTCGAGTCAAATTCCTGCTCAACCTGATAGATACCGGAGGGAAAAATAAATCTTCTGTTAAAGGCATTTTCGGGATTCAGGTTTGAATCTCCGCTTTTCCTTGGGACAAAAATATCGAGAGGTGTAATGAAGTTGATTCTTAATCCCAGCGAGTTTGCGATACCCATGCCAGGTATTGCGTAGGGACGCCCCTTTTCCGACTTCAGGGTGAACTGCCCGTCCCACATGGAGCTGTCAATGCGGGTAACTTTTATATAGTTCTCATCAACCCCCTTGATGGTTGCTATATATTGCCTTTCGCCATATCGGAGCAGGGCATTTTCTTCGATGCACAGTGAGTAGCATGATACGCCGTCAACGGCTGATAAAAGATTCAGGCTGGCTGGATCGGGTATGAACGTTTTGCCTTCGGCTGCAGTGATCTTAATATCCGGATCTGAAGTATTGAAGATTGACCGTACCAGGGTTTCAAGCCCGTTGAAAACTGAAAGCACAATGATCAGGGCCATGGTTCCCACCGAAACACCGGCCACTGAAACAGCAGAAATAATGTTTATTGCATTCCGCGATTTTTTTGCGAAAAGATATCTTTTTGCTATGTATAGGGAGAGCTTCACTTTCTACTTGTTTGCTGTTACCAGGAGTCCCGTACCGGTTTTGTGTATCATGTGGATATCAAAGATGTTCAGGATGAAGGCAAAAGGATACACTATAAGGTAGTAAACAGGAAGAACCGGGAAGAACAGCCTGGAAATATTAAGCAGTTTCACCGGATACTTCATTGAAAGCAGCCATGAGATATGGCCGGGTTTACCGTAAGTGTAGACAGCGGATACATTGCGGAAGCCTGCAGCTGACAGTTTTTCCCTTAATTCGTCTTTCCCGTAGCCGTTTCTGACATGCTCATCGATAAACGACCTGTCATTTTCGTCATGAACATCTGACCCTCCCTTGTCAGAAGGTGTTGATATTATCAGGTATCCATTGTTTTTCAAAGCATTGTAAAAATTCTTTAATACCTTTATATCCTCATCGATATGTTCCATCACATCGACCGCCAGCACAAGATCAAATGTTTCCTTATTGTCAAGCAGCCTGAGATCGAGCCGGTCGAATGAGGTCCGTTGACTCAGGGATGTTGAAGCAAAGAATTTTCTGCATTCTGCAACATGCCTGCCGTCGATGTCAACCCCCCTGATGACCCAGTTTCTGTTCATTCGCCCCATTCTCCAGGTATATTGCCCGAATCCGCATCCGGCGTCGAGTACAGATGCATTTTCCGGGAGAAGACCTGAAATTACCCTGAGCCTGCGTTTTACATGCCAGGTCCTGAGTAGCAGCAGGTCGAGGGTGAAATAAAATACTTTCCTCAGCAGGGGAGAGCCGTTGATAAACCGGGCAAGGTTCCTTTTTATCGGATCATACTGCATTGCTCACGATTTCAGAAGTCTGTCGATATTGTCGATATAATCGAGGCTGTCGTCAATAAAAAAAGAAATCTCAGGTACAATCCGAAGCTGTTTTCTGATCTTCTGGCCTATTTCAAATCTGATCCTGGAGGAGTGGTCGTGTATGCTCTCAAGAATAATGCCCTGATCATTTGAGGGGAAGATGCTGATATAAATTTTTGCTGATGAAAGGTCAGGGCTCACCCTTACCTTGGTGATTGAAATCATCTTCCCGTGCGCCCATTCATTTCCCTTCCTGAGAAAGATCCCGGCCATTTCCTTCTGAAGCAGACGGGATACTTTTTTTTGTCGTGTCGATTCCACAGCACATTTTGTTTTGATCAGTCAAAGGTACTATTTTCCGGAAAATTCTCATCCTTTTATTGGCCGGGTACGGCTTAAATGCCTCTGCTGTCGTTGTTGCCCCTTATAAAGACCGATTACCGGAATGAATCAGGAAAAAAAGTTAATTTTGCAGGATAGTTAATTTTCACAGATGATGGAAACGGTAGTCAGCGGTATAAGATCGACGGGAAATCTTCACCTTGGTAATTATTTCGGCGCGTTGAAGAACTTTCTGAAGATGCAGAAGGAGAATAATTGTTTTTTCTTTATTGCCGATTATCATGCCCTGACAACCCATCCAAAACCCGGCGACCTCCATGGCAATATCAAACAGGTACTGGCAGAATACCTTGCCTGCGGTATTGATCCTGAGATTGCCACGGTGTTTATTCAGAGCGACGTTCCGGAGGTGACTGAATTGTATCTTCTCCTGAACATGAATGCCTATGTTGGGGAACTGGAGAGAACCACTTCCTTCAAGGAAAAGGTAAGGAAATATCCCGATAACATTAATGCCGGCCTGCTTACCTATCCGGTACTAATGGCCGCTGATATAATTATTCACAAGGCCAACAAGGTGCCTGTTGGAAAGGATCAGGAACAGCATCTTGAGATGACAAGGAAATTTGCCAGGCGGTTCAATATGATTTACGGGGTCGATTATTTTCCTGAACCCGATGCCTATAATTTCGGCAGGAAGCTGATCAAAATCCCCGGCCTTGACGGATCGGGGAAAATGGGGAAAAGCGAGGGTAACGGCATTTTCCTGTCAGATACACCACAGGAAATAAGAAAAAAAGTAATGAGGGCCGTTACTGACACCGGGCCTACTGCCAGGAATCAGGTACCGTCGGAACCGGTAAAAAACCTCTTTACAATAATGAAGGTTGTTTCAGATCCTTCCACTGTTAAATATTTCACAGAAAAACATGCTTCATGCGAGATACGCTATGGCGATCTTAAGAAACAACTTGCCGAAGACATAATTAATGTTACTGATCCGATCCGCAAAAGAATCAACGATATCCTTTCTGACAACAAATATCTTGCAAGAGTTGTGAGGGAAGGAGCTGAAAAAGCAAGAATGAGTGCTTCAAAGACAATTAGAGAGGTGAGGGAAATAATCGGATACAAACCGTTCTGACATAAATAAAAGCCAGGTTTGTAACCTGGCTGTCCTTGATGAATCAAGTATATTTTGGAGATTGCCTGTGTAATATATTAATATCAAATTGCGTGCCAAATTATATCTTATGTCATTCGGTATTTTATTAATTTTTTTGGGAATAGTACGATAGGGTTACTGTAAAGGAAAGATAAAAGTGAGAAAACGAACAACGCTCATCTTGCTGGTTATTCTTCTTGCGGGTCTTGCGCTGCTTGGCTATTTCCTTCATAAGGACCGGCAGGGTCTCCTGACTGATCCGTACAAGATAATTGCCCCCAATGCATTTGTTGTAATTGAAACAGCCGACATACAGAGCCTTTTTAATTCACTTACAACAGGCAAGGGTATTTTTTCAGAACTCGGGAAGACGGAGGAATTCAGAAGTTTTGATACGAAACTGAAATATATTGCGGATCAATTGAATAAACCCGGATTAAAGAAACTGGTCCTAGAGGGTAAAACACTTGTTTCTTTCCATCCGGCAGGTCAGAAAAAGCCGGTTCCCTTCCTTTCGATGACTATCACTCCTGATGTTGGCTTCAGGCAGCTGAGAGAAACCCTTTCCTCCTTCGGTATAAAGAATATTATTGAAGAAAGATCCGGTTCCAGGCGTCTTTTCAGGCTGCCATATGTTCTTGCCAGCCTCAGGGATACGGTCTTCGTGAGCATTTCTTCAGGGTTACTGATCTGCAGCACATCGGAAACCCTTGTTTTGAACGCCCTGTCGCAGTCCCAGCCTCATGGGGATATAAGGGATGCACCCGGATTTGCAAGGGTGATGCTGGCCACAGGTAGAAAGGAAGACAAGCTTTTCGTGGTTTTCAGTAATCTAACTGATGTTATAAAACCGCTTTTTGCTCCGGATGCCCGCCTGCTTGCCGATAAGATAACCCGTCTTGGCAGCAGCGGCGGTGGTGATGTGTTCATTAATGATGAAGGTTTCACCCTGAGCGGATACATTGAAAGTTCGGATCCCGGAGAATACCTGTTCCGGTACAGGAATATTGTTCCCCGTAATCTGAAAAATTACAGGATACTTCCTTCGGGAACCTCATTGTTCGAGTCCATGATCATGCCCGGAGAATCGCAGGTGAGAAAAAAACCGGAAGCCGGAAGCAATTTGCTGGCCGATAAGCTCAGACCCTATCTTGGAGAAGAGATCACACGGGCTTATATCGACATAAAAACCGTACCTGTGAATGATAACACGGTTATAGTTATTGAATTGAAAAATCCCGTTCAATGTGAACAGATTATCCGTGAACATGCGGATATCAGGAAAGAAACAAAATATTTTCAGCCTGACGATCAGGTGAAGATACCTGTCTATTTTACAGGGAAGACCGGACTCGTCAGACAGCTTGTCCCTGAACTTGCGCCATCCTTTTCTGATTCATATTTCACATTTTATGATAATTACATGATTATCGGAAGTTCAGAAATCACTTTATCACGATTTTTATATGACAATATTCTCAATAAAACGCTTGCAAATGACGTGTTTTACCGTGAGTTTGAGAAACTTCTTCCTTCAAGGTCGGGCTATTTCTTCTATTGCAATCCACCGAGGATAGTTGATTATCTGGCCCAATATCTTTCACCTGAAATTATGGATGGGATACGCAAAAACAGGGTTGCATTCAACAAGCTGCAGTCTGTCGGATTTCAGCTGGCTTCCATCAACGATATGATCTATAATAACATTTCGCTCAGATACCGCGACCAGATCATGGAAGAATCGACAACAGAATGGGAAACACTGCTCGACACGGCTGCCAGCATTAAGCCTTTCTTCTTCAGGAATCACATTACGGGCGCCAGGGAAATATTCATACAGGATATGAATAATAATGCATACCTGATTAATGCGACTGGCCGGGTTCTCTGGAAAGTGCCTCTTAAAGAGAGGATAATTAGTACGGTTTACATGATAGATTACTACAGGAACGGGAAGTTCCAGCTTCTGTTCTCCGGACGGAACAATCTGCATGTACTTGACAGGAACGGGAACTATGTTGAAAGATACCCGGTCAGGCTCAGATCACCTGCAACCAATTCAGTGGCTCTTTTCGATTATGATAACAACAATACCTACAGGCTGGTCATTGCCGGGGAAGACAAGATGATTTATTCGTATGACAAGAGCGGGAATGCCGTTAAGGGATGGAAGCCGTTCCGTACATCAGGACAGGTAACCTCCGAGGCCGGGTTTTACAGGGTCTCAGGCAAGGATTTTATTGTAGTTGCCGATGAAGCTTCGTTGTACTTCCTCGACCGTTCAGGCAATATCAGGCTGAGACTGAAAGATGCAGTAACAAAAGCCGCGGGCTCAACCATCCGGCTTTCACCGGGCTCACGACCATCCCTCGTGTGCTCTTCTCCCCAGGGTGAGGTCCAGCATATTTATTTCGACGGAGAGGTCAGGAAATTCAGCCTTCGCCCCTTTGCTTCCGATCACTCGTTCGATTATTTTGATATCGACGGGGATGGCTTTGGCGAATATATTTTCATTGAAAAGGGTAAATTGTATCTTTACGACCATGACCGGTCAGAATTATTCACCAAGGACTTTACTACTGACAATCTCGGAGGTCCAATTAATTTTATCTTTTCTGCATCTGACAGGAAGATCGGAGTATTTGACCCTGGCAGGAAGCTTATTTACCTGGTTGATAAAAAAGGAGAAATAATGAAAGGATTTCCTTTAAGAGGAGCTTCAATGTTTTCAATAAACAGGCTTTCATCAGGGAATGAGTGGAATCTGATCGTGGGAGGAACAGACAGATTTTTATATAATTATAAACTTGAAACAGGAGGTAAATGAAATCTTTCGCAGTCTGGATCAGATCAATCCCAATCTCATTCCTGTTGTTTGCTGCAACAGTCGTGAGCGCCCAGAACAGCCAGGTTTTGTACTTTATGGACCTTCCACAGAACCATCTTGTGAATCCCGCCCTGAGGCCATCATGCAGGATTTATGCCGGCCTTCCCGCAATAACGGGGATCAGCCTCAATATATCAAACAGTGTTTTTAACTTTTCTGATATTTTTGCGCGGGGCCAGAAAGTATCTGAGTCAACAATCCCCATCATTAATTCCGGTTATGACCTCGGCAGATTCATGACCAGAATAGGGAAATTCAATTATTTTGATGCCGGGACATCCCTTCAGCTTATCGGCGCAGGCTTCACCGTCAAAGATGACATTTATATATCCTTTGATATCATTGATCATTTTATGACCAGACTGGTCGTTCCCGGGGATATTTTTGAACTGGCGCTCAGGGGAAACGATAAATTTTTCGGAACAACGGTCAATCTTTCAAACTTGGATGCAGGTCTCAAATATTACCGTGAAATAGGAGGAGGTTTTTCGATGAATTTATCAGACAGGCTGAGATTCGGTGCCAGGGCAAAACTCCTCATTGGGGTTGCAGCCATGGAGCTTGATAACCATCTGCTGAATATTAATGTTGTGGATGATAACTCGCATACCTTCAATACCAATATGGCTTTAAACATCAGTGCTCCTGTTAAATTCTACCCTGTGACTGACGGCAGCTCAGGGATTGATCGTGTGGAGTTTGAGGACGACCGGTTCGGCAGCTGGCGCGACTATGCCGGGTACCTGACCTCGTTCAGGAACATTGGATTCGGTTTGGATGCCGGTGCAGAATTCAGAGTGACAGATAGAATTTTTGCGTCCATGGCCGTTACCGACCTTGGATATATTAAATGGAAGTCGGATCTCACACGCCTGGAAACAGAAAAACAAATTGAATTCAGCGGCCTGAACATGGAGGAGGTTTACAACGGATCAGCTTCATTCGGGGAAATGGGCGAGGCAATGATCGATTCGGTAAGAAGCTCTCTCCGAATAATTGATTCCCCTGATCCCTTCTTTACCATGCTTCCTGCAGGATTAACCCTTGCCGGCAAATATGTTTTGAATGATTACCTGTCGTTCGGACTGCTCTCATACAGCAGGCTGGCAGACAAGCGGGTAAGGGAGTCATTTACCCTTTCAGGCAACCTGAACCTTGGGGGGTTTTTTTCTGCATCACTGGCCTATACAGCATCTAACAGGAGTTATGACAATTTGGGACTGGGTCTGGCAATCCGGGGGCTGTATGCACAATTTTATTTCCTGGTCGACAGGATACCTCTGAACTGGAGCAGCGCGGATTTCGGAGACAGTTCATTTCCGTTCCCCCACAGATGGAACATGCTTAATGTCAGGACCGGATTCAATCTGGTTTTTGGCAATAACCGGGCGGGAAACAAGAGTAAAAATAAATTTTAACCAATAAGTCAGTTACAAGAGATGATTCTATTGATCCGTTTTATTTTAATAGCCATAATTATCTATCTGCTGTTGAAATCCTTTGCCAGGTTTCTTAATTACCGTGATCCTGAAGAGGAAGATCGTACCGGATATTTCAGAGCTGACAGCAAGACGAGGGAAGTATCGAAGAAGATAGGGGAATATGTAGATTATGAAGAGATTAAAGATGATAAGAAACGCGATGTCTAATCTGGTTCTTGTTTGAGTTTTTTAGCAAGGGCATTTGCAAAAACAAAATCATTCAGTGTGTTGCAATCAGAATTCAGTATTTGATGCTTGTTTCCTTCCCAGCATTTTACACCCTCACTTATAAATACTATTTTTTCGCCGATTTCCATAACTGAATTCATGTCATGAGTATTCACGATTGTAGTCATTGAATATTCCTCTGTAATTTCTTTGATCAGTTCATCAATGAGGATGGCAGTGAGCGGATCCAGTCCCGAATTCGGCTCATCACAGAAAAGATATTTCGGGTTAAGTGAGATAGCCCTGGCAATTGCCACTCTTTTTTTCATTCCTCCTGATAATTCCGATGGAAAGAGTGTATTGGCATTGAGAATATTAACTCTTTTCAGGCAGAAATTTACACGTTCGGTCTTCTCTTCCAGGCTTTTTTCGGTAAACATGTCAAGGGGAAAACGGACATTCTGCTCCACGGTCAGGGAGTCAAACAGGGCACTTCCCTGGAAAAGCATTCCCATTTCCTTCCTTATCTCCTTCTTTCCTTCAAAATCAAGTTTGTTGAAAAGTATATCATTGTACCATATCTCACCGCTGTCGATCTCATTGAGCCCGACGATTGATTTAAGCAATACGGTTTTGCCTGAGCCGCTTCTTCCGATTATCAGGTTTGTCTTACCTGGTTCAAAAGTGACAGAAATGTCAGTCAGGACAGTTTTCCCGTTAAATGATTTATTCAGGTTGTTGATCCTAATCATGAGAGCAGGAGTTGCGTGAGGATTACATTAAACAGGAGGATAAGGACGCTGCTGAAAACAACGGCTTTGGTGCTTGCCCGTCCGACTTCAAGTGATCCTCCTTCAACATAATAACCCTGAAAACCGGAAACGCTTGTTATTATGAATGCGAAAAAGAGTGTTTTTATCAGGGCATAGGTTATGTAATAGGGGATGAATGCATACTGGATCCCGTAAATGAAATCCTCTGATGTGATTACTCCTGACATTGTACCGGCCATCCATCCTCCCAGGATACCCACGTTTATACTGATCAGTGTCAGGAAGGGATTGAATGCAAGAGCTGCAATTATTTTAGGAAGTATCAGGTACGATGCTGAGTTGACTCCCATAATCTCAAGTGCGTCTATTTGCTCGGTAACCCTCATGGTTCCAATTTCTGAGGCAATGTTTGACCCGACTTTTCCGGCAAGGATGAGCGCAACGATCGTCGAGGAAAATTCGAGCAGTATTGAGTCCCTGCAGCCAAGTCCTATCAGGTAAGTCGGATAAATCGGATTCTCCGTATTATAGGCTGTCTGCAGGGTAATTACCGCACCCATGAAAAATGAAATGATCGTTACAATGCCTATTGAGTTCACTCCCAGTGAAACAAGTTCATGCATTGTCTGCTTATAGTAGACCGATGCTTTTTCCGGTCTTGAAAAGACTTTTTTTAGAAGCAGGAAATAACTGCCCAGCTGGTTAAAAAACCTAAACATCTTCAGTTTTTATGAGGTTTTAAAATTACGAATATTTATGCTATTTCCCTCATGGATGTATAAAAGGGAATAAATCAAAATATATATATATTTGCGGAACAGTATCAAGATAATAACTTTTTCATGGACAACAGGTATGTGATCATAATGGCCGGTGGAGTAGGAAGCCGGTTCTGGCCGCTTAGCCGTCAAAGCAAGCCCAAGCAGTTTCTGGATATCCTCGGAACGGGAGAAACCCTGCTTCAACAGACATTCAGGCGATTCAGTGCTTCCTGCAGGAAAGAGAATATTTTCGTTGTAACCGGTATGGAACACCAAGGCCTGGTTGCCGAGCAGCTTGATATAAATCCTGAAAATATACTGGCCGAGCCTTTCAGGAGAAATACTGCCCCGTGCCTCGCATACGGAACATTCAGGATTATGCGTGAGAACCCGGAGGCCGTGATAGTCGTGACACCTGCCGATCATCTCATAATTAAGGAAGATGAGTTTTGTGAAGTTATAAATAAGGCCTTTGACTTTGCCTCGAAGAATGATGCATTGCTGACGCTGGGAATAAAACCTGACCGCCCGGAGACAGGGTACGGATATATCCAGGCTGACCGGAAAAAACCGGTCAGGGATTATGAGAACCTGCTAAGGGTGAAAACATTTACCGAAAAACCGGATATTGAACTTGCCAGGGTTTTCATACAGAGTGGTGATTTTTACTGGAATTCCGGAATATTCATCTGGAACATGAAGTCAATTCTTGCAGCGTTTGAAAAACATCTTCCCGATATGTTTTCAGCCTTTAACGAAGGCAGGGATCTGTACGGAACTGAGGAGGAAAAGAAATTCATCGGAAAAACATATATTGAATGCAAGAGTATCTCCATCGATTACGGGATCATGGAGAAGGCTGACAATGTTTATGTTATCTGTACTGATATGGGGTGGTCCGATCTTGGGACCTGGAGTTCGCTGCATGAACATTCGAAGATAGACAGCAGAGGCAACTCCATTGTCAGGGGTGAGGTGTTTACCTATGATACCAGAGGCAATATCTTTAACGTGTCGGATGGTAAGGTTGCAGTTATTCAGGGCCTCCAGGACTTTATCGTGGTTGATTCGGATGATGTTCTACTCATCGTTAGAAAGGATGAAGAACAGAACATCAAAAACTATCTTGAGGACGTGAGAAAAGCTTCAGGCGACAAGTTCCAATAAAAATCCGTATCAGAACTCCCAAAGATCGTGTTCGAAATTGAAAAGTTCGGTTTTGATCCTTTCTGCTTCAAATAGTGTGTATTTGCCTACCGTATAGTCATTTATCTGCCTGTCGTCAAAAACGTTTGATTCCCCGAAAATCACGCTGCCGAATCTCCTCTGCATGAAAAGATCATCGAATGAAATTCTCTGGGCATCATTGTTTGCAATAAAGGCTTCATGTTTGGCCAGAACATCCCTGATGTCATCATATTTTATCCAGAACAAGGGTTTCCGAAGGGCGCGTCCCATTTCCTGATCAAAGCCCATCCAGTAGGGCATGATGCCAATGATCCTTACGTCGAGTTTTGACAGTTTCTTGTCGAAATACCATTCCTCATATACGAGTAGTTGTTTTACTTCTTCGGGTTTGGCATCCTCGGTGATGGTGGTATCTTTCGTTGCTCCCTCGGCATTTATCTGGATCGACTGGACTCTTGTGGTTGCACCCATATTCGTCTCAATCTCATCGTAAGTGGTTGGGATGTTTGAATCTATGGCTGAAAATGCCTTTACTCGTCCGTTCTCAATTTCTTCCAGGAGGATTGCAATAAGGCTTTTTCTTCCGTCCTGCGTCACTTTTGTCGGATAGTACAGCGGCTGATTAATTTTTTCCCTTAAGTCAATAAGGCGCCAGATCTTTTTCGACCATATTACATCGGCTTCCCTGAGATATGGATAGTTAATCTTCTTGTTGTCAACTATTGATTTCTGGTAAATATCGCCAAACGACTGGGCATTTGCCAACCCGCATATTGCAAAAGCGATGATTCCAAAAAAGACTTTTTTATTCATTGTTTTACAATTTATTAGCTAGTCAATCTTTAATATTATCGGATTGAGGTCAAGAGTCCTTCCATCCGGTCCAAGGGCTTTAATGTCCTTGATAAACAAGTTCTTTCCCCTGGTCAGTCTGTTTATGAGGTTCTTCTGGTCAGGTGTAAGCAGATTGCTGGTACTCTTTTCCTCAAAGTCGCCCCTGTTATCGGTATACAGGACTGTGAAGCCAGTGACTCTGTATACGAGGTCAAAATCAAAGTCGGGCTGGGTGGCGAAAACGCCTGTTTGTGCAGCTGCCGTATTTTTTGGTACCGTTCCGGTATTCTTGCCGGCAAAAACTGCAATTGGAGGCGGGATTGGTTTAACCCTGAATTCGATAGGCGGGTAGGTTGTGAGTTTTCCTCCAGCGTCAGCTGAAACTATTACCTGTACTGGTTGACCTATGGCTGCTGGCTTGACCGCCCAGTTGCCCCTGAAGTATACACCCTTGGGATTCTTGACCCTGGTTGTGGTGAAGGATCCGTTTACCACTTTTATTCTGATGTTGTTAGGGCTGACACCCGGAACAGATACATCAATGGGATTGTCTATACCGTAATACATCACGTTCATTGCCGTGGGTGAAACGACCACATTGGGTTCTCCGACAGTATATGATGATTTGAAGTCAAAAGTCTTTGTTGAACCGTCGGGAGCCTTAAGTGATATTATGCCTCCCCACGTTTTCTGACCCGTAGAGGTTGCCCTGACCTTGTAAATGCCCCTTCCTGCATCGTCAAGGGGCAGTACGGTTCCGTTTACCGTAATATTGGGCGATTGGGTTGTATCAGCCGCAGATATGAATACGGTCGCTTCATAATCGCTACCCAGTGTGACATAGTTGGTGTTGGGTATGACTATCGGTACCAGCTTGTTGAATTTGAATGCAGCAGCATCGATCTGTGAATACAGGTGATTAAGTATTTCTGTTTCTGCATTTCTGACGTCAACCTGCATCTTGGAAAGTATTGTGATCGCTGCAACGAGAGGAAGGGTCTGGAATGTCAGGTTTTCCCACCTGGCGGGTTGCCCGTCGGGATCGCGGCCGTCGTCCGTATTCAGGCTTTTGCGCAGAGCTTCTTCTGCCGTTGGATTCTTGTCATCGAGAGTGCTTATAAGAAACTCACGGTAATCATTTATGAGTGCCTTGAGAATATTTGCCTTGCCACCTTCACTTGCGCCGATGAGTACTTCGGAAGGAATGTTGTTTTCATCTATTTTCTTCACTTCCTCGATAAATACTTCATTCCCTTTTATTGCAGGAGTCTCCGGGCCTTCAGCCTTGGTTATTATTTCAATTTTCAGATCCTGGATATAATTGTATAATTCGTCAGCACGCGTTTTGACTTCATAAGCCGTAGTCTTGAACTTACCTGCCTTGGTCGGATTTTCTGCAGCGGCCCTGTCAAACTCACTGTATAACATGTTGTTCTTAATAACATAGTTTGCAAGAGTCGTGGTAAGGCTCTTGTCTACTTTTTTAAAAGCTTCAACGGCTTCTTTTGACACGTTAAGTGCAAGCATGGCGGTAAGAATCAGATACATCATACCGATCATTTTTTGCCGTGGAGACAGCCTCTCGTGAGCCATTTTTCAGGTTGTTTTATTTTTTACTTCAAGTGTAATTATTTGACGTTCATTGCAGCAAGCATGTTCCCGTAAACATTGTTGAGTGCTGTCAGATTGTCATTTAATTTTGCAATTTGCTCGCGGTATCTGCTTGCATCGCCCGCGGAATCACTAAGATCCTTAATTAATCCCTGGATGCCTTTCTGAAGGCGTTCGGATTCTTTTATATGTTCATCGGCTCCCTTGCGCTGGAGTTCATAAACTGCGTTAAGTGCCGAAAGGTTTTTATTAAGTGTTTCAAGCTGCTGATGATAGTTTTTTCCTCCTGTATCAATGAAAGATACAGTTTCAGCCATTTTTCCATAAACAAGCTGGGTGTCATTTATTGTTTTGGAAGCTGCCTGGTAGGTTTCCGATAATCTGTTAAGCGATTCGTTGGCTGCATGTATGGTATTCATATATTTTGCGGATGCAGCCGAAATATCACCCATTACATTAATGTTTGATGTTGCTTCGCTTAGCTTTTGCATTCCGACGCCGAGCTTCTGGAAAAGTTCAGGTGTGATTTCTGCTTTTTCCAGCATTTCGTCGAACTTTGAAAGTGCGACTGAACCGCCGCCACCGCCGTAACCGCCACCGCCGTAACCGCCACCGGAGTATCCGCCTCCGGATATACCTCCTCCAACTGCATATCCGCCACCGGCATGTCCGCCCTGATATTTGGAATCGCGGGCACCCAATGCACCCGGTTCATCGTTAGGAATGCCGGCCAGTTCAGGATATACCAGTGTCCAGTCAACCTCTTCATGAAGCGGTTCAAATGCTGAAAAGAAGAATATTATTGATTCTGTGCAAAGGCCTACGGTAAGCATCAAGCCTGCCAGTGGCCAGTGCTGTATTTTGAAGAGAGCTCCGATGATTACGATAGAAGCACCTAAACCGTAAAGCTTGGCCATGAAATTCTTCCATCCGCTGCTTTGTACTAATTCTGCTAAGCTCATTATCAGTTGTTTTTAAGATTTTATTTTACTTGATATTCTCTGCTTTGAATAATTTTTTTAATGATTCACCCCAATATAGGATCTTACATTGCGAAATCCTATGTAAGACTTTGTTGAATCCTGATATTCATAATCACGCGTGCTTGTCTGTAAAAAGTATGCTATATCCTTCCATGACCCTCCCCTGATTACCTTTCGCTTCATAACAGGAGGATCCTGCGGCGTTGCATTGTATTCATAGTTTGGATTGAGGTCGTGCTGGAAAATATATGCTGAGGGATGATATGCGCAGCAGGTCCATTCGGCAACATTGCCTGACATATCAAACAATCCGTATTCATTTGGTTCATAGGAACCGACTTTTGAGGTATATACAGTTCCGTCGTCAATATAATTACCGCGTAAGGGTTTGAAGTTGGCAAGAAAACAGCCCTGGTAATTCCGGGTGTATGGCCCGCCCCATGGGTACATTGAAAGATCGAGACCTCCTCTTGCAGCATATTCCCATTCTGTTTCAAGCGGAAGCCTGTAGGCCTGTACATCGGCAATACCTTTCTTCCTGAGGGCAGTATTCATGTAGTCGGTTCTCCATCTGCTGAAAGCTGTTGCCTGAACCCATGATACACCAACCACAGGATAGTCATCAAATGAAGGATGCCAGAAATAAAGATCGGCCTGGGGGTCATTGAATGAGTATGTAAAATCCCTTATCCAGCAAAGCGTATCGGGATAAATGTTTATCACATTGCGTTTTATGAAAGAGGAACGGTCTTTCACTTCTGTCCTGGAACCATCAGGATTGGTTACATAGCCCTCATATTTTCCGGTATTGTTTGCATAATCGTGAACGTACCTTGCCTTTGCAGCCTGCTGATAATCAACCCAGAAATAGGAATAGTTCAGTTTTCTGATATCAATCTGCTTTTTGCTGTTGAACCTTTCCTCAGGAGGATAATACATCTCCTCGAGAACTGCTGCAGTAGTCTCTTCCCTCGGATCAATCCTTTCATTCCAGTTGATCACGTTTGGTTCAATGACGTTGCCTTCCCTGTCAACCATGAAATAATTCCTGTTTGGAACCCCTGCATTGCCCAGATTTGTACGGAGAATGGAATCGCGGACATAATAAACAAACTGACGGTATTTGTTGTTTGTTATTTCAGTCTGATCCATCCAAAATGCATCAACCGTTACGGTTTTTGAGATTGTGTTCGCGGCGAAGACGGCATCCTGGTCGCTTGGCCCCATCTCGAAGCTTCCTGCTGGAATAAATGCCATCTCAAAAGGCTCAGGCTCAAAAAAGTTCTTTCTCCCTGCAATGCCCGTCAGCTCTCCGGTATTTGATGAGCCGCAGCCGCTTAACACTACTATTGTAATCAGAGCTGAAAAAATTACCTTTTTCATATTGCTATAGGATTTTATGCAAGTACGTTTAATTCAAAAATTTATTATAAAAACCTGATACTTTTATATCGCATGGGACTTTTGCCCAGGCTGATGTCGAAGCAATAACTGACCATAAATTCATGGGATCCGCTTGTATTCCTGATAATGTCCGTGACCGGAAAATCATACGCATATCCTACTCTTATTCCATTTGATAATTCTATTCCCAGTATTGCTGCAAACGCATCTCCGGGTCTGTAAGAAACGCCGCCCCATATCTTTTTATTGTATCGTATCAGGGAAGTTGCTGAAAATTGGAGAACTTTTCCGTCAGTCATGGTATAGACCGAAGGCAGCAATTCCAGGGATGGACTTGGCAATTGCAGAATATACCCTGCTGTAAAATAATAATGCCTGCTTAAATATGTAATTCCTTTCGAGAACTTGATGTTGGGTTGGTTTATATGTGTAACTGATAAACCGGCATAATACTTTTCGGCTTTGTAATAAAGACCTAATCCTGCATCGAAGGCCAGACTGCTTTCCTTACTCTCGGGGATCAACGGATCGCCTGAGGGAGGTGTGAAAATATCGCTTTCCGGTATTTTCCAGACCGGGTCAAGGGTCATGTTGAACATTCCGGCACTGATACCTATCCCCAGGGTTCCCTGGCCAAGCTCCATATGATATGAGTAGTTAAGTGCCAGACTGATATCTCTTTCAAAACCGATTTTGTCACTCTTGACCATCAATCCTGCCCCGCTATTTATCTTGAACGGTGCAATGGGTGCACTGACATTGAAAAGGGTGGTTGCGGGGGCTCCCTTAAATCCAACCCATTGCTGCCTGTTAACGGCAGTTGCACATGCCATTCCCGGAATGCCGGCAAATCCCGGGTTATACGTCAGGGTATTGAACATATAATTGCTGGTCAGAGCATCCTGCTGGGAAAATCCGCAGACCTGAAAAACTACTAAAATCAAAAATATGAAATACAGTTTTTTCAATTCGCAAAAGAATGAATAAGCCCATTTATTGAACCGGTAAAGTAAATAAAATTCTACTTTGCAACCAAATCTGGCTGTATTTAGTTATAAACTATATTGTATTCTGTTTCAACGGGAACATCATTGTCAGATGCTATTCCTGGCTGAAAAAATAACGATGAAAAAAGGAATAAATTTTATGGTTCAGGATTTAATCCGTTCAACTGCTTTTACCCACCTGTCAGGCAGCTCATTTTTGTTGGCTTTCAGGTAATCTTCATGGGAACAGGCTATATAGACCTTGCCGGAATTGATGTCAGTAAGTTCAATCCACCATCGTTCGGTATAATTGCTCTTGACGAAAATCAGGTCTTCTTCAAGATCTTTTACCCTCACATGATATTTTATAAAGCGTCCCGAATTAGTGTCACTCAGTGCAGGAGTCTCATACTGTTTCTGTGAAAATCCTTCAAGGAAGAACCACAGAATCTGCGCAGCGAGGCCTGTTGTCTGGCCTCTGACATCAAATTCCGGATTAACATCGAAAAGGCCGAAAACTTTGAGTCTGTCAGAAATACCTGCATACCGGGCAAGCAGGCATATCTCTTCGCCATAAAATCCATTCGGTGAGGGGATCGCGGTTCCCGGGGCATCTGACTGCCTTACCGAGGAAATGTCAAACAGGGCTGCTTCGGAATCCCTGAAAAGAGGTTCGGTCAGATAGATCGCCTGACGCACATCTCCAATCCTTACAAGCTCTGAGTTGTTCCTGGCAAAACGGTTTAGAACCTGCTGATCATTGAGGTAAGTCTGGTATCCGATATTGATGAAATGTTCCATGGTCCTGTTGTGGGCCCGTGTAATGTCATTGAGGTACGAAGATGAACTAAAGGCCCCTGTTTCGCTGGTGAAATCGATTCTTGGATCCACGGAGATCATTGTATATTTCTTTTTCAGCACCGACATTGACCTGTCAATTGCTGTTATCAGTGCGCTGCTGCCCCCGATTATGACCGGAAATATGTTTTCGCGCATAAAAAAGACAAGAATATCGGTGAGTCCCGCAATCGTATCATTGAAAGCCATCCCCTGTTTCATGTTCCCAAGGTCGGCGATTTTGATTTTTCCCGGGATTTTTGCCAGGTTGTAAAGCTGCTGTCTTATGGCATCCGGAGCTTTGTCTGAACCGGGGTTTGGTGAATTCCGTCCATCGGGTACGCCTATAAGAACTACCTTGAATCTCTCGCCAGGATTGATTCTGTCGTTTTCGGTGTGGATGGAAATATTGTGCGGAAAACCTGCATTGGAAGTCATGTTCAGGAATTCCGGCTCATCAATGCTTACGGGATCGAAGTAATCTTTAAGGTCCAGCATCTGGTTCAGGTTCTTTTCTGTTTCTTTTCAGTTTCTTCTATTATCCTGATACAATCTTCTCTTGTCATTTTTTCAGGATCACTACCCTTCGGCAGGCGGTAATTCTTCCTGTCGCGGGAAAGATACGGACCATATCTGCCATTAAGTAAAAGCACATCCCCGAAATCCTTCAGAACCTTCTTACTGTCTGATTCGTTTTTCTCCCTGATAATTTCCACACCTCTTTCGAGAGTTACCGTGTATGGGTCATCAACGCCTTTTTTCAGGGAGTAGAATTTATTCCTGTAGCGGATAAAGGGTCCGAACCTGCCTGTACCGGCGATCATTTCATCACCTTCGTGAATGCCCAGCGACCTTGGCAGGCGGAACAGGTTAAGAGCCTCTTCAAGGGTTATCGTTTCAAGAAGCTGATTCTTCAGAAGGCTTGCAAACCTGGGTTTTTCACCCGTGTCTGAATCACCAATCTGGGCAACGGGTCCGAATCTTCCCATTTTTACCGATACTTTCTCACCCGTTTCCGGATGATTGCCAAGGACGCGGATCCCTTTTTTACGATCCTTTTTCTCCAGGGTGTCGGTCACCTTCTTATGGAATACAGGGTAGAACTTGTCAAGCATACCGGTCCATTTCAGCCTGCCTTCCGCAATCTTGTCGAATTGTTCCTCTATCCCGGCGGTAAAATTATAATCGACGATATCGGGAAAATTTTCAACAAGAAAATCATTTACAATCATACCTATATCCTGGGGAAACAGTTTTGATTTTTCTTTTCCCGCTGCCTCTGAACGGATTGATGATGTGAGCCGGTCTCCGGAAAGAGTAAGTACCTTTATCTGGCGTTTTTCTCCCGGCCGGTCTCCCCGTATTACATATCCTCTGTTCTGAATGGTTGAGATTGTAGGAGCATATGTGGAAGGACGCCCGATTCCGAGTTCCTCAAGCTTTTTGACAAGGCTGGCTTCGGTATACCTGGGCAGGGGGGATGTAAATTTCTGGGTGGCGGTGATAGTGTTATAGAGAAGATTCATGTCTTTTTCCACCCTTGGCAATATATGTTTTTCGTCATCCCCGTTTTCAGTATCAGTTGATTCAGAATAAAGCCTGAGGAATCCGTCGAATTTTATCACCTCACCTGTGGCAGTGAATGTAACAGGTGAATTGTTCATTCCGATCAGTATGGTGGTGCGTTCAATTTCGGCATCCGACATTTGTGATGCTATGGTCCTTTTCCAGATAAGTTCATACAGCTTTTTTTCATTCTGGCTTCCTGTTATTGTCTGGGCTTCGGGATAAGCGGGTCGGATAGCTTCATGAGCTTCCTGTGCAGTTTTCGATCTGGTCTTGAACTGCCTGGTTTTTGAATATTTCTCTCCGTATTCAGCAACGATAACTTCCTTCGACTTTGCAAGTGCCAGCCTGGAAAGATTCGTGGAGTCGGTTCTCATGTAGGTTATTTTCCCCGCTTCATATAACTTCTGTGCAACTGTCATGGTCTGTGCAACTGAGAAGCCCAGCTTCCTGTATGCTTCCTGCTGAAGCGTTGAGGTGGTAAACGGAGGTGCGGGCGATCGTGTACCCGGTTTGACGGTGATCCCTGAAACCCTGAATTTGGCAGGGATACAGTGCTTCAGGAAAGCTTCTGCATCTTTTTCATCACGGAACTTCTTTGAGGCTTCGGCCCTGATGAGATTGTTTTCCTGAACCTCTGCCGTTTCAGGATGGAACAAGCCCGTTACCCGGAAAGCAGATTCCGTCTTGAAAGATATTATTTCCCTTTCCCTCTCTACAATCAGTCTGACAGCAACCGACTGAACCCTTCCGGCAGAAAGGGCAGGCTGGACCTTTTTCCACAGGACCGGTGAAATCTCAAAACCGACTATCCTGTCAAGAATACGCCTGGCCTGCTGGGAATTGACAAGATTCATGTCAATCTGCCGCGGATTCAGGACGGCATTGGAAATTGCATCTTTTGTAATTTCATGGAATACGATCCTCCTTGTAGAAGCCGGATCCAGGTTGAGAACGGAAGCCAGGTGCCAGGCAATCGCCTCACCCTCCCGGTCCTCATCGGAGGCAAGCCAGATAATTCTGGATTCACCGGCAGCCTTTCGCAGATCATTGACAATCTTTACTTTGTCTTTGGGTATTTCGTATTCGGGGGAAAAATTGTTGACGATATCTATCCCAAGGTTTTTCTTTGCAAGATCCCTTATATGACCGAAACTGGAAACAACACGGAAATCTTTTCCCAGGAATTTCTCTAATGTTTTTGCTTTCGCCGGCGACTCCACAATGACCAGATTTTCTATCATTACCGGTATGGATTTTTCTGTTAAAAACACGACAAAGTAAATCATTTAAGGGGCAAACTTCAAAATTTACCGTCAAGATTCTTTTATAATTGCTATTTTTGCGGCAAATTAAAGTTGAATGAAAAGCACAAACCCCGACCGAAAATACATAGTCTGGTTCTGGTGCTTGTTTACCGTACCGTTTATTGTAATATTTCTTTTGTTTCTTCTGATTTCCAGGGGAAAGCTGGGGCCTATGCCATCATTCAGGGAACTTGAGAACCCTGAATATTATCTTGCGGCAGAGGTCTTTTCCGAGGACGGGGTTCTTTTGGGCAAAATAAGCATTGAAAACAGGACATGGACGGAATACAAGGATTTGTCACCTTATCTAGTTGATGCGCTGATTGCAACCGAGGATATAAGATATTACCGTCATTCGGGTATTGATGTCAGGGGTCTTGGCCGTACAATAGTACGGACTATTCTTCTCGGGCAGAATACCGGGGGCGGAAGCACAATTACCCAGCAGCTTGCTAAGCAGCTGTATCCGAGGGATACGGCAAAAATATCAGCTTTCGTGAGAAATATCAGGCTTGGTGTGACAAAGTTCAAGGAATGGCAGACTGCAATTAAGCTTGAGCGCAGCTATACAAAGGAGGAGATCATCGCAATGTATCTGAATAAGTTCGACTTTTTGTATAATGCTATCGGCATCAGATCGGCTGCAAGGGTATACTTCAACACCACACCCGATTCCCTGAACCTTCAGGAGGCTGCCGTTCTTGTCGGGATGTTGAAAAATTCTGCAAGATATAATCCTGTCAGGAATTATGATCTGATGGTGAAACGGAGGAACGTGGTACTTTCCCAGCTGGCTAAGTATGGCTATATAAATCCTGCAATAATAGACTCGGTAAAACAGCTGCCCATTGAAACCGATTTCCATCTTGAGGATCATAATACCGGGCTTGCAACATATCTGAGGGAATACCTGAGGAATACCATGCGCAGACCTGAGCCGGACATTAACAGATATGAGCGTGAGTCTTCGTACCGTGATGCGCTGTGGGAGTGGGAGAACAATCCGTTATATGGCTGGTGCAATAAAAACCGCAAACCCGACGGCTCAAATTATGATATATACAGGGATGGCCTCAAAATCTATACTACAATAAATTCCCGGATGCAGCTGTATGCCGAAGAAGCATTGCGGGAACATCTGTCGAAGGATGTGCAGCCCGGATTTTACAGGAGAGCCAAATCATTCAGGAATCCGCCCTATTCGAACGACATTTCAAAAAAGGAAGTTGAAGAACTTATAATGAGGTCTCTGAAGGAGAGCGACAGATATTATGTGATGAAAGCACGCGGCGTTCCGGAAGATTCTATAATGCTGGCATTTAATACTCCTGTAAAAATGAGGGTGTTTTCATGGAAGGGGGAAAGGGATACGGTAATGACCCCATATGATTCGGTCCGTTATTATAAATATTTCATCCGGTCCGCATTTCTGGTTGAAGATCCTCATACCGGTTATGTAAAAGCCTATGTCGGAGGACCTGATTTCAGATATTTTAAATGGGATGCGGTAACACAGCAGAGAAAGCAGGTTGGAAGTACAATTAAACCTTTTTTGTACACCATTGCGATGCAAAATGGTTATTCCCCATGCTATGAGGTGGAAAATATTCCCCGTTCCTTCGATATCCCGGGCGATTCTGTTCCCTGGATCCCAAGAAGCTCGGGACCAAAGGAATATCATGGCAAGATGGTTACACTTAAATGGGGACTTGCTCAGTCTGAAAACTATATATCAGCCTGGCTTATGGAGCAGTTCAGTCCTTCGGCTGTCACTGATCTTATGAAGAGAATGGGGATCAGAAGTTACATCGATCCGGTTCCCTCAATCTTCCTGGGAACTTCTGATATCAAGCTTGAGGAGATGGTTGGAGCATACGGAACCTACGCCAACAAGGGTGTGTATATAAGGCCTATGTATGTTACAAGGATAGAGGATAAGAACGGGAACGTGATTTCACGGTTCACTCCAATGATTGAAGAGGTTTTAAGTGAAGAGCAGGCTTATCTAATGCTCGATCTCCTCAGGGGAGTGGTTCTCAACGGGTCAGGCAACAGGATCAGGAGGGTTTATAACCTGATGAACCAGATAGGAGGGAAGACCGGTACAACCCAGAATCATTCCAACGGCTGGTTTATGGGAATTACCCCCGATCTTGTAGGAGGGGTATGGAGCGGATGGGAAGATCAGGCGATCCATTTCGAAACCCTTGGAGAAGGACAGGGTGCCAATATGGCTCTGCCGATTTTTGCACTGTTCCTGAAAAAAGTTTATGCCGATCCCCAGTTTGGTATTCTGGAAGCAAATGAATTTGAACGTCCTGCCAATTTCAGCATCGAACTTGATTGTGAGAAAGTAAAAAGGGAAAGTTCCAGGCGGCTTAATTATAAAAGGGAAAGATATTGAATCACGCCGGAAAGACATTCCCTGTTTGGTTCTGAAATATCTCCTCCGTGACGGTTTGCATTTTGTCAGCCGAAAAGCAATCTGATCAGGGCTTCTACCTTCCCTGCAGTTAGAATTTCTATCTCACCGTGCCTGTGCCCGATGTTCCTGTGGAAACCTGAAATACATATTTTTCTGAATCCCATCTTTGATGCTTCCCTGATTCGCTGGTCAATTCTTGAAACTGGTCTTATCTCACCTGACAGTCCTATCTCGCCTGCGAAACAAACATCCTTGTCCAGTGGAACATCGAGATTGGAGGACAGGATGGCGCTTACTACTGCCAGATCGATTGCAGGGTCATCAACTTTGATTCCGCCAGTTATGTTAAGAAATACATCCCTGACAGCCAGTCTGAATCCGGCTCTTTTTTCAAGTACCGCCAGCAGCATGTTCAGCCTGCGGATATCAAATCCGGTGGAGCTTCTTTGCGGGGTGCCATATACAGCTGAACTTACCAGGGCCTGTGTTTCGATCAGGAAGGGCCGTAGTCCATCGATAGTGGCAGCGATCGCAATTCCGCTCAGAGGTTCATCATGCTGATTGATAAACATCTCTGAAGGATTCGCCACCCCTTTTAATCCGCTCTCCATCATCTCGAATATACCAAGTTCCGAAGTTGATCCGAATCTGTTTTTGACTGACCTGAGAATGCGGTAGACGTAGTTGCTGTCACCTTCAAAATACAAGACAACATCGACAATATGTTCAAGGATCTTTGGCCCGGCCAGGGTGCCATCTTTGGTAATATGTCCGATGATAAAAACAGGAATACCTGAAATCTTGGAATATTTGAGCAGCTGTGCAGCACTCTCCCTTACCTGAGAAACCGAACCGGCTGATGATTCAAGCATACCGGTCCTGATGGTCTGAATGGAGTCGATGATTATCAGGCCGGGTTTGAGGCTTTCTGCATGAAGAAGTATGTTCTCAAGATCGGTTTCACCAAAAATGTAGCAATCCGAACCGCTGCCCTTAAGCCGTTTAGCCCTGAGGCTGATCTGTTCTTCACTTTCTTCGCCTGAGACGTACAAAACACTTTTCCCCTTTATTGAAAGGGCAAGCTGAAGTGCAAGGGTTGATTTACCGACCCCCGGTTCTCCTCCCAGCAATATCAGTGATCCGGCAACCATTCCTCCTCCAAGTATCCTGTCCAGGTCGGTTATTCCTGTCTTGCTTCTGTTTTTCTCATCCGAAACAATATTGTCGAGAAGCTCGGGTTTCCTCTTCTCAATTCCTGAAGGCATTACACTGTTGCGGGAAGATGCGGGAACGACCACCTCCTCATGATATGTGTTCCATTCCCTGCATGACGGACATCTGCCTATCCACTTAGGAGATTCCGCACCGCAGTTCTGGCATATAAATGTTGTTTTGGTCCTGGCCATGATCTTTTTTATACCTGCTCCTGCAGAATGATAAATATAATTTTAAACAACGTTTTTACCAGTATGAAAATCAACAAGATTTATCCGGGGATTCGGTTGAGGTTCAGATGATTGATATTATTGATCTCAGTCTTCCCTGTTCCTTTGAGGAATTCCGGATATCATGAAAAATGATATTGTTCCTACAATAACAACAAAAATCAACTGTGATTCGTGAGTCAGGAATGCATATACAAGCCCGTCTTCGATTTTCACGCCTTTCACAAATGCAAGCCCTCTTGATATTATGTAATGGAAAGCTCCCAGTCCGCTTTGTACCGGAGCGGACATTGCCAGCCCTCCTATAACCAGCAGGAATATGCTGTCACTGAAAGTCAGATGAGACGTTGAGTCGATTGCATAGACGACAATCCATGTCATAAGCGTGTAATTGAACCATATAAAGACAGTATGGAAAATGAATTCCCATTTGTTTTTAAGGTGTATTATGGTTTTCAATCCGTTAACAAAGCCTTTTACCGTATCGATAATTTTTGCAAAGAATCTGATCTTCCGTAATCTGTGTCTGAATTTTACCAGTAGAAAAAGTGCAAGGATCATGACAATCAATAAAACCAGCCAGACCAGCCATGTAAATCCAAACATTGAAAAGACCTTCTGCTGAAGCGGTATAAGGATGCTTACCTTGAGGAACTGGTTTATCTGCTCACCTCTCTGCAGGACAAGGGCAACCGTTATGGAAAGGAGTGAAATAAGGTCGATGGTACGTTCGATTACAACAGTTCCGAAAAGCTGGTCAACTGGTATCTTTTCTTTTTTGCCAAGGGCAACGCACCGTGTTATTTCTCCGAGACGGGGCAACGCAAGATTTGCCAGATAACCTGTCATGAGGGAAAAAAAACTGTTTTTAAATGATGGGTTGTAACCAAGCGGTTTTATAAGGAGTACCCACCTTCTGGTCCTGCTTAGGTAGGCGAACAAACCGAATATGACCGAAAGGATCACCCATTTGTAATCGGCATCCTGCAGACCGGCAATAAGCTTCCGAGTTTCAACATTACGGAATGCCAGCCATAATAGGATTATCCCGATAACAAGAAATATAAGGAACTTGATGGTTTGAATTAAGGATTTTCTCAATTCAGATCAGTTTATTGGTTTTAGTGTCAGGGAATATGATTGCTGGCCTGAAAGACTTTGCCTCCCCGGGTTCCATAAATGCATATGACATTATTATCACCACGTCGCCCACAACTACCTTTCTGGCCGCTGGGCCATTGAGACAGATCTGACCTGACCCCCTTTCCCCCCTGATGGCATACGTTTCGAGGCGTTCCCCGTTGTTGACGTTGAGAACCTGAACCTTTTCATTTTCAATAATCCCCGAGGCATCCATCAGATCTTCATCAATCGACACACTTCCGACGTAATGCAGATTTGCTTCCGTTACTGTTACTTTATGAATTTTTGATTTCAGAACCTCTATAACCATATTTTCGGTGATTGGATTAGTGCGTAAATTTAATTATCTTTTTCTTGTGATTATACCTGGATTTCAATATTATCAATGAGCCTGATCTTTCCGGCCATCACGGCTATGCAACCAAAATAACGGCATCCTTCCCTGACCTCTGATTTGTTTTTTAGCGGAATCAGTTCAATGTCGTCGGCAATCTCAAAATATTCCACGGTAAATCCCGGGATTTTTTCTATCATGTCCTTCACGTCTTTTTTTAATTCAGCGATTTCCTTGCTTTTGAACCTTTCCGAAGCTAAGTTCAGTGCTTTGAAAATAGTCGCTGCATTTTTTCTTATTTCCGGATCCAGCAGGCGGTTTCGGCTGCTCATGGCAAGCCCGTCAGCTTCCCTGATTATAGGGCAGCCCACTATCCTGACCCTGTTTCCGGTCTGTCGGACCAGTTCCCTTATTACTGCAAGCTGCTGGAAATCCTTCTGCCCGAAATAGGCAATGTCGGGCCTGACAATGGCAAAGAGCCTGCTTACAACCTGAGCAACACCATTGAAATGACCAGGCCTGTGCAAGGCCTCCATAACGTTGTCGAGGTTGCCGAAGTGAAACTGCCGGGTATCTTTTTCGGGGTAAATCTCCCTGTCGGAAGGAGTAAAAACAATATCGTCAGTTCTGAGATGATTTTTAAGAAGAGCAAGGTCCTCTTCCAAGGTCCTGGGGTAATTTTCAAGATCTTTCGGATCATTGAACTGGGTCGGATTGACATAAATGCTTGTAACTACAAGAGGAGTTTCATCTGTTGCCCTGTTTACAAGTGACAGGTGCCCCGCATGAAGGGCTCCCATTGTAGGAACAAATCCAACAGGGGAAAGCAATGTACCGCCTATTGCTTTCTCCAACTCCTCTGCCTTGCTTATTACCTTCATAAACTGTGAATATTATGCAAACCTAAGTTAAAATTGACAATTATCTGCCCTTTTTAACATTATTAAAAATAATCCGGGGCTTTGTACCCGACAAAGCATGTTGATAATTTTGTCATTTTTTATTAGTATCTTTGCAAATTGGATACGATAGGTATATCGAGGCAGGTAAATGGAAAGCAAGAAGGTATTATTCATTTCGCAGGAGATCACTCCATACTTGGCTGAAACAAAATTATCAAAAATCGGAAGGTATCTTCCCCAGCACATTCAGGAAAAAGGTAAGGAGATACGGACTTTTATGCCGAAGTTCGGAAGTATTAATGAGCGCAGGAACCAGCTTCATGAGGTGATCCGGCTTTCGGGAATGAACCTTATAATTGATGATACCGATCACCCGCTTATAATTAAAGTTGCCTCGATACAATCTGCAAGAATGCAGGTCTATTTTATTGACAATGACGATTATTTCCAGCGCAAATATACTGTTGCCGATTCAACTGGCAAGGAGTTCGAGGATAATGATGAAAGGGCACTTTTTTTTGCCAGGGGCGTTATAGAAACTGTAAAAAAACTTCGGTGGGCACCCGACATCGTGCATTGCCACGGGTGGATGACATCCCTGGTCCCCGTATACCTGAGAAGCATTTACAGCGATGATCCTTTATTTCATGATTACAAGATAGTTTATTCGGTTTATAATAATGGTTTTAAAACTCCGTTCAGACCGACATTTGCAGATAAACTTAGATATGACGGCGTGGACGGGGAAAACCTGAAACTGGTGAAGAACCCTGATTTCATTAACGTCTCGAAACTTGCAATAAAATACTCAGATGCAATAATTATCGGAAGCGAAGAGATCAATTCCGAACTGTACCGGCATATAAAATCAGTAAACAAACCCTATCTGGATTATCACGATGAATCCACCTATGTCGACGCATACAATGATTTTTATGATAAGATACTCTCCTGATTTTATCATTTAATTCGGGAATCCGGTTTCCATTCACAATATTTTTCAAATTTCCTTGTTCATTATTCAATTAGTTCTTAGGGAAATAAGTCAGGTATAAACAGTCCTGGGTGATCATTGATCCGGCCCGGATTCTTATACTCCCTGATAAATTGAATATAGTTGTCCGGAACTTTGGCCACGCGAGGCTGATCAGCCGGGGTACCGTGTAAGGCCGGGGGCCGTTGAATGATATTAAAACCTTTAAAAATGAATGTGTCTGACGATTACAGGAGCCTCTCGGTCCCGGAGGCCGAGCAGCTGAAGGCAAACGGATGCAAAAGCAGCGACTGGGCAAAGATACAGGTCAGGGAAGGATTCGATCCGTCAAGATGTGTCAATGTTGTCTTTTCCGGGTACAACAGGCTGGGGTCCTTCAGGGGATCCTGTACGGATGAATCGGGCATTGAGTACAAATGCGGTATTTATAATGCAACTATCCATAACTGTACAATAGGGTCAGATTCCCATATAAACAATATCGGAGATTGCCTGGCAAACTACAGGATTGATGACAGGGTCATAATCAGAAACTGCGGAAAGCTGAATACTGAAGGCGTCACATCCTTTGGCAACGGAACTGAAGTAGCAGTTTTGAATGAAACGGGGGGGCGTTCGGTGAAGATTTGGGACAGGCTTTCTGCCCATGAAGCCTATATAATAGCACTCTACAGGCATAGAATAAAGGCTGTCAGAAAAATTGAGGAGATGGTCTCGGAATATTCCCGGTCAGTCAGCTCCGACACGGGATATATCGGCTATGGTTCAAGAATTCTTAATTGCCAGACCATAACCAACGTGAAGATCGGACCGCATAGCCGCATTGAAGGTGTTATAAGGCTGCATGACGGATCTGTCAACAGTTGCAGTGAGGATCCGGTTTTTATAGGCCCGGGGGTTATCATGGAACATTTTATCGTGTGTTCAGGATCGATTGTTACCGAATCAACCCTTATCGATAAATGTTTCATTGGTCAGGGCTGCGTACTGGGGAAACACTATTCGGCCGAAAATTCACTTTTTTTCGCCAACTGCGGGGGCTATCATGGTGAAGCATGCTCAATATTTGCCGGTCCGTATACTGTTACACACCATAAATCAACCCTGCTGATCGCGGGAATTTTTTCCTTCATGAATGCCGGGAGCGGATCTAACCAAAGCAACCACATGTACAAGCTTGGTCCCATTCACCATGGTATAATGGAAAGGGGTTCCAAAACAACCAGTGATTCCTATCTGCTCTGGCCGGCACGTATCGGGCCTTATACCCTTGTGATGGGCAGGCATTACAGGAACATGGATACTTCATCACTGCCATTTTCATATCTTATTGAAAAAAACGATGAAAGCATCCTTGTTCCGGGGATCAATCTGCGAAGCGTGGGGACGATAAGGGATGCACAAAAATGGCCTTTGCGCGATAGAAGAAAAGATCCGGTAAAGCTCGATCAGGTGAATTTTAATCTTCTAAGTCCCTACACTATCAGGAAAATGATCGAAGGAAAAAATCTTCTGACCAGGCTCAGAACAGTCTCCGGATCAGTTTCTGCATCATATACCTATAACAACATGATGATAAAGGAAGCTTCCCTTGAAAGGGGGATAGAATTGTATCAAACCGGTATAGATAAATTCCTGGGAAATTCGATAATCAGCAGGCTTGAGGACGGTGAAATCACATCGAATGAGGAGCTCCGGAGAAGACTGACTCCCGATCAGGAGACAGGCAGGGGTGAATGGGTTGACCTTGCCGGGTTAATAGCTCCAAAACAGGTAGTCTCGGAACTGCTGGATGATATTGAATCGGACAAAATAAACTCCATTGAGTCTGTTGTGGAAGTTTTCAGGGAAATGCACAGATCCTATTATGACTGGGAATGGACCTGGGCATGTGAACGGATTGAAGAGGAAGTAGGCAAACCTGTGGCTTCATTTACCTCAGAGGATGTGATACGACTTGTTGAACGATGGAAGAAAAGTGTCGTTTCCCTCGACAGGCTTTTGTATGAAGATGCAAGGAAGGAGTTTACAATTTCTTCCATGACTGGTTTCGGGATAGACGGTGACGAGGAAGTCAGAAAACTCGATTTCGAACAGGTGCGTGGCGATTTTGACTCAAACACCGTGGTTGCAGCCATACAGGAGCATATTAAGCAGAAGAGCTCCCTTGGCGATAAGCTGATTGAGCGTATGAGGAGGATCAGCAGCTAATTGGGGCTATCTTCCCGAATACATCCTGTCGTAGTATTTTTCATAATCACCCGACAATACCCTTTCAAGCCACAAAGTGTTTGAAAGATACCAGTCAACCGTCTTTTCAAGTCCTTCTGAAAAATCAGGGATGGGCGACCAGCCAAATTCACGCTGAAGTTTGGATGAATCGATGGCATACCTGAGATCATGGCCCGGTCTGTCCTTGACATAGGTTATCAGCTTTTCCGAAGTTCCTTCAGGCCTTCCCAGCTTTTGATCCATGATCCTGCATAGCAGTTTTATCAGATCAATGTTTCTCCATTCATTGTTGCCGCCAATATTATATGTTTCCCCGGGAGTGCCACGATGAAAAATCAGATCGATTGCTGAGGCATGATCTTCAACATAAAGCCAGTCGCGGATATTCTCGCCCTTTCCATAGACGGGAACCGGTTTGTTGTTTCTGATATTGTTGATGGCCAGCGGAATGAGTTTTTCAGGAAACTGGTTGGGTCCGTAATTATTTGAACAGTTGGAGACTACCACGGGGATGCCAAAAGTATGCCAGTATGCCCTGACAAGATGGTCAGAACTGGCTTTTGATGCGGAATAGGGACTTCTTGGATCATAGGGAGTCTCTTCCGTGAACATTCCCTCTTTTCCAAGAGAACCGTATACTTCGTCGGTGGAGATGTGATAGAACAATTTTCCGCTATGGTCATTTTTCCATGTGGCCATCGCGGCATTGAGAAGGTTGACAGTTCCGACGATATTGGTATGAACAAATTCGTCGGGTGAGGATATTGATCTGTCGACATGCGATTCAGCCGCAAGGTGAATGACGCCGTCAAATCCGTATTTTTCAAAAAGGGCCGCGATAGTCTTTTTATCAACTATATCGGCCTTTTCAAAAATGTAGTTCGAACACTTTTCAATATCTGAAAGATTATCAAGATTTCCCGCATATGTCAGCTTGTCGGCATTGACTATCCTGTAATGAGGATATTTTGTTACGAATCTTCTGACGACGTGCGAGCCTATAAAACCTGCACCACCGGTAATAAGTATGCTTTTTCCCATTTTCATTTCTTGTTTCTTATATATTTTTCCCATTTCCAGGCAGTCTCCATTGATTCATCAAGGGAACTCATGGTTTTCCATCCCAGTTCCTTGTTGGCATATGATGGGTCGGCCCATATTTTCACGATATCACCCGGCCTTCTGCCGGTGACTCTGTATTTCACTTTGACACCCGTGGCTCTTTCAAAGGAATTTATTGCTTCGAAAACCGATACTCCCTTACCTGTTCCAAGGTTGAAGACTTCATAGCCGGATTTGTTTTTTTCTTCAATCAGTCTTCTGACCGCAGTCACATGTGCTTTGGCCAGATCAACAACATGGAGGTAATCACGAATGCATGAACCATCGGGCGTGTCATAATCATCGCCGAAGACCTTCAGCTCATCCCTTAATCCATAGGCGGTTTGGGTAATGTAGGGTACCAGGTTTTCAGGAATGCCCCGGGGCAGCTCACCTATTAGGGCGGAAGGATGTGCCCCGATGGGGTTAAAGTATCTTAATGCAATGGCTTTGATTCCGACTCCCGATACCACAGTGTCCCTGATGATCTCTTCACATATCTGCTTTGTGTTACCATAAGGGGATACGGCAGGCTGCATTGGAGCATCCTCTGTAACAGGAAGCTTTTCCGGCTGTCCGTAAACAGTGCATGACGATGAAAAGACAAAATGGGGGATCTGGTATTGTTTCATCAGGTCAAGGAGATTGATGAGTGAAAGCAGGTTGTTCCTGTAATAATCCAGGGGTTTTTTCACTGATTCACCAACAGCCTTGTATGCAGCAAAATGGATAATTGCCGAGAGATTTTCGTATTTCCCGAAAAAGGAATTCAGCTTTTCCCTGTCGCACAGATCAAAAACCTCTAGTTGGGGCTTTACACCGGTTATCTGTGCAATTCTGTCAACGACTTCAGCTTCGGAATTGTACAGATTGTCGACAATGACTACCCCGAATCCCTCATTGATCAGTTCAACGACAGTATGGGACCCTATATATCCGGTTCCCCCGGTGACTAAAATTTTTTCTTTCATTAACTGAAGGTGCAAGTAAGTATGATTTTCAATTCTCTCCTTGAGTATACTCTTTTATTGTCAACTACTATTCCATTTTCGTTAAACGGGAATGATGCATACATATTTTATATATTCCTTGCGGTTCACAGCCAGGATAACCAATAATATTTACCCTCGAAAGCTATTTCCAGATCAGGTCCGTTTTCTCCTTCATCTCACGCGTCCAGACATTTGGATCCATTATGTCAATATCTGTTCCGGAATCATCCATTTCCTTGATTCAGTCATACATCTCCAGACTCCTTATGTTGATAATATCTTCTTTGAAAAAACTTCCATTTTCAGAGCTAATGAATGATGTGTTCTCCTTTCCCGTGTTTACCCTCTTGCATGTAATGAACCTGCTCAAATAATTTTATGGAAAGCGGCCCAAACCTATCAGAGTGTGTTTTGTCTCTTTTTTATAGTTTATCGTACATTTTAAAGATTATTATGTGCTTGCAATAATGGATGATATTCTCCTACAAGACCTACAGGTTTTGAGTTACGTATTGTAAAGGCTGTTATTATCGACTGTCGCGACTCATTAAGGCCGAAGCCTCTGCCGGCAAGAATTTCCCTGTAAGTTGCCGTATGCAGATCACCAAATCCTTCACTGAACTCTATTTCCTCACCTTCAACCGTTATTGATCTGTAAGTCCGCTTTCCTGACTTTTTTGCCTCCGCGGGCAAATCATTATAGTCGATACTCAGAAACCATCTTATCCGTGCTTTTTCCAGCTCAATATAGCCGGCAGCCTTATTTGGCTCGGAAACATGCACAATTATTTTCGTGGTATCACCAAAGATCCAGCCAAGCATATCGAAGAAATGAATTCCGATATTTGTGGCCACTCCCCCGGATTTTTGAATATCTCCTTTCCATGAGATGTGGTACCAGTTACCGCGGCTCGTGATATACGACAGATCAATGTCGTAAATCTTGTCTTTCGGGCCGTTCCGGATCTTCTCCCGAAGCTCGGCTATTTTCGGATGCAGACGTAACTGCAGTACTGTGTATATTTTGCGGCCGGTTTCTTTTTCAATTTCCTGGAGGGCATCAATGTTCCATGGATTCAGGACAAGGGGCTTCTCACAGATGGCAACTGCCTGATGCCGGAGTGCAAAACGGATATGGGAATCATGCAGGTAATTGGGAGAGCATATACTTACATAATCAATTTTTGTACCTGCTCTTTTTAGTTTGTCCAGATGCCTGTCAAATCTTTCAAATTCCACAAAAAAATCGCTCTGCGGGAAATATCCGTCAAGAAGTCCTACACAATCGAATTTGTCCAGACTGGCGAGAAGATTGTTACCAGTATCCTTGATAGCTTTCAGGTGCCGGACAGCTACAAATCCTGCCACACCAATGAGTCCAAAATTTTTCGAAGATGAGTCCATCAGTTATTTTATTTCCGCAGAGGGTGCCTGTTCAATAATTTTTGTTACCATTCCATCCTTCAGAATGTATTTCTCACCGCTTTCGGGACATGAAGCAGTGCCGGTGTTATCAAAATCCAGCCTGTGTCCGTATTCACTCATCCAGCCTTTTTGTCTTGCAGGATTGCCCATAACGAGTGCGTAGGGTGCAACATCCCTGGTTACTACGGCGCCGGCCCCTATAAATGCAAACCTGCCGATTCTGTTTCCGCAGACAATGGTTGCATTGGCCCCTATTGTTGCCCCCTTTTCCACAATTGTTTTAACATACTGATCCTTTCTTGCAACTGCACTCCTGGGGTTTACTATGTTTGTGAAGACCGCCGATGGTCCGAGAAATACATCATCTTCACAAATAACCCCGGTATATACGGAAATATTGTTCTGTACCTTTACATTTCTTCCAAGCTTTACCCCGGGTGAAATGACCACGTTCTGGCCTATATTGCAATTGTCTCCTATTTCCGAACCCGACATAACATGACTGAAATGCCAGATCTTAGTTCCCCTGCCAATCTTGCAGCCTTCATCAATTACGGCTGTCTCATGGGCAAAATATTCTTTTTCCATATTCAGTTATTGTTAAAAAACTCCAGCACACATCCGGTAATATATTCAAGCTGTTCACGGTCCATTTCAGTGTGTACCGGTAGGGAAAGAACTTCCCTGCAAAGGGAGTTTGTTACCGGAAAATCATTTTCACCGTAACCCAGGTAGCGGTAAGCATTCTGCATGTGTAGCGGCCCCGGATAATATATCATCGATGGTATTCCCCTTTCACCGAGGTATCTTTTCAGTTCATCCCTTTTACCGCCCTTTACTTTTAGGGTATACTGGTGGAATATATGGGAGGAAAAGCTGCTTCTCAGGGGAACCATGATGTCCTGGCACTCCTTGAAAGCTTTGTCATAGTAATCGGCTGCATGCCTCCTGGCTTCATTATAACTGTCAAGATGCCTCAGCTTCACCCTTAATATTGCAGCCTGAAGCGTATCCAGCCTGGAATTGATTCCAACATAATTGTAATGATACCTGATTTTCATGCCATGGTTGGCAATGCTTCTTATTTTTCCTGCCAGTTCATCATCATCGGTAAACAGGGCACCGCCATCGCCGTAACAACCCAGGTTTTTGGAAGGGAAGAAGGAGGTTGTGCCTATGGTTCCGATCGTTCCTGCTTTTTTCACATTCCCGTTGCTGAAAATAAAACGGGCGCCTGTTGCCTGTGCAGCATCTTCAACTACAAAAAGATTATGGCCGGCTGCAATGCTCAATATACTTTCCATATCGGCGCATTGTCCAAAAAGATGAACTGGAATAATTGCCCTCGTTCGGGGAGTGATGGCTTTCCTGATTGAGTCAGGTGAAATATTGAAGGTTCCGGGATCAGGATCAACAATGACCGGTTTCAGGCCGAGAAGAGCAAGTACCTCAATTGTTGCTACAAACGTAAAATTAGTGGTAATAACTTCATCCCCGTGATTCAGCCCCAGCGACATCATGGCAATCTGAAGTGCATCGGTCCCGTTGGCACAGGAAACAACATGCCGGGCCCCGGAATATTCTTTCAACTCATCCTCAAACATTCCGACTTCAGGCCCTTTTATAAAAGCTGTTGATTGCAGAACTGCCTGTATGGCCCTGTCAATTTCATCCTTTAGATTTTCATACTGGGCTCTCAGGTCGACCATCTGAATTTCACGCATCGGAAACAGTTTTTAGCTACGAATATAATATTTTTCACCGGCTTTCGGATGAAACAGTTTCTCACTTTCATTGCCGGATAATGTTTGAAAACTCAATGATGAATGGTTCAAACTGTGTTAATAACATGCAGGCTTTTTATTAGGATGATCATGGGTATTAGTCTTAATTTTATCCACGTTGAAAACATGAACAATTGGATATAAAAGCATTCATAAGGGAATTGTTGTTCAGTTACGATTGCGTCATTGTTCCGGGCTTCGGAGGATTTATAGGCAATTATTCGCCTGCCAGGATCGACCGGACCATGGGTACATTCAGCCCCCCTGTAAGGCAGATAACCTTTAACAGAAATCTTGATCACAATGACGGACTTCTGGTAGGTAAGATTTCAATGGCTGCCGGATTGAATTACGGTGACTCCAGGCGGAATGTTGAGGATTTTGTCAGGAATGTCAGGAGCAGGCTGGCAAAAGGAGAAACGGTGGTATTTGATCATCTTGGGACGTTTTCCCTTAATCACGAAAACAGTATCCAGTTTGAACCTGAGGCCAATCTGAACTATTATCTCGGCTCCTATGGCCTTGAATCGTTTCACATGGGCCATTATAAAGGATATGATGTAAGGAAACGCGTCAGCAGGCATATTGACAGGGATCCTGTTAGAAGAACTTCAGTTGTGAAAAATCTTGTGCGTGCAGCCATTATGATTCCGATAGTTGCACTCCTGGTCATCGTACCTCTTAAAGATCAGTACAGCAGGAAAAGCGGGGTTGAATCTGTAACACTGAATCCCCTGGTTACTGCCGAGTTTGAAAATAACAGAAATGCCATAGACAACGACCATTCAGCAAATACCCCTGCAGTTGAAGAAATCTCTGCAAATATCACACCGGACGCTCCGGTTCCTGAGACTGGGCCTGCAAATGATGAAATCCCGGAAGTTGAAACAGGACAGAATGTTTATTACATAATTACGGGCAGTTTCAAATCGGAAGAGAATGCACTTTCCCATATTGATTTGCTAAGGGAGGAAGGGTTCGATCCGGAGATTATACGGGCTTCCAACGGCTTTTTCAGGGTCAACGCAATGAAATGCAGCAATATTGGAATAGCGATATCGAAAAAAGACAGTCTTTCAAGAAAATTCCCTGGGGTCTGGATAACTAAAAAGAGGCCTACTTAATAATACTTCCGTTACCGGTTTTCTCAGCCGGTGATACCAGAACCAATTTCCCCCCGCTGTCTTCGGCCATCAGTATCATTCCTTTGGATTCAATTCCTTTTATTTTCCTGGGCTCAAGGTTTGCAACGATAGAGATCTGTTTTCCTACAAGATCATCGGGCTGAAAATATTCAGCTATTCCCGAAACAATTGTACGGGTATCGATTCCGGTATCAATGGTGAGTTTTAGCAACTTAGTCGTACGGGGTACTTTTTCGGCTTCCAGGACCGTGGCCGTTCTTATGTCGATACGCGAGAAAAGATCAAATGATACCGTTTCCTTTGGAGGAATTACTGTAGTACCGGTATCGTTATTGGTCTTCAGTGAAGCCCTGAGCTTGTTTATCTGCTTTTCAATAACGTCATCTTCAATTTTCTCAAAAAGAAGCCCGGGTTTTTTTATTGCATGTCCGGGAGGAATAAGGTCACTTCTGCCCGCTTCTGCCCAGCTGAATTTTCCGCAGTTCAGCCATCCTCTCAGCTTCTTAGTGGTAAAAGGAAGAAATGGTTCGAGGATGATGGTCAGATTGGCAGTTATCTGGAGGGCAATATTGATAATGGTTTTAACTTTCTCAGGATCCGACTTATGGATCTTCCATGGTTCTGTATCAGCCAGGTATTTGTTCCCCAGCCTGGCCAGATTCATTGCTTCCCTGAGTGCATCCCTGAATCTGAATGATTCGAGGCTGGGTTCGATATTATTCCTGATCCGCTCAATTTCCGAAAGTACCTTCTCATCGTAATCGTCTGTTTTGCTTCGAGCCGGTGCGATGCCTCCGAAATAATTATTCGTCAGGACAAGGGAGCGGTTTACAAAGTTACCCAGTATGGCAACCAGTTCATTGTTGTTTTTGGCCTGAAAGTCCTTCCACATGAAATCACTATCTTTTGTTTCAGGCATGTTTGTGCAGAGAACGTAACGAAGTACATCCTGTTTGCCCGGAAATTCCTCAAGATATTCATGGAGCCATACTGCCCAGTTGCGTGAAGTTGAAATCTTGTCATTTTCCAGATTAAGAAACTCGTTTGCTGGTACGTTTTCCGGCAGAATAAACGATCCCTCCGCCTTGAGCATGGCCGGGAATATGATACAGTGGAATACAATATTGTCTTTACCGATAAAATGGATCAGTTTTGTATCAGGATCTTTCCAGTATTTTTCCCATTCAGGGGTAAGCTCCTTGGTTGCAGAGATATAACCAATGGGCGCATCGAACCATACGTAAAGGACTTTTCCACCGGCTCCGTCAACCGGCACGGGAATGCCCCAGTCGAGATCACGGCTCACCGCCCTTGGCTGAAGGCCCTGTTCGAGCCACGACTTGCACTGCCCGTAAACATTGGTCTTCCATTCCTTGTGTCCCTCAAGTATCCACTCCCTGAGCCAACCCTCATACTTGTCGAGAGGAAGGTACCAGTGGAGAGTTTCCCTGAGAACGGGTTTGCTTCCGCTTATTGTGGAGTGAGGGTTGATAAGTTCCGTTGGACTCAGGGACGTACCGCATTTTTCACACTGATCTCCATAGGCGTTTTCATTACCGCATTGCGGGCAGGTTCCCACAATATACCTGTCGGCCAGGAAACAGCCTGCTTCCTCGTCGTAATATTGCTCCGTTACTTTTTCGGTAAATTCGCCTTTATTGTACAGAGTGAGAAAAAAGTCCGAAGCTGTTTCATAGTGTACCTTGTTTGATGTACGGGAATAAATGTCAAACGCGATTCCAAAATCCTCAAAAGCCTTCTTGTTGAGTTCATGGTACCTGTCTACAACCTCCTTCGGCGTTATTCCTTCCGTACGGGCCTTAAGTGTTATGGGTACACCATGTTCATCCGACGCACATATTGAAAGAACATCCTGACCTTTTAGCCTGAGATACCGGGTATAAATGTCAGAAGGTACATAAACACCCGCCAGATGACCTATGTGTAAGGGGCCGTTGGCATAGGGCAGGGCAGAAGTAATCAGGTGCCTTTTAAAACTTTTCATGGGTGAGGAGAATTGTTAATTGTTAAACGGAACCTGTGTTTTAAAAAAGTAATCCTGTTTTTTCATTCTTAAAACCTGTCAGGCTTCATCATCCGAATCTGATTTATCGTTTCAAAAAAATTGTTCAAAGATAATGTTTATTTCAGGACTTGGATCAGGTAGCATTATGAGTTATTTTTACATGAGATAAGATTTTATTATGCCAATGAATAAGATTGAACCTCTGCTGCTGAAGAAGGGTGATAAGGTTGGTCTCATATCGCCTGCATGGGCCATTGATGAGGACAAAGCCGGCAAGGCAGTTGCCTTCCTGGAAGAATGGGGACTGAAGGTTGTTCCGGGCAGGAATTTGCTTAAAAGATGGGGGCCCTTTGCCGGCACGGATGAAGAACGAGCCAGTGACCTCCAGATTATGATTGATGATCCGGCGGTTAAGGCAGTTTTCTGTTCCAGGGGAGGTTACGGCACATTAAGAATCATCGGGAAAACGGATTTCGCACCGTTGAAAAGATCCCCCAAATGGTTTGTCGGTTTCAGCGATATAACAGTTATTCACATGTGGCTTAATGAAGTATGCGGCATTGTCTCGGTTCATGGAGAGATGCCGCTCAATTATTACGAAAGCGGTAAGACAGATGAGACTTTTGTTTCACTGCACAATGTTTTATTCGGAGGCAATACAACGATCAGCTGGACGGGAAGGACTTACAGGTTCAGGGAAATGACCGGTGAAGTGACCGGGGGTAACTTATCATTGATTTACAGTCTTATCGGCACCAGGGCAGAGCCCAGAACCAGGGGCAGGATACTTTTTATTGAGGATACGGGAGAGTATCTGTATCATCTCGACAGGATGATTTCATCGCTGAAACTTGCAGGCAAGCTTGGCCGTATTGAAGGTCTGATTGTCGGCGGTCTCGACAGGATGGAAGATACAAAAATATCATGGGGCATTACTCCGGAAGAAGTAATAAAGGATGCTGTTCGTGAGTTCTCTTTTCCGGTTGTTTTTGATTTCCCTGCCGGTCATATTCCCGATAACAGGGCGTTTTACATAGGAAGGAATGCCAGAATCACTTCCGACGGAAAAAGAGTGTCAATGACATTTATCTGACCATGGGAAGCTGTTTATGATTATCCTTGAGGCAGGAATTTGGCTATTCGCCCCGGAGGTTGACTTATCTGGTTTTATTCAGGCACGGCTTTTTTCTCAGAAGGCCGAAATAAGTAAATTAAGGTCCTTGGATATCATCCCGAATTTCTGACCCAGTGTTTCATTTGTAAGAATGCCATTGAAAAGATAGACTCCGTTGCGGATCCCCGGGTCATTTTTTAGCAGTTGGGTTATGCCCCCGGACTCTGCAAAATTCTGAAAGAGCGGATTGAAGATATTGCTTAGTGCGATTGATGCCGTACGTGCCATTCTTGAAGGCAGGTTCCAGGCGGAAAAATGGATTACGCCATGTTTTTCATACACCGGATCGCGAAGTGGCCTGCATTCGGTTGTTTCGATACAGCCGCCGCGATCGATGCTGAGATCGATAACTACTGCTCCTTTTTTCATGGTTTTCACCATATCTTCGGTGATGTAATATCTCGGACGCAGATCTTCCAGTTCTATGGCGCCTATAAGAACATCGGCCGATTTTAATACCTTTTTCAGAACCTGGGGATGCAGAACTGAGGTTTGAAGCCTTTGGCCGATCTTGTTCTGGAATTTTTTCAGGTTAAAAAGTGATTTGTCGAAGATCCTGACCTGGGAGCCCAGACCCAGGGCCGCACGGGCAGCATATTCGCCGGCGGTATTGGCTCCGATTATGACAACCTCTGTCGGAGTGACGCCGGTTATTCCACCCAGCAGGACTCCCTTGCCTCCAAGGTGGTTGCTGAGGTAATCCGATGCAACCAGAATGGAGGTTACTCCGTTTATCTCGCTCATCGATTCCACAACAGGCATAACGTCATTACTGTCCTTGATTTTTTCCAGGGCGACAGCTGTAACCTTTTTCCGGATAAGCTTTTCCAGTATCTCCTCACTGAGCGCGAGAACATTCAGGAACGACATAACCAGCTGATCACCTTTAAGATAATCGACTTCCTGAAGAGTGAAAGGTGCTACTTTGATCACTGCGTCAGCGCTGAAGACTCGTTCAGGGGAATCTGTAATTACAGCTCCGTTTTCGCTGTAATCCTTATCAGAATAATTTGCACCGGTACCGGCACCTTTCTGCACAATGACTTCATTGTCGTTTTCCACGAGAATATTCACGGCTTCAGGTGTCAGGGCCACTCTTTTCTCATCATTCTTCCTGTCGGACGGTATACCTATCGTTATCCGCCTGTGCCTGACAGCCGTTTCAAGCTGTTCCTCCTTCGGCATTAAGGAAGCGTTTCCGAAACTGATTCTGCCGCTCTTGTTTTTAATATTCATCATGAGAAAAGGGTTATTTCATCAAAGTTAAAAAAATTGAAATTAGAAGCAAAATCAGTTCATTTCATGTAAGTTCAAGTATCCTCTGTTCATTTTCTCCGACAGTTATCTTAATCCTTGCGGTATCGGCAGGAAGGATTTCTTCTATCTGTTCGGGCCATTCAATAAAGCAGTAGGCTCCGCTGTAAAAATACTCTTCTATCCCGAAATCGTATGCCTCCCCTGTTTTCTTTATCCTGTAGAAATCCATGTGGTACAGGGGATTGCCCGATGTGGTTTTATACTCATTTATCAGGGTGAATGTCGGGCTCGTAATCTGATCGGTTGCATTAAGTGAGCGGCACACGGCCTTTATTATTGTAGTCTTACCCGCACCCATTGGTCCGTAGAATGCAAGGATTCTTTTTCCCTTTGTGTATTCAAGAAGTTTTTTTGCAGCACTCTGAAGTTGCCTCCTGCTTTCAATGATTATTCTCATCACTGGCCCCCCCGGCTGTTATGACACTGGCTCCAGGCAGGCTACGGGAAGCATTATCTCCTGCATTGAGATGCCGCCGTGCTGGAAAGTATCCTTATAGTAACCTGCATAATAGTTGAAGTTGTTCTGGTAAACCAGGTAATCCTTGTTAAGGGCAAAAATATATTTTGATGTAATGTTTGTTTTTGGTAATCCGGCCTTTTCAGGAAATCTCACCTCAAAAACTTCCCGGGGATTGTAATCCAGATTCCTTCCCATTTTATACCGTAGATTGAATGAGGTTTTACGGTCACCTATGACCTTTATGGGGTTCTGTACCCTGATGGTGCCATGATCGGTACTGAATATGATCCTGACATTCTGTGAGGAAAGGGTAACAAGAAGTTCAAAAAGAGGGGAATGTACAAACCACGACCTTGTCAGGCTGCGATAAGCTCTTTCATCATTTGCCAGTTCCTTGATAAAACCTATCTCTGTCCTGGCATGGGAGAGCATGTCGACGAAGTTATAGACAAGAATATTTATATCATTGTCCATAAGTTGCCTGAGCTTGTCATTTACCCGTCTTCCCTCGAGATTGCTGCTTATCTTGTTGTATGACCATTTGTACCTGAATCCTTTCCTGGTAAGCTGATATTTGAAAAGCTCCTCCTCATAATTGTTTTTTCCTTCATCCTGATCATCGTCTACCCAGAAATCCGGTAATATGGCAGCTATTGCCGAAGGCATCAGTCCGGCAAAAATGGCATTCCGGCTGAACTGGGTGGCGGAGGGAAGGATGCTGAAATATATATCCTCATCAATAATCCTGAATAATCCCGATAATTCGGCGGAAATGGTTTTCCACTGGTCGAAACGGAGATTGTCAATCAATATGAAAAAAAGAGGCCTTCCCTGTTCGACATTTGGGAAGATCTTTTTTGTAAACAACATGGGTGAAAGGACCGGTTTGTTACTCGCCTCCGGGTCAAGCCACGACAGGTAGTTACTGGTTATGTATTTAATAAATGCATTATTTGCATCATTCTCCTGCATCCGGAGGATTTCACTCATACCGGGATCTGTTGATTTCTCCAGTTCAGATTCCCAGAATGTAATTTTCCTGTACAGCTCGGCCCAGTCGGTATGTGTCTGCGCTGAGGATATCATGTTCCCGATCCGGCTGAATTCCTGACGGTAGTTGATAGTTGTCTTTTCCGTAACCAGCCTTTTTTGTTCGGTGATCCTTTTTATTGCAAGCAGGATCTGATTCGGCTTTACGGGTTTGATAAGATAATCGGCAATCTCGGATCCGATTGCGGCCTCCATTATACCTTCCTCCTCGTGCTTCGTGATCATAACCACAGGTATATCGGTGCGGATTTCCTTAATGAGCCTCAGCGTCTCTATCCCGCTGATACCGGGCATATTCTCATCGAGGAAAATGAGGTCATAAGGGTTTTGCTTTACAAGATCGATGGTATCGGTACCGTTTGAGCAGGTATCAATCTCATAGCCCTTGTCCTTAAGAAAGAAGATATGCGGCTTTAACGCTTCAATTTCATCGTCTGTCCACAAAATTCGGATCTTTCTCATTGCTCTTTCCCTCCGGAATAATTATCTCTGAAGAAGATCAGGTATCGCCCGGGGTCCTTGTCTTCTCCAAGTATCTTTAGGTTTGTACTGTTTATCAGGAAGGTCATGAACCGGCTCGAAGCAATGTTTCTGATGATCGATGCAGCATCAAACGCATTGAAATACATCCGGGCCTCATTGTTGTTCCTGAAACCCGATACCGTAATCATCAGGTAAGCATTACCGACCAGTGTCCCTTCTGTCCTGTAATTCTCATTTGTAAAATTATCAATATTATGGCTTATAACATCAAAAGTTGCCTGATTTAAATTAAAAGCCGGATTTGAGATAACAAGGGCGAATGTCAGGATGGAAATTGTATCACGGACATACAGTTCGGTTGCTATTTCCTTGTCTTCTTCCAGTTTGAGTTCCGGGCGTTCCTGGTTCAGATGAGTCATGAGCTCTTCGGCTTTTTTGCTTTCGGGTGAACCCGGCCATGTTTTCACGATTATGCTGAGATTCGTCCGGAAAGTTTTTTCGTCACTTATTCTTGCCGTTGAATAGGCCCGGAGGAGCATAGCCTTGGGAGCCAGGTCATCTTCGGGATATTTTTTCAAGATGGAATCGCATGTGCTGACAGCCAGGGCGTAATTTTCAAGGGTATAGGCATCAAAGGCATTCCCGTAGAGCCTTTCCGCCTCTTTGATGCCCGCGAGTTTGTTGTTGTAATAATCAGGGTCGGAAAGGATCCTCGCAAATTCGCTCCCAGGATATTTTTCCAGTAGTCGTTGCCGGTATGTTTCTGATTTCTGGCTGTTTTCATCCTTGTTTATCCTGTAAAGCTCGTAGAGTGTTTCCGGAACAAGTTCATGATCGGGGAACCGGGAGATCAGCGTTTCGAATGATTGTACAGAATGGGGCCTGTCGGCTATCCTTTCCATGAAGATACGTCCGGAATTAAAATAGGCATTTGCTATTTTCTGGTTGGATATGGAAAGGAGAGAATCGTTAAGCGGAAGATCCTTAAGATAGAACTCAGGTTTATGGTAATCGCTGGCGGCCATGGTTGTGTCAGTTTTTTTGAGGTCGTTGTCTTCCTGGCCTGATGCCATTTGTTGTACGTTCACCCGTGCCTTGTTCATCCTCCGCCAGTTATCTTCGAGCCTGCGGTCGCCCCATCTTCTCCGGAATTCGGTTCTGCCAAAGGTAAGGGCAGCCTGATTGTAGAAGTACCATCTGCCTTCCTGGTTTATGTTATCTTCAAATCTTCTCTGGTTCTCATAAAACTGCCCCATATTATACCTGTCAGAATATTCCGATGATCTGCCTTCCCTTTCAGCTAAATTTATTTTCTCAATTATGCCGGCAATGAGGGCATCCCGCTGCGCCTGGGGCAGGGCTGCAACGTTCTGGAGACTGTCTTCGGTGCGGATAACTGTTAGTTCTGCAACAAGAGCATCCAGATCCCTTGATTTTGTCATCAGTTCCCTGTAGTCGGGGTATTTCTGGTCAAGGAAAAATACAGCACTGTCATAGTATTTTCCTGCAGGTATAAAATCTGATTTCCCGAAAAAATAATCGGCCAGGGCAAGATAGGATTTACCTTTCTGGTTATTGTTGCCGGTATTTGATGCTGCAGATTTCCTGTAAGCCTTGATTGCTTCGGCTTCATTGCCCTGTTTCATCTTCAGGTTGCCGAGTGCATAATAGATCTGGTCGTGAAAATCAGTATTCTTGGCATCCTTCAGCATCTTTTCAAGCTCCTTGCCTATTTCCTGCTGATTGCCGGATTCAACATCAAACACTCCGGCAATGTTGATGCGGGCATTAAATTCCACATCATATGGCGGATTCATCTTAACAACGGCCCTGTAATATGAAGTGGCCTTTTTCCCGTCACCAAGTCGTTCATAGAGCTGGGCTAGCAGATAGGTAAGCCTGTATTTCTGCGTTTTGCCGGACGAGTTTTTTATGGATTCACTAAGCGGAGAAACAGCTTCGGAGTAGTTTTTTTGTTTGACGTACAGGTCTGCCAGTGTTGAATAATACAGGGACTTTAACGATTTTGGCGAAGAAGGTGTGATTTCGATCTCCCTGAGGAGCCTCAGCGAGTTGTTGTAATCGCCGGTTTCATTGCCTATTCTTGCAAGCCAGATTGCTGATTCTGTTTTGATCCCGGGATCGTTGGCTTCGGCAATGCAGTAGTTAAAGACGGAAGCAGCTTCGTTGTATTCCTGTTTGTAGAAACGGGCTTTTGCGATCAGGAAGTAGCTGTCGTCAACCCATTCGTTGAATTCCTTCTTTTCGAGCAGTGATTTTTCGCTTTCCGACAGGTTTCTCTTGTTGCCCAGTTCGGGTCTGGCCGTTATCGACTTCAGGGAGATCAGTTTGGATGCTTTCTGTATAGCCCGGTCCATATCCGAGGAACAAAGCTGTACTGTTGCCGGATCGCTGAATTCAAAAACTTTAAGGAGTTCGGAAAAATCATCTTTATAGCCTCTGTTGATCTTTGCCAGGCCGGCCTTAAAGCTTTCGTAGCCGTTGAAATATATGTTGTACCGCGAAGTAAGGCCCTGGTAGAATCTTGTTGTGGCTGTGTTTTTTTCAACGGAACAACCCGTTAGGATCATAAACAATCCTGACAATACCAGATATTTATATGAACTTCTTCCCGGATACAATGACTTTTAACACTTAAACTGATGGTAACCGTGTATAGTATCCAAAGGTAGTTAAAATTGGAATGATCCTGATGGTCAGGCTGAAATAACCTTCTTAACTTCCGGAACCTCCTGCATTATTGCCTGTTCAACACCGGCCTTGAGAGTCTGGAGGCTGAAGGGGCATCCATGGCATGCTCCTTTCAGCCTGACTTTTACAACCATATCATCGGTGATTTCCACAAGCTCGATGTCCCCGCCGTCATTCTGAAGATATGGTCTTACTCTGTTTAAGGCTCTGACTATACGTTCCCTGGTTGCATTTGAATTTTCCATTTGACAGTATTGTTAATTTAAGATATCTGATTGGTTGATGGTCATCTCCGCTGCTGGTATGTCACCTCATTTATTACCTGTTCAGGCCTGGCGTCAGGTGACACTCACTTTTACCGTCGGTTTCTGGTCCCTGTTTCTCTTTTCCACTTTTTCCACAACCTGTTCTGCCAGCTTCATGAATGCCTGAGCGGAAATGGTTTCTCCGAGGGCAACAGGATCGCCGCTGTCACTACCCTCACATATACTTTGTACAAGTGGTATCTGACCCAGAAGCGGAACATTCATTTTTTCGGCAAGTTTTCTGCCCCCATCCTTCCCGAAAATATAGTATTTATTATCCGGGAGTTCTGCGGGTGTGAACCACGACATGTTTTCGACAAGTCCGAGGACCGGGACATTGATCCGTGCACTGCGGAACATCGTGATCCCTTTGATGGCATCGGCAAGGGCTACCTCCTGGGGGGTGGTTATTACGATTGCACCTGTTACAGCCACTTCCTGTACCATGGTCAGGTGAATGTCACTTGTACCGGGGGGCAGGTCAATAAACAGGAAATCGAGGCTGCCCCATTCTCCCTGTGCCATCAGCTGTTTAAGGAAATTCGATGCCATCGGGCCCCGCCAGACAAGTGCATCGGACGGGTCAACAAAAAATCCGGTCGACAGGATTTTCACACCATACTTGGTGAGCGGCACAATATGATCCGTGTCATTCCTTCTGAAGACTTCGGGCTTGTAATTCTCGGCATTGATCATTTTTGGTACCGAGGGTCCGAAAACATCAGCATCAAGCAGGCCAACGCTGAATCCTTTTCTCGCAACCGATATTGCCAGATTGACCGCAATGGTTGTCTTGCCCACACCGCCTTTACCGGAGGAAACTGCAACAATGTTCCTGACTCCCGGCAGAAGACTGTCACTTTGTTTTTCAGTCTCATGAACGATTGTCCTCGGCTGGATGATAATATTGCTTACAACCGCATCCTTCCCGAGATCATCCTTGATTGCCCTCACAATCGAGCTTTTGACGGAAGAAATAAAAGGATCATTTGATTTTTCCGGTTTGAGGGTAATGGAGATACCTTCATTGCCGCTTTCAATTTCAGCGACTATTCCAAGCGCCACAATATCCTTGCCTTTTTCCGGGTGGATCACTTTTGTGAGCGCTTTTAGAATCAGCTCTTTTCTGAACATATTATTATTGATCTGTTATTTTTATTTAAGTCAAATTAAAATAAGGTGCAATTTTACGATTTTTCCGGGGGATTTCAAAAATCGGTTAGCTCAGATGACGGATCCCAGAATTTTTCATTGAAATTCAGGATAATATCATTTTCAATGATCATTCCTTCATTCTCAAGTAACTGTCTCATTGTTGATGAATTGCCGAAGTGATGTTTTCCGGTCAGCATTCCTTTACGATTGACTACGCGGTGGGCCGGAATAAATTCCGACCTTCCCCCTGAAGCATTCAGTGCCCATCCTACCATCCGGGCAGATCTCCCGGTCGCCAGGAACCGTGCAATTGCACCATAGGTCGTTACCCTCCCAGGTGGAATGAGTTTGGTTACCTCGTAAACGCCGGAGAAGAAATCATTATTTCCTTGTTTGTTATTGCTCATCCTTCACTATTGTATTTTTATTCAGTTTGAAAGCCAGATAACATATCTTCAAACCTTTATCCAGAAACATCTTTTCATAATGAGTTCTCAGCGAAAAAATCCTTTCAGGAATCATTTCATCCGTTCCATAAACTCCAATGCCAGGCAGGAAACTGAAAAACGGGACGCTAACATCAGGATTTCCAACATACATATCATCTGTGGATCTGAGAATCTCCAATCCGTTGTTTTTCACAAGTTTTTCAGTGTACCGGAACAGTTCCTGGTTATCGGTTTTTAGATGGATCAGGCCTCCGTCTTTCATGAGAAGCCGGTACTTATTTAGGAACCACGGACTTGTTAGCCGTTTGTTTGAGTTTCTTTTCCTATTGTGCGGATCAGGGAACACTATCCATATTTCATCAACTTCATCTTTGGTGAAGAATGAATTAATGAACTCAATTCTTGTTCTGAGAAAGGCAGTATTTTTCAGTCCTTTTTCACTTGCGGTTTTTGCACCCCGCCACATCCTGGCTCCCTTAATGTCGATTCCGATGTAATTTTTTTCAGGGAAGATCGTGGCCAGACCCAGGGTGTATTCACCCTTGCCGCATGCCAATTCGAGTACAACAGGATTATTGTTGCCAAATATTTTGTCGCGCCACTTGCCCTTTAAAGGATGATCTTCACCGCTTTCATGTCCGGCCCCGGCTTGGATCACGTTCCCGAATGTTTCCAGTTCAGCCCATCTTGCGAGTTTATTTTTGCCCACGTCATCAATCAGGTTTACGGATCTTTTCAATCCTTATGCCAAAGTCATAAACACTCCTGAGGTCCCTGACACGCATTCCATGACTGACCCTGATATGGTAGGTGCCTTTTACGGGGAATAATACGTTGGTTTTGTATGGCAGCAGGAGTTCCTTTATGTCACCGAATCCTTTTCCATACCATTTCCCCTTCTCATCGGCCAGATAATATTGCAGTGTGTCTGTGATGCGTTTTTCATCGGGAGAGGTTGTTGTAACAAAGAGATAAATGTTCCTGTACGGATATGCGGTACCGGTCCGGATGGTAAAAAAGATATTGTTTGCCGTAATTGTATCATTAACAGGCACATCAAATTCGGATACATTTTCCAGATCCCATGTTCCCGAGGGCATTTTTGAGGAATCGGTAAAAACGATATCACCTGTGCAGGATGAGGTTATGATCAGAAGCAGTATGGCTCCGGCAAAGAAAAGTTTATTTCCTGGCATTTGGTTTTTTGTTTTTTCTTTTTCGCGCGGACTGTCGCCGATGGGTATTTTTGGTTTCGGAAGGATCAAACCTTGTAATGCTGTTATCCATAAGGAGATCTTTTGAATGGATATCCGGATTGTGGAATTCATCAGGGATCAGCAGTTTGTCGGGCTTCTTTCCATTCCTGTTCATCATTTGTATTTCCCTTACCCTTGATATGGGAACTGCAGTCAGGTCTACCGGGGAATGCGGATCTGATGAATACCAGTAAATATTCTTATGGACTTCCATTTTCTGGTAGTATGCCTTTGAATTTGCCAGTTCAAGAGGAATATCCCTGGGCGGGAAATGCTTCTGGGCATCGAGATAACAGTCGAATTCAAAGTTCAGACAGCATTTCAGTTTACTGCATTGTCCGGCAAGCTTTTGTGGGTTGAGGGTAAGTTCCTGGTATTTGGCATGGGTTGTTGTAACCGACATGAAATTCGTAATATGCGTTGAACAGCACAGTTCCCTGCCGCATGCCCCGATGCCGCCGATTCTGCCGGCTTCCTGCCGGGCGCCGATCTGACGCATTTCGATCCGTACCCTGAACTCCTCCGCCAGTACCTTTATAAGTTGCCTGAAGTCAACCCTTTCATCAGCAATGTAGTAAAATATAGCTTTTGTCTTGTCACCCTGATACTCAACATCACCGATCTTCATGTTCATTTTGAGCTCTTCTGAGATCTGCCTCGATCTGAGCATTGTGGGTATTTCAAGTTGTTTTGCTTCTTCCCATTTCAGGATATCAACAGGTTTTGCTTTACGGTAAACTTTTTTCAGATCGTCAGTTGACGGAAGGATCTTAAGCTTTTTAAGCTGCTCAATTATCAGCGGTCCAACCATTGACACCCTTCCGATATCGTGTCCCGGTGATGCTTCAACTGCAACAATGTCACCAATCTCTAGCCTGAGGTTATTAATGTTTTTATAAAAACCCTTTCTTGTGTTCTTGAACCTCACCTCAACCAGATCATATTCCGCCTGGTTGTAGGGAATATCCTTAAGCCAGTTGAATGAGTCAAGTTTATTGCAACCGGGCTTGTATTTCGTGTCCGGCAGATGGATCTCTTCACCATGCTGTCCGGATAGTTCTTCGCTTTCCGTCATTGGGATGGGTTAAATAGAATAATTCAATCCGGCAAAATTAGTAAATCCCGCAGTTTTTTCAAATACAGTTATTACTGTCTGATTAGACGTGTCAGCTTAAGTGCAAGGTCAAGGAATATTATTTTTGCATTTCCGTTTGCCTCCACATGTGCATGTGCCAGGTTCAGTTCCTCTGAAAAGCCATGTACATTTTTCTGGTTTATGAAGGGATGGAACTTTGATGAAAAAGCCGTCTCATCATCCGTCAGATATACAATGTTATTTTTCCCCTGACCAAGGGTAAGCATAAAATTCTCCCTGACCAGTCTCAGGGCGAAGGATAGGAAATTCTTTTGGGGCTCCCGGCCTATTGATGCCATTTCCTCAGACCAGGAAATGATAGAGATGATGTCTCTTTTCCATGCAAATCTCATAAGGTTTTTAAAGCGATCCAGGTTGAGAACAGTTGTGTCCTGGTTTTTACACATCTCGACCGCTCTGACGATATTTCCGTTTGCAACCCTTGCAATATCGTTTGCCTGTTTATCCCCGATCCCGAAATTGGACTGAAGGTAACCGGCAATATCGGACAACCTGAATGATGGCACCTTAACCATCTGGCATCGTGAAGCAATTGTCGGAATGATCTTATCGGGTTCTTCGGAAACCAGTAAAAACAGTGTTTTCTCAGGAGGCTCCTCGATCATTTTTAGCAGCTTGTTTGCCGTGGCGATATGCATTTTCTCAGGCAACCAGAGAATGAGGATTTTATAATCCGATTCAAAGGTTTTAAGCATTAACTTTCTGATAATTTCTGAAGCTTCAGACGCAAAAATCAATCCCTGCGCATTTCCGACCTCAATGAAATCCAGCCAGTTGTTAAGCGAGAAAAAGGGTGACTGCCCGACAAATTCCCTCCATTCAGAAATATAATTGTCGCTTACCTGCTCTTTTGTCTTTTTATCCTTTATAACGGGAAACACAAAATGAAGGTCGGGATGGATCAGTTTTTCATATTTTAAGCAGGACTTGCATTTTCCGCATGAATCGGAAGGCAACCTGTTTTCGCAGCTGATGAACTGGGCATAAGCCAGGGAAACAGCAAAACTGCCGCAACCTTCCGGACCTGCAAAGAGTTGTGCATGGCTCACCCTGCCCTGATCCACCGTTTTAACCAGTCCGGCCTTGATTTCCTGCTGCCCGGGAATATCTGAAAATCTCATAATCAGTTTTATTCTTTTGAATGCAGTAATGTGAGAACAAAATTTCCCCGTGATGGGAACCTGCCTGATTAAATTTGCCGGCTTCTCAATGTAATCCGGGTTATTGCATATGGCTCAAATTTAATGAATCTTTTAATACCATGAAATGTGGTACCGGAGCATCGGTTCAATGCATGGAAATGCTTATATTCCCGTGATTGGCGGTTGACGGATTTACGGATTTATAAAATCAGGGGACCTGATTGTTTTTAATTCTGCAATAACTTTTTACACGCGCAAAAGATATTTCCAAAAAAAATGTAGGTTTGCATCAGGATATTACAAAATTTAAATACTCTATTTATGAAAATGATTCAGGACTTTGATTTTAAAGGGGTAAAGGCAATTGTAAGGGTTGACTTCAATGTTCCTCTTGACAAGAAGACTCTTGTTGTTACCGACGATACCAGGATAAGGGGAGCTATTCCGACACTAAGGAAGATTATCGGTGACGGGGGCTCCGTTATACTTATGTCGCATCTGGGCAGACCCGAGGGCAGGATGGAAAAGTATTCCCTGAAGCCTGTTCTTCCGGTTCTTGAGAAGCATCTCGGGCAAAGCGTTAAATTCGCTGATGACTGCCTGGGTGAATCAGCTGTTTCAATGTCGGCCGCTCTGAAACCGGGAGAAGTCCTGCTCCTTGAGAATGTAAGGTTTTATCCCGAGGAAGAAGGAAAGCCTGTATTGCCTGAGACGGCTACTGATGAAGAGAAGAAAGCGGCCAAGGCTGAGCTTAAGCTGAAACAGAAGGAAATGGCCAGGAAACTTGCCGGCTATGCCGATGTGTATGTAAATGATGCTTTTGGCACAGCACACAGGGCTCACGGCTCAACTGCTGTCATTGCCGACTTTTTCCCGAAAGATAAGATCATGTTTGGATTTCTCATCAACAGCGAGCTTGCTGCGATGGACAAGGTGCTTAATAATGCCCAGCGCCCTTTCACGGCCATAATGGGAGGGGCAAAGGTTTCGGACAAGATCCTGCTTATTGAAAATCTGCTTAACAGGGTGGATAATCTGATTATAGGAGGCGGAATGACATATACTTTTGTCAAGGCAAAGGGTGGGAAAATAGGAAAATCCCTGTGCGAGGAGGACAAGCTTGATCTGGCATTGAAGATCATTGAAAAAGCGGGGGAAAAGAATGTGAACCTTTACCTGCCTGTGGACAGTGTTAACGGGGATAAGTTTGACAATGAAGCCAATATAAGGGTTACGGCGGTTGATGCCGTTGATGACGGCTGGATGGGTCTGGACATTGGAGAGAAGACCATTGAAGAATTCAGCGGGGTTATCGGGAAATCGAAGACAATTCTGTGGAACGGCCCTATGGGAGTGTTTGAAATGGAGAAGTTTTCGAAAGGCACAACAGCAATTGCAAAGGCAATTGCTTCAGCAACTTCCAAAGGGGCATTCAGCCTTATCGGAGGCGGAGACTCTGTTGCAGCGATAAACAGGAACGGGCTTGCCGACAAAGTCAGCTATGTATCCACCGGCGGCGGAGCCATGCTTGAATACATGGAAGGTAAGAAACTCCCGGGGATTGTGGCAATCAGGGGAGAATAGCCCCGGGTACCACCTGAGCAAATCAATTCAGTCCGGATCCGGTTTTTGAACCAGTCATGGTACGGTATGTGTCAGTGCCATTCAACCGGGCTGATATGCTTTTATAAGTGCAGCGAATTGTGCGACCCATAAATTATGGATTTGATATTCCCGGAAATTAGTGGCCGCCAAGTCTTTTGTTTGGGTTATATTTGCAATAATTATGAGAAGGTTTCTGGCAATATCAGTGATCGTTCTGTCTTTTTTTACGGGATGCGGGAAGGAAGAAGGATCAAAAAGTTCCGGGACCGCCACCATATATAATACCCTATATGGTACAGGGCCCTATTATGCTCTGGGTTTTTCATTCTCCCTGGGCAGGGAGGTATCGACCCTTGGCAATCCCAAACCTGATATCACTCTTATTGCTGATGAAGACATTGATGGAACGATCCGCAGGCTTCTGCTTCAGACTGAAAATTTTAAAAATTCCTTTTACAGGTATGGGCAGTATTCAGATGCAGCCGAAGCATCGGCTGCTTTCCGGAATCTCGTCTCAGCTTCCGTCCCTGCATGGGAAGAGTCGGGGGAAAATATTGCAGCAAATCAGATCTGGATCTTCAGGACAGGCTCGGAGCATTATGCAAAGTTCAGGATCATAAACACAGTTGCCGAAAAGCGGAGTGGAAAAGCTTATGCTGAATGTACTTTTGAATGGGTATATCAGCCTGACGGGACCCTTACTTTCCCCGCTGAATGAAATTTGATCAACCTTATAGGATCTTCAGTATAAAAAACAGGGAGGAATTCCGTCGTACGGCCCTGGAAATATTTCAATATCAGGCAGCAAATAATCATGTATATAGCCTTTTCCTGAAAAATCTGGGAAGGGATTACAGGCATATCACGCATGTGGAAGAAATTCCCTTTTTGCCTGCAGGGCTTTTTCGCAGCCAGAAAATTATCGCTGAAAATGCAGATGTTGAAGCGGTTTTTGAAAGCAGTACCACAACAGGATCATTGCCTGCACGACATTATGTGCATGATCTCGGCATATATGAAAGAAGCTTCTTGAAAGCTTTCAGCCTGTTTTACGGAGACCCTTCCCGATACATGATATCTGCACTTCTCCCATCGTATCTTGAACGGGGCAATTCGTCGCTTGTCTTTATGATGGACAGAATCATAAGAGAAAGCAATCATCCGCTGAGCGGCTTTTACAAGGATGATATACCCCGGTTGCTGGCGAGCCTTGATAAGATCAAGGCTGAAGGCCGGAACGCAATACTTGCCGGAGTCAGTTTTGCCCTGCTTGATCTCGCAGAGAAATATTCTCCCGATCTGTCGGGTATAATTGTCATGGAAACCGGCGGAATGAAGGGAAGAAGAAAAGAGATGACCAGGGAAGAACTTCACGGGATACTGAAGCGCAGTTTCAATATCGGTACGGTTCATTCGGAATATGGAATGACTGAGTTGATGAGCCAGGCTTATTCGGCGGGTAATGGTATTTTCCAGTCGCCTCCCTGGATGAAGATCATGATAAGGGATCCCCGTGATCCGCTTTCCGTCATTGATGAAGAAATGATCACTGGCGGACTTAATATTATTGATCTTGCAAATGTGTATTCGTGTTCCTTTATTGCAACGGACGATCTTGGACGGCTCTGCGGAGACGGAGGCTTCGAGGTACTGGGAAGGTTCGATGGGAGTGACATACGAGGCTGCAACCTGATGGTAGATTAACGGCTGATTGTGAATAAATTAACACTAAACTTACCTTGTCAGGCTGCTGTCAACAGGTTATAAATGAATGATCCTTTTATTGGCTGCACTATCGTAAACAGCCAGAACAATTTCAACTGCTTTCCGGGCCTCAACGGCATCAATAGCGGGTTTGCGGTTTGTTTCAATTGCTTCGGTGATATCGAGGAATTGTCTGATGTGTCCTTCGTCGCTGATCGCTTTGGGATCGGATACTCCTCCGCCAGAGGTCTGAATCCCCGAAAAGCGATCTCTTATCAGCTGATCGTCTGGTTCTTCTTCAGAAAACTGCCAGGTTTTGATAATTTCCTCTTCCAGAACAACGGAGCCCTTTGTTCCAAGTATTTCAATCTTTCTGAAGAATCCCGGATTTACTGCCGTTGAGGCCTCTATAACACCGAGAGCTCCGTTGCTGAATTTCAGGGCTGCAACTGCAGTGTCTTCGATCTCTATATCCGCATGCCCCGGGGAGGAGGTAAATGCACATACCGTTTCCACTTTACCCATGAACCATTGAAGCAGATCGATGGAATGTATGCCCTGGTTCATAACGGCACCCCCGCCCCCATCCTTCATGCTGCCGCGCCATTTTACCTCATCGTAGTAAGCCTGGCTCCTGTACCATTTAATATATATGTCTCCAAGCACAAATTTGCCGAATCGTCCGGCGTCGATTGCCTTCCGCAGTTCCTTATTCACATCTGAGAATCGCATGGGAAAAATACCCGAGATAATGACATTGTTCCTGATCCCCGCTTCAATGATCTTGTCACAACGTTCCAGGGTTATTTCAAGGGGCTTCTCAATAATACAGTGTTTCCCTTCCCCTGTTGCCATGAGCGCTGGTTCGAGATGATGACCCGAAGGCGTGCATATACATACGATATCGATGTCAGGATCACGGCAAAGATCATCAGGGCTTTCAAACGCCTTGCAGTCATATTTTTGTCCGAATGATACGCATTTTGCCCGATCGGTATCATATACCCCTGAAGGGCCGGTACCGTTTATTGCCTTTATGGCCCTGGCGTGGACATCAGCAATCCCGCCGGCACCAATTATACCAAAACCATGTTTCATTTGCATGTTAGTTAAAAGCCCTGAAATCAGTTGAACCTCATCGGGGATTTGTCATTTTTTATTATCCCTGACTGAATCACGGTCAGTGATGAAACATTTTGCCAGCCTATCGCAGGGTAGGATAAAATGCATTTTCAATATGTTCTATCTCAGATCTGTCTCCACTGTTCGTAACTGTTATTATATCGAAACGGCTCTCTTTTTCGATACCGTATTTCCTGATATAGTTGTCGGCGGCGAATATTATCGTTTTTTGCTTCTGCGGGGTGACAGCATCGGCCGCTTTGAGAAAAATATCGCTTGTACGTGTTTTAACCTCCACAAATACAATGAAATCATTGTTCTCGGCAACAATGTCAAGCTCAGTTTTACCTGACTTCCAGTTGCGGTGCCGTATGGTATATCCTGATTTTTTCAGAAGTTCTGCCGCCTGCTGTTCGCCGTCTTTTCCCAGGTTGTGTGAGTCTGCCATTACAGGACTTTTTTAGCTTTTTATTTATATTTCAACAAGCTTGTTCTTTATGGCATAAAGAATCAGGCTGGCAGTATTCTTCGAATTGGTTTTTCCAAGAAGATTTGCCCTGTGTTTATCGACTGTCCGTTTGCTGATGAAAAGAGCCTCTGCTATCTCCTGGTTTGAAAGTCCCTCGCATATTTTAATAAGGATCTCTTTTTCCCTTTTTGAAAGATTGGCAGTTTTGCTCTCGTTCTCACGATGCTTGATTTTCTGGATAACATGGTAAAGAAGTTCCTGTGAGAAATAACTGCCTCCCTTTCTTACGGTGAGGATGGCTTCCTTGACCTCGGAAATATCGGAATCCTTGAGTATGAAGCCTTTTGCCCCCGCATCCACCATTTTGTAATAATACTCTTCTTCGCCGTACATTGAAAGGGCTATTATATCCATGTCGGGACGCTGCTTCAGCCCTTTCCTGGTGGCTTCGATACCATCCATTTCGGGCATGTTGATATCCATCAGGGCAACATCGGCCCGGGTGTCTTTTATGATATTGAGGAATTCCTGGCCGTTTGAAGCTTCTCCGGCAACCTCGAAATCGGGAAAGGCATTTAAAAGGATCTTCAAACCGTTCCTGAACAGCTGATGGTCATCCGCAATGATAATTCTGATCTTGTCCATGTATTAAGTTCTTATGTGCAGCCTTATTCAATTATCTTGATAAGAGCGCTGGTGCCTTTTCCGTGTGTGCTTTCAAGAATAAAAACTCCATCGATCGATTTGACACGGGTGTCTATGTTCGACAGCCCCATACCCTTCCCGTCTTCCTGATTTAAGGAGCTGGTATCGAAACCCCGGCCATTGTCATTAAACTGCAATGTAATAAATTTTTCATGTTTGTTCAGCTCGATTTCTATCCTTGAGGCACCCGAATGACGGATAGAATTATTTATAAGTTCACATGCGGCCCGGTAGAGCACCACTTCCTTCTCATTTTCAAGCCGGTATTTGTCCATGTTTGATTTGAAATCGACTTCAATCACCCTGGTCTGGTTTATTTTCATTGTGAAAGCACTGAGGGCGCTTGACAGTCCGAAATTTGAAAGAACATGGGGACTCAGGTTGTTCGAGATGTCCTTTATCGTATTGATAGCTTCATTTATCAGATGGTTGGTGTTGTTCAAAATGGTATTTCCGGGTTTGTCCTTAATCCTTTCGCCCAGGGCCGACATCGACATTTTTATGGTGGAAAGCAATGGGCCCAGACCGTCGTGGAGGTCGTTTGCAAAACGCTTCCTTTCATTTTCCTCGGTGATAATAATTGCATTTATAACCCTTTTCTCAGCCCTTGCTCGGTCAATCTCGGCACGCTTCAGGAAAAAAAACAATTCACGGATAAGAATAACACCGGCAATTATCATAAAAGAGATCAGCACACCAATCCATTCGTCAATCATCTGCCAGGTATATGATGGTGTACCTCTGAAAAACTCGAAAAACTGAATGATTTTCCTTACGGCCATAAATACGAACGACAGGGAAAGAAGAATCCAGGAAAGTCGGTATTTTGTAAGCTTTACGAATCTCAGGGCAATTATTGCAGCTGCTATCTGCAGAATTATTGAGATTACCAGTGCTATAAGTCTTACCATTGCTTATAATTATCGATTATTACACAAAAGTAGAAGTAATTTTAAATTTGTGCATGTCAGTATCAGGCATGCCCGGAAAAAAGCATTCTGATCCATGCAGTTGTCTCAGGAATTACCATGGGCCATTACTCACCGGGAATATAATTCAGGATTTAAACTGCTATGATTTGAATCAGCTTTGTAGAACCACCTTTTTATTACCTTTACTGTTTAATTTAAGTTATGCGCTTATTATATAATCTGGGTATTCTCGGATATGGAGCAGCTGCCGGATTGATGTCATTATTTAATGAGAAGGCAGGGCAATGGGTTAATGGCAGGAAGGGCTGGAAAGCTTATCTGAGGCAGAAGATAGCTGCGGGTGAAAAGTATATCTGGATTCATTGTGCATCACTGGGTGAGTTTGAACAGGGTAGACCGGTAATTGAGGAGTTCGGAAAGAGCATGCCTGAATACAGGATCCTTCTGACCTTTTTCTCTCCTTCGGGATATGAGATAAGAAAGAATTACCCCGGAGCGGATATTGTATGCTATCTGCCCCTGGACACTCCGTGGAATGCAGCTTCCTTTGTATCGATCGTTTCTCCTTCGATGGCAGTTTTTGTAAAGTACGAGTTCTGGAACAACTTCATCCGCGTACTGAACAAGAAAGCTATTCCCCTTTACCTCGTGTCGGGAATATTCAGGGCCGGTCAGCATTTTTTCAGATGGTACGGAGCATTTTTCAGAAAGATCCTTTTCAGATTTTCCCATATTTTTGTACAGGATGAAAGATCGTTCAAGTTACTGCGGGGTATTGGTCTTCAGAATGTTTCCCTTGCAGGTGATACCAGGTTCGACAGGGTCGTGGAAATCGCTGGTTCAGCCGGGGAGATACCTCTGCTGGATAATTTCAGGGGAGGTGAGAAATTGTTTCTGGCAGGCAGCAGTTGGAAACCAGATGAAGAGATAATCGCAAGGTATGTCAACCGGGATCCCATGAAAATGAAGTGGGTTTTTGCTCCCCATGAGATTGATGAATCAAATATTGCCCGTCTTGAAGCTTTATTCAGTACAACTGTTGTGAGATTTTCAAGGCTGACGAAAGAAAATTCAGGTTCCAGGGTATTGATAATAGATAATATAGGTATGTTGTCTTCAGCATACAGATATGCTTTCATTGCAGCGATCGGAGGCGGATTCGGAAAAGGTATTCATAATATTCTCGAGGCGGCCTGCTGGGGAGTTCCGGTGATGTTTGGTCCCAATTACACAAATTTCAGGGAGGCTGTTGATCTGATCGGCAGGAACGGGGCAGCCTGCTTCCGGACCTTTGAGGAATTTTCGGATTTAGCTGACAGATGGCTGTCGGATGATGATTATTATCTGAAGTCGTCGGGAACTGCATCTGATTATGTCAGGCAGAATGCAGGTGCGACACAGGTTATAATGTCAAAAATCAGGGTAAAATAAATTAACAATAACGTTTCCTGCTTGTTTAATCATCATGCCGGCACCATTTGAAAAACATTGCCCGCAAAAATCGTATTTCGACTATGTGTTTAACAATATTTAATTAAATATCAGATCAGTAAGATAATAAAATTCAGTAGTCTTGTAATGTTATTTCCAAACCTTAAATCTCGATTTATGAAAAGGATTATAAAAACAGTTTTTCAGGTTGTCCTCTTCCTGATGATACCCGCATTTCTATATGGTCAGGGGGCGACGACATCCGGACTTAACGGCCGGGTAACAGACGGCTCCGGCCAGCCTCTGCCGGGCGCAGCCATTGTTGCTGTTCATGTACCATCAGGGACACAGTATGCAACCGTTGCCGACAATGCCGGTAACTACAGGATACAGAACATGCGTGTTGGCGGCCCCTATTCAATCAGGGTAACCTTTATCGGCTTTTCCACCAGCAATTATACTGATATATATCTCAGGCTGGGTGAAAGTTATGTTCAGAATGCGGAACTTTCCGAAGCGACAACAACATTGCAGGAAGTTGTTGTTACGTCAGGGCTTCGAAATTCCATCCTGAGTTCGGAGCGGACCGGCACCCAGACAAATGTCAGCAGCCGCGATCTGGCAAACCTGCCCTCGATCAACAGGAGTATCACCGATTTTTCAAAATATACCCCGCAATCGCAGGGTAACTCGATAGCTGGTCGCGACGGGCGCTTCAATACCATAACGGTTGATGGTTCTGCCTTCAACAATAACTTCGGATTAAGCAGCAATCCTCTCCCCGGAGGCAGTGCCCAGCCTATATCCCTTGATGCGCTTGAGGAAATTTCAGTAAATGTCGCTCCCTACGATGTGAGGATGTCACAGTTTACCGGTGCAAGCATAAATGCAGTTACCCGCAGCGGCGACAATACTTTCAAGGCTTCAGTATACACCTACCAGCGTCCGAAATCATTTACCGGGAATACAGTTGACGGCAATGAAGTTGCCAATGCCAATACCAGGCAGCTTCAGAACTATGGATTCAGGGTAGGCGGCCCGGTGATTAAGAATAAGCTTTTCTTCTTTGTAAGCGGTGAATATGAAAAGGAAATTATACCCGGGGTAAGCTGGAATCCGAGCCAGGACGGGGTTGCAAACTCAAATCTGAAAATCTCCCGTACACGGGAATCAGATATGGCGATGGTAAGGAACTACCTGATGTCAAACTATAATTATGACCCTGGAAAATACAAGAACTTTGATCCTTTCATGAACAAGAATACAAAGATCCTTGTAAGACTCGACTGGAACATTAACAAGAATCACAAGTTTACATTACGTTACAATGACGTAATAGGAACATCCGATTCAGAGACCAATGCCACCAGTGGTCCGCCAAATAATTCCAGGGGATCGGGAAGAATAAGCAACCAGTCACTTGCATTTTCAAATTCCTTCTATGGATTCAGGAACACAGTCCGTTCAGTCACGGGAGAACTCAACAGCACCCTCGGGCCGAAAGTTTCAAACAAGTTTCTTGCAAGCTACACTTATATTGAGGATAAGCGTACAAGCCCTTCAAAATTTTTCCCGTTTGTCGATATCTGGCAGGATGGAGACCAATACATGTCGTTCGGATATGAACTGTTCACCTACAATAACAGGGTAGCCAACAAAACACTAAGCCTGACTGACAATGTCACCATTAACCTGAATAAGCATACCGTCACTTCCGGACTTGCCTACGACAACCTGTATTTTTATAATTCCTACATACGTGAAGGGACGAGTTATTACCGTTATCCTTCGGTTGATGCGTTCATTAACGGTGAGGACCCGACAGGTTTCGGGGTTACCTATGGTTATAAGGGAAATGATGCACCGGGTGCTGAACTTACTTTCGGTATGGCCGCGGTCTATCTCCAGGATGAATGGCAGGTAACACCAAAACTGAAAACAACATTGGGTTTCCGCGTGGAGCTCCCGGTGTACCTCAATAAACTGGATAATAATCCGGCAATTTCAGCACTTACCTTTATAGATGGCCGTAGAATGGACGTGGGAGCGTGGCCTGAAGTCAAACCGCTGCTTTCTCCCCGTTTTGGATTCAACTATGATGTGATGGGCGACCGTTCACTACAGATCAGGGGTGGTTCGGGAGTATTCACGGGTATGCTTCCTTTTGTGTGGTTTACAAACCAGCCGACCAATTCGGGAATGATCCAGTCTCCCGAAATCGGCTGGGGGCCGGGTAATCCCAATCTTGCCGGATTTCAGTTCAACCCTGATTACAAGGCTCTGATTGCCGCCAACCCCGGTTTGTTCCCTCAGACTCCCGGTGTTCTTCCGACCGGTGCATCACTTGCACAGGTGGGGAAGGATTTCAGGTTGCCCCAGATCTGGAGATCGAACCTGGGTGTGGATGTTGAACTTCCATGGAATATGGTGTTGACCGGAGAGGCAATATTCTCAAAGGATATCAATGCAATTACGCAGATCAATATCAATGAGGCAGCCCCGGCAGGAAAAATGACAGGTGCCGATAACAGGCCCTACTGGACCGATTCCAGGGTGAACAGCACGATCGGAACAGCCATGGAGCTATCAAATACCAGCAAGGGGTATCAGCTGTCATTAACGGCCATGCTGACTAAAAACTTCAGTCACGGCCTTTCAGGAATGTTTGCCTATACTTATACCCTTGCCAAGGACGTAACTGCCAATCCCGGTTCTGCTGCCGCCTCGGCCTGGGTCGGAAATACTGCAGTGGGCAGCCTTAACGATCCGGGGCTTAGTTACTCTAACTTTGCCACTCCCCATAAGCTTGTGGGAAATATTTCCTACAGGATCGAATATGCCAAAAATCTTGCAACCACGGTGTCGCTGGTTTATCAGGGATATCAGACCGGCAGGTGGTCGTATATTTATTCCAATGACCTGAACGGCGACGGAAATACGGCCGACCTGATGTACATCCCGGCAACGGCCGACGGGATCCAATTCGCAACTTACAGGGAAATGACTCCTGAAGCACAGATGAACGCTTTCTGGGAATATGTGAACAGCAACAAGTATTTAAGGGAACACAAGGGACGTTACGTTGAAAGGTATGGCGACCTGAGGCCCTGGATCCATCGTTTCGACCTCAAATTTCTTCAGGATATCTTTTCCAATTTTGGCACCGGCAGGAGATATACCCTGCAGTTCAGCCTTGATATTCTGAATTTTGGAAACATGTTGAACGATTCATGGGGGACGTATGTTTATAATCCTCTTGCAAGCTATGACAATGTCCGGCCCCTGGCCGTGGTAACAAAGGGTACAGCAACAACGGCACCTGTCTACAGGCTTAATGCAAGTTCACTTGATGACTTCAGGGAAAAAACAACCCTGTCGAAGGATATAAGCACCTCCAGCACATGGGGCTGCCTTCTCGGAGCAAGACTTATTTTCTGAGCAGGACCCGGTTGCCTGAAGAAGACAATATATAAATTCCCGGATCGCCGGAAAGGCGGGAAATAAATATGAGATGAGTGCAAAGGGAGTTTGTGAGACTCAGCCTTTGCACTCTTTTTTATAAAAGCCGGTATTGGTTTACTTCTTTCTCTTCCTCTTTTTTCCCTTTCAATGAAATTCCGGGTACGACCATGTGATACCGTCCAGACCCTGACTGTTCAGATGCTGGTTTCAGCCCCTGCCGGAATACCTCACCGGTAACCTTCAGATATATAAAGGTTTTTAGCGAGCGAAGGAAGGCTTTCTACGTAAGTATCTCACAATCAGCGTACAATTGCGAAGTTAATAACTCCCTCGCCAAATGTTGATAAAGTTAAAAATATTGTCTTGCTTCGAGAATTATGCTTGTCTAATTTAGCGAATACCCGCTTAAAAAATCAGTGGACATTTAATCGCAACAGAATCAAAGGTTAAAAGAATTTTATTATCTATTATGGGAGAGTTATTTATCCGGGAGCCAGCAGTAGTATCCGAAAAGTTAAAAGAAGAGCCTGTTACAGAACCAAGAAAAAATGACGTGGCAAAGGACAAGGAAAAGTTATCAGAAAAGAAAGCTGTAATGGTTAAATACACTCATGATGAGGCAGTTGAAGCCAGTATCAGGTATTTTAACGGGGATGAGCTTGCTGCAAGGGTCTGGGCCAATAAATATGCATTGAAGGATTCTTTCGGGAACCTTTATGAAAAAACTCCCGATGATATGCACAGAAGGCTCGCAAGGGAGATACACAGGATAGAAAAGAAATACAAGAATCCTCTTCCTGAGGAACTTATCTACAATGTTCTTAAGGATTTCAGATACATAGTTCCCCAGGGCGGTCCGATGACTGGTATAGGCAATAATTTTCAGATTGCCTCCCTGTCTAATTGTTTTGTAATAGGCAACGAAGGAGAATCAGACTCCTACGGAGGCATAATGAAGATTGACCAGGAACAGGTTCAGCTTATGAAGCGCAGGGGAGGGGTAGGTCACGATTTGTCGCATATACGGCCAAAGGGAACACCTGTCCTCAACAGCGCCCTGACCTCGACAGGAGTTGTCCCGTTCATGGAAAGATATTCTAACTCAACACGGGAGGTGGCACAGGACGGCCGCAGGGGTGCGCTTATGCTTTCGATATCGATAAAGCATCCCGACAGCGGTAAATTCATAGATGCAAAACTCGAAAGCGGAAAAGTGACCGGTGCAAATGTATCGGTAAAGCTTACCGATGACTTCATGCGGGCAGTCGAAAATAAAACCCCTTTCCGGCAGCAATATCCAATCAATTCAGACAATCCGAAATTTATCAAGGAAGTTGATGCTGTAGAACTGTGGAATAAAATAATACACAATGCCTGGAAATCTGCTGAACCCGGGGTGCTGTTCTGGGATACAATCATCAGGGAAAGCGTTCCCGATTGCTACGCGGATCTGGGCTACGCCACAGCTTCAACCAATCCATGCGGCGAAATTCCGCTTTGCCCGTATGATTCATGCAGACTCCTTGCAATAAATCTATACAGTTATGTTGAAAAGCCTTTCACCAAAGAGGCATCATTCAACTTCGACCTGTACAGGGAACATGTGGGCCTTGCGCAAAGGATGATGGATGATATAATTGATCTGGAGCTTGAAAAGATCGACTCAATACTCGAAAAAATAGAATCAGACCCGGAATCGGATGAGCTGAAGCTTGTCGAAAAGAACCTCTGGAAAAACATCAGGAACAAATCCGAGGAAGGCAGGAGAACAGGGATCGGGATAACTGCCGAAGGAGATATGCTAGCAGCCCTCGGACTGAAATACGGCAGCGATGAGGCAACGGATTTCTCTGTGGAAGTTCATAAAACCCTCGCTCTTGAAGCATACAAATCATCCACATATCTTGCAAAGGAAAGAGGTCCTTTCCTTATTTACGATGCCGAAAGGGAAAAGAATAATCCTTTTATCCTGAGAATGAAAGAGGCCGACCCTGTGATGTACAGCAACATGGTTAAATACGGACGCAGAAATATTGCCCTTCTAACCATAGCACCGACAGGCACCACGAGCCTTATGACCCAGACCACCTCAGGAATTGAGCCTGTTTTTGCAACCTGTTACAAGCGCAGGCGGAAAGTCAACCCCAATGACAAGGGAGTAAAAGTCACCTTCAGGGATGAGGTTGGCGATTCATGGGAGGAATTCAATGTCTTTCATCATAAATTCGTTGACTGGCTCAGGCTTAACGGGTATGATCCTGATGTCGTAACCGGAATGACCGATGAGGAAATATCGGCAATAATAGCTAAATCACCTTACCACAAGGCAACCGCTAATGATGTTGATTGGATTGCAAAGGTCAGGATGCAGGGTGCAATTCAGAAATGGGTCGACCATTCTATAAGTGTTACAATTAACCTTCCTACCGATGTGAAAGAGGAGCTGGTCAGCGAGTTGTATCTGACAGCCTGGAAATCGGGATGCAAGGGGGCCACTGTTTATCGCGACGGATCACGCAGCGGGGTGCTCATTGCCGGAAGGAACGAGATACGCACAGAAAGGCCGAAGCGCCCGAAAACACTCGACTGTGATGTTATAAGATTTAACTTCAACGAAGAGAAATGGGTCGCATTTGTCGGTCTCAGGGAGGGCAGGCCATATGAAATATTTACCGGTCTTGCCGACGAAGAGATATTCCCTATCCCGAAAACCATAATCAAGGGTAAAATAATCAAGGTCAAGCTTGATGACGGCAAGACACGTTATGACTTCCAGTACACCGACAAATACGGGTACAGGAAAACTATCGAAGGCCTTTCCCACATGTTCAAACCGGAATTCTGGAATTATGCCAAGCTTATCTCCGGTGTTCTGCGGCACGAAATGCCCATCCAGGATGTGGTCAACCTGGTGCAGTCGCTCAAGCTCGACAGCGAGTCAATCAACAACTGGAAGAACGGAGTTGAGAGAGCCCTGAAAAAATATATTCCAAACGGAACAAAAGCCAAGGGTAAATGCGCTGAATGCGGATCGGATAACCTGGTATATGAAGAAGGCTGCCTGATCTGCAAGGACTGCGGATCCTCAAAATGCGGATGACATTAGTTTCTGACTGCTCTTATAAGCCCCCTCCTGAGCCAGGGGGCTTTTAATTTCTTGTCATAATAGTTTATCATATATCCCCTTGATGCCGAAACACTGAATCCGTGATCCTGCAGCAGCCGGGTAAATTCCGCCTCGTCATCATTTTTATGATAGGTGCATATTGCGATCCTGAGGGGAATTTTTGATTCGAGGAGCGAACGGCAGCCTTCCAGCACCCTTTTTTCATAACCGTCAACATCGATCTTTAAAAATGTGATGTCATTGTGTGTCATGAAAAAAGTATCAAGCCTGATATGCCTTTCATCATCATATCCGGCAACATACTTCGGGATAATTTCAACTTTCCCTTTCCAGCCGGCAAAGGTGGCGTTTAAAGCTTCAACCCATCCGCGGTCGTACTCGAAAATACAGATCCTTTTTACCTTATCAATGACCGACAGGGAGAAATTGCCTTCGGCTGCGCCTATATCGGCAACAACATCGCCGGGACCCGGACTGAAATCCGATGTGATATACCTGTGCGGGCTTTCCGGGTCCTGTTCTTTTAAAAGCTCGGAATAACTTATCCGGATTCTTTTTTCATTCCATCTCCTCCTGAAATACAGTTGCTTACCTTCATGGATGACATATTTCATTCCAAGGTCCGGATCAGAAAAGACCCTTATCTCCTCAGGCCGGTATTTTTTCTGAAAAGGATAGGGGAAAATTGAAACCTGATTCTCCCTGAGATAGTTTACCACCTCCCTCTGGTCGTCGTTCAGGCTAATTTCGGGGAGGGCTTCAAACTGATCAAGGATTTTCCTTCTGATCTTCCTTTTCAGGAGGATGGTCCGTAACGGTTTGGGAACTGCAATACGGTAAATTGTGAAAAGAATTCTGTTCATCAGGTATGTTTTCAGCATCTGTCTGAATTCCGGGGCAAAGGGGGGGGCAGGTAAATTCCCCCGGATACCGGATATTCCTGCAATTAATTCATTTTATGACACCAAGCTTCCTTCCTGTCTTTTCGAAAGCTGCTATTGCTTTTTCAATATGTTCGGTTTCATGTGCCGCTGACAGCTGAACCCGTATCCTTGCCTGTCCTTTAGGAACGACAGGATATGAAAAACCGGTCACATAGATTCCCTCCTCCAGCAATAAGGCTGCAAAATCCTGCGAAAGTTTTGCGTCATAAAGCATTACTGCACATATTGCTGACATTGTGGGTTTGATATCGAATCCCAGGCCGGTTATCCTGCTGATAAAATGCCGGGAGTTGTTGTGAAGCCGGTCCTGGAGTTCATTCGTTCCGGTCATCATTTCAATCATTTTTATGCCTGCTGCGGCAACTAGGGGAGGAATGGAATTGGAAAAAAGATAGGGGCGCGATCTTTGTCTCAGGAGCTCTATTATCTCCTTCCTGCCGGTCGTGAAGCCTCCTATTGCCCCTCCGAACGCTTTTCCGAGGGTCCCGGTTATGATTTCAATCTTACCTCTGAGGTTGAAAAGTTCCGTCACCCCGCGTCCGGTATTTCCCACAACCCCTGCCGAGTGCGACTCATCGACCATTATCATGGCATCGTACCTTTCAGCCAGTTCGAAAATACGGTCGAGCGGCGCAACGTTGCCATCCATGGAAAATACACCGTCGGTGACAATAAGTCTGAATCGCAGATCTCTCGCGAGCTTCAGCTGTTTCTCGAGATCATCCATGTCGGCATTCTCATACCGGAATCTCTGGGCTTTGCAGAGTCGAACCCCGTCGATGATTGAAGCATGGTTCAATGCATCCGAGATTATTGCATCCCGGTCGGTAAGAAGGGGTTCAAAAACACCCCCGTTGGCATCAAAGCAGGCTGCATACAGAATGGTATCCTCGGTTCCGAAAAATCCTGCTATCATATTTTCCAGCCTTTTGTGAAGGTCGGTGGTTCCGCAGATGAACCTAACCGATGACATCCCGTAGCCATGACTTTCAAGGGCTGACCTGGCAGCCTCCACAAGCAGCCTGTTGTTTGACAGACCAAGATAATTGTTGGCACAGAAATTAAGGACCTTTTGCCCCGTGTCCAGAACTATTTCGGCACCCTGGGGAGATACTATGATGCGTTCGGTTTTGTAAAGGCCCGATTCCCTGATGTCATCAAGAGTGGCCTTTAAATGTTCCTGGAAATTCTCGTACATGTTTTTGTCAGTTTGTTAAATACTCCTGTTTATGTTTGACTGCCAATCCTGGTGTTATCCGTTGATAAATCATTTCAGCATATTGTAATTCCTTGTTTCAGTGGGAAATATCTGTCCGGCAGCCTCCAGGGATAATCTGGTTTTTAAAACTGGCTCAAAGGAAATCATTTTCAGGGATTAATCCCAGTCAAGTATCACTTTGCCGCAGTTGCCTTCTTCCATCACATCGAAACCCTTCTGAAAATCGTCAATGCTGAAATGATGTGTTATTACCGGGTTCAGATCAATTCCGCCGATTATCATCTGTTCCATTTTGTACCATGTCTCCCACATTTCCCTTCCGTAAATTCCCTTGAGTGTAATGGCCTTGAAAATAATGTCGCTCCAGGGCACCTCGAAATTTGAAGGCAGAATGCCAAGAAGTGAAATGCTTGAACCGTTGTACATGTTACCGATCATTTCAATAAATGCTTTCGGCGATCCCGACATTTCGAGGCCGACATCAAATCCCCGCATTCCAAGCTTTTTTACGGCATCGGATATTTTTTCTCCCTTTGATGGATTGACAGTCAGGGTAGCTCCCATTTTTTTTGCTATTTCGAGGCGGTAATCGCTCAGGTCGCTTGCCACAATGAACCGTGCACCTGAGAATTTTGCAATGGCTACAGCCATGCTGCCAATCAGTCCGGCTCCTGTTATCAGTACATCCTCTCCCAGCAGGGGGAAGGAAAGGGCAGTATGGGTGGCATTGCCGAAAGGATCCATTATTGCTGCCCAGTCGTCGGGGATCCTCGGATCGAGAGGGACAATGTTAGAGGAAGGGATTCTGACATATTCGGCGAACGAACCGTCGATATTGACCCCAATGCCCAGAGTATTTTCGCAAACGTGCTCTTTCCCGCGCCTGCAGTTCCTGCAATGCCCGCATGCAAGATGGCCCTCGCCAGTCACCCTGTCGCCGGGTTTGAATATCCTGACACCTGCGCCCGTACTTTCAATGTATCCCATATATTCATGGCCGATGATCATCGGTGTTTTAATTGTCCTGGCGGCCCACTGATCCCAGTTGTAGATATGAAGATCCGTACCGCAGATTGCCGATTTTCTGACTTTTATGATCACATCGTTTACACCGGGTTCCGGAATGGGTACTTCCTGCATCCATAAACCCTTCTCCGGCAAGGCCTTTACTAAAGCTTTCATTGTTTTCATCTGCAAGTCATTTAATTTTTACTGGTCAGAAATAACAGCCCTGATCTGAAATCAGCGTTCCTGCCTGTACTTCAGGAATCAGAGCAGTTTAATCATGCACGAATGATTGGCAGTTACTAAATTAGTAAATTTCTGTCTTGTAAAAGCTGATTTTACTGATACCGTTATTTTATGTGGTTTAGTTATCTTTACAGGTTAAAATGAATATTTATGACAATGAATGGGATACGGGTTCGGTTTGCACCCAGCCCCACGGGACCTCTGCACATCGGAGGTGTAAGAACAGCCCTCTACAATTATCTGTTTGCGAGAAAACACGGCGGGACCTTCATCCTCCGGATTGAAGACACCGACCAGTCGCGTTATGTTGACGGAGCGGAGGATTACATCATCCGGGCACTCGAGTGGTGCAGGATAGATGTAGATGAAGGTATAAATGAAGGCGGCAGTTTCGGACCTTACCGGCAGAGTGAACGAAAGCACCTGTACAGGCAGTATGCCGATATGCTTGTCGATAGAGGACATGCATATTATGCATTTGACACACCCGGGGAGCTTGAAAGGATGCGTATTGAATCTGAAAAAAAGGGTGAGACATTTATATACAATTCGGCGGTAAGGGACAAGCTTGTTAATTCAATTTCACTTGATCCCGTTGATTGGAATGCCAGGCTTGACAGGGGAGATCCTTTCGTCATCCGGTTTAAAATGCCCCGGGATGAGGAAATACATTTTGATGATCTGATAAGGGGTCATATAGTAGTAAATTCAGATACCCTCGACGATAAGGTATTGTTTAAATCGGACGGTATGCCGACCTATCATCTTGCCAATGTCGTCGATGATTACCTGATGAAGATAAGTCACGTCATCAGGGGCGAGGAATGGCTTCCGTCCCTTCCGCTCCATGTTATGCTTTACAGGGCTTTTGGCTGGGAAGCTCCGTTGTTTGCACATCTGCCCTTGCTTCTCAAACCCGACGGCAGGGGTAAACTCAGCAAGCGCGATGGCGATAAGCTGGGATTTCCTGTTTTTCCGCTCTACTGGCCATACGGTGAAACGGCCAGAGGTTACAGGGAAGACGGGTATTACCCTGAGGCATTTGTCAATATGCTGGCCCTCCTGGGGTGGAATCCGGGTACTGACCAGGAAATATTCTCAATGAGCGAACTTATCAATTCGTTTACTCTTGAAAGAGTCGGAAAATCGGGTATGAGATTTGACCCGGAAAAAGCCAGATGGTTCAACCATGTTTACCTCCAGAAAAGGTCAAACAACCAGCTGGCCCTGGAATTCAGGGAGTTTCTGAGGGCCAGGAATTATCATACCGATATTGTCAGGCTTGAGGTACTGATTGGCCTGGTCAAGGAAAGGGTAAGCTTTGTGAAGGATTTGTGGGACCAGACAGATTTTTTCTTCAGGGCTCCCGAGAATTATGATCAGGAAGCTGTCAGCAAAAGATGGACTGAAAGCACACCCGCGATGCTCAGGGAATTAATTGCCGTGCTACTTTCCACTGCTGATTTTTCGCCTTCCGGGACCGAAGCATCTGTCAGCAGCTGGATAAAAAGCAGTGGATACAATACGGGAACTGTGATGAATGCTTTTCGGCTCGTGATTGTCGGAGCCCTTCGTGGCCCCCGGGTATACGATATCATAAGCTGGATAGGCAGGGAGGAAACGATTAAAAGGATAGAGAAGGGAATTTCCATAATTGGCAGCAAGAAGAAATGAATTCTCCCCGTCCCGGCGACTTTATTGATATTCATACCCATGGAGCTTCCTCTTCACCGGGAATATTCAGGGTGGAGGTACTTATGGCTCATGAAGCGGTCCGACCTGTTGAACAGAGAGGAATTGCCTATGCGGCAGGAATACATCCCTGGCATCTGAATGAAGCTGACAGAAGCAGGCTTACTGAATTCATGCGAAGCGTGGCTGAACACCCGCTGGTAATTGCAATCGGTGAAGCGGGATTTGACAGGCTTAGGGGTCCGTCAATGGAACTTCAGCGTGAAGTGTTTGATGAGCAGGCGGAGATGGCAGAAAAGCTGGGCAAGCCGATGGTGATACATTGCGTAAAGGCCTGGGATGAATTCCTGTCGGCTCACAAAAGACTCAAACCCACAGCAAACTGGCTGATCCATGGATTCAGGGGCAAGAAGGAACTTGCCTCACAACTGCTTTCAAGGGGATTTTATTTATCAATCTGGTTTGAGTTCGCATTGCGTCCCGAATCAGCCGGACTGATCAGGTTTATTCCTGCTGACCGGCTGTTCCTTGAAACGGATGGTGCCGATACCGACATCAGGGATATCTACCGTAAGGCCGCGGCCGATCTGGGCGTATCCACGGATGAACTGAAAATCACAATGTATAACAATTACAAGAAATTCCTGGGTGTCAGAAGCTGATCACAAATTTTTCATGGCGGATGAAACAGCCGGAACCGGCAATATATTTACCCTGCAAAATTATTTTGAATAATAATGATGAAACCATACAAGGAAAACTGGCAGTCAGCAACTGAACTGTTGATTGGTCGGGAGAAGCTTGACAGGCTGAAAGCCTCCAGCGTGCTGATTGTCGGCCTTGGAGGGGTCGGAGCCTATGCTGCTGAAATGATTTGCAGGGCAGGAACAGGCAGTATTACCATAGTTGACGGAGACACAATACATCCCAGAAACCGGAACAGGCAGCTCATCGCGCTTACCAGCACCGAAGGCTCACCTAAGGCAGTATTGATGGGAAACAGGCTCAGGGAGATAAATCCGGAACTTGACCTGACAGTAATCCAGGAATATATCAGGGATGAAAGGATGTGTGAAATCCTTGATCGCGGATTTGATTATGTTGTGGATGCCATCGACACCCTTTCGCCCAAGGTTTATCTTATATACAATTCACTGAAAAGAGGCTTGCCCGTTGTAAGCTCCATGGGGGCGGGCGGCAGGTCGGATCCTTTGAGGATAATGATAAATGACATATCGGAGACCAAAGGTTGCAATCTTGCCCGGATGCTCAGGAAACGTCTTCACCGCCTTGGTATAAACAGCGGATTTACTGCAGTTTATTCGCCTGAACCTGTTGATAAGTCACGAGTTATGCCTGTTAGCGGCGAAAGGAATAAAGCATCAGTTGTTGGTACGATATCATATATGCCACCGGCTTTTGGCATATGCTGCGCCTCGGTAGTGATACGCGATCTGGCCGGGATTCCGCGCCAGTATTCCGGAACTCAGCCGGCTGCCCCTGAATTTTTGCGGAAAAGATAATAGGCGGGAATTCCAGCCAGTACCGTCAGAATGGCTACTGATGATTCCACCGGCCTTTCCATAAATGAAAGCATAAGGATCAGTGATCCTGCCGTTAGATAAACTACCTGGGTAAAAGGAAATCCCTTCAGCCGGATTGCCCCGGAATTGTTTCTTCTCAGTTTCCAGACCCCGGCTACCGCCATAAGCGGGAAAATACCCAGCGCAAATCCCATGTATGTAAGGACCTGTTCAAAAGTCCCCGAGAAGGCAAGTATTACAGCAATAAGTCCCTGGAGTAAGATCGAGTTTGACGGCACATGGAACTTTTTATGTATCCGGGCTGCGAACGGGAAGAAGAGGCCGTCTTTTGCCATTGAGTAATAGACCCGCGGACCTATGATAATAAAGGCACTGAGGGATGAAAACAATGCAAAGGCAATCAGTACCGAGAACAGTACCTCGGCCGGTTTGCCAAAAAGATTACCCATTGCAAGCCCTCCCACGGAGATGACTCCTTTCATTTCAGCAGGGCTGATCGCATAAACATAGAGGATATTTATCCCGATATACAGGAGGGTCACGATTCCGGTACCGAAAATCAGGGAGCGGGGCAGTGTCGTTTCGGGGTTCCTGATCTCGGCGCCCAGGTATGTAGAAGCATTCCATCCGCTGTAAGCGAACATTATCCACATTAGGGAGAGTCCCATTGTTTTCCATCCTGCAAGTCCCTGTGGGATGGTTCCTCCGCTGGAGAAGTTGAAAAATTCGCCCTGGCCGGATGCGAACCCTGCTGTTAATAAAATAACAATAAGCAGTATTTTCAGGATTGTAAGGACATTCTGTATCCGGGCCCCGTATCTGATTCCTGTGTAATGGATAAGGGTAAAAACCAGGATAACAGATACCGACAGTATTTTTCTGGTCATTTCCGGCTGAATCATGGCGGAATCCTGCATCCAGAGGGTAAAGCCGGGGAGAGCCCTTGAAAAATACTCGCTGAATCCCAGGGCTGAGGCTGCAATTGGCGCTGAAAATCCGACGACGAACGATACCCATCCGCTGAGAAATCCGAACAGCGGATGGTAAAGCCTCGAAAGAAAAAGATACTCGCCACCTGCTCCAGGCATTGCTGCGCCAAGTTCACCATATGAGAAAGCGCCGCACAGTGCAATGAAACCTCCGGCTGCCCATAGCAGAACCATTATTACTGGATCGTGCAAACCCGACATAAGCAGCCCGGATGTTGTGAAAATTCCGGCACCGATCATGTTGGCTATGACGATATTAGTGGCAGGGAACAGTCCAAGCCTTCTCTCAAGCGCATTTCCCGTCATCATCAGATTATTTATTTCTCGGCTGTTTTGTAACTTATTGACACTCCACCGCCTGCACTGTTGACAGTAGTCCGGTAATTCGGAAGGCTCTTTACGTAATCGAGAAAAACGGCAGTGCCGCTGTATGAGCCGTAACTTCCCCGAACCCTTTCGGAAATATTATGTGCAGTAAAACAACCGCCAACCTTGAGTTTGGGATCTAAAATGACAAAGTAATTCTTATACCAGTCCTTGTCGGCATCGCTGAAAATAAAATCAAACGGGCCCTTCAGCTCCTTAACCAGGTCATGGGCATTGGCAAGCCTTGCATCAATATAGTCCGAGAGTCCTGCCTGTCTGAAGTTTTCAAGGGCGGTTCGGTGCCTTCTCTCATCAATATCGATCGTGATGAGCCTGCCACCGGTTTTGCTGAGCGCCCAGGCGATCCATATTGCCGAGTGTCCGGTCGATGTCCCGATTTCGAGGGCTGATTTGTAATTTCCCTTTAGCACGAGGTCATGAAGCAGCTGACCATCCACCCAGGGGACATTCATATCATACCAGTGCCGTGCATGTTCATTGAGGAATTTCTTTACTTTTTCGTCAAGCGACGGGTCAGCTTTTCCTGACTGGGTTTGTGCCGGGATGTTTATCAGGCAGATGAAAAAACAGAACAGAATTGATTTCGGTATTTTTTTCATTTGAACCTTATTTGAAATTCTTTGAAAGATCAGAAAATCAGTTGTGAATTAAACCATTTCTCACTGAACGAAAGCAACTGAAAGTTCCTGTATCACCTTTCTCAGAAGGGAAATTTTACCAAAGCTATTAATAAATCGCATTTTTCAACCGTAATTTTTAAACATCGGATATAATTTTTATCGCCACAGAACTTAATAATTATAGTCAATTTGTTGACTGGTCTTTTAAAATTGCCTAACTTGTAGGGATAATTACCTGATAATTAACCAAACAAGTGAGATTATGAGAATCCTTATTTCGGGATTGATTGCATTCGTTATATGGTCATTCTTTTCAACTTGGCTTTATACTGATGTATTAAGGCATGCTGCAAGAAAACCGGAACCAGTGCAGGCAGTCCCAGTTCCGAAAATCAGTGTGGCAGACTCATTGCTCGAGATTAATGCCATGATGCCTGAAGATCTTGTGATCTGCTTTGAGTTTGATAAATTCAAACTAAAACCCACTCCCCAGTTTGAATCAGGTCTTACTGAATTCAAGGACTGGCTGGACAAATACCCCGAATCAGTGCTTCTTGTAACCGGGCATACGGACCTTATCGGTACAAGGGAGTACAACCAGAAGCTTGGCATGGAAAGGGCCAGGGCTACTCAGAAATATCTTGAGACAAAAGGCTTTCCATCTTCCAGGATGATTGTCGAATCAAGAGGCGAAGATGAGCCTGTAGCCGGTTATATAAAAGCCGAAGACCGTGCGAAAAACAGAAGAACAGTAATTTCAATTAAAAAATAACATCATGGGATCATTAATAATATTTCAGATTATGTCGGTTACTGCAGCAGTAATTCTAATTATAGCATTGCTGGTTGTTGCCGGCCTGATAGGCTACCTTACAGCCTGGTTTTATGCCAAGTCCGTCTATACCCCGGTTATAAGGAAGCTGGAAGATGAGAAAGTTCAGCTCGGCAGGGAAATTTCAGAATTAAAGGAAGATATCGGCAAACTCGAAAAAAAGATATCCGGGCTTAATGAAAAGATCTCCGGATTGGAAAAGGAAGTAGCCGACAAGGAAAAAGAGATCTCCGACAAGGTTAATGAGATACAGGAACTGAAAAAAAAGCAGGTGAAGGAATAACTGCAAGAAACTCCGGATACCAGGAAAGAAACGGGGAGCAATGAATTGGAATCAATAATACGGGTTATTATGTTCCGGCGGAGTTTCAGTGATTGGTTCCCGCTTTTTATTTACTCCCCGATTGAAGAATGATAATCCTGGAGCGATCTGACGAAATAAGCTTCATTTTGCCGTTCCCTGATCCCTTTGGTTGCGGCAAGGGCTGCCGAAGTTGTGGTTATATAGGGCAGTTTGTATTTTATGGCATTTTTCCTGATATACGAGTCATCATATTCACTGAGTCTTCCTGCAGGTGTATTGATTAAAAGATCAATTTCACCGTTCTTTATTGCATCCACAATATTCGGCCTGCCCTGGTGAACCTTCAGGGCAAGTTCTGCCGGGATCCCGTTTTGTTCAAGGAAGGCTTTTGTTCCTGTGGTTGAAAGTATTCTGAATCCCATATCCCTGAAGTTCCTGGCTGCTTCAATTATCCGCTGTTTGTCGCGATCTGCTATTGTGATCAGCACTGTTCCCCTTACAGGCAAAGATGATTGTGCAGCTTCCTGGGATTTGAAAAAGGCCATGCCGAAAGAGTCGGCCATTCCCAATACCTCGCCGGTTGAGCGCATCTCCGGCCCCAGCAGGGGATCGGTTGAAGGAAACATATTGAACGGAAAAACAGCTTCCTTCACTCCATAGTGCCTGAAAGTTTTATTTTTCAGATTGAATTCCCTGAGCTTTTGTCCCAGGAGGATTTGGGTTGCGATCCTGGCCATTGAAATATTGCATACTTTCGATACGAGAGGGACAGTTCTCGATGCCCTCGGATTAGCTTCAAGTATATAAACCGTATCGTCATATATGGCATACTGAATGTTCATCAGGCCAACCACTTTCAGCTCCGTCGCTATCTTTTTTGTATAGTCATAAATTGTTTTTTTATGCTTCCTTGAGATTATTACGGGTGGTATGACGCAGGCTGAATCACCCGAGTGAATCCCGGCATATTCAATATGCTGCATGATTGCCGGAACGAAGGCATCGACCCCGTCGGAGATGGCATCAGCTTCAGCTTCAACTGCATCTTCGAGGAATTTATCAAGAAGCAGGGGTCTGTCGGGCGAAACTCCGGCTGCTTTTGCCACATATTCCTCGAGCATCTGCTCGTCAAGAATTATTTTCATTGCGCGTCCCCCAAGAACATATGAAGGTCTGATCATAAGCGGATAGCCGATTCTTTCAGCAATCCTGAGGGCTTCCTGCAGGTTGCTTGCCATTCCCGATTCCGGTTGCGGGATTCCAAGCCTGTTTATAACCTGCCTGAACCTGTCGCGGTCCTCTGCAAGGTCTATCGTTTCAGGTGTTGTTCCCAGGATCCTGACCCCGGCTTCAGCCAGCTCATTTGCAAGGTTCAGGGGAGTCTGTCCGCCGAACTGCACAATGACGCCTTCCGGTTTTTCATTATTGTAGATGCTCAGCACATCCTCAACTGTCAGGGGCTCAAAATACAGCTTGTCGGATGTATCATAATCTGTGGATACTGTTTCAGGATTGCAGTTTACCATTATCGATTCCAAACCTGCATCCCTGATTGCAAATGCGGCATGTACGCAACAGTAGTCGAACTCAATGCCCTGTCCTATCCTGTTTGGTCCTCCGCCGAGAACCATGATCTTTTTTTTGCTGCTCACCGGTATTTTGCCGGATGCATTATATGTTGAGAAATAATATGATGCGTTCTTAACCCCGCTCACGGGAACCGCTTCCCATGCCCCGGTAAGGCCAAGGCTGATCCTGCGTGTCCTTATTTCCTTTTCACCTACACCCAGCAACGCAGAAAGGTACCTGTCAGAAAAACCATTCTTCTTGGCTTGTACCAGCATATCGTCGGGGAGCATCTGTCCTTTCCAGGAAAGAATCTCTTCTTCTTCCTCAACAAGCTCTTTCATCTGTTGAATGAACCAGCGTTTAATAAAAGTCCGCTTGTAAAGTTCGTCGATTTCAGCTCCTTTGCGCAAGGCTTCATACATGATGAACTGCCTTTCACTTGAAGGATGATTGAGCATGTTCATAAGTTCTTCTAGGGATTTGCGGTTGAGATCCTTTGCAAATCCAAGGCCGTACCTTCCTGTTTCAAGTGACCTTATTGCTTTCTGGAAAGCCTCCTTATAGGTTTTTCCAATGCTCATAACCTCTCCCACGGCCTTCATCTGTGTACCGAGCCTGTCTTCAAGGCCCTCGAATTTTTCAAATGTCCATCTCGGAAATTTAACTACCACATAGTCACCCGATGGGGTATACTTATCAAGTGATCCTTCCTTCCAGTATGGGATCTCATCGAGTGTTAATCCGCCGGCCAGAAGTGCAGAAACAAATGCAATTGGGAACCCTGTGGCCTTGGAAGCCAGTGCCGACGACCTTGAGGTGCGTGGATTGATCTCAATCACAACCACCCTGTCTGTTACCGGATCATGGGCAAACTGTACATTCGTTCCCCCGATCACTTCGATGGCCTCAACAATATCATAGGCATATTTCTGAAGCCTTTTCTGCAGCTCCTCGCTGATGGTAAGCATGGGAGCAGTACAGATTGAGTCACCGGTATGGACTCCCATGGCATCCACATTTTCAATAAAGCATACTGTTATCATCTGGTTTTTCGAATCCCTCACCACTTCAAGTTCAAGCTCCTCCCATCCCAGAACGGATTCTTCGATCAGAACCTGATTCACAAGGCTTGCTGACAATCCCCTGGTGGCAATTGTCCGCAGTTCCTCAACATTGAATACCAAACCGCCGCCTGTGCCTCCCATTGTATAGGCAGGACGGACAACAACCGGATAACCAAGTTCGGCAGCAGCATTTTCAGCAGCTTCGACACTGTTCACCGCCTTGCTTCTGGGTGTTCCTATGCCGAGCCTGTTCATTGTCTCCTTGAATGCGATCCTGTCCTCACCCCTTTCAATTGCATCTATGTTAACTCCAATAACCCTTACATTGTATTTCTTAAGAATACCCTTTTTTGCCAGGAGAGATGAGAGATTCAGCCCGGTCTGACCGCCCAGGTTCGGAAGAAGGGCGTCGGGACGTTCCTTTTTTATGATTTCCGTCAGTGCATATTCGTTGAGCGGCTCGATATATGTAATATCGGCAATCTCCGGATCGGTCATGATTGTTGCGGGATTGGAATTCACCAGTACGATCTTATACCCTAACGACCTTAATGCTTTGCAGGCCTGAGTTCCCGAGTAATCAAATTCACAGGCCTGTCCTATTACTATCGGTCCCGATCCTATGATGAGAACTTTATTGATGTCTTGGTGTTTGGACATGTCACACAGGAATTTTTTGTTTTTCTGTTTTCGAAATGAGGTTTGGAAAAATGATACTGAGTCTCAGCGCAGGCAATCCACATATTGGACGACCAAACTTCAGGTGATTTAAATTCATGCAGGTCAATTCCTTTCACGAACAAACAATTTGCATGCAACTCAGGGTGATAAATTAAAAATTTCCGCCCGCAATTTAGGAAATGAAATTATTATCTCGTAACTTAATAGGATTATTATAAGAACACGATACCTGTAGTAGTTAGTTATTCCAAAAACATGATTTAGTAAAATCTCCAAGGCTGGTTATAGGACTGCCTAAACATATTTACATGAATGTTGTTATAAGGTTGCATAGCATATTAACCGGGGTTGATTTTTAACTGGTGATTGTTAATAACTTAGTAAATTCATGACTTTTATGGAATAAGAAAAACCATAATTTAATCACAAAATTTTATCTAAAATATATTAAGAAAAAATCATTATTCAGTTAAAAAATTAAAACAACACTTTTGAAAAAATTAATTAACATAGTTTCAATACTTCCGGATTTAACTCTCAGGATGTTAAACCGGATCTTTATGGTAAGGGAAGCCCCGGAAAAGAAACCGGTAGCGGTTGTAAGACCCGGAATAATAAGTGCCATAGTATTAAAATCTTTGTTTGTACTCGTCCTGCTTTTTTCCACAGCAGGAGAATCTGTTGCACCAAGCAGGAATTACCTTGTCATTCACAAGCCCGGGGGCATTAATCCCTTTGAGCCCCTGATGCATGCAATCGGCATGGTGGAAACAATGGGAAATACAATGGCATTTAATGAATATGAAGGAGCTGCAGGCATATTCCAGATCCGGCAGGTAAGAATAGATGAATACAACAGGCAGACCAACAGTTGTTTCAGATTGTCGGATATGTTTGATTATGAGAACTCCAGGAAGGTGTTTTTGCATTTTGCCTCAAAAATCGGCCCTTACAATTTTGAGAAGATTGCAAAATCATGGAACGGTTCCGGACCCATGACTGAATTTTACTGGAGAAGGATACGGTCGCAGTTACAGAAGATCCAGCCAGCCTGAACACAATCTCATAGTCAGCAGGAACCATATTTTCCGGATTTAGCCGCCGTAGCCGCGAAAATCACCTTGGGCAGATAATCAGCTGAAAAACGGGACTTGCAATTTCCCGGGAAGATTTTTCGGTTATTGCAGTCATCTCTCCGGTTGATTAATCTGACTCCTCATAGGAATGAGCCGGCAAGTCTTCAGTTTTGCAGGAGTTCGCCCGCTGACCTGTTTGTTTTGTTTTTTATACCGGATTTTCTATCTTTAGAATAACTTAAAGTCGAACGTTTTTAAAAACCTATATTAATGAAAACATCACGCAGGACATTCATCAGGGCAGGTGCTATGGCTGTTGTAGCTGCATCGGTCAGACCGTCATCATTATTTGCTTCATCAAAGGCAAAGGGAATTATCGGATTGCAATTGTATTCAATACGTGAGGATATGGCCAGGGATCCGCTGGGTTCACTCACCCAGGTTGCGAAAATGGGGTATGAATATGTTGAACATGCAAATTATGTGAACGGGAAGTTCTATGGTTATTCACCGGGAGAATTCAGGAAAGTACTTGACGGACTGGGGCTCAAAATGATAAGCGGGCACACCGTGATGGGGAAGCAGCACTGGGATGAAGCCAGGAAGGACTTTTCCGACAGCTGGAAGCAGACTGTCAATGATGCCGCGGTACTTGGGCAGGAATATGTTGTGAGCCCCTCAATGGATATGACCATGAGGAACAATTATGATGATTTCAGGAAATACATGGATGTTTTCAACAAGTGCGGGGATCTGTGCAAGCGGCACGGCATGAAGTTTGGTTATCATAATCATGATTTTGAGTTCAGTGAAAAGCTGCGGGGAGAAAAACTCTTCGACATTATGATGAAGAGCATTGATCCTGATAAGGTGGTCATACAGCTTGATATCGGCAACATGTACAATGGGGGCGCAGTGGCGCTGGATGTGGTAAAACAGTATCCCGGAAGGTTCGAGAACCTTCATGTGAAAGATGAGATCCTTTCCTCCGGCGGTCCTGAAAAATATGAAAGCACCATTATCGGAAAGGGAATTGTCAATGCCCGTGAGGTTGTTGACCTGGCTACAAGGATAGGTGGCACCAGGGTTTACATAATAGAACAGGAGTCCTACCAGGGTATGTCCCCGATGGACTGTGTGAAAGAAGATCTCAGGATAATGAAGGAATGGGGCTATTGATGGATGCCCCGTCCTTTTTAACCTCTTACTCCTGTATTTCCTCCCTGGCTTAGGGATATGTCAACAGGAGCATTTGTCTTCCATGCTCCGCGTGTGAAATCGGGAACCTCTACAGAATTGCATTTGTTTGCAACTGACCATTCGCTCAGCGGGGCAACGGCACTCCAGAGGGCAGCATCATAAACGTCCTGATCCAGGGGCAAACCGTTTCGCAGGCAGTCGATGAGGCGCCAGTCCTCAAGAAAATCCATGCCCCCGTGACCGCCTACCTTTTTGGCAAGCTCCCCGACTTTCCTGATTATCGGCGGAGTGTATTTTTCCTCAATATTTCTGAATTCCTCATCGGTAACCCATTCATCCTCAACAGATATCTTTGGCGGAAGCGGATATTTCAATGCGGCGGCCCTTGTCCCGCTTACTTTGTGGATCCTTGAATATACATTCGGAGAAGTGACATCATGCTGGATCATTATGGTTCTACCCTTATTTGTAAGAATGGTTGTGGTTGTCATATTACCCCGGTACGGGTTGTCAACAAACGGTCTGAAGAAACTGTCGGTGGCTGCAAACTTTCTTGCAGTTTCATTCATTGCAAAATCCCTGCTCATCATTGCCACCAGGAGATCCATCTTGTCGCCCCTGTTTATATCCAGGATCTGGCAGACCGGTCCAAGGCCGTGCGTGGGATAGAGATTGCCCCTCCTGCTGGCATTCTCCCTGAGACGCCACATGTTCCAGTAACCGTCCTTGTTGAAATTCGATTTAAGCAGGTTGTGAATATATGCCCCTTCGCAGTGAACAAGCTCGCCGAAAAATCCCTGGCGGGCCATATTCAGGGTGAGAAGCTCGAAAAAGTCATAACAGCAGTTTTCCATCATCATGCAGTGCTTCCTGGTTTTTTCGGAAGTTTCCACAAGCTGCCAGCACTCTTCCAGGGTGTCGGCTGCCGGCACTTCAATTGCTGCATGCTTGCCATGTTCCATGGCGTACACAGCCATCGGAGTATGAAGATTCCATGGGGTGCATATATAAACAAGGTCAATGTCGTTCCTCTCACACAGTTTTTTCCATGCATCGGGAGAGTCGGTGTACATTGCAGGATTGAAACCGGCTTTCACGGCAATTTCCCTGGCTTTTGCAGCCCTGTCGGGCAGAATATCGCTCAGGGCCTTTATCTCTACGCCCTCAATAATGCTCATTATCGATTCATGAAGGCGGCCCCTGCCTCCAAGACCGATGAACCCTATCCTTACCTTATCGAGCCTTGGAGCTGCATAACCGCACATATTGAAAGTTTGGGCTGATATTTCTGACGAACTTCCCGGGATACTGTTTTTCCCGGATTTGCGATCCTCCGTTTGCGGAACAATGGCTTTTAGAGCATTTGATGCTGCCAGGCTGATCCCGGCCAATCCCGAAAGCTTCAGGAAATTCCTCCGTGTTGGTCTCATTTTATTGTGTTTTTATGGTTTGGTTAAGAAACAATCGTTCCTCAATGTTATAAAAATAATTTTATAGAATATGTTTAGTGAAACGAGATGGTGAAATAAAGAGAAAAAAAAAGATGTTCCAGATCCGTTTTTATTGATTAAACTTGTAGAAGGCTTAATAATAGAGTAAGATGAAAAGGATCCTGTTATTATTTGTAAGCCTGTTTTGGGCGTTTGTTTCGCATTCGCGTGAATACCATGTGTCAGTTAGCGGAAATGACAGCTACGACGGTTCGCCTGCGAAGCCGTTCAGGACAATAAATGCAGCCGTGCAGGCGGCATATCCGGGTGATACCGTCACCGTACATGCCGGCACTTACAGGGAATGGATCAACCCGGTAAGGGGAGGGGAAAGCGACAGCAGGAGGATTTTGTACAGGGCTGCCCCCGGTGAGCGCGTTGAAATCAAAGGCTCCGAAGAAGTTCGGGGCTGGACTAAGGTAAACAGAAATGGTGTCTGGAAAGTTGTTGTACCCAACTCTGTCTTCGGATCATATAATCCGTATCAGGATTCTGTTTTTGGTGACTGGTTTAACGACAGGGGGCGGATACATCATACGGGAGAGCTATTTCTGAATGGTAAATCCTTCTATGAAAAGGAGACCTTGGACAAAATACTGGATCCTGTTCCCGACACCATGATCATGGATCGTGAAGGATCGGTTTATACATGGTATTGTGAGAGCAACCGGGATTATACCACCATCTGGGCGAATTTCCATAAATTCAATCCGAACCGGGAGCTTACCGAGATAAGCGTCAGACCAACCTGTATCTATCCCGGGAAGCCGGGAATTAATTACATTACAATAAGGGGGTTCATTATAAGCCAGGCAGCTACCCAATGGGGGGCGCCAACCGCCGGACAGGTCGGGATGATTGCCACCCACTGGAACAAAGGGTGGATCATTGAGAACAATGTAATAAGAGATTCAAAGTGTTCGGGCATAACTCTCGGGAAAGAACACGGAACGGGACATAATGTTTGGTCGGCCGACAAGGGAAATATTTACAATGATGGCAATATACATTATATTGAAGTAACTTTCCGGGTGCTGCGGAACGGTTGGAACAAGGAAACTACCGGTTCGCATATTGTTAGGAACAATGTTATATTCAACTGCGAACAGACTGGAATATGCGGGAGCATGGGCGCAGCCTTCAGCATAATTGAGAATAACCATATTTACAATATCTGGACTAAACGGCAGTTTGCCGGAGCCGAAATAGGGGGAATAAAATTTCATGCGGCAATTGATGCCATAATCAGAAATAACCGGATCCACAGTTGCGGAAGGGGCCTGTGGCTCGACTGGATGACCCAGGGAACAAGAGTTTCGGCCAACCTTTTCTATGACAATGACCTGGAAGATATTTTCCTTGAAGTCAATCACGGACCTTTCATTGTGGACAATAATGTATTCCTTTCACGTGCGGCCATAAAAACCCAGTCGGAGGGCGGAGCATTCGTTAATAATCTTATTGCTGGAACTGTTCATAACTGGCCCGAACCAAACAGGTTCACACCATATTTCCTGCCGCATTCAACCGATATGGCAGGGCTTACCACCATTTATGGGGGCGATGACAGGTATTACAACAATATTTTCATTGGTCCCGGCACTGAAAAGACAGGGGAAAACGAAAATTATGGTCTTAAAGGATACGGGAACGCGAGACTTCCGGTCCGGATCGACGGCAACATTTATTGCAACGGAGCGACTCCTTCGCAGAAGGATGAAAATTTTCTCTTCTTCCCATCTCACGGCCAGGGGGTTAATCTTTTTGAAGAAGATGGCCACGGATATGTCATTTTGTCATATGACAGTTCTTTCACCAGTCACCGGGTCAAAACAGTAACCACAGAAATGCTTGGGAAAGCAAAAATTCCGAAGGCTGATTTTGACAACCCTGACGGGACCGTACTGGTCATTGACCGCGACTTTTTTGGTGATAAGCGACCTCCGGACGGCAACCTTTCAGGACCGTTTATAAATGTCCTGCCCGGGGAAAACAAATTCAGGCTATGGTAAAAATTATTAGTTTGGTGATTTTATGAGATAATTTTACTATTAACAGGAAGTTATGAAACCCGCATGATACAAAATCACAAACAAGCATGAAAATAAAATTCATGTGGATTCAATATGAACCACTTAATCTTCAGTAGTATATAAATTTATTTTCACATGAAACAACTATCATTTTTTTTGATTGTCATGATCACTGGCGGGCTCCTTTCAGCCCAGGAAAGCAGGGTTTATGACCAGCTTACCATGCAAAGCAAAATACTGAAAATGGAAAGGAAATTTGCGATCTACCTGCCTGCGGGATATGAAACTTCTCAAAGGGATTATCCTGTTCTGTATCTTCTTCATGGAGCAGGAGATGACCAGACAGGCTGGGTGCAATTCGGGGAAGTCAGACATATTGCCGACAAAGCGATTAAGGATGGGGTTTCAACCCCTGTTATTATCGTTATGCCGGATGCAAATACCGGCAGAAGGGGTTATTCCAACGATGTAAGGAATGAGTGGAGGTATGAGGATTTTTTCTTTGAAGAATTCATGCCTTTCATTGAGTCGACCTATCGGATCAGGAAAGACAAGGAATTCCGGGCTGTTGCAGGGTTATCGATGGGTGGCAACGGAACACTGATCTATGCCCTTCATCATCCCGAGCTTTTCGGATCTGCCTGTCCCCTGAGTGCCGGCGCCGGCCCCGTCAATCTTGCCAATGTGAAGAGATCGATGGGTGCTGATTCCTCAAAGATTAAAAAAGAGCAGTATGATGCTTATTTTCAGAAATATGATATTCCGACCCTGATTAACCGGATACCTGATGACAGGAAAAAGGATGTCCGCTGGTATATCGATTGCGGGGATGACGATTTCCTGTATGAAGGAAATGCTATGCTTCACATCTATATGCGGAAGAAGGAAATACCCCATGAATTCAGGGTTCGCGACGGTGCACACAACTGGACTTACTGGAGGGAGTCGTTGCCGGAGGTGTTGCACTTCATCTCGGCAGGCTTTCACAGGTAGACCTCCTCGAATACTGGCATATATTTTGTTTTATTACCGCAGGAATAATAAAACAATAAAACAATGAAAACAATAAATAAAAATACCGGAAATCTTTTCCTGCTGACAGCATTATTATTGATTTCCGTCACCGGTTATTCGCAGGATTTCGGGAACGAGAAGCTGAGCCGGAAGGAAAAGAAACAGCTCAGGGAAGCTGAGCTGAACGCAAATTACAATTTGCTGAACGATCTAGTGACCTCAAGGAGTTTCGTTGTTGAAGCCGATTTCCTTGAAAACAAATATGGTGAAAAAGTGCCTGTTTCTTCGTCGATCAATTTTATTATGGTAAATGCCGATGAAGGAGTATTGCAGACGGGTTCAAACTTCAGGATAGGATATAACGGTGTGGGCGGAGTTACCGCTGAAGGAACCATCGGTGATTACCAGGTCGTGAAGAACCCCAAGAATCTGAGTTACAATGTTAAATTTCATATAGTTACAAATCTGGGTTCTTATGATATCTTCCTGACGGTCTTTTCGGATTTCAGGGCCAGGGCAACGATCTCGGGCGTGACATCCGCAAAGCTCACCTATACCGGCCGCTTTGAGGATTTGTCGAGATCAAAGGTTTACAAGGGAATGAGAACCATCTAGGATGACGGATGAACAATGTTATTTCCTTGGCATCAGTTCCCAGTGAAGGTTTGATCCCACATTTGGATTCAGGTCAGGGCTATCGGTAACAATATACTCACCATTATTGTTTGACCATGCATAGTTGTATCCGCTTGGCAGTTCCACTTCACGGCCCTCATGCGGATCGTAGTACCTGTCAATTCCGAGGATATTGTCACTGAATTGACGGGAAACCCTGTCATAAACCTCGCCGTTTGCTTCAAACCTGGCGAGGTTTTCTTCCCGCATCTGGTCGCTCATCCTGCTGAGCATTCGGCTGAATTCACCGATGTTCCTGATGCTTGTTATCTGTTGCTGAGCCAGGTAAACAATAGTGTTACTGTATTTGGCGTACCATCTGGGGTTAATCTTAAATGAAGAAACGATAGTCTGGAATCTTAGTACATGACAAAAAATATTATCTGATTGATTGTTAATATGTTATGATGTTTTTGTTAATAAATACAGTCTGAAATATTAATATAAAACCCTGATATTCAGTTATTCAGTATTGAACTACCAAT
>WXFD01000012.1 GCA_009877105.1 Bacteroidales bacterium
GACGAACAATCGCGCCGGAATCACAAATGACGCCGCAAGGCGTCATTGCAATTTTAAATCGCGATGAGAACGCGAAGGGCAGGGGAGTTCGAACCGAGGAGCCTGGCGACGAGCTCGTGAGTCCCGAGGCATCGGGACGAACAATCGCGCCGGAATCACAAATGACGCCGCAAGGCGTCATTGCAATTTTAAATCGCGATGAGAACGCGAAGGGCGGGGGAGTTCGAACCGAGGAGCCTGGCTCTGTTTATGCCGGAAAAACCGGTAAAGCCTTTGACCCTGCCCACGCAGCAAGGGAAACTCCATAATCTTCGGTAAAGCAGCCGTACAATCACAACGGGAGTTAATACCAGAGGGGCAGATAATCTGCCCCGGGCAGCTGTCTGCCGGAATCCTCCAAATGAAAAACAGGCTGCGAACATCAATTCCCGGTTACCCCGGCTCCTGCAACCAGCAGTTCTGTATTTCAGGATTAATTTACAATCTATGCCGTTAGAACTATGACCGTATTATAATAATTCTTAATTTGTGTAAAAACCAAAAACCTTGCATTATGAATAATATCCGACTGCTGTTACCACTGCTCATCATCCTCATTGCGCCGGGTTGTACCCCGGAAGGAAAGCAGAAAATTAAGCCTGTGAAGGCTGAGGTGGAAATTAAGCAAGCCATAATAAACGATAATTTTGGCGGGGTGGGATTCAATGTGTTTGATCACATGCATAAGGCATCACGCTGGAATTATGAGCAGGTATTTGCCAAAAGGTGGAGGGAACTGAATCCCTCTTTTGCAAGGGTCCCGGATGACTGCAGATGGGATTTCCGGCAGATTGATCAGGTTTCCTGGTTTCTGGATGTTCTCAAAGAGACAAATACCGAAATATACATGACAACTTTTCACAATACCTGCCTGAAGAAAGGAAAGAATGAGCAGGAATATGTAAAAAAGGAGGTTGACAATCTGGAATACCTGAAAAAGAATAAAGGCTTCAGCAATATAACATACTACTGCATGGCCAATGAGCTGTCACTTGGAGAGTGGGCATCAATGACAAAAGATCTTGAGTTTTTTAAAAAGATACAGGGTATGTTTTTCAATGAGCTGAATTCCAGGAATCTTGATATTAAACTTCTTGCCTCGGACGCCTCACCTTTCGAATACTGGCCCACAATAGAATGGGCGGCTGACAATATGGACAGTATAACGGGTATTTATGGTGGTCATCATTACATAAACAATTACGATCTCTTCGATAATTCCTTTTACAGTTACTTCTATAAAAAGATCAAATGGGGGACGGACCTTGCAAAAAGCAGGAACAAGATGTTCATAGTGGGAGAATTCGGTGCAAAACAAAACAGCAACATTATCGATTCTGTCATGCATGATGCCAATATGTACAACCATACTCCGCTTGAAAAATACATGGGCATTCAGGTTGCTGAAGCAATTATGGCAATAATCAATGCCGGTGTATATGCATGCGGCTATTGGACTTTCAGCGATTTTCCGTTCCCCACTACAAGCCGCCGGACAAATAAATGGGGCTTATATCACTGGGAAATTGACAATTACACAACAAAACCAAGTTATTACTGCCTGGGATTGCTGACAAAGTTTTTCAGAGGCCCTTCTGAAGCGTATGATGTCGTAACCTCGGATTCTCTGATAAGAATTTCTGCAATCAAAAACAAGGAGAACGGATCGGTCTCTGTTGCTGTAGTAAACAGAAATAGCCGTCCTGCGAAAGTTAAAATTAACGTTGGTCCCCTTTCAGGCGACAAACCTTTCAGAAAATACCTGTATGATCCGGAGAATGTACCTTTCAATTATTTTGCCGATCTGCAGGATCATTGTGGCAAGATATCGCTTGCAAACCACGTTCTGTCTGATCTGATCCCGCCACAGTCGCTTGTTGTATATACCACATTATATGATGATGATCCTCCTGCAGAAATCAGTAATCTGAAAGTGGAGAGAAGAATGGATGAGGGACGCACCAGGGCTTTTCTTACCTGGGATCCGAGCAGTGAAAAGGACTTCTGCTATTACAGGATCTACAGATCTGAGAAACCTGAGGTTGAGATATCCCCTGAAAAGCAGATCGGAACCACGATAGTGAATTCATTCAGGGATATTTCTGTTCACAATATGCCTGAGTATTATTATCATGTTGTTGCAGTTGATCAGTCGGGAAATACAAGCAAGTAAGAAACTGCCCGTAAGTGACTGATGCCAGAAAATCAATCCCGGCAATCTTTGATCCGGCTTCAGGCTGTTTTATATGTACCTCGACGTGCCATGTATACCTTTCCGGGTAATGAAACCAATGGCGTATACCTGATTATTATGGTCTCCCGTTACGATCGAGATGAAGAATCAGTGCAAGGGTAAGTTTAACAACACGTTCCGTAGTATCATAATCAACTTTATCAGCCGTATCTGTTTCAATATGATAATTCGGGTCAGCATAGGGCATTGAACCGATATTGAGAACTGCCCAGGGAAATCCGCCGTTAATAAAGGAACCATCATCATCCCCGGGTGAGTCGCTTCGGAATTTTGACTGCTCCAGGCCGATGGAAAATCGCTTGTTAAGCATTGAATTCAGATCAGCAAGCCGTTCACCTTCGGGAGTGGTATATCGGGTGATGTTGATCAGTTTTCCTGCCTGTTCAGCGGATTTGCCGCCGATACCATCAAGGTTTATGGCAGCCAGTACATCCTTTCCTTCACTCCTGATACCGTTGACAGCCGTAATGCTGGTCCAGGGAGTGTGCTCTTCATTGCAGAAAATAAAGCGGATGGTATGAAGGGGCTTGTAATCTTTCAGTACATCTGCCAACTCAAGAGCAGCTGATGTACCGACCGCATTGTCGTTTGCCCCTGGCGAAGCGATCCAGCTCTGGGAGTCTTTGTGGGCAATCACCACTATGATATTCTCCCGGTCAGCTGACCCCGTTAACTCTGCAATGATATTATGGGCAGGATATTCCGGTGCATCAGCAGGCGGCGCAGCGTATTGATGTGCCAGAGGTTTTGAAAGATCCCTGCCAAAGGCACGAACCTTTGTTTCATCCTGCCAGGGACTGTAACCGGCTCCTGTAAGCCTGCCCTCAATCCAGATATCTGCTTCAGCAAGGGTTGACAGGGAATGCCCCGGCAATGTGTAATTCAGAACCCGTCTTGGCAAAGGATCATCTGATAAATAATAGACACTGTTCCTTATCCGTTCTTTGCTGACTTTCCCGGACAAAGACCTGAAGGCTTTTTTATAACTGAAATCATATGTTTCTTCAGTATACTGAGTATTGCCTTGTCCCGGAATAAAATCATAAGCACTGGCTATAGGTAATTCCCGGTAAATGCTCAATGACCCTTCCTGGATAGTGAATTTAATATCCGGATCATTGGTGTACTGCACAATTCCGTAACAGCCAGGTTCGCCGGTAAATTCAGTCATAACTGTGCTTGCCGGAACCTGACATGCCGATTCAACCCGGGCAATGTTTATTTCTGCGGGTAAATCAATTAAAGCCGATACCAGAAAAAATAAAAAGTATTTCATTTAAGTTAGGTGTTATTAATTTAATGACACGGCATTGAGTATTAAACAAAAGTATCAGTGTAAAAACTGGTGCAAATATGACAGATATATAAAATTTGTATTCCTGGGGTCATGATAACAAAAATGAAAAATTCAATTAAACCAAACTACGGAGCATTATCAATAATGAATAATCAATCTGTAATTTATTTGCATTTCCATCTCGATTATCATTATTATCATAACATGATGCATTCAATTTTCTGCCCCAGAACGGTTCTTTTTTTCCGCAGCGGGCAGAGGAGTGATCCCTGCTTCAAATGCCCGGGATAAGGGCAGATAAGCATCATTTCCCATTATTGACATATTTTGACCTGGCAAACTGTTTTTCAAGTTCCGGGAGTATATCCTGCGGGTTGGTCAATGGCATGTCCTTTTCATGAATCTCATATCCCAGAAGCTGTGATTTCTTGAACCTTTCAAAAACAGGGAGCTTCGACCTGTTGGTGGTTTCAATATGATTTCCCTTCTCATCGACGATAATAACCTTTGGCAGAAAAATACCCTTCCGTCCGATGAATTTATCCATCAGGCTGACAGCCTCTTCATATTCTTGCCTTGTAGCTCTTCCCAGTGATTCATACCGGTAGATCTTTTTTCCGTCCCATGTGGAAACCAGGGCAAAGCTTTCGGAGATTTTTTCGTCGATGTGTATTTCCTCACCGAGAGTATCGTGTCCTGAGGGCATCAGCAGCACTTTCCCTCCGCCACCCTCAATATTGGCTGCATAACGCGGCATTGTTATACCTGAAATCCAGCCCTGCAGATGCTTTATATAGATTTTACCGATCTGCACGGGAGTGATAAAATGAACTATTCCTTTTTCCTTGTGACATTGCAGCAGATAATAAGGATGAATGCCAATCCAGAACATCCTTCTGAATGTCTCTGCCAATGTTTCATAATAATCATTTACATGATTCAACAGAACAGTCTGGTTGCGAATAGTGAATCCATGCCCGTGTATTTTTCGGGAAACTGCTGCCAGGCTTTCTGTTATTTCATGATAGTGGTTGATGTGCGTCATGAAATAAACATATTTCCTGAGCCCTGAGGTATACCGGTTGGCTGATTCATTGATCAGATCCAGCAATTCATCAGTAACTGCCATCGGCAGCACAACGGGGACCCTTGTGGCAATCCTGATCACGCGAAGATGGGGGATCCTGCTAAGTTCTTCCAAAACGTACCTGAGGCGGCTTTTGCTTATCATAAGTGCATCCCCACCAGTAACCAGTACTTCGTTGATGTTCTTGTTATAACCGATGTAAAACAATCCCTTGTTTATTTCCATGGTGCTGACGGCAACCGTGCTATCAAGAGACTTAGCCCTCTGACAGTGAACACAATATGACGCACAGCTGGTATTTTCAGCAACAAAAAGGGCAATCCTGTTGGGATATCTCTGATATGCTGCCCCGTAACTTCTTGAACTCTCCGACATTGCTCCCTCTGCACCTGTGTCAGGAAAAAGCAGGTTGGCAGGTGTGGGTACACTTTGCCAGAAAATCGGATCAAGACGTTTGTTGGGTTTCTCTCCTTCAGCCATAACCGGATGAAACGGATCTTCACACATCAGTGAGGCATAGTAAGGAGTAATGCGTAGCGGTTCTTTCCCCTGCCTCTTCAATGCTATTATAGTCCTGTTGATTTCATCCCTCTGGTAATCGCTCAGTCTTATTATCTTTGCCAGTTGTTCTACACTCCTGATTGAATTCCTCTGCTGCCATAAGGCATCATTCCACTGTGCTTCAGTTACATCCTTCCATAATTCTATTGAAGAATAATGTCTGGGTTTGTAGAGCACATCATTATTTTCATTCATTTACTGCAGCAATTTAGTTTTATTACATATCTATCCTGATGTTAAACTGCATATCGGATTAACAGCCCCTCTGCCAGAACAATACCAGTACAAATAAACATGGCTGCCGCTTCCCGGTACAGTTAACGACAGGAATCTCAGGATAAAAATAAGCAATATCCCGGATAGTTGGTTGTGTGAATATTATTACGTCAGTGAACCTGGCTTGTCTGTTGTCCCTGCTTTTTTCGCATCTGTTCGAGCTCAAGTTTCTCTGCAACTGTGAAATCAGTTCCGCACAATATACAGGAATAGTTTAAAACAAATGCTCCGGCGTAATATACTTTTTCAACCTTCGGATGATCACAGGGCTTGTTTCCCCATTGTTCCTTAAGTTTCAGGGATTGATTAAATTCCATACCACAATTCTGCCTATTAAACGAGTTTCAAATAATTAATTACAATCTTTTAAAAGGTACAAAACGAACGAAAGTCAGCCGGCTCTTCTGGATCTTTCCGTTCTTCTTCTCAATCAGAATAAGCTCCTGAACAGCATAAGGGGCCCCGACAGGTACTACCAAACGACCATTGTCAGCAAGCTGATCAATCAAAGGCTGCGGTATTTGTTCAACTGCGGCTGTGATTATCACAATATCAAAGGGCGAATGCTCGGGCCAGCCCATGTAACCATCACCGTGTTTTACAGAAATATTCAGATATCCCAGGCTTTTCAGTCTTTTTGAAGATATTTCTGCCAGCTCCGGGACTATTTCAATGGTATATACGTGACTGACAATTTCAGCTAGTACAGCCGCCTGGTATCCAGAACCGGTACCGATTTCAAGGGCGCTCTTCCTGTTTGTCGGACGGACAACCTCAGTCATGTACGCAACAATGTATGGCTGGGAAATTGTCTGCCCGTAACCAATAGGAAGAGGATAGTCATCATAGGCTTCCCTGATATGCTCCTGTGGAACAAACATGTGCCGCGGAACTTTCCGCATGGCGCGCAGGACGGCCTGATCACTGATACCCCGGTCAACAATCTGGACCCTTACCATTCTTTCCCTGGCCGAAGCATATTTGTCTGACTGTTGAATAATACTTTTTTCCATTAATACCGGTGTGTTCAAAACACAGGAAAATTAGTCATCATAATCTAACAATATATAAAAAATCAGGGCAATTGCAAAGTAAGTATTCCGGAATCTCATTCCAAACATATAAAAAATCAGTGGAGCAGGTTATGAAATAGATCCAGGCACCCGTTGCCAAGGAACTTAATCACCGGCCATATTGGAAGAATATCAATTTTTGTCACTAACATTATCAGAATGAGAGCAAAAAAGATCAGGGATCCATACCGGACCATTTTTGCATGAAGGTCAGGGAATTTTCTGAAATAATTTAAAAGAAGGTGTGAGCCGTCAAGAGGCGGTATCGGTATCAGATTGAAGACAAAAAGACCCCAGTTCAGATAGATTGCATACAGGGTAATATCATTTAATATTCTTAATCCTGCGCCATGACCTTTGATGAACAGATCAAAGAATGTATACAGGAATGAGATGAGAATTGCAATTAAAGCATTTGACAAAGGCCCCGCAATAGCTATCTTCATAATATCGGTTTGTGGCTTCCGGAGATTCTGCTCATTGAACTGAACCGGTTTTGCCCAGCCAAACCCGGCAAATAACAATACAGCAAAACCCAGGAAATCAATATGCTTAAATGGATTCAATGAAACCCTTCCCTGTTCAGATGATGTTTTGTCGCCGCATTGCCTGGCTATATAGGCATGGCTGAATTCATGTATGGTCAGCCCGAGTATTATGCCGGGAAGAAACTTAAGGATTCTGATCAGATCGAGATGCCCCATATTGATCCGGTTGGTTGTTTATCTGGTTAACTTCTCCATTCATTCATGCCTGAAATGGATCATGTATTTCACGGCGCCCAGGGACAATATTAAAATTGATACGTCACAGCAAACAGGACCCTGTATCTGAGCGTCAGCAAATGAATGAACCCTTGTAAAAAATTTTCTTGAAGGGATAAATCTAACCAAAAAGCAGAAAACATTCAAAATAAATGATCCATATTCATGTCAGGATAACTTGCAAATAGCACAACTAAAAGGAAAGAACAGTTTGTTTCCCATTGAAAAAAAAGAATTAGGTTTACAGAAACGGAATAAAGATGAGAAAGCTGACGATAGCGTTGATGGTTTTTCTGATTCTCGGAAATGGAAACAACGCATCAGCAAAGGTCCAGGATGTTGACATTTACCTGCTGACATGCGGTCCGGGAACTGAATTGTATTCAATCTACGGCCACAGTGCATTGAGAATCGTTTTTCCTGATATGAACAGCGACCTCGTTTATAACTGGGGTGTATTTTATTTTGCCACACCGAATTTTGCATGGAAGTTTGCCAAGGGCAGGCTTCAATATATGCTGGGAGTATATCCATACGCCAGTTTCGTTCGGGAATATGAAGCGGAGAAACGCTGGATGATCTCTCAGAAAATCAATCTTTCCAATGCTGAAAAACAGGAACTGCTTATCCTGATCTCAGATAACCTGCAACCCGAAAATATTAAATACCGTTATGATTTCCTTTATGACAATTGTTCAACGAGGATCCGTGATCTGCTCGAAAAGGCCTTGGGAGACGGTATTTTTTATCCGGAGGAAACAAATAAAAGGATTCTGCCTACATTCAGAGATCTCATTTACGTGTATCAGAGGGGGTATCCATGGATGAAATTTGGCATTGATCTCCTGCTGGGAGCCCCGGTTGACAGGAAAGCCAGCATAAGGGACAGAATGTTCCTCCCCATCGAACTGCAGAAAGTACTGTCGTCTATTCATATAAGGCAGGATGCCAAAATGATACCGTTACTGCAGAATCCTGAAACAATACTTGAATTCAGCCAGCCCCCACTGAAGGAGGGTTTTTTCACGTCGCCGCTTTTCGTGTTCTGTATGATCCTTATTATCGCTGTCATCGTTTCAGGTGTAATCAGGCAAAAAAAGCCTAACAGGATCATTGATATTTTTATTTTTTCAATTTATTCGGTATTTGCAATTATGATGGTCTTTTTCAATTTTTTTACAGAACACCAGCAACTCAGATGGAATTTGAACATGATCTGGCTGAATCCCCTGATACCGGTATGCCTGATATTATTGATTCTCAATGCAGGCAGGACAAGATGGTACCGGCTTGTTTTCTGGCTTGGCGTATTTTTCCTGCTTATTGCTGCAGCCTTACCACAGAAATTCAACAATGCCATGTTCCCCCTGACAGTGCTTCTTATCCTAAGAAGCTCTTTAAGGGCAGGATACAAATGGAATCCTTTCACCCTGCCTGATTTAACGTAAATTTAACTCATCTTAACTCCAATTTTAAAAATCAACCTGTTCTTTTGTGTGGAATTTAAGGTAAGAGCAGGGTAGTTAAGGCAGCTCAATTTACTATATTTGCTACTTAAATTTTTAAATCAATGGAGCAAGCACAGGATATTCGGACACTTAATGAGAAAATAGAAAAAGAGAGCTCATTCGTTGACATCATCCGGATGGAAATGAATAAGGTAATTATCGGTCAGCGTCATCTGACCGATTCACTTATGATCGGTCTTCTTGCAAACGGGCATATCCTTCTTGAAGGAGTTCCGGGGTTAGCAAAAACCCTGGCCATAAAATCATTGGCATCCATAATTGATGCAAAATTCAGCAGGATCCAGTTCACTCCCGACCTGCTTCCTGCTGACCTGATTGGCACTATGATTTACAGTCAGAAGAAGGAGGAATTCATTGTAAAGAAAGGCCCTGTCTTTGCGCATTTCATACTCGCCGATGAGATCAACAGGTCACCTGCCAAAGTCCAGAGCGCCCTGCTTGAAGCCATGCAGGAACGACAGATTACCATCGGAGAATCAACCTATCATCTGGAAGAGCCATTTCTTGTTCTTGCAACTCAGAACCCGATAGAACAGGAGGGTACATATCCTCTTCCGGAAGCACAGGTCGACAGGTTTATGATGAAAGTACTCATTGACTACCCTTCCATTGAGGAGGAAAAACTGATAATCCGTGAGAACCTGGGAAAAGAGTTTCCCAGGCCCGATACAGTACTGAAGCCGGAGGACATAATCAGGGCACGTGATATAGTGAAGGAGGTCTATATGGATGAGAAGATTGAAAACTATATACTGAACATTGTTTTTGCAAGCAGGAATCCCGGAAAGTATGGTTTGCCATCATATAACAGCATGATTGCTTACGGCGCATCCCCGCGCGCGTCCATCAACCTTGCACTTGCATCCAAGGCATATGCGTTTATCAGGAGAAGGGGTTATGTAATCCCTGAAGATGTCAGAACAATATGCGCCGATGTTATGCGCCACAGGATCGGACTTACCTATGAAGCTGAAGCTGAAAACATTAATCAGGATAAGATTATTTCTGAGATACTTAATGTTGTTGAGGTTCCGTGACACACAAAAGCTTCGGGATATTAACGGCATGAGAGACGGTTTTTTGCGGTAATCAAACCTGAAGGTCTTGCAAGGTGGAAGCAATTGAATTATTAAAGAAAGTAAGACGAATAGAGATCAAAACCCGGGGGCTGACCAGGCAGATCTTTGCCGGAGAATACCATAGTGCATTCAAGGGCCGGGGCATTGCCTTCAATGAGGTGAGAGAATATCAGTATGGCGACGATATCAGGAATATCGACTGGAATGTTACGGCAAGGTTTAATCATCCCTACGTGAAGGTTTTTGAAGAAGAAAGAGAACTCACCGTGATGCTGCTCATCGACCTGAGCGGATCGGGAAATTTCGGAACAAAAGTCAGCTTCAAAAGGGATCTCATGACGGAAGTTGCAGCAGTTCTTTCATTTTCTGCCATCTATAACAACGACAAGATCGGTGTGATCTTTTTCTCGGAAACAGTGGAAAAGTTCATCCCGCCCCAGAAAGGCAGAAAGCATATTCTCCGTATTATACGGGAACTGCTTGATTTCAAGCCACGCAGCAATAATACCAATCTGGGCGAACCTCTCAGGTTCCTTACCAATGCAATTAAGAAGAGATGCACGGCTTTCATTATATCCGATTTCATTGCACCAGATTTTGATGAAGCCCTGAAAATCGCTGCAAATAAGCATGATGTTGTAGCGCTAAGGGTATATGATCCTTTCGAAAGGGAACTGCCCGATATCGGATTCGTAAAGGTAAGGGATTCTGAAACGGGTACTGAGAAATGGATTGATACATCCTCGTCTCTGACAAGGAAGGCATACTCCAGGTGGTGGTCCGACCACACCGGAAATGTTGAAGGCACATTCAGAAAGTATGGCGTTGACTCCGTGAGCCTGTCAACAGGAGAAGATTATGTAAAACCATTGATAAAGCTTTTTGAAAACAGATGATTACACAATCTTTCAGATCATATCTGTTGGGTTTGTTGTTTCTGATATACCGGTTGGCAAACCTGAACTGCCAGGATATAACTGTTATCACAAAATTTGATACATCAAGGATTTACATTGGCGACCAGATCAATTTCTCCGTAACTGTTGAACAGCCGGCCCGTTTGCAGATACCCTTTCCTGTTTTCAGGGATACCCTGGTAAAAAACATTGAAATACTTGCAGGGCCTGTTGTAGATACAACAATCGTTGCCGACAGTCTGATCAGGGTAACGGGCCAATACCTTGTCACCTCATTTGATTCCGGCTATTACAGGGTTAACCCTGTCTATATTGAACTCAGGGATGCCGGGGGTGTAAAAAGGTATTATTCCGATTATTCAGTTCTGGAAGTTGCCAGGGTAAAAGCCACTCCTCCTGATACAGTGAAAGGAATATTCGATATTGTAAAGCCTTACAGGGCTCCCGTTACCCTCGGTGAGATTATGCCATGGATCCTCCTCGGAATAGTGGCTGTGGCGGCTATATGGTTCATAATAAGATTCGGCAGGAAACTTATTAAGCCAAAGGCAAGTCTTCCTGAGGTCATTCCTGTCGAAGCTGCCCATGTTATTGCACTCCGGGAACTGGAGCGGCTTAAGGATGAAAAATTGTGGCAGTCGGGTGAAACTAAGAAATATTATACACGGCTCACCGAAATACTCCGTAAATATCTTGAAAACAGGTTCGGTGTATTTTCGCTTGAGATGACAACATCTGAAACGCTTGATGCACTTATCAGGACCGGATTCAAAAAGGACGACAATTACAACCTGTTGAAATCGGTTCTTAACGGTGCCGATCTGGTTAAATTTGCCAGATATAAACCGGAGGCATCCGAAAACGAAATCCATTATGAAAATGCATGGAATTTCGTTTTGGCCACAAGAAAAGAAGAAGTATCCGAATCACCGGCTTCAGGTAATAACTTGAATAAAGATACCAGCACATGAACGGGATAATATTTGCGGATCCGAATTTCCTGTACCTGCTGCTTCTGGTGCCGGTGATTATCGCTTTTTATGTTCTGAAGCAACATAATGCTTCTGCATCATTAAGTATGCCTGAGCTGCAACCTTTCAACCAGGCCGGCAAGACTTTCCGTAATTACCTGAGACATGCCTTGTTTGCATTCAGGGTACTGGCTTTTGTTTTCCTGATATTGGTCCTGGCAAGGCCGCAGGCAACCAATACCTTTCAGGACATGTCAACGGAAGGAATAGATATCATGCTGACAATGGATATCTCGGGGAGCATGCTTGCAAGGGATTTTAAGCCCGACAGGCTTGAAGCATCCAAGAATGTGGCCACTGAATTTATTTCAGGGAGGCCCTATGACCGAATCGGACTGGTTGTATTCAGCGGTGAAAGTTTCACTCAGTGTCCCCTTACAACAGATCATGCCGTCCTGATAAATCTGATGCGGGAGATCAAAAGCGGCATGATTGAAGATGGGACTGCTATCGGTATGGGACTTGCAAATGCAATAAACAGAATAAAGGATTCTGAAGCCAAAAGCAAAGTGATTATCCTTTTAACCGATGGTGTCAACAACAGGGGTGAAATAGCTCCGGCCACTGCTGCCGAGATTGCAAAAACATACGGAATAAGGGTTTACACAATAGGTGTCGGAACCCAGGGCATGGCTCCCTATCCTGTCCAGACACCATTCGGTACCCGCTACCAGAATATGCCCGTAGAGATTGATGAGGCAATACTGACCCAGATAGCACGGGAAACAGGAGGCAGGTATTTCAGGGCCACAGATAACAATAAACTGGTGGAAGTTTACAATGAAATCGACAAGCTTGAAAAATCAATCATCGATGTCAGACAATTCAGCAAAAAGGAAGAAAAATTCCTTTGGCCTGCATTCGCCGCTTTCTGCCTGATGGCACTGGAATTGATACTGCATTATACGTTATTGAGAAACCTAACTTAAAACCAGACAATCATGCAGTTGTTCAGATTTGCCAATCCTCAGTACCTGTATCTTTTACTTATTCTGCCGGTAATGCTTGTCATTTTCCTCCTGAATAACCTGCGCAGGAAAAGATTGATCAGAAAAATCGGCACCCCCGCTCTTGTTAGTAAACTGATTCCGGAAATGTCGGGAAACAGACCCCTGATTAAGTTCCTGATTATGATGCTTGCCGTGTCTTCTGCAGTGATAATGCTTGCCCGGCCGCAATACGGGTCCAAATTAGAAGAAGTTAAAAAGCAGGGAGTGGAGGTCATAATAGCACTTGATGTCAGTAATTCCATGCTGGCCGAGGATATTCAGCCCAACAGGCTGGTAAGGGCCAAACAGGCAATCTCTAGGCTGGTTGACAACCTTTCCAACGACAGGATCGGATTGATAGTCTTTGCAGGTGATGCCTATACCCAGGTGCCTGTAACCACCGATTATGTGTCGGCAAAAATGTTCCTTTCCACAATAACACCAGATATGGTTGCAAAACAGGGAACGGCTATCGGGGCAGCAATCGAACTGGGAATAAGATCATTCAGCCCGGGTGAAGGTAAAAGCAGAGCCATGATAATTATTACTGACGGCGAAAACCATGAAAAAGATCCGTTATCATCTGCAGAGGAGGCTGCAAAGGCAGGAATAATAATCCATACGATAGGAATTGGCTCACCAGAGGGAGTTCCGATACCCATCAGCAGCGGAGGAAGGAAAGATTATCTGAAGGATACTGAAGGCAATACGGTAATCACCAAACTCGATGAAGAAACGCTTAAAAATATTGCACTCAGAACAGGAGGCAGCTATGTCCGGGCCAGCAATTCAAGTCTGGGCCTGGATGAAATTTTCAGCAATATCAGAAAAATGAAAAAGGAAGAACTGGAAGGTACGATTTATACCGAATATAATGACCAGTTCCGGATTTTCGCAGGAATTTCCGCTATATTCCTTATCCTTGAATTCTTGATCATGAACAGAAAAAACCGCAGGCTGGCAAACGTCAGATTATTTAAATTTAAGATCTAATTTTGTAACCATGCATATCCTGAGACACAAATACTTGATTTCTGATCATGGTATTGTACTGACATTATGTATATTATATCTATTTCCCGCAACCCTGACCGGACAAGCTGAAAAAAAATTCATCAGGCAGGGAAACCGGGAATATGAAAAGGAAAAATTCGCCGAATCTGAAATTTCATACCGGAGAGCGCTTGATAAAAACAAAGCATTTCCCGATGCCGTATTCAATATTGGCGATGCTTTGTACAAACAGGAAAAATATGATGATGCAGTGCGGCAGTTTGAAGGCAGCTCGGCAATGACGGATAATCCCGATAAAAAATCTGAGGCATTTTATAACCAGGGCAATTCGCTTCTGATGGGCGGGAAGCTGCAGGAAAGCATTGAAGCATACAAAAATTCCCTGAGATTAAAACCCGGTAACCTGGAAGCAAAATATAATCTCGCTTTTGCACAGGATTTGCTAAGGAAACAAGAGGAACAAAAAAATCAGGACAAGAATAAACAGGATAACAGGGAACAAAACCAGGAACGGCAAAATAATCAGGACAAGGAAAACAACGATAAGGATCAGGAGAAACAGCAGGAACAGAATAACCAGCAGCAACAACAACAGCAGCAGCAGCAACAACAACAACAACAACAACAACAGCAGCAGCAGGAGCAACAGGGGATTTCAAGGGAGGATGCTGAACGTCTGCTGAATTCAATTGCAAATGACGAGAAGAATGTTCAGGAGAAAGTTAAACGGGCAAAAGTGGCTGACACAAGGGTTAGAACCCTGAAAAACTGGTGACCGGAAATGAAATTACACAGGTTGATATTATCTTTATTACTGATTGTTCTGCGTCTTAACTCGCAGGGTCAGGATATCACTGTCGCAGCCGATTATCCCGGCGTTGTTCGTACAGGGGAACAATTTACGATAACCTGGACGATTAATTCCGGAGGAGGTGAATTTGTTCCACCGTCCTTCGATGGATTCTATAAGCTGATGGGGCCACAGACCTCATACAGTTCAAGCACTCAAATCATTAATGGCAAGATCACCAGGGAAACCACATATTCCTACTCATATTATCTGCAGGCCGTCAACTCCGGCAACTTCGTCCTTGCCCCGGCAACTTTTATTTACAAGAACCGGACCTACAGTTCGGATTCCATCCGGATAGAAGTCACAGGAACCGGAAGCAACCAGCAGGGAAGAACAATGCCGGGGGCTTCAGGAAATGAAATCACTGAGCCCGTCAGGGAAACAAAAGATGATATTTTTCTGAATCTGTCTGTAAATAAAAAAGATGTCTATATCGGTGAACATATAGTGGCCACGGTGAAGATCTATACAAAAGTTGATATTTCGGGAATAAGCGAAATAAAATATCCCGGATTTGAAGGATTTCTGAGAACTGATCTGAACACACCTCCACTTACTTCTTTGCAAAGAGAGAATGTTAACGGTACAATATACGGAACAGGGATTATTCAGCAGTTTCTGATATATCCCCAGGTATCGGGAGAGATAACAATCGATCCCGTTCAGATAAAAGTCCTGATTCAACAGAAATCAGGCAGGTCAGATCCGTTCTTCGGTGATTTCTTCGCCACCTATACAACCGTCCCAAGAGTTGTTGTAAGCCCTGCTGTAAAAATAAAGTCGAGGCCCTTGCCGGAAACAAAGCCCGATGACTTTTCAGGGATCGTAGGCAAAATATCTCTGGCAGCATCTCTTGATAAAGACTCTGTAAAAGTCAATGACGCAGTGAATCTGAAAATAATCCTGTCGGGAACCGGAAACCTGAGACTGGCAAATGCTCCTGATCTGAAATTACCCCCTGATATTGAAGTATACGACCCCAAAATATCCGATGACCTCAAAAACACGACCGAAGGGACCTCAGGAAGAAAGATATTCGAATATCTGCTGATTCCACGTCATCATGGAGAGTATTCAATTCCGCCGGTGTCATTTTCATATTTTGATGTTTCAACTAAGAAATACGAAAAGCTTACAGTCCCCGGACTGCACTTTTATGCAAGCCGGAGTGATCAGCCAGGAACCGGGATAACAGTATTTGGAGGAGTTTCAAAAGAGGATGTTAAATATCTGGGCAGGGATATCCGGTTCATAGACCAGAATCCCGGATCACTCAATAAGCCGATGAATATCCTGACATCGAAACGATCGTTTTACACAGCATATGCCGGAGCTTTTATTTTGTTCCTCGCAATTCTTTTTGTCAGGAGGGAGCATGTAAGAAGGAATTCGGACATTGCTATGGTCCGCAACAGGAAAGCTGCGAAAGTTGCGGGAAAGCGACTGAAAACAGCAAAAGCCTGCCTGAAGGAGGGGCCTTCCGACACATTTTATGATGAGATACTTAAAGCAATTTGGGGTTATCTGAGTGATAAGCTGAACATACCCGTTTCTGATCTGACCAGGAACCGGGCCGTTGAATCACTCCGCGAAAGAGGCATCGCAGAAGAACAGATCGACAAACTGGTCTCGGTACTTGATGCATGTGAATATGCCAGATATGCTCCATCTTCATCAGGAACTGAGGCAGCCAGGCTGTATGAAGATGCATCAGATTTTATAAGTTATGTTGAAAATCCGGTACGTTGAAATGAAGCATATTAAAATTATCCTGTTTCTTTTGATTTTTTTCCTTCCGACAGCGAGACCTGCTTTTGCACAGGAGTTGCCCGCAGAAAAATTCAGCAGGGGAGTGGAATACTACAAATCCGCTAATTTCAAGGAAGCTCTGGATGTATGGATGGATATCTACAATACAGGTTACAGGTCTGCAGCTTTGTACTATAATATCGGCAATGCCTGCTTCAAACTGAATAATGTCCCCGGCGCCATCCTTTTTTATGAGAGAGCAAAGCTCCTTAAACCGGGAGATGACAATATAGAATATAATCTTCAGATTGCCAGAACGATGGTTGTTGATAAGACCGAAGAGATCCCGGGATTGTTTTTTGTGAAGTGGTTTGATTTTATCTCATTGCTGGTGACAACCAATAATTGGGCCATGATAAGCCTCGCTGCTTTCATTTTCGCCCTGATATCATCTTCAATATACCTTTATTCCTCCTCATACAGACTGAAAATAATCAGTTTCTGGCTTGCCCTGGCTTTATTTGTACTTTCAGCCTGCACATTGTCATTTTCATTCAGGAACAGGTCCCTGGTCCATAACAGCCGGTCCGCAATTATCTTTTCCCCGTCGGTAAATGGAAAAAGCTCTCCTGATGCAAGCGGAACGGATCTTTTTATCCTTCACGAGGGATCGAAGGTTACAATCGTGGATGAGGTCGGTCAGTGGTATGAGATCAGATTGTCCGACGGCAACAAGGGATGGGTTCCATCCGACTGTCTAAGCAAAATCTAGGTTTATAAACGGCTGCCCGGAATTCCTCTTTCAGGGAATTCACTTTAGGGGTTTCAGCCTTACGCATATATGGAACATATGCAAGTCAGATCCGTCAGATGTCTGAATTACTGCGGAAATACTCCCCATCATGCCCAGTTAATGGGAGTAATCCCATTCATCTTCAGGTATTCATTGCACTTGCTGAAATGCCTGTTTCCGAAAAATCCCCTTTGTGCAGACAGAGGTGAGGGATGAACGGATTTAAGAACCAGGTGCTTCTGATAGTCAATGGATTCTCCCTTTTTCTGTGCATAAGCCCCCCAAAGAAAAAAAACCAGGTTCTTCCTTTCATCATTAAGCACCTTTATTACGGAATCGGTGAACTCCTCCCATCCTTTCTTCTGATGAGAGCCAGCAGCATGCGCCCTTACGGTCAGGGTGGCATTAAGCAACAGTACTCCCTGCGAGGCCCATCTTTCGAGATTTCCGGATGGCAGCGGGTCGATGCCCAGATCAGAGCCGATCTCTTTAAAAATATTGACCAGACTGGGAGGGAACTCAATCCCGTCACGCACGGAGAAACATAATCCATGAGCCTGCCCTGGTCCGTGATAAGGATCCTGTCCCAGAATAACAACTTTTACCCTGTCGAACGGGCAAAGATTAAACGCATTGAAGATAAGAGATCCGGGAGGATAAACAACAGTATTCCTGTATTCCTCACGCACAAACCGGGTCAGCCTTTCAAAATATTCCTTCCTGAACTCATCATTTAACCGTAATTTCCACCCTTCCTCAATTTTTACATCCATCTTTTGAATGATAATAAAAATCAATATAAAAAGGGCCGGCTTCCAATGCCAGCCCTTATCTGCCGTCAATCCGTCACAACCTTAAACTTAAATAATCTATGACAAACAACCAGATGAAATCCAAAATGTATTTTACTAACTGTAACCTCCTTACACCTAATTACAAAAATAGGCTCCGGAAAGCTATTTTCCCAATATTTTCAGGCAATTTTACTAACCGGTACCTGTTAATAAAATAATACTTTTCAACACAGAAGTTGTAATTTTATCCGAAAACAATGGGAAAGGAAATTGAAAGGAAATTCCTTGTGAAACCCGGCTTCAGGGCTAGTTTGCCAGAGGCCGTCAATATTGTGCAGGGTTATTTTTCCGTTGATCCGCTTAGAACCGTGCGGCTGCGTATTTTTAATGAAAAGGCATTGCTGACTGTAAAGAGCATGGCCGGCAGCATGAATCTTGCCAGATATGAATGGGAGATCGAGGTTCCCATTGCCATGGCCCGTGAGATGATGGATATATGCCTTCCTCAGAGGATCACTAAATCGAGATACAGCATACCATGGGGTAATCATACATTTGAAGTGGATGTATTCCATGGAAAACATGAAGGGCTTGTCATTGCAGAAATTGAGCTGGACAGTGAGGGCGAGCAGTTTGAAAAGCCTGATTGGCTGGGAGATGAGGTAACCGGCAATCCTGATTACTATAATTCCAATCTTGTTTGAAACTCTTATTTCTTAAAAACAAAATATACGGCAAGAATAAGAAAAACAAAAGCTATAAGATGATTCAGGCGGAAATGTTCGCTTTTAAAAACGACAAGGGTAAAGGATGTAAAAATCAGGATAGAGATAACTTCCTGTATCACCTTAAGCTCAACAAGTGAGAAAGGGCCCCCGTTACCTTCAAAACCGATCCTGTTTGCAGGAACCTGCAGTGAATATTCAAAAAGTGCAATAAACCAGCTGAGAAGAATTACCGCCAGAAGACTAAGGTTGGTGAATCCAGGCAATGTTTTAAATCGCAAATGACCATACCATGCCACGGTCATAAATGCATTCGATAATACCAGTAGTAATATGGTGTTTAATCCTCTCATTCGTTCTGCTTTTGCAGTAGATATCAGAATATCAATACCATGAACAGTTAAAGCGTCTTTGAGTAAATTCTTTTGGGATCGCCCGGAGCATAAAAATCTTTTAGGGTTGCCTGAAGTTCATAACCGTTTTTCCGGTAAAAAGCTTCTGTAGATGCATAAAGCGGCCTGCCCGAGGTTTCAATCCACAGGATCCTGCCCCCCTTTGCCTTCACATCTTCTTCAACAGCTTTGAGAAGGGAAGTGCCGTAATGATTGTTACGCTGATCGCCATGCACGGCAATCCAGTACAGATCCCAGGAATGGGTTGAAAATGGATTTTTTCCATAGTTGGCAAAAGCCTTCAAGCCATCTTCAGTCTTTATTTTCATCCAGTAATATCCCGACTTCTCTGTACCATGCGTCAGCGTTTCACTGGCTATCTCCAGGGCAGTCTGAATTTCAAATTCATAGAAGAAATCCGTCGATCGCAGTATTTCCTCGATTGCCTTTAATTCCTGCCTCTCTATTCCACCGGACAACGTAATCATAAAATCTTAATAGTTAAGGTCACTGATAATCCTGGAAATAACTTCCGTCATTGGTATGCCTGCTTCAATCGTTGCAGCCACCAGCCCGCTGTCGGGCGAAATACACGGGTTTGCGTTCACTTCAATTACCAGAGGATTGCCTGCCTGGTCTACTCTCAGATCAACCCTGGCATAGCCTCTTAGCCCGAAAACATTCCAGCATTTAAGGGCTGTTTCATCTATTTTCTCCCTGAGCATCGGATCGAGCCGGGAATGGGGAAACTCCCTTACCGTATTTTTATATTCAAAGCTTTCTTCAATCCATTTAGCCCTGAAATCAACGATTTTAGGCATACCGTGATCAAAATTATGAAAGATCATCTCAGCAGGGGGCATTACTTCCGGACCGTTCATTCCGGACAAAATACTTATATTGAATTCCCTCCCGTCGATATATTCCTGTATTATCCAGTGTGAATCATTTTTCCCTTCAAAGTTTCTTTCATATCCGGGCGTATAAGTAAAAACCGAATCCTTCGTTATGCCCAGAGAACCATCTTCCCACACAGGCTTGATGATATAAGATTTGCCCGGTTCCAGTTTGCTGAACTGCGAAGGGTAATAAGTCGCAGGTATTTTAATGCCTTCTCTCACCATAATCTGATTGGAAAGTGCCTTGCTTGTAGTGACAAACAGAGCTTCGAGTGAATTTCCCGTATAGGGAATGGAATACATGTTAAGCAGGGCAGGTATGAAATAACATAACTCACCCTTATTGTTTATGGATTCCACCAGATTGAATACGAAGTCAGGCCTCTCGCCGGCAAGCAAGGGAATCTCTCTCATAAAATCATCCGTGATGCCTTTCCGGTACGATTTCATACCAAGCTTTCCAAGATTTTCAGCGACATATTCAACCTGATTCAGCACGTCAGTTTCATCCGGCAGGGCATTATTCCCCGGCTGATTATACAGAATGCAGCATACCTTCTTCTTCATTTGCGAAATATTCAGCTTTTTTACGCCCCAGCTTCCATGCCAGATTGTTCCCCGATTCAGTTTGCCATCCGGATATTGAAGATCCCATCAGGTAATCGGCGCCGGCAGCTTCAGATTATTTCTTTCCAGGGCTGAACGCATTATCATTTCAATCAACGACTGGAAATTTATTCCGTTCATGTTTGCAAGGATAGGCAGGTCGGAATGAACGGGATGGAGACCTGCAAGGGGATTCACTTCAATGAAACACATTTTGCCGTTAACGTCAACCCTGAGATCTACCCTGCCTCCATCGACTCCTCCAATGGCATTCCATGCACTGAGTGCAAGGGTCTTGCATTCTTCTTCATACACTCCTTCCAGGGGAGTATATTTACAAAATATCTGATAATTTTCCTTGGTTTCAACCGAATAGGGGAGGTTATCCCTGCATTCTATCTCCATTCCTCCAATTGCAACTGCTTTACTGCCTGATCCAATGACGCCTACCGTAAACTCCTTTCCCGGCAGATACTCCTCGACAAGTGCCGGCTGGTTGAATCTCGACAGGACAAACCCGGCCCTTTCCCTGAGTTCCTTCCAGGACCTCACGAGGCTTTTTTCCGTAATGCCTTTCCCCGTTCCCTCAGAAACCGGTTTTATAAACAGGGGAAACTGCAGATTGCATTTTTTAATATCATCCAGGCATGACACAAGCATACCCGGGCTTACAGGTACGCCCGCAGCTGAAACAATTAATCGGCTGAGATATTTATTGAGAGAAACCCCCAGGACAACCGGGCCGCTGAACACATAGGGGATCCTGTACTGGTCAAGGAGTGCAGGGACAACGGATTCACGGCCATCTCCATACAGTCCTTCGGCAATATTGAAGACCAGGTCCCAGCGTTTATCCGAAGACAACGCGCTCATAAGCTGAAAACAATTGCCTATCTGCTCCGTCTCAAACCCCATCCTGACAAGTGCATTGTCAATTGCATCAATTGTTTCCTGCTTGTCAAATTCAGCGGTATCTTCCATGGAGTAACCACGATCGATATACCATGATCGAAGATCATATGTAATTCCGACTCGCATCAGGGAATCTCTATTTTTCAGGATATTCGCACAGGTCGCCCTTATAGTTGCGCAACACGATGCGTTCGCTGTTGTGTTCTACTACATAATCGGGAAGGAGAGGGATCTTGCCTCCTCCGCCGGGAGCGTCGATGACGAAGGTTGGTACGGCATATCCGCTTGTATATCCCCTTAATCCTGCAATAATCTCAAGGCCCTTTTTTACTGTTGTCCTGAAATGGCCCGAACCGGGTATTAAATCACACTGATACAGATAATACGGTCTCACCCTGATCTTTAGAAGCCTGTGCATCAGTTCCTTCATCACAGGAACACTGTCATTGATTCCTTTTAACAGAACTGTCTGGCTTCCGAGCGGGAAACCATTGTCGGCCAGTTTAATGCAGGCATTTGCGCATTCTTCTGTGATCTCATCGGGATGAGAAAAATGCAGGCTAATATAAAGAGGATGGTATTTTTTCAGGATGCTTACCAATTTGTCGGTTATCCTCTGAGGCAAAACAACAGGGACCCTGGTTCCGATACGGATTATTTCAACATGTTCTATCTTCCTGATATTGTGAAGTATATAATCCAGAAGCTCATCTGACATTGTAAGCGGATCACCGCCGCTTATCAAAACATCCCTGACCTCACGATGCGAGGCAATATATGAGAACGCTTTTTCAAAATCCTGCCGGCCAAGCTTATCAAGCCGCCCCACTGAATGTGACCTGGTGCAATACCTGCAGTAATTTGAGCAGACCTGTGTAACGGTAAAAAGCACCCTGTCGGGATATCTGTGAACTATGCCCTTAACGGGAGAATAGGCCCGTTCATGCAAAGGATCGGATTGTTCCATCCTGCCCTCCAGAAGCTCCTCAACCACTGGCACTACATTTCTCCGCAGGGGATGGGTTGGCTTCGAACGATATATCAGCGATGCAAAATAGGGAGTGATGCGCAATGGTAAACGCCCCTTTAGATTGTTAATTGCCAGTATCTCCTTCTGGGTCAGCTTCATGATCTTCCTGAGATCTTCCAGGCTTGTAAAAGCATTGCGAAGCTGCCATTTCCAATCATTCCAAGATTCTAAAGTTGTTAGGGGGAAGTAGCGGTTCATGAACTCCGAACTCCGGTTGCTAACTAACTGGTTTGGGATTACGTTTTGCGAAAAAATCATGGTTTTCGCGCCAGGCTCTTCATCAGAAGAACAACCCACGAGGCGGCCCCCGCCGAGGAGGGCACCAACCTCATTATTGTTAGCATTCATATTTGTCGATGAAAACGATCACCTTTTACTTTTAATTGTCTAGTTGTATGGTTTTAGTTAAAAATAAATCGGGACGAAAATATATATTCTGCGAATACATTGTTCTCCCCGGTAATTAAAAATATTAACACGGTTTTTAAATTATCAACATAAAAACAATCATTCAAACATTATTAACTCTATTATCCTACTGTGTATCAACATACTACAATTCAGCTGCTTGTCTCTTCCGTCTCTCAAATTTCTACTTCTCAAGCAGATGTTAGTGTAATTGCCAACTACCTGTAAATCAATATTCCAAATCTCTCAAAGAACAATTTCCCAAAAACTGTCAATTACAACATTTATGCCATTGACTCTGACAATATTTCAATTCACAATAACAATTTCCAGTTGCTTTTGTTCCATAAAACTGCATTATAACGTACTTTGATAATATTAATTATTTGAAAGGTAAAAAAACGATTTGCCTGCATATGATAAGCACGGCCCGGTCACGATGTCCGTCAGCCTGGCATGGCAGATGCGGCGGATGGGAGGGAATTCCCGGAAAGGAGGACTGGATGCAGATAGTGAAGGGCTAATTATCGTGTACCTTGCGTGAAGTTTTTCTGGTCTTTTTCAGATCTGCTCTTTTCCGTTTTTCACCGAGACGTTTTTCCACAGAACTCCTGGTTGGTCGGGAAGGAATTCGTTCAGGTTCTGTTGAAAGGGATTCAGCAAGAATCGCAAACAGCCTCTCTGAAGCGAGCTCCCTGTTACGTGCCTGACTTCGGCCCGACTGTGATCTGACACTTATTATACCCGAAGCGCTTATCCTGTTCTTAAGCCTGGAAAAAATCAGATCCTTTTCCGCATCTGACAGGAACGGTGAATCTTTCACATTGAATCTTATTTCAACTTTTGTGTTGACCTTATTGACATTCTGCCCTCCGGGTCCGCTGCTCCTGGATGTGATCATTTCAAGTTCACTCGCGGGTATCCGTTTTTTGAGTTCATCGGGAGTCACTTCATTCAGAAATTTCAAACAGATAACTGCCTGAGCCAGCCTCAATTTTAACAGTTGAGCCCTCAAGCCTCACATTCGCAAGGTTTTTATTCACGCTCACGGGCCTGCCGCTTTCCTTAATCTGCTCCACTGACTTTGCAGGCAAATTTATAGTGGCTTTTGAGTTAACGGGTATTTCAATTCTGCATATAATTTTTCCGTTCATCCTTTCCCAGCCTGATCTGATTGTACCATACATGCTTACAAATGATGCTTTTGAATAATCGAGTTTTTCTGTTGGATGGGGCTGGATAAGCAGGTGCCTGTAGCCGGGTGCAAGAGTTTCCAGTCCTGCAGAAACCCTGTACATCCAGTCGCCGATAGCTCCATATGCATAATGATTGAACGAATTCATACCTGCATCCTGGAAGGTGCTGTCGGGTTTTTGTCCGTCCCATCTTTCCCAGATTGTGGTGGCACCCATTTTTACAGGATAAAGCCAGGATGGGTATTCTTCCTGGAGCAGCAGATCGTATGCAAGATCATTATAGCCATTTTCGGTAAGTACGTGACACAGGTATATTGTGCCCAGGAATCCGGTTGAAAGATGGTTTCCCCTGCTTTTGATGTCTTCGGCAAGGAACCGGGCAGCATTCGGGCGCACATCATCAGGAAGCAGATCGAACATCAGCGGCAGCACATAGGAGGTCTGGGAGTTGGTTCCTATTCTTCCGGCCGGTGTAACATATTCATGGTTAAAAACCTTTTTTATTTTTTCGAAAATTTCACTGTAATATTTTTCGTCTTCCTTTTTTCCAAGTACGCCTGCAGCCTTGGATAGTAAACTGGAAGAATATGCAAAATAGGCAGTTGCAATGAAATCATGTTCGGTATGTCCGTCGGGTTCGGGATGATTGTTAACCGGAGGATGATAAAACAGCCAGTCGCCATAGATGCTTCCGCCTTTCCATATCATTGACTCGCCGGCTTTTTTTGCGATATAATCAACCCAGGCTTTCATTCCCGGATACTGATTCCCGAGCAGTTGCCTGTCGCCGTACACAAGATACATTGCCCATGGTGCGATCACTCCGACATCACCCCATCCGGCAGACGCAGAAGCGGTAGGTGATCCCTGTTTGTCGAGGACATCGGGAATCACGACGGGGATTTCCCCTCCCGGTCGCTGATCGGCAGAGACATCTTTAAGCCATTTGGTGAAAAAGGGTGCAACATTATAATTAAAAGCAGCGGTTCTGCAGAATGCCTGTGCATCTCCGGTCCAGCCGAGTCGCTCATCGCGCTGCGGGCAGTCCGTGGGAACATCCACAAAATTGCCCTTCTGTCCCCATCTTATATTATGCTGCAACTGGTTCAGGAGCGGATTGGAACTCTCATAGCTGCCGGTCATGGGCATATCTGAATGGATAACCACCCCGGTCAGGTTTTCCGGGGCAAGTTCACCCGGAAAACCGGTAACCTCAACATACCTGAATCCCATAAAGGTGAACCGCGGTTCATATACCTCCTCGCCATCACCCGACAAGGTATAGGTCAGCTGTGCCCTGGCCGAACGGAGGTTATCCGTATAAAACTCACCATACTTGTCAAGTATCTCTGCGTGCCGCAGTATTACCGTAGTACCCCTGGGGCCCTTAACCTTCAGCCTGATCCATCCAACCATGTTCTGACCCATATCAGCAACCAGGCTTCCCTTCGGTGTGCGAAATATCCTTTCAGGCTTTAATTCTTCGATTTTACGTATTTCGGCACCTTCAGAAGCTATGATATTACTCAGTGAATAGTCGCCTGTCCTGACGGTTGTCCAATTGCCATCATCAAATCCGGCAAGGTCCCAGCCTGTCAGCCTCCTGGTTGCATCATAGGTTTCGCCGTTATATATATCATTCATCACAATTGCACCGCCAATGTGGCCTTTCCATGATTCATCGGTAACAATGACCGATTCGGTCCCGTCGGAATATCTTATATGCAATTGCATAAGGAGACCCAGATGCTTCCCGTAAATTGCCCAGTTGTTGCCCCAGGCCAGGGTGCCCCGGTACCAGCCGTCGCCAAGCAATGCCCCGATCGCATTCTTGCCCGGAACCAGCATTGCCGTCACATCGTATACCTGGTACTGGAGCCGTTTCAGGTATGAAGTCCAACCGGGGGTTAATACCTGGTCCCCGACTTTTTTCCCGTTCAGATGCAATTCATAAAATCCATGTGAGGTAACATATATTCGTGCCGACTTAACTGACCTGTCAACGGAAAATTCCTTCCGGAAATGGGGCGATGGAGAATACCTGTTGGTATCTGCTTCCAGTTCAATCCATTTCGCTTTCCAGCCTGCCGGAGATAGTAATCCTGTCTCCCAGGATCCTGCTTCGCTCCATTTCGACTCCCTGCCCTTATTGTCCCAGACCTTCACCTGCCAGAAATATTTTTGTCCGGGCTTTAATTCATTTCCTTCGTAAGGTATGAACACAGATTCGCCGGAATTGATTTTTCCCGTCTGCCAGGTCATTCCCGATCCCGAAAATTTCCGGTCAGTTGCTACCCTGATTGAGTAGGCAGTTTGCATTACATTGAAGCCCGTACTGCTGATTTTCCAGGAAAGCCTTGGATGCAGGGCGTCCACGCCAACAGGGTCCTTTTTGTATTCACAGGAAAGATCGTAAACGGTCAGGTCTCTCTGTGAATAGGCCGCCAGTGAAAAAAGAACCGGAAATAGGGAAGCAAGAATTGATTTCATGATATTATGATCAGGTTATTTAGTTAAAGATATGAAATTTATCCGGCTTTTCAGATTTCTGAAAGGTAAAATAATTAAATTTATGGTTTTTAAAGCGCAGACCTAATCAAAACCATATAAATGAATCCGGTTGCAGGAATTTTACTGATAGCCCTGGGGAGCATAGGCGCAGCCAGTTTCTATGTCCCTTTCAAGAAAGTAAAGGAATGGGCATGGGAATCGTACTGGCTTGCCCAGGGCATAGCAGCGTGGCTCATAGCACCATGGCTTTTTGCCATAATATTCATTCCCCGGGGGGAATTGATTCCCATCTTGCATGAGGCGCCTTCGTCAGCAAAATTTATGGCTGTGATGTTCGGCATCCTGTGGGGTTTCGGAGGGTTGACCTTCGGGCTTAGCATACGATATCTCGGCGTTGCACTCGGTCAAAGCATTGCCCTGGGACTTTGCGCAGCTTTCGGAACACTTATACCTGCTGCCGTTGCCGGACAAAACCTATTCTCATCCCGGGCCGGAATTCTCACCCTCACAGGCGTAGCGCTCACAGTTGCAGGAATAGCAGTTATAGGTTATGCAGGAGCACTGAAAAGCAGGGAAATGAGTGAGAAGGATAAACGTGCAGCCGTCAGGGAATTCGCCCTTAAAAAAGGTATCCTGATTGCTGTTTTTGCCGGAGTGATGAGTGCCTGTTTCAATTTCGGGTTTGAGGCGGGAAAACCTATTGAGGCTGCAGCCCTTGCTCACGGGACAAATCCGTTGTTCCAGAAAAATCCAACACTTATATTCATACTTCTTGGCGGATTTATCACCAATCTCGTGTATTGTTTATATCTTAACATAAAAAACCATACATACAGGGATTATTTCAGGTTCCCCGGCAATGTCATCCTTAATAATATCATGTTTACCACCCTGGCAGGGTTCCTCTGGTTCCTGCAGTTCCACTTCTTCGGAATGGGTGCCAGTAAACTGCCCCAGGGCATGGCAGTGTTCGGATGGAGTATCCTGATGGCCCTTAATATTGCCATAAGCAATATCTGGGGAATAATTCTCAGGGAATGGAAAGGATCGGGAACAAAAACAATTGCAATACTTCTGATTGGTATCGCTGTGCTGATCCTGTCAACTTTTGTCGTTAAACTTGGTTAAACCCAGCATAATGAAAAGATTTGGCTTTAAAATGAAACTTTATCCGGGCTTTAAGGAAGAATACAGGAAAAGACACGACGAAATATGGCCCGAGCTTGCTGAACTGCTCAGAAAAGAAGGAATCGGGAACTACTCCATCTTTTTCGATGAAGAAACCAATACATTATTTGCCTACCAGGAACAAAAAGGCGGCAGCTCATCGCAAACTCTCGGCAATACGGAAATTGTAAAAAAATGGTGGAAATATATGTCCGACATAATGGAAACAAATCCTGATTACTCACCTGTCACAACCCCTCTTGAGCAGGTTTTTTTCATGGAATAATCAGATCAGATTTAAATGGACAGATATAATATTCAGAAAGTAATTACTTTGAAACAAACCTTCAGGTATTAACGACATTGGCAATAACTATTTAATAATCATTTATATGCAGGTTTCTTTAGATCACAGATAAATAAATATTATGAAACCCACATGATACAAAATCACAAACAGGCATGAAAATAAAATTCATGTGGATCCCATGTGAACAACTTAATCTTCAGTAATATATAAATTTATTTTCATATGAAAAAAGAACTTATCAGGAAGTCATATCAACTTGCAAAGGAACAATATGCTGAACTTGGTGTGGATACTGAAAAAGCCTTGTCGGAAATGGATAAGCTGGTAATCAGCCTTCACTGCTGGCAGACGGATGATGTTGGCGGGTTTGAAAGGGAAGGTGCGGAGCTGGGTGGCGGGGGCATACAGGCAACCGGCAACTTTCCCGGCAAAGCCAGGACAATCGGACAGATGAGAGATGATCTTGATAAGGTGATGTCTCTTCTGCCGGGGAAGCAGAGACTGAATCTTCATGCGATTTACGGGGAGTTTGAAGGGAAGAAAGTTGACAGGGACCAGATCGAATTAAAGCATTTCCAGGGATGGATCGACTGGGCAAAGGAAAGAAGCATGGGCCTTGATTTTAACTGTACCTGTTTTTCACATCCCCTTTCGGATGATGGTTTTACCCTGTCGAGCAAAAATCCCAAAATAAGAAAGTTCTGGATTGAACATACAAAAAGATGCAGGGCAATAGCAGCTGAAATGGGCAGGCAGCTCGGGACCCCATCGGTACACAATATCTGGATACCGGATGGTTCAAAAGATACTCCGGTCGACAGGTACACACTGCGAAAAAATCTCAAGAAATCTCTCGATGAGATCTTCGAGATCAGATATCCCGTTAAATACCTGAAGGATGCAATTGAAAGCAAGCTGTTTGGAATTGGTTCGGAATCGATGGTAGTCGGATCGCACGATTTCTACCTGGGCTATGCCATAAAGAACAATAAGCTCATCACCCTTGATAACGGCCATTTTCACCCGACCGAACAGGTTGGCGACAAGATCTCATCCATACTCCTCTTTGTTGACGAGATACTTCTCCACCTTACCCGGGGCGTAAGGTGGGACAGCGACCATGTTGTGACACTCAATGATGACCTGATGCTCATAGCTCATGAAATAGTCAGGGCAAAAGCATTGGGCAGAATAAATGTGGGCCTCGACTTTTTCGATGCAAGCCTTAACAGGGTAGGTGCCTATGTTGTTGGAACCAGGTCGGTCCAGCTGGCCTTCCTGAGTGCGTTCCTCGAACCTACCGCAACACTGGTCAAATATGAGGAAGACGGTAAAACCTTTGAGAGGCTTTCTCTTCTTGAACTTATGAAAACCATGCCGCTAGGCGCCGTTTGGGATTACTACTGCATGATAAATGACGTCCCGGCGGGACCGGATTATATCGATGAGATCAGGAAATATGAAAAAAATGTTTTGCTGAAAAGATAAACTGAGTCGAACATAAAAACCCTTTTTCGGGAGATCTATTAGTCATCTTATGAAAGAAAAGGTTATTGCAGTATTTGATATAGGAAAAAGCAACAAAAAGCTGCTTTTATTTGATTATAATCTCAGGCTTGTTTCAGAAAATGAGACCAGTTTCCCTGAGCAGGTTGACGATGACGGGTTTGCATGCGATAACATCGGTGCCATTGAAAAATGGGTCAGGGATTCGGTAAGCGCCCTCTCGCTTTCCGATAAATATGATCTCACTGCCATGAACTTTGCAACTTATGGTGCAACCATTGCCTATCTTGACAAAGATGGAAAACGGATCACCCCCATATACAATTACCTCAAACCTGTTGATGAAAAATTACCTGAGAGGCTTTTCAGAAGGTACGGAGGACAGGATGAATTTTGCCGCAGGACCGCTTCACCTGCCCTTGGGATGCTTAACTCCGGCATACAGATATTCTGGCTGAAGTCGGAAAAACCGGATATTTTTTCGAAAGTTGATCAGATCCTCCATTTCCCGCAATATATCTCATACCTGTTTACGGGAAAAATATACTCCGAACATACCTCAGTGGGCTGCCATACGAGCATGTGGGATTTCGACAACATGAAATATCATCCGTGGCTCTCGGATCATGGCATCAAACTGCCTGAACCAGTATCTGTAATGACCTGTAACGAGATTGAAAGCGAAGGTAAAAAAATCATGACAGGAATAGGAATTCACGACAGTTCAGCTTCCCTTGCGCCATATTTCACCGGAAAACGAGGGAACTTCCTGCTCATGTCCACAGGAACCTGGTGCATCAACATGAATCCGTTCAATCCTGAAAAACTTACCACAATTCAACTTGACAATGACTGCCTGTGCTACATGAGTGTCAGTATGCAACCCGTAAAATCATCCAGGCTGTTCCTTGGCAATATGCATGATAATGGCGTTCGGATTCTTTCCGATCATTTCAGGACCTCAGGCAATTATTACAAGGATCTGAAATATGACAATGATCTGATACAAATGCTGAAAGGCAAATACAGCGGTGACAGGAAAGTATTTTTCAGCTCGGAATCAGGGTCACGTGAATTCAGGGACAATATAGATCTGTTCGAGTTCAGGACATTTGAAGAAGGTTACCATCAGCTTATGATTGAACTGAGCGAACTGACCATAGCTTCTGTTGAACTGATCCTGGCTGAAAATGATGCTACCGAAAACATATACATTACCGGCGGATTTTCCAGGAACAATATTTTCCTTAGGCTCATGGCCCAGGCCTTTCCTTCAAAAAGAGTATTTACATCAGAAGTAAAGAACGGGACGGCGCTGGGCGCCGCACTTGTTATACTGCAGGCTCTGGGGTACCCTCTTCCGGAACTCAACCTTGGACTGACGGAAATCAGCAGCTGACCTCACAACCACATTCCGCGAATATTCTATTATCCTTTCTGCCAGCATTCTTCGGATTGCCGCCTCCGGCATTTCCGTACAGCATATCTTGTTGATTCCGGGAAATGTTCATAATTACTTTTTATGTTAATAATAAATATTTTTTATATTTAAGGATCACTTTTCAAACCTAAAAACCCTGATAATGGACAAGGATGAACAGATTATCCTTAAGATTCTGATATACATAATCATTTTTCTGCTGTTCGGAATTATAATCATCACATGAAAGATAAACACATGTTCCGGATCAATCAGCCCGTTCCCCTGGCTCTTTGTGCCTCCACATTTTTCCTGATGTCTTGCACTGATTCCGCCGAGAAAAGAGCTTTGCCAAACATTGTTTTTATCCTGGCCGATGATATGGGCTACGGCGACCTTAGCTGTTACGGTCAGCAAAAATTCTCCACTCCCAATATCGACCGCCTGGCCAGCCAGGGCATTCTGTTCACGCAACATTACGCTGGATGCACAGTAAGCGCTCCGTCCCGTTCAAGCCTTATGACCGGCCTGCATACAGGCCACACACCAATAAGAGGAAACAAGGAATGGGATCCTGAAGGACAATGGCCGCTCCCGGCAGCATCTGTTACAATAGCGGAAATGCTGAAATCGTGCGGCTACACTACAGGAGCTTTCGGTAAATGGGGACTGGGATTCATTGGTACGGAGGGAGATCCCAACTCTCAGGGATTTGATGAGTTTTTTGGTTATAACTGTCAGAGACTTGCTCATAATTACTTTCCCGGTCACCTGTGGCATAACCGGGAAAAAATCATCCTCCACGACAATGATTCAGGCAGGACCGGATCATACGGACCTGACCTCATTCACAGGGCCGCACTGGAATTTATTAAAGCTAACAGGGAAAAACCTTTTTTTCTTTTCTACCCTACAATCATTCCTCATGCGGAACTTTATGCCAAAGATCAATACATGGCACAGTTCAGGGGAAATTTCGAACCCGAGAAAGTGTTTAAAGGTACTGACAGCGGCCCGGGCTTCCGCAAAGGGGCATATGGCTCCCAGCCGGAATCACATGCAGCATTCGCGGGAATGATAAAACAGCTCGATGATTATGTTGGCGAAATTATAGCTTCAATCAGCGAACTCGGGCTTGAAAAAAATACCATCGTTATCTTTTCGTCCGATAACGGGCCGCACCTGGAAGGGGGAGCCGATCCTGATTATTTTAATAGCAACGGGAAGTTCAAAGGTTATAAAAGGGATCTGTATGAAGGCGGAATAAGGGTCCCGTTTATAGTGAGATGGCCTGGCAAAGTGAAACAGGGCCGCATTTCAGATCATGTTTCGGCCTTCTGGGATATAATGCCAACCTTTGCAGAAGCAGCCGGTATTGATGCTCCAGAAGAAACTGACGGAATTTCATTCCTGCCGGAGCTTCTTGGCAGAAAGCAAAAAGATCACGAATTCCTCTACTGGGAATTTCACGAACAGGGTGGCCGGATAGCCGTCAGAACAGGGAACTGGAAAGCAGTTAAATTCAACACTGAATTGACTGACACCGGACAAATTGAATTATATAACTTATCTGTTGATCCGGGTGAAACAAATGATGTTGCCGGATCAAACCCCGAAGTGGTAAAGGAAATGCTCCGTATAATGAAACGGGAACATGTGCCGTCAGATATCTTTCCCATGGCAGCTGAAAGATGATAAGTTGAGAACCGGACAGACAATCGGATGCAGACCATTCAACGAATTATTAAACCTGATCACTGAAAAAATGCTTCCATGAGACTTTGTACTGAAAAGAAGATTCTGCTGCCAGTGCTGATGGCTTCTGTACTGCCACTCTCCTCATCGTGCCGGAAGGCCGAAAGTCCCAACATTATTTTAATTTATGCAGACGATCTGGGTTACGGGGATGTCAGCTGTTACGGTGCAAAGAGCATCCTGACGCCAAACATTGACAGGATTGCCAGGCAGGGGCTGCAATTCAGCAATGCGCACTGCACATCAGCCACAAGTACCCCATCGCGATATTCTCTGCTTACCGGAGAGTATGCCTGGAGAAGACCCGGTACCGGAATAGCTCCGGGTGACGCTCCTTCCGTAATAAAAGCAGGCAGATTCACCATTGCATCACTTTTGAAAAGCGCCGGTTACACGACAGCCGTAATAGGGAAATGGCATCTCGGACTTGGACCTGAAGGCGGACCTGACTGGAACGGTGAGATAAGGCCCGGGCCAATGGACCTGGGTTTTGACTATAATTTTATCATGCCCGCTACAGGTGACCGCGTTCCATGTGTCTTTGTCGAGAACAGGAATGTGCTTGGTCTTGATCCGGATGATCCGATTCGCGTCAGTTTTAAGGAAAAAATAGGCAGTCTGCCGACCGGAAGGGAAAATCCTGAGCTTCTAAAAATGCATCCAAGTCATGGTCATGATATGACAATCATCAATGGAATAAGCAGGATAGGATATATGACAGGAGGGACTTCGGCACTCTGGACCGACGAAGATATTGCGGATGTGATTACGGAAAAGGCCGTCAGATATATAAAGGACAACAAGAATAGGCCATTCTTTTTATATTTTGCCACAAATGATATCCACGTTCCGAGAGTTCCGCACCCCAGGTTTGCAGGAAAGAGCGGTATGGGTCCGAGGGGAGATGTTATCCTGCAGTTTGACTGGTCGGTAGGTGAAATCATCAGGACTGTTGAAGAGCTGGATCTGTCGCGCAAAACCCTGATCATTGTGACAAGTGACAACGGCCCCGTGGTAGATGACGGATACCGCGACCAGGCTGTTGAACTGCTTGGCGATCACAAACCTGCCGGCCCGCTTCGCGGAGGAAAATACAGCGCTTTTGACGGCGGGACCAGGATCATGTTTATTGCCAGCTGGAAAGGAAAAATCAAACCCGGGAAGTCAGATGCACTGTTCAGCCAGATAGACCTCATGTCGTCGTTTGCATCACTTACCGGACAAACCATTCCGGCAGGGGAAGGACCCGACAGCTATAACAACCTTCCGGTCCTCCTGGGAAAATCCCGGAAAGACAGAAGCTGGCTGGTTGAACAGTCGCTCAATAACCGGCTTTCGATCATTAAGGGTGACTGGAAATATATTGAACCCGGACCAGGAATTAGAATCATGCCCGAAACCGGAACCGAAACCGGCAACGATCCGGAACCTCAGCTTTACAACCTGCGCAGGGATATCGGTGAGAAAAATAATGTTGCCCGGGAAAACCAGTCAATTGTTAATGAATTAACAGAATTGTTGCAAGAAATCAGGAATTCTGCAGAATAACCTAAATAATGCATAATGAAAATTAATCTGAAGCCTGCACTGGGGATAGGCGTGATAGCCTCCGTTCCTCTCGTTTCCTGTCAGAACTCAGGAAAACAGGAAACATCAAAACCAAACATTCTGATGATCCTTCTCGACGATTACGGGTACAGCGATGTCGGATGCTATGGAAGCAAATTCTATGAGACCCCGAATATTGACAGGCTGGCCAGCCAGGGAATTATGTTTACCGATGCATATGCTTCATGTCCCGTCTCCTCACCTACGAGAGGGTCTATACTGACCGGCAAGTATCCGGTAAACACAGGTATAACGGAATGGATACCTGGAAGGCAGGCCACTGATTACGGTGCTCCATATGACAAGCTTCTGCCGCTGCCTTTCAAACTTTTCCTTGATCCTGAGGAAGTTACCGTGGCTGAAATGCTTAAAACCAAAGGTTACACAACAATGATTTCCGGGAAATGGCACCTGGGCGAAGATCCGGCCTACTGGCCCGAAAACCAGGGCTTTGATGTAAACAAAGGTGGATATAAGGCAGGTCAGCCATTTGTCACCGCCACGGCCAACGGATATTTCTCTCCGTATGGAAACCCGCGGCTTGACAACGGACCTCCGGGTGAATATCTTACCGACAGGCAGACGGATGAAGCCATCAGATTCATTGAAAACAACAGGGAAAAGCCGTTTTTTGTCCTCCTTTCATATTATGCCGTACACACACCTTTGCAGGCAAAGGAACAGCATATAAAAAAGTTTACTGAAAAAGCCGATTCGATGGGACTGTCATCCATCTCTCCCTTTACCAGGGACAAAGACTGGATAAAACCCTCCATGCCGGACGACTTCAGGGAAAGAATCATTCAGAGCAATCCGGTTTATGCTGCAATGATATGGAGTGTGGATGAGAATATAGGCCGTGTGCTGGCCAGGCTTGAGGAACTCGGTATTGACGGGAATACCGTTGTGATCGTTACCTCTGACAATGGAGGACTTGCGACTTCGATTGGCTCCCCAACATGCAATGCTCCTTTGAGAGCCGGAAAAGGATGGCTTTATGAGGGGGGAATACGGGTACCTCTCATCGTAAGATATCCGGGGCTGAAATCTCCGGCTAAAGTAGTTGATTATCCGGTTTCATCCGTTGATTTTTATCCCACCTTTGCGGAAATTGCCGGCTATGACTGCAGCAATGAGAAAATTGACGGAATCAGCTTCCTTTCATCGCTTTCGGGCAGGAATCCTGAAGACAGGCCTTTATTCTGGCACTATCCGCACTACAATAACCGTGGTGTTGAACCAGGGAGCGCAATCAGGCTGGGCAAATATAAACTTATAGACAATTTTGAGAGAGAGAGGCAGGAACTGTATGATCTTGAAAACGACATATCGGAAACAACCGATATTTCAGCTTCAAACCCTGAAAAGACCAGGGAACTGTTCACTTTGCTGAATGACTGGAGGGCCCTGACGGGTGCAAAAATGATGCTTCCAAACCCCGCATGGAAAAAGGAGTGATCCCGGCTTGTTTTTATTTTGATTACAAAAACCATATGCCATGTTAAAACTTAATTCCGTCCTTACTGCCGGGGCAGTAACACTGGCAGGCTTCCAGGCCCCTGCCCAGAAGCCTGCAGCACTAAAGGCAGCCACTCCCAACATTATTATTATCCTGATGGATGATATGGGATATGGCGATATCGGCACGACCGGGGCAAATCAATATGACACACCCAATCTGGACCGGCTGGCAAGCCAGGGAATGCAGTTCACCTGGTTTTACAGTCCGCAGGCAGTAAGCAGCGCTTCCAGGGCGGGACTGTTGACAGGATGCTACCCCAATCGCGTTGGAATTACCGGGGCACTTATGCCATGGTCAACCATTGGGATCAATTCCGATGAAACAACTATTGCCGAGGTTCTCAAAACAAGGGGATATCATACTGCGGCTTTTGGCAAATGGCATGTGGGCCACCAGAGGGAGTTCCTTCCCCTCCAGCACGGATTCGATGAATATTACGGGCTGCCATATTCAAATGACATGTGGCCTGTCGATTTTGACGGGGTCCCGATTCATCTCAGGGATACTACCAGCAGACTTATGAGATATCCGGTTCTCCCGCTGATAGAAGGAAATGAAAAAATAGGAGAGATCACTGATCTTTCCGGTCAGGATAAACTGACTGCCGAATATACCAGGCGGGCTGTGGAATTCATTGAAAGGCACAGGAAAGAACCTTTCTTCCTTTATCTGCCTCATTCAATGGTGCATGTACCCCTCGGTGTATCTGAAAAATTCAGGGGAAAAAGCAGGCAGGGGCTGTACGGCGATGTCATGATGGAAGTGGACTGGTCGGTTGGGGAGATTGTAAAAGCGGTCGACAAAAACGGCCTTGCAAAAAAGACACTGATAATTTTTACGAGCGATAACGGACCCTGGCTTAATTTTGGAAATCACGCCGGTACTACGGGCGGATTACGCGAAGGAAAGGGAACAACATGGGAAGGCGGCCAGAGGGTGCCCTGTATAATGAGATGGACAGGTGTCATCCCGGCAGGGGAAATCTGTAACCGCCTTGCCAGTTCAATCGATTTTCTGCCCACCGTTGCCGCCATAACCGGGGCAAAGCTTCCCGGGAAGAAAATCGATGGCGTCAATATACTCCCGTTAATGCTTGGCGATAAAAATACCACACCTCGCCATGAATTGTATTATTATTACAAGACCAACAGCCTGGAAGCCGTTCAGCGCGACTACTGGAAACTTGTTCTGCCTCACAGGAACAATCAGTCATACCGTTATGTGGATCCGGGGAAAGATGGCTGGCCGGGACCCTATGGCTCAGAAACAATCTATTCACCTGAACTATATGATCTCCGGCGCGATCCCGGTGAATGGTATGACGTTGCCGCCCTGTATCCTGAAAAGGTAAAAGAGCTCCAGGATCTTGCAGGGGAAGCAAGGCGCGACCTGGGTGATGAAATAACGGGCGATCCGGGAACCGGACGCCGGCAGCCCGGAACAATTAAAGAATAAATAAAGTATTATTGTCATAATAAAATCATTCAATATGAAATTTTACCTCGGATACGCCGCACTGGCTGGTATGGGTGCGGTCCTTGGACAGGATTCAGCCGGCCCTTCACCGGCCAACGAAAGGCCCAACATAATCTATATTATGTCGGACGATCACGCTTACCAGGCAATAAGCGCATATGAAAGCATCCTTAAGGATTATGCTCCAACGCCTAACATCGACAGGATCGCCAGAGACGGAATGCGTTTTGACCGATGTCTTGTTACCAATTCCTTGTCAGGTCCATGCAGGGCTGTTATACTGACAGGGAAGTACAGCCATGTAAACGGATTTATCACTAACGATGATCAGAAACCGTTTGACGGATCACAGCAAACCTTTCCAAAGCTGCTTCAGAAGGCCGGATACAACACTGCCATGATCGGCAAATGGCACCTGGAATCTGAACCAACCGGATTTGATCATTGGGAAATCCTCCCCGGACAGGGGGTTTACTATAATCCGGATTTCATTACCAGGGAAGGCAGGCATACAGAGAAGGGTTATGTAACGGATCTGATCACGGAAAAATGTCTCAATTGGCTTGATAATGCAAAAAACTCCGGAAAACCTTTCATGCTTATGATGCATCACAAGGCGCCTCACCGGGAATGGCAGCCCGGTCCTGATGAACTGTCCCTTTACAAGGATGTAATTTTCCCGGAGCCTGAAACACTTTTTGATGACTACGCCGGCCGCGGTACCGCCGAGAAAACACAGGACATGACAATCTCTAAAACAATGCGTATTGAGGAGGACCTTAAAATGTACAAGGATCGGTCGAAGATGCGGCGGACCGGGCTCGACCGCATGGATTCCCTGCAGATGGCAGAATGGAACAAGGTATATGATCCGATTATCTCCAGATTCTATGAATCGGACCTTTCAGGCAACGATCTTGTGAGATTCAAATACCAGAGGTACCTGCAAGACTATCTCGCCTGCATTGCCGCAGTTGATAAAAGTGTGGGAGAAATACTGAACTATCTTGAAAAAAACGGACTCGATAAAAACACAGTGGTAATATATGCTTCAGACCAGGGTTTCTATCTGGGAGAGCATGGCTGGTTCGACAAGAGATTCATGTTCGAGGAATCATATCGCACTCCACTGGTTATCAGATGGCCGGGAGTCATCAGACCCGGAAGTGTAAACAACGACATGGTATCGAATATTGACCTTCCGGAGACTTTCCTGGAAATGGCCGGACTGGACGTTCCTTCCGATATGCAGGGAAGAAGCATGGTTCCTGTTTTAAAGGGAAAAACCCCTTCAGACTGGAGAAAAGAGCACTATTATCATTATTATGAACTCCCCGGGCCACATAGTGTCAAACGTCACTACGGAATAAGCACCGACCGCTACAAACTGATCCATTATTACTATGATATTGATGAATGGGAGCTTTACGACAGGAAAGCAGATCCATTGGAGATGAAAAACGTTTACAATGACCCGAAATACGCCAAAATCAGGAAAGATCTCCATAAGCGGCTCACCTCGCTTATGAAAAAGTTCGGGGACAGTGATGAGCTTGCAAGGTCATTCCTACCAAACTGACCGCCTGCGCATGAAAATTACATTTGAAAATATTCTCCTCATTGGTTCAGTTCTGTTCTTAATAAGCATAATCGCAGGCAAAACTTCATTTCGGCTGGGTATTCCAACCCTTATCTTTTTCCTTATCATTGGAATGCTGGCGGGAACTGACGGAATCGGAAAGATTGAATTCAACAACCCCAGCATAGCACAGTTCATCGGGATAGTGGCCCTGAATTTCATACTGTTCTCAGGTGGTTTTGAAACTGACTGGAAATCAGTGAAACCTGTCTTTGGCATGTCATTTTCCCTGTCCATACTGGGAGTAATTCTTACCGCTGTTTTTCTGGGTATTTTTACATGGCTGGTAACTGACTTTACACTGTTCGAAGGATTGCTTCTCGGATCAATTGTGTCATCTACCGATGCAGCAGCGGTATTTTCAATACTCCGCTCAAAAAACGTTGCACTAAAAGGACATATCAGGCCAATGCTAGAATTTGAAAGCGGCAGTAACGACCCTATGGCCTACATACTGACAATTATGTTCCTGGGCATGATAACTGGTGAAGTCAGTTCATTCTCGCTGGGCATAAAATTGTTTTTGATGCAGCTGCTGATCGGAGGAGGCTGCGGCTTCCTTTTCGGATATTTAAGCAAACAAGTGATTAACAAGATCAAACTCGATTATGATGGACTTTATCCTGTTCTGTCAATTACTCTGATGTTCCTGACCTATTCCCTGACGAATCTGGCCGGGGGAAACGGATTCCTGGCAGTTTACCTGTCGGCACTTTATCTCGGAAACCAGAACCTGCTGCACAAAAGGACAATAATGAAGATGTTTGACGGCCTTGCCTGGTTGATGCAGATCGTGCTGTTCCTTGCCCTGGGCATGCTGGTGTTTCCAACCCACATATTACCGGTGGTTGGCGTAGGGCTTGCAATTTCAGCCTTCCTGATGATTGTCGCCAGGCCACTTGCTTGTTTCATTTGCCTTGCTCCGTTCAAAATAAAAACAAGGGTAAAATGGTTTATTTCATTTGTCGGGTTGCGCGGGGCGGTCCCGATTGTTTTCGCGACATTCCCGCTCATGGCAGGAATAGATAAGGCCGGAATGATCTTCAACATAGTGTTTTTCATCTCTCTTTCTTCCGTACTGATTCAGGGCACCTCAATACCCAGGGTTGCCAAATGGCTGCACGTTGATCTCCCCGTAAATGTCAAATCCGTAACACCCGCTGATGTACTGCTCGCGGAATCGTTAAATTCACAAATGGTGGAACTAACCATCGCATCAGGATTCATGGCTGTAGGGAAAAAAATTGTTGATCTGCATTTTCCCCCAAACGTCAGAATCTCATTGATTAAAAAGAAGGGAATATATGTCATACCCGACGGCAACACTGTAATCGACTCGGGTGATGTTTTATTTATTATAGGAACAAACCGGGAGGCATTGGATTCCGTAACGGAAATGATCTCAGAGAGAAGAGCTTAGACTATTGTATTTAAATTTTTAATTTATGTTGGCTTATGAATAAATCATCGATCCCAATAATTTTCTTTCTGTTATTGACTTACATATTTGTTGAAGCACAGGAATTCACTATTCCATTGTACAATGGTCCGGTTCCGAATTCGAAAAACACCGGGCAGGCGGAAATAATTGAGAAAAACGAAATTATCAGCATCCGAAATGTTCAGGTGCCTGAAATTGCCGTGTATCTTCCAGCCAGGAAGTTTGCCACCGGTCAGGCAGTAATAATTTGTCCCGGAGGAGGATATCATATACTTTGCTATGATTATGAAGGTACCGATATTGCCCGCTACTTCAACTCCATCGGAATAGCAGGTATTGTTCTTAAATACAGGCTGCCCATATACGGAAATACCCTGGAGCCGCACAAGGCCCCGCTTATGGATGCCCAGAGGGCAATCCGTCTGGTTCGCAGCAATTCGTCCGCCTGGAACATCGATCCGGGGAAAATAGGAATAATGGGATTTTCGGCAGGCGGCCACCTGGCGTCATGCACCGGAACACATTTCGACTACGGAAGAAATGACTCAGACGATCCGGTCGAAAGAATAAGCTGCCGGCCCGATTTCATGATCCTTGTGTACCCGGTAATAACATTCTCTGATCCTGTTTCGCATCGGGGATCGCGGGAAGCATTGCTTGGAAAGAACGCCGACCCTGAACTTGTAAAATATTATTCATCAGAATTGCAGGTTCAGAAAGATACACCTCAGGCTTTCCTCGTTCACGGAGATAATGATTCAGTCGTCCCAGTCAGTCATTCCCTCCTGATGTATCAGGCCCTTCACAACAGGAAAATCCCGGCAGAACTCCATATAATCACCGAAGGTGAACATGGTTTCGGACTTGCGGTTGACAATGACCACCCCGCAGCATGGACAAACAATCTTGAGCAGTGGCTGAAATGGCTGAACAGGAACAGGAACTAGAACTGAAGCATGCAGGGGTGTCTTGACCGGCTGATCAGAAGTACTTCACCAAACAGCAATTCTTGAATTTCTTTCCCGAACCGCAGGGGCACGGATCGTTTCTTCCCGGCAATTCAGGCCTCACAACCTGACTTTCCCTGTTCCTTATCCACTGCATCACGTTTGCCGGAGGGCGTTTGCCTTTCAGTTCGCCTGCCATGAACTCCATGTATGGTTCAACATGCTTGAAAAATCTCCTGTATCCCCTGCAAAGGTAATTCAGCCCGGGCTTACCGTCGGGGGTCAGTATGAACCGGTGTTTGGGACATTCCCCATGACAGGCATACCTCACTTCGCATCTAAGGCAATATTCCGGAAGTGAATTTCGTTTGCCGATGCCAAAATCAAATTGTTTCTGTGACCTGACAAGATCAATCAGTCCGGTGTCATTAATATTTCCAAGAAAATATTCCGGATATACAAAATGATCGCATGAGAACAGATCGCCATTATGTTCCATCACAAGTGCATCACCGCATGTATCGTTGAAAACGCACAATCCGGGATTCTCGCCGACGTAATTGGCAAGTGTTGCATCAAAAATCTGAACAAAATATCGTGCGACATCATTTCTGACCCATTCATCGAATATGGCAATCAGGAAATCGCCAAAATCCCCGGCACCGACCGACCATTCAGTTACCCTTGCAACACCGGCAAAACCGGGCGAAACCAGGTTCAGTCCGTCCTCCCCAATATCATCACAGCTTCTTTCGGCCACCGGGAGGAACTGGATGAATCCGCTGCCGATCCTTTTAAGGAACCTGTATGTTTCCAGAGCGAAATGAACATTATAACTGTTTACCACACTGAGTGTGTTGAATTCCACCTTATGCCTGTGCAGCAATTCAATTCCCTTCATTACCCTTTTAAAAGTCGGTCTGCCTGAAAAGGTTTTCCGGTAATGGTCATGATTATGTTCTTCACCATCTATTGAGATTCCTACCAGTATTTTGTTATCATGAAAAAAACTGCACCAGTCATCATCAAGCCTTGTTCCGTTAGTCTGAAAAGCGTTCTCAATTTTTTTCCCGTTACGGTATTTTTCCTGTAGTTCTATGGCTTTCCTGAAAAAATCCAATCCCATGAGTGTCGGTTCTCCGCCCTGCCATGTGAAAGTAACAACAGGTATATCATGAGCTTCAATGAATTGCCTGGTGAAATTCTCCAGGAGTTCTTCGCTCATATGGAAATTCCTGGTGTCCCTGTACAGCTTCCTTTTCTCAAGATAATAGCAATAGGTACAGTTCAGGTTACAGGAAGGACCTGCCGGTTTAAGCATCACATGAAAGGCATTGGGCCGGCGAAGCTTAAGTGCATCTTTAAAAAACAGGTTTGATTTCATGGAATAATATTCAGATACAAAAATAATATTATAGCCAGGATAAAAAAGAATTGACAAAGCAATGGATTGCAGGCTAAAAATCATAAATTGGAAAAATATTGTCAACCGGAATAAAAAACACCTCCTATGAAAAGAAGACGATTTCTTGAAACAGCTTCAATGGGCGCTGCAGCAGCAATGTCATCAATCTGGCTTCCGCCCGTTACTGGAGAAAGCAAGCTGAAGATCGGCCTGATAGGTGCAGGCTGGTATGGAATGGTAATAACAAAGGCGGCACTGAAAACCGGCGAGACAGAAGTCCTGGGAGTATGTGATGTGGACTCCGCACATCTGGAAGGCAGTGCTGATGAAATCGAAAAGATCCAGGGATTCAGGCCCCGGACATTCAAGTATTATGAAGAACTCCTGGAATTGAGAGGATTGCAGGCAATATTTATCGGAACCCCTCCGCACTGGCACGCATTACAGTTTATCGCAGCCTGCGAAAAAGGCTTTGACATATATTGCGAAAAACCGCTTGCCTACGACGTGCAGGAAGGTCTTGCCATGGTGACTGCGGCCAAAAAAGCAGGGAACATTGTACAAATTGGCTTTCAGCGGCGGCAGAGCGAGGCGTTCAGGAAAACAAAGGAACTGATAGCTTCAGGGAAAATAGGCAAGGTTTATCAGATAAATGCCCAGATCAACTATATACCCGATCCCGTCGATACAACAATTCAGCCTCCTCCGCCATCACTGGATTGGGATGCCTGGTGCGGACCGGCCCCGAAACTTGAATACAGGCCAAGTATCGGGCATATGTCCTGGAGGCTTGAAAAGGAGTACGGAAACGGTCATCTTGTCGACTGGGGCATTCATCATATCGATATAATCAGATATATAATGGGAGAGGGGATGCCTGCTGAATTCTACTCATCAGGAGAAATCAATGTATTAAAGGGCCGGATAACCACCCCCGACACACTTGTTGCAAGAATGACATTCAGTAAAGCTCCTGTCATCTGGCAGCACAGACTCTGGGGCACAGGCGATGTTATCAGGGAATTCAATAACGGGATCATGTTTTACGGAGACAGGGGAACCCTTTTCGCTGAGGACTCGAAAATCATACTCTTCGACAACAACAACCTGCGGGAGGAAATTCCTGCAGCAACACCCGGCATGCAGGAAAAGCATGTAGCCAATTTCATAGAGGCGGTCAGGACGAGAAACATGAATCTGCTCACCTGTACCACGGAAGAAGCCTTTATGTCAACCGCTGCGGTTCAGCTGGCCATGATCTCCTGTTATACCGACTCACTTGTCAGGTGGGATGTCAATTCAGCCTCAATTACCGGGAATACCGAAGCATCAAGACTGTTGAGAAGGGAATATCGCAAGGGATATACACATCCGTAAGGGCTACCTGTGCCGGTCGGAACATCTGTGCCGGCCAGACATGAAATAAGCAACAGGAACGGTAAAAGAAATGAGAGAAAAACTACCTGCGCATTATATATGAAATCCGGCTGTTCCTCAGGGATACACATCCGGTAGGGATCCGAGGTACTCCGCAAGTTTCAGAAGATCGTCACGTGATCCGAAACTGATTTTTTCATCCTTAATGAATTTCATGATCTCCTGCTTATGCCCCGGGGCCGATCGGATCGCATTCTTGCGAGTGAACAAAACAAAAGGTCGTTCACCTGATGAGAAATAATACTCATGTGTTTTCTGAAAAACCCAGTCCTCCTCCGGACGCAGTTCAGTAATGTTTCCTGACGTGGCCAGATAGGTATGCGAATCAACCGCCGCACTTCGGGCTGTTGTCCCAAAAGCGCCGGTCTTCCGTACCTCTTTGAGTGCAATCAATTGCTTTAAATACACCCTGGGTGTGCCGCTTCTGATTAATTCGAGATATCCGTTGAAGTAATAAAATGTATCAATGCCCAGGGTTATCAGCTTCAGATCTTTTTTGTTCACGATCGAAAGGGTATCTCTGTCTTTTATGAATTCCATGTTACCAAGCAAAAGATTATAGTTGAAACGATCCTTTGTTACATTTCCGTTCTTCATAACAGCCAAACCTTCAGTAAACTCGGGATAACGATATCTTATGGCAGGAGGAAAAACACTTTTTATAAGAGTTCCTGCATTTACGACAATCATATCGCTTTCCTGGGAAGAAAGCTGGATGGCAAACAGAAAGATCGCGAAAAAAACCAGAATTATTCTATTCATTTTCATTTGTTATTAAAATCACACACCCCGGAGCATAACCTGCATGGCCTTAAAACCCTGCTGCAACAAGGTACGGAGTTTTCAGTTCAGATGCTGAACACATCAGCAAATTCATATAGCCCGTAATCCGAGCATATGCCATGGAATTCATTGAGCAGCTCGGGACTGAATGGCACTCCCCTGTCTTTCCGGGATATCCAGGTTTCATACTCCTTTTCTCCGGCCGTATAGATACGTGAACGCCCGGGCATTTTCCTTGAGTTCCTCAGCTCACGCAATATGTCACCCGCTGTTCTACGGAAATCATCTGGCTCGGTGAATGCACTGACATCCAAGGCAATAAAAAAATGACCCAGTGAGTAAGGGACTTTCTTGCTTCCGGAAATTCCTGAAATCATTTTTAAAAAAGCACCCTGCTGCAGGGCCGATGAAAGTATTTCCACAACAGTTGCGTATCCGTATCCTTTGTATCCGCCTGTTTCCTCACCGATCCCTCCCAGAGGCAGGAGGGCGGCAGTTCCGTCATTCAATTCTTCCAGAATTTGCTCCGGGTCAGTCTCAGTCATTCCTCTGTCGTTAATAACCAGTCCCCTGCGTAATTTCTTTCCTTCCCTCGCATATAATTCCACTTTCCCCCTCTGCGTGATTGAAGTGGCACAATCGAGCAGAAAAGGAAAAGGCTCATCAGTGGGAATCCCAAATGTTAACGGATTGGTCCCCAGCATATTTTCGACACCAAAGGTGGGAGCAACTGAAGGCCGGGCATTGGTGCCCGTTATTCCTATCATATTCTCACGGACAGCCATAAGGGGATAATAACCGGCAAAACCATAATGCGACGAATTTCTTACGGCTACCATTCCCATTCCATAATTTCCTGCTTTTTTTATGGCCATTTCCATTGCCATCCTTGCAATTACATGGCCCATTCCGTTATGTCCGTCAATAACTGCCGTTGTATATGTTTCCCTGATGATTTCCGGTTTTGTAACAGGGTTCAGAATGCCGTCCCTGATGCGATCGAGATATACACTTTTGAGTCTGTTGACACCATGCGAATCAAAACCCAGTTTGTCAGCCTGGATCAGAACATCTGCCACTATGGCGGCATCTGCTGCCGGAATACCGGCCCTGATCATTGCTTTAACCATGAAGTCTTCCAGTATCTCAAATTGTATATACTTTATTTTCATTTATTAATGATTGTTAGGAGATTAGCATAAAGCATCAGCAGTGTCTCAGATGACATCATGATCATTTTCCAATGCAAAAGTTCTTAAATATATTTCCAAGTATCTCATCAGTCGTTATTTCACCTGTAATCTCACCCAGATAATGGATTGCATGCCTGATGTCAATGGCAATAAGGTCTTCGGGAAGCTTGCTTTCAAGTCCTGTTATTATTCTTCCGATGCACCCGGAAATATTCTGCAGGGCTTCATAATGCCTTATATTTGATATAATTACATCTTCACCCGAAAAATAATTTGCACCTGTTATTTCCGACAGGTAATCCTTAAGCTTATCGATTCCGGTACCATATTTTGCTGAAATAAACAACAGGTTTTCGTCTATTTCTGTCCTTATTTCGCGCGCAAGCCTATTAATCCGCGAAGGAGACGCCTCATCAGCCTTGTTTACCAATATGATAAACCTGCACTCAGGATCATTGATCATTTTTCTGATTTCATCTGCCCTTTTGTTAATGTCTGAGCTTCTTTCTCCTGATTCATCAACCATCATGACAACTGAGGCCCTGGCAATAATGGCAAGGGTTTTCCTGATTCCCATTCCTTCCACCACATCTGAAGTATCACGTAAACCCGCAGTATCTATAAACCTATAAATCAATCCATTTATATTTACAGTGTCTTCTATTGAATCCCTTGTTGTTCCGGGGATATCAGTGACAATGGCCTTTTCTTCATTAAGCAGGAAGTTCAGCAGTGTTGATTTTCCCGAGTTTGGTTTTCCGACAATTGCCACAGGGATTCCATTTTTTATTGCGTTTCCCATTCTAAAAGAGGCAGAGAGTCTGTCAGTTAGCGCTTTAGTCTGACCAATCAGCGCTAATAACTGATTCCTGTCAGCAAACTCCACATCCTCCTCTCCGAAATCAAGTTCAAGTTCTATCAGGGAGGCAAATTGCAAAAATTCCGCTCTCAGCTTGCTTATTTCATCTGAAAAACCTCCCCTTAACTGGTTAATTGCAATCCGGTGAGCCGACTTAGAAGAGGATGCAACCAGATCAGCAACAGCTTCAGCCTGCGAAAGATCCATTTTACCGTTTAGGAAGGCCCTTTGCGTGAATTCACCCGGACGGGCACTTGCAGCACCGTTTCTTATTAGAAGATCCAGGATCCGTGAAATGATATATGACGAACCATGACAGGAAATCTCAGCCGTATCCTCGCCGGTATAGGAATGAGGAGCCCTGAAAAGTGAGACAAGAACTTCATCTATCACTTCACCTCCGTCGCGGATTTCCCCATACACAATGGAATATCCTTTCCGGCCGGCCGTCACTGAGTTCTTATCCGCGGGATAAAAGACCCTGTCCACTATTTTGAGTGCATCCCTGCCGCTTATCCTGATCATTGAAACTGCCCCGCCATATGCTGTTGCCGGAGCACAAATTGTCTCTTCCCTTCCTGGCATTTAAACGACGTAAAAACTGCAAATTTAGAAAACTTTACAGCTTCAGTACAGATGCTGAATATAAAATCACTGAATTTCGTATGTCCGTAAATATTTTAAGAACTATCTTTAAAGGGAATATGCAAATACAAAAAAGGAAATCCAGAAATGAAAGAAAAAATCATTTTTCCAACCTTATTTTTATTTCTTATGTTTAATCAAGCTTGTCAGAAAATGAAAAATGACAGATCAGAAATCAAATCGGACTATATCAGTGCGACTTTTCTGCTGCCGGATGCTGAGAACGGTTATTACAGAGGTACCAGGTTCGACTGGTCAGGCGTAATATCGGACCTTTCCTGCTGCGGACACACATATTTCGGAAAATGGTTCGATAATTACAGCCCAACACTTCACGATGCCATAATGGGTCCGGTCGAGGAATTCGCGCCCCTTGGATATGACAGTGCTGATCCGGGCGGCAATTTTGTGATGATCGGGATCGGCTTGCTGAAAAAATCCGACGATCAGGCACACAACCGGTTCGGATATTACCAGATAACCGACCCTGGAAAATGGAAGATCAAAACAAGAGGCGATGAAATCTCGTTCAACCATGTGCTGAAAAGTGAAGTGAATTCATATGATTATACAAAAACAGTAAGACTCGCCGGTGATAAACCTATTATGGAAATTGACCACAAGCTCAGGAACACAGGAAAAACCAGAATTGTAACAAATGTTTACAATCATCATTTTTTTGTAATCGACAACCAGCCGGTCGGTCCTGATTTCACAATAAACTTCCCTTTTAAACTTTCGGGTGAAGGGCAGGGTTTCGGCAGCATTGCTGAACTGAATGATAACAGCATAATCTTCAATCGTGTTCTGGAGAAAGATGAAACAGTATTCTGTGGTTCCCTGACCGGCTTCAGCAGCAATCCGGAAGACCTGGATGTCAGGATTGAGAACAAGTCAGCCGGGGCAGGAGTGAGGATCACGGGCAACAGGCCGCTGTCAAAGCTTATTTTCTGGGCCTGCCGTACAACACCGTGTCCTGAGACCTATGTCGATATCAATATTGAGCCCGGAAAGGAGTTTACCTGGAAATTCATATATGAATTTTATTCCTTTTAGCATAAAAAAGCCGGGAAAACATATCGGATTTTTGTGCAGGTGTTGTTTTTATCATCCCGTACCAGGCAAGAAGCACCCGGGGAAATGGATTTTTCCCTGCCACAAAAGACCCCATGTTGACTTTTAAAAAAGCATTATTTAAAAACCTGCAACATGGGGCGCCCGATCCAAACCTGCGGCTGCTCAAGATTGAAAATACAGGCGATGGTGGAGGCACAGTCAAACTGCATCATGCTATCATCAAACTGACCTCCTTTCTTTATGTTTTTTCCTGAAATAATGAAGGGGGTCTCCATTTCCAACATAGTTTTTCCTCCGTGTCCCTTTCCGACCCCGCCATGATCTGATGTAATGATAATAATACTGTTTTCATAAATGCCTGCTTCTTTCATAGCCGCGATAATCCTGCCAATATAGCCGTCAAGTTCTTTCAGGTTTTCGTAATAGGCCGGAGTATCATGCCCATCGACATGGCCGACATGATCGGGGTTGTCAAAAATAATTCCGGCCAGCACAGGCTTTTTATCCCTGATATATTCGACAGCCATATCGCATAAGCCGGAAGGGTTCTTGCTGTAATCGGGAGCCTGTGCGTAATAATTCAGGGTCAGGGTATCAGAAAGATACTTTATCCCATCCCAATCATAAAGCATGCCTATTTCTGCGTCAGGGGCCGCATCACGCAATAACTGGAAAATATTCGGAAAAATTCCGTTCCTGTTCAGCACGCGTGAAGGAAGCTCCGGTACCCTGGAGCCCCATTCGGTATATCCGTGAAGTTCCGGACAGGCGCCCATAAACATCGATGCCCAGTTAACTGCACTGGATGAGGGGAGTACACTTCTTTTGCTCAATGTAAATGAACCATTCTGCATCAGTTGCTTAACATTTGGCATATCAGCTTTTTCCACGCTGTATGCGCCCCAGCCATCAAGGCCGATCAGTACAACATGGCCGGCTTTCCAGCCGGTACGTGATTTCCTGCTTCCGGGTCCGGCACAGAATGTAAAAAGAACTGCCAGGCTGAGCGCAATGCATTGTTTAATTATGGAATACTTCATGTTACGGTTATTTGCTTAATATATCAGGAATGGGTGCAAGTTAACAAATTATGGCTTCTGCAAAATTATTCCGGGCATGAATTCACCGGTTGAAGGCCACAGGCACTCCGGCCCCTGGCTGAGTATGAAAACCCTGACAAAGGTTACCGGTTGCACACGCAGTTGCATCCTGCATCAGGCAAATGCTGATTGCCCCGGAGTGCATGAATCATAGTAGGGGCAAAAACAACAGGATCGCTACCGTGAGAGATTTTCAGACATGAAGGTGTTGTCGGGAATACTGGCCGAGGTGTTTATCTGTTCAAACTGAACCCTCGACGTTCTCCCATTTATATGATTTCTTGCAAACATATCGGTCATGATGTAGGCTTCCCTGCTGCCCGGCCTTGGTACAGTTGCATTGATTTCGATTGTCTTGAAAAGCGTACCATCGAAATTGTAAAAATCGATCTTTTTGATTTTCAGGTCATTCTTATCGAGAGTAGTCACTTTTCTTGAATAGCCGTATTCATCTGCCACCTTGTCATTCACCGGTTTGCTTTCGATGACCCACAGTCCGTTACTGCCTGATTCCGGCATATGCCTGATATTGAAATCAGTATTTGATCCCGAAGTCATATCGGCATTCGAGAATTCCGAGCTCATAAAGCTTTTGCCCTTTTCATTGCTGACAATGCGCCTGGTTTTTTTCAGAGCCGGGAGATATATCCACATATCGTCCTGGGTATTCTTATTGTCGATAATAAGCATTGCGGTACCCCTCACATCGGCCGGCTCCAGGAATTTCATCAGTCGCTTTTCGGTTTCTCCGTATGTTTTTGAGACCATATTCACCTTCCGGGTCCGTACTGCACCGTTTTTCTCAGTAATTGTCAATATCACCGTTGATTGCAGGTTTCCCGACATTGTAAGATCGCGGCTTTTGTCCATCAGCTGCACAGGATCAGACTGCTGTGCTTTCAAGGGCAGCAGGAATGCTGTCAGCATTGCTGCCATGAGAAAAAATGTTCTTGTCATATTTGTCATTGTTTTTAGAAGTTTTATTTAAATCAGCCTCAATAAATGCAGGCCTGAACCATAGCATAAAGGCAGGGATCACAATTATCGCACATAGCAGGCAAGAACCTATTGAGATCAGTACCAGGTAACCGAAATATCTGATTGAAAGAAATCCTGATATAAAGGTTGCTGAAAAGCCAGCCATAACACTCAAGGCATTGATCACAATGCTCCTGCCGGTTGTTGTCAGGGAAACGGAGATGGCCTTTGCATGACTGAGACTCCTCCGGAATTCAGTATTATATCTCCAGAGGTACTGAATGGTAAAATCAACTCCCACACCGATCATAATTGAAGAAAGTAAGGCAGTTGCCGCATCAATGGGTATATTGGCATATCCCATGATTCCAAACTGGATGATGATCGAGACTCCCAGCGGAATTGAGCCAATAAGGCCGCCCCTTACTGAACGGAAAATTACAGAAAGTAAAACAAACACTGTCACAAGGGCAAAGATCAGTGAGGAAATCTGACCGCGGATGATTTTGTTTGCAAAGTCGGCCATGATTATTGCATAGCCCCCGACGGTCACTTCGGCAGGGAATCCGGCCGTAAAGCTGCGTATATCATTCCTGAGGGCACTGATTACATGATTATCAGGTTTTGAAAGTTTGACCAGCAGATGGGCCCTGGTGTTTTCAAAATTCATCAGTTGTTTCCAGTCGTCGGGATTACCGCTCATATTATATAATTCAAACATCTGGGCAATGGCCTCGTATGAATCAGGTATTTTATCATACCCGTTTTCGCCGGGATCATAGAGTGCCTTGCTCATTTCCCTGACTACATCGGAGATGGAGAAAACGTTTCCCACGCCATCCTGTGACTTAAGATGAGATGTAAGCTCATCTATCTTTTTCATAACCACGGGATCCTTGATATCTCCGCTTACCATTACGGATATTGTTTGCGATCCGCCAAATTTCGAATTGATTACCCTTGAGGCCTTCCGTACCGGATGATTCTGGGGGAAATAGTTTTCCTGATTGGTATCAATTCTCAGGAAAGCAATGCCGGTGCTAATTACAACTGTAATTACCGCTGATACCAGCAGTACACGTCCGGGCTTACCGACAACCAAGTCAGAAAGTTGTGCAAGACCGCGGCTGAGAAGGTCTTTCGAAAGGTCGCGTTCTTTTTTCCGCTTCAGGGGAATCAATGATCGTACCGGATCCTTCCCTTTTGAAGGTCTTTCCCTCAGCCAGATGACAGAAGGGATAAGCAGCAGGCTCATCAGCAGGGCCAGCGATACCCCGGTAGCAGCCAGCACACCAACCTGTCGTGCAGGAATGATGGAGTGGGCGAGAAGTCCTAGCAGTCCTGCTATGGTAGTGAGTCCGCTGAAAAGTATCGGCATGTTGAGTGAACCGGTTATCTTTCTGATCAGATCTCTTCTCCCGGGAGGAGTTTCAAGGCTTTTCAGCTCCTGGTGTTTGGAAACGAAGTAAATGCCATAGTTGTTTGCAACTGAAATGAGGATAATCGGCACCAGGAGGCTGAGTATGGAAAACTTCCATCCCAGCAGGGGTATAAGTCCCATGGTTGCCGTAACTGTCAGTACAACCACGGAAAACGGGAGCAGAACGCTCTTCCATTTTCCCAGGCTGAGCTTAAGCACTGAAAGCATGATTATCAGGGCGATGGGAATCAGTATCAGGGCATCATGATTAACATCGCTGACTATGTGGCGTCTTATGTAGGGAAGCCCCCCGGTAAGAACCTCAGCACCGTTTTCCTGGGCCTTTGCAATGGAATCAACCCGGTCGAGGGTCAAATGCTCGGGTATTGCCGGATTGACTGTTCCGGTCACCGCAGCAGCCGTCATGTCCTGGGAAGCAACGATACCGAGGGCAAAGCGGTTTTCAAGAATATCGCGTCTCAAAGCTTCCATCTTATCAGGAGTGTCAGGAATTTGCCTGACAAGAGGATCGACAACCATCATTCCATCCTCACCTGTAATCTTTCGTGCAGTAAAAAGAGAGTTAACGGTACCTATGCCCTCAAGCCTCGAGAAACCACGGTCTATTTCCTTCAACCTTTCCAGGTTACCTTGAGTGAGAATAGAACTGTCCTCAAGGATGACAATGATCATATCCTGAACCCCGAAGTCTTTTTCTATGGAGTCAGTATTTATTCTTGAAGGCATAGAATGCGGTACGAAGTTCCTGATCTCAGGATCAGTCTCAACCGTCGGTATCAGCAGACCAAGCGACAGTGCAACCGCCAGCGATACTGAGATAATTAACCACCTGTATTTTATAATGAAATCAGCCATAATGTCAGAAATCTATTTTTATTGAGACAAAAGCGGCTTTCATGAAGTTATCCACGATATCGTAGAGCCCTCCCTTCTTCCCTGAATAATGTTCCATTCCGGCTCCAATGGTCAGTCCGTCTGCCGGCTTAAATCTGATCATGGGGATCAGCAGCAGGTCTTTTGAGGTGAAATTGTAAATGGTCATCACCGATGGCAGCAGCCTGCCGTAAAAAAGCTCCGCCTCGAACCGCAGCCCGGCAGAGTGATAGTATTCGTACACCTGATTGTTATACAGCCGTCCAAATGCCTCAGTCTGTAGCCGTGTGAACTCTACCGGGTCAAATCCGGGAGTGGCGAACAACTGCGACAGTTTTACAAGATCCGGTTCCGTCCCTATAACAGGATCATATGGCGCAGGATAATAATCGAGAACCTTTCTGCCTGAATATTCAAAGGTCATTCTGAAGTTTCCCGGTGTCCAGTCGGCGCCTGCTACCCAGTCTATCTGAGGAAAGGGTATCTCCTCGTTTCCCTCTTTCTTCCTCACAGGCTTGCTGTATGCCAGGGCGCCCCTGAGTACGAGCGGGGATACCGGAACTTCAAAATCAAGGCCGGTATGATTGATGATGTATGGCACTCCGGCAATGGCAATCTGCGGATTTAACAGGTTAGAGAAATCAGCTGAAACCAGGGACAGCCCGGGCATAAGGTCCGGCCCGTGGTACCATTGGATGCCTGCATCAAAGCCGCTTAACAGAAGATCGCCCCTGAAGCCCAGGGAATAATAGCCGTTACCCCTGTACAGCCCTTCCGGCATGCTCAGGTTAATATTAGGGGGGAGCTCAAGCGGAGCTGTCATCAGAACAGATGGGTGCCACAGGGGAGTGGCAACTGCAGTTAACTTCAGGAAAGAAGCCGGGGTAATGGTCAGTTCCCCCGCCAGGTTGCCCATGTCCTTGTCTTCCAGATCGGGACTCCGGTAGGTATAATCGAGGGGAGAGAAACGGGAGAGGGGAGAGAAAATGTCTGTCTTTCCCCATTTAATGATCCTCTTTCCGAGCGAAATGCTAATGAAGCGGTTATAATACATTCCCCATGCTTCCCGAACCACCAGGGAATTTACATTGTCCCCAAACTGCTGACCCATCCTGAGTCTTATATCACCGAAACCCTTGAAACTCATATTGTCAGTGGCAGTCAGTGTAAATGCTGCATCGGCAAAGGCTGCATTCACATCATTCGGATAATCTCCGGTACTGTAAAACATACCGCCCCTGAGAAATCCACCCGGAGTAAATACTTTCTCCTGGGCAGAAAGATTAAAAATCAGTGCCGTAAATATCAGTGTAAAAAGAAATCTTTTTGTCATACCTGTTTTTAGGGCAAAGATGGGCAGGATTGCACAGGCAATCGTCCTGACCGCATAATCCGGACATTCGTACCGTGCAAAACAGGTTTTAACCGAGTGGCTCGTACATTCACTCTGACTTATGAATCAGTTCCCTGTAGGCACTTGGGGTTTTTCCTGTATAGGTTTTAAAGAAGTTGTTGAATGTGGATTTTGAGTTAAATCCTGAATCAAATGCAATTGCGAGGATGGTAAAATGCTGATATCTGGGATCGCTTATCCGTTTGATAACCTCCCTGACGCGGTATTCATTGATGAAAAGAAAGAAGTTCTTTTTATACTTCTCGTTCAGAACCTGTGTGATGTGATGTCTTGATATTCCGGTTGCCTCAGACAGATCATGTATTGTAAGATCACCATTGAGAAAAGGTTTTTCCGTCTCCATATAGCCGAGGAGTATTTTAAGGTATTCATCAGCCTGCTCATCCCTGAGCCCGCTCCTGGAATATTTCTCGGGGTCAGCTCTTTCAGAAACCTCATCCCGGCTGTTCTGATGTACCACTTCCCCGAAAATTGAAGGCTGCTTTATTCCGTAAAAACTATATACAAAGGAGAAAATGGCAATGAAACCAAATATTACAAAATACGGATCAAACGGAATATAATTGCCGATAATGTTCAGGCCTCCGAGAATGAATAGGACGAAATAAGCAACATAGAAGCTGACTGTCAATATTTTCAGCCAGTTAAGGGTCATTTTCTGTGAGGTGTATGATATCAGGTTCCTGAGATTGGACTGGTGTTTTCTGATCTCAACAAAAGCAAGAATGCTATAAACTGTAATCGACAGAAAGAAAACCACCGAATATACAATCCTCAGGGGCATTAGTTTATCGGGTTTGAAAAATCCCCTCAGATCCCTTACCAGGGGCTCTGACCTGAAGACCACCGAAATTGTAAAAAAAACCAGGAATGGAATGAAATGGAGCAATCCGGTCCAGAGAAATTTCCTTTCTGGAACCGTCATGAAACGGATGTAAAGATACAGAAGCGGACCATAGGTAAATGTTATGAAAGGAAATGAATACATCTCAATAACCCGGCTGTTGACCAGGGCAAAGATCATTTCAATACAAATCATGAAAAGCCAGGCTGCCATCAGCCTGTTTGCAACCGTAACTGGTTTTTTGGTTGATATCAGCAATCCTGCAAAAAACGACTGGGAAATACCAATATAGAGTACCGGTTCAATATTTACCATAATGCGGGATTGTTTTGTTCCTTAATTTTTTTCGTGATAAATTCAGTCCAAAAAGTGTAAAACATTAAAAAGCCTGAGTTTACTGTTATATCCTGCCATAAGTTTTTTATTTTTGGCATGCATAGGATTCGATCGGAAATCTTTTTCAAAGATAGGTGTTTTGGCAGACATTTAAACCTGTTATATTTGTTGATAACCGGCATTCTGCCACCGGGAGGGGATGCAGGTGAATTATTCTGCCGGCCGGTCCATGTCACAAGGCGGCGTGAACAGTCCTGTGCAGGTTGACACATAGGTGTTCCGGGTAAAAATACAGGTATTAACATAACAGGCTAAAAAAATCCTGATACTTTAACCAGCTTTATTCAATATGGGTATTCTTGTCAGCAGGAAATCAAGGGTAATTATTCAGGGCTTCACGGGGAGTGAGGGGACGTTTCATGCACAGCAGATGATTGATTATGGAACAAACATTGTGGGCGGGATCACGCCTGGCAAGGGTGGAAGGCTGCATCTGGGGCTGCCCGTCTTCAACACGGTTCGCGAGGCGGTAAGGTCGACCGGGGCTGATGTATCAGTGGTATTCGTTCCTCCGGCGGCCGGAGCAGATGCAATTATGGAAGCGGCCGAGGGTGGAATCAGGCTTGTGGTTGCAATTACCGAAGGAATACCCGTTTCCGATATGGTTATGGTTAAAGAGTATCTTAAATCGCTCAACTGCAGACTTATAGGACCCAACTGCCCTGGAATTATTACTCCCGGGGAAGCAAAAGCAGGAATAATGCCAGGATTCATCCATAAAAAGGGACATGTGGGAATTATCTCAAGATCGGGGACACTGACCTATGAAGCTGTTGACCAGGTAACAAGGCTTGGCCTGGGTCAGTCGACCTGTATCGGTATAGGTGGTGATCCTGTAGTAGGTACAACCACGCTCGAAGCTGTAAAACTAATGATGAATGACGATGACACACATGCAATAATAATCATCGGGGAAATTGGCGGATCAATGGAATCGGAAGCAGCAGAATGGATATCCGCTAACGGAACCAAACCGGTGGTGGGATTCATTGCAGGCCAGACTGCTCCAAAAGGCAGGAGGATGGGACATGCAGGTGCCATAATCGGAGGCAGGGATGACACAGCAGCAGCGAAAATTGAAATTATGAAAAAATGCGGGATCACAATCGTCGAATCACCAGCCGATATAGGATCATCTGTTCTTAATGTTCTTGAAAAGCGGTGATACCACTGGCACAAAGGTGCAAAACCGGTCTCTTCACTGTACAAGTACAGGCGCCGGACCCGCAGATGACTTTGAAACTTGTGAATAAACATATTGAAAGACTTTATTTATATTTGCAACTGTTTAAATCTCATGAGAAATGAAATTACTTGAAGGCAGAACCGCCCTGATCACAGGAGCATCCAGGGGAATTGGCAAGGCCATTGCCCATAAATTTGCCCGTGAAGGGGCAAATATCGCATTAACCAATATATATGAGGATGAGGAGTTCCTGAGTACCATTAATGAGATTAAGCTTTATAACGTAATGGTAAAGGGATATGTGTCAAATGCCTCGAATTTTGCGGACTCACAAAAAGTTGTGGATGAAATAGTAAAAGATTTCGGTCAGATTGATATCCTGGTCAATAATGCCGGAATAACAAAGGATACCCTGTTAATGAGAATGACTGAAGAGCAGTGGGACGCTGTGATTGCAGTCAACCTCAAATCCGTGTTTAATTTCACCAGGGCCGTGATTCAGCCCATGCTGAAGCAGAGAAACGGCTCAATAATTAATATGAGCTCCGTCGTTGGAGTTTCCGGCAATGCCGGCCAAAGCAACTATTCCGCATCAAAGGCCGGAATACTGGGCTTTACTAAAAGTGTGGCAAAAGAACTGGGATCGAGGAATATCAGGTGCAATGCCATTGCACCTGGATTTATTCTCACGGAAATGACCGACAATCTCCCTCCCGATGTAAAAGCCGAATGGACAAACAGGATCCCGCTGAAGAGGGGAGGGACACCGGATGATGTTGCCAATACAGCATTGTTCCTGGCTTCTGAGCTTTCATCATATATTACCGGACAAACAATTCATGTTTGCGGTGGTATGTTAACATAATTTTATTATATTTGTAAAACCGCAGGGCACCTATCCTTATAGCACGAGGAAATGCAGCGAGACATATTTATTCCACAATTATTTTAAACAGGTGCCCTGCTTCTTTTTATTTTACCCGGTTAATTAATGAATAACCCTCTTTTCCTGCTCATTGTCCTGATTCCGGTTTCCGGCTTTTTACTTGAGCGATACCTGGTTTTCCTGAACTCAAAAATGTGGTCCGACAAACTTCCTGAAGAACTTACAGGTATATGTGATGAAGCAGAGTACAGAAAAACACTCCATTATGAAAAGGATAACAGGAAGCTGTCATTCTGGTCCTCTTCATTCAATCTTGCGATAATCCTGGCCATGATCATTATGGGAGGATTTGCATTCTTCGACAAGCTGGCCGGATCCATCAGCACGAACATGATTGTTATTTCGCTCATCTTCTTTGCCTTCATCGGCATTGGTTCGGAAATAATCAATATCCCGTTCAAATGGTATGACACATTTGTCATTGAAAAGAAATATGGTTTCAATACAATGACCGTCAGGATATTTATAACAGATCACCTTAAGTCATGGTTTATTACCATGATTATAGGGATCCCGGTTCTGGCTTTGATCACCTGGATATATTACAGGCTGGGAAAGAATTTCTGGCTCTGGGCATGGGGCCTTGTTACGGTACTTTCCGTGTTCATCAATTTTTTCTATTCTGAACTGATCGTTCCGCTTTTCAACAGGCAGACACCTCTCCCGGAAAGCTCCCTTCGCACCCGCATCGAAACATTTGCCCGGGAAACCGGGTTCAGGCTCAGAGATATATACCTGATTGACGGTTCAAAGCGGAGCACGAAGGCAAATGCTTATTTCTCGGGATTCGGTTCTAAAAAACGTATAGTGCTTTATGATACGCTGCTGAAGGAGATGTCTGAAGAAGAGATTGTTGCAGTGCTTGCCCATGAAATTGGGCATTACAAAAAGAAACATGTGTTAAGAAGGCTTCTGTCATCAATATTCATAACCGGGTTCATGCTCTTTCTTTTTTCCCTGGTGGTTGACAATCCCGCCCTCTCGGAGGCCCTGGGTGCCGGAAGGCCCAGTTTTCACATTGGACTGGTTGCCTTCGGGATCCTGTACAGTCCCCTGTCGCTTGTAATCGGACTGGCAGGCAATTTCCTGTCGAGAAGGAACGAGTTTGAGGCTGATTTGTATGTCCGGCAAAACTATAACCCTGAATTCCTGGCAAGTGCTTTAAAAAAACTCTCGGTTAAAAACCTTTCGAACATGATACCGCATCCCGCCTATGTTTTCTTTCATTATTCACATCCCCCGTTGCTGGCACGACTGGAAAGATTGAAATGATTTTCTATATTTGCAGTGTTTTATGCCCCCTTAGCTCAGCCGGTAGAGCAGCTCATTCGTAATGAGCAGGTCCGGGGTTCGAGTCCCCGAGGTGGCTCAGGGCAATTTCAGAAATTGAATTGCAATTGACAAGTTACGGATAATTGCTATTTTTGAACCTGGAATTTCCGGGACCTTATACCGGAGATTTCGCGTGGGAAGTCCGAAATGTCAGATGCGGGAATAGCTCAGTTGGCAGTCCCGGGCAATCGGGATCCCAGGCCGAGGGCCTGAAAAGGAAATGCGGGAATAGCTCAGTTGGCAGAGCATCAGCTTCCCAAGCTGAGGGTCGCGGGTTCGAGCCCCGTTTCCCGCTCAAATCAAACCGGGGAATCAGTTTAAGCTGATTCCCTTTGCTTTCCTTAAGGAGAAGCATTAATTCCCGGGCTGATGAAGCCAGTATTGTTGATGCAGCAACTTCTGCCTGAAATCCTCTGACTCCTTAAAGTATATAATCCGTAATTATTAATATTGCATAAACCATTGGCCCTGAACAATCGCGGACCGAAATTTGTTCTTCAGAAAGCCGGTCCTGCCGGATTCCGGACTTACCGGTTCGCCGGCATATGTGGAACTGAATAAAATCATATGGCAGAACGTTTGGGATACTCAAAATTGTCAGTACTAAAAAACAGATATGTATGAGCTACACTCTTAAGCCTGGCCAGAAGGCCATCGACTTCCGGCTCCCTGCAACCGATGGCAGGGAATACAGCCTTTCAGACTTCGACAAATACCCGTACCTGGTTCTCTTTTTCACCTGTAACCACTGTCCTTATGTGACCGGCTCCGATGAAGTGACAAGGGCAACTGCGGAAAAATTCCGCGACAGGGGAGTGGTATTTGCCGGCATCAATTCCAACAGTGAGAATACCTACGAGGAAGACAGCTTCCCGAACATGGTCAGGCGCATGAAACAGCATAACTTCCCATGGAAATACCTTCATGACAGGGAGCAGACCGTGGTAAAGGCTTATGGCGGCCTGAGAACCCCGCATTTTTTCGTATTCAACGCCGAAAGGATACTTGTTTACACGGGCAGGGGCGTCGATTCGCCCCGCGATATATCCCGCATGACAGTTAATGACCTCGACAGGGCACTCGAAGAACTTACTTCAGGCAGGGAAATCTCAGTACCGGTTACTAACCCCATAGGATGCAACATCAAATGGGAAGGCATGAATGCCAAATGGATGCCTCCGGAGGCCTGTGACCTTGTCTGATATCCCCTGACATACGGGTACTTATTCAATCAGTCATTTGCACAGCAGGCAAACAGGCTGCTTAATCCGGGTAATTCGCTGTGAAATTGCAAAAATCCTCAGAATGAACCTTATAAATATTCAATATTGCAAAACCAGGATAGGTGAGCTGATACTGGGTTCATATGCCGGCAGGCTCTGCCTGATGGATTTCCGTTACAGAAAAATGAGACCGGCTGTTGATAACAGGATAAAAAAAGGTCTTGCAGCTGAATTCAGGGAACAGAATGATGAGATTATAGCGGAAGCAATCCGGCAGCTCGAAGAGTATCTCGCCGGCCACAGAACAGCATTCGATATCCCCGTTCTGATGATTGGAACAGATTTTCAGAAAGATGTCTGGAGGGCACTGACGGAAATACCATATGGGAAAACCGTCACATATACGGAACTTGCAAAGGCAATAAAACAGGAAAATGCTGTCAGGGCTGTTGCGGGTGCAAATGGAGCAAATGCCATTGCGATTATCATTCCCTGTCATCGTGTCATTGGAAGCAGCGGCGAGCTTACCGGTTATGGAGGCGGCCTGTCAGTCAAGAAACGGCTGCTGAAACTGGAACGTAATAACAGTGTCGGTCAACTGCCTAAAAGTATTTTTTGAACTTTTCCCCGATCTTGAAGTAGGTGTACAGTCCCGCATCTTCTCCAGCCGCACGGACAGAATCACCGTCCACCTCGTATGTGCTGTGCTCACCTGCCACCTGTGAAAAATAAACGGCAAATCCTTTGCCTTCCTGGTCCTTCATCAGTACAAGTGCAAGATTTTTATGGATATCGGATTTCAGTGAGGCGCTGCAGAGAGGACAATAAAAGTCAACCAGCTCTCCCTGTCCGAACTCAAAGGAAGGATGCTTTATGCTTGAATAATTGCCAATCTGCGGACTGAGCAGGATAAGCCCGGTCTCTTTCCTGTCATTTTTTATCTTAAAGATTATATGATCTCCGACCCGGAGATGCCCTTTGCACTTGGGACACATGAAATCATTCATTTTCACCTCCTGTTTTAAATTGACAATGAATAATATTATAAAATTAAGAAAATGAAAGGATATGATCGCTGCAACTGAGAAAAACCGGAAAAATAATTTCAGATGCCGGGGATGCCTGTGCCTGAATGCTGATTGCGCGCCGGCTTTTTTAACTCAACTGAACCCGGGCTGAAAGAATAACCTCGCATTGAAGAAACAGATCTTATTATGAAGTTTTTCCACCATCAATATTCTGCCGTTAAAGGCCGACAACCAAGCAGGCTCGTCCGACACAACGATATTTATTCCCTGGTAATGGTCATGCTTATTTTAAAATCTTTCTGATCTGTGGTTCTATTACTTACAGGGTAGGGTAATACCTCATTTATCCTGAATGAATAGCCGCCGATGCTGACAGGATTTCTGGCTGCATTATTAAGATTCATCATGGTATCAATGCTGGCGGAGGCCAGGTAAAACTTCATAAATACATCAACATCCCCGGCCCAGACGCAAACAACATCCGACGGGCACCGGTAATCCCTAATACTGTCGATTGCAAAGGCAAGGTTCGCGTCAACCCCGAAACGGTGATTGACAATACTGTCAACTGACCGGCCGGATTCTGTTTTTTCACATCCCCCTGAAAAGAGGAAGATCAGAAAAACACCGGAAAAGAATATCCTGAATTTCATATTACGTCAATCAATATGCATTTTGCAGACTTTTCAGAATCAAAAATCGTACCGCAAATTGCCGGAAGCCTGAAAAATGATTAACCTTTTCACGGTGTTATAGTCTTAATCTTTGTCCCGGGCATCCCGAAGGCTGGCAGGGAATTCTTTTCCCGGGATCATTGTTATTTTTTTCCATTACCTTTGCCTCCTGTTTTACACAATTTTCGGAATGAAAGCTGAAATAATCACAATAGGCGATGAGCTCCTCATCGGACAGACAATCGACACCAATTCGGCGTGGATAGGGTGGGAGCTGAGTTCTGCCGGTTTCGATGTACGGAGAAGGACATCAATACATGACAACAGGGATGAGATCCTCAATGCCCTTTCGGAAGCCGCTGAAAGGAAACCTGAACTTGTAATAATAACTGGCGGGCTCGGGCCAACGAGCGACGATATTACGAAACAAACCCTCTGTGAATTCTTTAACACTAAGCTTGTACCTGACAGGGAAGTGCTGGAAATGATAGAAAAAATGCTGCGGAGGAGGAATTTTCCGATGAATGAGAATAACCGCAGACAGGCAGAGGTTCCCGAGTCATGCAGGGTCCTGCCAAATGCCGCAGGCACCGCCCCGGGTATGTGGTTTGAAAAGGATGGCACCATATTCATTTCAATGCCCGGTGTGCCGGGTGAAATGAAATATATAATGCAGGAGCATGTTCTGCCCGATATAAAGAAACGATTCAGATCGCAGGTTATAATTCACAAAAACATAATGACTTACGGGATGCCTGAAGCACGGCTGGCAGAGATTCTTGAACAATTTGAAGCGGAACTTCCCGAAAACATAAAACTTGCTTACCTTCCATCATTCGGGGTGATCAAACTAAGGCTTACCGGCACTGCAGGAACACTCAACGAAATTGAGCCGTTAATCGGGGCCCAGACCAGTAAGCTCTACAATATCATTCCTGACCTTATTTTCGGTGAGGACGAACAGACACCCGAGATGGCTGTTGGTCAATTATTGAAAATAAAAAAACTGACACTTTCCCTGGCAGAAAGCTGCACTGGCGGTTTCCTTGCGCACAGGATCACCAGTGTGGCAGGAAGTTCTGAGTATTTTGCCGGATCTCTTGTAGCATATAGTAACAATGTCAAAACCGGCATCCTGGGCATTGATCCTGCAATCCTGGCTTCCGACGGTGCAGTAAGCAGCAGGGTGGCTGCAGGTATGGCTGAAGGAGCCAGGAAACTTTTTAAAACCGATCTTGGTTTAGCAACCACCGGCATTGCAGGTCCCTCCGGAGGAAGTGCTGATAAGCCAGTTGGAATGGTATGGATTGCCGTATCGTCAGATTCGGGAACGATAACTGAAAAACATATCTTCAGTACCGACAGGATTGCCAATATTACACGATTCTCCCTGGCTGCGATGAACCTGCTGAGATTACAGATAATCAACAGATAAGACATATATAACCCGATACATTAAAAAAATTGAAACATTTATTTGTTTAATCAGATAAAAATCACGTACTTTGCGCTTCGTTAAAAAAATAAAGGATCAATCGGAATAAGGAATCATGTCAAAGATTTGTCAGGTAACCGGAAAAAAGGCGATGGTGGGAAACCATGTTTCCCATTCAAAAAGAAGAACGAAAAGAAAATTCCGTCCGAATCTTTCCGTCAAAAAATTCTATCTTCCCGAGGAAGACAGATGGATATCCCTGAAGGTTTCAGCTGCAGGAATACGCCTTATCAATAAAAAAGGACTCAACGCCGTACTGAAGGAAGCCAGGGAGAAGGGTTATATTCTTAATCACTAATTTTTGAGAAAATGGCAAAGAAGGCAAAAGGCAACAGGCTGCAGGTAATTTTGGAATGCACCGAGCATAAGGAAAGCGGTATGCCTGGCACATCAAGATATATTACGACAAAAAACAGGAAAAACACCCCCGACAGGCTTGAAAGGAAGAAATACAACCCGATCCTGAAAAAATACACCATACACAGAGAAATAAAATAAATTAGCAGCGCAATGGCAAAGAAAGTAGTTGCAACACTCAAAATAGGCAGTGGTAAACTTTTTACCAAATGCATCAGGATGTCCAGATCCGATAAAACAGGTGCATATCAGTTCACGGAAGAAATCGTCCACAATGACCATGTAAAGGAATTCTTTAATAAGAAATAACTCCTTGCATATTAAATTATTACATGAGCTTTCTTCCATTGAAGAAAGCTTTTTTTACTTTTTTAATCCTGCAAATTTCATTCAAGATGGGCTGGTTCGGTTTCGTCAGTAAGGATAAAAAGGAGCTACTTGACAAGGGCCTCGAGAAAACCAAGGAAAGTGTTTTTACAAAACTGTCGCGGGCAGTAATGGGAAAATCCAGGATCGATGACGAAGTCCTTGACAATCTGGAAGAAGTCCTGGTTTCCTCAGACGTTGGAGTGGATACCACTCTGCGTATCATCGAACGGTTGGAAAACAGGGTTTCAAGAGACAAATATCTGAACACTGATGAACTCAACCATATCCTTAAGGAAGAAATTGTATCTCTTCTTGAGGCGAATATTTCGGGAACTGAATACGATTTTGCATCGGAACTGCCTTTCAAACCCTTTGTTATTCTTGTGGTAGGCGTCAACGGATCGGGAAAAACAACCACTATTGCAAAACTGGCATATCAGTTCAGGAATGCCGGGAAGAAGGTTCTTCTTGGTGCTGCCGATACGTTCAGGGCTGCAGCCATCGATCAGCTGCAGATCTGGGCCGACAGGGCAGGGGTCCAGGTGGTAAAGCAGCAAATGGGTTCAGATCCTGCTTCCGTTGCTTATGACTCGGTACGGTCAGCGGTTGCCGGCAAATATGACGTGGTTATCATCGACACTGCCGGCCGGCTTCACAATAAGGTAAACCTGATGGCGGAGCTCTCAAAAATAAAGAGGGTAACCGAAAAAATACTTCCTGAATCCCCGCATGAGGTACTCCTGGTTCTTGACGGATCGACCGGTCAGAATGCTTTCGTGCAGGCCAGGGAATTCACAGCTGCGACAGATGTAACGGCAATGGCAATTACAAAGCTTGACGGAACCGCAAAGGGAGGGGTTGTCATAGGTATATCCGATCAGTTCAGAATACCGGTAAAATATATCGGCCTTGGCGAAAAGCTTGACGATCTGCAGATCTTCAACCCCTATGAATTCGTTGATTCCCTCTTTTCAGCCGCCAGGTAATCACCGAAAACGGTTCCGGTCGCGGAATCACTCTGCCAATGATAAATAGAACAATAAATATAGTAACCCTTGGCTGCTCAAAGAATCTGGTTGATTCGGAAAAACTGACGCGGCAGATCGAGGCTGCCGGATACAGGGTTATATACGATGGAGCGGAACTTTCCTCAAATATCGTCATTGTAAATACGTGCGGCTTCATAAATGACGCCAAGGAAGAAAGCATTGACACCATACTCCGCTTCGTAGAGGCGCTGAAAAAGGGCGACATTGAAAAACTCTATGTCACGGGATGTCTTTCAGAAAGATATGCCGCAGAATTGCGGTCGGAGATCCCTGAGGTCAGCAGGTATTTCGGGGTAAACAGCATGGACCAGATTCTCAGGGAACTGGGGGGACATACCGACAAAAGGCTTCTGCTGGAACGCAGGATCAGTGATCCGGGTCATTATGCATATCTCAAGGTATCAGAGGGTTGCAGCAGAACCTGCGCCTTTTGCGCCATACCCTCTATAAGGGGAAAATATTTATCCAGGCCTGTTGAGGAAGTGGTGGAAGAAGCCCGAATCCTTGCCCGCAACGAAGTAAAGGAACTGATACTTATTGCCCAGGATCTGAGCTATTATGGCCTCGACCTGTATCGCACCCAAATGCTGCCTGTCCTGCTCAGGGAACTCCTTGGAATCGAATCTTTCAGATGGATAAGACTGCATTATCTTTATCCGTCCAATTTCCCCACCGGTATCATTCCCATGATGCAGGAAAACAGAAGGATATGCCAGTATATTGATATTCCGGTCCAGCACATATCCGACAGGATCCTCAAAATGATGAAAAGATCGCATAACGGAAGCGAAACAAGGGAATTGCTGGCAACCCTCAGAAAAGAGCTGCCCGGAGCAGCAATCAGAACTACCCTGATTGCCGGCCATCCCGGAGAAACCCAAAAGGAATTCAGCCTTTTGAAGGATTTTGTCGGTGAATTCAGGTTTGACCGCCTGGGAGTATTTCCCTATTCTCATGAAGAAGGAACATATTCCTATTCCAACTACAGGGATTCCATTCCCGAAAAGATAAAAAAAGAACGTGTTTCCGAACTCATGGAACTGCAACAATCAATATCGTCAGATCTCAATACTTTAAAGATCAATAAAATACTCAAAGTGATCATTGACAGGAGGGAAGGAGACATGTATATTGGAAGAACAGAGCATGACAGCCCCGATGTCGACCAGGAAGTATTGATAAATGCCGTTCATGATCTGAAGCCTGGCAATTTCTATAACATCCTGATCACCCGGTCAACTGAGTTTGATCTATTCGGCACCCCGGTATAAAACGGGTAAGCATCAATTGTAATTCCTATTCAGCCGGGGGATCAGGAATTCCTTCAGGCGATTCCTGATTGTTCTTATGGATCTTGATCCTTATCTCTGATTTCTGGCTGTTGAACCCTATATGTATGGTATCACCGGGTTTCAGATCGGCCTTGATCAGCACCTCGGCCATCGGATCTTCCAGGTATTTCTGGATGGCACGCTTAAGCGGACGTGCACCATAATTTGCATCGAATCCCTTTTCGGCAATAAAATCTTTCGCCGCCGGAACGATCTTCATCTTGTAGCCCAGGGCATTTACCCTGTCGAACAGGCCCTTGAGCTCAAGGTCGATTATTTTGTCAATTTCCTTTTTTCCAAGTGAATTGAACATTATGACATCGTCAATCCTGTTCAGGAACTCGGGTGCAAATGTTTTCTGAAGTGCTTTCTGCAGAATGCTTTTGGCCTGCTCGTCGCGGCTGGCCTTTCTTGCACTGGTGTCAAACCCGATACCCCTGCCGAATTCAGTAAGCTGCCTGGTTCCGATATTTGATGTAAGAATAACAATTGTGTTTCTGAAATCCACCCTGCGCCCCAGACTGTCAGTAAGCTGTCCTTCGTCGAGTACCTGGAGCATGATATGGAACACGTCGGGATGAGCTTTCTCTATTTCATCAAGCAGGACCACAGAGTAAGGCTTTCTCCTCACTTTTTCTGTAAGCTGCCCGCCTTCCTCATAACCAACGTACCCGGGAGGCGCCCCGACAAGTCTGGATACAGAGAATTTCTCCATGTACTCGCTCATGTCGATCCGGATAAGATTGTCGGTGGTATCAAAGAGGAATTTCGCCAGGACTTTCGCAAGCTGTGTCTTTCCCACGCCGGTAGGGCCCAGGAAAATAAATGTACCAATGGGCTTGTTGGGATCTTTAAGGCCGGCCCTGTTGCGCTGGATTGACTTCACGATCTTCTGGATTGCCTCATCCTGTCCGATCACACTTCCCTTGAGCTCCTCGGCCATTTTAAGCAGTCTTGTTCCTTCAGTCTGGGCAATCCTCTGGACCGGCACACCCGTCATCATGGCAACAACTTCAGCAACTTTTTCAGCATCAACAGATTCGCGATTAACGGCAAGTTCCTTTTCCCACTTCTTCTTTTCATGCTCAATCATATCGATAAGATCCTTCTCCTTATCACGGAAACTGGCAGCTTTTTCAAAATTCTGATTTTTCACCGCCATCATTTTTTCCTTCTTGGTATCATCCAGCTGCTTTTCCAGGTTCAATATCCGCTCCGGCACGACAATATTTGATATGTGCACCCTTGATCCTGATTCATCGAGAGCATCTATTGCCTTGTCGGGCAGATGCCGGTCAGATATGTACCTGTTTGTCAGCTTTACGCAGGCATCGATGGCATCGTCGGTATAAATCACATTATGATGCTCCTCGTACCTTTCCTTTATGTTGTGAAGGATGTTTATCGTCTCTTCAATGGAAGTGGGCTCCACAATGATCTTCTGGAACCTTCTTTCGAGTGCTCCGTCCTTTTCAATATGCTGCCTGTATTCGTCAAGCGTGGTTGCCCCGATGCACTGGATCTCACCCCTGGCCAGGGCAGGCTTGAGCATATTTGCAGCATCGAGTGATCCTGTGGCTCCGCCGGCTCCGACAATGGTATGGATCTCATCGATGAACAGGATTATGTTGTCATTTTTTGAAAGCTCATTAAGAATGGCCTTCATCCTTTCCTCAAACTGTCCCCTGTATTTGGTTCCCGCAACAATGGAGGCGAGGTCGAGGGCAACAACCCTCTTGTTGAACAATACCCTCGAAACGTTCTTCTTGGTTATCCTCAGGGCGAGCCCTTCAGCTATTGCCGATTTGCCTACGCCCGGCTCTCCGATAAGGACCGGATTGTTCTTTTTTCTTCGCGACAGGATCTGTGCAAGTCTTTCTATTTCTCGTTCCCTTCCCACAATGGGATCAAGTCGTCCTTCCTCGGCTGCCTTGGTAAGATCAATGCCGAAGTTATCAAGAACCGGCGTGTCGGAAGAGGATTTTGAAGATGAAGGGGCAGATTGGGAGCCTCTTCCCGGGCTGCCGTATGACTGGCCCTCATCATCGTCTTCCCGCGGAAAATCAGCTTTAGCCGAAGGGAATCCTGCTTCGACGGCCCTTCTTACCGACTGGTAATCAACGTCGAGCTCTGCCAGGAACCTGGTCACAAGGGCATTTTCGTCCTTAAGGATTGCCAGAAGAAGATGTTCTGAATCAATGGTATTGTTTTTAAGGGATTTGGCTTCGAGATAAACAAGCTTGAGGATTCTCTCAGTGCTGCGCAACAAAGGGATTATCTCATGATCAGCCACCGGAACGGGATTTTCAACCTTGATGCTTTTTTCAAGGGATCCCTTCAGAACCGGAAGATCAATACCCTGGTTTATAAGGACCTCAACCGCTACTCCTTCACCATCCCTGAGAATTCCAAGAAACAGGTGTTCAGGACTTATATGGCTGTTACCCAGCCTTATAGCCTCTTCCTTGCTGTATCCAAGAATATCTTTTACACGTTGTGAAAATTGTGAATCCATATTTATTTTAAATACTTTTCAATATTATGTCTAAAAACAGTCATTATGTCAGTATAAACGATCAAAAATACCATTGATGTATAAATCAAAGGTAAATTTAATACAATTAACTACAGGCAATTTTCGTGCCCAATTATAAACAACGAATGTTCAAAAGTCATCATGTCACCCGAGCAAAATTACCCAAATTATCACTAATTTCGTCCTCGAAACACTCATGAAGTGTGATTGTTCGTGATGATTTCATAATTAATACTATGTCAGAAAGAGAAAGGATAATTCAGGTAAACATTGAAGAGGAGATGAAGTCGGCCTATATTGACTATTCCATGTCAGTAATAGTGTCGAGGGCGTTACCTGATGTCAGGGATGGACTGAAGCCTGTTCACAGAAGGGTTCTTTACGGTATGTCCGAGCTTGGAGTTCTCTCAAACAGAGCCTATAAGAAGTCGGCGAGGATAGTAGGGGAGGTGCTTGGGAAATATCATCCCCACGGAGATTCGTCAGTTTACGAGGCAATGGTCAGAATGGCACAGGAATGGACGATGAGATATCCGCTGGTTGACGGTCAGGGCAATTTCGGTTCGATTGACGGAGACAGCCCGGCAGCAATGAGATATACCGAAGCCAGGCTGAAAAGGATCGCGGAGGAAACCCTGTCGGACATTGAAAAGGAAACTGTTGACTTTCAGCCAAATTTCGATGATTCATTAAAAGAGCCAGTAGTACTGCCGACAAGAATCCCCAACCTCCTGGTAAACGGTGCATCGGGTATTGCCGTGGGCATGGCTACAAATATGCCGCCTCACAACCTGGGAGAGATCATAGATGCAACCGTAGCCTTTATTGATAACCGCAACATAACTACCGAAGAACTTCTCACCCATATCAAAGGCCCCGATTTTCCGACAGGCGGAATAATTTACGGCCAGCAGGGGATAAGGGATGCCTGTGAAACCGGCAGAGGAAGGATAGTCATCAGGGCAAAAACCGAGATAGAGCTGACCCATTCGGGCCGTGAATGCATTGTTGTCACTGAAATCCCATACATGGTCAATAAGGCAGAAATGATCAGAAAGATTGCCGACCTGATAAATGAGAAAAAACTGGAGGGGATTTCCTACATCAATGACGAATCGGACCGCAACGGAATGAGGGTGGTGATAATCCTGAAAAAGGATGCCACTGCCAATGTTGTGCTCAATAACCTTTTCAAATACACCTCGCTTCAAACTTCCTTCAACGTAAATAATATTGCCCTTGTCAGGGGGAGGCCGCGAACCCTCAGCACCAGGGATCTGATAGACTATTTCTTCAGGCACCGCCATGATGTAGTGATCAGAAGGTCGCGGTTTGACCTTGATCAGGCAGAAAAGCGGGCTCATATACTGGAAGGACTCATTATCGCCAGCGACAATATTGATGAGGTGATTGCAATAATCAAGGCATCGGGGAATCCTGATGAAGCAAGAGAGAGACTTATGGCCCGGTTCGGGCTTTCCGAAGCCCAGTCAAGGGCCATCGTGGAAATGCGCCTGCGCCAGCTTACGGGACTGGAGCAGGAAAAGCTGAGGGCTGAATACACCGAGGTTATGGCATTGATAGATTATCTGAGAAATGTCCTTGCTGACGAAAACCTCCAGATGAAGATCATCAAGGACGAACTTCTGGAAATTAAGGAAAAGTACGGTGATAAAAGACGTACCGAAATAATACCCAATGCCGAGGAATTCAATCCCGAAGATTTCTACTCCGATGATGAAATGGTAATAACCATTTCCCATCTGGGATATATAAAACGCACCCCGTTAACAGAATTCAGGCGTCAGAACAGGGGCGGAACAGGGGCAAAGGGAGGCACAACAAGGGATGAGGATTTCATTGAGCATCTTTATATTGCCACAATGCACAATACGATGCTCTTTTTTACAAGCAAGGGTAAATGTTACTGGCTGAAGGTCTATAATATCCCCGAAGGCTCGAGGGTCTCAAAGGGAAGGGCAATGCAGAATCTCATAAACATCGAACAGGATGACAAGGTAAGGGCATTCATCAATGTAAAGAACCTCAGTGATGAGGACTATATCAACAACAATTTCATCGTGCTCTGCACCACTAAGGGAATCATTAAGAAAACTTCACTGGAAGCCTATTCCAGACCCAGAACCAGCGGTGTCAACGCCATCACGGTCAGGGAAGGTGATGAACTTCTTGAAGCAAGGATGACAAACGGACATCATCATATCATGCTGGCTGTCAAATCGGGAAGAGCAATAAGATTTCCCGAGGACTCTGTGAGGCCCATGGGCAGGACCGCATCAGGAGTCAGGGGTATAAAACTCGACAATGAGGTGACCGATTACGTAATCGGAATGATTACAGTCGAAAACAAGGAAAAAGAAATACTTGTCGTCTCTGAAAAAGGCTACGGAAAAAGATCGGATATCGAAGATTACCGCATTACCAACCGTGGCGGCAAGGGAGTGAAAACGATCAACATCACTGAAAAAACAGGGTACCTGATTGCATTGAAGGATGTGACAGACAACCATGACCTGATGATTATAACCCAGTTCGGCAACATCCTGAGAAGCCCCGTTTCGGCACTCCGCATAATGGGCAGGGCAACCCAGGGAGTCAGACTTATTAACCTCAGGGAGAATGACATCATTGCCTCGGTGGCAAGCGTGTTTGTAAGCGGGGATGAATCAGGTGATGAAGCGGATATGGAACAACAGGATGATAATAATGAAAAGGATTTTGGCAAAGAATTTGATGATTAACAAGTAAAGTTTTACATTTGCAAAACTATTATTGACACATTAACAAGATTTTTAAACTATGAAAAAGTATTTACTGCTTATCGCGGTTTTAGCTGTATCTCTTGGCACCTACGCACAAAAAGGAAAGGTGACCAGTGCTCTTTCGATGATCGAACAGGGAAATCTGGATAAAGCGAAAGAGGCGCTTGATCAGGCTATGGTTGATGAGAAATCAAAAGACTGGTTCAATACCTATTTTGCCAAAGGGAAACTCTGTCAGGCAGTTTTTAAAACAGATAATCAAAGTTTCAAGAAACTCTGCGGAGCCGATCCTCTCGGCGAAGCTTACGCTGCCTACGAAAAGGCAATGGAGCTGGATCCCAAAGGCACTGTAAAAAAGAGGATCATCGCAAATATGATCTATAATTCCCTGGCTCTCGATCTGTACAACCAGGGAGGAGATCAGTTTGAAGCCAAGGACTTTGAAGGCGCACTCAAGTCGTTCGAAACCCAGATTAAAATTACTGAAAGCGATGAGTTCGCCGGAGCCGTCGATACCGGAATGTATTACAATGCAGGTCTGGCTGCCATAAACTCGCACAAATACGAAAAGGCAATCGATTATTTCAACAAATGTGCTGAAATGCAGTATATGGGAATTACCCCATACTATCAGATGTATGAAAGCTATCTTGGACTGGGCGATACCCTCAAAGCCGAGGCTACACTCAAAAGCCTTCCTGAGAAATTCCCCGATGATAAAACCATTACCCTGCAGCTCATTGACCTTTATATCAAAAGCGGAAAGAATGACGAGGCACTCAAATACCTGAAAGTGGCAAAGGAGGCCGATCCCACCAACTACAGCCTGTATTTTGCCGAAGGCATAATTTACCTCAATTCAAACCAGTATGACCAGGCAATTGAAAACCTGCAGAAATCCATCGAGCTGAAATCCGATCTTTACGACAGCCAGTACGGACTTGGTGCGGCATATATCAACAAAGCCTCGGATATGTTTGCAAAGGCAAATGACATAATGGATGTCAATAAGTACAATGCGGCCATAGATGAAGCCATGACTGTGTTTGCCAAAGCATTGCCGTACATGGAGAGGGCCAATGAACTCATTCCTGATGATGTCTATGCACTGAGAGGCCTCAGAGAGCTTTATTACCGGCTCAGGATGACTGACAAATACGACGCAGTTAAAGCTAAACTCGACCAGATCGAACAACAGTAAATAATAATTCCAATTCATATAAAGAGGTTGTATCAGAAGATAACTACTTTTGAAACAACCTCTTTTCTTTTACGGGAAATGATAAATGAAATTCCATCCATCGATTATTTCCTCAGGATGATCATCCGCCCGGTATTCCTGCTGCTATTGTCTTGTATTGCATTACCGGCCTGTAAGCCTGAACAGGAAGAAATACCCGCGGATGAGGGGAAAATCATTGTTCTTATGTATCACCGGATTGTAGAAGACACGCCGGAAAACCTGTACGAAAGAAGCCTCAGGGATCTTGAGTCTGATATTAAATATCTGATAACCAATAATATAACTATCATTGACTTCAATGATCTGGGTTCAGTTCTCACCGGTAACAAGAAGAGTTACGGAAATTCCGCAATCATTACCTTCGACGACGGGGACTGCTCATGGTATTCACTTGTCAGACCCTTGCTGGAGAGATACAGGATCAAGGCCACCTTTTTCCTGTGGACCGACATGATCGGGAAAGATTCCTTCATCTCATGGGAAGAAGTTGAAAATATGAGTCACTATGCAATAAGCCCGGGAATAAGGCCATTTACATTCGGGTCTCACTCCTGTTCTCATCCTTTCCTGCATCAGAGCAGAGATTCATTCTCCACGAACGAAGATTACAATTCATTTCTCGATTATGAGCTTGGTGCCTCCAGGCAGATCATAGAAAAACATACTCCCGGAAGTGTGCAGGTTTTCGCCCTGCCGTATGGCGACGGGGCAGGAGACTCAGACATTATCGATGCTGCCATACGCAATGGTTATGAATTTATCAGAACATCCATCTGGGGCACGATTGACACTCCTTCAACTGATCCTTTTCTGATTCCATGCCTTCCGATGCTTGACTCAACCGATCCGGAACTGATAGGAGCCTATCTCGGACTTTAATTTAACAGTTGCAGTCGGAAGAGGATGGAAGCATTAAAAGAGACACCTGGGCATGTCTCAAAGCTAAAATTCGTATATTATATTTTCAATTTGACATAATATTAATTATAGGAATATTATTTGACTTTTTAAACTGAGCCCGCTCACCCCAAAAAGGATTTATTCCAAAAAAAAAGCAGATATGCACTGTAGGTCCATATCTGCCTGCGTTGGTCGTATTATCTGGGTGCAATATTAACCCCGCGGGATTTCGAGAGCATTATAACTTACGAACTTCATCCTTGATCCTCTGGATATGTCCGCGTCCAAGTCCTTTTACTTCACAACCCAGCTGGAAATATCTCCTTATCCCGTCATCGGAAAGTATTCCGAAACAATCAATAATAGCGGCTGGTTTGCCTATCTTGCTTATGACATAATCAGGATCAAGATTCAGATAGTTTTTATGCGGTACTGCAAGTATCACGGCATCAACATCTTCAAGAACCTTTTCCAGGTCATGCTCCACACGGATCTCCTTTAGTTTTTCCTGGTTTCTGAAAAATCTTGCCTTGCTTTGTCCGACTCCCGGAAAAGTATCCTGCTGCTCAAACTCCCACCAATGCTCAACATACGGATCATGAACCTTAATTTCTGCGCCCATTTCCGCAAGCTTTCTTATTACGATTTCTGAGCCGCTGTAGCGGGTATCGCCCACATCCTCCCTGTATGCGGCTCCAAGCACCAGGATATTGGCAGCGGCAATGGGCTTCCCCATATTCCGCAACGCATCCCTGGCAAGCTGACCCACATGAAGGCCCCTGGTGTCATTAATATCAATTGCGAGTGGTGTGATCCTGAATATATCATCCTCAAAACCAAGTATATGCTTGTATGCCCATAATCCCAGTCCGCCGTCCTTCGGAAGACAGTAACCTCCAATTCCCGGTCCCGGGAAAATCATATTCGAATGTGTTGGCCGCACCTTAATTGCCTTGATAACCTTTATCAGGTCAACTCCGTTGCGTTCGGCAAAAAGGCTCCATTCATCAAGGAATGCAAGAATAGTGGCCCTGTAACTGTTTTCCACTATCTTGGCGGTTTCTGATTCGATCGGACGGTCCATGACCGTAAGAGGATATTTCTCTGTGTTAAGCACTTCCGTCAGGAACTTCACCACCCGGTTCCTGGCTTCCTCATTAATACCGCTGCATACCCTCCAGAAATCACGGATACTTGCCACATAATTCTTTCCCGGCATAACTCTCTCATAGCTATGTGCAAGCAGAGGATCGGTATTTATTCCCCTTTTCCTGAATACCTTTTTCATTATGGGATATGCAACCTGCTCCGTCGTACCAGGTGCAACGGTTGTCTCGATCAGAACCAGCGCATCTGGAGGTATATGTTCGGCTATAACATGAAGCGAAGATTCAAGGGCAGCCATATCAGTCTGACCTGTCCGGACATCTCCGAGATCTTCCTTAATATAGTCACACTGCACGTCAACCACCACAACATCAGCCAGCTTAAGAACATCATACGTAAAAGTGGCTATAAGCGTCTTCTTGTCCTTGACGCATCGTGCTATCATGGGATCCACTTCAGGGTCCTCTGCCTTTACCGGCGACACTCCCCGGTTCAGCATCGGTATTTTCCAGTAACTCCGGACACTGGGCCGTTGCATGCCAATGACAAATTTTGTGGACCGCCCGTCCTTGTCAACAGTGTCGGCAACTATTGCAGCCATGACTGCCCCGACAAATCCAACCCCCATTACAACTACAATTTCCCTGTTCTTGGCTCTTTCTTGCTCTATGCGCTTGCTAAGCCTCTCAAACTCATCACGGTAATCCTTATGATCAGGCAAAGGAAATTCCTCGCCGCCTGGACTTACAGAAAATCTATCGTTCATGTTTATCTCCGTTAACTTATATAGTATAGATTACTTTTAAAAAAATGCAATTTAGCTTAAATAGTCTTGATTTTTAAACTCAAAAATCTGATTTTTAGCTTGCCAGTCCATTTATACTTTCATTAGGGGCATTTTCATTATATTGATCCAGCAATTTACTCATTTACCATCTTTACAATAAACTACATTCCCATGTTCATCAAACAGATCCTTCCGGCACTTGTTTCATCACTAACTGTCATAACTACTTTCATGGCCATGATTGTCTTCAGCAGTTGTCTGAGGACAAACCCTGATCCGAAGCTTTATGACCTGCGGACCGAGAACCTCTCCTCTCCCCTGGGCATTGGAACAACCTCTCCCCTATTGAGCTGGAAAATTAAATCTTCGGTGAACGGAACGGCACAGTCATCATACCAGGTGCTTGCCGCAAGCAGTGAGGCTCTTCTCAATGAGGAGGAAGCCGATCTCTGGAATTCAGGCAAGGTGTCATCATCGCGGAATTTTTTGCTGTCATATGCCGGTACGGGGCTTAATCCGGGCTCAGTATGCTACTGGAAAGCTAGGATATGGGATCAGAATGACAGGCCTACGGAATGGAGTGAGGCTACGTGTTTCAGCATCGGGCTTCTTGAACAGTCAGACTGGCAGGCACAATATATAGGACTTCCCGATGAGGAGGAATATTCTACCAGCCCCCAGCTGAGGAAGACCTTTAACCTGGAAAAGGTTCCGGAAAGGGCTTTACTTCACGTAAACTCACTGGGATACCATGAGATATGGCTGAATGGACAGAAAGCAGGCGAAAATGTACTTGTACCGGCGGTGTCACAGTTCAGCAAAAGGTCGCTGACTGTTACATACGATATTACCCGTTTGCTGGTTGTCGGCAGGAACGACCTGGTTATCTGGCTGGGCCGGGGGTGGTACAGCCGGGGTCTGCCCGGCGTTGCCTGGAAAGGTCCGCTTGTCAGGGCACAGGCCCAGATCCTCACTGACGGGATATGGCAAAAATTCCTGCCGACCGACTCAACCTGGACCGGGAGAAAAAGCGGCTATTCGACCATGGGCACATGGAGACCCGGCGATTTCGGTGGTGAACTTGTTGACGGATCCATGCTGCTGGAAGATCTTTCACCGGTCGGTCTTGACAAGGTCAGCTGGAATCCCGTCACGGTGGCATCCGTGAATGAAGGCATCGCTTCTCCCCAGCCGGTTGAAGGCAACAGGATAATGGAGACTATCGGGCCCGAATCTGTCACCAGGTTGGCGGATTCGGTGTGGCTTGCCGATATGGGCACAACGCTGACCGGCTGGTTTGAAATGAACATCCCTCCTGTTCCCCACGGTCATGTGATTAAACTGGAATACTGCGACCACCTCGACAAGGAGGGGAACTTTGTGAACCAGAGACAGGAAGACAGGTATATTTCAGCCGGCCGCGGCAATGAAGTTTTCTGCAATAAATTCAACTATCACGGATTCAGGTATGTAAAAATATCCAACCTGCCCTCCGAGCCGACAAGGGAAAAATTAAAGGCCCACCTGATTCATACCGGTTACGCCGTATCTTCATCGTTCAGCTGTTCCGATCCTGATCTGAACAGAATTCATGATATGATATCCTACACCCTCAGATGCCTCAGCCTTGGGGGTTACCTGGTCGATTGCACGCAGATAGAACGCCTGGGATACGGGGGCGATGGAAATGCTTCGACGGAAACTGCCCAGACCTTATTCGGCCTGGAGCCGTTATACCGCAACTGGCTGCAGGCATGGGCCGATTGCATCAGGGATGACGGCGGAATGCCCCACACCGCACCCAATCCCTATCCGGCCGGCGGCGGCCCTTACTGGTGTGGTTTTATAATCACGGCTGCATGGAGGACATACGTAAACTATGGAAACGCCGCGATCCTGGAAAAATATTATCCCGTGATGCAGAAATGGCTGGAATATGTTGGCAAATATTCCCCGGAAGGCCTTCTGGAACCCTGGCCCGAAACCGATTACAGGACCTGGTATCTTGGCGACTGGGCCACCCCGGAAGGAACCGATCAGAAGGACCCGGAATCGATCGGCCTTGTAAACAACTGTTTTATCGTTGTCTGCTATGACACAATGCAGAAAATTGCGGAGCTGCTGGGCAAAACCACCGACGCCGGGGAGTATTCTGACAAAGCTGCAGCCTTAAGAAACAAGATCAATGACAGGTATTATTCCGTGAAAAAGGCCACATACGGCAGCGGATCGCAGATTGACCTTACTTATCCGCTTCTGGCTAAGGTAGTACCTGACACACTGAAGGAAAAAATAACTAAAAGTCTCCATAACCTTATCATAATCAACAAGAAAGGACATATTGCCACCGGCCTGGTCGGGATCCCGGTTTTCACGGAATGGGCAATAAGGAACAGGGAATCCGAACTGATGTACACAATACTTAAAAGCAAAGGCTATCCGGGTTATCTTCATATGCTCGACAACGGGGCCACAACCACATGGGAGCACTGGAACGGAGCACGAAGCAGGATGCACAACTGTTATAACGGAATAGGAGCATGGTTTTACCAGGCCCTTTGCGGGATTACTCCCGGTGAGACGGATCCCGGCTACACCAGGCTAACTGTTGATCCTCAGATACCTCACGGAGTCAGCCGGGCTGAATGCACCAAGGATACTCCTTCCGGCCCGATAAGCATTGCCTGGGTAAAAACCCCCGGAAAATTAAAAGTTGAGATAGTTATCCCCGTGGGCTGCATTGCCGACTTTAAAATCCCCGATAATACCCTGAGATGCAGGATCAACGGGAAACAGGGAAAAGCTTCCGGCACAGAAACCCTCAGAAGCGGCAGATACATTATCCGGTGCATACTTAACAACAATTAGCCGTACAGAATCTTAAAAACAAAACACAGGCCAATATCTTTCCGATTTTTAATTATCTTTTCTGCCGGTTTTAAATCCGATTTCAGTCATGGAACAGCAGATCAGGAAATCCACCCTTGATTTCCTCCGCGCCATCAGGCAAAACAATGAGAGGGAATGGTTCAACCTGAACCGGGCCTGGTATGAGGATGCCCGCGACAATTTCAGCGCTTTTATACAGGCAGTTATTGACAGGACAACAAGATTTGAACCCATTCTCAGGGGCCTGGAGGCAAAAAGCTGCACCTACAGAATATACAGGGACACCAGGTTCTCAAACGACAAAACCATCTACAAATCCCACATGGGAGCCCTCATAGTGAGGGGAGGAAAACAAAACGGAAACAGATTTGCCGGGTATTATTTTCACCTCGAACCCGACGGAGCGAGCCTGGCCGGTGGCGGAGCATACCTGCCTCCCATGCCCTGGCTGTCGGCAATAAGAACAAGAATAGCAGAAGACGGGGATCAGTTTATAAGAATAATCAATAACAAAGCATTTAAGAAGTGCTTCGGTGAGATCGGGGGAGAAAAGCTCAAATCACCTCCCAGGGGCTTCATTTCCGATAATCCATTCATCGAATTGATCAAGTTCAAGAGTTTCCTGGCAAGTAAAACATTATCCGACGATATAGTCACCGGCAAGGAATGCCTTGACCAGGTTGTTGAAACCTTCAGGCTGATGAAACCATTCAATGACTTTCTTAATTCAGTATATAGTTAAAGTTATGATCAAGATAATCCTGTTAATATATTGTTTAACCATTTATTATCCGACATGATCGGTTTATATCATTAATATTTGCAATTGTGTGTATTGATATATATCAATACATACAGTGATATATATCAATATAATTAAATAAACCTTTCCCTGCCGCAAAACAAAAAGAACTCAGTCTTGAAAAAAGAATCAGCCCTTTATGCCACGGACGGAAAATACAATCCCCGTTTTATCGTTCTGATCACACTGGTTGCCACACTGGGCGGTTTTCTGTTCGGTTATGATACGGCAGTCGTCAACGGTGCTGAAAAGGCCCTTGTTGATTTTTTCATTGCAAGGTCAACAGACCCGTCCCACTACGATTATGCAGTAAAACTCATAACCCAGTACCGGCTCCTGGTAGTATTTTCAATACTGCTGGTCGGAATTGTAATTTCATCTTTAATCATCAGACTATCTGATCGTAAAAAGGGATTACCTGTAGTGTTGGTTCTTGCGGTGACAATGATTTTCCTCCTGTTCCGGTATTTAAACCAGCCGGTCCCTCCTGAGGGAGCTGTTGAAGAACTTCAGGGGATTGCAGATTCAATCAAGGGTTTTATCATTTCGGGGGCCCTTATCGGCTGCATTCTCGGCAGTTCTGTTGCCGGGTTTGTTTCCAGGTGGGCGGGCCGGAAAAACGGGCTGCTCCTTTCGGCAGTCATGTTCACACTTTCCGGCATTGGTGCATGGCGACCAGAATCATTTAATTTTTTTGGCACCCTTGACGTTTTTTCATTTCTGATTTACAGGATCATAGGAGGCATCGGAATCGGGCTTGCATCAATCCTTTCGCCCATGTATATAGCTGAAACTGCGCCTGCGGGGAAAAGGGGACGACTGGTATCGTGGAACCAGTTTGCAATTATTTCGGGGATGGTGATCATTTATTTCGTCAATTACCTGATAGCAAGGTCGGGTGACGAAAAATGGCTCACCGCCGAGGGCTGGAGGTGGATGTTCTTTTCGGGGGTCATACCTTCAGTAGCTTTTCTGCTGTTGCTTCTGCTGATTCCTGAGACGCCGCGCTACCTGCTGCTGAAAGGCAGGGAAAAGGAGGCCATGAGGATTATATCCAGGATATCGGGCTCTGGCAATGCCGGCATCATGGTTTCGGAGATCAGGGAAACCCTGCAGGAAAAGAATGCTCCCTGGCTTTCCTATGGCTTCATGGTGATTTTCACAGGGATAATGCTTGCCATTTTTCAGCAGTTTGTCGGGATCAATGTTGTGATGTACTATGCAGGCAATATCTTCAGGAACATGGGTGCAAGTGTCAATACTTCTCTTATCCAGACGATAATTGTGGGCCTGATAAACATGCTTTTCACTATCCTGGCAATATCTAGCGTTGACAGGTACGGCAGGAAACCGCTGATGATCGCCGGTGCGCTAACAATGGCCCTGAGCATGCTGGCACTCGGATTTGCATTTTATTCGGGAAATACGGGATTTATTGCGCTCCTTTTCATGCTTTCGTTCACTGCAGGTTTTGCAATGAGCTGGGGGCCCGTAACCTGGGTTCTGCTTTCAGAGATTTTCCCTAATTCCATCCGGGGCGCAATGTCCATTCCGGGAGCAGCCTTGTGGATATCAAATCTCATAGTGTCATGGACTTTTCCGGTAATGAACGATAATGTTTATCTGACCTCATTGTTCAACCATGGATTTGCATACTGGATATACGGGATCATGGGCCTGCTGGCAGCACTGTTCGTCTACAGGTTCATTCCCGAAACAAAGGGGAAAACACTGGAGGAGATTGAAGGATTATGGAAAACGCCCGGCCGGTAGACGGCGCCTTCAGTCCTGCTGATCTTCAGATCTGCAGGTTCAGAGGCCTGCTGCGGAAATGTATCAGTCAATGAAGCGGTTCCGGGCACCAGGCGGCGTATCGGACCGGAGGATTGAAAATGAATCAGGGGCTGTAAAATACTGATATAATAAAAAACATGACTGGACTACAGAGAACAATCGAATTCATCAGAGGAACCGATGTCGATCATCCACCCTTTCATCCGATAATAATGCGATGGGCAGCGAGGTATGCAGGGGTTAAGTACAGGGATTTCTGTACTGTTCCCGCCGCGAAATGCATGGCAATGATCCGGTGCGCCAGGGATTTCGGGATCGACTGGGTGACAGTGATGTCGGATCCATGGGCAGAGGCATCGGCATTCGGGGTCGAGATACATTATCCGGAAGATTCCCTTCCTGTTGATACCGGGGGACATCTGCATGACGCCGCACACGCAGCGGCCCTGAATCCATATGATCCGCTTAAGAGCAGCAGGTGCACAAACAGGATCAGTGAGATCCATGAGTTCAGCAAAAGTGTCGGGGATGAACTCTTCATTGTTGGCTGGGTCGAGGGTCCGGTTGCAGAATATGTCGATCTGCGGGGAGCCTCCGAGGCATCAATGGATTTCCTTACTGAACCAGCCCTGGTCGGAAAGGCAATGGATGTGATCATAGAATCCGCGATGGAATTCATATCCCTCCAGATAAGCGCAGGCGCACACTGCATAGGGATCGGCGATTCCTTCTGCTCACAGATTGGCCCTGAGCTTTATTACAGTTTTGCCTTCGAGCGTCATAAGAAACTGATCGATCATATCCACAACAAAGGCGCGCTGGCCAAACTTCATATCTGCGGAAACACTGAACCGATATTGCCCGGTATGATCCGCACGGGTGTTGATATTATTGATATCGATCACCTTGTACCATCAATTTCGGATTTTGCCGCGATGATCGGGCCCGGACAGGTATTTTCCGGCAAGAGCGATCCTGTGACAGTGATCCAGGCAGGACCGGCCGATACGATCAACCGCTCGGTGGCTGCGGATTTCATCGACTCCGGCAGGCGGTGCATAGTGTCGGCAGGATGTGAGATCACGCCGGAAACGCCCGTTGAAAATATGAAATATTTTCATGCTGCCGCCCGGGCCATAAGGTTGTGAAAATCCCGGGCAGACAAAACCTGGTTTACGGTCGGGGGTGAATTATTCCATAAAGAAGGTTTTTTTGAAAAAATTCATATATTACACCAAATTTAAAAAAACAGAACAATGAAGAAACTGATTATTACACTGTTTTCCCTTATGCTGATGATACCCCTCCTGACTGCCCAGACAGGAAAGCTCCAGGTTGGAATGAAAGCGCCCGAATGGGTTTTTACGGATGCGGACAAAAAGGAATTCACCATGGACTCCTGGCAGGGCAAGGTATTGCAGGTCAATTATGTCGATCCAGATGAATCAGATCTGAACGATCTTTTCAATGATGCCGTAAACAAAGCCGCGGATGTGGACAAGATAATCGACAGGGATAAGTTCAAGGGCTTCGGGATTGTGGATTGCAAATCGACCTGGAAGCCAAACGGCCTGATAAGGACGATTGCAGGCAACAAGGCCAGGAAATACAATACCACCATCCTGTTCGACTATAAGGCAACACTCCAGGATCTCTGGGGCCTGCCGAAAGACAATTACAGTGTCGTAATACTCGACAAGAACCGGATCTGCCGGGCAATCTACACCGGCAGGATCCCTGAATCCGAGCACCAGAAAATCATCAGCATGATAATTGATCTTACCAAGGAATGATCGCTCCTAACCTGGTCATAATTGCAGGCACGGGCAGCAAATCGGGCAAAACCTCGGCAGCGTGCCGGATCATCGAACAATTCAGGGATGCAGGCATTGCGGCTGTAAAGATCACTCCCCATCAGCATGAAACAACCCGGGGGCTCACTGAAGTTGACAGGAAGCCCGGTTATGATATTTTTCTGGAGACGAATCCTGAAACAGACAAGGACACTTCCCGGATGCTCCGTGCCGGGGCATCAAGGGTATACTTTGTCAGGGCCACCGATGAATATCTTTCCGAAGCATTCGGAATGATACTTGAATCAGTTCCTGCCGCGACTCCCCTTGTATGTGAATCAGCAGCCCTGAGATACTTCATCGAACCCGGATTGTTTGTAATAATGACCTCTGTAGTAAGCCACAGGACAAAGGATATAAGATCATTACAGAGACTACCTCATGTAGAGTTTGAGCTGGAGAGTTTGTCGGCAGGCATGGAATTGCCGTTGAGTTTCCATAATGGCAGATGGATATGCTGGCACTACGGTCGCTGATCAGATGACTTCACAGGCATCGGAAATATCCCTGCCGAGCCTGGCCTTGATTTTTTCAAGATCGTCCTTCATTGAAGCAATGGACCGGATCAGCTGTTTCTCGGGCAGAACGGGCTCAGGCAGCTCTTCACTTATGTAATTGACAAATTTCCAGATCTCCTTCACCTCATTTATACTGACTTCATAGGGTTCATAGACAGGGTTGAGAGAATAAAGCACCAGCCTTCCATCCGTCATCAGCCTGTTTTCTATGATTTTAAATACTATTCCGTCGTTTATCGTAAACACAATGTATGCATTGCCGCTTTTTATTTCGTTCCAGTCCTGAAGGAACTCACCCGTAACCCATGACCCGTCGGGTATCGGCAGCATCGAGTCGCCTTTCAGCTGAAAGGTCCTGTATTTTCTCCTGTCAGAGAGAAAGGGAAGCCTGAATACCGGAAGCTCGCCGATATATTCCGGATCGGCATAGCCGGTTGTATAGCCGGCCTTTGCTTTTTCAGCAACAAGCTCAATGTTTTCCCTGTTCTCTTTATCCACAGTTGTAACCAGCACACGGAGATTGCTTCCCCTGATGTATGCGTCGTAGCCTCGTTCCAGCTCGCCGAGCTGGCTTTCCGACAGCTTTGTCATATCGACCTTCAGCAGGGTGTCAACCGACATGCTGAAATATCCCGAAAAAGACACAAGTATTTCTATTCCGGGCTGAGCCACACCGTTCTCATAACCGCTGAGCGTTGAACGCTTGAGATTTAAGGCAGCGGCAACTTCATCCTGGGTCCTGCCCCGCCTTTTCCGTAAAAATTTTATGTTGGAAGTAAAGTACATATTGTAAAAATGATTATATTGTAATCATACTTTTGATTAATTTTTAATCAAAAGTAAAACATTATTCTGAAACAAGCAAATAATCCGGAAAAAAAAGCCCGGAACAGGTTAAGGTTCATGAGCCGTAGAATGGCAAAACGAGGAATACGGCAAAACCCTTAATCCCGGGCTCTTTAAACCGTATTAACCACTTTGGGATGTTAATTGCCGGCAACATGGAAAGATCGGTTTTGCATCTCGACCTCGACACGTTTTTCGTGTCGGTCGAGAGGCTGAAGAACAGCAGGCTTATCGGAAAGCCTGTGATCATAGGAGGCTTGTCGGACCGCAGTGTTGTTTCGAGCTGCAGCTATGAGGCCCGGAAATACGGGGTCAACTCGGCAATGCCGATGAAAATGGCAAGAAGCCTGTGTCCGGAAGCCATTATGATCCGCGGCGACATGGAAATGTACAGCAGGTATTCAAACATGGTTACCGAAATAATTGCTGAAAAGTCTCCCCTGTATGAAAAATCATCCATCGACGAGCACTATGTCGACCTCACCGGCATGGATCGTTTCTTCGGATGCTGCAAATGGGCGCATGAACTGAGGCAGCGCATAATGAAAGAGACGGGCCTGCCTGTATCGGCAGGTCTCTCAGTGAACAAGACGGTATCCAAGATTGCAGCCGGGGAGGCAAAGCCGAACGGCGAGATTGAAGTGGGCAGGGAGATTGTCTTCCCCTTTCTCGATCCGCTGCCGGTAAGCAGGATCCCCATGGTTGGCCCGAAAACCTGTCATATTCTCCGTTCAATGGGTATCGCAACAATATATACGCTCAGGAACATTCCGGCTGAAATGGTTGAGAAGGTACTGGGGAAAAACGGGATTGAAATATGGAAGAAAGCCAACGGAATTGATCCGTCGCCTGTCATGAGCTTCTCCGAACAAAAATCCATCAGCACGGAGCATACGTTCGAAAAGGACACCACCGACATCGCACGCCTGAATCAGCTGCTTGCGGGCATGGTGGAAAAGATCGCGTATGATCTGAGGAACCAGGAAAAGCTGACGTCGTGCGTCACCGTGAAGATCAGGTATTCAAATTTCGACACCCACACCCTGCAGAAAAGGATACCGTACACCTCTTTCGACCATGTACTCACTGATGTTGCGAAAGAACTGCTTTCAAGGCTTTACCGGCGCAGGATGCTGATAAGACTGATAGGAGTCAGGTTCAGCCATATGGTAAGGGGCGTTCAGCAGCTCAGCATGTTCGACGACACTCCTGAAAAGATCAATCTTTATATGACCATTGACAAGCTCAGAAGGCGTTTCGGGCCTGATACGGTGAGGAGAGCTGCCGGGGTAATGACAATACGGGAAAGGGAGGAAAAAGCCCTTAAACAGCTCGAAAATGCGTTAAATGAACAAAAAATGATGGAGGAGCGCCTGAGAGGCTATGCGATGCACGGATTTTAAGCCCTGAATATGCCGGAACACCAGGCATCCGGCCCCAATGCGGGACAACGCCTGATACCCGTAGCCTCCGGGAACGCCGGATCAATGAAATAAAACAGGAGATATGTACCTGAACTGCCACTCATATTACAGTCTTCGCTACGGTATGATGTCCGTTGAACAGCTTGTGCAGTGCGCCATTGCTGCAAATGCCCCGGCCATTGCCCTCACCGACATAAACAATACCACCGCGATACCCATGTTCGCAGGAGAATGCGCCAGGAACGGCATAAGACCCGTGGCAGGAATAGAATTCAGGGACGGGAATGAGCTCCGGTATATCGGTATAGCCCGGAACAACAAGGGATTACGGGAGTTGAACGAATTCCTCTCAAAAATCAATTCCGAAAAGGCACAGGTCCCTTTTCCGGCACCCGTATTCTCAGAATCATACGTGATCTATCCCCTGAACAAAAGGCCGGGCAGAAAACTGTCGGAAAATGAGAGGATTGGTATAAAACCCCGGGAACTCGGCAGCCTGCTGACCTCTGCCCGTCCCTCCGACAGGAATTCCATGGTACTGCTGCAACCGGTGACTTTCTCCTCGGAAAATGAGATACCAATTCACAGGAGCCTCCGGGCCATCGACAACAATATGCTGCTCAGTCATCTCAATCCGTCACAGTGCGCAGGAGAAGATGAATTTTTCATGGATCCCTCCCGTCTGAAGCAGTTACTTGAGGAGAACAGGTGGATTGCCGGCAACACTGAAAAGCTTCTCGGTGACTGCACGCTCGATTTCGACAGTAAAAGTGTCAAGAACAAGAAAGTCTTTTCAGCCAGCAGATATGATGACAAACTCCTGCTCGAAAAGCTTGCATGGGACGGCATGATCTACAGGTACGGAAAACACAATGCCGAAGCCGCAGAAAGGATCGGGCATGAACTTGAAATCATCGACAAGCTCGGATTCTCTGCATATTTCCTGATTACATGGGATATTGTCAGATATTCAATGTCAAGGGGATTCTACCATGTCGGCCGCGGCAGCGGAGCAAATTCAATCATTGCTTACTGCCTGAAAATAACTAATGTTGATCCCATTGACCTAAACCTTTACTTCGAACGGTTCATAAACCCGAAAAGGAGCTCACCTCCCGACTTTGACATCGATTATTCGTGGAAGGAAAGGGATGAAGTGACAGACTATATCTTCAGGAGATACGGTTACAGTCACACGGCGCTCCTTGGAACAATAAACACTTTCAGGGGCAGGTCGATCGTGCGGGAACTTGGAAAGGTATACGGACTCCCGAAGGAAGAGATCGATTCTCTTGCCGACAACCCCTCGGCTGAAAGCAACCGGAACGAGATCTCGGATTTGATTTTCAGTACCGGGCTGAAAATAGCTGATTTCCCAAACATGAGAAGCATACATGCCGGAGGGATACTGATCTCGGAAGAGCCCATTACCTGCTATACAGCCCTTGACATGCCGCCGAAAGGCTTTCCGACAACCCAGTGGGACATGTACACTGCCGAAGAGATCGGCTTTGAGAAACTCGATATATTGAGCCAACGCGGCATAGGCCATATCCGCGAAAGCGCCGAAATAATAAAGAGAAACCGTGCGATCGATGTTGATGTGCATGCAGTTCACAGGTTCAAAAATGACCCGGGAGTTAAGGAATTGCTTAGAACCGGCGAGACAAAGGGCTGTTTCTATGTCGAAAGCCCTTCAATGAGAGGTCTGCTGCAGAAGCTTAAATGCGATGATTATCCGACGCTTGTGGCTGCAAGCTCGATCATCAGGCCGGGAGTGGCCCGCTCGGGAATGATGAGGGAATATATCTACAGGTTTCACAACCCCGGCAGATTCGAATATATCCATCCCATAATGAAAGAGCAGCTTGAGGAAACATACGGGGTGATGGTATACCAGGAAGACGTGCTCAAGGTATGCCATCATTTTGCCGGCCTTGACCTCTCGGATGCGGACACCCTGAGAAGGGCCATGAGCGGCAAATACAGGTCGAAGGAGGAAATGCAGCGAATAGTAAGCAAGTTCTTCTCCAACTGCCGCGAAAGGGGCTATAGTGAAGAAATAACAAAAGAGGTATGGAGACAGATCGAATCATTTGCAGGCTATTCATTCTCAAAGGCACACTCGGCTTCATATGCCGTGGAAAGCTTCCAGAGCCTGTACCTGAAAGCTCACTTTCCCCTTGAATTCATGGTAGCGGTAATAAACAATTTCGGAGGATTCTACAAAACCTGGGTTTACATACACGAGGCCAAACGCTGGGGAGCGCGTATTCACCCTCCGTGCGTGAACAAAAGCAATTACAAGACAACAATATACGGAAACGATATTTACCTTGGTTTCATCCACATCAACGGCATTGAAGAAAAACTGGCCCGTTCGGTCGAAACAATCAGGAATGACAGCGGATCCTTCAGCGGTCTCAATGATTTCATTTTCAGGGCGAACCCCGGGCTTGAACAGGTTGTCCTGCTGATAAGGTCCGGGGCTTTCAGGTTCACCGGCAAAAAAAAAGCGGTGCTGCTGTGGGAAGCACATATGATGGTAAATAAGGGTGCAGCTGAAAGCACCCGCCAGCTTTTCCCCATGCAGGCAAGGGATTTTGCCCTCCCCGAACTGGCTTCCGATCCCCTCGACGATGCCTACGATGAAATAGAACTCTTCGGATTCCCGGTGTCGCTGAGCTGGTTCGATATGCTTGAGACATCATTCCGCGGTGAGATAAAAGCACGCGAAATGATGAGCCATGTCGGCAAAAGGGTGAGAATGGCAGGCCACCTTGTTACAATAAAATACATAAAAACCAGCAAGGGAGAATGGATGAATTTCGGGTGTTTCATCGACAGCGAAGGCAATTTCTTCGACACCACGCATTTTTCACGATCCCTGGAGAATTATCCTTTCAGGGGCAGCGGAACATACCTTATACTCGGCAAGGTAACGGAAGACTCGGGATTTCCGTCGCTTGAAGCTGAAAAACTGGCAAAGCTCCCGGTAAAACCTGATAAAAGATATTAAACACTAACCCTGTAACTGAATGAATCACATAAGATGACTGGCTTTTATATTCTAATAATCAGTGATAAATGATGTCAGATCATGATCGTCTGCCGGGGCTGTCCCTGAACGGTGAGGCATCCGAAAGCTTTGATATTTTCCTGAATCCCGTTGCCCAGTAATATATGAACACCGGGACAAAAACAGTAAGCAAAACCTGGGATTTGCTCATCAGAAGAAAATCATACAGCCCGTGAAAGAAAAACGGAACAATGAATGCCAGCATCAGTTTCAGGATCCTGTACCTTGAATCAAAACGTGCGAGGCCGAAATAGTATCCCATGGAAATACCAAAGAGTGCATGTGCCGGAACGGCCGTAAATGCCCTCACGAACCCCACGCCCATTCCGCCGCTGAAAACATACAGGATATTCTCGACTGCGGCGAAGCCAAGGGAAATATATACTGCATATATAATCCCGTCGAACTTTTCGTTGAAATTCCTTTCCTGCCAGAAAAAGAAATAAAACGCAAGGTACTTCATCAGTTCTTCGGTAAACCCTGCCACGACAAAGGCCGTATACCCCGCGCTTGCCAACCCTTCCCCGGCCCCGGAAGGCTCTGCAATAAGACCTTCAATAATCACTGCAGGTATTATAGTCAAAGCTCCTGTAAATAAGGCTTTTAATAATACACTTAAGGGTTCTTTTTCATATCTGTCACTATGGTAGATATAAAACGCAATTATCAGAACCGGAGCGAGGGATACAAATATGAGATTCCTGAACAGCATGATTCAAGATATTTTCAGATTTAATTCTGTTCGCTTGTATGCCTGACGGCTTTGATGACCCCCCTGACCGAGGATATCCTTCTGATTATTCCATACAGGACATCGTTATTGGGAACCATTATGCTGAGTGTTCCTTCAAAGATTCCTTCATTCATGCCATAGCTGAAGTTCCTGACGGTAACACTGTAATCTGACAGGATGTCTGCAATTTTGTTGCCTATTCCGATATCTTCCACTCCTGTTATTTTAATAACAGCATGGAATGAGGGGGCTCCTTTTGCCTTGGTCCACCTGGCAATCACTACCCGGTAAGGATAGCGTGAAATGAGGTTATGAGCATTGGGGCATCCAGTCCTGTGTATTTTAATACCTTCGGATATAGTGACAAAACCGAAGATACTGTCGCCGAATACAGGGTTGCAGCATTTGGCAAGTTTATAATCCAATCCCTCAATACTGTCTTCAATTATAAGATAATCCGAGTAGGGCGAACCGGCTGGTTCTTTTTTTTCCTTTTCAGCCGCAGCTTCGTGCGTATGTATGTGTTCAGAATCATCTCCCGGTTTCAGAAGTATTTCCTTTATATGGAGCAGATCAGTCTTGCCCGACTGGATGTTGCAGTAAAGATCCTGGGCCGTTTTCAGGTTATAATGGATGATAAGCCGCTGAATCACGGCATCGCCATAGGTTATCTTCCAGTTCTTCAGGCGGCGCATAAGCATTTCCTTGCCTTCGGCGGCAGCTTTGGTCCTTTCTTCACTCAGAGCCTGCTTAATCTTTGTCTTTGCCTTGCTGGTAACGACAAAGGAGAGCCAGTCCTGCTTCGGTTTCTGGCTTTTTGACCTCAAGACTGAAACATGATCGCCGTTTTGCAGAACATGCCTTATTGTAACATTTTTGCCGTTGACTTTTCCTCCCACGCATGATGCACCCACGGCTGTATGGATATCGAAGGCAAAATCGAGGATTGTTGCTCCTGCGGGGAGCTGCCGCAAATCACCCTTGGGTGTGAAAACAAAAACTTCATCGGTATACAGGCCCGACCGCACCTGGTCGAGAAAAGCCCTGTCCTCCCTATCCGATGATTCAAGTATCTGCCGCATCCTTGTAAGCCATGTATCGAGTCCCCCCTCTCCTTTTATTCCCTTGTATTTGAAATGGGCCGCAAGTCCTTTTTCTGCTATTTCATCCATCCGCCTGGAACGGATCTGTACCTCTACCCACTTTCCCCTCGGGCCAACCACAGTGATATGAAGTGATTCATAACCATTTGATTTTGGTACTGATATCCAGTCGCGCATACGGCTGGGGTTTGGCTGATACAGATCGGTGACCACGGAATATACTCTCCAGCAGTCGGACTTTTCATTTTCCGGATCACTGTCGACCATGATCCTTACGGCAAAAAGATCAAATACCTCATCAAAATCAACTCCCTGGTTTTTCATTTTGAGCATTATGGAGTGAATTGATTTTGTGCGGCTCTTGATTGTGTATTTTATGCCCAGGCCGTCGAGCTTTTCAGTCAGCGGTGCAGAAAACTCGCGGATGAGCCTGTTTCTCGAAGCTGTTGTCTGTTTCAGCCTGCCTTCGACATAATTGTACTGATCAGGTTCCAGGTATTTGACAGCCAGGTCCTCCAGTTCAGTCTTGATATTATAGTATCCAAGCCTGTGTGCCAGTGGTGCATACAGGAAATATGTCTCTGATGCAAGGGGCAGTTTCTCCTTCTCCGGGACCTTATCGAGGTTACGCATATATTCCAGCCTTTCAACCAGTTTAATCAGTATTACCCTAACATCGTCAGCAAGGCTCAGGAGGAGTTTTCTGAAGTTTTCGGCCTGGTATGATGACTGCATTGAGGTAATCCCGGAAACACGGGCGAAGCCCTGGAGTATTTCCACAACCTTTTTCCCGAACTCTTTCTCAAGCACTGCCCGGTCGGCTTCAAGCCTCCCGTATGAATCATGCAGCAGCGCGGTTATTATGGATGTAAGACCAAGCCCCATCTCCCCGGAAATAATGGTGGCTACCGATAGTGCATGAATAACCTCGGGTTGCCCGGTAAGCATCGTATTTCCCGATGATGCCTTCAGGGCATAGTCGAGCGCCTTTCTTACCTTTCTGACATCATCCTGGGTCAGGGTATTCCCGGCTGTGCGGAGCAATGCCCTGTAAGCCCTGTTTATTCGCTGTGTTTCCGGCATTGGCCTTTGTATAATTCAATTTTGTATCATGAAAGTAATCATTTCCGATGCAATTTAACACCGGGTTAAAAATAAATATTGCCAGCTGGCAGCAATGGTTTTTTCCTGGCTATTTCAGGGGAGAATCGGGTTCACGCGACATTTCATAATAGTATCCCAGGTCGACAAGGGCAGGTATAATTCTCTGGAAAAGAGCCGTAAGCCGGCCGTCCCAGGTAAGGAGCTTGTTTCTTTTCTTCTTTCTTATGCCTTTAAGTATCCACTTTGCCACATAATCCGGCGACTTTAGATTTTCTTCCTTCCTCGGGGATTCTCCCTGTGCGGATCCGTTGGCAAGCAGGGCATTCTTACGTATTTCAGTGGCAGTAAATCCGGGGGCTATGATCATTACATGAAGGCCCTTTTTCAGGTTTTCAATCCTGATGGTTTCCAGAAAACCATGCACTGCAAATTTAGAGGCTGAATAACCGGTTCTTCCCGGCAGGCCGTGAAATCCGGCAACGGAGGATACTCCTACCAGGGATCCCCTGTTTTTTATCAGATACGGCAAGGCGTATCTGGTACAGTAGACTGTACCCCAGAAATTGACATCCATGAGCCTGTGAAGAACCTTAAGGTCAACATCATCAAAAAGGGCACGCATTGAAATGCCTGCATTGTTAATGAGATAATGTACGGTTCCATAGCGGGAAACAGCAAATTCCACCATCCGTCTGCAATCGGCTTCTTTGCTGACATCAGTTTCAATATATGAGGCCTCGCCGCCCCCTGCCTTAATTTCATCCGCAATCGCGGCCATTTTTGCAAGCGACCTGGCAGCCATTACAACCTTGCTCCCTTTCCTGGCAAATTCCCTTGAAGCTGCCTCTCCTATCCCTGAAGAAGCACCGGTTATAATCACTACTTTGTCCCTGAAAATGCTATTGCCCATTTTTCCGGATTTGACATGGTTAGACGATACCAAAAATAATATTTTTTGATTTTTATGGTAATATTTAATAATTTTCAGTTGGAAAAAGAAATTATCTTTTGAAATGTTTCATTTTTTGCTACATTTGCACCTCGAAAAATCAGAATCGATTCAGTAGCTCAGCAGGTAGAGCACATCCCTTTTAAGGATGGGGTCCTGGGTTCGAGCCCCAGCTGGATCACCAGCAGCCGGCAGGCTGCTTTTTTTATTGCGCCCGAACCCGCAAACGCGGCAGGCTGTCTCCTTCGCTAAAATTGCCC
>WXFD01000013.1 GCA_009877105.1 Bacteroidales bacterium
CCCTAACAGGCCGGTAAATGCCATGCTGGAATTTGTTTTATAAGACAATTTTTTGACTTTTTAAGTGTTATGGAAATAACAGAAAGCCAGGTACCTTCAACCCGCACGGCACTTACCGCCGAACGTTGTGCCGCATGCTGAACACAAAATCGCATTATCTTAAAATTCGTATCTTCGAGCAATGATTACCAAGAGTGACATATTGAACAAGTTGCATGACTTAAAGCCGATCTTATACCGAGATTATTCTGTAAAACAGATTGGTCTCTTCGGCTCTTTCTCTGATGATACATATTCTGAGGATAGTGATATTGATCTGCTTGTAGAATTTGAAAGACCAATTGGGTGGAAATACTTCTCATTAGAAATATATTTGGAGACTATATTCGGACGTAAGATCGACTTAGTGACCAAAAATGCATTGAAGGAACAAATAAAAGATAAGATTTTAAATCAGGTTAAATACGTATGATGTGAGAAAAGAACAACGTACTTACAAAATGTTCCTGGATGACATTCAGACGGCCATGAGTCGGATTGCTGAATATATTGAAGGCTATGATTTTGATCAATTCAAGAAAGATTACAAAACAATTGATGCTGTTATTAGGAATTTCGAAATTATAGGGGAAGCCTCAAAAAAATTGGACGATAAAATAAAGGAAAAATATCCGAATATTCCCTGGAAAGAAATGTATTATCTGAGGAACAGGATTTCCCATGAATATTTTGGAGTCGATTATGAGATACTTTGGGATATTGCAGTAAATTATCTACCAGAGAATAAAATCCAAATCGACCAAATAATCAAAAAAGAAAACTAAAGCACGACGGCACAACAAACGATATAGGTCATAGCTGCCATCGGTAGCAGTCGATGTTTTGTGAACTTAAGAGAATTTTACTATAATCGAAAGGAAAGCAGCCTTTTAGTCGCCACGCCCCATACCGCCGACCGTTAGGCGTCATTTTAGTCAACGAAATTATAGCAGCTTATGAATGAACAGACATGGGAGTTAATCTGGTCGGATGAATTTGACGGCTCAGGACTGCCCGATGCAGGCAAATGGGCCTATGAGACATCAGGGCCAATCAAAACTGAAGCCTTCGAGCTTTTTCAGACCTACACGGCCAATCGATTAGAAAATGCGAGGTGTGAAAAAGGGGTTCTTATTATCGAAGCAAGAAAAGAACTTTTCAAGGATTGTAATTATACTTCTGCAAGCCTATTTTCAAAAGCTGCATGGAAGTATGGCAAAATTGAGGTGAGAGCAAAGTTGCCGTATGGTATAGGTATTTGGCCGGCTATATGGATGCTTCCCGAAAATTTCGATGGAACAGGCTGGCCATCTTGTGGAGAAATTGATATTGTAGAACACATTGGCCAGCATCCGAATGAGGTGTTTTTCAACGTAAATACTGGTGCATACAATATTATGGATGGGACAGCAAAAGGAAAGCACATTCTATGCAATGAGCTTTACGATGCTTTTCATCTTTTTTCAATTGAGTGGAATGTGCAGCATATTCGGTTCTTTATGAATGGTGAACAGACTTTTGAATTCCTAAAAGAGAATGATGAAGAAGAGGTATGGCCTTTTGACAAACCTTTTCGATTGAAGTTGATGTTGGCTGTAGGTTTGTTATACGATTTTGCTGACGGTATCAAAGAAATTGATACTTCATTATTTCCAAAACAGTTCCTTGTTGATTATGTAAGAGTGTACAAAGAACGCCGATAAAAGAATAACCAACGCCTAACAATGCATATATTTTACACCGCATCACGAGTGCAAAAACACGCGCTACCGCGAAGCAGCGGCAACTGTACCTACCGCCGAGCGTTGACAGCAAGTGTATTAAGACAGTGACCCGACAAACAAACGAGCGACAGAAACATAAGAAAGTAAACTGTTTTGACAGGTGACAAAAAAATAGAAACGATATTACAAACTGACGGCTTCTAAACCGACACCCTGACCTACCTTATGTTTTTTTTCCCCCCCCACCGCACATTTTTAAACCCATTTTGGCCAGCCCGCAAGCAGCTCATTTGGCTTTGCTCAATGCTAGAAGCGAACGCGTCTCAAAATCAATAGAGCCACTTCTTTGCCAGTGGCACTGATAAAAATGGTAAATTTGGCATATTACTGAAATATTGAAAGAATAAATGCAAGGAAAACAACTCAGAAAATTAGAAGCTGAACTTTGGAGAGCAGCAGATCAACTCAGAGCCAACAGCAAACTGACTGCTTCGGAATACTCAATGCCAGTATTGGGATTGATATTTTTACGCCACGCCTATAACCGTTTCCAAAAAGTAAAAATTGAAGTTGAAAAACACCTGCCTGTGCATCCGCAGCGTGGAAAACGGCCGGTTAACAAAAAAGATTTTGAGGAACGCAATGCAATGTTCCTGCCCGAAAAGGCACAGTTTGAATATCTGGTTTCATTGCCCGAAAGTGCCGACACAGGCGAAGCTATTGACAACGCCATGAAGCTGATTGAGGAGGAATACGACAACCTCAAAGGTGTATTGCCAAAAAACTTTTCTATTTTCAGTAAAGACCTGTTGCGCGAACTGCTACGCATTTTCAATAAGGAAGTTCTGCAAAAAGCTGAGGGTGATTTATTTGGAAAGATTTACGAATACTTTCTCAACAAATTTGCAATGACCGGAGCTCAGGAAGGCGGTGAGTTTTTTACGCCTATGAGTCTGGTGCAAACCATTGTAAATGTAATTGAACCCGACCATGGCATCGTGTTTGACCCTGCCTGCGGCTCTGCGGGTATGTTTGTGCAGACAGGTTATTTCATAGAAAGCGAAGGGCTGCAACCTGCCGAGAAAGTTACTTTTTACGGACAGGAAAAAGCCGAACTCAATACCAGGCTGGCTAAGATGAACATGGCCGTACACGGACTTGAAGGCAATATCCAGGAAGGAAACACTTTTTACGAAGACAAACACAACCTGGTTGGTGGAGCTGACTTTGTAATGGCAAATCCGCCGTTTAATGTAGATGGTGTGGATAAAGCCAAAGATGTAGTAAAAAAAGACCCACGCCTGGTTTTGGACGGGAAAGTAAACCTGCCGAAAAACGACAATGCAAACTATTTATGGATTCAGTATTTCTATAACTATCTGAAACCAACGGGCAGAGCAGGTTTTGTGATGGCTTCATCTGCCAGCGATGCCGGGCATAGCGAAAAAGACATTCGGGGAAAACTGGTAAAAACCGGTGCGGTAGATGTGATGATGGCTATTGGCAATAACTTCTTCTATACCCGTTCATTGCCTTGCACACTTTGGTTTTTTGACCGGGCAAAAGAACAAAACGAAGCGAAAAGAGATAAAGTCTTAATGCTTGACGCGAGAAAAATTTACCGCAAAGTAACCAGCAAGGTAAACGACTTTAGTCCCGAACAACTGCAAAACCTTATTTGCATAGTAAACCTGTACAGAGGCAACACAGAAAGGTTTGAAAACACGGTAAAAACCTATCTGCAAACGGCTGCCGATTTAGCTAAGGGAACAGCCGAAACTACTGCTGAGTTGCAAAGGCAATTACAATACCTTTTTAAAACTGCAACCGATTTTGCTACCCAATACACCGGAGAAAATAAAGAAGCGAAGGCTTTTGTTGATGCTTTGTACATTGAAGAAACCGCAAGCATTTACGAACAACAAAACAAACTGATTGCCGAAGCGAAAAAGGTAAAGGCTGATATTGAAAGTTTAGAAAGTATTGCTCACTTGTGTAAAGCACTCCGCAAACCGCAGGACAAACTCATTAAGCAATTGCTCGATGCCATAAGCACTGCCGCCAAAGAATACCAACTCAGCAAAAACAAAGACTGGAAAGAACTTGAAGTACAGGCGAAATGCATTTCGCCTCTTAAAACCCTGCAACAACAACTGAGCGGCAACCCCGATGAAGAAGAACCAGGACTGCTGAACGAAACCGAATATTTCTACAAACAAGCCCACTGGCTCACCAGCCGTTTCCCCGATGGCGTTTATACCGATGTGGAAGGGCTTTGCAAAGTGGTAAGCCGAGCAGAAATTGAAGCCAAAGACTGGAGCCTGAGCCCGGGCAGATATGTTGGTGTGGACACTGCTACCGATGATGATATTGACTACGAAGAACGCCTGAATGAAATTCATATTGAGCTGGAAGAGTTGAACGAAGAAGCCTTTGCTCTGGCAAAAACCATTGCTGATAATTTTAAAGACCTGGCATTATGAAGTGGGATAAAATAGCATTTTCAAAATTGGTTGAATTTCCTCCTAAAATTACATTGGAAAAAGGTGAACTCTACGATAACATTCCAATGGATGTTGTAGATGGTGGAATAAAATATGTTCAAGAAATCAACCAACGTCTTTACACAGGTGGTGGAGCAAAATTTGGAAATGGTGATACAATTTTTGCCAGGATCACCCCTTGTTTGGAAAATGGTAAAATTGCTAAAGTAAAAGATCTTGAAAAGGGAGTTGGATTTGGATCAACAGAATTTTTTGTTTTCAGAGCAAAAGAAAGTATCTCTGATCCTGACTTTATCTATTATTTATCAAAAACAGATATAGTTAGGCAGCCAGCTATAAAAAGTATGGTTGGGGCTTCGGGAAGACAAAGAGTAGATAAAGGTGTTGTTGAGCAAATTAAAGTTCCAGACATTCCCATCCCCACCCAACGCCGCATCGCTTCCATTTTATCGGCTTATGATGATTTGATTGAGAATAATTTGAAAAGAATTAAACTGTTGGAGGAGAAGGCGTTTGCGAGATATAAGTTGATAGTGAAAAGTGAAAAGTTGGAAGAGCTTACGATTGAGGAATTAGCTGATGTTATAATGGGACAAAGTCCACCATCTGACACATATACAAATGAAAAGGAAGACAACTTACCTTTTCATCAAGGAGTAACTAATTTCTCCAATTACTTCGTGGAACATAAAACTTATTGCAAAGCGCCAATTAAAATTGCAGATGCTGGTGATATATTGTTTTCAGTAAGAGCACCTGTTGGGAGAATAAATTTTACAAGTGAAAAAATTTGTATTGGTCGAGGATTATGTGCCTTTCGGAGTAAAAAAGGATTTCAAAACTATTTCTATCAGCAATTAAAGGAATTCTTTTTTACGGAAGATGTTATTGGTAATGGTGCAATTTTTAATGCTGTCACCAAAGCAGAGTTAATGAAAGTAAAATTAAAAACACCAAGTGAAAAAATTCAAAAAGAATTTGAAGATGAAGCTCAACAAATTTATAATTTAATCTTAAACTTAACTCAACAAAACACCTTCCTGCGAGAAGCCCGGGACATCTTATTGCCTAAGCTAATGAACGGACAAATAGAAGTGTAAGAACCTGAAAAAATGAGATTTGTAAGAGAAACGGATAGCTTGCTAAATGAATGAGGTAGAAATATATAAGGCCGAGGACGCACAAATAGAAGTTCATGTAAAGTTCGGGCAAGACACTGTCTGGCTTTCACAAAAGCAAATGGCAGAGCTTTTCGACAAAGACACTGATACCATCGGCTTACACCTGAAAAATATACATGCTAAGGAGGAACTGAAAGAAAATTCAACTATCGAGCTTTTCCCGGTAGTTCAAACCGAAGGGGAAAGGAGGGTTAAAAGAAAGATAAGATTCTACAACCCTGATTCTATTATTTCAGTAGGCTATCGTGTTAATTCAAAAAGTGGGACTCAATTTCGCCAATGGGCAACAGAAAGATTTATTGCTCTATTATTCAACCTAAAATTGGCAGGATAACATGGAAGACCAAATTGCAATATATAAATCTCCTGAAGGGATTGAAGTTGCCATAGTCTTTAGTGAAGATACAGTGTGGGCAACACAAAGACAAATGGCAGAACTTTTCAATACCACTCCTCAAAATATCACTCTGCACCTGAAAAGGATTTATGAAGAAGGAGAAATTGCTGAAAGTGCAACTTGTAAGGAATACTTACAAGTTCAAAAGGAAGGTAAACGAAATGTAAAGCGAAGGCAACTGATTTACAACTTAGATGCAATATTGTCTGTAGGCTATCGCATTAGCTCCGTCAGGGGAACTCAATTTCGCCAATGGGCTACTCAACGACTGAAAGATTATCTGGTGCAGGGTTATGCCATCAATGAAAAACGCCTTGCCGAAAAGCAGCAGCAGGTGGAATACCTTAAAACGGGTATTCGTATATTGAATCGTGCCATTACCCAACAAGCAACCGAGGCAGACAGCCAAATGCTGCAAATCTTTGCGAAAGGGCTTGAATTACTGGACGATTATGATCACGAAAAATTAGATGTAAAGGGAAAAACAATCCGACAAACCGTTTACCCAGATGTGAAAGCCTATTTGGCTGTAATTTCTCAAATGAAGTCAGCAATTGCCTCTGATCTGTTTGCCAAACCAAAAGATAAGGGATTTGAAAGTTCGATAAAGCAGATCGCTCAAAGTTTTGGAAATGAAGAGTTGTACAAAAGCATTGAAGAAAAGGCCGCAACGCTTCTATATCTAATTGTGAAAAATCACTCATTTGTAGATGGAAATAAAAGAATAGCAGCGGCTTGCTTTCTGCACTTTCTGGAGAAAAACGACTTGCTCTATGCAGAGGATCAATCGCCAATCATCAGCAATGAAGCCCTGGCTGCACTCACTCTTTTTGTGGCCACAAGCAAGCCGGAAGAAATGGAAACGGTGAAGCAGCTTATCATCAGTATTTTAAATAGATCTAAGTTAAAAATGTAAAGTGAAAAGTTTTGGAAAGCCCATTAAAAAATAAAAGTTATGTATTCGCAATTAGAATTGTGAAGTTGATGCAGTATTTGCAAAACGATAAAAAAGAGTTTGTATTAAGCAAGCAAATTTTGCGTAGTGGAACTGCTGTGGGTGCATTAATTCATGAAGCCGAATTTGCACAAAGCAAACCAGACTTTACTCATAAAATGAATATAGCCCTTAAAGAGGCAAATGAAACTGAATATTGGTTGAATATTTTAAAAGATACAGATTATTTGGAACAAACGCTGTTTGAAAGTCTTTGTTCGGATTGTAAAGAACTTATCGCAATGCTGGTATCATCGGTCAAAACTTCAAAAGGCATTAAATAATGAAGCAACTTGTCACTATTCACTTTTCGCTTTTCACTTATGTACGAATATTCAGAAGACAATCTGATTGAAAAAACCGCCATTGATTTATTCTACTATCGATTGGGTTGGGATACCCTATTGGCATTCAACAAGGAAAGCTATGGCGAAGGTAGTACTTTGGGCAGGCTGAACAGAAAAGAGGTGCTGCTCAAGAGGATTTTCTTTGAGAAGCTGAAACAGTTCAACCCAAACCTGCCTGAACAAGCCTACAATCAGGCATACGAAAAACTCATTGAAGAAAGTATTGCCAAGTCATTAGCGGAAATCAACTTTGAAAAATACCTATTGCTCCGTAATGGTATTCCGGTTGACTTCGTCAATGAAAAAGGAGAGCAGATAAAAAACAAAAAGCTGAAGGTATTTGATTTTGACAATGCAGACAATAACAACTTTCTAGCCGTTCGTCAATTATGGATCCAGGGTAGAAGCAACCGCGAGCGCAGACCTGACATAATCGGTTTTGTTAATGGGATTCCGCTACTGTTTATTGAACTGAAAGCAGCCCATCGGAAATTAGAAAACGCCTACAACGGAAATTTCACAGACTACAAGGATGTAATTCCCAAACTATTTTATTACAATGCTTTTGTAATGCTGAGTAATGGTATTGAAAGCCGCATTGGCAGCATTACAGCCGAATATCAGCATTTTCACGAATGGAAACGCATTACCGAAGAAGATGAAGGCATAGTTGCCCTTGATAGAATAATTGTTGGTGTCTGCGAGAAAAAACGCTTTCTGGATCTATTCGAGAACTTCATTCTGTTTGATAATTCTTTGGGCAAAATCGTCAAACTCATTGCCCGGAATCATCAATTTATCGGTGTGAACAAAGCCATTGAAAACATACGGCACAAAGACCAACTCTACAAACTGGGGAAAATAAGTTTGGAAGAAAAACAAAAACTGGGTGTGTTCTGGCATACGCAGGGGAGCGGAAAATCCTACTCAATGGTTTTCTTCAGTCAAAAGATTCATCACAAATTCACGGGTAGTTATACTTTTTTGATTGTAACAGACCGTAACGAATTAGACACACAGATTTATGGTACTTTCAGCGGAGTAGGTGCTGTACCTCAGGTGAAAGCAGGTGAGAAAGATTCAATAAAAGCCGACAGCGGAAAGCATTTAAGAGAATTGCTCAGGTCAGACCACCGCTATTTATTTACACTCATTCACAAATTCAACTTTGAAGAAGAAATAACCCAAAGGGATAATATCATTGTCATGTCTGATGAAGCCCACCGGACCCAGGGTGGGCAACTGGCAATGAATCTCCGCTATGCATTACCCAATGCTTCTTTTATAGGTTTCACAGGAACGCCGCTTTTCAAAGACGATGAAATTACCAGGCGAATTTTTGGTGATTATGTTTCCCGTTACGATTTCAAACGCAGTGTGGATGATGGCGCAACTGTTCCACTATACTATGAGAACAGAGGCGAATATTTAGGATTGAAAAATCCGGTTATCAATGAGCAGATAAGGGCCATAATTGATACTGAGACGGAAGATCTCGACAGTGACCAGCGCAGCAGAATAGAACAACTTTTTGCCAGAGAATATCCAATATTAACCGCCCGAAAAAGGCTGGATGCCATTGCCAAAGATGTAGTCTGGCATTTCTGCAATCGAGGCTATAAAGGCAAGGGGATGTTTATTGCATTGGATAAACTCACTGCCGTAAAAATGTATGACCTGATTACGGAGCATTGGGGAAAATATGTGGAGCAATTGGAAAAAGAAGTTTCCAAAGGAAAATATGGCGATCAGGAACTATTGGAGAAAAGCCGCGAACTGCAATGGATAAAAGAAACAGAGATTTGTGTGGTAATAAGTTCTGAGCAAAACGAAATACAGAAATTCCAAAAATGGGATCTGGACATTGAGCCGCATCGGGTGAAAATGAATACCCAGGACCTTGAAACAAGGTTCAAAGATGAAAATGACCCCTTCCGTCTGGTGATTGTTTGTGCGATGTGGATCACGGGATTCGATGTTCCCTGCCTTTCAACTTTGTACCTGGACAAACCATTGAAGTCGCATACATTGATGCAGGCTATTGCAAGAGCCAACCGTATCAATGAAGGAAAAAACAATGGTCTGATAGTGGACTATATTGAAACTTATGCTGCTTTGTTGGATGCTTTGGCTGTATATGGATCAGATGCTGACGAAGGTGGTGACGGCGGAGGCGGAGCCGGTAGAGGTGATGGAGGGGAATCCGAACCACCTGTCAGACCAAAAGATGAACTCATCAGGCAGTTGGAAGAAGCTTTGGAAGCGACTGAAACATTTTTGAAAGACGAGGTAAATTTTGATTTGAAGGAACTCATCAATGCTGACGGTTTGCACAAATTGGCCGCACTGGAAAAAGCGGTGAATGCCGTTTATACCAATGACGAAACAAAACGCAAATTCCAGGTTCTGGCGAGAGAAGTTTTCAGGAAATATAAAGCACTTCAGCCTGACAAAATATTATTTAAATATGCACCAAGAAAGAACGCTATTGATGTAATTTACACTGCTATTGAAGATAATGTTGAAAGTGCAGATGTAACGTACCTTATGCGTAAAATTCAGGATGTGGTGGACGAATCCATAGAAAATATGGTTGCGAAACACAACCAGAACGAAGGAAAAATAATTGACCTTAGCGGCTTAGACTTCGATATGTTGGAAAAATACTTTCTGAAAACCGAAAATAAGAATGCAGCAGTTCAGTCACTCAAGGACAAAGTAGAAAAGCAACTAAAGCGAATGGTAGAACGCAACCCAATGACAGTTGACTTTTACAAACGCTATCAGGAAATCATTGAAGAATACAACAGAGGAAAAGATGAAGTTGTAATCAAAGAGACATTCAGAAAATTGATTGAACTGGTTAATTCATATTCAGAAGAAGAAGCAGACACCAAACGGGAAGGACTGACAGATGAGCAAAAAGCCATTTTCGACATTCTGAGATACGGGAAAAAATTAGAGGAAAAAGAGAAAAACAAAATCAAAAAAATATCCATTGAACTACTTGACGAGCTGAAACAGGACAAATTAAAAGTTGAACAATGGTCGGCTAAATCGGTAACAGCAGCTGCCGTTTACAACACAGTAAGCAAGACTTTATTTGAAACCTTGCCATACCCGACTTATCAAACAGACGACGTTGACTTAAAAACGAATTTAGTCTATGAACACTTAAAACAGCAATATTTTGGTGGAGGAATAAGTATTTACGGCCAATATTAACCCACGCATTTTGCAAGCACATGGCCAAAGCCGCACAGGACCAGGCACAGACCAAACCGACACACACATTGATAATGGAACTCCGCAATGGTAATTGTTTGCAAACATGATGGACAAGAACGCCAACCGGTAACCGCCGGTAACGATTCTTCACACTGCACCGTTCTCCATCTGAGGTATTACAAACCGCCGGCCTTTCCGGATATGGATAAACTTACATGCTTTGGAGCAATGCCTGTATCTGCTCAAGGTTGTCCCTGATTTCCATCTCCTTCATCATTTTCTTGCTTCCCTGTTTCATCCCGTTAAGGTTCTTGAGCATGTTGTAATATACCTTATTGATGGTTTTTTTGTCCTTCCCGGCCAGTACCTGTTCAATTGAAAGCTTCCCTTAATTAGCAACAGTTAAATTCAGATATTTTCATTTGATATCTATGTCCATCTGAAATATGATTTATCGGTGGAATGTTCATTGTTTATTCAGGACTGACTGCTCCCTTTCCGGAGGTAGCATCCACTAAGAACAACCGGGGAAGGAAATACATTGGATGCTTAAATAAATTGTCCGATTTATTGTTGGAAGTTCAAAATAATCCTGCCTCAACGTAGTCCCAGCCGGAAAAGTGATCATTATGTACGCCGGGAAGGATCGTTGTGTTTATCCGGGAAATATTGTGTTTCCGTCGTGCCCACAAAATGACTCCCATTTACAAACTGGAAATAACAGCACATCAGGCAGGAACCACTCTCCGGCAGGAATTATAACAGCCTGAAAGCCCGGAAATTCAGATTGTTGATAAAAATATTTGGAATTCAATGAATATATATTTAAATTTGAACTCTGTATTAAATAATAATCATTATTATCTAATAATTATTATTAATGGATAACAACCAGGTCATAAAGATCCTTGTCGGGAACAACCTGAAGGTGACGCCGCAGAGAACAGCACTGCTCGCGGCACTCCTCGATCTGCACAATCATCCCACCGCAGAGGATATAATAGATTATCTGAGGGTTAATCATCCCCATATTTCAGTAGGAACCGTTTACAAGAACCTTGAGACCTTCGTGGCCAAAGGAATAATAACAAGGGTAAAAACCGGCGATGAGATACTGAGGTATGATGCCGTAAAGGAAATGCATCATCATCTTTATTGTGCCGACACTGAGCGTATAGAAGATTTTTATGACGAAGATCTGAATAAAATCCTCGAAGACTACTTCAGCAAAAAGAGAATTCCGAACTTTGTGGTTGAAGACATTAAGCTTCAGATAATAGGGAAATTCGTGAATAACCGCCAGGCCTCATGAAAGGAACGTGTCAGGGGAAAATGCAATCGCGTGATCATCGGCGGACGGGTTTACAGGCGGCAGGGAAAAAGATAATTTCAAGCACTAAATCATAACACTATGGCAGAAATTGGAAGATCAATCGTAAAAATGGATGTTGACAGCCTCATCAATCTCCTTAACAAGGCCCTGGCCGACGAGTGGCTGGCCTATTATCAGTACTGGATCGGGGCAAAGGTTGTCAAGGGTCCGATGAAAGACGCAGTTATCAGCGAGCTCGACCTCCATGCCACGGAAGAGCTGGGGCATGCGCAACTGCTGGTCACAAGGATAGTTCAGCTCGGTGGAACGCCCCTGCTGACGCCCGAAGACTGGTTCAAAATGACGAACTGCGGCTATGATGCCCCCACTGATGAGTATGTGGAGGAAGTTCTTAACCAGAATATCAAGGGTGAGCAATGCGCTATTAAAACCTACAGCCACCTGCTCGACCTTACCAGGGAAGGCGATCCGGTTACCTACGACATAATACTGCGCATCCTGGCCGATGAGGTTGAGCATGAGGAAGATCTTGTTGCCCTGAAGGAAGATCTCGATTTCATGCTGATGAAAAGAAGATAGGCAGAGGGTTCAAATGGGAATTGCCGCCCGGGGAGATATGAAATTCCTGATCCGGGCCGGCCAGATTCCCCCGGAAAACAATCTGCATCAAATGATGATTAATTTTTTATTTACTCATTAAAATACATATTATGGAAGAAAAAACTTACACAATGCCGCGCATAGGGGAAAAGGCCCCTGAATTCAAAGCTGTTACAACACAGGGAGACATCAATTTCCCGTCCGACTACAAGGGAAGCTGGGTGATTCTTTTCAGCCATCCCGCCGATTTCACGCCAGTCTGCACATCGGAATTCATGACATTCGCCACCATGGAAAAACAATTCAACGAGGCAAACTGCAAACTGGTAGGGCTTTCAGTCGACGGGCTCTACAGCCATATTGCATGGCTCCGCACAATAAAGGAAAAGATAGAATACAAGGGAATGAAGAATGTTGAGGTTACCTTTCCGCTCATTGAGGACATTACCATGGAAGTTGCAAAAACCTACGGGATGCTGCAACCGGGTGAAAGTTCCACGAAAGCTGTGAGGGCAGTCTTCTTCATTGATCCGCAGGGTATCATCCGCACGATTATTTATTATCCGCTCAGCCTTGGACGGAACTTCGAGGAGATTTACAGGGTTCTCATCGGATTGCAGACCGCCGATGCTTTCTCTGTAGCACTTCCCGCCGACTGGCGTCCGGGTGACGACGTGATTGTTCCTACTGCCGGCTCCTGCGGAGTTGCAAAGGAAAGAATGGAAAGCAAGAATGACATGACCTGCTACGACTGGTTCTTCTGCACAAAAAAGCTTGACAAGGAAAAAGTGCTGAGCACGGTCATCAAAAAGAAATAAGCTCTTTTGTCACAACTCATTTTGCCCCTGTGATTCCCGGCCTGACGGCATAATGACTCACAGGGGCATCTTTTTCAATCGTATCAGCACGACAGGGCAGCAGAACTTACCGGGCGGATCCTGACCCGGATTTATCCGCTTTTTCACGGAAAGTGATCCTTCACAAAACAATTTGATGTATTTTTGCTGACCAAAAAGGTACCTGGTCCTGTATTCAGGAAACATGGTATCATCCGGAATCTTTAAATCTCATGCCTTATGATGGAAATCACCTTTGACGGAGGGAAAGTGGTTACGGCACATTACAACGGACACAGTATCAGAACGGATCAACCGACTGACAATGGCGGCGGCGGCACTGCACCCGCTCCCTTTGACCTTTACCTGGCATCGATCGCCACCTGCACGGGCGTTTATGTGAAATCATTCTGCGATAACAGGCAGATCCCGGCTGAAAACATAAAACTGACCCAGACCGTCCGGTACAACAATGAGACGGGCCTGCCCGAAGAGGTTAACATTGAAATAAAATTACCCCCTGATTTTCCTGAGAAATACAAGTCATCAATCCTTCATGTGGCAGGATTGTGCAAGGTCAAGAGATCAGTTGCCGAACCCCCTGATTTCATTATAACCGCAACACAGGGGTAAGTGACAGCTAAAAACAGGATCGCAGATTATTGCAGCTCTGACCGGGCTGGGAGATAATTTATTCCAGGTATATATTTATCAGCTGCTCGAGCAGTTCCTGTTTTCCGCTTCTCACCTCAGGCTCCCCGCTTTTAAGGGCAATCTCCCTGAGATCCTCCAGCGTAAGTTTACCTTCCTCGAAATCCTTACCGGGACCCGAATCAAAGGATTCGTATCTTTTCTTCCTGATCATCAGATAATTACTTTCATCCAGGATCCTGTCGGCAATGTACAGTGCCCTTGCAAAGGTGTCCATTCCGCTTATATGCGCTATGAAAAGGTCCTCCGGATCAGTTGAATTCCTTCTTATATGCGCATCGAAATTAATGCCGCCCGTTTTAAATCCTCCCGCCTGGAGGATCACCATCATTGCTTCGGTTATTTCATAGATATTGGTCGGGAACTCGTCTGTATCCCAGCCGTTCTGATAGTCGCCCTTGTTGGCATCAATGCTCCCCAGCATTCCGGCATCGGCAGCAACCTGGAGTTCGTGTTGGAAGGTATGTCCTGCCAGTATTGCATGATTGGTCTCAAGGTTGAGCTTGAAATCCTTGTCCAGCCCGTATTTATGTAAAAATCCGATGATGGAGGCCGAATCATAGTCATATTGATGCTTGGTGGGCTCCATTGGTTTGGGTTCAATCAGGAATGTGCCCCTGAAACCTCTCTTCCTTCCGTAATCGCGGGCAAGGGTAAGCATCATTGCCATATGATCGAGTTCGCGTTTCATGTCGGTGTTGTGAAGGGTCATGTATCCTTCCCGTCCGCCCCAGAAAACATAGTTCTCCCCTCCCAGCTCGATAGTTGCATCGATCGCGTTCCTTAGCTGAACGGCCACATTGGTCAGCACATTGAAATCGGGGTTGGTTGCCGCACCGTTCATGTAGCGGGGATGGGAAAAAAGATTTGATGTGCCCCAGAGGAGCCTGACACCGGTCTGTTCCTGCATTGTCTTCATGACAGGCACATACCTGGCAAGGCGTTTCTCCAGGTCGAGAACCGAACCTTCATTCCCCACAACATCCACATCATGAAAACAATAGAATTGAGCCCCTATTTTTGTAACAAACTCAAAGGCAGCATCCAGTTTCTGCCTGATCTTTTCATCGCCCTTAAGGCTGCTCCACGGGTAGGCATGCGTGGCATCACCGAACTGGTCCGTACCGTCGCCACAGAATGAGTGCCAGAAGGCAATGGCAAAACGCAGGTGATCCTTCATCTTTTTCCCTGCGATCACCTGTTCGGGATCATACCACCTGAAAGCAAGGGGATTTTTTGACTTTTTCCCCTCGTATTCAATTTTCCCTATTCCGGGATAAAATTCTTTTACACCCTTGTAAATCATACTGATGAATTTAAAATGATTATTGCTGATCTGAACATTATTTTCAAACTGAGGAAAGAAGCTCTTTCCATCTGTGATATGCTTCGTCGTAAGCCCGGGTTCTTTTACTGTCGGGGCCGTGCTTTCCCACAGCTGCAAGGCCTGCAAATGCTTCTCCGGCCGATTTGTAGTACCCGCATCCGATTCCTGCACCGCGGGCGGCACCGAGCGATCCGTCGGTATTGTACAGATGTATCTCCACTCCCGTAATGCATGCCAGGGTTTCCCTGAAAACAGGACTCAGGAACAGATTGGCGCTGCCCGTCCTGATAACATCGGGATCAATGCCGGTTTCCTTCATTATATCCAGACCGTACCTGAATGCAAAAGCTATCCCTTCCTGGGCGGCCCTGTAAAGATGGGCATTTGAGTGCCTGTTGAAATTCAGGCCGCTGATCCTGCATCCGATGTCCCTGTTCATCAGTATTCTCTCGGCTCCGTTGCCGAAGGGAAGAATGGCAAGTCCGTCGGCACCCGGCTCAGTCCCGGCAGCCAGGAGGTTCATTTCCTCATACGACCTGCCGCATCCGGCTTGTTTTTTGAGCCAGGAGTTAAGGATCCCGGTCCCGTTAATGCATAATAGAACTCCCAGGCGCGGTTTCCGTACAGAATGATTTACATGAAGGAAGGTATTCACCCTTGAAAGCCTGTCATATTTTGTCTGGTCGGTGATCCCGTATATTACGCCAGAGGTGCCGGCGGTTGCTGCAACCTCCCCCGGGTCAAGAACATTGAGCGAGAGGGCATTGTTCGGCTGATCGCCGGCCCTGTATGCCACCGGGATCCCTTCAGGCAGCCCGAGATCGGCAGCCACGCCGGGTGTCAGGCAGCCCTGAAGTGAGAATGAATCCTCAGGCTTTGCAAGCAGGTCCCTGTTGAAAGCAAAAAAATCCATCAACTCCGGCGAGATGTCCGATCTTATGTAATCCCAGAAGATCCCTTCAGAAAGACCCGAGTATGATGTTTTTATTTCTCCCGTCATCCTCAGTGCAATATAATCGCCCGGGAGCAGCACCTTGTAAATTTTATCGTATATCTCCGGCTCATTTTCCTTAACCCAGGCAAGCTTTGCGGCCGTGAAATTCCCCGGCGAGTTGAGGAGATGCGACAGGCAGAATTCACTGCCGAGACCGTTGAACATCCTTTCACCGTAACTGACGGCCCTGCTGTCGCACCATATTATTGCAGGCCGTAAAACGGAACCGTTCCTGTCAATTATCACCAGTCCGTGCATCTGGTACGCGATGCCTACGGCACCTATCCTGCTGCTTTCCGGACCAAGCCGGCTTGTGCATTCCTGCACCGCGAGCCGCAGATTAAACCACCATTCCTCAGGCTCCTGCTCGGCCCACCCGGGTTTCGCTGAAAGGATCTTCATTTCCTCTTTGGGGGAATAGGCAGTTGCAAGACATTTTCCGGATTCCCCGTCAATCACGGATACCTTTACGGAAGAGCTGCCCACATCGATTCCCAGAAAAAACATACTGACCTGTATTTATCTTAATTATCCTGAGCACCCGATTCCCCGGGTGACATAACCGGTTTTCCCGAAGCATCATCAAACAAATTTAAAATAAAAAGCATCTGAAATTAACTTCATCCATGAATTTCGGGAAAGGATTACCCCGATCGCCGGCTCTTAAGTGTTTTGTTGCCCTGTAATGAGTCTTTTTATTCTTTGTCTTTGATGTTCCTGTAAATGCAGTCAGTCCTGTCGCACAAACCACAGGTGAAGCTGTTGAATCTGACATTGCGTCCGATCCCGATAAAACCGCTGACCGATTTTTCAGGATCCATCAGTGCCGACGAATTCAGCCTGATGCCGCAGTAATTATCCGGCATGAGCCTGAAAAGCTTTTCCTGCTCATCAACCTTCCAGTCACAGTACCCCGGGTTATATCTGTTGGTCAGCTTCTTTCCCGAAACTTCCGTGTGCTTCTGCAGGTCTTTGTATAACAGATTAAAAGCAGCATCTACGATCTCATTACCGACAGCATCATATATGTAACCTGTTAACAGGTCTCCTGCCTCCATTGCCTGCCTGCTTTTTTCACTTATCCCGGGTCCGGCGGTACACAGGAATACGGCTATGGAATCGGAGCCTCTTAACTGTGATGATACGATCCTGTTGACCTCAAATATTATATCGTTTATTTCAATGGTCTTTTCCGCATCGCTGAACTTTACTGCTTCAAAGATGGTATATTCAGCCCTGGCAGGCGGCAGTTTTTCAGCTTCTTCCAGAGCCGAAAAAATCATTTCGGAAAATACGCCTTCGCACTCACCTTCCCCGAAGTTGAGCATTTGCCCGATCCTTGGAACACTGAGATCCAGTTCTGATATGTTGAATGAAAAATTTTTACCCTTCATGTTTTTTGTGCACTGGTGATCTTTCCCGGCAGAACCTTCCTTAATAACCGTCTTTCCGGGTTCCTTTTTGATATAATCATTACAGGCCGGATAAAGGTAATGTTTAAAAAGACAAACCGGGTCAGAGACCTGCCTCTTTTACTATTCTGCCCACTGCTTCTTCCCGGCCGAGGGTCATTATATGAATTCCGCTTATGCCTTTCTTTCCCTTAATTGAGCTGATCAGTTCAAGGGCGATCTGTATGCCTTCTTCGGCTGATTTTTCACCTGCTTTTTCCATCCTGCTCAGGATCTTTTCCGGAAGGCAGACCCCAGGGACCTTCTCATGCAGGTAAAGTGCCGTCTTGTAGCTTTTCAGCGGCGCAACGCCTGCAAGAATGTACACTTTGTCAAGGACGTTCCGTTTTTCCAGGTTCTCCAGCCATGGATCCAGCCTGTCGGGTTCAAAGATCAGGTTGGTCTGGAAAAACTGTGCCCCGGCATTGACCTTTTTCTGATCCTTTATTGCCTGAAGCGCCGGATCGGAGGCGAAGGGTGAGGTAGCTGCGCCGAGGAAGAATACCGGAGGGTATTTCATTCTGCGTCCGTCGAGATAAATACCCTCATCTCTCATTCTCCTCAATATCCAGAGCATCTGAACCGAATCCAGGTCAAGCATGCTGAGATCGGCCGCCGGATGAGGGCCCACTACCGGATTGTCGCCGGTCAGGCACAATATGTTTTTTATCCCGAGGTTGTTGACTCCGACAGCCGTCGCCTGAAGGCTGGTCCTGGTTGCATCGCGGGCAGTTATCTGGAAAACCGGCTCAATGTTCAGGTCTGTGGCGGATTTGCAGCAGGCAATGCCCGACATTCTAGGTACTGCCGACGACGCATCGGTGAAATTGACGGCTGCAACATATTGGCTTACCATGGCCAGGTTCTCTTTAAGCTTCCTGGTATCCGAACTAAGCGGAGGAGTGACTTCGGTCACAACCACAAACTCACCAGCTCTCAGTTTTCTTTCCAGCTCCGAAACCGGTTCGGCATAAGAGGGCGGATGATATTCAGAATCCCCGTTCCACCATTCAGGCTGACGAATGGTCCTGAACACCGAATCCCAGATCTCTGATTTCCTTTTCTTGTCCCTGGCAAACAATGAAGAAATGAATTTCCCCGTGCCGACGGCCCTGACCTGTTTTATTACGCCGCCCCAGGTTTCAGTTCCGGTTTTGTTCCAGTCGAGGGGAGGCAGGACCTCGAGAAGCGTTTTTTCCCTGCCTGTACGTTGTGCCCTTTCATATATGCAATACCAGACACATTTGCGTGTTGTATCAACATAGCATAGCTTCTCGGGGGTGATTCCCCCGCATGGTCCGTTCCTGAGGCCCTTCGGGCATTCCATCGGGCAAATGAATGCCGTTTCCTGGAGCAGGCAGTTGCCGCACATGCGGCACCCGAACAGGGGACCCTTTATCATGAGTTCGAGCCTGGCAAGTAGGCGCTTGCCCGGTTTTTCCTTTCTGAAAGGATAATAGGCAGGCTGCCATCTGCGATTGGGTTTTATACCTGACATTATACAGTTTGCACTTTTACGGCAGGAACTAGGGTAATTACCGGGTCTGATCCTGAAAATGCATGATGAACCTTACCGCAAAATCATCCCTGCCCATGATCAGATCAGTTGCCAGGACGGTGGAGGTTATCTTTTCAGGATTGGCAATGGGGCATGTCAGGCCGTTCTGGATGCAAATAGCCATAAATGCAGCATTAAGTGTTTCCCTCCCCGGCAGCCCGAATGAAATATTGCTGGCCCCGATGGTGATATTAAGTCCCAGGTTCTGTCGGACAAGCTTTATCGTCTCCAGAGTGGTCATGCATGCCATGGGTTCTGCACTGACAGCCATGGCAAGGGGATCAATAACAATATCCTCTTCACAGACTCCCGTTTTTACGGATCGTTCAATGATCTTTTCTGCAATTGCAAGTCTTTTCCCGGGGTCATTGGTTATTCCGTCATCGTCCATGCACAGGCCTATGATCGCCGCCCCGTGATCCCGGGCCAGCGGAAGGATACCCGAGAGTGAGGCTTCCTTGCCGTTCACCGAATTGATAAGGCATTTTCCGCGGGCTGCCTTAAGAGCTGCCTCAATGGCAGCAGGATTGGGAGAATCAATGCATAATGGTACGTCGAACCTCTCCTGAATGGCCATGACTGCAGCCGGAAGAAGCCTTACATCGTCAACGCCGGGATAGCCGACATTGACATCAAGCACCTCTGCCCCTGCATTTATCTGGCTCTCCGCAAGTTCAAGGAGATAGCCGAAATCACCTGCCTCGAGTGTGGAAACGAGCTTCCGTCGCCGGGTGGGGTTTATCGATTCACCGATAATAATCACAGGGCCATCGGTATCAATAACCACCTCCCTTGTCCTTCCTTTAAGCACTGTTTTCATATGGCCTACTGTGTTCAGGCAACCAGCTGCTTGAGGTAATTCACAGCACCCTGGGGGTCGGGAGAATAAAAGTCAGCGCCTATTTTTTCGCAATATTCCCAGGTGACAGGAGCTCCGCCAATGAGGATACGGGTGTCAGCGTAACTGTCTTTGATCACGGCAACGGTCTTCTTCATGTTTTCCATGGTGGTTGTAAGAAGGGCCGACAGGCCCACTGCCGCCTGGGGATTCTCCCCGATGGCTTTCATGAATTTTTCGGTACTGACATCCACCCCAAGGTCGATCACTTCCCAGCCACCTCCCTCAATCATCATTGAAACCAGGTTTTTGCCAATGTCATGAAGATCTCCGGCAACCGTACCGATTATGAATTTCCCTTTCCGCTTTGTTTCACCCGACTGGAAAAAAGGCTTAAGGTGCTTCATTGCGCTGTTCATTGCCTTAGCCGACATCAGCATCTGGGGAACGTAAATTTCTTTCCTGCTGAAACGGTCACCAACGGTTTCCATAGCCGGGATCAGAGCCAGATCAAGGACCTGGTCAGGTTTTATCCCGTTTTCGAGGGCAAACTTCGTAAGCTCGTCGGCCCCGTCCTCTCCCTTCATATCAGGCGGATAAGGCGAAACTTTATCTATCTTCCCCGATTGTATGCAACGGGCAATCTTGTTAAGAATCTCATCCATTTAAATAGTTGTTTAGGTAATTACGGAAATTTCTGGTTTCTGCCCTTTGATCAGGCTGTTTTCAAACCCGGATTAAATTTAAAAATTTATTTCATATATAACCTAATCCTCAACTGATTTGATATTAGACATGATATTTTACAAAACATAAGGTAAAATCAATAAATTTGAAAAATCTAACTTGAAAACCATAATTATTTACACTTGACCTATGAAATACGCTTTCCTCTTTATTTTCTGCCTTGCCCTTAATTTATCATCATTAACCGGGCAGTCTGTCGGTATATTCAGCAACAGCTCCGACATAGGCAATCCTCTTAATCCCGGTTCATCGGCATATGATCCGGCAGAACAGATCTACACTCTCAGGGGATCGGGCTACAACATCTGGTTTGACCGCGATGAATTTCATTACCTGTTCAACAGGCTTAAGGGAGATTTTATAATGACCGCTGATTTCAGGTTTGTTGGGAAAGGTACAAATGAGCACCGTAAAACCGGATGGATGTTGCGTTGGTCGACAGGGGAAAAGTCTCCTCATATATCAGCTGTAGTTCATGGTGACGGGCTGACCGTTCTCCAGTGGAGGGGTGAGGAAGGGGCTTCGATGCGGGATCCCCAGGACGAGATATTTGCAAAGGGTTCTGCCTATGACATCATCCAGATTGAACGTTCAGGAAAAAGGATAATCATGAGGGCCGCCCACAGCGGGGAGGTTCTCGAGGAGATCGGTTCGCATGAAATGCAGAATATGCCGGATGAAATACTTGCAGGATTGTTTGTCTGCGCCCATGAACCGCAGGCAATTGAAGAGGTTAAAGTCTGGAACGTCAGGATCGACAGGCCGGTGCCGGATAATTACGACCCCGATAAAGAAGGCTATCTCGGATGCCGACTTGAGACAATGGATGTTTTTACCGGGATGAGGAAAGTGATATATGAAAAACCTGGGCGTTTTGAAGCACCGAACTGGATGCCCGACGGCAGGCAGCTGCTTTTCAACATGGACGGACTGCTTTATAAAATACCGGTTACCGGTGGCAGCCTGGTTAAGCTGAATACCGGTTCAGTTGACAGGAACAACAATGACCATGGCATTTCCTTCAACGGCAAACTGCTGGCCATCAGCAGTCATAGGGAAGGAATGCCGGGGGGCGGCTCAACAGTGTATGTTCTTCCCCTCAAGGGGGGAGAACCCAGGCTGGTGACCGAAAATACGCCTTCCTATTTCCACGGATGGGCCCCTAACAATAAAGAAGTGGTTTATGTTGGTCAACGTGACGGGAAAAGTGTTTACAATATCTACCGCAAACCGGTAAATGGCGGCAGTGAACAAGCCCTGACTGACCTGAAGCCGGGCGAACATGTTGACGGATGTGAATATTCTCCCGACGGAAAATATATTTATTACAATGGCAGTCATACCGGCACCATGCAGCTCTGGAGGATGAAGCCTGACGGCACCGGGAGGGAGCAGCTTACCGATGACGATTACTACAACTGGTTCCCGCACATTTCACCCGACGGGAAATGGATCGTATTCATTTCATTCCCCTCCGATATAGAGGTAAACAGCCATCCCTCATATAAGCGTGTAATGCTCAGGCTGATGCCGGTTTCGGGCGGGAAACCCAGGGTGATAGCTTATCTCTACGGCGGACAGGGTACGATAAATGTGCCTTCATGGTCCCCCGACAGCCGGCAGATTGCTTTTGTGAGCAATTCGGGAAAATAGGTAAAGAACAATAAGTTAATTCAGTGAATTGGTCCTGAATTTCAAAACAGTAACTCTTCCTGACCGCAGGCTTGCTGCTGCACGCCTGAACCAGGGACTATATTCCCTGCTTACCGTCCCGGTTTTTGCAATGCTATATGCCATAACAGCAGCAGGGTTGTTCCTCGTGATAATAATATCCCTGTCCGGGGGAAGGAAAATAGTCCGGTTCCTTATCGGGAAGTGGTCGGAACTGGTCTTCCTGCTGATGGGAAAGAAGCTTTTTGTCTCCGGCAGGGAGAATATAAGAAAAGGAGAAAAGTACATCCTTCTTGCCAATCATGCCAGTCTTTTCGATATTGTTGCAATAACGTCCTTTTATCCGGAAGTATCATGGTTTGGACATGAAAGGCTTTTAAGGATCCCTGTCTTCGGACAATTCCTCAGGCTTACCGGATATGTGCCCTTCAGGGAGCCAACGGTCAGGAACACAAGGAACATGGTCAGGCAGCTGATGGAAAGGGCCGGTTCGGGTTCGGTTGCGCTTTTCCCTGAAGGCACCAGGACTCTTGATGGCAGGATAAATCCTTTCTACAGGGGCTTTATCTACCTGTTCAGGACCAGGGATATTTCCATTCTTCCGGTTACCCTGAACGGCTTCTATGAACTGAAGCCCAAGAACAGGTTCTATATTGATTTTGGTTCAAAACTCAGTGTCGTCATACACAAGCCCCTGGGAAAAGAAGAACTGACTGGCAAAAGTGACGACGAAATTATTAATATTGTAAAATCTGTAATCGAATCAGCCTCCCATTGAATATTGCGCATGCAGGAAGATAAATGGATTTTCATAGTAAACCCTACGGCCGGGAATGGCTTCGCAGGAACCCTTGTCGGGGAAATTGAAAAAATGATACCGGAGCATCATGCCGAAGGAGAGGTTGTACTGACCAAATATCCGGGGCATGCATCAGAGCTGGCCGGTGAGTATCATGCCAGGGGATTTTCAAACATCATAGGTGTGGGCGGCGACGGAACAATCAATGAAATTGCACAAACCCTTGCAGGTGTTGAGAACGTTACATTGGGCGTTGTCCCGGCAGGATCAGGTAATGATTTCATTCAGATACTGGGATTTCCCGGCCGGTTCGGCAAAAAGGAATGGGATACGCTTTTCCGTAGGAACACAATCAGGATGGATGCCGGAAGGGTTAACGGCAAGATTTTTCTCAACGGGATGGGACTGGGTTTTGACGCCCAGGTTGCTTCCGAAAACTATATTGAACCGGGTGTCCTGAAAAAGGGTGGTTCGCGGAAATATCTGTGGCACATTATTAAAAATCTTTTTTTCTTCAGGGAAAGGCAAATGGTGATTAGTAACGATGGCATAACCAGCGAAACCGATTGCTTTATCAACACCGTGTCAATAGGCCGCCGGTTTGCCGGTGGGTTCCTGCTTACGCCCGAAGCCATTGCCAACGATTCTCTCCTCGATGTTTGTGCGATCAGGCGGCTGAACCTGTTTCAGCGGTTCAGGTTGCTGCTGAAGGTTCCCGCCGGGAAGCACATATTCGACAAAAGGGTGTCTTATTACCGTACAGCAGGACTGAGAATCGGATTTACCGATGAGGTCCCCTTCCATATTGACGGTGAGTTGTTTTACGCAAAAACCTTCGATATTGATATTCTCGCGGAGGCCTTTAACCTCATATATAACCCTGAAGGGAATCATTTTTTCAGAAAAGCTGAATGACCGGATCGAAATTCATGATTTTCTGATAAAGGCAACTACTGTGAAAGAAATAACAGCAACCCGGAACAAACATGGCACCAGAAAGCCATCAGGTTAAATACTCCGATGATCCTGCACGCATGCAACCCGGCAAATGGCCGGATGGAACCCCGGACAAGAAACCGCTAAATAAATATACGGAATCCCGACAGTTATAAATAATGAATCCAGGAACAAGAACAGTCAATTAAACCCAGGTAAATCATGACGAGAATATCATTATTAAAGCTGGTATTATTCTTCGTTCTCATTGCAGCCGGATGTGGCAGCAATGAAGATACGGGCAATAAAAAAGATCCCGGCAATCCCGGTTCTCATATACCGTACCTTGAAAAACATGGATCAGCTGCCCGGCTGGTTGTGGGAGGGAAACCAATGCTCCTTATTTCCGGGGAACTTCATAATTCGACCTGCGGCGGGCTGGAATATATGCGGCCTGTATGGAAAAGAATGGCTGAAAAGAATCTTAACTGCGTGATTGCAACTGTCTCATGGGAACTGACGGAACCGGAAAAGGGAAAATTCGATTTCACCCTTGTCGACAGCATTATAACCGGAGCACGTGAAGCCGGCCTCAAGCTTGTTCTGATATGGTTCGGCAGCTGGAAAAACGGCGGATCGATATATATACCGTCATGGGTTAAAAAGGATTATCAAAAATATCCCAGGGTAAAGGATGAAAACGGGAAGACCCTTGAGATTCTGTCAACCTTCGGTGAAGCTTCATGTCAGGCGGATGCAGAAGCCTATGCACGGCTCATGCAGCATATCAGGATGGTTGATGAAAAATATGGCACCGTCATAATGATGCAGGTTGAAAACGAGGCAGGGATCCTTGACAATATGGGTGAAACACCCGGCAACGCCAGGCGGGATTTCTCGGAAACTGCCAATTCAGCGTTTAACGGACCTGTTCCGGGAGAACTTATGGATTATCTCGTGCATCACAGGGATGATCTTTTCCCTGAGCTGCTGAATGTCTGGAAGAGGAACGGTCTTAAAACAACCGGCACCTGGGAGGAAGTCTTTGGAAAAGGAGTTCTCAGGCCCCTGGAAAAGGACTGGAAGTTCTACTCCTATTACACCGAGGAGCTCTTTATGGCATGGAATTATGCAAGGTATATTGAACGGATAGCTGCAGCCGGAAAAAAGGAATATCCCATTCCGGTATATGTAAATGCATGGCTGAAACAACCGACGACAAGATGGCCGGGGCGATATCCGTCAGGCGGCCCTCTACCCCAGGTAATTGACGTTTGGAGAGCAGGAGCCCCGTCAGTCGATTTCATTGCCCCCGACATTTACATAGACGATTTCAGATGGGTATGTGATGAATTTACCCGCAGCGGCAATCCGCTCTTTATCCCCGAGACCAGGGGAGGAGAAGCAGGAGCAGCAAGGGCGTTTTTTGCATTCGGCGAATATGGTGCCGGTTGCTTTGCTCCTTTCGGAATAGATAATCCCGCCTACGGGAATAATGATCCGCTCGACGGAGCATATGCCGTACTCGGTAATTTATCACAGCTTATCCTGGAGCATCAGGGTAATGGAACCATGAGGGGCATACTGGTGGATGAGAGGACCAGGGAGCAGGAACTGTTCCTGGGCGGCTACAGGATCAGGGCATCCCTGGCAAATTATTCAGCATCCGGTATGACCGGAGGATTAATAGTCAATACAGGTGCCGGTGAGTTCCTGGCTGCCGCTAAAAATCTGGATTTATTCTTTTACCCCGAAAACGGTCCGGAGAGAATTGGTATCGATGCGGTGGATGAAGGAACATTCATCAATGGCCGATTTATCCCATCAAGGAGGCTTAACGGCGATGAGACCCACGCAAGTACATGGTCGGGTACCGGGACAAGATTTCAGGGGAATGACTACACTATTCAGAAAATCTCACTCTATCACTACAGATAACAATGTTTCCGTTGTGACAGGTACGCGAAGAGTCCGGATGGCATTAATTATATGACCACAAATTCCGTAACGGGAATTTCGCCGTAAACAACATTAAGGAAAGGTTTTCCCCCTTTAAGTCCTGTATTTCCGAACCCAGTTTCCGTTGAGATAAATGAAGTAAAATCTCCGGTCCGCGAATTCATGTACAATGTCCGCGATATGGCGTCATACCTCACTCCTGTCAGTCCCTGCAGAAGGGCATAGCTGGCCAGGGCCCTTGCATACCAGTGGCCGCACTCGTACTCGTTGAACGGATTCCTGAACCGGCCGTCATACCTGCTCCGTGCTGTCTGAACGATTTTAAGGCCTTTCTCAACTTCCCCCATCATCATCAGGTGAGATGCCACCTGGTATTCTATTCCCGTCCAGACCTCATTGCAATAGACGAACGGAAGTGAAAGCATTTCACCTTTCGGCCATGTACAGAGGAGAAGCCCACCCTCATCTCCGAATGCATAGGTGGGGCGCTGCGGGTTTGAATGATTCTTAAGGGTTGTCTTGAAATTATAACGGAATACCGAGTTGAGGTGGCTTGTTACTTTTACCGGGTCGATGATATTCTTCAGTCCGCATACCTCGGCGATCCATGATCCGAGCACCCCGTCGGAGAGGCAGCCTTTGCCGTATTGGTATTTCGGACCCTCCTTCTCCAGCAGCAGCTTTGCTTCTTCCGAATAATCGCTGCTCCACGATCCGATAGAAGCCTCGACGGGATCTTTGGCATGCAGCCCTTTCCACTGGATTTTCTGAATGAAGTACTCCCCGTCATACAGGTCAGCTTCCATAAACTGTTTTCCCTTTTTGTAAAGTTCCTCATAACGGGAAACATCCTCACCAAGCGATTTTCCCATCTCGGATACGGCCCTGAGGGCTCCCAGGTAGAAGCTGGTGCACATTCCGTCGGGTCCCCAGAATTCTATGTCATATGTATTATGATGCGGCTCCTCAAGCGTTCCCTTTTTCTCAGGATCCCATGTTTCTATGCAGTAATTCATGCTTACCGTCACCTTGGGATAAATTCTTCTGAGCCAGTCAGTATTGCCGCTGATGTGCCAGTCGCGGTACACTTTCATAATACCTCCGAGCTGTCCGTCGGCAGCAGCGTAAAATGTGGTTGCCACCGGTCGTATCGGCAGGGCCGCCCTGAATGTCTGATGTCCGTCAATATCCTGGCTCTGGTTGAACTCGGTCTCCCTGAGTGTTCGTTCGAGCTTAGGAAAAAGATGAGGTATGGCCTGGGCATAGTTCCAAACGTGTGTGCATGATCCTGCGCAACATCCCGAATTGTCGCTGCAGCCTTCCCAGTTCCATAGCTTCCCGTCATGTTGTCTGAGAACCGTCGTCGATTTCAGGATTGTCAGGTTTGCAGCCACGGCTTCAATAACCTCCGGGGGAAGGGAGCCGGAATAAAAGGCATCCGTGAATAATCCCGATTTCCTGTTCAGCTCATCGTAATTTGTCTGCCAGTACTTTACTATCTCTTCAATGGAATTGAACATGGAAGTATACCATGGTTTATAGAAGGGCAGGTCGGAACAGCAATCGGGTTCCTTCAGCCTGGCGTCATCCGACTTCACGTCCTGTCCATATTTGAGATCGGTGTCAGGCACGTACCATGCGAACATGAGCCTTATAGTCTTCGATTCGCCTTTATCGAGGGATAAAGGCACATACAGTGAAGCACCGGGGGCAGAGGATTCAACAGGTGCGGTATTCCTCATCCCGCCCTGCATGATAGTGTTCCAGGCAATCATCAGCGGATCCCACCAGCCGCCCCTGAACCAGCAATGATCAACCACCGTTTCGGGTACATCGGTGAAAATTGCCATGCTTCCTTTTGTTTCAGGCCTTTCCCTTGAACCATCCTCCGAAAGGATAAACCCATTCTTTAATGGTTTAATGGCTGCCCTGCCTCCCTGTACCGACATGAAGTTCACCGTGTTATAGGAAAAAACGGCTTCTACCGCCGATTTGCCGGTATTCCTGAAAGTATATTCGATCCCCCCGACTGGAAGGCTTGAATTATCTTCATCGGTAGGGATAAAGGGGCTCCAGGCGGTAATGCGGACCTCAACCGGTATGTCAGGATCGTTCAGATCAATCATGGCATAGGGAAACCGGGCAGTGAATACAGCATTTTCAAATCTCGGAAGGCCGAACGTTGTGCCCGGCGATCCGTTGCCTGAATTCGGCTGGCCGAATCTTTTCCATTCGGGTACGGGTCCTTCAAGCACGAGTGCCCCGTTTTCTGCTCCCTTCACCGAGATGGCTGCAAACATCAGCGGCTCATTGAAGATCTGGGGTCTGTTCCTGACCGACATATGTGAAATCGCACCGGTACCTTCAACACAGAACATTCCGGCACCGATGCCCCCAATAGGGAAAGCGATCCTGTCAAGGTTTTTTCCGGAATATGACCCGTTAAACTGATGTCCTTCCTTCTGAAGTTCCTGCCTGTTTCCCGAGCAGGAAACAAGCAATAAGGCAAAAACAATGGCCCATGAAACAGGGCGGAGACTGATCTTTTTCATTTCAGGCAAGTTAAAGATGGTTCAAGGAATTTCCCCGGCAGACTGATCACGCGGCGGATCAGCTCTGCTGGATAAGCCTGAGCCTGTCGCACAGGTCCTTTAATCCTTCGGGTGTATCTCCCCCGGGCTGTTCAACTGTGGTCCAGCCGGAATAGCCTATACTCTCAAGGGCATCCATCACCGCGCTCCAGTTTACATCCCCTTCCCTAAGCTTCACTCCGAAACCTGCGGATCTGCCCTGCTTGTCGGCAATTTTGCGGCTGTATTCCTTAATGTGGATTTTGGCTATCCTGTTACCCAGTATTCTGATCCATTGTTCGGGATAACCATATGTGAGAATATTACCGCAGTCGAAATAGAATTTTACCCAGGGGCTCTCAAACTGATCAACGTAGTATGCGGCTTCAACCGGACTGAGCAGGAATCCGTTCCACACATTTTCAATGGCAATGCACACGTTCAGCTTTTCAGCCAGCGGCAGGACCTTTTTTATCTCTTCCACTGACCTGTTCCAGCACTCGTCGTACGCCACCGTTTCAGTAACTCTTCCGGGAACGAGGAGGACTGTGTCGGCTCCGTATGCTTTGGCATCCTCAAGAGACACTTTCAGGGCTTCGACTCCGTTCTGCCGCACTTTGGGATCGGGATCAGAAAGGAGATATTTCCAGTGGTATTCGCCGCATACGCTTGGAATTGAAAGACCTGTGGCATCCCTGGCCTTCAGTATTTCATTCCTGTCGAGATGGCTCATTGGTTCAATGCCGTCAAATCCGGCTGCCTTTGCGGACCGGAATTTTTCGATTATGGTTTTTCCCACTCCGTTGCTTCCCCACATAATACCTTTCTTCAGTTGGGGGGCAGCAGTGCTGCGCAGGCCCGAAAGTACCGGAAGGGTTCCGGCTGAAGCAATGACTGAGGCCATCATGGTCGTTTTTGCAAATTGTCGTCTGTTCATATCCTGATAATTTTAAAGTAATGATCTGCAGCCGCACCGCGATCTGAAAAATCACGGCTGCGCTGACCGGGGATTACTCTGTAAAAACCCGGAGCAGCCTGTTGTTGTATTCCGGTTCCCGTGCAGACACCTGAACATGTTTTCAAGTTTCATCCCATTTACATCCATGGTGTTTAAAAGGCAACCCGGGGTATGTCCGCTATATCAGCCCAGCTTGGGTTCGGCCCCTATCACCGGAGGGGTTTCGGGGATTCCCGGTACCGGCCCGAATTCATAGGTTTTTGGTCCGAGATAAAGGTCGGAGTTAAGCACCTCATCCCAGGTCACATCCTTGCCCGTATAGGCCGACATCCTGCCCATGATAGTTATCAGGGTGGAATTGACCTGTGCCTCAGCGTCATTATAGGGTTTACCTGTCCTGATTGCAGTTACAAGGTTGATATGCTCCTGCACGAAAGGATCCTTAACCTTCCATGTTTCATCGGTTGAGCCTTCTTCCGGGTAGGGATATTTCCATACTTCCTCGCCCTTGAGATTGTAGATCATGCCCCTGGCATTTGCAAAACCCTCAGTTCCGACAATAAACTGTTCGGTAAGGTTGCTGCATCCTGTTATCTGCCGGGCGGCGCAATGGGTATGCATGCCGTTGTCGTAGATGTATTCCACGCTGAAGAAATCGTACTGGTCGCCTGTAACGCGTCTCTGGCGGCCGCCCCATGCCATTGCCTTCACGGGGTTTTTTCCCAGGTACCAGTTCATTACGTCAATTTCATGAATGAATTGTTCAACGATATGGTCGCCTGACAGCCAGCAGAAATTGGCCCAGTTGCGCAGCATGTATTCCATGTCGGACCATCCCTTCTGCCTTTGTATCACCCACAGGGATCCTCCGTTGCGTGTAATATGGGCGCTGACGATTTCGCCGATCTGTCCGCTGGCAACCCGCCTTTGGGTTTCCATGAAATCTTTCTGGACCCTCCGGATTGTTCCGCTTACTATACTGAGCTCTTTGTCGGCAGCCCTCTTTGCGGCTACCATAACCCTGCGCGCACCCACCGGATCGACAGCGCAGGGTTTTTCCATGAAAATATGCTTCCCGGCAGCCACCGCAGCCTCCACATGGGCGGGCCTGAAATGCGGCGGAGTGCACAGGAGCACTATGTCAACACCCGAGTCAATGACCTTCTCAAAGCTGTCGAATCCCACAAAGCATTTTTCCTCAGCAATCTCCACGTTCCTCTCTTTTTTCAGCTGCTCCCGGCACTGATCGAGCTTGTCCCTGAAAACATCACCGAGAGCGGTTATTTCCAGGTTAGGGCCGGCGTCGAGGAAATTGATTGCAGCACCGGTTCCCCTGCCCCCGCAGCCAATCAGTCCTGCCTTAAGCAATTTACCGTCAGGCGCCACGTTCAGCAGCGTCGGCAGTTTCAGCTCGGGCTTTCTTGACTTACCGGAGCAGGAACCCAGCAGGCCCGCTGTTCCAATCGCACCTATTGCCGCCAGCGATGACCTTGAAATAAACCCGCGACGATCCAAACCTTTCTTTTTTTCCGAATTATTATTCTTACTCTGTTCCATTTATATTATATTTTGATTAGTAAACTTCCAGCTCTCTCCATCCGGGTATTTTCGGGAATCTTGCATGAGGCTCGGTCTGGTACCAGTAACAAACTGACGCGATATCTGATTTCTGGGCAAGATACCTTCCACCCTGTCTCCATCCCAGATCCTGTATTGTAACCTTCAGATCCTTTTCGAATCTTATCGGATCCATAATGTGCCACCTGTACATTCCAAAGCGCTGCATTACCCTGTAACGGCCGTCGCCGCGTATCACCTGGTGAAGCCCTGCGTAGGGGGTACAGAATTCGGTGTAATCACCCACTTCAACTCCCGCGTCATTCCTCTTCCTGGTTTCAAAATTATAGGAACCGCAGAAATAATCTTCAGTTCCGGTTCCGCATATTGTAGGGAACCTGGTGTCGCCGTCAATGAAAAACTTGATCTCACCTTCTCCCCACCATCCGTTATTGTTCACTCCGACAGCCATATAAACCCCGACATAGTGTCCTTTGCCCTTTATGCCGTCGATGATCGTGTAGTCTGAAGTCACATTGGGATTAAGTCTGCGGTACTGGGCATGAAAATATGCGGCATCGGCAGGAACATCAGTCAGCGTATAGTCTATCTGGTAGAAAAGGGTCATCGGATCCTGATCGCCGACATTTTCCATTGTTATCCTGCACTTTTTCCTGAACGGCATCACCCAGTAGCAGTTTAACGCGCTCCCGGGATTGACACAGACGGCAAGGGACGACAGAGGTGCATACTGACCCCAGCCCATGCCGAAAAAGTCACCCACCGGGCATTCAACCGACGGCTCTGCTTCATCATCCCAATAGATCCGGATAATGGAGAACCTCCAGTTGCCTGCGGGTGTCATCCAGATATGCTGAATTGCACCAGGCCCTTCAATCTCAGCCATGGTAAACGTTTCCCCGGGCAGTATACGGACGAGGGGATTAACTTTCCAGCCCTGCCCCAGATCACGCGCCGCATGAGCAGAGTTGGCCGCATTGGGCTTGTCCTTATCCTCAAGCCGCGCCATGCCTCCCTTCCCCTTTTCACCCGTGAAGTTCTCAGGACTTATTGAACGTGTCTTTGCATCTGACAACCTGTAAAGATTGCCCATATTCATGTCAAGCCCGTTGAACCGGGCCTGCGACATTACCATTACCGGTACCATAATGGCAATAATGAAAAGAATCAGTCGGTTTCTCATAATCACTGGTTTTAAGTTAAGTGGTTTTGACAGGTTTTCAATCACCTTTAAAAATAGTAAATTATCAAATGGAAAAGAGAAAATATCACCGAATAGTGCTGAAAAAAAGAAGAGAAGAACCTGCCTCTTGATTCTTCTCTTCACACACCAGCCGGTAAAACCGGCTTCGCCTAACTAATTCATGCCTGAAACCTGACCTAACTTATAAAGAAACTATGCGTGTATGCTAAACCGTTCCGGCGCAGCCACCATCTAAGTGCTTTGGCAATCTTCCTTTTTTTCAGGAGAACAGTGCCGAACTCTTTTGACGTTATCTGGTAGAAGATTTTCATTTTTTAAGTAGTCGTTCCCCGGTTATTTTCTGTATTCTGTTATTACCTTCCGTTGCACTGGTTCCCGTATTCACTGAACCACTTTTTCTTTCCCGGAATCCTCAGGTAAAATTAATTTCCCGGCAATTGTGTGTCAAGTTGCAAATGTCCGGTTTATGAGCAAGAGAGACATGCAGTGGAGCGACTGGTCAAAGAAAATGCAATGTCTGCAAACTGAAAATGACAGTTCACGGACGGATAAAATACATTAGTCAAACATCACCGGAGATTTACCACCGAAATTCCCTTTTAACAGCTTTCTTTTGAATAATTTAACTCAACATGCTCATATTAAACAATATACATTTTGCTTGCCTGAATATTGCATTTTATTTTGCATTTTGACGAAAGTGAATAAAATGATGACCGGGAAGTTGTGAAAACAACCTTTATTTAATTTTTCAGATCTTCCGGAATGCAATTAAAACATCATAAATGAGAAACTTCGGAGTTTTTTTTTAAATTTGGATAGTTGATGTCGGCAACAGGATTTGACTTTACAATACAGGATGTATGAACCGGGACTAAATAACCGCAATATCTTGTTTTAATTTTATTCCTCTTTATTAGAATTATCATACTCTGAAATTATGTACACCTATACTTTGGGCGGCAAATCAGGAAAAAAGTACGTACTTCACGAAAGCACGGATATGGTTGCTTTAAGAACAAGAAGTTCAAGGAGCATCAAAAATGCCGTTAGTTCTCCCGGGGGCCGGAAGGCACTGAAGGACTTTGAGCTGGTGCTTGAGTTCCCCGAGGCGGATATTTCGGTCTACAGGCTGAGAGAACCTATAAAGGATCCCGTGGCAGTAAGGGACAGGGCAAGAATGATGCTCAAAAAGGAGCCCGAGCTCAGGTTTGCCGGCAAGGTCCTGGTTGAAGCCGACGGCAGGACCCTGGTCCTCTACACTGAAAATATTTTCATTAAGTTCCACGATGAGGTGAGATCAGAAATCTGTGAAAAGATCCTGAAAGACAACAAACTAAGGATCAAACAGAAACCCGATTATTCGAAGAATACCTATTTTGCAGGTGCACCCGAGAACACCGGCCTGAGGATCTTCAGTATTGCCGAGTCGCTGCTGGCCATGGAAGAAGTTGAGCTGTGTCATCCCGAGCTTATCCGGAAAAGAGGATTCAAGGGGATTAATCCCAAGCAATGGCACCTGGCGGGTACCCTGATCAATGGCAGGAGGATAAATGCCGGGGTGAAGGCTGACCTTGCTCACAGCTTTTCAACCGGAAAGAACATAGTGATAGCGGTCATTGATGACGGGGTTGAGATAGATCATCCGGAATTCAGACTACCAGGAAAAGTGGTTCACTCGCGGGATGTAGTCACCGGCAGCAATGATCCGAGGCCCCGGAGCAGTTATAACAATCATGGTACGGCATGTGCCGGGGTTGCTGCCGCATCGGGAATGGAAGCATCGGGAGTTGCCCCCGGCGCCATGCTTATGCCTGTCAGGCTCAGTGCCAACCTGGGGTCTGCTGCCGAGGCCGCGGCATTCAAATGGGCCGCGGACCACGGGGCCGACATAATCTCCTGCAGCTGGGGCCCGGAAGACGGCTCATGGTCCGACCCGGATGACCCTGTTCATACAACCATGGTCGATCTTCCCGACAGTACCCGGCTCGCAATCGATTATGCCGTCAGCCACGGACGCAACGGAAAGGGATGCATAATTACCTTTGCAGCAGGAAACGGCAATGAAGACTGCGGCTACGACGGGTATGCCGGATATGAAAAGGTAATGGCCGTTGCGGCGTGCAACGACAGGAGCAGGAGAAGCATTTACAGCGATTACGGCAAAAATATATGGTGCTGTTTCCCAAGCAACGATTTTGGGTATCCTCCCTTCAACCATCCCGATCCCCTTACTCCTGGAATATTCACAACCGACCGGCTGGGCAGGGCAGGATATAATCCCGGAGGCAACTATACCGACAGCTTCGGAGGAACGTCGGCCTCATGCCCCGGGGTGGCGGGAACGGCAGCACTTGTTTTGTCGGCCAATCCTGCCCTCAAATGGACTCAGGTAAGGAAAATAATAAGGGAAACATGCGACAAGATCGATATTTCAGGTGGAGAGTACGACAGTGAAGGACACAGCAGGTTCTACGGGTACGGAAGGATCAATGCCCTGAAAGCGGTCAAGCTGGCACTCGAAACCGGTGCCGCCGGCAAATCAGGCAAAAGGAGGAAGAAATCCGTTACAGTTAATCAATAAACCAATCAGCCATGGCAAGGGAAATAATATCGGCGGGTGATATCCGCAGGCTAAAACAGGAGGCTGCAGCTTCGAAAACCGACGGCAAAGGCGCGCAGCCGGCCAGGGACAGCTATTCCGACAGGCTTTTCAAGTACATTCCGGCCGAGCTGGTGGCCGGGTATATCTTTATACAGGGAATACTGAAGAATATTCCTCAAGGGCGGGAGGCCTTAATCCTTCAATGGATTGTCTTCGGCCTGTTCTGCCTGCTTACCCCGCTGTATCTCCGGAGAATTCAGAAAGTATTCAAGATACAGCAGCTTCTGATATCGTTGTTGTCGTTTGTCGTATGGTGCTTTGCCCTGGGAGGTCCTTTTGCCCTCTCCGGGTGGTATGACCCGGTATACGGACAGATATTGCTTCCTGTGTTTACGCTTGCAGCTGCCATCTGGGAAGCTGAAAAATAACGAAATGGCCATATTTTGCCGGTAAGAGCCCATGCAGCGGAATGATCCGCTAACATGCTTCAGTTACTGCAGCCGGGATACACAGGACATCATCAGGCCAGGGAATTTCTTCACGGGAAATGTCCGCAGCCGCCGGGGATAGTTCCGTAACATTGAAAGGGAAGCTACTTTACAAACCCTGACAAAGGCCTCCGATGGCAGTTATCAGATGCCGGATCCTGATCCAGGGTAACCAATGCCCTGAGTTTTCTCCCGGAGATGTGAAAACAATAACCGGTAATTATGTGTTATCTTTCATGCCCGGTTTTTTGTTCCGGTGATTTTTGACTTTTTAAAACTTGTACGAACTATGCCGCTAAATATCTCCGACAATCTGCCTGCAGTCAGGATCCTTGAAGACGAGAATATTTTCGTAATGAAGGAAACCAGGGCGCTGCATCAGGACATAAGGCCTCTGCAGATCCTGATATTCAATCTCATGCCGGTAAAGATCACGACCGAAACACAGATCCTTAGGCTTCTTTCAAACACACCCCTCCAGGTTGAGATCACCCTCATCTATACAAAAATGCATCTTTCAAAGAATACTCCCAGGGAACATCTGGATGCATTCTACAAAACATTCGATGATGTTTCACGCCATAAGTACGATGGTATGATCATCACCGGCGCGCCTATCGAACACCTTGAATTTGAACAGGTGGATTACTGGGAAGAGATGACCAGGATAATGAAATGGGCCGATCATCATGTTACCTCAACCATGTTCATTTGCTGGGCATCACAGGCTGGCCTGTATTATCATTACGGGATCCCGAAATACATGGTGGGAGAGAAAATATTTGGCGTGTTCAATCACCGCATCTATAACAAAACCAACATCCTGATGAGAGGTTTTGATGATGAGTTTCTTGCACCCCATTCACGGTACACTGAAGTCAGGAGGGAAGATATCGAAAAGGTCAGTGAGCTTGAAATACTGGCCGATTCGGATGAAGCAGGTATTTACCTGGTTGCTTCAAGGGATCTGAAAAGGGTCTTTGTCACAGGTCATTCAGAATATGATCCGCTGACCCTCAAGTCGGAATATGACAGGGATATTGCCAAAGGTCTTGATATCAGGGTACCGAAGAATTATTTTCCCCATGATGATCCCCTTAAACAGCCGATGGTAAGATGGAGGAGCCATGCAAACCTGCTTTTTTCAAACTGGCTGAACTACTGCGTTTACCAGATCACTCCCTACATCCTGGAGAACGGGGGGAAACCTGATACAGCCTGATTCCGGGATTTCCTGACCTTCCTGACAGAACACATGTAAAAATTTCCGACATGTCATTCTGACATGTCATTTGTTATTTGTATGTCAATTTGACACTTTATTTGTTTTCCTGCCAGTATACTGGAATCCAGGTGATTAAAGTCATATTGCCCCTTCTCAGCGGTGCTTAACCATGAATGGTACATCGTTTGACTATTCATGGTCAGAAGTAAAAAAATGTTTAACATAAAATAATGGAGGATTTCACCATGGCACTTGTAAAATTCACAAACCGTTATCCGTCGTTCTTCGATCGTTTCTTCGACAGCGAATTGTTTGACTGGACGAGCCGCAACTACTCTGAAACCAACACCACTATTCCGTCGGTGAACATTAAGGAAAGTGATGATGATTTTGAAGTTGAGATGGCTGCTCCGGGCTTCACGAAAAATGATTTCAGGGTGGAGCTGAACCATGATATTCTCACGGTTTCTTCCGAAAAGAAGGTCGAAAACGAGACCAGGGAAGGACAGGAGTTCACTAAGCGTGAATTCAGCTACCAGTCGTTCTGCCGCTCATTCACGCTGCCGCACACCGTCGACAATCAGAAAATTTCGGCAACCTACGAAAACGGCATCCTGAAGGTTCTTATACCCAAGAAGGAGGAAGCCAGGACCAGGCCCCCGAGAACCATCGAGATCAGCTAATTTCAGGATTTTCGTTGCTTGTCGGTTGATTATGGATCAGAGGTGTCCCGTTCGGGCACCTTTTTTTCGTATAATCATAAGTCCGTCCCAGGCCGGCAGGATAACATTTTCGATGCCGGTTTGCTTCTTTATCATTTCATTGAATTCGATTATACCCCTGGTCTGAGGGTCTCTTTTATCTTTTTCAAGTACTTTTCCTCCCCATAGAACATTGTCAACCAGGATTAATCCTCCCGTTGCAAGCTTGTTTATTGCCAGGTTGAAATACTCGGCATATTCGCGCTTGTCACCGTCAATATATATGAGATCAAATTTCATGTCAAGTCCCGGAACAGTATCCTGGGCACGGCCGGTGATCTGAATTACCCGTTCTGCAACACCTGCCTTCCGGAAATAGGAGTTGCTGAAGGCAAGCAGTTCATCGTTCGGTTCGATGGTAATGATGCGCCCTCCCAGTCTCAGTCCCCTGGCAAGGCAGATTGTGGCATAGCCCGTGAAAGTGCCGATCTCAAGTATATTGTGCGAAGCCTTCATTCCTGAAATGAATTCGAGCAGGCGGCCCTGGAGATGACCGCAAATCCTGTTGGGATTGACGAATTTTATATGTGTCTGCCTGTAAAGATCGTCCAGGACCGGATCGACAGGAGTGTGAAGCTCAAGCAGGAAGTTATCGGGAAATTTCTGCATTGTTACCTGTAAATAAGCGTCGACAGCATATCAGGATCGAAAATATCATTGGCTGTTTCCAGAAGATGGGAAGATGAAATATTGTCGATCTTCCTGTATATCTCCCCGGGATCTTCGACTGTATCGAAGACAAGAAGACTTTTGCCCAGGCTGAGCATAAGGCTTTCATGATTTTCAAATCCCCTGGCAAGGTATCCCTTGATCTGGTTCCGCGCCTTGCCGAGCTGGACGATTCCCAGCCTGGTGGTCCTTAATTTGTCAAGCTCCGCCCTGGCCGCCATGATGCTTCTTTCAAGATTCTGATCTTCCGTACCAAAATAAATGGAAAAAGCCCCGGTGTCACAGTATGGTATATAGCTTGATTCCACATTGTATGCGAGCCCGTTCTTTTCCCTGAGCGAAAGGTTCAGCCGTGAATTCATCCCCTGCCCGCCCAGGATATTGTTGAGCAGGAACATGCCGGGGCGCCGTTCATCCCTCAGGTTGTAGGCTACATTTCCTATTATGCAGTGGTCCTGGTATGTATCGAGGTTTTTCGTCAGGCATGCCGGCTTATATGACCATGGAGGTGAAAAGCATTGTCTTCCCTTCATCTCGGGAATATGTTCAAAATATTTCCTGAACAGGGAAGTAAGCCTTGCATATGAAATGTCGCCGACGGAACAGAATACCATCTGGCTCGTGTTATAGTTCCTTGAAATGAAATCCCGGATTGATCCGGCTGTGAAACATTTAACAGTTGACGGGGTGCCGAGGATGCTGTGACCAATTGACCGGCCTGCAAAAATAAGTTCTTCAAAATCATCGAAAATCAGCTCGGCGGGATTATCAAGGTATGAATTGATCTCGTCGATGATCACATCTTTTTCTTTCTCGATTTCTTTTTCGGGATAGGTTGAATTGAAAACCATATCGCTTATTATTTCAATGGCCCTTTCATAATCGTCCTTAAGGAAGGAAGCATGCACCACTGTTTCTTCCTTGGTTGTGTAGGCATTGAGCTCACCGCCAACATCCTCGAGCCTGCTGAGAATATGATATGCTTTTCTTTTTGCTGTTCCCTTGAACAGCATGTGTTCGCTGAAATGGGCTAATCCGTGTTCATGTTCCTCCTCGTCACGCGATCCGGTTCCGATGATCAGTCCGCAATGGGCAACCAGCCCGGTGACCGGGTGATGGACCAGCCTGATACCATTGCCGAGTGTATGGTACAATAACTCCATTGCGATTTGCCAGGATGCAAAGTTATCACATAGCTGAAATGATTGCAAACAGAAATTTTCCACCTCAAAGTTTTGGTAGAACCGTTTTGAGATTTATATTTGCATTCCGAAAAGCAGGTGCCATAGCTCAGTCGGTAGAGCAACGGACTGAAAATCCGTGTGTCCCTGGTTCGATTCCCGGTGGCACCACAGAAAAAGAGTGAGAGTGAGAGGGGAAACAAGAGTGAGAGTGAGAGTGAGTGAGGAGAAAAGGTGGAGGGGAGCAAGAGTGAGAGCGATGACTGAAGCATCGCTTTTTTTATTGTCTGAATGAAGCCGGCCGCAAAAAAGGAGTTTTTCGTTTACGCCCTGGTCAGCCTTACTGACGGGGTGATCTATGTCGGAATAGCAACCGACTGTGAGGCCAGACTCAAACAGCACAACAGCGGAAAATCAAAATATACCTCCGGACATCGTCCATGGAAACTGTTCTACAAGGAATTTGCTGGTGAAAGCTTTTATCCCTTGTAGTCAGTCTCACCACTGACATTATTCCCTGAATTCCTGTTTTACAAAATATTTCTCCATCATTAAAAGACTTTATTGTCTTTTAATGAATTATTACTTATACTTGCAGCTGCAATTCATATTATCATAAATAATGGAAAAGAATAATTACAATAACAGGACCCTGGGAGAAATCGTCACTGAAGATTTCAGAACCGCCGGAATATTTCAGAATGCCGGACTTGATTTCTGCTGCGGAGGTAAGAAACCTCTCGAACAGGCATGCAGGGAGAAAAACATCAGCTTTGAAGAAATAGTGAGGAAGCTTGAAGATGTGAAAACTGCACCTCAAAACCCCGGCCAGAATTTCAACGAATGGAAGCCTGATTTCCTGGCCGACTATATTGTAAACATCCACCACAGTTATGTGAGGAAAAATCTGCCCGAACTTGACTTTTACACCAAAAAGATAGCAGATGTCCACGGCGACAGGCATCCTGAACTGATTGAGGTCGCTGACCTGTTCGGCAGGATCAGCGCTGAACTGAAGCAGCACCTTCAGGCAGAGGAGGAAGTACTGTTCCCTGCAATAAAGGAAGCCATGAAGGGAAATTCACCCAAAGTGAGGGAAACCATAAGTTCAGAAATAGCACGTATGAGCGGTGAGCATGATTTTGTAGGCGGCGCAATGGATAAAATAAATGAAATAACCAATGGTTACGAAGTGCCTGCCGATGGCTGCAACACCTATATGGTTGCCTTCCGACTGCTGAATCAGTTCGAAGACGATCTGCATATACACGTCCATCTCGAGAATAATATACTTTTTCCCGGGGCATTGACCCTGTAATACAAACAACTGCTGCAGTTACCGGCTCCGGGTGCTTTTCAGTATGGCCGCTCCGGCTGCCGGCTGTAACAACCTCACTCTGCCTCAGATGGATTTTCAGGTTAGGCAAGTTTGCATCCGCTTTGGGATCCACAATCCGGTTGGAGTCCGGTAAGAGTCGCAGCCTTTTTTCCCGGCAGATCACAAAATGTGAGTTAATCATTATCATACTGGTACGCTTTTTGATTCATGTATTATTGCTTTCGTTAGCCTGAAAAGAACAGGGAGCGGAAGTTTCATGGCGCAACAGGATCAGATGTCATGATATTTGCCCGTGATGATATTGCATGGATCAGATAATTCATAATCAGCAGATAAGGGATGAAAAGACTGGCATTTTCCGTTTTTGCTTTTTTAACATGTGTCGCAGCTTATCCGCAGGAAAAAAATACTGAGATACCGCAGGAATTCGTGAAAAATAAGGATGCGGCCCAGGACGCACCAGTCACTGCAACAATAAGGTCGGCGACAAGGCTTTTCAGCGACAGGAACGACCTTACATCCGTTATAATGGTAATTCCGAAGGACTCAACGGTTGTTGTTCTTGGGTCGGTTGAACCTTTCCTGAATGTTACTTTTGCAGGTATGGAAGGTTACATCTATGCGCGTCACGCTGAAGTGCACAAACCAGTTGCCGCAGCGGAGCCTCCCCTCCCCTCTCCTTCGCAAAGGACCTCAGACGACCGGGATATTCCCTCCACGCGACCCGTTCAGCAGCGGCAAAAGGCAAGCCGATATGAATATCTTCAGCATAAATATGGAGCCGCATTGGCTTCAGAGCTTTATGCCGGCAAGATATGGAAAGGGATGACAGGACAGATGATCAGGGACAGCTGGGGGTCGCCAATTAAGATCAACATGGTTATCAGCGGTAACAATACCAGGGAGGAATGGATTTACCGGAACACATGGCTTTACCTCCGCAACGGCGAACTCCTGGAATGGGGGCCGGTCAGATGACGCCACCCTTGCCTTCATTCTTTTCACAAATTAGGAACTTAGGTTTGGAGTTATGATTTTTTTTTTAATTTTGCCGGCGTATCTGCGGGAGTAGCTCAGTTGGTAGAGCATAACCTTGCCAAGGTTAGGGTCGCGGGTTCGAGTCCCGTCTCCCGCTCAAACAGAGCCGCATGAAAATGCGGCATTTTTTATTTATGAAAACGACGACATGTTCCACATGGAGGAATATTGAATAAATAAAAAATGACGACGCGACAGCGGCGACTCTGTTTGATGGTATCCCCAACAGGGTCCGTCGAGCCGCAGGCGAGACAATCCCGTCTCCCGCTCAAACAGAGCCGCATGAAAATGCGGCATTTTTTATTTATGAAAACGACGACATGTTCCACATGGAGGAGTATTGAATAAATAAAAAATGGCGACGCGACAGCGGCGACTCTGTTTGATGACATCTCCAACAGGGTCCGTCGAGCCGCAGGCAAGACAATCCCGTCGCTTGCCAGACCGACTCAGGCTATGCCTGAAGGAGGGATGAGGCAATTAAAAAAGAAGGCCACGACAGTGGCCCTTTTTGTCTGAAAGCATCTCCCAACAGGGTCCGTCGAGCCGCAGGCGAGACAATCCCGTCGCTTGCCAGACCGACTCAGGCTATGCCTGAAGGAGGGATGAGGCAATTAAAAAGAAGAAGATGTTGCAGATGGGTATTTTTTTATTGTCACTTTCTTTTGATCCTCCAAAAGAAAGTGACCAAAGAAAAGGAGGCCGAAAAAGACAACCGCCCCTGTTTTTCGCCATTTGCGCTGAGGCCATTTCCCGCTCCAAAAAACATGGAGCGGTTCGCGCCTTTTCCGGTCTGCCCGCGCACCGCCGGATTCAGTATGCTGGTATTGCGACGGGTATTTGTTTTTCCATTAAACTGTTGGCGGCTCTTGAAATTACATATTACGCCCCTTCAGGGCTTATTGTCACTGGTGATCCTTTCCCCGGCTGTCGCGGGGGGCAAGTGACCAAAGAAAAGGAGCCTGTGCGCCGTTGTGCTCAGAATATTGATATCCGGATGGCTTTCACGACAGCCCGGTCAGGTCCCGGAGCTTAACTCCGAACATGAATTTTCTTATTTCTTCTGCTAAGCCAATATTCTAGAAAGGCATAAAAACACATTGAGAAAATACCGTAGAAAATTCTGTGTGAATGACAGGCTCCCCGGATTTTTCGTAATTTAGCACTCCAAATACATGTTCAGTTTTCAAACTACAATTTCCCGTCAATGAAAAGAATCATCAATTTATTTATTCTTCTGGCTGCAGGAATTATGTTTTCCTGCACGGCAAAAAAGAACGAATCACCTTTTTCAGTACCGTTTGAAAAGTACAAACTCAGCAACGGACTGACTGTCATCCTCCACGAAGACAAATCAGATCCGATCGCAGCCGTTGCCGTGGTCTTTCATGTTGGATCAAGCCGTGAGGTTCCCGGCAAGACCGGATTTGCCCACCTCTTTGAGCACATGATGTTCCAGAGGTCGGAAAATGTCGGGGAAGATCAGCTGTTCAGGCTTATACAGGGTGCAGGAGGAGAACTTAACGGGGGGACCAGTTTTGACTACACGGTTTATTATGAGGTAATTCCGAAGAATGCCCTTGAAATGGCCCTGTGGCTTGAATCAGACAGACTGGGATATCTCGAGAATACTGTAACCCAGACAGCTTTTGCCAACCAGCAGAATGTTGTTCAGAATGAAAAACGCCAGGGAGTTGACAACACCCCATACGGGCACAACGAAGCCCTTATATTGAAAAACATATATCCACAGGGTCATCCGTACAGCTGGGACGTCATCGGGGAGATGGAAGATCTCCAGAATGCGACGGTTGAGGATGTCAAGGCCTTCCACCGGAAGTTCTATGGCCCGAACAATGCAACGCTTGTTGTAGCGGGCGACATAAATAAGGAGGAGGTAAAAGCCATGATTGAAAAGTATTTCGGAGAAATTCCCGCCGGCCAACCTGTTGAGAAAACTTCTCCCAGGCCTGCAACACTGTCTTCAACAATAAAACTCTACCACGAAGACAATTTTGCCAAAGCTCCCATGCTGACAATGGTGTTCCCGACCGTTGAACAATTCTCAAAAGATTCATATGCGCTCGACTATCTCGGCCAGCTTCTGTCCAGCGGCAAAAAGGCCCCACTGTACAAGGTCCTTGTCAGGGACAAAAAGCTAACCTCGTCAGTCTATGCCTATAATCAGTCGCTTGAACTCGCAGGGACTTTTGAGATATCTGTCACAGCAAACCCGGGTGTGAATCTCACCGATGTTGAGAAAGCTGTTTTTGAAGCATTTGACTTGTTTGAAAAGGAAGGTTTTTCTGAAGCGGACCTTACTGCCTTAAAGGCAAAAAATGAAACCAGCTTTTACGGCCAGTTCAGCAGTATACTCAGTAAATCTTTCACCCTGGGAGAATACCAGATGTTCAGGGACGATCCCGCATACTACAACAACGATTTTAAAGCCGAACAGGCAGTCACGTCACAGGATATCAAAAATGTTTTTGAGAAATATATTAAAGGGAAGAATTTCGTGATGACAAGCTTCGTTCCCAAGGGTGAAGTGAACCTTATTGCAGAAGGATCAAAAAATGCTGAAATAGTGGAAGAAGATGTGACAAGGGCAGCACAGGTGGAAACAACAGCCGAAGTTGAGGAACCGGTTGTGAAGACGCCGACCAGGATAGACCGTTCCGTTCAGCCCCCCCTCGGTCCCGACCCGGTCGTTACTCTTCCCGAAGTCTGGAAAGGATCTCTTTCCAACGGAATGACACTTTACGGAATCAGGCAGAGCGAACTGCCGCTTGTCCAGTATTCAGTCATCATCGATGGCGGACATCTTCTCGATCCGGTTGAAAAAGCCGGAATTGCATCCATGACCGCGGCACTTATGAATGAAGGAACAAAAAATAAAACACCCGAAGAGCTCGAGGATGCAATAAGGCTTCTGGGAGCAAGCATTTCGTTCACCGGGGGCCCTGAGAATATTTCAATAAGAGTGAGCACCCTTTCCAGGCACTTTGAGAAAACCCTGGATCTTGTGGGGGAGATGCTTTCCGAGCCGCGCTGGGATACTGTTCAGTTTGAACTTGCAAAAAGCAGGGTCGTTAACAATCTGAAGAGAAATAAGGCTAACCCATCCTACCTTGCATCAAACACGCTTAACAGCCTGATATTCGGCAAAGGCAATATCCTGGCAATCGAGACCGCAGGTAACGAACAATCTGTTAATTCATTAACAATAAACGACCTGAAGGATTTCTACAGCAGGAATTTCTCCCCTTCGAATGCAAAATTCATTGTAGCCGGCGATATTGACCAGGAACGAGTGATAAGGGCACTGGAAAAACTTAGCGCCGGATGGCAGCCGAAAAAAGTGACTATTCCTCCCGTAACGGTTCCCGATGCACCGGGAAAATCACAGATATTTTTTGTTGACGTTCCGGGAGCCAAGCAATCGGTTATTTACATTGGCTGCCCCTCCCTCCCACGGACAAATCCGGATTATTATCCGGCCTATGTTGCCAACTACAAGCTTGGCGGATCATTTAACGGGATCTTCAACCTGATACTGCGCGAGGAAAAAGGTTTTACCTACGGTGCCAGATCTTATTTCAACGGGGCGAAGAATTACGGTACCTTTACAGCCACATCGATGGTCCGTACAAACTCCACCCTTGAATCCGTCGAGATTTTCAAGACCGAAATGGAGAAGTACCGCAGGGAAATACCGCAGGATTACGTCGATTTCACTAAATCAGCACTTCTGAAAGGCAATGCCAGGAATTTTGAAACCCTGTGGAACCTGCTGTCCATGCTGAACAATATTGCCGTCTATGATCTGCCGGTCAATTATATAAAACAGGAGGAAGCATTCGTCCAGGGATTGACGGCGGAAAAGATCCTCGAACTCGCCAGGAAATATATCGATCCTTCCAGAATGTATTATGTTGTTGCAGGCGATGCCGCAACCCAGCTTAAAGGACTTGAGAAGGTCGGGCTGGGCAAGCCTGTGCTTGTGAAGGATTAATGCGCCGGATCAAAACCCTCTCCCGGCTGAGAGGGTTTTTTGTGTTTTATTTAAAGATTATTTACTTAATTTTACACGGCTGAACCAAATTTCAGCAGGCTGAAACGGATGGCAGGGGTGGGTGTTTGCAGCGAAGCAGCCAGACTGCAGCGCCGGACGATTCCACCATCCCGGTAAAAATTGACAGGGTTCTTTATTGTTTTGTTAAATAGTTGATTTATCCACCTGAGATAATTAATGCCCGGATGGTAGGGGCGAGCGTTAAGAAAACACCCGGTAGGTGTTTTCAGCGAAGCAGCCAGGCTGCAGCGCCGGCCGATTCCACCATCCCCGTGAAGATGGCTGGGTTCTTTAATGATATTTAAAATATTTAATATAGCCACCAAATGCTAATTAATGCCCGGATGGTAGGGGCGAGCGTTAAGAAAACACCCGGTGGGTGTTTTCAGCGAAGCAGCCAGACTGCAGCGCCGGCCGATTCTACCATCCCGGTAAAAATTGACAGGGTTTTTTATTGTTTTTTTTGAATGGTTGATTTATTCACGTGAGATAATTAATGCCCGGATGGTAGGGGCGAGCGTTAAGAAAACACCCGGTGGGTGTTTTCAGCGAAGCAGCCAGACTGCAGCGCCGGCCGATTCCACCATCCCGGTAAAAATTGACAGGGTTTTTTATTGTTTTGTTAAATAGTTGATTTATCCACCTGAGATAATTAATGCCCGGATGGTGGAATCGGTAGACACGCAGGACTTAAAATCCTGTGACCTGTAAAGGTTGTGCGGGTTCAAGTCCCGCTCCGGGTACAGAAAAAGAGTGAGAGTGAGAGTGAGTGCGTGAGCAATCACGAACATTCTCACTCTTTTTCCTCATGACTCACTCTCTCACTCACACTTCTCGCCTTTTCATATTTCCCAGATTCTTCATAAATTAGCCCAGTATCGCTGCAAATTTATTTTCAATAGTGCTAACCTAATTCTTACAATCATGTTTGATTTCCAAAAGCTTGATGTCTATCAGAAGTCAAAAAGCTTCTGTAAAGAAATTTACTCCATCCTTGATAAAAAGAATTTTGACAAGGTGACAAACGATCAGCTCAGAAGAGCATCCTTCAGCATTATGTTGAATATTGCTGAAGGTACCTCAAGATTCAGTAACAAAGACAGGAAAAATTTCTTTGTCATTTCAAGAGGAAGTGCTTTTGAATGTATGGCTATTTTGGAATATCTTCACGAGACCGGGGAAATAACTCGCGATTTTTTTCTAAAAGGTGAGAAAAATCTTGAGGAAATATCAAAAATGCTGTTTGGGCTAATCAAAAATTTAAACTGACTATTGGGTTGTAATTCCAAGCGGCCAGGTACAGAAAAAGAGTGAGAGTGAGAGTGAGTGCGTGAGCAATCACGAAAATTCTCACTCTTTTTCCTCATGACTCACTCTCTCACTCACACTTTATCGACGTCTGAATTTCCATTTAATGAAGTAAATCCATTAAATCTTTTGCAATTATTCTGTTACAAAATTATCTTGTACAAACAGATTCAAATTCAGGAAAACATGCGCAAGCCCTCATAGTAAGCTCATACCAGACGATCGTCAGGTTTTTGCAGCAAAGTCACCTGCCAGGAGAAGATGCCGGCTGGATTGTTTTGAAAAAGAGTGAGAGTGAGAGTGAGTGCGTGAGCAATCACGAACATTCTCACTCTTTTTCCTCATGACTCACTCTCACACTCACACTTTATCGACGTCTGAATTTCCAGTTAATGAAGTAAATCCATTAAATCTTTTGCAATTATTCTGTTACAAAATTATCTTGTACAAACAGATTCAAATTCAGGAAAACATGTGCAAGCCCACATAGTAAGCTCATACCAGTCGATCGTCAGGTTTTTGCAGCAAAGTCACCTGCCAAGAGAAGATGCCGGCTGGATTGTTTTGAAAAAGAGTGAGAGTGAGAGTGAGTGCGTGAGCAATCACGAACATTCTCACTCTTTTTCCTCATGACTCACTCTCTCACTCACACTTCGGGCTGGCGTTATTTGACCACCTCGGACTTGTTTTAAATTACTGTTATGATTCATTTTATGTTTTGAGAATAAATCAGCCAGATGTGGTCAGGGCCTGCGACGTTTGCAGTTAGGAATTAATTGTTTTGTGGAACGAGGGTTAAAATACAGGACAGTGATTTATTTTTGCTTCTCAAAGCGATCAAAGCAACCATGAAAATTACAAAAACTAAAAAAAGGTGGGGTATCATTTTGTTGTTGCTTGCAATAATTATCATCATTGCCTGCTTTCCACCAAAACCCCAGGATCCAGTTCAATATTATGAAAGAGAAAGCGGGCAATTAAAAACAGAAAAGGTAGCCGGAGAAAAGTGGTTGGTATGGTTGTATAATAATCCAATAGGAGAAGCAACCTTGTGGGTTTTGGCAAAGAGAAAGCTGGTTTCATCGATTTATGGTAAAATGATGGATCGTACTTCTTCAGCGAAAAGAATACATCCCTTTATTGAAGATCTTGATATTGATATGAGCGATGCCCGGGAACAGGAGTTTAAAAATTTCAACGATTTTTTTACGCGGAAATTAAATGATTATGCAAGACCAATTGATACCAGCTTTAATGTTGTTGTATCTCCTGCAGATGGAAAAATCCTGGCTTATGCTGATCCTAAAAACTCCGATTTTATCATAAAAGGATTTCGTTTTGATGTATCTTCCTTTTTGGATAATCCTTTTCTGGCTCAAAAGTACTTTGATGGTGCCCTTCTTATCATCCGGCTGGCCCCGGTCGATTATCATCGTTTTCATTTCCCGGTCAGTGGGGTTTTGACTACAAACAAAAAGATTGAAGGTGACTATTACTCCGTCAACCCATTTGCTTTGCGTAAAAAGGCTGAAATATTCTGTTTGAATAAACGGGAATATACAATTCTTTCAAATTCTTTGTTTGGTGATGTTATTATGGCCGAGGTTGGTGCCGCCATGGTAGGAAGCATCGTACAAACTTATAAGGGAAGTTCGGTAAGGAAAGGTGAAGAAAAAGGCTACTTCAAATTTGGAGGCTCAACGGTAGTACTACTGTTTGAAAAAAGTAAAATTAACATTGATAAGGATTTATTGATCAATACAGCAAAGGGATTTGAAACTGCTGTTAAAATGGGAGAAAGAATTGGTGAGGCTTCCCATTCGCAATAACTGACCGCATGTGACGGCGGACCTGACCACTCTCCACCGGAGTTGATTGGCTGCCCACCGCCAGTTGCAAATAACTGTTATCATATAGTTAATAAATTTGAATTAACACCGGCTGAAGGTGGTCAGGACGTCCGGATTTACACAAGCCGGTCATAGGATTTCCAAAAGCCTGAAGTCTGTCAGAAGTCAAAAAGCTTCTGCAAGGAAATTTTGGCATAAAAAGATAATACACTGCTATGGTTCTGATAAACCAGAATCCGATCAATGGCCATGCTAAGGTTTAATAACCCTGGCCAGTGCGGCAGGGATCTGCAACAAGTCGTAGTCATCACTGTAGATCAGATATTTATTATGCCATACTGGTGAATATTTCTCCTTAAAGAACCTCAGGCCCTTGTAATGGGAAAAGGATCTGATCTTTTCATACGCAAATTTAAGTGTCCTTTCCTGGAATGTGTGCGGATCCTTGATGCCGCTCATGGGGGCAAACCCGAGATTTGTTCCCGTGCAGCCCTTTGATTTAAGATACCCTAACATCTCTATCATCAGGAAATCAAGTACTCCGTGCGGTGCATCATTAGCTTTCCTCATCAGATCGTATGTGCATTCTCCTGCTACAAAGTCAGGAATGATATTTGCGAAGGCAATCACTTTTTCTTCCGGGTTCTCCACCGTTAGAATTGTTTGATTCTTCAGCTCGTTCCACAGGAACATTCCTTGTGAAAAGACTATCTCATGCCGTCCGGTCGACAGCAGCCACTCATCCGAGACGGATTTGAGTTTCTGCATCAGTCCGTCCCTGATCGGAGGCTGATGAACCGATGATCTGTAACCTTCATCTTTTACCTTGTTTACCGCATTCCTCAGAGCCTTGTTCTTCCCTCCTTCCAGGGTAAAGGTGCCCAGGTCGACGACTCCTTCCTGCCCCACAAACAATGACTTTTTTGAATGCTTCGAGTAAATGGGAAGACTTTCTTCGGGTACCCTGAAGTATATGTTCCTCAGACCGTTGGCAAAGCAGAATTCATCGAACATTGCGATGCATTTATCCATTGAATCCTGGTCAACGGCAACCGGATCTTCAAGCACAACTGCAAAATTTCCCGTGGTCCTGTATGAAATGAAGGCATCCAGCTCCCGCGGACTAAAGATCAGTTTGTCATTATAAGTTTTAAAATAATCAAGAGATGATTTCCCGTAATTGTTTACAAGACGTTCTGCTTTTTCCCTGTCTTCCGGCGAAGTGGTTCCCTTGTAAATAAAAGGCCGCAGCAATGTATAAGCCAGGAACGACAAGGATCCAAGCCCGCTGATGTTAATTGATAAAATAAAATATCTTGCAAAATGACTGTGGAAATTGAGCCCTGCATTTCCAAGAAGTACGAAATTTCTGAGAGTAAATCCGATACTTTGCCAGAAGTTGAATCCAATTCCGAAATGTTTTTTGTCGAGGAAGTAAAATCCTACTGATCCGTAAATGATTACTGCCGCAATGCTGAGCAGGGCCGTCCATATACCGATAATATGTAGCCTGGGATTTCCCCGCACAATGTATTGTTTTCCTGACAACAGTAACACTGCAATTACCACCAGGGCTAGGATTGCCTCCTCGTAGTCTATCGCTTTTGTCAGATGGCCAATACATGAAAGCACACTGAGAATAAGGGCGATCCACCACGCGCTCCGGAGTCCTTTCAGCATGAATACGGCAGTAAGCAGCATGAATGCACCTGCGACAAGGATAAAAAAATTGGAAGCTGCGATTGCATCGAATGGAATGAACTCCTCCAGCAGTCGTATCCTTGCATGGATTGCAGGTGTCATCGCCGACACGACATTCGTTATCCCCAGCAGGAAAATGAGAAGTGCCGGCACTACCCTCATCAGTAGCCTGTTAAATTTTGACAGGAAAGTGACAACACCCGATATAAGAGGAAGCCAGAATTCAAAAAAACGATAGAGGAGCGTTATTGCAACTGCATCAGCATTCTGGTAACCAAGTCTGGTAAGAACAAACGACATTGATATCTCCACAGCCCCGAGTCCTCTCATAAACGGGGAAACCGAGAGCGATAATACACCTGTCAGGTATCCAAGCGCCGCATAGAGCAATGAGGCTTTTGCACCAAGAGCTGCCATGGCTATATAGAGATGCAGGATCCCCGTAATGTCAATTATTATTGAAACGAGGATAGTCAGAAGGAAGAATGATGTGCTTATATTACGGCTTATCATTTCCTCAAGTATATCTACGGACGAGGGGAAGAATCTGATCACCAGCCTGTAAAGCAGCTTTTTCTTCATCAGGGATCTGAACAACAGATACAGAATGATGATCCACAGTATCATGCCAGCGAGTCCAAGGGTTTCGTCCGTACCAGTCAACCCCTCAATCATGGTGTATATTATGACAGGAATGGCAACCGTGACCACTGTCAGCATTCCGACAAAGGCATAAATGGTAGAGGCAAGATGGATTTTTGTTTTTGCCCTCTCCTCTTTTTCAATGTCATCCGTAAAAAACGCAAGGGAAGCTATGCCGCCGGCAGGCATGAATATGCTTATCAGGTTTCGTTTCAGGAACAGGACAATGGTTTTGGTTATGGAAACTTCCTTCCTGACAGAAGCAAACGCCATTTTATACATAAGCCCCTGCAGGGTTATGTATACAAATGTCAGGAAGATTCCAAGGCTAACTAATCCGGCCCCGACGCTTCCCAGGATATCTCTGGTTTTTCCCAGTTCAGGCTGTTCATGTTTAAAGAACCAGGCCCCTACCGCTATAAAAATGAGAGCCAGCAGAAACTGAGCTATGATCCTGCTGTTTTCTTTCACCGGACTTAACCATCCGGCCAGTACGGACCTTACCAATCCAGTTCCGGATGAAGTCTTATCCATAACCTTTTAAGCCGTACGAAATTAAATAAATACCATGAATTTCAAAAGACAGGCGAGCAATGCAATGTAAAAAGGATAATAATGATGTCCGTGATAGCGGGATGATTCTGAGCCGGAACAGAGTGTTGCGGACCGGTCTTTCTCCCCGGTCAATTCTTATCCGTTTAAAGATAATATCAGTTTTAGGAGAAAGGGGAAATATACCATTGATAATACCTATATCCATGAAAGCCGTTATACAAACAGATGCGGAAAGCATTTGCATGAGGGAGATCTCCCATACTCATATTTTCCCACATTCCCTGGCCTGTCTCTCCATATCATATGTTTTATTGCACCCTGGGCCTGTGAACCCCCGAAAAGACTTAAATTTCGTAAATTGTATTTCCGTAAGCTTTTTGAATTGTATAATTCATTTATAAAATTTGGCTGATGGCGAAAATTCATCCGTAGATTTTAAAAACAAGCGCTGGATGACAGGGAAAAAATTCATCCTGCATTGCAACCATCTATGTTTTTTCTCGTCATAATATTGATAATAACAACCTGAAGTCCGCAAAATCGGAGAAGATGAAAAACAACGGGATTATAATGGTTTTCATGCTGTTCCTTGCCAGTGCATGGGGCTGTCAGAAGGAAGATTATACTCTCCCGGCCAGCCTCAGCCTTAACATGTCAATAAGCAAGAAACCGGTAATGGGAGGAAGCCTGGTTATTGATGAAATAAAAATAAGATTAAACTCTGTCGATATACAAGGATACAGGGAAACAGGCGGAGATGTTTTCATGACCAGGCCGTACAAAAACGGAAAATCATTCAGAATAATCTCCGGTGCGGGCAATGAATCAATAAAATTTGACGTTCCGCAAGGAGTTTACAAGCCACTGTCTTTTTCATTTGTTTTTCAGCACGATGATGATGAGGATGACCTCCTGGAAGATATTGAAGAATGGTACCAGGATGTTATGGAAGGTCATGACGACCCTGAAGAACTCGAGGAAGAATTAGGATCGATAATTGATGATTATATCGAAGATATTGAACCGTCCATTCTGATTCTTGGAAGGTATAGGAGACACCATATGAATGCCCGCTTGATTTTGCTTGTCAATGACCCTATGACCTTTCGGATTCTGACTAAAAGCGCCGACGGATCGCTGGAAATAATCCTTGACAAGGAAAAAGTTAACTCCGGCAATCTCATCTTCGATCCATCATACTGGTTCTCAGTAATAAACCCTGAGCTGATGGATCATGCATTCCTGGGAAGGGATCACGGTATCACTTACATTTTTCTAAGCAAGTATGTTAACAGCAGAATTTACTATGAAGTTTTCAACAGGATAGAGGAATCAACTTCTGTTATCATGAATTAAGCGAACCATTGTCCTTTATGGTCGACAGAATTAACGAAGAGGATCAGATACTGCTGAAAGGCTGCCTGGAAAATGACAGGCGGATTCAGAGGCGATTATTCGAGAAGTACTTTAAGAAGATGTTCCGGATCTGTCTCTCATATAGCGGAGACAAAAATGAAGCAAAAGATATTTTACAGGAAGCTTTTATAAAAGTATTTACCGGACTGGATAAATTCGATTCACGAGGTTCGCTGGAAGGCTGGATACGGAGAATAGTCACCAACACTGCCATTGATTTTTTCAGGCAGAGAAAGAAGCTTGTTTATACCAGTGCGTTTTCCGGTGAAACGGATGAGGATGAAGATGAAGATGAACATGTCAGTAATTTGTTCCAGGAACTGACAAACGATGTTATTCTGCATTATATCAGAAAGCTTCCTGACGGAGCCAGGGTGGTTTTCAATCTTTTTGCAGTTGACGGCATGTCACACAGGGAAATAAGTAAAAAGCTGAATATATCAGAAGGCACCTCTAAATCGCAATATAAAAGAGCAAGGGGGCTTCTTCAGAAATGGCTCTGTGATTACCAACAAAACATGTCATGATCGGAAAGGGATTTGACAGGGAGTATCTGGAATGGCTTCAGCAGCTTGATGCTGATGATGGCGATTCTGTCTGGGAAGCTATAGAGAATGAGCTTGACCTGATAGAAACCTGGTCCAGAATTGACATGGAACTGAACAGGGTTTTACCCCAAAGAAAAAAGATCATCCCGCTGGAATTCCTTAAGGTCGCCGGGGTCGCAGCCGCAATATTATTAATGATTTCAGTCCCGCTTTTGTTTGTTTTGAATAAAGGAAAGATCTCCCGGACTCCCGTGGAACAGGTAATCTCAGAAGCAACTTCCCCGGATTCAGTTCCGGATAATCCGGCCGCACCTGTTCAGGCAGAGGCTGACCGGGATATTGCCAGCCCGGGAGCCACAAACAATTCCGGTCTGCTTCCTTATACTGCCGAAATCGGGCCCGATCCAGGGGAGTTCCAGAAAAATTATCTGCCAGGTTCTTACCATGAAGGAGTTACACCTTCCCGTGAAACAAGCCTGATGGAAACTCCTGCGGATACAAAGTCAGGAGATCATCCCGGAAAGAAAGATGAACCGGCCATATCTTTCATCACCGGTATAAGGGCTGACATTGTAAGGCCAGCGGTAAAGGGCAATGTCAATACTCCCGGTCTGATTGTTCCCGCGATTGAAACCACAGGAGCAACGGGAATAAGCCCGGCCCGTTTTATCCGTATCCTTGATGCCGGACTCGTGTACAGCTACAAAAACTCATGGCTGCTCAACTACGAGACCTGGAATTGCTTAAATCCGACGAAACTTGGAAACATCATGCCCACTTTCCGTCATGATATTGGAATAACATCAGCCGTTGCATTTAAAGAAAAGCATCATTTTGGCCTTGAGTTTTTCTGGTTATCCGGTGCCGGTCAGAATTATAAGCAATACATTGAGGCAAGTTTTGTTGACAGAAAGATAGTCCTGAACTATTTCAAGCTACAGGCCTTTTATCTGTGGAATCACCAAAAAATTCCGGGCAGTACCATTTTCGGGGGTTACTATGCAAGACTGGGAATGGCTGAAGAAATTCAGGGAGGACAAAAATTCAGGGTAACCGATGACTACCGTGATCACGACTATGGTCTGGTTCTGGGCCACCAGTTGAATATACCACTGGTTAACAGCATCGTGATAACCCCTGGTATCAGGATAAACTATAACCTGATGAATATTTTTGAAGGTCATCCCGGGGCGGTAAATATTTTCAAGAGCACCAACAATTTCAGTGCAGGATTAAACCTCGCCGTCAGCTACAGTTTTAAAAAATAGTTATTTCATTGCAACCTTTTTCGATTTTTGCGTCTTATTGTCAGAAGGACGAATCATAAACCAGTTTTATAAACTAAAAATATAGAAAATGAAAAAAATCTTTATTTCTTTAAGTTTTGCTGTAATGACCGTTTCATTACTTGTTTCCTGCAGCAAGGAAAACGAAATGACAACAAATCTGCAACTTGGCATAAAAACCACACAGAAACAGTTGACATTGCCCAGCGCTGCTATGCAGGAGTCAAGTGATGTCCAGTCCGCCAAGGGAACGTCTCTTGTCCTGGATAAATTCCTGATAAATATCAAGGAAATTGAATTTGAGTTTGAAAAGCCTCATTCCGGATTTAAAGGGCCGCATAACTGCGAATGTGATCATAATCATAAGGATAAAAAAGATCATGAATGTGAAATAACATTCGATGGGCCCTATATCATCGACATAGTGTCCCCCGAAGCTTTAACCGGCCTCCTTCTCGGCAATTTTCCCCTTCCGTCAGCAAAATATGAAGAAATTGAGCTTGACATTGCCCCGTCGGGCGACAGGAGCAATGAACTGATAGGCGGGCGCTCTGTTTATATTTCCGGCAAAATAGGGGAAAAACCCTTTCAACTTTGGACCAACGCCAAAGCAGAACTTGAAATTGAATTTCCAGGGAAGAAGAAATATAACCTTACGCAGGATAAAGCCAGCCTCTGGATTAAAATCAGCCTTGACAGGATCCTGTCAAATCTTGCATCAATCGATCTTTCCTCTGCTGCTGACGGCAACGGTAACGGCATAATTGAAATAGGTCATGATGACAACGATGGGAATAATAATCTGGCAGCTTTTGTGTTCAGGTCTTTCAGGGGATGCTTTGAGCTCGATGATTAGATCAGCTTTTTTCAGCTTCCGGCGGGTTTGTTACAGAAAAGAATCTTCATGTGATCTGCACATTAATTCCGTGCAGATCACGGATTTTTTACCAGCTCCACCGGTATTCTACTTTCCCCGTTAAACTCCTTAACGGCATTATATGCAGCAATGATGTTTTCAGGAGGGACTTCCGCCAGAATATTATGTATTGGAGCGAAAACGAAACCTCCGTCCTTGAAGAAAATCTCACAGCGCCTGAGAACATCTTCCCTGACCTTCTCAGGCGAACCGTGATTGATCACTGATGCGGTGTCAACGCCTCCTCCCCAGAAAACAATATCCTTTCCATATTCCTTCTTCAGGCTTTCAGGATCCATATCCGCTGAGTTGGTCTGGACAGGATTTAATATGTCAATGCCGATCTCAATGAGATCGGGTATGAATTGCCTTACACTGCCGCATGAATGGAAGAATATCTTCATGCCGGTATTCTTCCTGACATAATCGCAGAGAATCTTATACCGGGGTTTGAAAAACCTGCGGAATGTACCAATATCCATGAATGGTCCTGTTTTCATGCCCAGATCGTCGCCAAAGCGGATCACATCTGCAACATCGCCCAGGGAATTGCACTTCTTTTCCAGTCCTGCAAGATGCATGTCAACAAGCCGGTCAAGGAGCTCAGACAATTTTTCCGGCTCAACCAGGAGATCAACCAGGAAATTATCCATTCTCCTGATGAAGAATCCCATCTCAAGCAGTTTAACACCACCTGACATCACCAGTGCCCTGCCGGTGCTCTCCCTGATTTTTACGAGTCGCTCCCGCAATTCCCCGGTATTCAGGTTTGATGCATGAGAATGAATGACCCAGCTGATTTTTTTCAGTGCATCCCGAAGGTTATTGAAATTCCCCGGATAACCGTTTTCATACGGGAAACACATCTGATCAAAACATGCGGCTCCTGCAGGCATCCTTGACAGGAGCGTCCCGTCAGCATCAAAGGTCTGCCATGAACCGTCAGGCATCCTGACGGGCCGGTACCAATGAGGGTACTCCACCAGTATACCTTCCGATAGTTCAACCTCGTACCAGTCGCCGGTTTCCGCCGAAACCCTGCTCACATCAAGGACATCAACCCCGAAAAGATCGATTACCTCCATGTCGATGCTGGCCAGCTGCTGAACAACGTCAAAAACACGGGTCGGCCTGCTTATGCCCAATACTTTTTTCAGATTGCCGTAAGCAATGGCGGAAATACCTGTAACTGTCGAGGCGCCCAGGTCAACCGGCACCCTGTCGGGTTGCCTGTGATTCAATGATGCCAGTATTCTTTCACGCGAATTCATGACTGTATATCATTCATATCCAAAAGTAGAATTAATTCCGGTCGGAATCAAATGCTACTGCCTGCGGACACTAAAAGAATGTCATTTATTCATGATTCCTCCAGAAGATTCCGGAGTCGCCTGAAGATCTTTATCTGGCGGATTTTGTCTACAACTCTGAGAATTAGAGCAGATCCTGATTCCCATGAAGAATTGCGGATTATTTGATTTTCGGTTTTGCAGATTTAACTGATTTTTTCATATCTTTATTAGATATAACATATGTTTATGCATGTGAATATATGTGATGCAAAAAGAATTCTAATACTAACCAAATCTTGAAAATCATGAAAAGAAAACTGCTTTTATTTTCTGCTCTTGCACTGATGAGTGCAGGTTTAATTATTTTCGTTATTTCATGTAAAAAGGAGGTTGCAACCGAGATGACAATCAGTCAGAGTTCAACACCCAAGCTTAACGTTGGCGATAAGGCCACTGCCACAATCACAATCGTCACCGAAGGGATAGAGTCATTCAGGTATTACAAGCTTGTGGATAATCAAAGGGATGCAGGGACCGATGTAAAATCCCAGTTAAGCCGTACTGATAAGACATATACATACGATTTCAGCTACGAGGTAAAGGAATTCGATGACCTGCATACCCTTGGGTTTGAGTTTGAACTAATCGATGAAAAGAAAGAAGTAAAAACCGTGGGCCTTGTTGTAAATATCAACATTTCGCTGAAATCAATGTTTGTCAAGTATGACTGGAAGGTTACTGCCAGCACATGGCTTGGCGGGAATGTGCTTACCGATGCCGATGCTGCCATTGTATACAGATTCCATGAAAACGGAACCTACCAGGAGGATCTCAGCCCGGCTTTTGCCGCCGACAATCACCATTTCTGCTTCTGGGTTTTCAAGGAAACCCCCAACAGAGGAGACACCATAGCCGTCGTCAGATTGCTCAGGAGACTGAAACAGGGTGATACTGCGATAGATGAATATTATGACTACAGGATCACCTCTGCCTCGGAAACGGAAATGACCATGTACTGGGATATTCTTGTATGGGGAATAACTGACATAGAGAACAAATTCAAATCTCAGCCAAAAGGTGCTTTTGTACCATACGGCACTGCCGAAATGGAAGGAATTGTGAATGCCAATGCCTCTTTAAGCTGCAGCAATATCAGTCAGTCACTGATGACAATACCATAACTTGTTTCTATACTTCTCAGACCCGGGCTGACTGTTAATGCAGTAACAGCCCGATCGTTAAGTCAACGATGAAATCCCTGGAAAAACAAGGTATTTCATCGTTGACTGAAATTATTATTAAGGCTCCGCATTTTTTGTATAAGCATTTGTACTCTGCTGAAATCTTCTGAGAATGAAAAAGTTTTTTCTTTTGATTATTTTTTTGCTGTCCGCCTCATCAGTTTTTGCCCAGCAAATCACAATCAGGGGCAGGGTTCTGGATGAGAATAAGGAACCTATGCCCGGCGTTGCGGTAGTCATTGACGGAACCACCACTGGTACAACCACCAATGCCGACGGTGAGTTCACCCTGACAGCCGACAGGGGCAGGGCAAATTCGATATCATGTTCGTTTGTGGGTTATACCCGTAATACCATGAAGATCTCAGGTGACATTGCCTACTATGAATTCACCATGGTACCTGAGGCTGTCGAACTGGACCCGATTGTGGTGATCGGATATGGGACTCAGCGCAGGGGGGATGTTACGGTTTCAATATCTTCGGTTAAGGCAAAGGAACTGGATTCCCCTGTCATAACATCTCTTGATCAGTCACTTCAGGGGCAGGCTGCCGGCGTGGTGGTCAGCCAGTCTTCCGGGAAGCCCGGTGCTCCGGTTTCCATCCGTATCAGGGGGACCACTTCCATTAACGGAACGAATGAGCCTCTCTACGTCATCGATGGTATTCCGATAATTACCGACCCGACGCAACTCACCACCGGCACCATTCAGGGTTCTGAAATCAATCCATTGTCGAGCATAAATCCTCAGGACATAGAATCAATCCAGATACTGAAAGATGCCTCGGCAACAGCCATTTATGGTGCCAGGGGAGCCAATGGGGTCATCCTCATAAATACCAAGAGGGGAAAAAAAGGAGATTTTCAGGTGAACCTTAACCTTTCATACGGCTACCAGCAGCTGGCAAAGAAAATCCGTCTCCTTAATGCAAGGGAACTGGCGGAACTCGGGAATGATGCTGTCACGGAAGCCCGGAAATATTATCCTGAAATCGCCTATGGAAGCAACTTTGCGGTCCCAAGCCGTTTCGGGAAAGGCACCGACTGGCAGGATCAGATTTTCCGCACTGCCCCGCTGACCAATTCCCAAATCTCTTTACAGGGCGGAGCGGGAAACATCAAATACTTCCTTTCTGCCAACCTGGTAACTAATAAGGGGATCATTCATAATTCCGATTTCAACAAGGGAAATGTCAGGTTCAATCTCGATACTGACCTGTCAGAAAAGGTCAGGACAGGCATAAACCTGAACATGTCGCAGTCCGTCAGCCACGGTGTCACTACAGGGGTACCCAACGTGGCTTCCAGCGTGACTGCAATGGCTCTTTTGTTCAATCCCGGACAGGAAGTTTATGACTCCACAAGAGTGGGAGGTTATACATACGAGAGCAATACCATCAATAATATCCCGAACCCGGTTGCGGAGATAAATGAAACAGACATTGTAATAACCACTGACAGGCTAATTGGCGATTATTATGTTGACTGGGATATTATTAAAAATCTGCAGTTCAAGTTCAAGGTCGGTGCAGACGCCTTCTTCAACAAGGAACAGCAATACATACCTAGCTTTATTAAACGCGGCCAGGACAAGGGAAAGGGGTCGAATGTCGATATCAAAGGCTATACATGGCTGATGGAGAACACGCTGACCTACAAGTTTGCAGCTGACCGGCATCATTTCAATGTGCTTCTTGGCCAGACCGCCCAGAAGTTTGTCTCTGAGAGAGCAGAGATAGCCGTTGAGCGCTTCGAGGATGAACGACTTACATATTACAATCTGGGTATGGGGCTTGACAAAACCATTATGTCGGGATACAGCTCCTGGGCTATGTTATCGGGACTTGGCAGGGTAATGTATGACTTCGACAGCAAATACTACCTTACTGTGTCGGGCAGGCTCGACGGTTCGTCAAAGTTCGGAACGGAAAACAAATGGGGATTTTTCCCGTCAGTATCGGCTGCATGGCGTATCTCAAAAGAGAATTTTTTCTCCGGTGTTAAAACCATTAATGATCTGAAACTCCGGCTTAGTGCCGGAAGCGTCGGCAATGAGGGTATCCCTTCCGGTGCAACATTAAGCCTTATGGGGACTCATCCCTACTTCTACGGGGAAGGATCGAACGCTGAAGTTATTGGTACATACGTTTATTCACTCAGGAACAACGATCTGAAATGGGAAGTTACCAGGCAGTATGATGCAGGCATAGACCTCAGCCTTCTGAAATCACGCCTGGAATTCACAGCGGAAGCATACCTGAAAAATACCTCCGACCTGCTGCTGTTCCTGCCCGTCAACAGGTCATCGGGATTTGAATATGTCTGGGCCAACGTTGGCGACCTGCAGAACAAGGGTGTCGAGTTTTCAATGAACACCGTCAACCTCGAGGGGGACTTTCGTTGGAATACCCGTTTTAATATCTCGTTTAACCGGAACAAAGTGACGAACCTCGATAAGTCAGACAGGATCTATGGGGTTTCCGTATTGAATATCCTTGACTGGACAATGATCACTGAAGGGGAACCCATAGGTGTTATTTATGGCTACAAATCGAACGGGATCATCCAGCGTAACGAAGAATTGTCTCAAATTCCCTTCTTCCCTTCCAAGATTGCCAGGTACGGCGACAGGAAATACATCGACAGGAACAATGATGGCAAGCTTACAGTGGATGACTATTTTAAGCTGGGAAACGCCAACCCTGATTTTTCCTTTGGACTGAGGAATACCTTCTCATACAAGAATTTCTCGCTTGATATCTACCTTCAGGGTGATTATGGCAACGAGATTGTCAATTTCAACAGGTTCCAGCTTGAAAGCTTTGACGGTTTCCAGAACAACTCTGCAGTGGCATTGCAGAGGTGGACCGAGACCAATCCGACGAACAAGTATCCCAGGGCCAATGCATCGCCACATGGAACCATCATGTCCGATGTGTATGTAGAAGATGGTTCCTATGTCAGGCTCAAACAGGTGTCCCTCTCCTACACCCTGCCGCAGAAGCTGCTGAACAGCATAAGAACACGCAATATCCAGCTGTCGCTCAGCGGTTACAACCTCTACACACTGACCCGGTATTCAGGATACGATCCGGAAGTGTCAATCTTCGGCGGAAGTGTCTTCGGAAAGGGAGCGGATTACGGCGCATACCCTACTGCAAGGTCCCTTTTGTTCAGCATAAATGCAACTTTTTAACATACCAGGCAGCACCATGAAATCCACTTGATTGACCAAAAACACAAACACGAATGAATATAATTGCGTTCAACCATGTATGGTTTCCTGACCGGGGGTCAGAAAGGTATCGGCCTCTTAAAAATAAATTATATACTGATGAAACCCACATGATTGACCATAATCACAAACACGATAAGAATATAATTTTCAACCGGGCTTGCGAGCTCGACAAAGTCAATCATGTGCGGTTCCCTTCCCGACGGGTCAGGCGGGCATCATACCATTAAAATCAAAATTATATTATGATGAAAAAAATCATTATAATACTTACAGTACTGCTTTCACTTGGAAGCTGCAAGGGGTTTCTTGAGCAGGACCTGCGTTCGGAACTGAACTATGACAATTATTTTCTCGCAGAAAAGGACCTGGTAAGCTTTGCTGACGGCATGTTCGGTGGTCTGATCACCTGGACCTGGACCGGAGGTGGTTTGTTCTTTAATAACTATTGGGTATTGCAGGACCTTGCATCCGACAATTGCTATGAAACCGGGCCTTCCATCGACATGCTTGACCTTTCACAATTTACCTTCGACGAGAATAATGCTACGGTATATTATATCTGGGTGGGCTGCTATGAAGTTATAAACTCAACCAATGTTTTGCTCGAGGAGTCAGAGAATATCCAACATTATTCCAGGCCGGAGATAAAGGATCACCTCCGGGGAGAGGCATATTTTCTCCGGGGAATGCTTTATTTTGATCTTGTCAGGCTGTTCGGCGATATCCCGCTGCAGCTCTTTTCAACCAAAACAGCTGCAGAGACCCAGATTCCCAGGACCCCGGTGGCAGAAGTCTATGAAAGCATTATAAGTGATCTTGAGAAAGCAGAACAGCTGCTAAGGATCAACCCTTTTCCCAACAGGGTTCAGGGAATGCCCACCAGCCTTGCTGCATCAGCCCTGCTGGCAAAGGTTTACCTGACCCGGGGTGCACTGACCAATAATGCCGGTGATTTCAATCTTGCCAAAACCAGCCTTGAAAAGGTTATCGGGAATTACACTCTTGAACCCGAGTATGCTGACATTTTCAAGCTGAAAAATGCTAATGCCGGTGAGATAATCTGGGCCGTCAATTTCAGCGGAACACTGGGTGAAGGCTGGACAACAAACCAGTTCATTGTGCGCCTCATGCCCACCACGGTCGCGGCAAACGGAACCCGCAACGGACAAGGATGGGAGCGCCCGCTGGACATACTTTACAACAGCTTCGCACCAGGCGATAAAAGAAAGGCAGCAACTTTCATAACAGAATTTGAAGGTGAGATTTTCAACGGACCCTATATCAGGAAGTACTGGGACCAGGAAGCAGAAGGAGGAAGACAGAACGGGGAGTCTGATGCCGACTTTATTTATCTTCGCTATTCCGACGTGCTTCTGATGTATGCGGAGGTCCTTAACGAAATTAATAACGGGCCCACTGCTGAAGCCTATAATTCCATAAATGCAATCCGCAACAGGGCCGGATTGGATGACCTTGCCGCCGGACTGGATTACCAGGCTTTCAAGGATGCCCTGCTGCAGGAAAGACAATGGGAATTTGTCATGGAGGGTCACAGATGGTTCGACCTGGTAAGGATGGGAAAGCTGTTTGAACGTATCCGCATAGCTAAGCCCACAGCCAACATACAGCCACATCATATCCTTTTCCCGATACCCCAGAAAGAGAGGTACCTTAACCCGAACCTTACTCAGAATAACGGTTATAATTAAAAATCATGACAGCAGTTCAACCTGGTTTCAATTCACATGGCAGGATCCGGCAACGGTATTACAACGGCGGGAAAAATCTCCGGCCGCGACATTACTGCTCCGTACTGAACAGGATCCCGGAAAACCGGCCTCCCAGGCGGAACTGAAATAGGAATGTTTGCAAAAAATATAAACCTTAATTAACGACCGACATGAAGAAACCGATCCTAATCATGGTCCTTCCGGTGGTAATGATCCTTGCAACTTGCAAAAGTCATACAAATGATCAGTCTTCACCGTACAATACCATACCGTCGCTCGACGAACTGTCAGCATTCTGGGTATCAACCGACACCGTTGAAATGGAGCCTTCCATAAGAAACTTTCGCGGACAGGCTCTGCTGAACAGGGACATGACATCGATAAGCTGGTTTGTTTCCGCGCCATTCTCCGGCGGATACCACAGCGGAACCCTGAGGATAAACGGCAAGACACCGAAAGTAAACTCATGGCGCTGGCAGCCTTACCAGGGACTAAGGAAGGGTTCCCACGACAATCTTGAGATCCTCAGCTCTACGCGGATGCTTTTTGATAAGGATGCAATTATGTGGGAAGTGGAGATAACCAATAAGGACACCATCGCACGGGAAATCAGTCCCGAACTTGATCTTATCGGATTTGTCAGCAAATTCGGCGGAGACTGGCAATGGTGGTATCCGTATCCAAGCATGTCGGGCACGGTCACAAACCGTAATGAGGAAGTTGAAAATATCAGGGAGCACCTTGGTGAACAGGTATTTGAAAAAGAGGGTCTGTCATGGGAGCTGGTCAACGGCAAGCCGATGCTTCAGAAGGTTCTGATGAAATGGCCGAGCGATGAGGAAATAATGAACAGCGCTAAATTCACAACCTCAGTTGAAAACAACGTCATTTATATTCGGGACACAGAATCAGAAGCAATAACTTCATTTTCAGTTGTTACCGCTCCTGATCAGATCTCCCCGAAGAAATGCGGCGCCACAGTGTCATGGAAATTCAGGATGGAGCCCGGCGCAACCCGAAAGATCAGGTACCTCATGTCTTACGGAGACAACCATGAAATAATAAAACAAAATGTTCTGGAATGGTCTGCCGGTTTTGAAGGCTATTTCAGGGGAATCAAGGACAGCTGGGAAGAAAAATGGAAATCCATTTTCCAACCGGGCAATTCATTTATTTCAGGATGCTTTCCCGTCCTGGAAACTGGCGATCTGTCGGCCCGGAAAGTTTATTATACAAGTCCCCTGACGATGCTTTACATGACAAATACCAATCTTCCGCAGCACAGTAAGGTGTTTCTCACGGGCGGGCCGCGCTGGGGCGCATCCATCACCTTTTTCTGGGATATCACATTGTGGTCAACACTATGGGCAGTCGTTGATCCCGTGATGATGAAGGAGCACATATCCTCATGGATATTGATCGATCCAAGCAAATATTACGGAATGGATAATTTTGGAGGCAAGGGTGTGGGAAATGGATATTCTGCAAATTACTGGGCCCTGTTCCAGATGATCCGCGACTATATTGCCGTCACCGGTGATTATGCCTTTCTTGATGAAACCATCGGTAACGGGACCGTTCTGCAACATCTTGATGACTACGCAATGAACTGGGAAAGGATCTCCCTCTATGGTACTGAGGGTTGCACAGATGATATCTACAAACTTGCCGATTTCGGTGACGATGAATGGAACCTTCTCGAATGTGTTCCTACCTACAAGCATATAGTGCCGTCATTCAATATCGGCTATGCCTGGATGATGCGTGAGGCTGCCAAGCTCCATCTGCATCGGGGCGAACGGCAGAAAGCAGATTCACTGAATACCCTGGCTACGGAAATGATCGGGCGCATTCTTAAGCTTTATGCAGGCAACGGTGTCTGGAACAGCCTTTACCCGGGGAACAAAACGATCCAGGTCAGGCATTGCCTTGATTTTGCCTTTTTCGGCAAATACATCCCCGATGATATTCCTGCCGCCATAAAGAGCGAGATGCTTGAATTCCTGTATAACGAACTGATCACGGATCATTGGATGAGGGCACAGTCACTCAGTGATCCTGCCGCCGACAAATCGGACCGGGCTGATCACGGGCCGTTCGGTGCGTTCGACGGTTGGCCGGTGGATATTATGGATGCTCTCACACAAATGGGTTATCCGGAAAAGGCACTTAACTTCTATCACGCTGTTGAGCCTGTCACAAATGAAGGAATATGGGCCCAGGCCCATGAATTATGGGGAGAAAATAAAACCAACAAAAAGGCATTGGTCAGAATAGCCGAACGTGACTGGTGCAACAGGGAATCATCGTCAGGTGTCGCATTTGCCCAGACCATGCTCAAGGACTTCTTCGGATTCTATCCCGATCTCAACGGTACGGTGATCAAACCACCCAAGGACTTCACTTTCGACGGACGCATGCATCATGTATATTACAGGAATGAATACTATACCATTGAATACAAATCGGGAAAACCGGTTATGATCAGGGAGAGGAACCGGAAGCAATAATATAATTAATAATGTATACCGTGCTCAGCAAACTGAAACTATTTCTTTACCCTGTTAAACAGCTTTTAATTCCCGGATTCATATTCGGCCTTGCTGTTGTGCCTTACAGTATCCCGGCACAGGAAGTGGTCCGGGAAGCTATGGAGCATTTCTTGAAATTCAACAATGTGCCGGGAGGCTGGTTAGCAGCCGATGCAACCATTTCCCTTCCCCTGCCCGACAATAACACCCTCTGGCTGTTCGGTGACAGTTTTATTGGAGAAAGGACCGGGGAATACAGCATCAATCCGGGGAAATCCCGATTCATAAATAACTCAGCCATACTTGAGACGGGAAATGAAATGAAAACCTTATATGCAGGCACTCCTGCAAACCCGTCGTCGTTCATTCCCGGAGAGGGAAAAGACATTTTCTGGCCTGAGCATGCTGTCATTGAAAATGATACGGTTAAGATCTTTGCTGTCAGGATAAAACCCGGGAATACCGGGGTACCAGGCTTCAATTTCATTGTGGGAACAACATACAAGGCCTCGTTCAGGTATCCCGGTTTTGAATACATCTCAACAACTCCGTTCAAATCCGTGACTGACTCTTCTTTCAGGTTCGGCGCCTGCGTCATTAAAAGCGGTGATCATACCTATATTTTCGGGGTGAAAGATACAACGTCGGGGCAATACACCTATCCGCTTCCTTACCTCGCCCGGGTATCGGAAACCATTGAAGAACCGTGGGAGTTTTATGCAGGGCCCGACACCTGGTCACGTAACATCGCCGATGCCGTACCTGTCGGGAACCGGCCGATGAGTGAATCATTCTATGTATATGAAAGAAACGGCAGATTTTACCTGTTGATGCATGAAATATGGCTTGTTGGCGAGCTATGGATCCTTGAAGCCGACAAAATCACCGGACCCTGGAACACCAGGGCTGCCGGTGGCATTGAAAACCGGTTTGCGGTTATTACCAAGCCAAAGACAAATATAACCTATAATCTGTTTGCCCATCCGCAGTTCCGGGAAAACGGCGAAATCCTCATTTCCTTCAATGTAAACACCACAAACTTCAATTCTATTTACAGTGATACGAGGAATTACCGGGGCCGTTTCTTCTGGCTCGATCCGGAAGCTGCAGTTGCAGTGACAAAACCTGATACCATTAAGCTTTTCAATACCCCGGTTGCTGTCGACCCCGTGCCAGACGATAATACTCATGCCAGAATTATTTATCACCCTGCAACAGGAATAATTCATATACGGAACGTCAATACCCCTTCAATGCTAAGTATTTACGGTCTTGACGGAAGACTGTACCTGTCTCGCATGATCAAAGCCGATACCGAAATAGATTGCAGCCGCTTCCCTGTTACACTGGTGATTGCACGCCTGAAATGGGACAGGGGTGTTGAAACCAGGAAGATTCTGTTAAGATAAAAAATGCCTTTTCACGTATCTCATGTGCAGGTCTGACTTCTCCGGATTTGCAGCACTGAAACGTCTTAAAGAAATCAAATCATATGAAACCCACATGATACAAAATCACAAACAAGCATGAAAATAAAATTCATGCGGGTTCCATGTGAACCACTTAATCTTCAGTTGTATAAGTATTTATTTTCAGATGAAAAAATATATCCTGCTGTTCGCTTTGATTTCATCGGCTGCAGTACTTTCAGCACAGAAACAATCAATGGAGCCGGTTGACTATGTTGATCCGCTCATGGGTACTTCCTCTCCGCAATGGACGCTTTTCCCGGGAGCATCCACGCCATCAGGAATGGTGAAAATCAGTCCGGATAACCAGTTAGCCGGCTGGAAAGCAGGATACGATTATAATATAGAAAGTATAGCCGGCTTCTGTCATATCCATTCAAGGACCATGGGAGGGCTTCTTGTCATGCCTGTTACAGGCAGACTTAATATCTTCCGGGGAAGCCCGGAGGATCCGGATTCCGGTTACCGCTCAAGATTCAGTCACCGGAACGAAAAAGCACAACCAGGCTATTATTCGGTCATTCTGGATGATTATAATATAAAAGCCGAACTAACATCAACCACAAGGGCTGCATTCCAGAAGTATACCTATCCTGAAAGCGACACTGCCCGGCTGCTCATCGATCTAAAGATCCCTACCAGCCATGGGTATGAGATTACCGGAGCCGGTATCAGGAAAGTAAGCAGCACGGAGATAGCCGGTTTTTCAATCCAGCAAAGCCTGATGGGTGCAGAAGCCAACAGATATACAATTCATTTTGTGATTCGCCTCAGCAAACCTTTTAAATCATTCAATGGATGGATTGGAGACAGGATCCTCCGCAATGCGGAAGAGATCAACCTGTCGTATGAAGACAAGGGAATTGGCGTATTTCTTGATTTCAGTACCAAAGATGGCGAAGAGATACTTGTTCAGTCGGGCCTGTCACTTGTGAGTGTGGATCAGGCCAGGCTTAACCTTGAAACCGAGCTAGGGCCGTTTGCATGGGACTTCACTTCAGTCAGGGAAAAAAGCAGGGATGAATGGAACAGGCTTCTGAAAACCATATTGGTGGAAGGTGGTGATGAAGAGAACCTGAAGCTGTTCTATACCTCATTGTATCGGGCGTTTGCCGGACAAACCACATGGAGCGATGTTAACGGCATGTATGTTGACATGGATGAGAAAGTGCAGGTCCCTGGCAACCCTGATTATCCTGTTTACGGATGTGACCCTCCGGGTGCAGGGGCCATTGCCCTTTTCCAGCTCAGGAATCTGTGCCAGCCTGATCTGTCCAACAAGTGTGTGCTTTCATTGCTGGAAACCGGTCAGAAAGGAGGATGGCTGCCTGAAGCTGCGGAGGGAGTGGAATATCCGGCAACGCCGGTGGTTTCATACGGGATCCCGATGATGGCAAGCGCCTACCAACAGGGTATCCGCAACTATGACACAAGCATGATGTACAAGGCTGTCGTCCATGACCTGAGTGTCGCGGGAGCTCCTCACCGGGGCGGGGGATTTGCCGGTGTAGTGTATCTCGAACCTTATCTTAAAACGGGTATTGCAGGAGGAACCGCCGACTCAGCTGCCATTACCTGCGGATATTCCTTCACTGACTGGACAGCTGCACAAATGGCGAAAAGATCAGGTAATATTCCGGACTTCAGGACATTTACAAAAAGAGCTTTCAATTATAAAAATGTACCTCCCCGGGAGAACAAGCCCTTGTCTGCTTTTGTCCCGCATGATGTTAATGGACTGCTGATCTCTTCCGGCCGCGAAAACTTCATCCGAAAGCTGGAAGAAAGCATCGATAGTTCCCTGAAGTCCGGCTGCTCCGGTATGACCAGTCCCGACCTGATAAAAGCTTTCCTGTATTCGGGCGATTACAGAACGGAACAACATCCTCTGCAGGCTGCATGGCTTTTCAATTATACCGGTCAGCCATGGCTGACCCAGAAACTGACACGTGATATCATGACGGAATACAGGTCAGGAAAGGCAGGAGCATTCAATCCGTGCATTGACCCCGCCCAGGCAGGAGCATTATTTGTTATGAGCGCCATAGGGCTTTTTCAGACCGATGGCGGTACCTCTGCCGAGCCTTTTTATGAGATTGGCAGTCCACTTTTTGAGAAAATAACCATCCGTCTGGATAATAAATACTATCGCGGAAATGAATTTGTAATCAAAACAGTGAATAATTCTGCCGAAAACAAATATATCCGCAGGGCCTCGCTAAACCGCACCGTCCTGAACAAGCCATGGTTCAGGCAGGCAGACCTGGCCGCAGGGGGCATGCTTGAACTTGTAATGGGGCCGGTACCAAACCTGAAATGGGGGAGCAATCCCGCCGACTCACCACCCTCTATGAGCACCCGGCTGACCCCGGAGGAAACTAAAACAATTATGGCCTACGATAAATATGCCGAGGACCTGGCAGCCTGGAACCAGGCACTCAGGGCATACTACTACCACAAAAAAGAACATTTTGAGAGCCTGCCAAACACCCCAAACGAGATTATATTCCTGGGAAACAGCATCACTGACAACTGCGAATGGTGGGAGCTTTTCAGTAATCCCAACATCAAGAACAGGGGTATAGGCGGCGACGATACCGACGGCATCCTCGAACGTCTTGATGAAGTCACTGAATCCAACCCGTCCAAAATATTCATCATGATCGGAACCAATGACCTGTCGAACGGGAAAAGTGTTGAATACATTGTTGGGAACTACAGGAGAATAATCGAACGCATAAGGCAATCGTCCCCGGGTACGAGGATCTATATCCAGAGTGTACTGCCCACGGATGACGGTATCCACTATACACGCCGGAACACGGAAATAATCAGGATCAATGATCATCTTAAGGATATTGCGACTGAAAACGGATTGACATATATTGATCTTTTCAACATTTTCCAGACGGAAAATCACAAGCTGAACCCGCAATACAGCATTGACGGGCTGCATCTGAACGGCAGGGGTTATCTGTTATGGAAGGATGCAATAATAAAGTACGTTGAGGAATAAACTGAAACCAATGACTTTGAGCAGGAATTAATCATGAAAACCACAGCCTTCATTGTCACATCAGCTGCAGTGCTGGCCGGCTGCTGCACTTCATGCGGCCCCGGCGCTTCCTGCGGTCAGGCAGGGCCCATGGATCCCCTTTGCTTTACAAGCGAACCGGCTCCTGAATGGACCGCCCTGATGGAGCGGACTTCCGGCTGGTTCGCGGCTGACGGTATTTTTTCCATCCCGCTTGATGGTGTAGAAGATCAGCAAAACAAGAACAAACGGACCCTCTTTATCTTCAGTGATACATACATTGGCGAAGTAAGGAACAATGTGCCCCTGCCTGGCAATGTCATGGTAAATAACACCGCAGCATGGATGACCGGAGTCATACCCGATGAATCAGTAATTGTTTTCCGTTACAACAAGGATAATGAGGGGAACCCTGTGTCATATTTCATTCCCGACAACAGGAACAGCCGTGACGGGGAGTATTTCTGGCTTGGGGATGGATTTGTCAATCATGCAAAAAAGAATTCCCTTTACATTTTCGCCTATCATGTTCATAAAACTGGTCCTAATGTTTTTGATTTTGAGGCCACCAATGTGGCCATCCTGAAAATCAGGGAGCCCACCCCGAAGGGTCTGGGTATCTGTGAGCAGATACCCACCGAACTCGGATTTGTACATCCTGTTCACGGAAGGGTATACTTTGGCAGCGGAATTTTTGTCAATACCGGGAAAGCCGGCGCTCCCTGCCCCGATGGCTATGTTTACATATACGGAATTGCAGGGGAGAAAAAATCACTGGTTGCCGCACGGGTCAGACCGGAACACTTTGAGGAGACAGGCCGATGGACTTTCTGGAACGGAGAGGCATGGGTCGCAGGAAAAGAGAATATCTTCCCCATTACCGACGCTGTTTCCAACGAACTCAGTGTCACACCCGCCGATGACGGCAGGTACCTGCTCACATTTACCGTAATGGGTATATCGGATAAAATAGGCATCAGGGTTGGCTCTGGTCCGGCCGGGCCCTTCGGAGAAATCAATGAAGTATATACATGTCCCGAATACCAGGAAAAAGGTTTGCTGCCTTATAATGCCAAGGCTCATTATCATCTTTCAAAACCCGGTGAACTGCTGGTCAGTTACAACACGATCACACTGAATTTCTGGGAAGACATTCAGAAGGATGCCACTATTTATCACCCGCGGTTCATTACCGTCAGATACGGACCGCATGAAAAAACAGAAGAAAAGATCAATACAGATAAAGCAATGTACAAATGAAAGTTAACAGGAATGATCTCGTCAGGTTCACAGCCGTCGTATTTCTATTTTCTATGCTGGCGCACCAGTCATGCAAATCCGGTGCTGATCCTACATCGTACCCTGTAATCCCTGATAAGGAATTCGGCTCCTTATTCTATTCCGATTCAGGCGGGATCTCCGGTGCGGATGGTCTTTTCTCCTTCCTTTTACCGGATAGATCATCCGTTTTCCTCCTGGGCGATTGCTTCCTCGGGAAAGTAGTGAACGGGACACGTGATATGAGAACACCCATGCTGCGAAATGCCTTTATTATTGTAAACAGGGAACTGACAGGTACCCGGGCAATAGTCAGGGGAAGCACTGATGATCCCCATACTTTCATGGAACCTGTAAATGAGCCGGGAGATTCCACATACCGCTGGTACTGGCCGGGCCACGGATTTATCAAAAATGACACTGTTTATATATTTGCCCTCAGCCTGGTAAATGACACTTCGGTTGTAATAAACATCAGGCTTCCTGAAGGTGCGGATGATGAAACAGGCAGAATGGCAGAGGAGATATTCTCTTTCCGGATATCCCATATTGATCTGCTGTCATTCAGTTATCCCGATTTCAGGCATATTGAAACTCAAACCGTAAATATTGATTATCCCTCCAGCCTGATCGATTTCGGTAACTGCGTGATGGTGGATAAAGGATGGATATACATATATGGCACCAGGAACCTGCCGGACATGTCAAAAATACATGTGGCCCGCGTTCCCTTCAGCAGTAACATTTTTAAATCAGACTGGGAATACTATACAGGTTCATCGTGGGATAAGGACATCAGGAAATCAATGCCTCTCGATATCGACATTTCCGTCTCAGAACAATTCAGCATATTCAGATACGGCAGGAAATACATTCTGCTGACCCAGGAAAGGGCCGGTGCCGATATTTATACCTACATATCGGATTCTCCTTACAGGGGCTTCCATAACAAGAAAATGATTTACCACACAACGGAAATGGAGTCTGATCCGAACAAACGTGTAATTACGTATAATGCTCTTGCTCACAGGCAGTACATTGAAAACGGCATGCTCCTGGTTTCATATTGTGTAAACTCATTAAATCCGATTGATATTTTCGAGGATGTTGAAAAATACCGGGCGCGTTTCATTAGGGTTCCCATGAAACTGATACTGAGATGAATTCATTAGTCATAAAGGAAGTTAGGCAGTATCCCTTTACCGGGTCTCCTTCATACCAGTTTTATTTCAAGTGAGCCGCCCATTGCAACCTGGTCATCCTTAACTATTACAACTGAAATGATCTCAGGCACTTTCAGTGCCTTTTCCGTCACCGCGCCCAGCTGTTCCTTTCCTTTAACTTCATTTCCGAAGGCAGTTGCGAAAGCGTCAGCCAGTGCGCCGTCACGACAGGCAATCACACATGCATCAGCCACCCCGAAGCTGAGCGAGTGGCCTACCGTTCCAGAAGAGCAGCAGACGGCAAGGGGAGTGTTGCAGGGTGCCGGCCGCAGTGCGATCTTTTCCGACAGGGGGGAATCGCCGGCGTATACGGCCACGGTAACCGGAGCAGTTAATTTCATGAAGATGTCGCCTCCGTTCTCTATGATCACCTCTTCTGCCCTGAATTTCTCAATGATGTCCCCGCATATATATTCCGCGGTTGCTCCGGCAACTGCGCTCAAGGGGCCTGTTCCTGCCTGCCGGGCGGCGTTGCTCATTGAGATAATTAGCGGATGTGACCCGTCGGGCACCGATACCGGGGTGAGCGAGTCACGGAACTCGGGTCGGAGTGAAATATAGTTTTCCAGGATATCACGGTAGTATACTATTCTATCCAGGGTAAATCTTTTGGCTTCGTGCTGATAATGCTCCCTGTCAATTGCCACCCACAGGTCCGTTTCACGCCAGGCAGCCCTGAAGCTCATCCAGCGCCTGTTACCCATAGTTTCCCGGTAAAGGCGCGGCTGGTATGCATGGACCTTAGCCAAGATCGATGGAAAAAAGCTTCAGGGGGCAGGCTGTGAGGCATAGCTCGCAAACCACACACTTTTCGGGTTCAAATGTAAGTTCTGCCGTTGTCCGGTCCATGGTAAGCGCTCCTGCAAAACAAACTGCCGAACAGGCACCGCAGTGAATGCACATATCTTTCCGGTAGGTGATCCTGCGGTCAATGGGAACACATTCCACGTTTTGACCCCTGATATATTCAAGTCCTTCATTCAGGATGCCGGGCGGAGCGGTCATTTCCATCACCAGGTGGCCTATATGGCCCGGTGTCACATCAGCCTTCACTATGTTGACCATTATATCGAATTTCCTGATCAGGTTGTAAGTTATCGGCTCACCTGTTGTTTCAGGAGGAAAGGTCAGCACAAATCTTCTGCTCTTCATCTGGATCGTAAATTTATTTTTTGTTAAAGCCTTATTTTCAGACTATTCAATCCCCGGGTCTTTCTGAAGCCCTCAACCGGGGCTGTCAGGAAGAAATTTCCCGATAAGATCTCACTTCGAAGTCTTTCAGCTATCTCGCGGGCAATTTTCAGGCTTGACAGCGGGGCAGTGCGTATTTTTTTCCCGTTGAGGCTTATCTCACCCGAGAACAGCGAATGGTAATCGGTTCGCCCGAGTATTTCGTGGCCTGGGGAGCCGTAATCGACTATATTGGTCTCAATCTGGCTATTGCGCACCATTACCTGCCGGGCCATATCCTCATCAAGCACCGGTATTGGAATACCCACGCCTATATAAATGGAGACCCCGTACTTTTCGAAATATGCTGCCCTGATGAACTGAGTGCTCATCATTTTTGCATCGCCAATAAGGGCCAGCGTGGCTGCATTTCCGACAGGCACTCCGTGTTCGTTGAGGGGTTTTCCTGTGTTGAACTGAGTGCCGTGCCATGCAACGTATCCGGTGGCGCCCCCCAGGAAAATGCGGGTACCGATACCAATGGTTCTCATTTCAGGATCGTTAAGGAGAGGGCTGAGTTCGCCCGATGTGGAGAAAGTGGCATTGCCGAATGAGGGCAGCAGGGTGCCCATATAGGTATATTTCATTTTCAGGGTGCTGTTCACCGCTGCATTATAGTTCTGGTAGGCATTGCGGGGATTGAACATTATCATCTCGTTGACCGAGTCCCTGCTGATAAGCGTCTTGACCTCGGTACGCGGATAACAATCGGTTCCCTTGGCCGTGGCCTGAAGCAATACATCCTTTCCGGCAATAAGTTCCTCGATGACATGGGCCCCGCCGTACTGATCGTGGGGCAACGCAGTTTCCGTGGCTCCGATATAGGCGTCAACGGCAGCTATACCCGCAAAGACGGGAACATTGTTCAGCGTAACCTTCTCCATGCGGATAGGCGGATCTGTATGACCGAAGTTAATAAACATTCCAGATGAGCACATCGGCCCGAACGTTCCGGTGGTAACAACATCAACCTTTTCAGCCACTCCGGCTGATCCTGTTTCGCGACCCATCTCCGCAACCTGCTCTGCAGTGAGAACTACGGCCTTACCTTTGCGGATCTTCTCATTTATTTCTTCAACAGTTCGTTTACGCGACATAGCAACAAATTAAAACAACATTAATCCTTTCCGTATCAAATTCCAAAGATATGCTTAGATCATTAAATGCCGTCAAGGTTTTGGATTTCTTTTTAACCTGAATGTTCATTGATTGTTTGCTTGTCATTGAAATCCGCAAGGTGAGATTTCTTGCATTCTTCATATTTTTGTTTATTTACATGACAAACCTGTGCGGATATTATGCACGCGCCGGAAATTGGTAACAATTCAGCTGGCCAGTGTTATTTAATTAACAATACCCGGGTTTATCCAGTTCAGCATCAATACCGGACTGACTCAGGAACACTGGATAATTACCGACAAAATGAAACAAGTATGATTGACCACAAGCACAAATACGTATGGGATCTGCTCGTTTACAACCATATGAAATCATGACTTTCTTTACAATCCAAATCATTTACAGATGAGAACATATATGCGTTTAGCCGTCGTAACGATTATCCTGATCATGACAGGATACTCCTGTAAACACCGGGACAGCCAGGAAATAATCGCCTGCGGGGATGACAAGGTTCTGATAATTGACCTTGATAATTCGACCGGTGAAAATGTTAAAGTAGTCTGGGAATGGACCGTCGGAGATGCGGCAGATCTTTCTTCCGGAATGAAGAAACTTATGGTTCCTACAGACGATTGCAAACCTGTGGATGGAGGAAAAAAGATACTGGTAACCTCCTCCGGCGGAGGAGTTGTACTGATTGACAGGCAGACAAAAAAAATACTGTTCAGCGCAAAGGTCCCGATGGCACATTCAGCCGAATATCTTCCGGGAGGGTTGATAGCTGTTGCCCTCTCGACCCATGAAGACGGGAACAGCCTGGAATTATATGATATAAAAAAGTCCGATATTGTTCTTTTCAGGGACAGTTTGTATTCCGGGCACGGAGTGGTCTGGATCCCGGCAATTCAGCGTCTTTTTGCACTGGGTTTCAATGAACTACGGGAATATTCGCTCGTGTCAGACGATATCGGTTCGCCCGGGTTGCAGCTTATGCGGGAATGGCGCACCCCTGACGACGGAGGACATGATCTTACCGCTGTTTCGGCCTCGGAACTTCTCGTTACAACATCAAAAAGCGTTTGGCGCTTTGATATTGGAAAAGAGAAATTTACAGCTTTCGAAATGCTTGAAGACGGGGCTGATATCAAATCTGTCAATCTTAATCCTGCCACCGGGCAGCTTATTTACACAAAAGCTGAAATAAGCTGGTGGACACACCATATCTATTGTCTTAATCCGGATAAAGTCATCACCATTCCGGATATCGACCTTTACAAGGTCCGGACATTCAACAGGTGAAGCTGCCTGGAAATGATACTTTCACGGCTGAAATCATCATTATCCACATTCCGCCATGGCTATTCATACCTTTGAAACCATGACCGGAAGCAGTCTGTGCAAGTCAAAGCAAAAAGCCGTCGGGAGCTGCATGGTATCCGGTAATATCGGGAAATCCCGGATTCACACTGAATTGTTTTTTTATTTATTTTAGCTTCAAAGTAATATAAACATACAAAAACTGATATGAACAAATATTATAATTCCCCTGGTACGTTGAGACCATCCGACAGGTTCAGATCATTCTGCCATGCTTTCCTTGCAATGCTGCTTTTTCTGTCTTTTAATCTGCCATTGCCTGCTCAGCAGATCAGGGTAATGACATATAATATCTACCATGGAGAGCAGCATTTTAATCCCGGCAAGAGCAACCTGGCAATGGTTGCGGAGGTGATCAATAAGTACAAGCCCGACTTCGTGGCTCTCCAGGAAGTGGACAGCATGACGATGCGTTCGGCAAAATTGAATAATGACATCCCCATGGATCTGGTTGCCGAACTTGCCCGGATGACCGGAATGCACGGATTCTTCGGAAAGGCCATTGATTACAGCAACGGTGGTTACGGGGAAGGATTACTGACACGCTTTCCCGCGGAATCTTCAAATTACAGCCTCCCGAACCCAAAAGGTGGAGAAGGAAGGGTTTTGCTGCTGGTTAGCCATACATTCCCAAACGGGCAGAAAATAATTTTTGCAGGCACCCATTTATGCCATCAGTATGCTGAAAACCGACTTGCACAGGCGAAAGCTGTCCGCGAAATTCTTGAGGGAACAAAGCTGCCGGTGATAGTAGGCGGGGATTTCAATTTTACACCGGACAGCGAACCCTATAAGGTAATCAACGGCGGATTCAGGGATGCAGCTTTAATCAAAGGGAACCCCCAGATCACATACCCTCCTGAAATTCTGAGAATAGATTTTATTTTCCTATCGGGTGGTCATGACTGGACAGTCAGGGATGTAGAAGTCATTCCCGCCTCTGCTTCGGATCATAGGCCGGTCCTGGTAACCCTTGAACTGAAAACGCGGTAGCTTGTATTTCTTATCGGGTCAGTTATGTTGCTTACCATTTCAGATAACTTAATACCCCGACAGAATCCTCAATTCTGGAAACCATTAATTCCATCCTGAGTCTGAAAACGAATAATAATAATAATAAGACATGAAAAGAAGCTTGCTTTTTTTACCGGTGCTGTTATCAGTTAGCCTTCTTGCATACGGCCAGGAGCTGCCTTTCAGGATAACTCACGGGCCCTGGCTTTGCGACATGACTGAAACAGGAGTCACAATAGTATGGATGACAAATAAGAACTCCCTTTCATGGGTCGAAGTTGCCCCTGATGACGGAAGTCATTTCTACGGAAAGGAACGTCCGAAATACTACGATACGCATATGGGCCGCAAACAGGCTGCCACGAATCTCCATAAGGTCAGGATAGAGAATCTCAGCCCCGGTACCAGGTACCGTTATGCAGTCTTCTCAAAGGAAGTCCTGCACTGGGAGAATGATGCAAAAATCATTTTCGGCACTACCATCGCCAACCCTGCATACAGCTGGAACTCCCTGTCATTTAAAACATTCAGTGCTAACGATGATACTGTGTCATTCATCATGCTGAACGATATCCACGGAAGGGCAGAATTCATGAAGGATCTTTGCAGGGACATTGATTTCAGTTCGATTGACCTGGTGATCTTCAACGGGGATATGTCAACCTGGATCATCAGTGAGGAACAAATATTCTCCGATTTCCTTGATGCTGCAGCCGACCTGTTTGCAAAACGGGTGCCGATAGTATTTACCAGGGGAAATCATGAAACCCGCGGGCCATATGCCGATTTTCTCATGAACTATTTCCCGGTCAAAGACGGGAAAATATACAGGATTGTCCATGTTGGAAAGGTTGCATTCATCATACTGGATTGTGGAGAGGACAAACCCGATTCCGACATTGAATACAGCGGTCTTGCTGCTTTTGATGCTTACAGGGATGAGCAGGCGGAATGGCTTAAACAGGCTGTTCAGCACAAGTCATTCAGGGATGCCGGGAACAGGATCGTTGTACTGCACATGCCCCCGGGGGTAAGTAACTGGCATGGCACCCTGCATCTTGATGAGACATTGCTGCCGGTGCTCAACGAGGCCCGCATTGATGCCGTTCTGAGCGGTCACATGCACAGGTATTCCTACAATCCCCCGGTTCCAGGGAAAACGGCCTTTCCGGTTATTGTTAACAGCAATAACACATATCTGAGGGGCGATATTATCAACGGCACGATAAGGATCAGGATGTTTGGCGCAGAAGGCGGGAAACCGACAGAGCATATTCTTGATTAACAATACGCCCGGGCAGTCGTCCCGCCTTCCGCCAAGACATGAAAATGAAAAAACCGTCCTGGTTTTTTCCTGCAATTATCTTCGTCCGGCATTCCTGACGATCGGTTGCCCTGTCCTGGCACCTCTGGCAGCACTCATGTTCCTGTGGACTTGTCTCGCCTGCGCGCTGACAATCCCGCCCTTGCCTTTACCGCCGGGTGTCTGTCTAGCAGTTTTGCTTACCGTTAGTCCATGATTCGAGGTCCTGGCCCGGGCTTGCTGCGTCATTGCCGGATCACAGCTTTGATCCCTTAACTGCCTTTTTGATCTGAGACGGATCTGATCCTTTGTCATTATCGGATCACCGCTCTGATCCTGTAACTTTATTTGTTCCCTTGTCCTTGTCCTTGTCATGTCAGGATCGTCGCTCCGGATATTTTCCCGGATTTGAGTCTGTTGTTTTGTCTCCGTCCTCAGCTGTTTTTTCGTTTTTGTCTGCTCCTGCAACGGTTCTGTGGTTTGTGATGTAACACCGGCACTGATAAGAAGTGCCAAAACGCCGAAAAGGATTTTCTTTCTCATTATGCTCATTTTTAAAGTTTATTTTGAAATTACAGATCAAAAATAACCCCTCGGAAATGAAGCTATCATGAATTTACCGGGAAAGAGAAAAAAAATTGCGTCCCTTTGCCAGGTTCTGATATAACTTTTATATCGATATTATGGAAATCGGCTATTGATTTGGTAATTGCAAGTCCCAAACCCATACTTTCAGTAGCCTGACCGGATGTGTTGCTGAAACGTGTGAAGAGTTTATCAAGCTGTTCACGTGACATTCCCCTTCCGGTATCACAGATGGAAACCTCAAAACGCCCTGCGTTATCCCCTGCCATGATCACAATACTTCCTCCCCGCGGAGTATGCTTTACCGCGTTGTTTAAAACATTGAAAAGCATGGAAAAAAGCAGTGACCTGTTTACTTTGCCAAATAAACCTGTCCCCTCACACTGAAGACTGATGCTTATTCCTCCGTCTTCCGCCAGGGGAGAAAGTTCACCGGTCACTTCCCTGATAAGTTCACAGAGTTCCACGTTCTCCTCTTTCAGATACTGACTGCTCTCCATGCGGGCAATCATCAGCATTGAATTCACCAGGGTCTTAAGCCGGTAGAGAATTCGTAGTGTTTCTTCAATACCTGCTTCAACTGAAGGATCGAGATTATTCCGCAAGAGAATGTTCTCAAGCTTGCCGCGTATCACCGAGACAGGAGTCATCAGCTCGTGCGATATGTTTACCGTTATCTCCTTCTCCTTTCTGAAGAGTTCGTCGATCTTTTTCATCATTTCCCTGAGGGTCCGGTCAAGCCGGGCAAAGTCGTCGGTTGTAGTAATAAGCGGTCCGGATGGATCAAATGAGTGAGAGGAGATCTTACCGAGCCTGCCGGTAATGATCCTCAACGGGCGAAGTATTCGTGCTGTATATAAAATATCAGAAATGAAGCTGACAAGAATGAATAAGACCAGAAATGCCAGAATGATGTTCCGTATGTTCCGTCCGGTCTTGGAGATACTTGATAAACTCTTTCCAATTTCCAACAGGTAACATTCTCCGTCAATCCTGAGAGAGTAGTGAATCACCCGGTAATCAATGATTTCTTCATCAATCATCCTTTTGGTGACGTCAATAAAGTTCAATTCTTCACAGGTATCAACTCTTTCCAGACTGATATACTCCTCCTTTAAAATATTAAAACTGCCGAAGCCTCCTGCAGTATCAGAAACGATAAAGGGCTCAATACCTGTATCCGAGATAAGGCTGACCACTTCTTCCCTTTTGTTTACCAGCTCATTGTCGGTCTGCCGGATATTTATCCGTTCGATGATAAAAGGAAGGAAACCGATGAACAAGGCGGAGAACACTACTTTGGAGAGCAGATTAAAAAGTGCAAGTTTTGTGCGGAGTTTCATCATACTCCCTGAGTTCATTAATAGTCAGTGCTTATCCTGTAGCCCACTCCCCTGACGGTTTCCAGCCAGGGAGCAGGAGCGCGGACATTCAGTTTCTTCCGGATATTCTTGATATGAACATCGATAAAATTGCTGTCGTACTGATCATCAAGCATATTTCCCCATATATGTTCGTAAAGCTGGTGTCTGGTAAGGACTTTGTTCCTGTTGATAGCCAGATAAAAAAGCAGGTCGAATTCCTTTTTTGTCATCTCAACTTCGTGGTTGTCGTGCATCAGTTTTCTTCCTGCCATTATCATTACAAATTCCCCGAGAGTAATATCAGGAGAGGGGATACTGAACTTTCTCCTGGCAACGGCCATAATGCGGGCATGGAGCTCAGGGAGTGCGAAAGGTTTTGGAAGATAGTCATCTGCACCTAGATCAAGCCCTTTTATCCTGTCTTCAACAGCACCACGGGCGGTGATTATTATAAAGGAGACATCTGCATTGTTCTTCTTAGCTTCTCTTATAAGATCAAGGCCGTCATAATCAGGAAGGCCAAGATCGAGCAGTACGAAATCATACAGGTTGACCGCGATTTTTTCAGAAGCTTCAGCCCCGTTATAAGCCATGTCACAAAGAAAATTCTCCCTTTTAAGGAAAATAGCGATCTCATTGGCCAGGCTTTTTTCATCTTCAACGATGAGGACATTCATAATCCAAAGTTAGAAAATTTTGAGGAAGAGACTTGCCATAAACAGGAAACCTCCGGTACCGGATGAACCTTCCAGGGAATACAGCGGAATAACATAACCCGGCTCCAGCTCAATGGTGAAAAAGTCATAGCTGAAGGCTGCAGGAAATCCGAAATCTATTTCCATCAGACCAAAATATTCGTTGTAAGTGGTTACAGGAGATGGATTTGATCCCTGTCTTTTTTTCCTCCAGGGCCTGAATCCCGGCGAAACGGTGGTTTCCTTAACATCGCCTGAAGTTTCAATGCTAACAACGGTCCCCGATAAAATATTGATGTAAGGGTCAAACGAGAAGAATGCTTTCCCTCCCGCAAAAGATGGAGTTTCAAAATATCTTGAATGTCTTGTTTGCAGATAAAACTGTTTATCGCCGGAAAAAAGACTTCCGGCCGAAATTTTGGAATACAGTATTTTCCAGTCGAATCCCAGGGTTACATCGGCATAGGAAAAATTATCAAAAAGAGTATCTCTCAGTGGTGCTGAGACATTGTACCGTGAAAAGCCTGCGCTTATATCGAACCATGAATTGAAGGTATGGTTAAAACTGAGGCCCAGGCTGTAAAAGGCTGTGAATGGAGAGAGTTTGTTGACTGTATAACCTGTAGCAGAGAAATAAATCTTGTCCATCAATCCGTATGAAACCGAGGCAAATCCGAAACCATGACCCTGTGACATGGTGGATCCGAGATACAACAGGTTGTTGCCGCCGCCTGTACCTGCATAGAAGGAATGCATACGGTTCTGTGCTGCAGTATCGGTTGCATTTTTATAAGCTGGCGGGGCAGACGGAGGTTGTGTCTGGGCATATACGGCAAGCGTCTGCAGTACGAGACTGCCGGCAAAGGTATATAACCGAATCCTGTTTCTAATCATGACATTCATTCCTGTTATACCTATCGCCTGCCGGGTCCTTTTGCACCTCCCGGTTTGCCTGCGCCTTTGGGGATTCTTGAACCAGATGGTCTTTCAACCGATGCCGGACGGGCTCCTCTGGCCCTGCTCCAGTCAGGTCTGGCTCCCCGGATCTTCTTTACTTCTCCGGCATTGGCTTCCCGTGGCTGTGATCCACCGCTATTTCCGGCCGATACCTTTGTCCGGTTGCCGGCCCGGCCATCCTGTCCCGCATGGTTCTGAGACCAGGTTTGATTTTGCCGGCCCGGACGCTCAGCTGCGCCTGTTTGTTCCTGAGTCTGACCCTCTTGCCGGACCATTACAGCTGTGTCCTGATGAACCCTGACTGCCTGTCCGTTCAGTAGAAATGAGGTCACCGATATCGTGATTAGAAGCATAAGGATCTTTTTTGCCGTTTTCATGGTAATTCTGCTCTTTAAACTACGAATTGTGTCAGAATATGTTTTAGCCCTGCCTGAATATCTGTCCGCAGATCATAAATACCACAAAATTAAACATACATCATGAAGAAATGATGAAATATGATCCTGCCTCACGGATGTTCTTAAATTATCCCGGAACCATAGATCCGGAAAAGTTTCACAGGCCAAATACCCAGGCAGCAATGGAGAAATAAATCCACACACCAACTATATCGGCTATTGAAGTTATAAGGGGTGCGCTTGCCGTGGCAGGGTCTAGTTTCAGTTTTGTAAAGACGAACGGAATAGTAAGGCCTATCAGGCTCCCGGCCATCACGGCAAGGATCATGGTAAGGGCAACAACAAGGATGATCTCGGGGGCCCTGACGCTTGCAATCAGGGAAACTCCGACAGCCATGGTTATGCCGAGCAGAAATGATACGATGAACTCCTTGCCCACAAGTCTGAACCAATGCTTCATTTCGACGTCTCCCACTGCAAGCGAACGGATCATCAGGGTCGCCGACTGTGAGCCAGCATTACCCCCGCTGGCAATCAGTAAAGGCAGGAAGAACATAAGTGACACCGTTGATTGTATTACATTCTCAAATCCGGCAATTGCAGCTCCTGAGAAAATGTTCATGAATACGAGTATAGTCAGCCAGACTATCCGCTTCTGATACAGGAAAGGAATCCTGGCCTTCAGGGGGTCAATGATCACATCCTGGAAAGAACCGAACTTGTGAAAGTCCTCGGTTGCCTCCTCCTCCTCTATGTCCATGATATCATCGAAAGTTACGATGCCAAGAAGGATTCCCTCAGAATCAGTAACAGGCAAGGCAACCCGGTCATGATCCTTAAAAACACGAATGGCTGATTCCTGGTCATCATATGCATTGAGAGAAACATAGCGGCTGTCAAGCAGATCCATTATTTTCTGGTCAGGATCTGCAAGTATTATTTCCCTGATCTTTATGTCATCTATCAGTTTCCATTTGTCATCAACCACATAAACCACGTTGAGGGTTTCGGAGTCATGGCCGAAGATCCTGATGTGATCAAGAGTCTGGCCCACTGTAAAATGTGACTTGACAGCAACAAACTCGGGTGTCATGAGCCTCCCAATGCTTTCTTCGGGATAACCCAGCAGACTGACAGCTATCTTGCGTTCCTCGGGCGACAGCAGCTGAATAAGTTTCTGCGAAACTTCGCCGGGCAGCTCCTCGAAAAATGCAGTCCGGTCATCAGGATCAAGGTCGTTGAGCAGGGCCGACAGTTTGGTGGTGTTCCTTGCCAGTCCCTCGATTATCTGTTCCTGTTTATCATGCGAAAGGAGCTGAAAACTGTTCTTGGCCTGCTTCTTGGATAATAACCGGAAAACAACAATATCATCCTCGTCAGGCAATTCTTCAATAAGTCCGGCAATATCCAGATCTTCATATTCGGACAGTCTTTTTCGTAAAGTTTTCCACTCCTTGTTTTCAAGAAGTTCCCCGAATTCATCAATTAATTCTACCATGACTTGTTTCCATAATGTATTAGCCTGCAAGTAATCTGTATATGGTCCCGGCGGAAATCCCAAACCCGTATCTGCCGGGGAAAAAACATTACGCCGGCATTTTATCAGCGAATCAACAAAAGTAACCTTTTTATTCCTGCGGAAAAATCAATATTGCTGTTCTTTATTGTATGATTCATCACATGTTACAGCAAACCATTCTCATGATCCTGACAGCTGCCATCTGACAAATTTCAGCTTCTTACGGGACCAGAACCCTGAGCCTGTTCTACCGGGATGTTAATACAATCCGGATTCTGTGAATATCTCCCGGGGTCAGTCCGCGGCCATATCTTTATTTTTGCCTGTAAATTCATTTTTATGAAAATCGGAAGAGTACGTCTGCGAAAAGAATACAGACGGAAAGTATGGTCTTTTTTCATAACGATCTTGCTATTGTGCGCAATCTTTTTACCATATTCAAACAGGGCATTGATACTGAATTTTTTCAGCAGTAAATGCAGGAATTATCAGCAGGTTTACAGTAAAAAGCTGAACGACCGTATCGTTGATTATTCAGACAAGGCCAGGGCAAAGGGAATAGAGAAATGCTCTGATGCCGTTGATTTACGGAACAGGGTATCAGCCCGACAGCTCAGAAAGGTCAGTTCCGGCAGGTATTACAGGATTGAAAACATGACACACAGCTTTCCCTATCTTACATCAGACAGTAAAAGGCTGCTTGATGAGATTGGCAAAAGGTTCAGGAAGAAAACGGAAAAAGAAGGATTTCCCGGATCAAGGTTCGTCATAACATCAATGACACGCACGTCTGAGAATATCGCTGCCCTGGGAAAAGCGAACATAAATGCCTCTGCTGACAGCCCGCATCTGTACGGAAATGCCTTTGACATTTCCTATGCGCGTTTCCTGTTCAGAAAATATAAGGTTACGGATTGTGATAAATGGTACATGAAGGAAGCTCTTGCAGAAATAATCTATGAATTGAAGCAGGAAAACAAATGCTGGGCCACATATGAAAGGCAGCAGGGCTGTTTCCACGTGGTATCAAGATGAAAAAATGAATATAATAGCCCCGGTAAAGTGCCATTGAACAGGATCATCGCATTGATTAACCTGACTCCGGCATTCAGGTTTTCAGGTCAACGCTTCGTTCATTGATCCGGTCCGGTATCCGGTCAGATCTATAGCCACATATACAAAACCTGCGTTTCTGCATATCTTCGTCAGAACGTCGCGGCATTCCCAGGCCCTGTCCATTTCTTCTGGTCTGAATTCAAGCCTGGCCATATTATCGTGGCTCCTGATACGGAACTGGCTGAAGCCCAGATTCCTGAATTCCAGTTCGGCCACCGACAGCCTGTCGAGTTTTTCAATGGTGATTTTCTCCCCGTAAGGGAATCGTGATGCAAGGCAGGCATAGGATTGCTTGTTTGCCGTAGGCAGATTCAGGGCCTCGGAATAATACCTGATTTCTGCCTTGGTGAATCCGCATTCAGCCAGTGGTGAAATTACACCTTTCTCATTTTTCGCCCTGAGCCCTGGCCTGAAGTCTTTCAGATCTTCGGCATTGCTGCCGTCGAATATCACCTCATATCCTTCCTGCCGGGCAATGAATGAGATCTTCCCGAACAATTCGCTTTTGCAGTAATAACACCTGTCAGGCGGGTTATCGGAATATCCGGGGATATCAATCTCTTCGGAAACGATCACCTTATGCTTTATATTCATCATCGATGCAAGCGATCTGGCTTCCTCCAGCTCATAAAAAGGATATGTACTGGATGAGGCGGTTATCAGCATCAGCCTGTCGCCGTAAACATCTTTTGCCACCCGTGCCAGGAATGTGCTGTCCACCCCGCCTGAAAAGGCTATCACTGCACTCTTGTATTCACCCAGTTTATGCTTTAGTATATCAAGTTTATCTTGCGTTCCCATTGTCTTTAAAACTTATCAAACCATCATGTGAAAAACCTTTTCAAAACAAAGGTTTTTCATATAAGCATTTTTCAGCCCTTTTTGTTCAATAATCTTACATGCCCTGGAGAAAAAACAGCATTTCAAGTTAAAAAATATCACATGTGGAACGCCGAAAAAAGAAGCGCTAAAAATCATTGCCGGATGGATCCGGAAACTGTGGGCACTTCAGCCAGATCATTACATTTCCGCCTGAAAAGCCGGAACGCTAAATGAGAGTCCTGTTTAGTGCCAGTGCCAGGACTTTTCTGTCAATCGGGTCGGTGAAAGTCAAAAATCTCCCCGCGGAATATCTCGAAAGAAAGTCCGTCAACAGCTGTTATGCCGCCGTATCTCTTAATCAGGGAGTCAGCTATCAGGATCGGATTCATGGCTTCTTCTGCTCCAGCTCATTGATCCTGGTGTACAGAGCCTTGAAACCATCAGCCGGATTCCTTCTTCCGGCAGGACCGGCCGGCTGCTTACCGTAAAAAGCATCTATAAACTGGTCGGTGGATGACCAGACGGTCTGCATTATTCCGTAATACCTTGGTTTCATCTCACTGGTTGTGTTCGTCCTGAACCTTACAATATCTTCTGCCTGGGCAACGCTTGTTTCAGGCTTGTTCCCGGTGCAGGTGATAACGCGAAAGCCTTTCATGGCAAAATATACAGGAGTATGATCAGCCCTTTCATAATGCCAGTCGCATATCACTACATCCTTAGGGATCATGTCGACGGCCCTCCAGGTATAATTATAACTCCCTTCCCACAAGCCGATACCCGTGGTTTTTCCGTCAATAAGACGATCGCCCCATATCCAGAGTTCCCTGTTCTTCTTAGCCAGGTGATCCCGGATCCTGTTCACCTCCCCGGCAAAAAGCTCTGCCTTGTCAACGCCTGAACAACGGGGACATTTGTCATCGCCAAGGTAGAAAACTTCATCCATCCCTGCGTGAAACGCATCTGTCTCAAATACGTCGCATATCTCATCTACAAGTGCGAAGATGACCTTATGCAGATCGGGATGAAGGGGGCAATAGCTCTTGCAATAAAGGTCGTCATCATTGGGCCACACATATTTCTCAGGCAGCCTGATATGAGGTGTCTCATCGAACTGGGGATACTTTTCCAGCAGTATGTTGGGTTTTTCCCTCCACGACTGGTGGCCAAGCAGGTTGATCTGCGGAATCACCCTGATCTTGTTTTTCCTGCAGGATGCAACGATTTTCTTCACGTCTTCCTTTGAAAGCATGGAAGGATCACTAAGCTCGGGATGGCTTTCAAACTGGTAATTGAAATCCTTGTCACAAACAAAGAGAACTAGAGTGTTCACGCCGCGCGGGGCAAGTTCCCTGTCAATGAATTGCACGAAACGGTCCACCTCATGGCGTCGGGGTGAGGTACAGCTGAATCCCTTAACGGTAAAAACCTCATCAGGTGATGCCTGCGGGAAAACAAATGCATTCAGGCTTCCCGACATCACTAGAATCAAAGTTAGAATTAGTTGCTTTTTCATCTGAAAATAAATTTATAAACTACTGAATATTAGATGGTTCATATGGAAGCCACATGAATTTTATTTTCATACCTGTTTGTGATTTTGTATCATGAGGGTTTCATAGATCTGTTTAAATTTTCTGTAAATAACCTTATTATAAGTTAAACTGTTATTTCTTTCACACATCCCGGTTGTACAATATCCGGTGCCGTTTCCACGGAATGAAAAGGCTCCATGATCCGCGCTTCACCGGGGCAGGGCCTGCCGTACAGGCCAATCGCAGCTGACATGTGCCGGATAAATCCTGATGAGATCAGGCAACTGCCGGTCTGCCCTGATTTTTCCCGCTCTCTCCCGGCCAGACAACTGACCTGAAAGGATTGGTTCAGAATCATCCGGCTATAATTCTGGTGAAAAGATAAAAGAAAATTATGGATCCCGCATCTTTGTTTTCGTCAAACTGAAACGGAATTCAGCATTACCCGGAAGAGGATGCAATACAGATCTGATCTTACGGATTTCCGGACCGGGTCGTGATTGAATAATGATGAAAGCATCTGTCTGTTGTGAATTATTCAATTACGGTTATTTAACATTGATTAACGTCTTTTAAAACTGCAAAGGGAACACTTTCCGGCATTTCTTGGGATATTTGTGAATCTGCATGGAGACTTTGGATAAAACGATGCCGGACTGATGTTTCAATCACTATTGGTGATATTGATCCGGCCTTCCAAAACATGAGGCAAGATGAAAAGCAATTGTTTCACAGCACTGATGGCTGGCCTTTTCCTGCTGCTGGCGGATATATTTAATCCTGACCTTGTTTACTCTGAACGGCCGGTTACGGTAGCGACAATCGGGAACACTCCCGCTCTTACGGACAATGACAATCTGCAGGCAACGGTGGACTATGTGATTTCCTTCTGGGAGAAGGAGCTGAAAAAGGTATTGAAAGCCCGGCCGGATCTTATCGTTCTGCCTGAATTCGCCGATCTGTCAATTGCAGGTGTGGAGTACATGAAAGTAAGGGGGAATCAGGTCCTCGATTTTTTCTCCTCAGTTGCCAGGGAAAATAAATGCTACATTGCTTTTGGCATGGGTCGCCAGGATTCGATGGGCCTCTGGCGCAATTCATGCATGGTATTGAACAGGAAAGGAGCTATTGCAGGCATTTACGACAAGAACTATCCCACAATAAGCGAAATTCAAACCGGGATAAGGGCAAGTGATGACATTGCTGTCATTGATTGTGATTTTGGAAAAGTCGGTGTCGCCATCTGTTTTGATCTTAACTTTGATGAGCTACTCGCCAAATATTCGAGCACAGAAACTGATATAATAATATACCCGTCGATGTCGCATGGAGGTGTCCTGCAGAATTTATGGGCTCTTTCATGCAATTCATATTTCATCGGATCAATCTATCGCGATTTCCCCTCCGAAGTGAGAAATCCCCTGGGAAAGGTAATAGCCACTACCAGCAAGGCTGCTGATTATGCAATTGCCAATATCAACCTCGATTATAAAACGGTGTCGCTTGCCAATAATCTGGAAAAGCTTGTCGCCCTTAAATCGAAATACGGAAATACTGTCCAGATCAGTGAAACCTCAAGAAATGGCCGGGTTATTGTAACGAGCAGCAATAAAAGCGTAAGTTCGGAACAAATGATAAGGGAATTCAACATTGAGCCTTTCAATGAATATCTTGACCGTGCCAGAAGCATAAGAACGGAGGATATGCCTGCTGATTAGAATTCAGGCTATTTCCCTGCACGAGACAAGAATGGTTTACTGATACAGTCTGACCCAATCCACGGTCATGCTGATCGGCAGTTCTCCTGGATTTGTTATTTTCCCGGGCCACTCATGTTCCATCTGCTGGTCGATCAGGAGATAGAAAGGCTGATCAAAGGGCCATTGATAAGTACCCGCGCCCGGGACCTTCGGATATTCGTAAGATACGACGCCGTTGATGGCATAAACGAGCTTGTCGGGATACCAGCTTACACTGTAAACATTGTAATCTGTTGTATCAATCTTCCCGGTGGCATGCTTCTTCGGCTCGTTCTGCTTCAGTGCAATGGTGTAATGATTGTGTGTGGTCTGGTAGGCAAAGTCATCATGATTCAGTTTTTCCATAATATCCATTTCACCATTATGCTGGTCGGGATAAATTTCCTTTTCCGACAGCATCCATATCGCGGGCCACATGCCGTATGCCTGGTCAAGTCTGGCCCTGATCTCTATCCGACCGTACTGGAAAGCAAACTTTCTCCAGGAGTAGATACCGCCGGTCAGGTAAGGACGGGGGTCGCCTGACAGGGAATCGGGATTTACAATGCCTCTGAGATGGATGTTTCCCTCATCAAACTGAACCACCCGCGGATCGGTGGCAGTAATATATCTGAAACAGTTTGTAACCTCCCTCCATTTTTCCACAGGGACTTTCCATTTAGGAGTTTCGAAAAGGCCGATACGGCTCCATATTGTCGTATCCAGTTCCCCCCTGTCGAATTCATCTTCCCACACAAGCTGCCATTCAGCAGACTCATTCCGCCTGTCCTCCTTCTGAACATATATGTAACCATCCTTTAATATATAAGGCTTCCTGTCGCAGGAATAAATAACCAGGATGCCGGTCAGCAAAATCAAAAATGTGTAAGCTCTGATAGTTTTCATGATAAAGGTGCATTATGTATTAATGGGATTTGCACTTTCCGGGGGTATCGGCAAATATCTTTTTCCTACTTTACAAACAGTTTTCTGATTTCAGCATCTTCTGCATAATCCACGACAGTTTTACCCATAATGTCCTTTAGCCTGGGATCAGCCCCCTTTTCCAGCAACAGTTTTGCGACATCCGCATGTCCGTCCTTGACTGCAGCCATAAGTGCTGAGAACCCGTCGGACCGCTGAAGGTTTATATCTGATCCTTTTTCCAGAAGCAGCTTTACTATTTCAGCATTGCCATTTTGCGATGCCAGGATCAGTGCAGTGGCGCCATCATTGCCGGTAAGGTTGGGCTTTGCTCCTTTTTCGGTAAGAAGTTTTACAATCTCCGAGTGTCCGTTGAGGGAAGCAGCCATCAGATCGGTAAACCGGGCAGTTTTATTTGTTTCAACGCGGGCATCTTTCTTGATGAAAAGATTTACGATTGCTATATGGCCATTGCCGGAAGAGTGGATAAATGCCGCAGCTTTATTGGAACTGGCCAGCATGGCTGCATTTGCTCTCCTGTCCATGAATAATTTTACAGCCTCCAGATCTCCGTTTTCGGTTTTTGACAACAAAACGATCATATGATCCCCGCTTTTGGAAACATCCTTTGTTCCTTCATAGATTTTCTGTATCAATGCTTCGGCAATGTCTTCCCGTGCATTGATCATCAGTGCAACTGTGCCATCGGTATCCCGCGTGTCAGGTTTTGCTCCCCTGGCGAGCAGGAAATCAACTATTTCGGTGTGCCCGTTAAGGGAAGCCAGGAAAAGGGCACTGACTCCGTCCTTGTTCTTCAGGTTTACATCAGCCCCCGATTCAACAAGTGTCTTCACAAATTCGTAATGCCCGATAAGCGAGGCAGTCATGAGTGCTGATATCCCTTCGTTGTTCCTGGAATCGGGATCTGCCCCCCTTTTTAAAAGCATTTTTGCAATTTCAGCCGATCCCGAGAGGCTGGCCTGGTTCAGTGCAGTTACATTGTTGATATTCCTGAAATTTACATCAGCGCCCTTATCGATCAACATCCGGGCAATTTCATCATAGCCATACTGGGCTGCCAGCATAAGGGAAGAATAACCGTCATTTGTCAGAAGATTGGGATTGGCACCTGCGTCGAGAAGTAATTTTACAATCGGTCTGTAACCGTTCTGGGTAGCCATCATGAGGGCGGTCAATCCGTCAATTGCCTGTGTATCAGGATTAATTCCCTCTTTAAGCAAGAGCCTGATTATTCTTTTATGTCCGTTATAGGCAGCATACATTGCGGCAGTGACACCATCCAGGGCCTGATTGCCCGGGTCTGCTCCCTTTTTGAGCAATATCCTGCATATGCCGCCATACCCGTTTGCAGACGCATACATGAGTAGACTCCTGTCATGCAAATCGGTATAGTCTACATATCTGACATCTCTTGCCAGCATTGCCGCATGCCTTCTGTCCTTTGAACCCAGAAGGTAAATCAGTTCTTCCTCCAATGACGTTCCCTGAGCCTTTATTCCAGGACCTGCAAGCAACCATAGCACCAAAATCAATGCTGCTGATAATAACTTTTTCATATGATCCCGCAAATTGATCTTAAATCAACACATCAAATATTCCTTCAACCTGATGAAGCCTGAATTGCCCTAACTATAAAAATATCTCAATTTAAAAATAGAAGAAAGATTCTTAAAAGTCAACTGTTATGCTCATTACAATTAACAGCCTGCCTGATAAAATGTTTAGAAACCTGATAACAATGCTGGTCTTTCACATCACCCGGCCGGATCATCCCGATCCGTTGCCGGGAACTTCTGCCTTACAACCTGCCCGACTGATCAGTTATTCATGGTTCTTGGCAGAAGAGTGTCAGGTTTTGAAATGCCGGTACAGATTGCTGCCTGATTATTTTTTGCGGGAAGAGGCCCTTAATTCCTCCATCTCCTTAAGATAGGAGTTCAGTTCATTCCTTGTCATAGGCAGGTTCTGCGTATCCAGCCATTCGTTAAAGGCCTTTTCATAAACATCATGGTCCACGACAAAAGCCTCATTTATATAGGGAAAACGTTTTGTTTTAATACATAAGAAACTGAATTCGTCACGCAGCGTAATATATTCACTGTGAAGTACGGAGCCCAGCAAAAGATGGGGCGGGATTGCGACGATGCCGAGTTTCTTTGCCAGGATGGCATCTCCGGGTAAAATAGTTACTCTCCCGATCCGGATGGGTGCATTAACCCAGGCCGTCATCATCTGCTGAATACCCGAGGGATCATAGCCCCTAATCCACCCGTTGAAATTCTCACCAATTGCTTCAAGACCCTCATAATCCCTCAGCGACCCGTTAAATATCACACCTCTTTTTGATGCATTGGCTATCGCATTGCCCAGGTTGGAGCCAATAAGGGTACCTCCTTCCATTTTACCATATGAATCGGCAACATAAATATCCCCTTCCTGCAATTTAATGATAGGGGCATAATTGGTCACCGGCGTATGCGTCCCTTCTTCCTTTGCCTGCGCCTGAACATAATTGTTGAAATCGGGTCTGAGCGGCATGAATTGTGCTGTAAGGGCACGACCTGTCATTACCTTGTCGGGGTGTATTATATGCCACCCGTTTTCATTCAGGCTGGCAAAATTCTCGAATACATTCCGATAACCATGCATGCCAAGATAAGCCTGTATCTCTTCGAAGGAACAGTTCTTAAGCCGTTCCAGGAGTGCATCAGGTACTTTCGGCCTTCCATCGGGATACCGTTCACCTTTCCATTCCGGGGTCAGTCTTTTGATAACATCGGGCTGCCATACCACCTGCTGTGCACTTATGCCTGAAAAGATCAGTGCAAATGCAAGGACAAACAAAGTCATTGGTTTCATACGCATATTGTTTAAATTGAAACATTGAAATATATTTTCCCATTAATCTTCCCTAAAGCTAACATTTTAGCCTAATATGTATAAAATTCTCCCCAATTTTCAGACCACTGGTTAAGTGCAATAGTAAAGACTTCATCTGACAGAAGAAATTTTAACTATGTGACATAAGAGATTTGAAGGGAAACTCAGGAGGGTGCATTTTGAGATACCATCTTTTTGTCTATTATGTAATTGTATCTGCTCATAGGTCATAAATTAAAAAGATTGTTATCCGGACAAAATTCAACCTGCAGATCTTTTTCGGGTCGGGCTCACTCCTTCCTGAGCCATCCCAATATTAGTTTATCGCCAATTTCCCATTTTCCACCTTTCTCACGGAGCGGGAAACTTTCCCTGGAGTTTCCGTTTGATCCCGGGTTTTGTTGAATTATTTCTACCTTCCTTTTTGTCACATTTGACACAATTGCCACGTGCCCATATTTATTGAATGCGGTGCCGTCAAAAACAACAAGGTCTCTAACTGCAGGCTTTGTCCTGCCCGGATTTGAGTATTGGATCAGATTCCGCCTTTTGTTTTTCTGCCCGTCACCCAGTGTTTTATCATAAAAATCTTTTGCATGGCCATAGCTGTCAGGCATCTTATGGTCCAGGTATTCATAGTAATACCGCTTTACAAATTCCACACATTGGTATTTCAGTCCTAAATTATACCCATCTCTTGTTGTATTGCGCCCTGAAACGTTGCCAACCGCTCCGTTATAAAAGACATAGACCCCATTCAGACTGTCTATTTTCTGTCCGATCACACGGACTTTCTCAGGCCTTGACTGGTTGCATGAGTTCATGCTAATCAACCCTGAAAGAAGCACTCCTGCCAGCAGGTATATACAGGTTTTAATTCTCAATTATCAGCGTTAATAAAATGAACTGCGTCCGCTTCACTAAATTTAACATATTTCCCCAAAGTCAACAAGGAAGTTCAAGTCAGGATCGCAAACAGCAGCGATGAAACCTCCCCGGGTTGTTTCAAACCTCAAAGATTCGTAAATTCATGAGTCAATTAATGGTTATGATTCAACAATTCACTGAAACAGAGTAACTGACATGGCAAAAACAGAACCCTTTGATCAATATCCGGAGGAGTATGAGGAGTGGTTTTCGCAAAACCACTATGCGTACCTGTCGGAACTTGCAGCCGTTAAGAAGGCCCTGCCTGACAAAGGCAGAGGAGTCGAGATAGGAATAGGAAGCGGCAAGTTTGCCCTGCCGCTCGGGATTAAGGAGGGAGTTGAACCGTCAAAAGCCATGAGAGAAAAAGCACGGGAGAGAGGGCTCTCTGTAACAGATGGCGTAGCAGAGAACCTTCCCCTGCCGGACAGCAGCTATGACTTTGTCCTGATGGTAACCACAATCTGTTTTGTGGATGACCTGAACAAGGCACTGGCTGAATCTTACCGTATCCTAAAAGATGATGGCTGCATAATTCTCGGCTTTGTTGACAGGGAGAGCCCTGTCGGCAAACTGTACCTCACCATTAAAGAGCAGAATGTATTCTATAAGGATGCTGTCTTCTATAGCACCGGTGAGCTCTACAGATACCTGGCTGACAGCAACTTCGAGGTCATGGAAACCTTTCAGACCATATTCGGTCTGCCTGAAGAGATAAGGGTAGTCCAGAAGGCTGAGAAGGGATATGGCACCGGCAGTTTCGTAGTCATAAAGGCAAGAAAGATATCTGATGGAAACTGGAGAACCCCCGGCAGCAAACACCATCCGGAAGCCGGAAGAGACAGAATATCCTCAGAAACAGGTCATTCCCGATAACAGATAAAAAAAGACGATAATTATGATACTCTCGTTTGAAAATTTCAAAAAAAAAATATCTTTGTCAGGAAGCCCTTGAATAGTATCAAAATGAAGTGGGAACCGGTTAACCGGGAGAGTAACTGAGAGGCTGGCGGAGCATGGTAGCAGGGAGTATTTGAGGGCAACAAAACGACTGACCTGTTTCAGTCACAGAATCTTGGTTCACTATTTTATCAAAATAGAAATGAAGAAGATTTCCCTGTTTGCCATTTGTCTCTTTCTTTTCCCGGCAAATCATCTCTTACAAGCTCAATCCGACGGCAAGGAAATATTTGAATCAACCTGCACCGCTTGCCATACCATAGGCAGCGGAAGGCTGGTTGGTCCCGATTTAAGCGGCATCTACCAAATCAGAACCAATGAGTGGCTGATAAGCTTTATCCGCTCCTCGCAACAGTTCATCAAGTCAGGCGACAGCCTGGCAGTCGCTATTTTCGAGGAGTACAACAGGGTACAGATGCCCGATAACCGGCTCTCCGACGCACAGATCCTCAGCATAATCGATTTTATCAGGGAATCAGACCAGGACCTTCAGGCTGTTGGTGGCGCCGCTGCCATCTCAGAAGACAGCCTGGCAATAATCTACAGCATAGAACATATGCCTGCCGGGAGAGCGCTCTTTTATGGCCATACCAGGTTTGCAAACAATGCACCACCCTGCATCTCATGCCACAACATTAATGACCAGTCTGTCCTGGGAGGAGGAAAAATGGCACTTGACCTTACCGGCTCATATGCCAAACTGGGAGCACCGGGTATTGCTGCCATTATCAAGAACCCTCCCTTCCCTGTCATGAAAAGGGCAATGCTCAACCATGAAATCAACGAGGATGAGAGTCAGGCCTTGATATCACTCTTCAAGGCAGCCGGGGAGCAGCCCTATCCGGCAGGGAAACGTGGACTGATCTTTTTCGGTCTCGGACTGGTATGTGCACTGATACTCCTGGGGCACATCTATATTCTTTATGACAGGAGACGTATCCCGTAAAATCTTCAGTGAGACTATTTCAGAGATTCAAAAAAGTGTGCTGATAAAAAACAGGAATCATGAGTTGGATAAAAGATATGATATCCCCCGAGACCAGGCAATGGGAAGAGTTTTACCGTAACCGCTGGCAATATGACAAGAAGGTGCGCAGCACTCACGGGGTAAACTGCACGGGAGGATGCGGCTGGCATATTCATGTCAAGGAGGGAATCGTCGTCTGGGAATTCCAGGCCCTCGATTACCCGATGCTTGAAAACTCACTCCCCCCCTATGAGCCCAGGGGCTGCCAGAGAGGAATATCCTACTCATGGTATCTCTACAGCCCGATCAGGGTTAAATATCCGATGATAAGAGGAGCCCTGATCGATCTGTTCAATGAGGAGAAGAAAATGACGGGCGATGCTCTCCTGGCCTGGCAGAATATCCAGAATGACCCCGTAAAAAGAAGAGAATACCAGAAGGCACGCGGGAAAGGCGGATTCAGGAGAGCCACCTGGGAAGAGGTGCTGGAGGTGATAGGCGCAGCAAATATCTATACGGCCAAAAAATACGGAGCAGACCGGGTAGTAGGGTTTTCGCCGATACCAGCCATGTCAATGATAAGCTTTGCGGCCGGGTCAAGGTTTCTGCAGCTGTTTGGCGGGGTGCATCTCAGCTTCTACGACTGGTACTGTGACCTGCCCAGCTCATTTCCCGAGATATGGGGTGAGCAGACTGATGTCGGGGAGAGCGCCGACTGGTATAATGCCAAATTCATTGCAGTAATGGGTGCAAACCTGGGCATGACCCGTACACCCGATGTCCACTTCTTCTCTGAAGCACGCCACAACGGAACCAAAACAGTGGTTTTCTCCCCTGATTTCAGTATGGTCTCAAAATATGCCGACCAGTGGATACCGGTTCATGCCGGGCGTGACGGAGCTTTCTGGATGGCGGTAACACACGTTATTCTGAAAGAGACTCATTCTGACAAACAGGTACCCTATTTTATTGACTATACCAGGAAATATACCGATGCTCCCTTCCTGGTGGAGATAATAGAGGAGGGCGGCCGGATGGTGCCGGGCAGATTGCTGAGAGCCAATCAGCTTGAGAAATACGCCGATATCGAGAACGGCGACTGGAAATTCCTCAACATTGATGAGGGTACCGGAGAGTTCATCTGCCCCTCAGGCAGCTCAGGCCACAGGTGGCAGGATAAGAAGGGGGCATGGAACCTGAAATACAGGGACGGGGAGACCGGAACAGAGTATACCCCATTGCTGACACTCATTGAAAAGAGTGATAAAATCCTGCAGGTGGAGTTTACAGATTTCGCCCGCGATACAAAATCAAAACGCGGTGTACCTGTCAGGTATATGCAAACCAGGAGAGGGAAAATAGCCTTTACCACTGTCTATGACCTGATTATGGGGCAGTATGGGGTTGACAGAGGCCTGGGCGGCGACTATCCCTCTTCATATGATGATGCCGGATCGGCATATACCCCCGCATGGCAGGAGATCTTTACCGGCATTAGCTCAGCTACCGTCATTCAGTTTGCCAGAGAATGGTGTCTGACGGCAGAGAACACGCAGGGCAAGTGCATGATAATAATAGGTGCCGGGATAAACCACTGGTTCCACAGCAACCTGATATACCGGGCAGCTACAATGGCCCTGATGTTCACAGGATGCGTCGGGGTAAATGGCGGGGGTATGAACCACTATGTCGGTCAGGAGAAACTTGCACCCTTTGATTCATGGGGATCAATCATGTCGGGAAGCGACTGGAATATTCCGTCCAGGTTCCAGCAATCCCCGATATGGCATTATATCCACTCTGACCAGTGGCGATATGATGGCAACCAGGCTGACTATAATTCGGTTCCGAAGAATGAGTTCTCCTCCCGGCATTCAGCCGACATGATAGTTAAGGCAGTGAGAAACGGATGGATGCCATTTTACCCCCAGTATGACAGGAACAATTTCGAAATCGCTGCCGGGGCGAGAGAGGCGGGTGCTCTTGATGATAAGGCAATTCAGGATTATGTGATTGACCAGCTGCGAAAGGGAGAGCTGAACTACTCGGTTGCCGATCCTGACAACGAGGTGAATTTCCCGAGGGTATGGTATATATGGCGTGGAAATGCATTGATGACCAGCGCAAAAGGACATGAATATTTTCTCAAGCACTACCTCGGGACGCATCACTATGAGATAGCCGACCAAGTGGCAAAAGAGTTTGTGAAAGAGATTGAATGGAGGGAAGATGCGCCTGAAGGCAAGATGGACCTGGTGGTGGACCTGAACTTCAGGATGGACACGTCGGCACTCTATTCCGATATCGTTCTCCCGGCAGCTTCATGGTATGAAAAGGCTGACCTGAACACCACCGACATGCATTCATTCATCAACCCGCTGGCGCCGGCAGTTCCCCCGGTGTGGGAAGCAAAAAGTGACTGGGCAATATTCCGTGAGATTGCCAGGGTGACCAGTGAGACTGCCAGAAAACATTTCCCCGAACCGGTTCTTGATATCGTAAACAGGCCGATCGGGCACGATACGGCGGGAGAGATCTCGCAGCCAGTCATAAAAGACTGGTTTACCGGCGAGTGCGAACCTGTTCCCGGGAAGTCAATGCACAACATAATCACCGTCGAAAGAGACTACACCAGGATATATGAGAAATTTATCAGTCTGGGCAGGAATGCACGCAGCAGGCTGGGGGTACATAACATATCATTCCGCTGTGATGACTTCTATGACCGCATGCTGAATGATAAAAACCATGTAAACCGGGTCGGCGATCAGATTTATCCCTCAATAGGCGAAGATACTGAGGCCATTAATGCCATACTTCTGCTTTCATCGGTCACAAACGGTACTCTGAGCGGAAGGGCCTTCTCCGATATTGAGCAGAAAACCGGGATTGATCTTACCCCGATAAACCCGAAAAACAACGATATCACTCTCCGCTTTGATGATTTGCAGGCACAGCCGCGAAGACTACTCAATTCACCCATCTGGTCGGGACTGATGACAAACGGCAGGGCCTATTCTGGATACACCCTGAACATTGAACATCTGATACCATGGCGCACTCTCACCGGCCGTCAGCACATCTATCTTGACCATGAGGGTTACATCCATTTCGGAGAACACCTTCCCACATTCAAACCATCTCCCACGCCTGAACTGTTCGGCGACCTGCGCAAATCAGTCGCGGAAGGGCAGGCTCTGCTGCTCAATGTTCTCACCCCGCACGGGAAGTGGCATATCCATTCAACCTACGGCGACACTTTGAGAATGCTCACCCTCTCGCGGGGCATGGAGCCCTGCTGGATGAGCGAGAAGGATGCCGAAGAGCTGGGGATCAGAGACAATGACTGGGTGGAGGTGTTCAATGATAACGGGAACTATTGCACCCGTGCATGTGTCAGCTCACGCATACCTCAGGGAACATGTATTATTTACCATGCGCCTGAACGTACCTATTCCGTGCCAAAATCGAAGCGCAACAACAACAAAAGGGCAGGCAGCCATAACAGCCTCACCAGGGTACACCTCAAGCCAAACCTGATGGTTGGCGGATACGGACAGTTCACTTTCGGGATGAATTACTGGGGACCGGTCGGAGTGAACAGGGATACATTTGCCCTCATAAGAAGACTCGACAGTGTAAATTTCTAATCTTACTGAATCACTCTCACAATGAACATCAAATCTCAGATTTCCATTGTTTTTCACCTTGACAAATGTATCGGGTGCCATACCTGTTCGATAGCCTGCAAGAATACCTGGACCGACAGGAAAGGGGCTGAGTATATGTGGTGGAATAATGTAGAGACTAAACCGGGTACAGGTTACCCCCGCCGATGGGAGGAGCAGGATCTCTTTAAGGGAGGATGGGAAAAAGAGGGCAACACGGTGAAACTGAAAGGAGCCGGAAAGGGCAAGGGACTGGGCGTGATCTTCCAGAACCCGAATCTGCCTTCCCTCGACAACTATTATGAACCCTGGACCTACCGATACGAGAAGCTCCTCGATTCTCCGGCAGGAGATGACCAACCGACTGCCGAGCCGATCTCCCTTATAACCGGTGACAAAATAACTCCCAAATCAGGACCCAACTGGGATGATGACCTCGGCGGATCACCCCTCTATGCCCGCAATGATTCAAACCTCGCAGACCTGACCGAAGAGGAGAAAGAGTCACTGTTCCAGCTGGAAAGAATGGTAATGTTCTATCTCCCGAGGATCTGTAACCATTGCCTCAATCCGGCCTGCGTGGCCGCCTGCCCGTCAGGTGCCATATATAAAAGAGGTGAAGACGGTATCGTCCTGATAAACCAGAACAGGTGCAGGGCATGGCGACTCTGCATTACCGCCTGTCCCTATAAAAAAGTTTATTTCAACTGGAATGCCGGGAAATCCGAGAAATGTATCCTGTGCTATCCGCGGATCGAGACCATGCAGATCCCGGCCTGCATGCACTCGTGCGTGGGACGGATAAGATATCTGGGGGTTATGCTCTATGATGCCGACATGATAGAGAGAGTTGCAGCAGCTGACGACAAGGATCTGGTCAGCTCACAGCTCAGTCTTTTTCTTGACCCGAATGATCCGGAGGTGATCAGAGAGGCAAAGAAAGCCGGCATACCTGATTCCACAATGGAAGCGGCCAGGAATTCACCCGTATGGAAGTATGTTAAGGAGTGGGGGCTGGCCCTGCCCCTGCACCCGGAATTCCGGACCCTCCCGAACCTCTTTTATGCATTACCCCTCCTGCCGGCAATGGCAAACATCGAAAACAATTTCTACAACACAACCAGCAGCTCACTGTGGAACAACGTGGATGATCCCAGGCTCCCGATGAAATACCTTGCCAACCTTTTCAGTGCAGGAGATACCGGCCTTATAAAAAATATTCTTAGAAAAATGCTCGCTGTCAGAATCCATCGCCGGGCCGTAACCGTCGGTGATATTACTGAAAAAGAGGCTTCCCGGTACCTCAATGACTCGGGTCTCTCGCCTGACGTGGCTGACGCCATATTCAGAATGACCTCCCTGGTCACCTACAAGGACAGGTTTGTTATCCCGCCCGCCCACAGGGAAGAGGCTATTGAAGCCCTTGAAAACACATTTACCCGGAAAATGGAGACCGGCTTCGGATTCATGGAAAAACCGGAACGGGGACTTTGAGATGAAGAAGTTGAACCACTATACATTGCTGGCAGAGATGTTCAGGTATCCTACCGCGGACCTGAAACTGCATGCGGAAAAATGGAGGGATCTGATCTCCCGGTATGACGTCTCTCTGGCACCCCGCCTGGAGCGCTTTGTGAACCATATCTCCTGCAAGCCATTGTCGTTCCAGCAGGAATATTACATAAGTACATTCGATGTGCAGGCAATGTGCTTTCTGGATATCGGATATGTGCTGTATGGCGAAGACTACAGGAGGGGAATATTCCTGGTCAATATCAAAAAAGAACAGATAAAGGCCGGCAATGACTGCGGAGGCGAACTGCCCGACCATTTGCCCAACATTCTCACCCTCCTGCCGAAGATGGCTGATGCTGACCTGGCGGAAGAGCTGATCTGTTCCTTACTTATACCCGCCGTAAATGAGATGATTAAGGAATTCAGGGATGTTTCAAACCTCTACAGAGGGTTACTGGAGATTCTGGCCGTAATTATGGAAACAGATTTCCCTGATTCTGTCTACGAGAGATTCACTTTCAACACCCGGAAGAAGGGCGCCGCTCATGAGGATCTGCCTGACGAGATCATGAACCGGGAGTGTGTAAATTATAAAATAAAGACTGAATAAAAATGAACGGTATTTTCTTTTTTATTGTGCTGCCCTACCTGGCCATCTTCTCGTTGCTTCCGGCAAGCATCTACAAATACCGGGCACATGGTTTCAAGGTCTCCTCCCTGTCAAGCCAGCTATTGGAAAACAGGCTGCTTTTCTTCGGAAGCAGACCATTTCACTGGGGCATAATCCTGTTATTCTTCGGTCACCTTATCGCATTCCTAATACCTTCATCAGTGCTGGCATGGAATTCAAAACCGCTCAGGCTCTATATTCTTGAAACCGCAGCCTTATCATTCGGAATTCTAGCCCTGATCGGACTGACAGTCCTGATATCAAGGCGGCTTCGGGTTAAAAGAGTCAGGCTGGTAACCAGCAGAATGGATATTTTTGTTTTCCTGATTCTCTCGGTACAGCTTATAACCGGCTTGTATACAGCAATATTTCTGCGATGGGGGTCATCATGGTTTGCTTCGGTACTAACCCCGTACCTCATCTCAATCTTTGCCTTCAGGCCTGATATCACGGCCATCGTGGCGCTCCCCGTCATGGTGAAGATACATATCGTATCTGCCTTTGTGCTTATCGGCATGATACCCTACACCAGATTCATGCACTTCCTGGTCTACCCGTTTGTCTACCTGTGGCGCAGCTATCAGGTCGTGATATGGAACAGACTTTCCCGTTCAAGACATCTCCCCTCTCTGCTGCTGATTGCACTTTTATCATCCGTTGCCCTGCCTGCCTGTACCAATGCCATCCATGCCGATGACTCAGTAATAGGCAAATCTGGAACGGCCCCTTCCGAGGAGATTATCAGGGGACAAAGGCTTTTCTACGGCCTGGTTTACCCGGGTGATGAATCAAAGAACTGTGCCGGTTGTCACAATACAGCTGTAACCGATACACTGAACTGGTATCCCGATGCCGTGGCGATCTCCAGGAAATACAAAAGCAAAAGCGCTGAAGATCTGGGTGCTATCCTGCTCACCCCTACCGGAAAGATGATGACGCAGGTACACAAGAACATCCGGCTATCCGATGAAGAGATAACACTGATCAAGGGTTATATGGATGAGCTGTCGGGCACAAGCCTCATTCAGCCTAAACAGGCTCCAATAAATCTTGTTCTGTTCATTATCGCTTCGCTTCTGTTTCTTGTTTCAGCGGTTGACCTGATTATAACCAAACGAATCAGGAAACGGTGGGTGAACCCTATCATTCTCTCGGTAACCGGACTCTATATTACCGTGGTCCTTGTAGTGAATGCCATTGCTCTTGGGCGCACCACCGGATATTCCCCCGATCAACCCGTCAAGTTCTCCCACCAGATTCATGCAGGTCAGAATGGCACAGATTGTATTTATTGCCATAATTATGCCCCATACAGCAAATCAGCGGGTATCCCTGCACAAAACATCTGCATGAATTGTCACCTTCTGGTTCGCAACGGCACAAGGTCTGGCATGTTTGAGATAGCCAAGGTGGTTGAATCGTATGAAGCCAATAAGCCGATTGAATGGATCAGGGTATACAATATTCAGGAACATGTATTCTTCAGCCATGCACAGCATGTCACCGCCGGTGGAATTGACTGTACCGAATGTCATGGCGAGGTGGCCGGAATGACGAGGATCGTACAGGTGCCTGATTTATCAATGAGATGGTGTATCAATTGTCACCGGACAAGGAGTGTCAATTTCGGGGGCAATAACTTTTACACCCAGTACAAGGAATGGGCTGGCAGGATACAAAAAGGCGATATAGACAGTGTGACGGTGGAATGGATGGGCGGCACAGAGTGTATGAAATGTCATTATTAAGCGACGATGTTCAAAAAAGAGAGCGGTTATGAAGAAACTCAGGGATAATCGGGGTGAATTTAGTAAGTCTGCACCCGGCGAAGAAAATTACAGTGAGCGAGATGACAACAACCCTCTGCTGGAATTGTTTGAGGAGGGTTTCCTGAAATCATCAAGCACCAGGAGAGATTTCCTGAAGGTTTTCGGGTTCAGTTTTACATCAGCTGCACTGGTTACAGGATGCAAAATACCGGTCAGGGAAGCTGTACCTTACGTCAACCAGCCACCTGAATTCACACCCGGCAGCGCAGTATACTTCGCAACCTGTTTCTACGACGGGCACGAATACTCGGATATACTGATAAAAACACGTGACGGACGACCGGTAAAAATCGAGGGGAATTCTCTCTCTGAATTTAACAGGGGAGCTACCACTGCAAGGGTACAGGCATCTGTACTGACTCTCTATGACGATGCGCGGCTGAAAAACCCGATGGCTGATCAGCAGACAACCTCATGGAAGACCATTGACGAAAGAATAACCGGTGATCTTGCCCGGATCAATGCCGAAGGGGGTGAAATCGTTCTGCTTACTTCAACAATAATCTCTCCTTCAACCATCAGGCTCATCAGGGAGTTCGCTGCAGGCTTCAAAAACTTCAGGTGGGTGCAGTATGATGCACTTTCATACTCCGCAATTCTCGAAGCCAACTCGTTGTGCTTCGGGAAAAGAGTTATCCCCGATTACAATTTCGAGAAAAGTGACCTTGTAGTTTCCGTTAATGCCGACTTCCTGGGAGCATGGGTGGCTCCGGTCCGCTTCATCCCGAAATATGTCGCCCGCAGAAAGCTGAGTAACGGTGAGACAGGCATGCTCCGGCACATACACTATGAATCAGGCATGAGCCTCACCGGCAGCAATGCAGATATAAGGAGGAAAATAAGACCCTCTGAGGAAAAGAGCTTGCTGACCGATCTCTATAACAGGATTGCCCTCAGAAAAGGCATTGAGCCTCTCCCCGGCCCGGCATTCCGTGAAGATCTTACATCACTGGCTGAAAGCCTTCTCGCTTCCGGAGGAAAATCAATAGTGGTATCAGGTACCAATGACACTGAGATTCAGATAATTGTAAACGGAATAAATTCCATGCTCGGCAACTATGCAGACTGTATCGACCTGAACAGACATCTGAAGGTAGCTGCCGGCAGTGACAGTATGGTTGAAGAGCTGGTAAATGACATGAACGCCGGGAAGGTCAAAGCCCTGCTAATGTACAATGTCAATCCTCTCTATGATTGGGTCTCTCCCGATAAATTTCTTGACGGAATCAGAAAAACCGGTCTGACCGTCAATATGGCGGTCAGCCTGAACGAGACAGTCGGAAAGGCAAAATATGAGTGCCCGGTTCACCATTACCTGGAGTCATGGAATGATGCTGAAGTCATTCCCGGACAGCTGAGCCTGTCTCAGCCGGCAATTCACCCGCTTTTCAGTACCCGGTCATTTCAGGAATCTCTCCTCAAATGGTCAGGCAGCCCTGTTGCATGGCATGACTATATAAAAGCATTTTGGGAAAAGGAGTATTTCCCGGAATCAGGCCACTCTTCATTCAGGGACTTCTGGAACTCATCACTCGGCAACGGACTCTACACCGCTGCTGCCGGGCCGGTGACCCTTCCTCCCTTTAACAGGAAAGCCCTGCATCAGATAAAGGGAACTGCAGAGACTCCGTCGCCGGATGACTTCGAAATAATCATCTACGAAAGCATTGCGCTGGGTACGGGAATGTATGCCAATAATCCATGGCTGATGGAGTTGCCTGACCCGGTGACCCGCCACTGCTGGGATAATGTCGCCTCCATCTCACCGGCCGATGCCGGGAAGATGGGGATTGAAACCGGACACCTGCTGAGAGTGGGCGACGGACTTCTCCTGCCAGCCCTGATCCAGCCGGGGCAGGCTGACGGGACACTTTCCATAGCAGTCGGGTATGGTCATACCAATTCAGGGCCCGTGGCAGATGAGGTCGGAGTGAACCTCTATCCCCATGCATCGATGTCAGGCAGCAACCGCAGTTACGGGTTCAGGACCAGCCGGCTGGAAAATACACTCACAAAAAAACCGATGGCTCTTACACAGACGCACTCTTCAATGGAGGGACGGCCAATTGTGAGAGAGACAGTCCTGAGTAAATACAGGGAGGATCTGGCTTCAGGAAAAAAGTTCAATGAAACAGATGAACTGCACAATAAAACCCTCTATCCGGATGTGAAGTATGACGGGTTCCACTGGGGTATTGCAATAGACCTGAATGCCTGCGTAGGATGCAATGCATGTGTGATTGCCTGCCAGGCTGAGAACAATATTCCGGTAGTGGGGAAAGATGAGGTGATTCTCAGGAGAATCATGCATTGGATAAGAATAGACCGCTACTATTCTGATTCACCCGATAACCCCAGGGTGTACTTCCAGCCGCTCATGTGTCAGCATTGCGATAACGCTCCCTGTGAGAACGTTTGTCCGGTGTCGGCAACCAATCACAGCAGCGAAGGATTGAACCAGATGACCTATAACCGCTGTGTAGGAACAAAATATTGCATAAACAACTGCCCCTACAAGGTGAGAAGGTTTAACTGGTACAGGTATACCAACAATAAGGCATTTGATTTCAACACCGCATCTGACCTCGGAAGAATGGTGTTGAATCCTGATGTGACGGTTAGGGAGAGAGGGGTTGTTGAGAAGTGCTCATTTTGTGTTCAGCGCATCCAGGAACAGAAGCTACAGGCAAAGCTGGAGAACAGAACGCTCAGTGACGGCGAGATAAAGCCGGCATGCATGCAGGCGTGCCCTGCCGGGGCAATCGTGTTTGGAAACCTTAATGACAGTGAGAGCAAGGTGTCACGGCTCTTCAATGACCCCAGGCAATACTTCCTGCTCGATGAACTGCATACACTGCCTTCAGTTGGCTTCCTGGCCAAAGTGTGGAATGATGAGGATATTTAATCACAGATAACAATAGCCGACCGATGTACAACAGGAAAATCAGGGGCCCGCTCATTGAAGGGAACAAGACTGTCAGACAGATCACCAAGGAGGTTGTCGCACCTTTGGAAACCACTCCCGGAATGTGGTGGTATATTGCCTTTGGCATCTCATCAATTGCTGCCGCCTATGGGGTTTATGCCATGTATATCACAGTATCCAGGGGAATCGGAACATGGGGGTTAAATAACTCCGTAGCCTGGGGATGGGATATTATAAACTTCATATGGTGGATCGGGATAGGACACGCCGGTACCGCCTTCTCAATCTTCCTGCTCGTTCTGAGACAGAGATGGAGAACATCCATTAACAGGTCGGCCGAGGCAATGACAGTACTGGCTGTCGCCTGCGCCGCTCTCTTCCCCCTGATACACATGGGCCGCATATGGCTGGCATTCTATATTATCCCATACCCGAATACCAGGGGCCCGCTATGGGTCAATTTCAACTCACCGCTCTTCTGGGATTTCACTGCAATAACTGCCTATCTCCTTATATCAGTCTCGTTCTGGTACCTGGGAATGTTGCCTGACTTCGGAACAATACGCGATAAGACATCATCAAAAATCAGAAAAGCTGTTTACGGATTCTTCAGTCTCGGATGGACCGGCTCAAGCCGCCAGTGGATCCGGTTTGAATCGCTCAGCTTTGTTTTCGGAGGCCTCGCTGCCGTACTGGTGGTATCGGTACACTCAATTGTTGCAACTGACTTCGCCGCCGGGATAGTACCGGGCTGGCATTCAACCGTCTTCCCTCCTTTCTTTGTGGTGGGTGCAATCTTTTCAGGGTTTGCCATGGTGATGACCCTTATGGTAATTATCAGGAAAATCTATCGGCTCACTGATTACATCACCGATAATCATATGGATGCCATAGCCAGAATACTTGTCTTCATATCTCTTATCATGGCAGTCTCATATCTTGTCGAACTCTTCATCGGATGGTATTCAGGCAATGAATATGAGAAGTATGCTGTCATCCATAACAGGGTTGCCGGTGAGTATGCACCGCAGTTCTGGGGAATGATACTCTGTAATGCCCTGATCCCACAGCTTTTCTGGTTCAGGAAGTTCAGAAGAAACTGGGTCTCCCTCCTGCTGATCTCACTGGTCATAAATATTGGAATGTGGCTCGAAAGATATAATATAGTCGTAACACCGCTCAGCAAGGACTTCCTGCCTTCAAGTTGGGTCACCTATAAACCTACTTTCATTGACATCGGAGTATTTGTAGGTACTATTGGCCTGTTTGCCACCGGGGTGCTGCTGTTCATGAGGTATATCCCAATGATGGCGATCAGCGAACTCAAGGGAGTTGTAAATATCGGTAACAAAGAAGAAGATTAACATTCCTGATTATGGCCAGAACTTTTAAAATAGGAATATTCGATGATGAGGAGAAGTTCATCTCATCACTGAAGCGGCTGAAGGAGCAGAAGCATTCTGTTTATGAAGTCTTTACGCCTTACCCGGTCAATGAGGTGCTGCACCTGCTGAAACGCAGGACAAGACTGCCAACGGCAGCCTACTTCTTCGGCCTCTTCGGTATTGTGGCTACACTCATGTTCCTCTATTACACCTCAGTCATCAGCTGGCCGGTTGTGTATGGAGGCAAGCCATTCAACTCATTCCCCTCATTCATTGTAGTTACAATCGTCGTGACTATACTGACAGTGACCATTCTGAGCCTTGCGCTCTTCTCAGGAAGATCGAAGCTCTACCCGGGGCGCGATAATACGATATTCGATGGCAGGGCCACTGACGATATGTTCATTATTGTTATGGATACAGAAGCCCTGGATGAACAGTCAGCAGAGGAAGCCGGAGAGATAATGCGGACAGAGGGGGCAATTGAGATTATCAATAAGGAAATCGAAACAGTTTATACATGATACACTACAATATAAAAATGGCTTCCCGGAGGTCGATAGTGCTTATCATCCTGTTGATGCTTCTGAACAGTTGCAGCAGGGACAGGCACACTACGGGATGGGATTATTTCCCTGACATGTTCTATTCCATAGCCTATGAAACCTATTCACCGAATCCGAACTTCGCAGACGGAATGACCATGAGAGAGCCTGTGCCGGGAACAGTACCGCGTGGCTATATCCCTTTTGAGTATACAATTGAGCTGGAATCGAGGATAGAGGCAGGGAAAGAGCTTAGGAACCCGCTGCTGCCAACTGCTGATGCATTGGCCAGGGGAAAGGAGGAATACACCATTTTCTGTTCCGGATGCCATGGCGTTCTGGGAGACGGAAAAGGATTCCTTTTTACGAGCGGCCTCTACCCATTACAGCCAAAATCACTCACTGATTCTGTTGCAAGGAATTTGAAAGAGGGTGAAATATTTCATACCATCACACTGGGCCGCGGATTTATGGGCGCACACGGAGCACAGGTGGCACCTGATGACAGATGGAAGATTATACTCTATATCAGGCAGATGCAGGAAGAGACCCTGCAGACTGCAGGAGCCGGAAGAGAAGAGTGAACCTCACAGGAGAGCGACTCGATTAATATAATTGTTTAATACCATGGGAGCAATGAAGGAACAATTTCAGGTATCGACAACCTTCAGAATAATAATCCTGATCCTGATGGCCATTGGTGCATGCACCTTTGTCATAGGACTGTTTACGGATCGTGAGACCACCTGGGCCGGCTATCTTGTCACGAACTACTATTTCTTCTCGATTGCAATGGGCGGGGTTTTCTTCTATCTCCTCCAGAGTATCACCCAGTCAGGATGGTCATCGGCCTTCAAGCGTGTACCCGAAGCAATGATGTCTTATATCCCCGTGGCGGCACTCTTTTTTCTGCTTCTCTACTTCGGCACCCATGACCTCTATCGCTGGTCTGATCCTGAAGCCGCAGCCGTGGATCCGCTCATCCGGAGCAGGGCAGTCTTTATGAATGTTCCCTTTTTCTATATCAGAATCGCTCTCTTCTTTGCTCTATGGATCATTTTTATACGGATACTGAGAAAGCTGTCACTCAGGGAAGACAGCTTTGACCCGGCAGATCATGAGGGTATTATGGCACTCTTTGCAAAGAGTGAACTGTACTCTAAAATCTTTATTTTCATACTGGCCATTACTTTTACCCTCTCAGCATTCGACCTGGTAATGTCAATTGATGCACATTGGTACAGTACAATTTTTGCCTTCAAGAACCTGGTTGCCGCATTCCTGCACGGTGTATCTGTTATGATACTCATCATTTTCATCCTCCACAGGAGAGGATACTTCCCGTTTCTCAACAAATATCATTTGCATGACTTTGCGAGGTACCTGTTCATGCTCTCCATCCTGTGGGGATATTTCTGGTTTGCACAGTTCATGCTGATCTGGTTCGGGAATATCCCGGAAGAGACTGTCTACTACTATGTGCGGTGGCAGGATGGCTGGAAAGTGATGTTCTTCCTCGAAATAGGCCTGAACTGGGCAATCCCCTTCATGGTTCTGCTCCCGATCAAAACCAGCAGGAACATGATGGTAATAACCATGGTAATAGCATTCCTGATCATCGGTCAATATATAGACCTTTTCGTTCAGATCATTCCGGGAACAACCGGGGTTCTCAAGTTCGGACTGATCCACGCCGGACTCTTCGTGGGATATGCAGCCCTTTTTGCCCTGGTGGTGGCAACGGCCCTCGGCAAGGCAAAGATTATTGCACCCAATCATCCCTATCTGGAAGAGAGCCTGAAGCATAAGTTCTGATCACAGGCAATCTGCTTCAGAAGAGTCTTTGCAGCTGTCACCATAAGTAAAACCAGCGCCATAAGTAAAACCGGCGCCGCCGGGTTACTGCCGGAAATTAGCGGGCAACCATTGCTGACCCTTTACCGGGCAACACCGCCGGGAACAAATATAAACGAAAGATCAGCTCAGTGGGAATGCAGCCGCCTTTACCGCAGGGCGTCTTATGTTATCAGGTAAAAGACGGGAAAGATCAGGATCCCCAGCAGGACAACCAGGTGCCAGTACCATACACCTTTTTCATAGGCAGGATAATCTCCTGACCCAATCTTCCCCCTGCTGAACCCGCGGAAAAGAAACCCAATCACTGCCAGGCCGATTATGACATGCAGTGCGTGCAAACCGGTTATGAAAAAATAGAAGCCATAGAAGAGAAGGTCTCCCGGGCCGCGCAGGGCAAGTACCGGGGAGCCGGGGAAAATCTGAGCTTTTATGTGTACGCGCCATTCAAGGCATCTTGCAACAAGGAAAATGATCCCGAGCAGGAAAGTCATGCCCAGAAGCTGAAGTGCAAGCCTTTTCTTCTCCTGCTTGACAGCAGTAACCGACCCTGCCAGTACAGCACTGCTGACCAGCAGTATAACTGCACCGACCGTACCGGAAAAAACTGACAATTCGCCGGCGGCAAAGTGAAAGGCCTGCGCATCAGTAATACGGTATACCAGATAGAAAATAAAGAGCAAACCGAACAGGATCAGCTCCGCAATGAGAAAAAACCAAATCCCTGACCCCGATGAGAGCCTGTTGTCAAATGCTACTGAAGACATAACCATTTACAATCGTATGTGGCAGCCTGAACTGCCGGATGATTGTATAAAGATAAAAGATTAATTGCCAAATCCAAAGACAAACATTGGCCGAAAAAGTATAAATTCTTGAATTTCCACTACACTTACCCATGTAACGGGTCTTCAGGTAAACAGCCAGCGGGAGAATAGTCTTCTGCATTAGCTCAACAAAACGGTTATACGATACAAGCCCCGGAAAATCATCCTGCATGTGCTCGCATACATGAAAAAGACAGTAATGTTTGAAGTCCCTGTAACGCATTAAATGGAAGTAAATTACAATGGTCATTACCTCGCTCTCATTAAAACTGCAGGGTTTGATCCGCACGCGTGTCCCATCAGTGAGCTGATGTGTTTGTAATTAGTTGATGAATACCCTGTTAAAATCATCTCTATGACAAAAAGTTTCAATAAGTTTGGGTTCAGGATTTTTCATGGATTCTTTCCTTTTTTTGTTTGCACTATAAATCTGGAAAGAATCCTTTTTATAACTAATTGTATACCATGTGATTATCAATAATTGTTTGTTATTTTATTAACAATCAGTGTTTTTAAATTATCTTCTTATTTCGAATTCACGTTAAGATATTTTGTTACTTCACTGGTAATTGATTAAACTCCGACAGCAAGATGCGACCTGCGGCCAAAAGCACCGGTACCAGGAAATATTTCCGGCATTGTTTCTGCATTAGGAAGGCAGCTTTGCTGACCCTGCTGAAAGTCTTTTTCATTTCCGGTCTTCAAAGTCAACCGTCAGAATTCACAAGGACAGTATCGTGCGAAGAAGCTTCAGCGATCCTGAGTGAATATATCCGCTATCCTTCAGTAACAGGAAATGAAAAGCCGGCCGGCCAGTATATTGAGGGCATTTGCCGTGAAAAGGGCCTGCATGTCAGAGTTTTCACCGACAGTACTGACAGTTACAACTTTGCTGCCTCACTTTATCCCCTGGCGATGAACAAGCCCAACATCATTTTCCTGAATCATATTGACGTAGTACAGGAAGGTGATGACTCAGGATGGGTGTATCCGCCGTTTTCCGGCACAATAACCGGTGACACCGTCTGGGGTCGGGGCGCCGCCGACATGAAAGGAGCCGCTGTCATGCAGCTGATGGCAATAGCTTCATTCGCCGGTGATGCCGCCGAATCGGATTTTCCTGTAAATGCTACCCTGCTGTGTGTTTCGGGTGAAGAGAAATACGGGAAAACCGGTGCGGGTATAATCAGCAGTTCATTCCTCGGGGAACTGAATCCGGCGGTGGTTTTTGGCGAGGGAGGCATTGGTGCAAGAAACTTAATAAAGAAAGCTCCTGAAAAGCCGGTATTTGCCATCTCATTAAGCGACAAACGGGCCCTGTGGCTCAAACTCAGGCTGATTAACAAGACTTCCGGGCACGGTTCAATTCCCCCGCCTGAATATGCAAACAAGATAATGATCAATGCCCTTCATTCCCTTGTTAACTCCCGTACCAGGATACGATTCAGCAGTCCGGTCAGAACCATGTTCAGAAATTACGGAAAGCTGGAAAAGGGAATAACCAGGCTGGTACTAGGCAAACCCGGTTTGTTCAAACCTGTTATTGCCGGCGTGGTGAAAAAGGATCCCCTGTTGCTTTCGTCGGTCACGAACACAATAACCATCACCCGTTTCAGGGGACAGGAAAATGAGGTTAACCAGATACCCCAGGAAGTTGAGGTAATGCTCGATTGCCGCCTGCTGCCGGAAACTCCGACGGATGAATTTATCAATTTGCTGGGAAGGAAACTCAAAAACAACGATATTGAAATCAGTGTTCTCATTGAAACACAAAATGCCGCGCCCACCGTCCCCGACAAATATTACGACATGTTCTGCGAATCGCTCGATGAAGCATACCCAGGATCAGGTATCCTGCCCGTTTTGTTTCCCGCCACCACTGACAACAACTATTTCAGGAGTGCAGGTATTCCCGTATACGGAATTATTCCCGCCATTTTCAGTGAGGAAGAGATGAAATCGATCCACAACTTCAATGAGAGGATTTCAGTCGGTGCGCTTGAAAAGGGAACGGAGGTTTATATGAGATTCCTCGGAAAGCTTTTAAGGTAAATTCCTGCGAAATATCTGAAAGCATGGTTCTCAGATCAGAAGGATCTTTTCCAGGTTGTTCCCAAGGATCATATCAATCTCTTCCGTCTTCAGTTCAAGTGACCTTATCCTTGAAAGCACCCTCTCCAGATTGTCCCGGCCGTACGGGGTGTCTGATCCCATTATTATTTTTCGGACCCCGAACTCATTAATCGCCAACCTTATACGTTCCGAAGAAACCAGCGGGGGACAGGAAATATCAAAAAAAACATTATCGCCCAGCATTTTCCTCTGCTTTATAAAGATCTCCAAACCAATAAGATGTCCTACGATAAAATTGGTACTGAAATTACCAGACACGGAAATGAAGTCCATGACTTCCTTTCTTGAATACAGGTGAATGAATAAAGGCAGGCTCTTCAAAGCAGCAAAGCCGGCAATATCCCTGAATATCCCCGATTTGATGCGAAAAGGATGACAGCCCTGGTGAAGCTTTATTCCGGCGAACTTCCATAATTCCAGCTTTTCTTCCAACTTATCTGCCGTTGTCTCAAGCGGATTGACCCAATAGAATTGTAATACGCGGCCACCCGACAAAGCTGCAGTATCAAAGATCTTTTTATTTGCCATTTCAATGGCTGCCCATTTGCTTCTGGTTGCCGATACGGACCTGATAAACCTGTTAACAACAAAATTCAGTTTCATGCCGCTCACCCTTGTTCCCATATCGGGAAGGGACATTGATTGCCTGCGTATGGAATCAGCAGGGCATAAAACAACCTTGTCAACGCCCAGCCTGTCCAGGACAGATACAATACTTTTTACATCCCTGTAATCACCGCCCAGATGTGCGTGTCCGTCAATAATCATTTCAGACTGATGGATTATTATTCCTTAAATTACCGGTGCCGCAGCACTGACCATAAAAATATCACAGCCAGGATCAGTGCCAGAAAATAGCCGGCAATCCCAGATGCCGGGAATCCAAAGATGACGGGGCTGTTTTCCTGCAAGGCAAAGATAACTGAAGAACCGATAACAAGGGCCGCAATGATAATACTGAGTGATATCTGGTGACCGGCTGTGCAAGCCGCTTTTTTTAGCTTTTCAGCTTCCTGGAATTCGAATACAAATTTTAATTTGCCTTCCCGTATTTTGTTTAGAATCAAATTTATGTCCTCTGGCAACCGCTCAATCAGCTCAACGCTTTCCTGAAGTATGGCATTGCTTTTCTTTAGAATTTCCCGGGGATCAAGTCGTTTCCGTGATAAATTCCTGACAAATGGTCCGGCAATTTCCAGAATGTTAAGGTCCGGATCCAGTTCCTTGCCTGTTGCTTCAATCATTGAGAGTGCTTTGATCATAAGCACCAGGTTTGGCGGAATGGTCAGGTTATGCCGGATCATGATACCTATTACTTCCTGACCGGCTTTGCTTATATCGAGGTTCCCGATAGGCATTCCAAGATAACTGTCGAACAGTTCGGTAAGTTCCTGGCAAAGGAAGCTGCGGTCAACGTCGCTGATTATTATTTTCAGGTCTTCAAATCTGTTCAGGGTGCTTTCTGCGTCCCTGTTTACAAGAGCCTGGAGCAATTTCGCCCCGTAGAATCTGGTATTCCTGTCAAGGTATCCTACCATTCCCGCGTCAAGCATTACTATTTCAGCCGGAGGCATGACGAAAAGGTTGGCCGGATGGGGGTCCGCATGAAAAAAGCCATCTTCGAGTATCTGCTTCATCACAGCCTCGACTCCTCTTTCTGCAACCTTGCGCGGATCATAAACATCCCTGTACTCTTCCCGGACCGTCTCATTTATTTTTATCCCTTCAATGAACTCCATGGTCAGCACCGTCGATGTGGTAAGCTCCCAGCAGATATTTGGAACACGAATGTATTCGGTATTCCTGAAATTTATCCTGAATTTTTCAAAATTCTGAGCCTCCCGTGTAAAGTCAAGTTCTTTTCTTACAGCCTTCCTGTACTCTTCAATCATTAAACGGGGCCTGTAAAGCCATCCGTTGTGAAGGCGATCCTCGGCAAATCCTGCAAGATCCTGCAGGATTGCAAGATCGGTTTCAATTATCTGCCTTATTCCGGGTCTCTGGATCTTGACAGCCACATCATCACCATTGGGAAGAGCAGCCTTATGGACCTGGCTCAGGGAGGCAGCTGCCACCGGGACAGGATCAAAACTGGCAAAAATCTTATCTGCAGGCCTTCCGAGTTCCTTCTCAATAATCTGTAAAGCCTCAGATACCTTAAAGGGGGGAGTATGGTCCCGGAGTCTTTCCAGTTCCTTTATGAATTCAGGAGGCAAAAAGTCGGGACGTGTGCTGAGTATCTGCCCGAACTTTATAAACGTGGGACCCAGCTCCTCCAGGGCCCTGCAAAACTTTTGGGGAGCACTCAGTTTTACCTTGTCTTTTTGTCCGGTCAAAAAAAACCCTTTCCTCTGCCGGTCAATAAGATATCCCAGGCCATACCTTGTAAGAACCCCGGCTATCTGCCTGGTGCGCCTTAGCTTATCCAGGTTCTTAAAATGTTGCATAATGGTCTTACGGCTAAAGCTGAAGAACAATCCATGGAAAAAAGGACAGAAGGACAATGTATTTCTATTCCCCTGAAACTTTGTCCTTCCCGGTTAGTTTGCCAATCTCTTCCTTCAGGGCATTGATCTCCTTCCGGGATGGTATATCAAGCTTTGCCATGGCTTTTTCCACTGCCTTTTCAACCTTTTCTTCCAACCCGGCTTTGTTCTTCTCAACAAGATCCATCAGATCCCTGACAAATTTCGCTTCATCCGTTTCTGCCAGTTCTCCTCTCTTTATCAGATCCCTCGATATCTCTTCAGCTTTTTCACGGCTGAGTGATAAAGCTCCGAGACCCGCTAAAATCATTTTTTTGATCAAATCTGTCATGGGTTCTATATTATTTGGTTTTCAAACGATAATGCTACATTTTATTACTGCCACAGATTTCTGCTACCTCAGATTCCCGACATTCAGCCTGAACTTCCTTGCACGCTGGAAATAATCATCAACCCTTTCAAGCCTGAACTCATCGATCATTTCCTGTACGGTGACTTTTTCATTATTGCTTGTCACAAGTACCACGCCCAGTTTCCCGGGATCATGGATATTAACACCAATACCGTATTTATTTTTTAACTCTTTGAGTTTATCCCAGTTGTAATCAAGATGAACAATTTCATTATCAAGGTTTATTTTTGCGACAGCATAGTCAAAATAGTTGGTGTTTGATGCAATCACTTCGCCCAATGGGTTAAGGATCTCCGACGGAGTTGACCTGTAAACCGATCCCACAAAAAACGACCTGCACGAATAGGCCCACAGGCTCTGGACAAAACCGCCGTGGTACATGGAGGAAAACAGGATCATATCTGGTTTTTGGGCCGCATATTTCAACCTCAATTCGTCAAAGTTAAGGTCAAAACAGATTGCAATCCCTACCCTCCCAAAGTCGCACTTAAAGACAGGAGCCTCATCAGATGCTTTTATCCCCTGTTCCATTTCTCCTATCGTAGGGAAATTCTTGTCATAAATTCCTGCAATCATGCCGCCACGATCAAGTATTATACATGAATTGCGCCATATCCCTTCAGGATTCATTCTTTTCGTCCCAAAAACAATATAACATCTGTGATCCCTGGCAACCGATGCAAAAAAATCTAGAACCCTGTCCTTTCTGGCATTAAGATATTCCTCTCCTGCGCCTGAAAGATCGCAGAACTCCGGTAACAGGATCAGATCTGGCTTGTCGGGAAGAACCTGATTAAGCTCATTCCTCCAGAACGCGATCACCTGGTCGACCATTTTTTCAGGCTGCAGGTTCCTTTCAACAGAGGGAACATTGCCAATGGTTGCAATCGTAACATACCTTGCCGCGTTGAGGCTGCCCGTGACAAACAGAAATGTTACCAGTCCGGCCAGGAGTGAATGTAAATAATGGGACATCTGTTCAGCTATTGTTTAATCAAAGATAAGAAATCCTGAAGAATGAGGCACGCGGCTGCTCACATTGGAAGATAGGATAGCAGCCCGGGCAGCAGACGGTTATTTCTGTTTCCTGTTCATCAGCATATAAACCGGTATGCCGGCAACGACAAGAGTCAAGCCTATTGCTGCCTCGCGGGGACGCGTAATTATTGTGTTTAAGAAAAGACCTATGCAGAACAATATGAAGAGTGCCGGTACAACCGGATATCCCCATACCCTGTAGGGCCGGAAGGCGTCGGGCATCCTGCGGCGCAGGATAAATACGCCGAGGGCTATTGCTCCGTAAAAGATATAAACGGTAAAAATGATCATGTCAGTCAGCTGATCGAATGTTCCTGACAGGACCAGGACGGATGCCCATATCCCCTGCAGCAGAAGTGATGTACCAGGAACGTTGTTCCTGTTTATCTTTCCGATGCCCGGGATGAACAGGCCTTCCCTGGCCATGGCGAAATATGGACGGGCACCTGTCAGTATACTGGCATTTGCACAACTAACCGTGGTTACAAGAATAAGAACAGAAATGAGGACAGCTCCTGTAGTCCCTGCATAGCTCCTGACAGCTTCAACTGCAGCAATCTGATTCTGCGATTCATGTATCTGGATGAGCCGGGGGATTGAAAGGATAGACAGATAGGTGGTGTTAACCACAACATAGATCAGAATCACAATAAATACTCCGATAACTATTCCCCTGGGTATATTCTTTTTCGGCTCCAATACCTCCCCACCGATGAATCCAACGGAAACCCATCCCTGGTATGCCCAGAATGCGGCAAGCATCGCCGTATAGAAAGCTGAAAGGGAAACGCTGCCTGAAGTGATATCACCGGCATTCAGAAGATCAGCCTGGCGGTCCGGTCCCGAGGCCAGCCCGGAGATAATGATCACCAGCAGTCCGAGGCCCACCAGAACAAGGATGGCCCTGCTGAAGCCGGCCCCGCTCTTCAGTCCGGAAATGTTCAATCCTGTCAGCAGCAGGATCAGCACAATTGCAACAAGCTTTATCCCGAAATCAAGGAACGGATAAAAAATTCCCCCAAGGGTGAAATCCTTCAATGAACCGAGTACTTCCGGAACGGGAACAATGCTGTTCAGCGATTGAGCAAAAACCCATGCAAGCGATGCTATCGTGGCAGTCTGGATCACCGTAAACAGCGACCATCCGTAAAGAAATGCAAAGAAACGGTTGTATATTTTTTTGAAATAAACAAAATCGCCGCCGGTATCTGCAAGAAGACCGGCCACCTCGGCATTGCTGAGCGCACCGAACAAGGTGACTATTCCGCCTGCTATCCATGCAAGCAGCACCCACGAGGAAGACTGGAGTTCGGCTGCCATTGGTGCGATCTTCTTAAATACTCCTGAACCTACTATGTTGGCAACAACAAATAAGATCACATATCCAAGGCCGAGCGTCCTTATAAGGCTCCTCTGATCTTCCATCCCGATGAAGAATTATTTCCCGAAAATAAGCTATGATTCCTTTTCATGGGTTTCTGCATCATATTTTTTTTGCTGCCTGAAAAAAAAAGGCTAAATTGGATATGCAAAATGTACATCATGCATGAGTTTTCACTGGCCGCTGAAGTATTGAAAATTGCCGGGAAAGAAGCAGGAAAAAACAATGCCCGTGCTGTGAATGAAATAACAATCGAGATCGGCAACATGAGCGGGGTTGAAATCAGCACCTTCCGGTCTGCCCTGGAAATGCTTTCGGAAGGTTCGATATTAGATAAGACCAGACTGAATCTGATCATGATTAAGGGTAAAGGGTTTTGCCGGAGATGCAGCCTTGAGTTTGAAATGGAACATCGCACCGATACATGTCCTGCCTGCAGCACATTCCCCGAAGAGATCAGGAATGGCCATGAATTCAGGATTGTTTCCCTGCTGATTGAAGAAGAATAAAATGCACCATGCTGATAAATCATAAAAAATCCGAATATGTGTGATTCATGCGGTTGCGGCAAGACGGAAGGATTTGTAATAACGGATCCATTGTCTTCCCAGGCAGAAAAGACCGGACATGAACATGATCATCTTCATGGCAGTGATCATACTCATGTTCATTCCCATCCCCATGACCATGATCATTACCATCATGACCATGATCATCACCATGGTGACCTCCATGCGCACAGTCATGGACACGATCACCCGCATGACCATGAAGACCACCATAACCAGGGGACGCACAGGCTGAGAAATATCGAACTCAATACTGACATTCTTGCGTCAAACAATATTATCGCCTCCATGAACCGAAGGTTTTTTGAAGGGAGAAAAACTTTCTGCCTGAATCTGGTAAGTTCTCCGGGATCCGGCAAGACCACCATCCTTGAAAAGACCATTGACATTATTGGAAAAAACAGGAAAATTTATGTCATTGAAGGCGATCAGCAGACACTCATCGACGCTGAACGCATCGGCAGGACAGGGGTTCCTGTTCTTCAGATAAACACGGGTTCGGGCTGTCATCTCGATGCAGGAATGATTGAATCGGCGCTTAAAAAAATGGATCCCGAACCTGACTCAATCCTTTTCATTGAGAATGTCGGGAACCTTGTCTGTCCTGCCTTGTTCGACCTGGGCGAATACCGGAGGGTGCTGATTGTGAGTGCTACGGAAGGCGACGACAAGCCCCTGAAGTATCCGTTAATGTTCGAGTCATCCCAACTATGCCTTATAAACAAGTCGGACCTCCTGCCCTATGTTGATTTCAGCACCGATGATTTCATCCGGAATGCGCGGAGCATAAATCCGGGTCTTGAATTCATCACCCTGTCGGCAAAAACAGGTGAAGGAATGGATGCATGGTACAGATGGATCAGCGAAAAGTCTGTACTTTTTGCCGGGAAATAACCTCTGTGCAACTGCTGCTACCTGACGATTATGTACCACAGGGTCCTGTAACCGGCATCTATATCGAACGACTGATTTCTGCCCCTTTTAAGCACAGGTACTTCCGTAACCCTGTTACCCGCAGGATCGAGCGAATGTACCCTGAACCTATCCATATCCCTGAATACCAGCCTGGCAGGGATGCCTTCCACTTTTGTGGGAGCTTCACCCCATCCGCTGCCAACAGTGGTTTTCCCTTCATTCCACTTCATATCTGTGTTTTCAGCCCTCCCTGCTGCTGAAAGCAATATCCTTGAAGAAACTTCCAGCGGTTTTCCGTCAAGTGAAGTAATTGTAACAGTTGCCCAGTTGAAAGGGGTGGCATCCATTTCAACAGTAATGCTGCCGAGTTCAACGGCTTTGCCTCCGATGTAGCCGGCGGCAACCCTGGCTGAAGGTGTTTTAACCTTAAACACTGCATTTGATGAATCATTATTGTCCCATATTATTTCTCCGGTATCGCTTTCCCAGGGACCTGCAGGTTCTGAAACAGACTCAGAAAGACCGGGGTTTGAAGCTTCCATATTTACGTCCATGCGATGAAGTGCTATAAGCGATTCATGCGCCCCGTATTTTTTCCAGACACTTCTCATATTTGATCCGTGAAGCCTGAGTTCACCGCCTGATTCCACCAGTTCACCCAATACGGCACCCGGGGGCATATTCAGACTGATGGTCTGCCTGCCGGGTTGTACGGCTCCCATCCTGAAGAGAACTGCACCTGCAGGCACGAATACCTGTTTAAGCGGATGTCCGGCACTGGAAAAGAAATTATTGATCCTCCCCTCGTCAAATGGTTGATTAAATGTGAAATGATAAATCCCGTCAAAATCCTGGAAGGCAGATATTGAATTAATCATCGGGAACATCTCGGCACAGAAGAAACTGGGAGCCGGATGATCGTACTCACTTATAGTCAGGGGCATTCCTTTCACCCTGTGCTGATCGAAGGAAAGCAGGGTTCCTCCTTTCCTGTCAGAAACCATTGATGTGTTCCTGATCAGCCAGTCTGTTGGCGACCAGCTTCTGCCCGGGAAGGAAGGATGCTCCCAGTATGCATGCATATCAATATAATCAGATGACTCCGCCTCCCTCAATATACCAGCAGCACCACTGTATGATGCCTGGGATTCAGAAATAAGGGCCCTGACCCTGAGTTTATTCCTCAGGAACTCCGACATTTCCTTCGCATAGGAAATTTCGGTATTCATCAGGAAGGCCCACATCATCTCCTTTGCTGTTGATGTTGCCTTTGTACCGTAATTGGCAATAATATCAATCAGATCGTTATTGTATCCCTCCTTTTTTGAATATTCAGGATTGGATCTCAGCCATAACTGCCATTGGGTGATAAGGTTTTTCATATGGGCACTGTTCAGCCGCGGAAGCAATGCCCAGTTGGAGAGGAGAGAGTTTTCGTTGTTTATTTCCACAAACGCAACAGCAGGCTCCTCGGAGTAGGCATTACCGGTATAAATATTTACATGTTTCAATAACTTTTCGGCATATACTTTTTGCATTTCAATGTATGGCCTGTAAAAATTATCAATCGCTTTTCCATAATTGAATTGCTCAATATCCTTATAATCCATGCCCGGATAAGTGTAGGATACATGAGTATTGATATTGGTGTAGATGCCGTGGATCTTAAGCTGATAGATAAGCCAGTCAAGTTTTTCAAGCTGCCCCGGATCCAGGTTTTTCCTGTCCTTGTCCCATATTCCGTTTGGTGCTGACTGGTTATCCATATGATGAAACCTGACAACATTCATTCCCAGCTTTCTGAGCCTAGCCGCAATTTTTACCGCTGTCTCCCGGTCGGGAAAGCATGATCCGAAAGTCAGATTGGTACCGAAAAAACGGATCCTTTCACCCTTGCCGTCAATAAAGTGCCCGTCTTTAACAGTGACAAAGCCGGAGGCCCCTGCCACGGATTCATTCAGAAACGACATGTCAATGTCATTACTAAGTGAGTCGGTATCAGGAATTACAAAATCAAACCATCCGTATTCACGGACATTATTCCCGGTATTCCGGCACCCGTTTGTTACAAAAAGGATGAACACGGGAAGTGCAATTCTTAAAATACCGGGAAACAATGAAGCAGTAATTTTCATTTTATTGATTTTTAAGTTATCCGGAGTTCTGACAAATTAATCAAAGTACAATTTAAACAATACATGTGGAATAAATCCATTAAAACGGATCCGAATTGCAGAAATATCAGCCAAAAGAAAACTGCATGATTTATCCCGTGACCCCGGACCGCAGTTGCGGTTGCAGGAAAGGTACGGAACAAAGATTATGCTCCCCTTTTGACTTTAATTGTGAAGCAGCATGCAACTATCAGAAAAAAATAAAATCAGGAACCAGAACAGCTTGTGGTTTTAACACAGGTCATGGCAGGCAGGTTCCTGTTCACTGTTTTCCGGTTTGCCCGGGTGGCTTACCTGTTTTCTGATGATCTTTTCAGGTCGGTCAGCCTTCCGTCGTTGTATATTACAAGGTTGCTTTCCTCGTTGCCTTTAGGGAAATAACACTCAAATGTTGTCCGTGTCCGTTCTATCCGGGGGGTTGGAACATTTTCCGGAAAATCCGATATTTTCAGACCCAGATCCTTTAAACACGAAGTATATTTTCCGTATTTCTTAAAATATTCTTTCTCGGCATAATAAATCATCCTGAGAGCCCATTTCCGTCCGAGATCCCGGTCGGGAATGAAGTCTTCGGTTCCCGCCCCGGCGGTCAGGCCTGAAAACTGGAGGTATCCCCACATCTCAGGCATATGCATATTTATCCTTCCCTGCGGCGACCACACCCAGTTATCTTCAGGGAAAGGCCGTTTTGTTTCCGGATTGATTTCCTTCCGGTATTTTCCGTTTTCGATCACGGCCCGCCATTCAACCCTCGAAAAATTAATTCTCCACTGATCCCCGGGCTCCGGTAATCCTGCTATCCCGGCACATTCCCGAAGGGCTGCAAGGGGCAAAACGATCTCAACACTCCATCCCCTGTCTGTATCATCCGGCTTATTTATCGTTCCGTCCACATGGGTTCCTGTCCTGAGTCCCTTGATATCCCAGCCATTAATCGGGAACCCTCCATCGTCGCGATACGGTTTTGTCAGCAGAAGGTCCCATTCCGTACCAAAGGCATTTACTTCAAGCTCATAGTAATTTTGTGTATCACCATCAGGATCAATGAACACCTCAAAATCATTGTCAATGAAAATCACCGTATCCCTTTGCCTGAGTGTTGCCCATACATGAGGTTCCTCAAGTTCAGCGGCAATGTAAAGGTTGGAATTATCCCAAAGCATTTTGACACGTGTTTTATATGCCGGCGCAGGTTTTGCATCACCTTCGATATCAACGAAATAGTCTGACCATGGTGCAGCATTCCATGAAGGTTCATCAAGAATACCGTCGGGTTTTATCGGAGATGCGGTACGGTAGCACACATACCCCTTGGGATCGGGTTCCGGTGGAATGACGGAGGCAGTCATTTCCCCGCTTATGGCTGATCTTTTGCATGCCCCTGCAAGAATCAGTATTGCAAGGAACACGGACCATTTGATAAGGCCGTTGCACTTGGGGATAGCTGTATTTTTCATTTTCATGTCAGGTTGTTTATTTAAGATTGTTACAGAACCAGGTAAATCAAATTTAATCTTTTAACATGATATTCTGACCGGGGTTTGTTAAAAACATTCCAGATCACAATTCAATCAGGATTTTTCAATATCTTGTATGTGGCAAGATTTCTTAATCTGTCTTCTTGCCCGACACATTCATCAGAAAACCTGTTCATCTGATTAAAACTTAAAGTATATGGAACCATCATCTTATTCAAGGCGCAAATTCCTGTCTGCCGGCTCAGTTCTGGCAGCGTCAACGGTTGCAGCATCTGCAGCCGTTCCGGCAGGCCCGGTGTATTTTACCGCCGCACCGGGAATGTTAAATGCAAAAGACTTCGGCGCAAGGGGGGACGGCAAAGCCGATGACACTGCAGCGATACAGAAAGCCCTGGATACTGCAGGGCCGGTCAATGGTGCAGTGATGATCCCCGAAGGCAACTACCTGTGTTCTGAGTTAAAGGTGCCGGAAGGCATTGGGATTTATGGCATGCCGGCTTGGAGCTTCAGGAGAGGCATGGGCACCATAATCACGTTTAACGGCAAAGGCAGGTGCCTTATAAACCTGACAGGCGCCTTTGGGGCCTACCTCTCTGGCTTGTGTCTCAACGGAAAAAACATTGGAGAAAATATCCACGGTATTCTTATTGACAAGCCTGATTACGGTACGCAGGAAGACACACCGAGGATAGATACATGCAGGGTTGAAAGATTCACGGGAGATGGCATAAGGCTCGAGAGGATATGGTGTTTTTGCGTAAGGCATTCCCATCTGATCAATAATAAAGGATGCGGATTAAGGGTACGCGGATGGGATGGATTCATCCTCGACAACTGGTTTTCCGGGAACGGCAAGGCTGGCTATGGCTCCTATGATGAAAATGCATCCAACACCATGACTGGCAATCGCATTGAATGGAACCGGGAAGGCGGGATAGTCATTTTCGGCGGATCGCATTACAATATAACAGGTAATTACATTGACCGTTCAGGCAGATATGGACTTGCCCTGCTGCCCGGTCCGGGCGGGAGGAACTGCGAGGTCATCACTGCAACGGGGAATGTTATCTACAGGAGCGGAAAACCCGAATGGGGCAGACAGGATGATTATGACAGTTCCCATGTCCGGCTTGAATCGGTAAAAGGTCTTGTTTTCACGGGCAATGCCCTGCATTCGGGAAGGGATGACGGTGGTAAGGGCAGCTTTTCCCCCGATTATGGGATCGTCCTGAAAAATCTTGAAAGCAGTATAGTAAAAGACAATGTCCTGCATAACGGGGCGCTCAGGGAACTAATGGCCGATCTCGGCGGCCATGGTGAAGGGGTTATCATCAGGGACAATGTCGGTTCATTGAGAAAATTATCCTAACACCCGTACTATGAACAGGAATATTCTGATCCATATAATGGTATTTGCCTTTTCGCTGGGTACATATGCACAGTCCTCTACGCTCCTGCTCCACAGCAACTGGAAAGCGAAAAAGGCCGTTGACGTCCTGGTTGACGGAACCATGATAACCGGGACTGATTTCACCCCGGTAGGATGGATGGATGCAGTGGTTCCGGGAACTGTACTGACCACTCTTCTCCACAATGACCTGATCCCCGATCCTTTCTTCGGCATGAATAACGACCTTATCCCCGATGTATACGATACCGGCAGGGATCATTATACATACTGGTTCTATAATGAATTTGAGATGCCGGAAACAGGTGAGGACAGGGAAGTATGGCTCAATTTCAGGGGAATAAACTATTTCGCGGATATTTATCTCAACGGGAACAGGGTGAATACAACGGTTCATGCAGGAATGTATCTCAGGGAAAAATACAGGATCACGCCTTATCTTTCAAGGGGAGGAAAAAACAGGCTGGCCGTCCTCGTTGCTCCGCCTGATCCGGTTGGCAACGCTGCTGCCGGGCAGGGAGGGGATGGAACCATTGGCCGCAATGTAACGATGCAGTTCACTGCCGGATGGGACTGGATCTGCCCTGTAAGGGACCGCAATACGGGGATCTGGGACCAGGTAAGCATCGAGACCACTGGGAAGGTTGATCTGAAGGATGTTTTTATTGAAACGAAAGTCCCGGGAACAAGGGTGCCCGGCGCAAAACAGGATCCTGCTTTTGTTAAAGTGTCAGCAGAGCTGAAAAACACATCGGAAGTTGCAATAAACGGAATATTAAGGGTTGAGTTCAAGGGATACGTAAACAAGGTTAAGGTTATTCTTCCGCCTTCGGAAGAAAAGAATGTCACAATAGGCAGCATCAAGGTTGAGGATCCGGAACTGTGGTGGCCTAACGGTATGGGTGACCAGCCGCTTTACCGGATGAAGATCGATTTTCTGCAAACTGACGGCACACTGCTGGATTCCGAAACTGTAACCTTTGGTATAAGGGAAACCTCAAACACTTTTGACGAAAAGATAAAAGGACAGGTTTTCAAGGTCAACGGACAGAAGGTTTTTATCAAGGGAGGCAACTGGATCGCTTCCGATGCTCTTATGCGCCTTTCAAAGGAAAGATATGAGGCCGAGGTCCGTATGCATGCCGGAATGAACATGAATATGATAAGGGTGTGGGGAGGAGGCCTCACTGAACGACCGGAGTTTTACGATGCATGCGATAAATACGGAATACTGGTATGGCAGGATGTCTGGATATCCGGAGATTGCAACGGGGAATGGGATGACCCTCTGAAAAAGGAATCACAGGCACGGAGAAAAGCCTATCCCGATGATCATGACCTGTTCCTCAGATCGGTTACCGACCAGGTAAAAATGCTGAGAAATCATCCCAGTCTTTATCTATGGTGCGGCGGAAATGAAACCTACCCTCCGGCCGATATTCTGAGGGCCCTGAAGGAAGAAATCTTTCCCCGCTGCGATCCGGGAAGATTTTTTCTCGACATGTCAACATCACCGGCCCTGATGACAAATACAATAGGCGGAGTGGGTGACGGACCGTACGGCATAAGGGAACCGGAAAAGATCTTCACCGAAAGGTCCTTCCCCTTCAATCCTGAAACAGGATCGATAGGCATCCCGAATTATGACGGTCTGGTAAAAATAATTCCCGAAGATGAAATGACACCTCCGGGAGCCACCGGCCGGCCTTCAAAATCATGGACATATCACAAATACCTGCCATTGTATGATTTCCCCGACCGTTACGGGAAAGTGAAGGATGTGCGTGATTTCTGCCTTAAGGCACAGATTGTGAGTTATGAACAATACAGGGCCCTGCAGGAGGCATTCAACTATAAGATGTGGGACTGGTACACGGGAATGCTGGTATGGAAAAACCAGAATCCCTGGACCGCACTGAGGGGATTTTTCTATGATTACTATCTCGACTACACAGGGGGATACTTCGGATACATGCATGGTGCTGCGCCTGTACATATACAACTGAATCTCAACGACTCGGTTGTATGCACCCTCAATCAGACCGCCCGCAGCATAAAGGATCTGGAAGCAGAGGTATTGCTTTCCGACCTGCACGGAAAACAGGTTTTCTCAAGGAAAAGCACATTAGACCTCAACGCCCAGGAAACAAAGCTGCTTGACAAGGTGGAGCTGCCCGGGGAAGACAGTGAAGTGTTCTTTCTTAAATTACGGCTTAGGAAAAACAACGAGATTATTGATGAGAACCTCTACTGGCTCACAAATAAGCCAAAATCATATGAAAAGCTGAATGATCTCCGAAACGTTACCCTGAAAACGGATGTCAGCAGAACCGGTCAGAAGAATGCAACAGTTTCAGTCATTAATCAGGAAAATGAGACTGCTTTCTTCATCAGGCTGAAGATTGTCGACAGGCAAGGCAATCTTGTCCTTCCATCCTATTTTTCGGAAAATTATTTTACGTTGCTGCCCGGAGATTCAAAACAGGTAAATATTGAGCTTCCGGCACAACCGCCGACCAGGAAAAGTGACGGGATCAGGCTTGTGCTTGAAGGATGGAACACCGGCCCTGAAGAGATCAGCTTCTGATACCCGGGCTACCGCTAATCTTCAAGCAATCCGGGTATACAGGCAATCCTGCCGGTGGCACTGAGGCAGCTGTATGTCCTTAAAGCAATAAATACAACTTTATCTGTCAGGTTTCTGAATAACCGTCGTCATCTCCCTGTCAAGCAACATACCCCTGTATTCCTCATAGGAACAGTCGAAACGACCGCTGTTTATTATTCCCATCGTTCCGATCAGGTTCCACATTGCATAACCTGTTTTGTTGCGGTTCAAAATTGACACGACATCTGAAAGGTAGGCAAGTGCAACAGAATGCGGTGTCTTATTAAATACACCAAATTCCTGTACCATCACAGGTATATTTTCTTCACCGGCCATCTTCAAGGCATTGTTGAGGCTGGAAAGAGCGACAACCGGATTGCCCCCGGTGTCGGTTATCTTTCTTTCTGTAGTGATTCTGTAGGTATTCTGCCTTGCCCCCCATGTTGTATTGGCGGGAATAATCACGATACTGTCTGTTGCGCCGAACCTGATTGTTATTTTATTAACAGTGAGCCAGTCGCCGTCAGTATTCGAGAAGGCCAGCCTTGTCCCGCCCGAAGGCAGCACAGCCGTATAATCTTTTCCTGAAATATTCTGGTAACCCCACTGGGTTTCTATTATCCTGGTCCAGTCATCACCCGGATCGGGCCCGCAGATGAACACTTTTTTGTACACTTCATTTTCATCCAGCCTGATCTGAAGTGTTGAGCGAACCGAGACCTGATGTACATTCACGGTAATTTCCGTGCCCCCCGGGAAATTTCCTTCAAAAATCAGGGATGAAGAATATTCAGGTTTAACCGGCCCGTAGAGATACCAGGAGATATCGGTCATTGGCCAGACCGGTAGCGGCCATGAATCGGAACCCGGAATCCAGTCGGCCCTGTAATGGGTAAGGGTTACGGGATCATAAACATGAATCGCCTGAATGATATTTTTCATGCCCCTGAAGGAGGGAACAAGGTCACGCCCGATATTCAGACCGTCAACAAAAATGATCCTGTCGGGATTGATTTGCCGGATCCTGTCGATAGCCATTTTCATTACCGAAAAATATGTACTTTCATCGACGTCACCCGGCTCATTGACCAGGTTGAAGCTCAGATCGGTCCAGGGCACATTCCTGTAACGTTCCGCAAAAAACTCCCAGTGTTTTACGAATGCCGCCCGGGCCACAGGATCTGTCCACAGGTCAAGATCCTGGTTTGCAGGCAGGATTGTCTTGTTTACACAATATCCCGGCGCCCTGTGCAGGCATATGCACACATGGACGCCGTATTTTCTTCCCCATTCAACTGCATCATCTATTTCTGAACATCCCTCCGAAAATTCATTCCAGTTTCCTGCCTTTGTATAAGTTCTGTAATCGAGCGGCAACCTTGCAAAATTAAATCCAAGGTCCTTTATTATTTCAAACTCCTTCTCACTGAAGCCTGTATTTGACCAGCCGGCATCAAACTTGCCCAGGAGGTTGAATCCCTTGTGAGTCTGGCTGAAAAGATTGAGATCAATTGGCTTGAAAACGGGAGGTGCTTCTTTATCTTCACTGCATCCTGCGGCAAAAAGAAGCAGGACGCATGAAAGCATCATGGCGTTAAAGCCTTTTGCAAATTGCAGCAACGGGAGACTCCTGCCTTTCATGGGACCTTTGCCATTGATCTCTGATCCGTTGACAAAGATAGAAAAAACACTCCGGAATATTCTCTGACGAAGAACAGTTAAAGATGCACCATCATCATGCAGTTTTGCCGATCATTCATATCAGGGCATTTCAACCTGATCCGGCTCTTTTCATTTCTCTTTAAAAAATTTTAGAAATCAGATATACTATTTTATCCTTAATTTAAGTTATAATTGCATCAACTTTAAAACTATTTTAATGCTATGAAAAAGAAAATTTCCTTTTTAGTACTATCTCTATTGATTATTATCGCATCCTGCAGCAAAACCGGGGAGAAGCTTGGCGGCTCACCATCCCCCATAGGCGAGGAAGGTGTTACCTTCAGCACATCATCGGGTACGATTGCAGGAGTAAGCAACGTTAGCGCTTCGGTAACGGAACTGAAAGGCGGTGTTTCTTCAATAAGCGGTAGTGCTGTCGTAACAAATCCTGTCATCAAAAACATTCTTTCAAATCATCCTGAGGCTCAAATCAACGGTAATAATGTTACGGTCACCGATGTGGAATTCAGGATCACAACTGAAGGCGTTGAGTCTGTATATGGCCTTCAGCCGGGAATAATCGTCAAATACGATGCAAAAGTGGGAGATAAATACAAGGTTGGCGATGGTATCACAAGGGAAGTTGTCGCCCGATCGACCGACAATGATTATTTCTGGGGAGGAATGCTTATCAAGGTCATTCAGGTTGAGGAAAATACCAATAAGTTCGGCGTAAAAAAGATAACCTACTGGGCCAATCACCGGTTTGGCCTTGTCGGAATGGAATTTCAGTTTGACGACAATTCAACTGCAAAATTCCCGATCTTTGCCAGCGCCCAGAACAACTGATAAAACAATTTCCCTGGCCGGGTAGTAATTATGTTTAAATATCTTACGATCAATGGTGAAAGGAAAAGGATCCCTTCCTATCCCCATCATAAATACTTCGTTTGGGCAAGTTACAAATACTTCAGTGTAAGGAGTTTATTGGGCTTTCTTACCCTTGAGGGTCCTTTGTTCATTCCAAGGCGGATTTACAATAACCTGAAGGCACGGTGTGTTGTTCCCCTGGTACTGATGATAGATCCGACGAGTTCATGCAATCTCAGATGTACCGGATGCTGGGCGGCCGACTATCAGAAAAATAGCAATCTTTCATTTGAAAAGCTCGATGAAACTATCGGTGAGGCTGTCAGGCTGGGGGTTCGCCAGATCTTCATGACCGGGGGGGAGCCGCTTATGAGAAAAGGCGAGATCCTTGAACTGTGCCGCAGGCATAAGGGCATACCTTTCGGGATATTTACAAACGGCACTCTCATCGATGAAAATCTGGCAACTGAAGCTGCCAGGGCCGGAAATCTGAATTTTTTCATAAGCATTGAAGGTTTCGGCGAGGAAACCGATATGAGAAGAGGCGATGGGACATTCGACAAGGCTGTCAGGGCCATGGACCTGCTGAAAAAGCATGATATTGCCTTTGGTTTTTCAGCCTGTTATCATTCCAAAAACTACCGCTCTGTTACAAGCGATGAGTTCCTCGATTTTGTGCGGAGCAAGGGCGCCTGGTTTGGATGGATGTTCAACTATTTTCCGATAGGAGATGATGCGGACCTGACACTATGCTGCAAACCGGAGGAAAGGGCTTATGCAAAGGAAAAAATTGAGGCATACTGCAAAAAACACAATTACAACATTATCGATTTTGCCAACAGCGGTCATAAGTCGATCGGTTGTGTTGCCGCTGCCAATGATTTCGCTCACATAAATGCCAACGGCGACCTTGAACCATGTGCTTTCCTGCACTATTCCGATGTGAATATCAATGACATGCCGCTTACCCAGGCACTAAGGTCACCTTTCTTTAAAAAATTCAGGAAGCATAAGCCGTTTTCGAAGAATATGCTCCGCCCGTGTCCTATAATGGATGTTCCTGAGGCACTGACAAAGATAACCGACCTGGAAGGGGTTCATTCTACTCATATGCGCTGCCCGGAAACGGCAGCCAGGCTTGCTGAAAAAACTATCCCCCTGGCAGAAGCCTGGAAACCCGTGGCCGAAAAAATGTTTGAGGGAATGCCCGCAGCAGAAAAAAGACGGTTCGGCATACTGAACTGGCTGCTGCAATCGGGTAACAGGATGATTTCAGGATAAAAGGATTAAATCAGAAACCGGGGATCATATCACAAGATGCTGTCGTTCAAATGGAAAATTGCCGGCTATACTATTGCAGTGCTGTCTGCGATCCTGACGGTTCTGTATTTTGCGGCCGGTTTCAGGTTTGAGATACCGGTGTTTGCGATTGTGTCTTCATACAGGGAAATAAAGTTCCTTTCAACCTTCAGCACCAATTTTGCCGATGAAACTATCCTGCTGGGATTCATTTCTGGATTTGCACTGATCGCTTTCTCTAAGGAAAGAAAGGAACTGGATATTTACAGGGAAATAAGGGTAAATGCGCTGATTAAGGCTGTTGTCATTTACACCCTGTTCCTTATTATCTCTGTCCTTTTCCTGTATGGCAGCGTATTCATGGGAATAGCTATCCTGAATCTGGTATTGCCTTTTGTATTATATATACTGATTTTCAATATTCTGAAATTCAGGGCACAAAGAGAACCATAAGGGAGCCGGGATTTTCAGCTGCAGCAGATCGGCAGAGATGCCTGACCTGAGTGAAATTACCAATCAATGCGTCCGGCCGGATTTATGCCAATTGTCATACTCCTGCAATTCTGCGCTTGTATTCGGCCAGGGCCTCATCGAGTCTTTGCTTTGCGGTGCCATCGCCGGGAACATTGTGAGACGGATGAATGTAAAGTTTCACTCCCCTGCCGGCAAGTATCTCGGCAACGGTTGTGACCGTCATCCAGACGCAGGTAACGAATGCCATTGTAGAAACAGGACCGATCTTGTCCTGATGATCTTTCAGTATGACTGATGCATCTTCGAGGGGGGCACATGTATCGACCACGACATCTGCAAGTTCAAAAATGGTTTTCCCGCACGAATGCCTGGTCTTCTTCCCTTTTGCTGCCTCTGCCGATCCGAATACTATGACCTTCATGCCTCTTTTTCTTGATTCAAGGGCAATATCAATGTTCACGTTATTGATGCCTGAATGGCTGAAAAGCCACATAATATCCCTCTTGTCAAAATCATAACCCTTCATTATTTCATTGCCGTATCCTTCAACACGTTCAAGGAACACAAACTGATGCACCCCCATTTCGCCGGTTATCCTGGTAAAAAAGGTCAGCGGCAGTTCAATCATGGGATGGAATCCTACAAATCCGCCAATGCGGGGATACATTTCCTCAATCGGGAGGGTTGCATGACCACAGCCAAAAGTATGAACCCATCTTTTACATTCAATTGTGTCAGCCATCAGTTCAGCTGCTTTGCGGATATTGTCCATCTGTGTTTCCTCGATCCGGGTCATTACGGCCCTGGCGTTCTCAAGCCATTGTTTTGCCAGCATAGTATATTAAAGTTTAAGTGTTGATAAAAGACTAATTGAAAATTTCAATGCGTGAAAATATTTTATTTTTTTCTAAAACGGAATTCAGGAAATATAATTTACCCTATTAAGGTTCACATCAGGCCGGCATGCTTTTATCTTTCTTCAGCTTAAGGATGCAGAACAAAAGGGCTATCATTATTATTGTTTCGCAAAATGCGACAGTAATCAGATGACTTATTCCGAAATTTTTCGAAATTATGCCCATAGCGTAATTTATAAGCATATTTCCGAGAAGGGCAATAAATAATACGAAGCTGAAGGCAGTGCCTGAAAGATCGGCGTAGGCCTCTCCTACAAATCCGAGCATTACGGGAAAGCCTCCTGCCAGGCCCGCTCCCAAAAGAAAAAAGCCCGTCATCAGGAAAGGCAGGATCTCCCCTGTCCTGATAATGATCAATCCTGCAATAATCATTGCAAATGATATCACCAGGATCCTGCCCACAGGAACGTTTCGCAATGCGGTTCCGGTAACAAGACGCATTATGGCCATGCCTGCAACGAACATGGATAGGGTAAACAGTGCGCTGCCTTGCGGAATATGAGCCTGATCAATAAGGTAGGTGGTGGTCCAGTTGTTTATTATTCCCTCGAAGCTGCTTTGAAAGAAAAGGAAAAAAGCCACAAGGATAATAAATCTGTCATTAAGGAAACGGAGGCTTTTCCCTAGGGGAAATCCCTGCATCTGTTTAGGCTGGGGCATCTTTATCAGCAGGAACAGTATTCCGGTGGCAAATGATAACAGTCCGATGAAGGCGATTATCTGGCCCGAGCTGAATGATTTTTCAAGGATGCCGAGCAGCATGGGCATGCCAAGTGCCCCGATCCCGAAGAATACTCCCAGAAGGCTGAGATTTGCACCTTTGTCGCGGTCACTTATGTCGGAAACCAGTGCATTTGTTGCACCGTTTATTGAACCGCCGCTGAATCCGACAAGGAAGATGCAGACCTTAAGCAATCCGGTCCCCTGCGAAAAGGCAATACCCTCGAACCCGGCGGCCAGCAGAATACAGGATAATGCAAGAAGTACCCTGTAACCATACCTGTCGGCAATTGGTCCGAATACCAGGGATCCGGCAAGGATGCCGAAGGGAAGGATTGAAAACAGGGTTCCGGAAGCAATCTCATCCAGTCTGAATTTCTCCCTCAGGTCGGGGGCCAGGCTGCCAAGTGAAATAAGGGCTATCCCGAACAAAAATATGCCAAGGCATGCTGACCGGAAAACTACTTTTTTATTATACATGCTGGTATAATGCGTTTTATTGGTTTTCAGCGTTTCTCAGGGCAAGACGGCCAGCGCCATAAACACCTGCATCACCCCCTAGGCCCGAAACGTCAATACTGACGCGGGCAAAACTGACAGGCTGGGCCCATCTGGCAGCTGCTTCCGCGATGTCGGGGAGGAGTGAAACTGCCGGACCAAAAACTCCGCCTCCGAAAATTATTTTTTCCGGATCAAACAGGCTCACGAAATTTGCAACTGCCATTCCCCAGTATTCCACAGCTTCTTTTATAACCATCACCGCAACTTTGTCACCCTTATCGTAGGCCTCAAAGACTTCACGGGATGTGATTTCATCCCCGGCTGCTTTTCCCAATATGCTGTCATATTCCTTATGGCCGCTCAGAATTTCCCTGGCCACCATGGCGATCCCGCTTCCCGAAGCATGGTATTCAAAACATCCGCAAGCTGCATACTCTTCCCGGAACGGCCGGTTCAATGCCATCCATCCCGTTGAACCAGCAATATCATTGCTGCCGCGTAATATTTCCCCATTTACCATTATACCTGCCCCGATGCCCGTTCCCACTGACAGGAAAACAGCATCCCTGCAACCCCTGGCATTTCCCTTCCATACCTCACCAAGGATATAACAGGCGCGGTCACTGTCGACGGCCACCGGTATCCCCCCTGAAACTGAACTTACCTCTGACAGCAGCGGATAATCGGTCCACTCCTCAATGTTAGGAGCCCATACCCTCCCCGTTTTCGAACTGAAGATACCGGGAACTGAAATGCCAATCGACCTGATGTCAGTACCTTGTGATAAAGATCTGTCAATCAGATCAACAATGGTACCGGTAATAAGGCTTCCCACCTCCGGGCCTTTTCTCTTTCCTATTGCAACTGTTTCCTTGACCAGTAAATCGCCATTTTCCGAAAAGATGGCACAGGCAAGCTTGGTTCCCCCAAGATCAATTCCCAGGACATTCATAAAAATCCGCTTTTCAGTGTTTAATCAGTTCTTCAGAAGTTCATCTATTCTTACGAAAACATATCCACGGTTGATCAACGTGCCGATAAGGTCAGGCAAAAAGGAATAAAATTTATCGGTACGACGCGGATCAGTTCCTATGTGGACCAGGAGGATAAAGCCTTTTAAGCCGTTTGATGAGAACTTTTCATAGTCGAGAACAGATTTCAGGATACACCTGCTGTCGAGGTACCTGTCGCCCATCTCGGGATAAGTGTAATCTGCATTGCTTCTGGTGCCCGGGCTGAAATTGATCAGCACAAGTCCCATCCGGTTCGTCCAGGATGCTATCGTGTCATTGTACCATTCGTAGGGTGGCATAAAATACCGCGATCCGGCCTGGTCAATATTGAATTTCTTCATTTCGGCATAGGAATCCTCAAGATCCCTGACAAACTCTTCCCTTGTTACAAGCAGGCTGTCTCTCTTTTCCCAGTCGCAATACAGCAGGTGCCTGTCTGAATGGGATCCGAGATAGTTTCCGTCGCTGACCAGTCTTTTAATCAAGGGATGGAACATCTTATTCCTGTAAAAGTTGCCTGTGAAGAAAAATGACCCTTTGATATTCTTCTCCCTTAGGGTCTCAGCAATGAAATCACCTCCGTCGGCGAATGAATCACCCGTGAAAACAAGTGCGATCATGTCCGCTGTGGTATCGCCCCTGATCACTGCTCCCGATTCATAGACAAAACCGGGGCGAACCTGTTGCTTCGCAGTTTTCACGGAAGTTTCTGATTTACTGTTATTCGTATTGTCTGAAGTATTGCCTTTGTTCCGGCATGAAACCGCCAGTACCAGTAAAAACAATAAGTTCAGAAAGATCCGGGGATAATTTGCCATAATCTGTATTTTTAATTAGTCAGAATTTCTCCATTAAGAACAACAGTACTGACATTAAAGTCTTTATCGAAGGAGACCAGGTCGGCTCTCATGCCGGGTTTTATTTTTCCCCTGTCGTGGAGATTCATCAGCCTGGCCGGATACAGCGATGCCATTCTTATTGCTTCATCGAGGTTTATACCAGTTTTTTCAACACAATTCCTTACAGCTGTAAGCATTGTAAGTGCCGATCCCGACAAGGTTCCGTCGGGAAGGGTGAACCTGTCTTTTCTCCTTATGTGCGGATTGGTGGGCTGCGAACTTTCCTCAACAGCATCAGAAACCAGGAAAAGGCGATCATTCATTATCTTCTTGGCAATGGAAACCATGGTGTAATCAACATGTATTCCGTCAGCAATGATGCTGGCCATAACATTGCCGTTCATGAAAGTTGCTCCGGGCAGGCCGGGGTCACGATGGTGCAGCTGCGACATGGCATTGAAAAGATGGGTGGTGGTCCGGATCCCCCACATAAACCCCCGGGTGGCCTCATTGTAGGTTGCATTGCTATGTCCTGCAGCCACAACCACATTATGCCCGTTCAGGCATTCAATTATCTCCCGGTCACACAGCTCCGGTGCCACTGTCATCATTCTTACCACACCCCCCAGATCCTTCATCAGCTGATCTATTTCGTCCCTGTCGGGTTTTTTGATGCAGCTCAGGAAATGAGCGCCGCGCCTTTTTATGTTAAGATATGGTCCCTCCAGGTGAAGTCCCAGCACGGAGGGAAGAGGATTATCCCTGATCACGGCAGCTGCCTCATTGTATACCGCGAAGGTGTTCGTGGGTATTGCTATCAGGAATCCGGTGGTTCCTGTCATTACGATGGAACCGGCAATGGTCCTGAGCGCCTCGGCAGTGGGAGTCTCCGAGAACAGGAAGCCGCCGCTGCCGGCAATCTGCAGATCGATCAGTCCGGGAGCAATATAATGCCCATGGCAGTCAATTATATTGATATCTGGTGGTAAATGAGAGGGCTCTTTTATTGCGATTATCCTGTCTCCTTCAATCAGGAGGGCCGCTCCTTCAATTGTCTCCTCTCCGGTAATAGTTACCGCATTTAAAAAAGCAGTAGTCATCAAAACTGAAATAAAGTGATCTTAATATCCTTTTGCAGCAGGAGTTTCAACTGTCTTCACATTCCATCCCGAAATCCTTAAAACCGGATTGTTATCTTTCAGTCCGGCCTGCGGACAAGTCACATTAACAACAGTGCTTTCCCCGGGTGCGAGGGAAAAATAATTACGCGACCAGAGTGAAGGAAGTACCTCTTCTCCGCCGGTAACGATCTGGCTTCTTATGAAAAAGGCCAGCCGGCTGCCAGGATTGCTAACTTCCACGGTCCATGAAATATCACTTCCGGTTTTCCTCTCATCAGTTATCCTGACATTTACGGGTGTTTCCTGCATCTCGCTCATCGGGCTGTAATTTTTATCGGGAGAGATCCAGTAAATGTTACTGGAAATAACTTTCCCCGATGCATCTTTAAGTGAAAGAACAATAAAAACAAGTTCCTTCATCTTTGCGAGCCGTTGTCCGACAGACGAGGTTTCTTTTACATCCGTCGGCCCGAGGCTTACTTTTTTCTCTTCATGGAAAAGCAGTTCCGATTTCATATTGTAAAGGTCAACGCATGAAACAAGACCCGGAGCGGGTTTATATGTCCGATTGAGCACGGTAACCCTGTTGTTTGCCAGATTGAGCTGAATATGGACCGGCTCGCAGGCATTCTGCATGAAATAATAACCTGCGTTTGTCTGCAGGTACCAGTCATACACCTGCCATACCACACTGGGGAATGCAGCATTCAGCTTCCAGAGCATTACACCGCCAATATCATTGAGTTTATGCCCGGCGGCCTCGAATATTCCCTGGTAGCCTATGGCATTCATAAGCTGCATCTTATTGCAAAAATCCTCCATCGACACGGGTTTTCCGTATCTTCTTATCATCTCATGATAATACAGGTCCCAGCGGCCATTGCCCGTTGCGGCATCGTGATATCCCCAGGTGTGGTTCAGGGGAAAAGGCAGTGTCCTGTCCCATACCAGATCCGGGATTATTTTATGCAGGATGTCATATGGAGGCATTGAAGGAATCCCGGTTTCATCCTTAAAGACCCAATCCTTTGCCTCAATTGCCTTTTTGTAGTATTCAGCGGGATCTTGCCATGTGTACGGTCCGCCGCTGTAAACTCCGCCCGCCTGGTTATCAGGCCAGGAGCCTTCCCATCCGTCAGGGATTTTGGCAAATCCCGACGAACTGGGAATAAAGGGCCTCGTTCCGTCGAGCCTGATGACACTGTTGCGCATAAAATCATAAAGCTCCTTTCTCGCATGCCCCTCATTGCCTCCGGTCCACACCAGGAGACTGGGATGGTTCCTGATCCGCAGGATGGTACTCTCAACATTTCTTTTGAATACATCGCTTTCCAATGGCCAGTCAGGCGAACCCTTGAATTCGCCCTGGGTATCACCCGTTATCCAGAAATCGGACCATACAAGCAATCCGTATCTGTCGGCTGCTTCAAAAAACTCGTCACGCGGGGTGACCCCTCCGCCCCATATCCTTACCAGGTTTATATTGGCATTGCGGCAAAGCCTCAGTTCATAGTCATACCGAAGGGAATCGCGGTTTACCATAAAATCAGGAACCCAGGCTCCTCCAGTCACATGGATCCTTCTGCCATTGACATAAAAATCACGGCGAAGGCTCCCTTTTACATCCACAGGTTTTGACGACACTGTTCTTATTCCGAAAAGGAAAGTGGTGTCATCAGATATTCCCGACTCATTTGAAAACTGCAGTCGTATCCTGTACAGGTTTGGCTTTCCGTATCCGTTCGGCCACCACAGTGCGGGGTTCTCAATCAGAAGTTCCCTGGTGTTACCGGGATCCAGTTCAACCTGGTTCCGTCCTCCCCCGCTTACCGTAATGCTTTTTGAGAACTGAACGGATCTTCCCGTGAAATTTTCCGGCGAGATCTTTACTGTCAGGTCGCCTCTTTCATTGTTGTTCCCATGATTGAACAGGGTCATACTGAGGGAGATGTGCGCAGCGGAGGTATCCTGTCCGTCAGCAAACCGGATATCGATCCGCGGATCGCCAATTGTTACATTGCCTGAAGTCCTGAGATAAACCGGCAGCCATATACCCATATTCCTGTCGCGTACGGGAGGCACCCAGTCCCACCCGACTGAACAGGCCATGGTTACATTTTTTCCGATATCACCGGTTGGCCCCCCGTTCAGATAAAAGTCGCCCAGAGCCTCAAGCTGTTCGGTATCAGGCAGTCCGGGGTAATCCAGCGGATAGATCTTCACCGCAAGTGCATTTTTTCCCCCGGCCCTGATCTGTTTGCTGACATCGAGGGAGTATTGGGCAAACATACCTGCCATTTCGGTTGAGTCTGCAATCTGCAGGCCATTTACCCACACTGCAGCCCGATAGTTAATACCTTTGAAAATTAACTGGAAACACCTTCCCTTGTCGGTTGCCGGAACATCAAACGTGGTCCTGTACCAATATGGCTTTTTCCAGGGATTTGGTTCATTCGGCAAATAACTGTATTGCTCCAGGTTGTATCTTTTATTGAACTCGTCCGACGCATCCGGGATCAGCATATTGTTCATCCCGTTATACGGATCGGGGTAAATCCCGTTTGCGACCAGTCCTGTAAGAACCGTTGAAGGAACCCTGACAGGGAACCAGTAAACAACGGACCGGTATTCAGGGACCGATAATTTGTCCCCGGTTTCGGTTATGACTGCCGACGATTGCAGTTCAAACCGTTCAAGCTTAACCTGTTTTACCTTTCCAGGCTGTGAATAAGCCTGGTAAGAGAAAAACAGCATCAGGCAGATCAGATAATTTACATTCCTTTTCATTATGATTTGATTTTGATTTCCGGAGCGATGGTTAAATATACTGATCAACGGATTATCAGGCTATTCCAGGGTTTTATTGATCAGCATCCATGCATCTGAATACTGGGGAAACATCAGCCATATCCGTCTGACCTCACTTCTTGCCTCGTTCTCATCATCTGTTGCCAGCACGGAAACCCTGTATAATCCTTCCTCGGTTTTAAGTATTTCCGGCCTGAATCCCTCCCTTTTTGCCTCTGATTGCCGGTTCCGTGCATTTGCCGGCTCACGGAAGCTTCCGACAATTACAAAATATTTTTCCCGGTTGATCTTATTGTCATCACCCGGTACAATCTTTTTTTCAATGCCCTGAACTTCCCTTTCTCCCTCAGCAGGCGCAACAGGTTTTTTCTCTTCAACGGGTGCAGAGGGCATCAGTGTTTTTCTGGCAGTGGTTCCCGGAATGTAATTTTCAGTGTTCCGGCTGTCACTGATCTGCCGGTTCTTTTTGGTGCCTGCGCACGATCCTGACAACAACAGTGTGATAATCAGAAAGGAAATCTTGATTCTCATTTTGGTACCATTTCGAATCTGCAGTAAAAATGCGAAAATTATTCGAGAAAAATCTGCGGCAATCCCTATTAATAAGCAATATCAAGAATCTGGAGAAAGCTTTTTTCATTAATCACCCTGTCGGCAACCAGGTTCAGGTAATTGTTGTTTGACCTGAAAGCTATCCCAATGCCGCTCTCCCTCACAAGGCAGATGTCATTTTCACTGTCGCCCACGGAAATGATATTCTTAGTGTCAATATTGTATTTTTCAGCCAGCTGAAAAAGCACGTTCGACTTGCAGAAATCATGATTGCATTTGCTGTGCCTGTTTCTCATGAATGCCGACGGGACCTTTACTTCTCCGGTTGCAATGCTCTGTGAAAATTCAAGTTCATTTGCAACGGAAAAATCCATCCTGAGTTTATTTTTAAGATGATTTGTGACGATATCGTAACTATCGCTGATTATGCCGCAGATATAACCTTTCTTTTTAAGCTCGCCGATAACATATTCCGCATCATCAATAATCTTGATTTTGTCGACCACGTCCAGTATCTCTGCAAAGGTTCTGTTCTTCAGAAGCCTTGCAATTGATTTTGTACGGGTGTAGGCATTGCTGTATTCGGTCACGATCCTGATCAGTTCATTCTCGAAATTGAATTCTTCGGCAGCCTTTGTTATAAAACTCCCTTCCAGGAGGGTATTATCCATGTCGAATATTATCATCTTTTCGAGTCCGATAAGGCTTTCCCTTATTGCATAATCCATCTGCGACCGGATGATACTAATGTTTTCGAGAGTCTCAAGGTTTTTTTCATCAACGTTATGAACCCGTTTAAGGATCGCCTTTGAAACCTCCCTCGACATTTTCCCCAGCTGCTCCCAGGTCTGCATCCTGTTCTCGATGTATCCGATATTCACTTCCATAATTCTTGCCCCGAGCAGATGCATGTCTAGCAGGATGCCGATATCTGCCCCATAATCATTTTCAATAATTATTTTTTCCATCCAGCTTTTACGACAGGCGATCATCCCGCTCAGCGGCTGCGAGAATTTGACCAGGTCAGGAAAAAGCAGGCTCAGCAATGGTTTTGCAACAAGTTCGGTGACCCTTCCTGCCTGGCGGGAAAAGCTTGATTTAACAAAATCAGCCTCGTCGTTTAACAAAGGTGCAGTTAAAAGTTCAATGACATTATCGGGATAACTAAGGATATCAGCATCCAGGAACACATTGATCTCATTTTTTGAAAGAAGCAAGCCGTCGCGCATCGACCCTCCCTTTCCCAATTTTGGACTGGTATAGATCTTTACCTTTGGCAGCCGGGCCTTTTTTATGGTATTGTCGCTTGACTTGTCATCGATTACAAGGATCTCGTCCACCAGGGATGACGCACTGACAAGACCGATAACATGTCCAATTGTCTTTTCCTCATTTAATGCCGGAATGATTACTGTAACCATTTTCTGGTATGCTAATTAGTTATTTTGTCTTTTTCTCCTAAGGCTATTTCAGGTATTTCTTAATATTGTAAAGCCTGTTCAATGCTTCAACGGGCGTAAGATTGTCGAGATCAAGATCAAGGATCTCATCCCTGATCTGTTTCAAAACAGGATCATCCAGCTGGAAAAAGCTTAACTGCATGCCCTCACGGTGATCGGCCAGCTGTGTGATCGGTTTTGTAAGTTCCTGTTTTTCATGACTTTGTTCCAGCTCCTTCAGTATCTCCCCGGCTCTGGTAACAACGCTTTTTGGCATGCCTGCCATCCGTGCAACATGTATCCCGAAACTATGCTCGCTGCCTCCTCGCCTCAGTTTCCTCAGAAAGATCACCTTGTTATTGAATTCCTTAATTGACACATTGTAGTTCCTCACCCTCATGAACGAATTTTCCATCTCATTAAGTTCATGATAATGTGTGGCAAACAGGGTTTTTGCCCTGAATCTGCTTTCATGAAGATATTCCACCATTGCCCATGCAATGGAAATCCCGTCATAAGTGCTTGTTCCCCGTCCTATTTCATCCAGGAGTACCAGGCTTCTGTCCGATAAATTATTGAGTATACTGGCTGTTTCATTCATCTCCACCATGAAAGTGGATTCTCCGAGGCTGATGTTGTCGGAAGCCCCCACCCTGGTGAAAATCTTGTCGACGATACCAATATTTGCCTCCCGTGCAGGGACAAAACAGCCTGTCTGCGCCATAAGCACTATCAACGCCGTCTGCCTGAGCAATGCCGACTTACCTGACATATTCGGGCCGGTAAGAATGATAATCTGCTGGTTATCAGTATCAAGACTAAGATCATTGGGAATATAGGGCTCCTCCGGAGGCAGTTGCCTCTCTATTACCGGATGTCTCCCGTCCCTGATGTCAAGCCGCTTTGAATCATCAATAACAGGACGAACATAATTATTATTGACGGAAACGCAGGCAAAGGAATAAAGGCAGTCAATTCGGGCAATGAGGCCGGCATTAACCTGAACCGGAGGTATATATTCGAGTATTGCCAGTACCAGATCGTTGAACAGCCTGGTTTCAAGACCCAGGATCTTCTCCTCGGCACCTAATATCTTGTTCTCATACTCCTTGAGTTCTTCGGTTATATACCGTTCCGCACTGACAAGAGTCTGTTTCCGTATCCAGTCAGGCGGCACCTTGTCCCTATGTGTGTTCCTGACCTCGATGTAATATCCGAAAACATTATTATAGCTTACCTTCAGGGAGGTTATTCCGGTCCTTTCACTTTCCCTCTGCTGAAAATCTGCCAGGAAATCCTTGCCGCTATAAAGGATCCTCCTGAGGTCATCAAGTTCTTCAGAGACTCCGCTGGCGATAACCTGACCTTTAAGGATCTGTACGGGAGGATCGGCGGTGAGTTCCCTATCGATCCGGTCGGCGACCGATCTGCAGGGATTAAGCTGATCCCCGAGTGTTGCCAGCGCCGGGCAATTACTCGTGATCAGAAGTTCCTTAAGCGGTTCGATGGCCCTCAGGGCCCGTTTCAGTTGCACCACTTCCCTCGGATTGATCTTTCCGACCGCCACCTTTGAAATCAGCCTTTCCAGATCGCCTATCTGCCTTACCAGTTCAGAAACCTCTTTCATCATTGAAGGATTGGCAACAAAAAAAGCTACAATATCAAGCCGGTCGTTAATCGGCTGGATATCCTTCAGCGGCAATGATATCCATCTCTTCAGGAGCCTGCCCCCCATTGGCGAAATCGTCCGGTCGACAATATCAATAAGAGTACTGGCGCCTTCATAAGGTGAGTGAAAGAGTTCAAGGTTGCGGATTGTGAATTTGTCGAGCCACACATACCTTCCCTCTTCAATTCTGGAGATACCTGTAATATGACCCAGCCGTGCATGCTGCGTGATATCGATATAGTGCAATATGGCACCGGCAGCAATTATACCGTAGGTGAGATTCTGTATGCCGAAGCCTTTTAAGGAACTTGTTTCGAATTGTTTAAGCAATCTGTCGTTGGCAGCTTCGGATGTAAAGATCCAGTCATCAAGCTTATAGGTGTAGAACCTGTTGCCAAATGCTTCCTGAAACAAATCGCCTTTCCTTTTCTCATAAAGAACCTCCTTTGGCTGAAAATTATTAAGCATCTGATCTATGTATTCCATGGTACCTTCAGATGCAAGGAACTCCCCGGTTGAAATATCCAGGAAGGCCACACCTGCAGCCTTACGGTCAATATGGACTGCAGCCAGAAAATTATTCTCCTTGTGGCTCAGGACATTCTCATTCAGTGAAACGCCGGGTGTGACAAGTTCGGTAATTCCCCGCTTTACTATCTTTTTTGCAAGTTTGGGATCTTCAAGCTGTTCGCAGATTGCAACCCGCTGGCCTGCCCTGACAAGCCGGGGCAGATAGGTATCCAGCGCATGATACGGAAACCCGGCAAGTTCGACGAACGATGCGGAGCCATTTGCCCTCCTGGTAAGGGTTATGCCGAGTATTTCCGATGCTTTTACGGCATCCTCGCCAAATGTCTCATAGAAATCCCCTACCCTGAAAAGGAGTATCGCGTCAGGATGTTTCGACTTGACATTGTAATACTGCTTCATCAGCGGTGTTTCAGCATACTTCTGTTCTTCGGGGTTGAACATCTAAAGCAGGGAAAATTAATATCATTGATGATGAACAAAGATAATTCATTTTTTTCAGGTGCTGAAGAATTACTGCCGGCTCCGGCAATTTATTGATTCTCCGGTGAAAGCCGTCCTGCTGTCAATGTGTTCAGTGTGCCTCAGAACTTCAGGTAAAAATCCCTGGTAAGGCTGACATATTCATCAGTATAGTGATGTCTCCTTCCGGTTTCGATTGTGAGAAACTGTTCCCGGGCTTTTCCCGTTTTCCTGCTCAATGTCAGTATCAGTCGTCTTATTGGGGCAGTTGGTACAGGCCTTATTTTAACGATATGATTGCAATAGAAACCATGCGTCTGTGCTTCGGCAATAAAAACATTTCCTTCAGGGTATGGAAGAATAAGCTGCAGCAACCCTTCTTCCTTCAATAGTCTGTCCGCTCCTTCAAGTAAATCCCTGTGCGACAGGCTGTCGTTGTGTCTTGTTATTGCCCTGACCGGATCAGGATTTCTCAGTGAATCAATAAAATAGGGAGGGTTGGTTACAATGAGATCGAATTTCTCACCTTCCGGTTCAAAATCCTGAAGGCGGCAGTTATGAACCTGTATTCTTCCGGCCCATCTGCTGTGCAATACATTTTCTGCTGCATCGGTGAAGGATCCCCTGTCAGGCTCAATTGCAACAATTTCAGCATCCGATCTCTGGGCAAGGATCAGGGCGATGAGCCCTGTTCCGGTTCCAACGTCAAGAATTTTCCTTCTGCCATTTACCTCTGCAAATGCACCCAGCAGCACTCCGTCGGTTCCTACCTTGAAGGCGGACCTTTCCTGATTTATTGTAAACTGCCTGAATGTAAAATAGTTATTGGACATTCTGAAGAAACTGGTATCTGAATGATATCAATATGTCAGCCAATATAATCAGTAATGATACGAATTTTAAAGACAGACCGGCATATTAATCACCGGCACTGGCAGCCGGCACGTATCTCCGGGAAATCGGGAACGGGAATACGGCAGTCAGTTATTGAAATAATCTGTCGTTTTTCCAGCCCCGTTTTTGATAAATAATTCCGGAATGATTATGTACATTTACCGGTATCCTTTTAAACACCCCGATGAATTACGGAACCAGGGAAATGAAAGGCCATCCGTATGATTTACGCGCGTAACTCTCAATCCATGAAAAGCAACCCTGAAGGAAACGATCCTGATATACCGGTCAGAGCCAGTTTACGGAATTATACAAAATTCCGGTCCGGAGAATTACCCGGAAAGAACATCCTTGCAATTTTCCGTAAGGCTAAATGTCAGGCTGCCGGAATACCGGGGATAAAAACAACCCGGGAAATGACCGGATCATACCTTACTACCAATGTCCAATAAATTATCCGGAAACCCGATCACGACAATACCGGAAACCGGAAATCGGCCCGCGTTCAGAAACTACCGATGGATCATAGTTGTTTTGTTGTTTTTTGCAACAACCATAAATTACATCGACCGTCAGATCATAGGTTTGCTCAAGCCCCTTCTCGATGTTGAGTTCAGCTGGACGGAGACCGACTTTGCGCGAATTGTGATGGCATTTACCGCAGCATATGCAATTGGCTTGCTTATTATAGGCCGGTTTATTGACAAAACAGGAACAAAAGCGGGTTACTCTGTAATAATCAGTCTATGGAGCATAGCAGGGATGCTTCATGCAGTTGCCAGGAGTGTCTTTCAGTTCGGGCTGGCCAGGTTTGCCCTGGGGCTCGGGGAATCGGGCAACTTTCCGGCCGGTGTAAAATCAATTGCTGAGTGGTTTCCCCGGAAGGAAAGGGGACTGGCCACCGGGATATTCAATTCCGGAACTGCCGTAGGCGTTGTGCTGGCCCTGGTTATCGTCCCATGGATCCTGCGGCATTTCAACTGGCACGGGGTATTCTGGATCACCGGGGCTCTGGGATTCGTATGGCTCATTTTCTGGTTGATCTATTACGATCATCCCGCAAAACAGAAACGGCTTTCTTCAGGCGAACTCAAACATATCATTGAGGGACAGGCAAATGAAGAACAACCGAAAGCGGGTTTAAAATGGCACAGACTTTTTGCCTTTCCACAGACCTGGGCTCTTATAACAGGGAAAGGGCTCATTGATCCGATATTCTGGTTTTTTCTTTTCTGGCTGCCCTCATATTTCTCTTCGGCATATGAACTTGATCTGAAAAGACCCAGTCTTGAACTCATCATTATTTACACTGCAACAACCGTCGGCAGCATCCTGGGAGGTTATATTTCATCCGTCCTGGTAAAAAAGGGATGGCCCGTGCTGAAAGCCAGGAAGGCTTCGCTCCTGGCCTTTGCCGTCATGGAGTTGTCCATACTGCTGGCACAATACACCACGGCCGCATGGATGGCAGTCGCGATCATAAGCCTTGCCGTTGCGGTTCACCAGGCCTGGGCAACAAATGTGTTTACAATGGCTTCTGACATGTTCCCCAGCGAAGCTGTCAGCTCGGTGGTTGGAATTGCAGGAATGGCAGGCGCTGTCGGAGGGATACTGTTTCCCATCCTTGTAGGTTATCTGCTCGACACCTACAAGGCTGCAGGCAATCTGACCGGAGGTTACAACCTTCTTTTCACAATCTGCGGGCTCACCTACCTTACCGCTTGGACCGTCATGCACCTCCTTACACGCAAACATGCATCAGTCAGTCTTGGTGAGCTTCGGTAATAAATTTTTAAATAATCCGGTACAATAAACTATGATATGTAAAAATCTTAATTTTGGAAGATGATCATGCCGGGTTCCCGGCAAAAAGAATACGCTGAGACGCCAAACGGAACGATCCATGCATAGTTCCGCCAACGGCGTAAAACAAAAAATAAAAACAAACCATGAAAACAACAATTCAGAAAATTCCATTAATTCTTGTAACCCTGATGTTTACCCTTCGGGTTTCAGCAGCTGGAGAAGCCCGTTTGCTGAGATTTCCCGATATAAATAACAACCTCATCGCCTTTGTTTATGCCGGCGATATATGGACCGTTGATTCCAGGGGCGGAGAGGCCCGCCGCCTTACATCCCATGCCGGAATGGAACTCTTTCCCAAAATATCCCCCGACGGTAAATGGATTGCATTCTCCGGTGAATACTCCGGGACGAGGCAGGTATATGTTATCCCCTCCGAAGGAGGATCGCCGCGTCAGCTCACCTGGTACAATCCGGTGGGCGTCATGCCTCCCAGGGGCGGGTGGGACAATGTGGTACTGGACTGGACTCCCGACAGCAGGCAGATACTTATCAGGGCCAACAGAACACCTTTTGGCGACAGGAACGGAAAATACTTCCTTGTCAGCCTCGACGGCGGCCTGGAAAAACCCCTCCAGATAGTTAACGGAGGATTCGGGGTGTTTTCACCAGATGCGTCGAAAATAGTCTTCACCCCCGTCGACCGTGAATTCCGGAACTGGAAAAGATACAAGGGAGGCAGGGCAAGTGACCTCTGGATATATGATCTTAAAACAGACAAATCGGAACAGATAACTGACTTCGAGGGGACAGACCAGCTTCCAACCTGGTATGGCGACAATATCTTTTTCGCTTCGGACAGGGACCTTAAACTGAACATCTGGAAGTACAACACACTGACCCGGCAGACAACCCAGGTGACAAAACACACTGAATTCGATGTAATGTGGCCCTCTGGAAACGGTGATCAGCTTGTTTACGAGAATGGAGGATTCATTTACAGGCTGAACCTGAATACGGGCCAGACAGAAAAGGTATCGGTAAGCATCAGTTACGACAATCCAAATCTTGTTCCTTATTACAGGAACGTACAGGAGAATATTCACAGTTTTGCAGTGTCGCCGACGGGAAAACGTGTTCTTTTCGATGCAAGAGGGGATATTTTCTCGGTTCCTGCGGAGAAAGGGACCACGGAGAATCTTACAATGACCCAGGGAATAAGAGAGGTTTACCCGGCCTGGTCGCCTGACGGAAAATATATTTCCTATTATTCCGACCAGACAGGGGAATATGAGCTGTATCTGCTCGAAAACAAGAAAGAAGCCAGGCCCCGTCAGCTGACATTCAATTCTTCGGCATGGAAATACCAGCCCGTATGGTCACCCGACAGCCGCTACCTGCTGTTTTCCGACAGGACGCTTAAGCTGAAGCTGATTGAAGCCGCCAGCGGAAAGATCACTGACATTGACCATGCCACCGCGAGTGAACTGAGAAATTATAACTTTTCACCCGACTCGCGCTGGATAACATATCAGAAGGAAGGACCAAACGATAAGCCTGCAGTGTGGGTGTATGAAATCCCAACGGGGCGCAGGCAGCAGGTCACCAGCGGCATTTTCTCCGATGACAGCCCGGTTTTCAGCCTTTGCGGGAACTACATATTTTTCGCCTCCAACCGCGACTTCAATCTTTCATTCTCCGATTATGACTTTGATTACATATACAACAAGGCAACCCGGTTATATGCCATTCCGCTTACAGGGAAAAGCCCCAGGATATTCAGGGACAAAAATGACACCGAACCAGTGAAGGAGACTGAAAAGGCGGGGACATCTTCACCGAAGCCAAAAACAGCAAAAGGCAAGTCAGCCGCTGCCGGAGCCGATACCACGGCCGGGAAGGAAATCAGGGTCGATATAGATTTTGACGGCATCAACGAAAGGATAACCCTGCTGCCCGGAGAAGCAGGGGATTACCGGATCGTTGGAGCTTCCGAAGACGGCCTTGTTTTCATCAACGACGGCCGTTTGATGAAATTCAATTTAAAGGAAGAAAAGAATGAGGAGATACTTGATAAGGTGATGACAGCATCTCTAACAGCTGACGGAAAAATGGCAGTATACCGTTCCGGAAAGGATTTCGGAATAATCAGGCTTACACCGGGCCAAAAGGCAGGCGCCGGAAAGATAAATCTTGACGGACTTGAGATGAAAATCGATCCCCGTAAGGAATGGGATCAGATCTATGCTGATGCCTGGCGGATCTACCGTGATTATTTCTACGTCGACAATCTGCACAACGTTGACTGGCCGGCGATTAAGGAACGTTACAGTGTCCTGCTGCCATATGTCGGTCATCGTGCCGATCTCGATTATATACTGAACGAAATGGTGGCAGAGAGCAACACCGGGCACTCCTATGTTGACTGGGGTGATTTTGAGAAGGTAAAGAGAATAGAGAATGGTCTGCTCGGGGCAGAGCTTACTGCTGATGAATCAGCCGGCCGCTACAGGATCTCAAGTATCTACAGCGGAGAGAACTGGAACCCGGCACGCCGTTCGCCCCTTACCGAGCAGGGTGTCGATGTCAGGGAAGGAGATTACCTGATTGCAATTGACGGCAGGGAAATTACAACTTCCGACAACCCCTATGCTTTTCTTGAGAACAAAGCAGGCAAGACAATTGAGATAATGGTCAACAGCAAACCTTCACCTGCGGGAGCCCGGACCTCAAGCGTGAAACCGGTGACCAGCGAGCTGGAACTCCTTTACTTCAACTGGGTGAATGAAAGAAGGGCCATGGTCGACAGGCTGTCAGGGGGAAGGATCGGATACATTCATGTACCCAATACATCATTTGAGGGAAACAGGGAACTGTTCCACGGCATTTACACCTATTTCGACAAGGAGGCCCTCATAATTGACGAACGCTACAACGGGGGCGGCTTTATTCCCGACCGTATGGCCGATCTTCTCGATCGTCACACCCTTGTCTACTGGCACCAGAACGGCCTGACACCAGGCAAGTCTCCAGCAGTGGCACACGATGGACCAAAGGTAATGCTGATTAACGGATACTCATCATCGGGAGGCGATGCGTTCCCCTACTTCTTCAAAAAACTCGGACTCGGGAAGCTTATCGGAACCCGCACATGGGGAGGACTGGTCGGGATCTCGGGCAATGCAAGATTTGTAGACGGCGGATACCTTTCAGTGCCGAGATTCGGCATCTTCGACAGCGACAAGGGCTGGATAATCGAGGGAATAGGTGTTAACCCCGATATCGAGGTGATGGACCGCCCCGAACAACTTGCAAAAGGCATTGATCCATGCATTGAAAAGGCAGTAGAGGTCCTGCTTCAGGAATTGAAGGACAGACCGGCGAAAAAAGTGGTTGCCCCGGCTCCTCCTGACAGGTCAAAATGGCATGAATAAACCAGCAAAGCCTGAGAAGACATTATAATCGCTGATAACCGCCGCCAAAGCCGGCAGTTAATCGGCAAGCGCATCCAACACCGCCAAAAATGATAATACAGTATGCATCCGATCTGCACCTGGAATTTCCGGAGAACAGGGAATTCCTGAAAAAGAGATCGCTTAAACCAAGGGGTGATGTATTGATCCTTGCGGGAGACATTGTCCCGTTCCGGCTGATGTACGATCATTCTGATTTTTTAGACTACCTGTCGGCACACTTTGATATAACATACTGGGTACCAGGAAACCATGAGTATTATCATTCCGATATATCAAAAAGAAGCGGCTCCGTAAATGAGAAAATAAGGGACAATGTGTTCATTGTGAACAACACAACGGTAAACAGGGGGAAAGTCTGCTTTTTATTCTCAACTCTCTGGACGAAGATAGGCCCCGGCCACCAGGTGGAATTGCGGAACAGGTATTCTGATTTCCGGGTGATAAAGAGCGGTGGAAGGCCGTACAGCATCAATCATTATAATCTCATGCATGAAAAATGCCTTTCATTCCTGAGTGATGAACTAAAAATCCAGAGACGCGGACCGGTGATTGTCGTTTCGCATCATGTGCCCACTTTCAGCAATTATCCGGAGGAGTATTACGGGGATCCCATGAATGAGGCATTTGCAGTGGAGCTGTCCGATCTTATCCTGTCCGGCCAGCCGGCATACTGGATCTACGGCCATCTGCACTCAAACAAGGGAGAGTTCAATATCGGCAAAACCATCCTGGCAACAAATCAGCTGGGTTATGTTTCATACCATGAGCAGGAAGGATTTGACCCCGGGAAAATTATTGTAATTTAGCCGGCCCGCTAAAGGAGCATAAAATGAACTTTCCACTGAAAGCCATCCGCTACCGGACTTTTATTGATCCCCTGCTGGCCGGTCTCAGGAATGAGGTGCTTCTCAAAATAAACAGCCGCGACCGGGTTCTTGAGATCGCCTGCGGAACCGGGATGCTTGCCATGGCAATGGCGTCAAAAGCATCACATGTAACGGCAACGGACCTTTCGGAGGAAAATATTGCCGCTGCTTCGCAGAGTGCCGGGAAAAACGGGATTGAAAACCTTGATTTCGGCGTGCTCGACGCTTCCGATCTTTCATGCTATTCGGGCCGGGAATTCGACGCCGCAGTGATATCTATGGCAATTCATCAGTTTGATCAGGAGCTCGCTGTAAAAATACTTTTGGAACTGAAAAATATCGCCTCCAGGATAATAATTGCCGATTACTCCCATCATATGCCCCGCGGCTGGGGAAGGAAGCTTGCCACTGCAATAGAATGGCTGGCCGGGGGAAATCATTACAGGAATTTCCGTAACTACATGGCTGCTGGCGGAATTCCGTATTTCGCAGCAAAGGCCGGCATTAAACCAGTAAGCAGATCAGTACGGGGACGAGGGATATTTCTTGTTACCGTGTGTAACTGATCTGTCAGATGTAAATATCACGTTTTATGCGAGGCTTCCGGGCAAAAGCAGTGATTCCCGGATAACCGGTGCAAACCTTGGTTAAGGGAGACATATTCCATTGCCCCGGCCTGTTTTGATGATTTATGGTTACCCCGGATCCGGAGCGTGAGCTCTGAAAGAGCGGATATATCTATAACCCCGGCTGGCGCCCGGGGCTATTCACATAGCGCCGCATTCGTGGCTTAAGCTGCGGCCTGATCTGTCCGGCCTGGCCATCACGCCTGTATTTAGCATTCTGCTATTTCGATTTAGAAGGAAATCTTCCAGTGTCAAAGCCTTTATATAAGACTTATGGTTTCCGGGACCACTGAAAGCAAGCTCTAAAAGAGCTATATATTAATAACCCCCGGCACCAGCCGGGGGATTAGTGACCCCACTGCCAATCAGCTCCGAAGGAGCGTGACATCAATATGAGTATGTCTCACCGGGGGTATCTTTACTTTTATTGTTGATGTGACTTTCTTTTGCATCTCCAAAAGAAAGTCACCAAAGAAAAAGAGCCCGGAAAAGACAACCGCTCCTGTTTTTCGCCGTTTGCGCGAGGGCCGTTTCCCGCTCCAAAAAACAGGTGCGGTTCGCACCTTTTCCGGTCTGCCTCCGCACTGCCGGATTCAGCTTGCTGCTATGATTATTTTGAAGGGTATCTTCCAGTGTCAAAGCCTTTATATAGGACTTATGGTTTCCGGGACCACTGAAAGCAAGCTCTGGAAGAGCTATATATTAATAACCCCCGGCACCAGCCGGGGGATTAGTGACCCCACTGCCAATCAGCTCCGAAGGAGCGTTACATATATTTCAATTGCAGCATAGTTTGTCGGTGAAGCAACCTGGTTTTTGTACGGGAAATCCTTGCTTTTTTATTGTCACTTTCTTTTGACCCTCCAAAAGAAAGTCACCAAAGAAAAAGAGCCCGGAAAAGACAACCGCTCCTGTTTTTCGCCGTTTGCGCGAGGGCCGTTTCCCGCTCCAAAAAACAGGTGCGGTTCGCACCTTTTCCGGTCTGCCTCCGCACTGCCGGATTCAGCTTGCTGCTATGATTATTTTGAAGGGTATCTTCCAGTGTCAAAGCCTTTATATAGGACTTATGGTTTCCGGGACCACTGAAAGCAAGCTCTGGAAGAGCTATATATTAATAACCCCCGGCACCAGCCGGGGGATTAGTGACCCCACTGCCAATCAGCTCCGAAGGAGCGTTACATATATTTCAATTGCAGCATAGTTTGTCGGTGAAGCAACCTGGTTTTTGTACGGGAAATCCTTGCTTTTTTATTGTCACTTTCTTTTGACCCTCCAAAAGAAAGTCACCAAAGAGAATCATAAAAATATGTGAAAGGTGAAATCCTATGCATTGCAAAGCGTTAAGGAAGATATTCCTTATCACCGTTTTGCTTATTTGAATTGAGAATGAGTCTGCGGAATAAAAGTTACTTTAAAAAAGAGGGTTAGAAACGTAAAATTCCGTAAATTGAGAGTAGCTTTTTAATATTTCAGTTGAGGATACTGTAATGAAAGCCATTGGATTTTTTATATCAGCTGTTCTCTTTTTTAGTTTGGCACATACAGGCTGTAAAAAAGATAAAAAGGAATATCAGGAATACATAAGCTATACCCTGACGGTTAAAGTTGATAATGGTGCTGATGGGGGTCCAAAATCAGGGTCATATCAAAATCCGGCCGGAAGCATAGTCAATTATGGTTACAGAGTATTGGATGACTATACTGACATGGTTGTCATGCTTGGTACTGATACTGTTCCTTATGAAGGCAGTTTCATAATGGATGGAAATAAAACGCTGACGGTGACCACCAAACAGATGGTGCTGTGGAAATATCAGACAGAAAAGGCGGTATATTATTCAACTCCTGCAATCGGAGATGATGGAACGCTTTATTTTGGCACCGGGATGGGTGGAACAAGTGACGGAGCCTTTTTTGCCATTTCAGGAGATGGAACACTGAAATGGAGCTTTGCAGGTCAATATTCTTTTTTTTCACCGGTAATTGATGCATCAGGACACATTTATGTTCAGGATTTCGGATATAATTGCTATGCATTTTATCCTGACGGTAAATTGAAATGGAAATTACCAAATACTCTTTTCCCGCGTATGGTGGAAAATGTTGGCCAGCGCTGTCCTGCCATTTCCGCAGACGGTACGATTTATATATGTGCTGACGGCCTTTATGCGGTTTCTCCTACTACCAGGGAAATCCTGTGGCATTTCCCCGAGTCGCGGACCAAGTCGTCGCCTGCAATCGGGCCTGATAAAACCATTTATGTTGTGTTTCGTCAGGACAGGGTAAAGGCAATTAATCCTGACGGATCACTAAAATGGGAAAACAGGTTTGACAACCCGTGGGAAATGTCGTATGCTGCTCCTGCTGTTGACGACCGTGGTTTTGTCTATATTGCATCTGAAGCGTTTTACGAAGGGAAGGATTATTCTGCCTTGTATGCTTTCCGTCAGGATAATGGGGAAATTCAGTGGAGATATCCCGTAGGCCTGTTTGTAAGAGCTTCACCCGTAATCGGCACAAACCGTTCCGTATATATTGCTACCAAAGCAACAGAAACAGATATAGCCAGACTAATTTGTCTCTCCCCTGAAGGAGAGAAAAGATGGGAATTTGAAGTGGAAAATGTTCATGGTATGCCTGATGATATATATTCAACTCCGACCCTCGGGGCTGATGGCCTGATCTATTTCGGTGCAGAAACCGGATTTCTTTATGCTGTTCGTGCCTCAGACGGTGTCTTGGCCTGGAAATTTGATCTGAAAATGACGGTTAACTGGTCATCACCTGTTATTCTGAAAAACGGCACCCTTTATATCGGGGGAATGGGAGGTACAGATTATGAAGGTTATATGAAGGCGATAAAAACCGGCTGTCCGGGTTATGCTCCCTCACCATGGCCAAGGTTCAGGCATGATAATAAAAACAGCGGAGCTTCAGATTAGTTATTGCAATATTTTCAAAGTTGTGAATTGTTTTCAAAAAAGAGTTTTGACCTAAATAAAGTGATTTAACAAAAAAAAAGGTAACAAACGTCAAAATTTCCAGACGCGGGGGCTTGCCAACTTCTTACGATATGCCGCTGAAACGCTTCTGATTGCCCTTATATCAAACAAACTGTATCGCAGTATTTTACACAAACTTTTCGCCTGGCGCCTGAAGACAGAGAAATCCAATATTGTTTTTTCAGGCATCAACACCATGGATATGGACAACGACGACGCTAAGAAACGGGGGGTTGTGAGCCGACCTAAAGAGAAAGAAAGGGTTTCAACCTTTGCATGTCTTTTGGAGCACTTTCCTGATCGATGTTATTCTCCGGATTGCCTTCGCGCCGCCGGATTCAGATTGCTGCAATCCTGACATGCATTGCCTGAATGTAAGACTATCGAAGGTATATTAAGGAATATGCCTCAAAAAGGAGATCCTAGCTTTTTGGGGATTATTTTAAACGCGGGCTCAGAATTGATAACCCATGCGGAATCCTGCTGTAAAGTTAAAGAGAGAACGTATTCCGGCTTCGCTATTTATACTGTACATAATTACTTCATAATTGGGATCTATAGAATGTACTATTTCATCCATTGATGGATTGAATTGCAGGTTATGGTTTTCAGTTTTCCTCCGACGGAGTCCGAAGCCGCCATAACTTTCAATTACAATATGTTTTATAAATACCTGTTGCCAGCCAAAAACCAAATTTGCTCCCCACACATGCTTTAGAACTGAAAAGCTATCCGGAATACCTATATCGGGATCACTATCTTTGGTGTAGTATAATAAATCATTGAATGAATGCCTGATGCAGAAAGTGTTTATTCCCAGAAATAAACCCCGTTCATTGGTTCCTTTCTGATTATTCCAGTTCTTAACGTAATACCTGATCTCTGTTTTCAGTTTATATCCCTTTGATTTTACAAAAGATGTATCTGAATATTCATAAGATGTTTTCATAAATTTAATTCCAGCCTCAGAATATAATGCCAACCTTTTAGTTAACCTTAATTCAAAACCATGCTGGATGGTAGGAAAAGAATAATCGTCGAAGATACATAACGGTGAAATCAAACCTTTTATCTTAATATCCTGGGAATGTGTATATAAAGATAGAATTGAAAACAATGGAAAAAGAAGTTTCTTCATCTCGGCTGTTCCTTAGTTAATTTCTTTGTTTCATCCGGGTATCGAGGATTTTGCTATGAATTTATGTATTTATTTTTGCATGGTTTAAAGATCATCAGGAATAATAAGTATCAGATAGTTTTATTTTTTTTCGTATGAAATATATTATCAGGTATTTAACGAAGACCGGGCCTGAAAGCTTGTCTGTTTGCGGCTTCATGATCAATTATCATTGAATCAATTCATTGTGAATATATTAACACATCAGAACAGCTTTCTTATAAGCCACAGCAGCAGGGACAAAATCACACTGACCACTATCATTGTGGTAACTGGGAAATAAAACCTGATATTCTCCCTTTCAATCCTGATATCGCCGGGCAGATTGCCCAGCCAGTTCAGTTTATCTCCCAGGAACCAGATTATCAGTCCTGCAATGACCAGGACCACCCCTGCAATTACCAGAATTTTGCCTGTTTGGATCATACGCTATAAATCCCGGCACTTAAACCAATGAAAAACCTGCCGGCGGCATTGAATTATTTTAAACTACCACCCCAAATTTAGAATTTAAATTTAAATTAGTATTTCTGCTCTTCACTGAAAGGACAACCGGAAGATATCCATTTAGTCTGAAAACTGAATCCTTGCCGGCCCTGTCAGAAAAGCAGGTCCGGATGCTGTTTAATGAACTGATTGGCTGCCATTATGCCTGCATTCCGAAAAACGATCAACAACCAAATGACAACAAGATGAAAAACCTTATCACTTCACTGCTTGCTTTTGCACTCATGGCGGGATTGAATGCCCAGAACACCGACAGCATATGGATAGTGAACAATTACACCAAGATCGAGAGGATGATACCGATGCGCGACGGAGTGAAGCTGTTCACTTCTATATATATTCCCAGGGACATATCCGAAGATCATCCGGTACTTATGGAGAGGTCGCCCTATTCGTGTGCACCGTACGGAGAGGGTGCATGGAGGGATTTCTGGAACAGGTATCTGAAATATTACCTTTTTGAGGGTTACATCATGGTTAAGCAGGATGTCCGCGGACGCTGGATGAGTGAAGGGGAGTTTGCCGATATCAGGCCGTTCAATCCTCACAGGAAGGACAACAGCGACATTGATGAGTCGAGCGACACATACGATACAATAGAATGGCTTTTAAAGAATATTCCTCACAATAACGGGAAGGTGGGTGTTTTCGGAATTTCATATCCGGGTTTCTATTCCACGATGGCTGCAGCCAGTAATCATCCGGCACTTAAGGCCGTCAGTCCGCAGGCGCCTGTGACGAACTGGTTCATCGGCGATGATTTTCACCACAACGGAGCTTTTTTCCTGCTCGATGCATTCAGGTTTTATCCGGCCCTGGGAGCCGGTTTTGGCCTGCCCCGTCCGAAACCTTCAACAAAAGGGCCGGAAAACATCCGTCTGCCGTATCAGGATAATTACAGGTTTTTCCTTGAAACGGGTGCATTGCCTGCTTTTGCCAGGCTGGCAGGAGACAGCGTACCTTTCTGGAAGGAGCTTTATTCACATCCCGATTATGATGAGTGGTGGAAAGTCCGCGACGCAAGGAACGCCACAAAAAATCTCAACCCTGCAATGCTGTGGGTCGGCGGACATTTTGACGCGGAAGACAACTGGGGTGCCTGGAACTCTTACAAGGCAGCTGAAGAGAATAATCCCATGAAGGAATTCAACAGGATCGTAATGGGCCCCTGGGCACACGGGCAATGGTCGTGGCCTGACGGCTCATATCTGGGGAACATCGGTTTCGGGAGCAATACCTCCCAGTGGTACCAGCAGAATATTGAAATACCCTTTTTCAATTATTATCTCAAAGGTAAGGGATCGAAGCCTGAAATTGCTGAAGCCACCATCTTCATAACCGGCAGGAATGAGTGGAAGGAATTCGGCAGCTGGCCGCCCGCCGGAACTGTCAACACCGACCTGTTCCTGCAGCCGTCAGGGAGGCTCGGCTGGCAGCGGCCCGGATCAGGACCAGAGCACAGTGATTATGTCAGCGATCCGTCAAAGCCTGTGCCCTATACCGAGGACGTCCATTTTTTACGGACAATGGAATATATGACGGATGACCAGCGCTTTGCTTCAAGAAGGCCCGATGTTCTTGTGTTTAAGACGGATATCCTGGAAGAGGAGATCACGCTTACCGGAATGCTGACCGCCGATCTTTTTGTTTCCCTCTCATCAACTGATGCTGACTTTGTTGTGAAACTGATTGACGTTTTCCCTGACGATCCGGGACATCTCAGGACAGAGCCCTATTCCGTAAGAATGCCCTTTTCCAAATATCCTGGCGGAGGCTACGAAATGCTCGTTCACGGAGAGATATTCAGGGGCCGCTACCGCAACAGCTTTGAAAAACCTGCTCCTTTTGTACCCGGAAAAGTGGAGAGAGTGAAATTTGAAGTGGGCAACGTTGCCCATACCTTCAAGAAGGGGCACAGGATAATGATCCAGATCCAGAGCAGCTGGTTCCCCCTTGCTGACAGGAATCCACAGAAGTTTGTAAATATTTATGAAGCAAGGGAATCAGATTTTCAGAAAGCAACCATACAAATTTATCACAGTAAAAAGTACCCGGGAAAGATAATATTGCCCGTTCTGACACAATGATCAGTCGGCAGATCAACAGTGTTCCCTTGTCCATTCTGGAGGAGGCACCGGTTTACGGCGACGGGAACAATTCTCGAGGAAATATCAGGAGATGCTGATATACAGAATTATAGATATCTTTTTTGTTTTGTTCCATACCTGTCTTATAATCTTCAATCTGTCAGGCTGGTTATGGAAGAGAACCAGGAAGCTTAACCTGGTGTTTCTGCTTCTGACCGGAGGTTCGTGGCTGTTCCTTGGGATGCTGACGGGTACCCTTGGATATTGTCCCCTCACCGACTGGCATTTCAGGGTTCTTGAAAAGCTTGGGTACACTAACCTGCCGGCTTCATATATCAAGTATCTCTGCGACCGGCTGACCGGGATAGATTTCAATGCCATTTTGATTGGCCGGCTGACGTTTTATCTTTTCCTGGTCGCATTGATATTATCCCTTCTCCTTAACCTGAGAGATTTCCGAAAAAGTCCACCGGAAAAGTTAGCCGCTTCCGGCAAGGATAATTGCTGACCATGCGGCAAACTGGCAGGGAAATCACAGGACCAGGAAAGATCGGCAGCTCCGTTAAATGGCCTCAAGTGTTGAAGGCGGCTTTGAAGCTATGTTATAGGTAACGGACACAACCTCCGGTACATTCTCAAGGATCGAGGAAGCCAGTTCTTCCAGGGTTTCAAACGGCAGTTTTGTAGGACTTGCTGTTCTGGCGTCGACGCTGTCCCAGCAACGTATTTCTATCTGGTGTCCGAACTTACGTTTTCCTTCCCTCATTCCCGTAACCCGGTCGTTGTGGAGGATGGCCATATACTGGAAGGCACCTGTACCGGCAAGGATCCTTTCAACGACAGAAGTGGCCTTTTTTACAAGATCGAGCTTTTCAGCGGTAACTTCCCCGATGATCCGTGCCGCCAGAGCCGGTCCGGGGAAAGGTATCCTGTTGAACATCTCTTCCGGCAGTCCGAGGGCTTTTCCTGCAACCCGCACCCCATCCTTTCGCAGCCGGATCAATGGTTCAAGGATCTGGTATCCGAAAGTTTCTTCCGGATCGATCCCGAGCTGTGCAAAAACATTGTGCTGTCTTTTTATCCCGGCCACTGTTTCGTCAATATCCGTAAGGATGGTCCCCTGGAGAAGGAATTTTGCACCGCTTTCCCTGACGATGCGTCCAAAAACCTTTTTGTAGAAGGTCTGGGTAATGGCTTCACGTTTTTCCTCAGGGTCAGTTATGCCTTTAAGGGCATCAAGAAACTCTTTCCGGGCATCAACTATCTCAACTTTCACTCCCAGTTTGCTGAATATGTCTGCCACAAATTCAGCTTCGCCCTCACGCATAAGTCCGTTCTGGACAAAAACCGTCCGAAGCCTGTGGCCCAGGGCCCTGTGGCCCAGCAATGTCACAACTGAAGAATCAACTCCCCCCGAGAGGGCATTTATAGCGGTGCCCTGTCCTACTGCAGAAACAATTTCATTTACCCTTTCAGTTATGAAATTTTCAGCGTTCAGATCGTGAATTTTAATTTCGTTTGTCATTGTCTTAAATATATTCCGTAAACTTATAAAATTTCCGCTTTCACATTTTTCCCGCCACACAATTAATTGAGATAATGTTGAAGTTGGAAACTCTCCCCGATCAGATAACCCTCTGGCCATGACATGTAAGAGTGACGATATTGATCCCGGGAACTTGCTCCCGTAACATAACTCTCTGGCTATGACATGCAGGAACAGGGCGATATTAATACCGGTAACTCCCTCCCATAACATAACTCTCTGGCAGAGACATGCTCCGAAGGAGCATCCGTCAACCAAAGCCTTCTCAGAATGAGAAGAATAACAATAACCTCCGGTGAAACCGGAGGTACGGTCCACCCCTGACTGTTCAGCTCCGCAGGAGCTGGACAATACCAATGAGGGTGACTCATCTCCCCCCGGCCGATGTTTTTGTTAATAATACAACGAGATGTAAGCAAGATACTAAATTCCAGGGAAAATCCGGGTTTGTGTCGCCCCGTTCGGGGCTCAAAATCATTGGTGTGATCTTAACCCCCGGTTAACACCGGGGGTTATTAATATTCAGTCACTTACGTGACTCTTTTGTCCGGATGCTTCGCATCTGATCTTCACGGAAGCTCAAACTTCCCTTCAGAAGATACCTCTCTTGTACTGCCACCCGCCGGTATGAATAATATTGAAGTTGATAGCTTTCCCCCATAACATAACTCTCTGGCAAAGAAATGCTCCGAAGGAGCATCCTTCAACCAGAGCCTTCTCAGTATGAGAAGAACAACAATAACCTCCGGTAAAACCGGAGGTCCGGCCCCTCCCTGACTGTTCAGCTCCGCAGGAGCTGGACAATACCAATGATGGTAACTCACCTACCACCCGGCCGATGTTTTTGTTAATAATACAACGAGACGAAAGCAAGATACTAAATTCCAGGGAAAATCCGGGTTTGTGTCGCCCCGTTCGGGGCTCAAAATCATTGGTGTGACTTTAACCCCTGGTTAACACCGGAGATTATTAATATTCAGTCACTTACGTGACTCTTTTGTCCGGATGCTTCGCATCTGATCTTCACGGAAGCTCATACTTCCCTTTAGAAGGTAGCTCTCTTGTACTGCCATCCACCGGTATGAATAATATTGAAGTTAATAACTTTCTCCCGTAATATAACTCTCTGGCAGAGACATGCTCCGAAGGAGCATCCATAAACTCGATCCTTCTCAGGATGAGAAGGATAACAATAATCTCCGGTGAAACCGGAGGTCCGGCATCCCCCCCTGACTGTTCAGCTCCGCAGGAGCTGGACTCTTACGGAAAATATTGTTCGTCAATCTTAATCCCGGCTATTTGTATAAGACTCCTGTATTCATCTTCAAATGATTTCTTTTTGTGATGTTCATGTTGATTCCTGATATACTCAACCAGATAACCCAAATCATAATATGAACAGGTGAACGATCCATACCCTTCGGCCCATCCGTCAAACAAAGGAAAAATCCCTTTCTCTTTCACCCATTTTGATGTTGATGCTTTTAACTCCCTCATAAAATCCGCCAAAGCAACAGAGGGATGAAGATCAGTCAGAATATGAAGATGGTTTTCGGTACCATTTACAATGTACAGGTGACTGTTTTTGTTTCTGATTATCCCGGATATATAGGAGTACAGCTGCTCCGAGTGATCCCGGACGAGGGAAGGAATACTGTGCTTTGTCCTGAAAACAAGATGGTACAGCAATTGCCGATAGCTTGACATAGCATTGATGTTTTTGTTAATAATACAACGAGACGAAAGCAAGATACTAAATTCCAGGGAAAATCCTCGTTTGTGTCGCCCCGTCCGGGGCTCAAAATCATTGGTGTGACTCTAACCCCCCGGTTAACACCGGGGGTTATTAATATTCAGTCACTTAAGTGACTCTCTTGTCCGGATGCTTCGCATCGGAACTTCGCAGAAACAACAATTTACCCCTTATAATATGACTTCTAAGTAAATTTTTCCGGATGCTTCGCATCTGACCTTCGCGGAAAGAACAATTTCCCCCTTATTTAAAGGATCGGCGGCAAAAAAGATAAAAATATTCTTTCGGATAATTAAGGTAGCGTAGGAAACCCTTGTCATTATCAGTATTTTTGACCTGTTTAAAGAAATATGCATGGTACGAATCACAAAAGAACTGAAGGATTTTCTTGATGAAAAGGCGGCCAGGTACAACAATCCGGCATTCATCGGGCTCGACCCTGTTCAGGTACCCCATGCATATACCGGGAAGGAAGACATTGAAATATCGGGGTTCCTGTCCGCGGTCATATCATGGGGAAACCGTGCCTCCATTGTAAAGAATGCAAAACGGATGATGGGATACATGGGAGATTCGCCCCACGACTTCATCCTTAACCATAATGACCGGCACCTCAGAAAGATGGAAGGTTTCGTGCACCGCACCTTCAATTCAGATGATCTCCTGGCATTCATTGGAGGTCTGAGGCACCTGTATAAAAACATGGGCGGACTGGAAGGTATATTCGTGAAATACCAGACGGAAGATTCACTCCAGCCGGCTATTCACTATCTGAAGAAAGAGTTTTTTTCCGTACCCCATCTCGAACGGTCGAGGAAGCATCTGCCCGACCCGCTGACAGGTTCTGCCGCTAAAAGGATAAACATGTATCTCAGGTGGATGATCCGCAAGGATGACAAGGGCGTGGATTTCGGTATCTGGAAAAGCATTCCGCCCTCGGTATTGTCATGTCCGCTTGATGTTCATTCGGGGAACGTTGCCCGGAAGCTCGGACTGATCACCCGTAAACAGAATGATGCCAAGGCAGTTGCCGAGCTTGATACTGTTCTTAGAGGCTTTGATCCGGAAGATCCCGTAAAATATGATTTTGCATTGTTTGGACTGGGAGTGTTTGAAAGATACTAATAGAAAAATGATCAAATTTTCAGTCTTCTTACCCCGACTGGGCAACTCAATGATAACATATTATTCAGCGAACGCTTTCAAGCTCCATATTTTCTCTACCAAGCCGTAATATATCAGCCAGCGATTCTCGCCCTGATAATCTATCAACTTTGATAGCAGCTCATCTGGATTTTTCTTCATAATTTGCTCACGTTCTTTGAAAGTCATGGTTGTAAGTTTTTTGATTAGTACTTTAGAACTATTATTCAACCGTGACTTTCTTTTTCTATTACTTCGCTAATCCAATTTTACAGAAACAAAGCTACGTAGCGTGTAACTTTTTGATATCATTAATTTGTTCAATTTTAGATTGTAGTTTTAGGCTATATTATATCCTGTAAGTTAAACTTGACTAAAAGGATTTTGGCATTTATAGGTAGATATTTTTATATTACAGAAAATTTTTCAATTTAATTTTTCATATTATGCAAAAAAAAATAATCATCCTAATCCTTCTATTCACTTCCTATTCTTTTGTTTTGTATTCAAATAGCCCTGAATCAGATGCGAATACAATGAATAGACATTTCAACGGCCCATTGAAAACAAACCCTAATAATCCTAATTATTTTATTGATAATTCAGGAAAAGCCATATACCTGACAGGATCCCATACATGGGCTAATTTTCAAGAAATTGGTATTGATACAACAAAAAGATTTGATTATGAAAATTATTTGAAAATGATGGAAGAATGCCATCATAATTTTATGAGGTTATGGATGTTTGAGAATTCCGCTTTTGCAAGTTGGACGCCTGATACAATCTTTTGGCATCCAAATATTTATCAACGTTCAGGAAAAGGAAAAGCTGGAGACGGAGGAACTAAATTTGATTTAACCAGGTTTAATCAATATTATTTTGACAGATTACGTCAACGTATTATACAGGCTGGCAATCGAGGCATCTATGTTTCAGTGATGTTATTTCAAGGTTGGAGTCTGGATAAAACTGGCATTTCTGATCCATGGAGAGCACATCCATGGAATAAAAATAATAATATTAATGGCATTGGAGCCAGGGATAGTGTTGCCGATAACAACTCATTAGCAACAATTCACAGCATGAGAAATCCTAAATTATTGGAAATTCAAGAACAATATATTAAAAAGGTTATTGAAACGGTAAATGATCTTGATAACGTTTTATATGAAGTTAGCAATGAGGGCGGTGATCATGATTGGCAGGAATGGGTTATAAATTTGATACGTGAGTATGAAAAAAGTAAAAATAAACAACATGCAATTGGTTATACAACCCCGAGTCAGCTTGGTCATTTAAATAAAAATTTGTATGAAAGCAGTGCAGATTGGGTGTCGCCAACGATGGAGCCGTTAAGGTGGGCGTATCCGGGAACAAAATATATGGAAAATTACATGGATGACCCTCCAGCTAATAAATTTGGTAAAATCAATATTCTGGATACGGACCACTTGTGGGGGCATGGCGGTAATTGGAAATGGGTATGGAAAAGTTTCACCAGAGGATATAATCCAATTTTTATGGATCCTTGGCAGCCAATTGAGTATCACAGCGATGAGCGAGTTTCATGGGTTTTCACGGGTGGAGTTAGTAAAGACAATCGTGATTACCCTGATTGGCATTTTGTGCGTACTAATATGGGATATGCCAGGAAAATAGCAGATAGTGTTAACTTGATAGATTTGTTTCCGGAACCGGACATCGCTTCAACCGGATATTGTTTGACGGATAAAAAGAATGTATTTATCGTTTATTTACCTAATGGGGGTGATGTTACTATAAATATGCTATCCTGTGATATAAATGCAAATTATTATATCGAGTGGTTTTTTCCAATTCTCAACAGGTCTATGAAAATTAATACACCAGTGAAAGGAGGCGGGTATAAAAATTTCACTTTGCCTTTTACTGGTGATGGGGTGTTAATTTTGATTAAAAATTAAATGTACCATTTACAATGTACAGGTGACTGTTTTTGTTTCTGATTATCCCGGATATATAGGAGTACAGCTGCTCCGAGTGATCCCGGACGAGGGAAGGAATACTGTGCTTTGTCCTGAAAACAAGATGGT
>WXFD01000014.1 GCA_009877105.1 Bacteroidales bacterium
TTGTATAGATTGTGGTTAATCTATTAAGTTATTGATTGTCAGGGACTTTACCAAATTATTTCAATATTATTTATTAACTATCTTATTGACATTCAAACAATTATATTAATATTTAACGAAGTATTGTGAGTTATGATGATGATGGAACAGTAACTACGGTTTCATGGAACGGTCATTCATATCCCGTTTGTACTGCAAAAAACGAATATCCGGTTCTGGATGCTCATATTTCAGCAACGGGAGAACTAAGGCTGGCAAAAGCCATGTGGTGGATGCTTGCCAGAATGGCCGGATGGGACGGAACAAATTGAACATGTTCCTTTTCCATTTTTTTCGGGCTGAAAAGAACACAGAAAACCAAGTATCCCGACATTTTCAGGATTTCCCATGAAAACGGCCCGATGCATTTTATGATAAGAAAAATTGGCAGTCGATTAATTGTAGTCTGCATGACCGTGCTGCTGATAACCCGGGTTCCTGTCCTGGCTCAGGATAATTTGGACCGGGACCGACCCAGCATTAATGGTGATACCACCAGTTTGGGTCATTTAGGAATTTTGCGTCCATTGTCTGTTACAGCAATTGTTTTGACATCCTATTTCGCAGGGCTTGCATATATAGGTACGTCCGGCTACTATCCAGATGATTCGAGAGTTCCGTTCTATTTTACCAATGACTGGAAATACTATTTACAAATGGATAAATTCCATCATGCTTTTATGTCTTATAATATAAGTTATTTCGGGTACAGGTATTTTATCAATGCCGGGATAAAAAAAAGCAAAGCCCTGTTGTTTGGCGGTGGCTTGGGATTTCTAATGCTGACGCCGAAAGAATTCGTTGACGGGCACCTGAAGGATTCCGGATTCTCATGGGGGGATATAACGGCTAATTTCGTCGGATCATTGGTTATGACAGGTCAGGAACTACTATTCGATGAGCAGATTGTAAGATATAAATTCAGTTTCTGGAGATCAGAATACGCACAGCTGGGAAATGGGCTCCTGGGAAGAAATTTTATTCATAGTTACATAAAGGATTATAATGGGCATACCTATTGGCTGAGCATTAATGCCAACAGATTTGTCCTTAAAAACAAGCTCCCCGATTGGCTGAATATTGCCGCAGGATATAGTGTAAATGGGATGTATGGTCCCATTGAAAACCGGCAGTCATATAACGGGAAAATCATCCCGGAGACTCTCCGTTATCGCCAGTTCCTGCTATCCCTCGATATCGACTGGCCCGAAATACAAACCAGGTCAAAATTCCTGAAGAAGGTACTGAACACAATAGTTTTCATCAAATTACCTTTTCCCGCGCTTGAGTTTAATTCCAAAGGGCAATTTAAAGGGTATTGGTTATACTTTTAGAAAATATCTTATATTTAAATCTGAATTAATTTCTGTTTTACTGATCAGGTTTAATATTAATACAATACAAATGAAAACATTCAAACGAGGTATTTCAGTAATTTTTTTTGCTCTTTTTTCCTTTCTTTTAACTGCCCAGATCCCGGAGCAGCTGGTCAAGGTAATTGTAACCCCGAACAAAGATAACTGGCTATACAAACCCGGTGAGAAAGCCCTTTTCAGCGTTCAGGTTCTGTTTCACTATAATCCGCTTAAGGGTGTTAAGGCATATTATGAGGTGGGACCTGAGAAGCTGGAGCCAACAAAAAAAGATTCTCTTGTCCTTGATGGCAAGAGTTTTGTGATTGATGGCGGCACTTTGAAATCACCGGGGTTTCTACGATGCATTGTTACTGTAAATTATGAGGGGAAAAAATATGAAGGAATGGCCACCGCAGGGTATGATCCGGAGAAGATCAAACAGACCGTGCCACGACCCGCAGATTTCAATGATTTCTGGAACAAGGCAAAAAGTGAACTGTCCCGAATCCCCCTTGATGCCCGTATGACCCTTGTACCTGAACGCTGCACTGAAAAAGTCAACGTTTATAATGTAAGTATCATGAATTATGGATATTCAAGAATATATGGAATGCTGGCAATTCCACGGAAAGAAGGAAAGTTCCCCGCGGTACTTTTCGTGCCGGGCGCTGGTGTAAGAGGTTATGTTCCTGATATGGAGCTGGCAGAAAAGGGAATAATCACTTTCGTCATTGGCATTCACGGAATTCCCGTGAACCTCGATCCCGGGGTTTATCAGGACCTTGCGAACGGAGCATTGAGAGAATACTATACATTCAATCTCGACAACAAGGACAGGTATTACTATAAAAGAGTTTACCTCGGTTGTGTAAGGGCAAATGATTTTCTGGTATCACTGCCGCAGTATGACGGGTCCAATCTTGCAGTAACCGGCGGAAGTCAGGGCGGTGCCCTTTCAATAATCACTGCAGCGCTCGACAGCAGGACCAAATACCTGGCTGCCCTTTATCCTGCACTTTGCGACGTCACTGGCTATCTTGAAGGAAGAGCAGGGGGATGGCCACATCTCTTCCTTAAAAATAATGCATCTTTCCATAACTATAAGGAAAAACTTGAAACAATTCCTTATTACGACGTGGTTAATTTTGCCCGGGAACTTAAAATACCCGGCTTCTATACATGGGGATTCAATGATGAAGTCTGTCCGCCAACATCAATGTATGCGGCCTATAATCTGATCAGCTCCCCGAAAACACTGCTGTTGATCCATGATACAGGACACTGGGCATATCCTGAACAGCATTCAAACCTGAGGAACTGGCTGACGGAAAAATTGGGAATCAGATAGTTTAATCAACAGGAAAAAGGCTTTTTCAGAAGACTTTATCAGTATTTTCACTGCCCGGCCACAGGTATATACGCTTATGGTCCTCCGGTGAATACACTAGAGTCGATTGCTGAAAAAGCTTTTTTTATTTCATTCTCTCCCGATGAATAAAAAGAATTACTGTCAAAAAGTAAATAAGGTAATATTTTCCAATAAATACCTCCGGCGTATTGAAAAATATTTATATTTAAATCCTTTTTACTTGCAAAAACAAAGATAATGTCGGCGTATTCTCCGCAACCTGACACTGAAACTCAAAAAAGTTCCCAGTCTTATATAGTTGCCACAGCTTTCCTCTCCCTGTTCGCGCTTGTTGGATTTGCGTTTTATGGACTGCCCTTTTTCTTCGATTTCATGACAAAGGAATATGGCTGGTCAAGAACGGTGGTGACTTCCGGAAATGCTGTCGGAAAGCTGCTGGTGGGTCCTCTTTTTGGTTTTATTGCCGGATGGCTGATTGACAAATATGGTCCTCGCAGACTCATGATGGCCGGCGTTTTGATGATGGGAACCGCCTTGGTTGGTTTGAGTTTTGCCAGTACACTCAGCCTGTTTTACCTGTTCTATATTTTCAATGCACTCGGTTATGTTTGCGGCGGCCCTCTTCCTTGTCAGGTTCTTATTTCAAGATGGTTTGACAAGAACCGGGGTAAGGCAATGGGAATTGCATATCTGGGAATCGGTGCAGGGGGAGCCGTTGTTCCACTTATTGCCGCATCACTTGAAAAAAATCTCGGATGGCATAATTCCCTGGCCATACTGGGCATCCTGGTAGTGGTGATAGCATTTCCCATGGTGTTTTTCATAAAAGGATCGTCTGCAAAACCGCCAGGAGATAAAAAGCAGGAACCAACTGTACCCGTAAAACATATTCTTACAAACAGGAATTTCTACCTCCTTGGAATAGGCAGTATGTGTGCAATTGGTGTGGTTGGAGGAATCAACCAGCATCTCAAGCTTTTCCTGAGAGATCTGAATTACTCACAGACGGAAGCAGCTCATGTGATTTCACTCGTGCTTCTTTCGAGCCTGGTTGGACGCGTTTTAATGGGATGGCTTGCTGACCTGATCCCAAGAAAATATGTTATGATACTTATCTACCTGACGGTTGCATCAGTTATCTCGCTTCTTCTTGTTCCCGATTTTACAGGCCGGATATACATATTTGCCGTTATTTTCGGGATAGGACTTGGAGGTGATTATATGATAATCCCGCTTATGGCAGGCGACCTTTTCGGCGTTAGAACGCTTGGCAGGACGATGGGTATTATCCTTGTCGCCGACGGCGTTGCTGAATCAACGTTTCCCATGCTCCTCGGAGCTTTGTACGATATCAACAGAAGCTATAATATGGGATTTATTGTTTTGATTTGCGTGGCTCTGGCCGGCACTTTATTTATTTCCTTCCTTCCACGTAAAAAGGAAGAAAAAGCATGATTAAACAAACGGCCGCCTTAGCCCGCCCGGATTTGGCAACAAAAGACATTGAATGCCTATATCAAAATTCTTTCACGCTTAACTTTAAAATTGCTACTTTTGACCATGACTGTACAACCAAGTATATTATTATGATCTCAGTATAAAATTTAAACAATCTATTTTTATTATTATGAAGGACAAATTCTCTTTAACTTCATGTCAGATGACAGCCCTTGTTATCCTAAGGTTCCTTATCGGCTGGCACATTCTGTATGAGGGGCTTTCAAAACTGCTTATTCCCAACTGGTCTTCGCTCAGTTTCCTGCAGGAGTCAAAATGGATAATGTCGGGCTTTTCAAACTGGATAATTACCCATTCAGGCGTTTTAAGTACAGTTGATTTTCTTAATAAATGGGGACTTATTGCAATAGGACTTGCATTGGTCCTTGGTTTATTCACCCGCCTGACTTCAATATGCGGAGCTGTATTGCTTTTAATATATTATCTCAATAATCCGCCGCTTATAGGCCTTGAATATACCCTGCCATCCGAAGGTAGTTATCTGATTGTAAGCAAAACACTTATTGAAGCTATGGCTCTAGTGGTCCTGGCGGTGTTTCCGACAGGAATGTATTTTGGACTTGATATGCTGGTTAAGAAACAAAGGAACGATAATAATTAGGAGGAACAAATGATGGATAAGACAAAATCGACAACCCGGACCTCTTCAACTGACGATGCCAACAAGGATAAATCATCCATGAAACGCAGAACAGTTCTGAAAGCTCTTGCAGGAATTCCCGTCCTCGGACTTTTCGGATTGGAACTGGCAAGGAAGCACACATATGATAATGAGAAGAAGAACAGGATACTCAGGGATCTGGGCCTTGATAACATTCAGCTGCCTGTCCTGCATCCCATGTCTTCCAAATCCGATGTGCTCAGGGTGGGAATCATAGGTTTTGGCAACAGGGCAACAGCCCATGCCAACGGATTGGGCTACATGCATCCTGATGATGTTGAGGCAAACAAGGCAAACGGGACTCTTGATGACTGGCTTATGCAGGAAGACATGAATGTTGCACTTACCGGTATTTGCGATGTTTTTGACCTTCACGCTGAACATGGTCTTGAAACGGCAAGGAATACAATTCGTGCAGGGGGAGGAAAAGTTTACGATCTCCCCGTAAAACGATACAGAACCTATCAGGAGATGCTGGATGACAAAAATATAGATGCCGTAATGATTGCCACTCCTGATCATACTCATGCCCCCATTACAGTTGCTGCTGCAAAGGCGGGCAAGCACGTCTACTGTGAAAAATCACCGGCCCACTCGGAGGCCCAGCTACATGAGCTGTATGATACGGTGAAAAACAGCAGTATTGTATATCAGCTCGGACACCAGGTACCTCAAAGCGTTATTTTTCAACAGGCAAAAGACATCATTAAGAAAGATATACTGGGGAAAATAACCCTGATTGAAACTACAACCAACCGTAATACCGCTGATGGTGCCTGGATCAGACATCTCGACAAGAACGGAAATCCCAAGCCTGGCGATGAGAAATCCATCGACTGGGACCAGTGGCTCGGACCTGCTCCAAAAGTGCCATTCAGCCTCGACCGGTTCTACAACTGGACGAAATTTTTCGATTACGATATAGGACTAATCGGACAATTGTTCACTCACGAGTATGACTCAGTCAACCAGCTTTTACGCATTGGCATTCCCAAATCCGTGGTTTCATCAGGCGGAATATATTTCTGGAAAGACAATCGCGAAATGGCCGACATGCTTCATTGTGTGTTTGAATATCCCGACAGGGATCTCACACTGCTGTACAGTGCCAGCCTTTCAAGCAGTCTGAGCAGAGGACGGGTCTTCATGGGCCATGATGCCTCAATGGAACTGGGAAGCGCCATCAACATTAAAGCTGACAGCGATTCAACCCGTTATAAGAAACAGATCGAGGATGGATTGATTGATCCTTCTGTCCCAATGATTTCATTCAATCCTAATCTGGGTACAATTGATGCTGTTACTTCCGCTACTGAAAAATATTATGCGGCCAGGGGACTGACCACAACGAACATTAACGGCCGACAGGTGGATGTGACGTATCTTCATATCAGGGAATGGATAAATTGTATCCGGAATGGAGGGACTCCAAGCGCCAACATTGAGATGGCATTTGAGGAAGGGGCAACGTGCCTTATGGCTCACAAGGCCTATGTTGAGAAAAGAAGGGTTGAATGGGATCCGGTAAACAGGAGGATCGTTTAGTAACGGAACAATAATGTTTTCGCCCTGTATCAGCCGAATTCGGGTCCGCTGATAAGATACTGGAATCCCGGTTCGCCGGAATAACAATTGCTTTTAAGATACATACGGGTAAAGGGCCTCTGTATTTCAAAACCCTGATGTTCAAGCCACTTTATCAGTTCACCCTTATCCTGCAATACATCCATTGCAATTGGCCCGCCCGGATGGGATTCCAGCACACCGGCTATAAGCTTAATTACATGGTGTAAAGATATTCCGCATGCAGGACCGATATAGGAATACCTCAAACCCGTCCTGCCAAATATGTATCCTCCGGCATTATCTGCATCCAGTACCACATAGGCTCGCCGGGGTTCATTTTCCATAAGATAGTTCAGGAGGATTGAGCGGTCGGAACCAAATATTCTCTTGTCTGATTGCAAAACATTTATAATATTGTTTTTGTCAATTCTCAGGGCAAAATCCAGACTGCTCCCCTGATTTTCATGCAAGGAGGAATTTGTCATCCGGTAAATGGTAAATTCATCTTTGAAGCCAAGCTTCCGGTAAAGGGATAATCCTGCAGGAGTCGCATCCAGTTTGAGGGATTTGCAATGATCAAGCCTTTTTATTATTTCCGACATAAGCATCCTGCCAATCCCTTGCCCCCTCATTTGCCTGTCGACAAGCACCATGCCGATCCATGCCAGGCCGGGGGGATGAAAAAGCGCAGTGGCTGTACCGACTAACCTGCCGCCCTCATCAGCAATAAGGCAGACATTGTTTTTTCCCGACAGCAGGAATTTCCAGTCCCTTTCTGTCTGATTCCAGCCTTCAGCCTCAGAAAGAGCACAGGCAAAATCCAGATCCTGCACCCTCAGTGGTCGTATTTGCATTTTATTTTTACGGTATAGAGTCCCGAATAAGGCTATGTGCTATTTTTATGCCATCCAGCGATCGAGATTGGCAGCTACAAAATCATCATCATTTAGTTCGGGATATGATCTGTATACTCTTTCGATCTCAGCTTTCTGACCCGGGGAAAGTCTTTCATTCCTGTCAATGGTCCAGATGCCTTCAAATAAACCCTGTCTCCGGAGAACCTCATGCAATCCGACAATGCATCCCTTGAAATTATTGGCGGAATCGAAAAAAGCTGAATTGCAGTCGGTAATCTTATTGGCCAGTACGGAGGCATTCTGCACATCATTGTCAAATTTGCCGTTATGCACTGCCTCCAGCAGGTCGACTGCTGATTTTGTCCATACAGCCCAATGCCCAAGCAAGCCTCCCACAATCCGTTTGTTTATTACCCTGTCTCCTGCAGTTATCCGGTATTCTGACAGAAGATCAGTCAGAATGCTGTCATCATTTCCCGTATACAATGCAATTTCGTCTGCCCTGCCTGATTCTGCAACTCCTCTTACAACATCGAAGGTATAGTACCTGTTGAATGGAGCAATCTTTATTGCAACCACATCCGGGATTCTGGCAAATTCCCTCCAGAAATTCACATCAAGCTGCCTTCCACCTACAGCCGGCTGCAAATAAAACCCGACAAGCGGAATAATCTCCGATATTTTCCGACAGTGATTCAGGATTTCTTTATTTGATGAACCCTGAAATGCAGCCAGGCTCAGAAGGACACAATGGAAACCATGATCACGTGCAGCGCTTGCCTCCCTGATGGCCTGTCTGGTTTTCCCGATGGCCCCTGCTATCCTGATGATGGGTTTTTCGTTGCTCTGTAAAAAACGATCAAATTCTTCCCTTGCAAGCTCAAGGAGAGGCAGAAAAAGATTTACCTCAGGGGATCTGATGGCAAACTGGGTGGTGTGAACAGCAACTGCAATCCCACCGGCCCCGGCATCAAGATAATATCTGATTAGGGCCCTCTGACGCCTTTCATCCAGTTTGCGGTTTTTGTTAAGTGCCAGCGGAAGTGCCGGAATTACAACACCTCTTTTCAGAACATCAGCAATAGCGTCATGATTATTCATAGGTTTCGGTGGTTTAACTGGTTATTAATATTTTCCGTCCCTGACCTCAAAATGGGTGGGCTTGCCAAGCAATGGTCTTCTTTCCATCAGCCAGCCGGCTACCCATCTGATAACCCTGGATATATCAACCTTTGGTGATCCAAGTAGCGTATACGCATCGGATGAGTTGCTCAGCAGGGCAGTATCCGATTCACTGCTGACAAACTGAGGCTTAATACCCATAAGATTACCGAATTCAGTTGCAACATCGCGAACCGATAAAATTTCCGGACCTGTAAGATTAAGAATCTTGGCAGGAGTGGCGGCAATTTTGAGTGACTGCAGAACATAATTATTCACATCGCCCTGCCATATTACATTAAAATGCCCCATGCTAAGGTCAACCGGTTGTCGATTCTGAACCCTGGTGGCAATATCAACAAGCACGCCATAGCGCATTTCCACAGAGTAATTGAGCCTTATAAGGGCAGTTTTTGTGTTGTATCTTAGGCTGCCATACTCGAACATCCTTTCCCGGCCCAGGCATGACTGTGCATATTCACCGATTGCCACGGGAGGATCACTCTCAAGCGAACCACCGGAATCAATTGGAACAAGAGGGTATACACAGCCCGTTGAAAATGCGACAATAGTGGAATTTTTAAATTTCTCGGCTACAATAGCTGGCAGATATGAATTTATTGCCCATGTCAGGGGAAGATTATCAACAGCTCCGAATTTCATTCCGGCGAGGAAAAATATATTCCCGGCACCAGGAAGACTGTTGACGAAACTAACATCAAGCAGGTCACCTTCAATAATCTCAATATTCAGTGCCTTGAAAACTGACCGCTGTACAGGATCAAAGTTTCGGTCGACGCCGATAATGTTTTTCCCGGAACCCGCCAGGTCACTTGCCCTTCTGGCCATTCTTGCAAGCGACGGTCCTATTTTACCGTTTATTCCAAGAATAAGAATATCTCCGTCCAGACTTGTGAATAATTTCACAGTTTCATCATAAGGGCGCGAAATAAGCTCTTCCAGCTGTTCCACGCTGCTGATTTTTTCGGGTAAGTCAATCATGCTGCATCTGTTAAAAAGTAAACCTGCAAGGTAACAATTTGAATTCATTTGTATGTCAATTTCCGACATTTTGAACTTCCGCGAGTAAAAAATCGCAGCACTTTAATTAGAAGGAATTATATTTAACACTACTTTTCTAACCTGTCTATCATGGCTATGAAAATGCTAAACGATGTTGTAAAACCAGGTTTTCATAAGGTAGTTAATCCGGAGGCCCTTTCAGCCTTTGAGGAAATGATGCCGGAGAATTCCCTTCTGGTAGTTCTTGTTGCAGGAAAGGGTACACGCTTCGGCAAGGAGCCAAAATGCATTCAAATGGTTCAGGGAACGCCCCTTGCCCGTCATTCAATCGACGCCTTTCGCCGTTTTTCACCCTCACCTGTGATTTGTATTGTAGGATACAGGTATATTGATGTGGTTGAAGCATTGGGGAACGATAATGTTTATGTGCTTTCCGACAATCCTGCGGGAGGGACCGGATATGCAGTTTTTGAATCCTTCAGTGTGCCGGATCTCGTTACCAAAAATCCCCTGTTAATTATTACCATGGGCGACAGGGTGATCCCCTCTTCAGTCTTCCGTAAGATAGAAAAAGCTCACACCGAAGGCGACAGGGAAGCTGACCTGACTTTTATGAGTGCTGTTTATGAGCCGCCAAAGAATTCAGGCAAAGGCAGGGTTATCAGGGATGAAAGCGGTAACGTACTTCGCATAATGGAAGAAAGGGATATTATGCGGGAGGAAAATCAGTATACCAGACAAGCCCTGCTTGGTATTACTGAAGGTAACTGCCCCCTGTATATTATCAGGGCATCAACTTTGTTTGATCATCTGTCGGGAATTTCAAACAATACTGCCCAGGGACAATATTACCTCACAGATATAGTCCAGTCAATTGCTGAACGGGGAGGTGAAATAAGAACCATCACCACCAGGCTTTCTGATCCCGAATATGACCTGCTCACCTCTGATGTCACTCAGCCTATTGATCTTGCAATGCTGGAAGGATTGCTTTCTTCCAATCTTGGACTGCTTGTTCCCGAAGAAATGGAGATTGAAAGGGCGGCCGGTGACATAATTGCTGATAAACCGGCTGGCCAGGTGAGATCAATTACCAGGCAGATCGGAGATTTACTCACTATGATAAAAAGGGAAAAACTGCCGTTCGAACCTGATAAGCCCGTCGGCATCGGAATCTCAGGCGGACGTCTTAGAATTGCCTTTATGCACCCGGATATGGTTAGGTTCTACGGACCTGCCTGGCAAATGCCGATAGGCGCAAGCTCCGCCAATGGCGACGAACAGATAGTTGTCATTGTGCAAACCGCTGATGACGGAAGAATTCATTATGTACCTTTTAATCAGCAATACCGGGAAAGTATTGATTCCATACCGTCAGACTTTAATACCATGTATCCGGACGATGAAGTTTCCGATATTAATACTTATGAAAAATTCGGAACCAGGATGAGTGAAGAGCTTCTGCTTTCACTGGGATATTTCAGTGATGAGGAACTGGCAGAAAGGAGAAGGAGAAACCTTCCCCTGCCTCCGTCATCACTTTGGATATCAAGTAACATGAGGCGTCCGTTTGCACTTATCGGAAATGCGATTGCCTCATTGCGAACACTAAAGACGGGCAGTCTGGGCGTGAAAATCAGGGAAACACTTGGCCAGCGTAATTTTAAGGGATTACATATCGTTTCAGCCGGGAACATTCCGCAGGGAGGATTTTCCAGCTCCTCCGCAGTTACCGTTGCGGTTAAGAATGCAATAAACTCACTCTATGAAGTTGGTATAACTCCCGATTTGCTTGTCCACCTTGCCTGTCAGGCTGAATATGGCACAGGGGTAAGGGCAGGCTCACTCGATCAGGCTACAGAGCAAAAAGGAAGCGCAGGTAAGGGAACCCTGATCTCTTCCAATCCCAAGGATAATTACAGGATCCTTGGTACATTTCCGGTACCGGACACCAGGTACCAGATCATTTTTCCCTACAGCGTAGAAAGGGATCGCAACGCATGGAAATGGTCATGGGGAGCTTATGCGGAGAAATCAGGAGACGGATGCCTGACAACAACGGAAATGCGCAAACTCACGGGTAAAGCTGCTGAAATTGCCGCATTACTTGTAAGGCTTCCCCTTGAAACGGATTTCTTTAAACATATTGAGGATGATCTCCTTGCCGACGGTGAGCTGAATGATGAAAATACATCATGGATTTGCTCACTTCTACTTAGGCTCCCATTGCTGATTACAAAAGAAGAATTAGCCTGCAGGCTGGCTCAAAATCATGCATGGCTCACTGCCCAGATAATGGAGGTATACCGTCTCGAACAAAAAAATGCTTCATTTAAAGCAGACGAAATCATCAGATCGATGCTCGACGGATGGAATGACCCTGTATTGCGCCGGACTGATGCCCGGGGAGTAATTGTTAAGGAAAAAGGAGTACCGCTCAGGGCAATTGTAGCTTATCTCTTCGCTGAGGTTGCAAAGAATTTCTATCTGATCTACCACCCGGAAAGCTGGATCGAATGTGTCACTCATTCCCAAAGGGGTGACTGCAGCGTGAGCATCGATTTTAAAAAGCTGCCCGGGAAAACTGAAATGGAAAATCGCCTCGGCTGGGAGAATGGTGCGGTTGGGCCCGATCTGCTGAATGTATGGCTTGAAAAATTCGATGCAAAGCCGTTTGACTTTAACGCCGGGCTGGATGATATGTCACTTGCCGGGCCGGAAAAGCCTGTTTTCAGAAAGTTGTCAGGCTCGAGTTTTTTCAGGGGCCTTGCACTTATAGATCTCGCTGAAGCCATGCTGAAAAAAGCCTTTGGCGATGATTCAGTTGCTGTCAGAATAAATGCGGCCGGACAGGGAGATTATTTCCAGGTACACATTGACATGCAAAAAATTGATCCCGACAGGGTCAAGCAATTTATCAGGAAGGCCATTTATCGCCGGTTTGGACTTAAACCCAATCCTGATTTTGTTGAAGTAAGCTCCGGGGGAGGAGCAAGCGGAATCAGGTTGAGCCGGTTTGACTTTTTATCCCAGCTGATGATGAAGCTGAACTCCCTTGTTCCGACCGGGGTCTGAGAGGATATTATATTGATATTCTGAACATCCGGTTTGTTTTTTTTGTTTAATTTAGGATTTGTGAAAAATATGAGATTAGCATGAAATCCTCAATTATTACATTCTTGTCTGCCGTTTTCCTTCTTTGTTCCGCATCTTGGCTGAACGGCCAGGAAAGATACCGGATCGACAACATTGTAAGGGCCTTAAAGGCCAAAGACTGTATGACCGCAGTTGAACTTCTCCCTGAAGTAAAAGATATTAACTTCAGGGATGCCTATGGGGGGACCCTTCTGATGCATGCTTCCCTGAACGGATGTAATGAGCTGGTGAAAGCTTTGCTTGAACGCGGAGCAAAAACAGATCTGAGATCCAATGACGGTTTTACTGCCTTGCATATGGCTTCGCGCAACGGCTATCCTGAAATTGTCAAAGTTCTGCTTGCAAAAGGCGCAGATGTTAATATCCTTACCAACAAGAAAGCTACCGCACTTTATCTGGCGGCTCAGAATGGACATACGGATATTATTAAGCTTCTGTATGAAAAAGGCAGTAATATTGATGCACTTGCTGAAGGAGAATTCTCTCCATTGTTTATCGCCTCACAAAACGGGCATTTTGATGCTGTCAGATTCCTGGCAGAAAACTCTGCTGATCTCGAATTTTCAACCTCCCGCGGCGCTACTGCACTTTTTATTGCTTCCACCAGCGGAAATCTTGAAATTGTCGAATATCTTCTGCAAAAGGGAGCCAATATCGAAGCAAAAACCAGCAGAGGAGCAACTCCCTTATTTACGGCATCACAGGAAGGGCAATCACGGATTGTAAAATTATTGCTGGAAAAAGGTGCAGACATAAATATGAAAACAAACGATGGAATGACTCCCCTGGCAGCAGCAACAAGAAGGGATCATCTTGAAACGGTTAAGGAATTGCTGGCTCGAGGAGCTGACCCGGATATAAGGTCGGAGCAGGGATTTGCGCCGATTCACATGGCAGCCGAACTGGGATATGCAGAAATTGTCAGGCTGCTGCTCAGAAAAGGCACAATTGATTTAAGGGCAAACAACGGAGCAACAGCCCTTATGTACGCTGCAAAAGAAGGGAAGGTGGAAACTGCAGGGCTGCTGCTTGACAATGGAGCGGATGCCAATATTCAGAGTTCCGACGGTTATTCGGCCTTGTATGTTGCTGTGCAGAACGGACATACGGAGATTGTGAACATGTTGCTGAAAAAAGTGAAAAACCCCGATATGATGACTTCTGATGGCTTTACTCCGTTAATGATTGCATCTCAAAAAGGATCGGCAGAAATAGCGGCAATGCTTGTGGATCGCGGAGCCAATATAAATCTTCAGAATAATGAAGGTGCAACTGCCTTGATGATTGCATCGGCATATGGTTTTTCACATATTGTAAAACTTCTGCTCGATAACGGTGCCGACATCTCCCGGAAAACAAACGACGGAAAGGCAGCAGTGGATCTTGCCCTTAATGACGATATAAAAAATATGATCCTGAATGCCAAAAAAGATTAAGATGACATATAAGGATTTTTTCATTATAAAAAAAAGCAGCTATGAAATTCATTCATAACTGCTTTGCTATAATGTGATCCCGACAGGAGTCAAACCTGTAACCTTCTGATCCGTAGTCAGATGCTCTATTCAGTTAAGCTACGGGACCATACTTTCTTTTATAACGCAAATATAAGGAAATATTGTCTTGAGGAACAAATTATGTTAATTTGGTAAGAAAGCAAAATATTTCGTTTTCCGCCTCGTTGGCAATCAAATGAACAAATCGATCTTATGAAGAAAAGTACCCGCATTTTAATAAAAATCCTGGGCGGGCTTGCTATGGCAACCCTTTTAACGGCGATAATTGTTCCTGTTCTTTTCAAGGATAAAATAAGGACCAGCATAGAAAAAGCGATAAATGAATCAATAAATGCAAAAGTCAGATTTGGCAACTACAGGCTGGGAGTTTTCAGGAATTTCCCTAATATCACTTTTTCCCTTGATAATTTCAGCATTGCAGGCGTTGATAAATTTGAAAACGACACCCTGGTCGATATAAGGTCATTAAACCTGGTATTCAATCTTTCAAGTATTTTCAGCAAATCCGGCTATGAGATCAGGTCTGTTAAAATTAAAGATGCAGTGATAAAAACAATTGTTCTTGCTGACGGATCTGAAAACTGGGATATTATCAAGGAATCAGATGAAGCTGTTGCAGAAGATGAATCTGCTTCAGCATTGAAAATCCTTCTCAGAAAGGTTGAAATGATGAATGGCAGAATTATATACACCGATCGTGGTTATGATTTTGAAACATTGCTTGAGGATGTCAGATTTCTTTTAACCGGTGATATGACGGCCAGTGAAACCAATCTTAAAATGCTGGTTGATGCCGGAAGATTGACTTTCACAATGCAGGGAATGAAATATCTTAACAGAGTTGAAACAAGGGCGGAGATTGATCTTTTTGCTAATCTCGACAGCATGAAATTCTATCTGAAAGAGAACTATTTGCTTCTTAATGATCTCAGGCTCAATTTTGCCGGAGTGGTCAGCATGCCTTACGATGATATTGCAACTGACCTGACGTTTCGCTCCGAAAACTCATCCATAAAATCCCTCATGTCGCTGATACCGGCGGTTTACATGAATGATTTCAGCGGTCTTAGCACATCCGGCGATATCGGAATTTCAGGTTTTGCAAGGGGCGTATACAGTGATGCCGATAGCACCATGCCAGATATTGCCCTTGACATAAATGTGAGAAATGGTCAGATAAATTATACCTCTCTTCCGGAGAAAATAACAAACATTAATCTCAGGTCTTCATTATTTTATGATGGCCGGATACCTGACTTGAGCACACTTGATGTAAATGATTTTCATATGGAGCTGGCGGGAAACAAGCTTGATATGACTTTAATGCTTAAAACCCCGGTAAGCGATCCGGCTTTTTCAGGATCCATCAATGGAAAGATTGACCTGGCTGCACTGAAAAACGCAATCCCTATCGACAGTATGGATTTCTCCGGGCTGCTGGAATTATCAGTCAGGATGGCAGGAAGGATGTCGATGCTTGAAAAGAAGCAATACGATAAATTTGAGGCAGCCGGTAATCTGAAAGTCAGCAAAGTGCATGTGGCCACGACAGGATACCCGGAAATAAAGGTAAATGAAGCCGGAATTGAATTTTCACCCGGATTCGCCTCTCTTGATAATTCCGACATCAACATCGGGACCAGGAGTGATTTCTGCCTGACGGGGAAACTCGAAAACTATCTCTTGTACTTGCTGAAGAATGAGGTTTTAAAGGGCAGTCTGAATCTGCGGTCAAAAATGCTGGATCTCTCAGAGATTATGTCGGCTCTTGCTGATGAACAGGAGGACGGAACCGATACCACAAAACTGGCAATAATAAAAATTCCTGAAAATATTGATTTCGATTTCAGTGCACTTATCGATAAGTTTGTTTACAATAAAATAAAGGCAACGGCGCTTAAAGGTCATCTGATCATCAGGGATGGCGTTTTGAGCGTCAGGGAGACAGGAATGGATATCCTGGGAGGCGGGATTCTGCTGAACGCTGATTTTGACACACGCGATATCCGGAAGCCTGTTATGAAAGCGGATCTGGCAATCAGCAATCTGGGTATTAAAGACGCGTTTACTTCATTCAATACTGTTCAGAAGTTTGCTCCGGCAGCAAAAGGGATTGACGGCAGGTTTGGTGTTAAATTGTCATACAGCAGCTTACTTGGAAGAGATTTTTTACCGGTTATCCAGACAATCTCAGGCAGCGGAAAACTGCAGTCGGATGAGATAAAACTGATAGAATCGGCTTCCTACAACAAGATAAAAGAGGTACTGAAACTGGGCGAGAATTACAGCAACACCTTCAAGGACATCAATGTGAGCTTCAATGTCAGAGATGGAAGAATCCATGTCAGCCCGTTCAATACAAAAGCAGGTAGTTTAAAGCTTAATATAAGCGGCGATCAGGGACTGGACCAGACTTTGAACTATGTGGTTAAATCGGAAATTCCGAGATCGGAACTTGGAACACAGATCAACTCCCTTATCGACGGCCTGTCAGCGCAGGCTTCTGCATTTGGCATTTCGTTCAAGCCATCGGATGTGATAAAAGTGAACGTGAAGGTTACAGGGACATTTCTGAAACCCGTCATCACTCCATTTTTCGGAGATGAACCAGCAGGCACTGCAACGGAAACAACTCCGTCTGTCCGGGAAAGCATAACCCGGCTCGTTGATGAAAAAGCCGATGAGTTAAAACAGGAAGTGAAAAATGAGTTGTCGGACCAGGCTGACAGGCTCATTCAGGAAGCAGAGGAGAAGGCCCGCCTGATTCAGGCTGAAGCTGAAAACGCCGCGGAAGCAATCAGGAATGAGGCAGACCTTCAGGCGCAGAAACTAATTGAAGAAGCAGAAACAAAAGGTACGTTTGCTAAAATTGCTGCGCGGAAAAGTGCTGAATCCCTGAAAAAGGAAGCAGATCGTCGTGCAACCCAGCTCGTAAGGGAAGCCGGTGAAAAATCTGCCCGGATTATTAAAGAAGCAAAAACCAGGAAGGAACAGTTGCAAAATCCAACCAATCCATAAAAAAGCCTGAAAATAACATGAAAATCGTCTGGAAAACTTCTGGGGATGTTAAGTTGCAGCAATGACGCGTCCCGGGGGATCTGCAAAAAAAGACTGCAGGTTAGGGCAGTCCTGGAAATATTAACATGAAACCCAGACGAATGGTCAAAACTGCAAACGGGAGTGTATAGAATCGCATTCAATCATGTGCAGTCATCTTCCACATGTGGGAGATGATGGGCATCCGGCCTACAATGAATAAATAAAATATGCAGGAAATAAATTCAGAATTTCCGTTCACGTATACGTGCTTTCTTGCCTGTCAGTTTACGTAAATAGAAGATCCTGGCCCGGCGGACTTTGCCATGCTTATTGACTTCTATTTTGTCGATAAACGGAGATGCAACCGGGAAAATCCTTTCAACTCCAATATTCCCGGACATTTTCCTTACGGTAAAAGTTTCTGTATGTGCACTGCCCCTCCTTTGAATAACAACCCCGCGAAACTGCTGGATTCTTTCCTTGTTTCCTTCCTTTATTTTGTAATGCACAGTTACCGTATCCCCGGCAATAAATTTTGGAATTTCATTTGTTATTGCCAGTTCCTTTTCTACAACGTCCATTAAATTCATTTCCCGAAAATATTACTTACTTTTTGCCGAGCTTAAAATCAGGTCGCAAATATACAAAAATAATCTGAACGCAAAAATATCAATATATACAATTTTAATGTCCGTTTTCTGACGGCACCAGGAGCTTATCGCCGGTAGCATTGATTACTGTTTTTTTCCATGAGTCGGGATATCCGGGTTGTTCTGGCATCATCGGATAACCTGTGGGAGTAGTCGAGAACTTTCCTCCCGACTCTAATTTAATGTTGCCGTCAATATACTTCACAAGAAGATATTCACTCAGTTTTTTCCATCGCTTAAAAGTTTTTCCGGCCGCATTAAGCGAGTAAGCGGTCAGATACTCCCTGGCCTCCTTTTCATTCTGTGAATAAAGTTTTTGAGCTGTTTCATCGACAAGGGTCATTCCGTCAATAAAACCAGTTTCGAGCTCCTTCTGCACCATGATTGCATCTTCGCTCATCAGATCATAACGTGAGTAACACATGTTTGCCACCAGGTTGAACAGCCAGAATGCAGATGTCGGGGAATATGTATTCAGATCACCGTTTCCTTCCCTGAAACATTCCGGCACCTCTGTTATACCGCAGTACATGGGATTAAAAACCGTTGTTGCCGCATCATCCACTCCAAACCACAATATGCCGCCAACAGGGTCAGGCAGCCAGTTCCTTGATTCTGCCACGAAAACAAATCCGGTTTGTTGTGTGGCAGTTGCCCGCTCATTACAATACAGGGGTGCATTCGGATCATCAGAGACTTTCCATTCCAGTGGTCTCCACCGGTAAGGAGAACCAAAGGGTCCGGCACCGGGATCCTTTCTCATGTCGAAAGGAGTACCCTCAAGATGGTCACGCATGAAATTCATGAGATCATAATTTGAAACCTTGCGATTTGGTTTGATCCACAAAGGCATTCGTTTACTGAGATCGTGACCTGCAACATAATCCAGAAACTGATCCATGTCATCGCTTAACGATCTGAAAAAAGCCCAGACTCTTATATCACAAAATCTGGCCCCTGAAAAAGTAACAGGATTGTATATGTCTGAAAAACTGAACTCGCTGTCATTGCCCGAGAACAATCCGTTTGCCCGGGCAACATCTATTACATCATATGCATAAATGCACTCAACCATGGGGTCATGAAGCCTTTTAAATTCTTTTGACGTGATTGCAACACTGTTTTTTTTATGTGTGGCCAGCGGAAAAGTCTGGATCCTTGCCTGATTTGCATGTCCGCAGATATAGCCGTCGGGAATGCGTCGTGCAACCCATACCGCCCCCCTGTTGCCCGGGCCTTTGCCGATGATCTCGAGAATCCATGCTTCCTCAGGGTCAGCAATTGAAAAGGATTCTCCGGAACTTGCATAACCATACTCTGTGAGTAGATCGGAAATTGTTTTTATAGCCTCCCGGGCGTTCCTCGCCCGCTGAAGCGTAATGTACATCAAACTGCCATAGTCAATTATTCCCGTTGTATCAATAAGGTTTTCAATTCCTGTAAATGTAGTTTCACCAATGGATAACTGGTGCTCATTCATGTTTCCGACAACTGAATAGGTATGTGGAGCCTGTCGGATTTTCCCCAGATATCTGCGCGTATCCCATTCATATACATCAAGCATTGCGCCTTCAGGATAAGTCTTTGCAGGCCAGTAGTATAATTCTCCATAAAGCACGTGCGAATCTGCTGAATATGTTATCATGGTAGAGCCCTTCGCAGATGCTCCCCTTGTTACTATGAAATTCGTACAAGCATTTGCGGTATGCTTATGCAGACCCGACAGAGCTAAAAAGATCAAAATAAACATTACTGATTTTTTCATATCAAATAGTTTTTGTAAAAATCACATTCCTGTTATAGGCAGCGAACTGACAGGTAAGCATTTCCATATCCATGCCGATTCTGCCGGAGCCGAAGGAAAGGTTGAACAGGGAGATGTTCTGGAGATTCATGTCAGGATGTTTTTAATTCAAATTATGCATCAAACAGGAAATGCAAAGGTAAGCGGCAGGACAAAATTTCAAAATAGAATCAGATTTTCCTGTTGAGAATATTTAGAATTCCCCTGATTTTCTCATAATCAGCAATCTTCCTGGTGAATTCCGTCAGCTCGGGGGAATTACCCATTCGTATTCCGTCTCTCCTGAATTTCATTTCACTGTTGATGGATTTCCTTCCTGTCATGTGTACTTCTTTTGCACTGGTTTCAGAAATGATCGACAGTATGTTTGTGTCATCGATCCCTCCCCCGGGCATTACAATGATCCTGTCACCGGCCTCGGCAACCAATTGCCTTATCAGCTTAATACCGTCTTTCGCCCTGTTTGATTGTCCGGAAGTGAGAAGCCTTTTTGCCCCGGTTGAAATAACATCCTCCAGTGACTGTAACGGATCCGCGCACATGTCGAATGCGCGGTGAAAGGTAACGGTCATGGGATAGGCAAGTTCAATCAAACGGGAGGTCCTGTCAATATCCACCGTACCTTCGGCTCTCAGAATCCCGGCAACAATTCCATTAACCCCGAGTTCTCCGCAAATATCTATATCGCGGCGCATTATGTCCAATTCGAGGTCAGAATAAATAAAATCACCTCCCCTCGGTCGAATGAGAACATGCAAATCAATGTCAAGATTACGCCGGGCTGATGAGATCGAGCCGTATCCAGGTGTTGTGCCCCCTTCGATTAGGTTGTCACAAAGCTCCACCCTGTCGGCTCCGGCACTTTGGGCTATTAATGCCGATTCGACACTGTCGACACATATTTCAAGCCTGCAGTACATCTTTAATTTTAAATGCAATCACTAAAAATATAAATATTTTCCTTATAATTGTTGGAAATAAAATCTCTGACTTATGAAACCTACATTACTGGTTCTGGCTGCCGGTATGGGAAGCCGTTATGGTGGGAATAAACAGCTTGATGAAGTTGGTCCCTCGGGTGAAACTATTATTGATTATTCGATATTTGATGCTATTCGCGCAGGTTTTGGAAAGATCCTGTTTGTCATCAGAAAAGATATCGAAGATCAGGTTAAGGAAAGGTTTGTTGAAAAACTAAGCGGAAAAATCGAGGTGGATTATGTGTTTCAGGAAATAACAAATCTTCCGGAAGGGGTAAAAGTCTCTCCTGATCGTGCTAAGCCATGGGGAACAAGCCATGCAATTCTGGTTGCTGAATCGAAAATTAAGGAACCATTCGGAGTTATTAATGCTGATGATTTTTATGGAGCTGAATCATTCAGGATCCTCAGAGACTTCCTTGTGAATGACACCAAGCCCAATAACTACTGTATCGTGGGCTACAAGCTCGGGAATACACTTTCAGACCACGGACATGTAAACAGAGGTGTTTGCAAAGTGGGGGAGGATGGGTTGCTGCTTAATATTGTGGAAACACGTCAGATTGAGAAGACCAAAAGCGGAGCAGTTGCGCCGGGGCCTGATGGAAATCCCGTATATTTTACTGGAAACGAAGTTGCTTCAATGAATCTTTGGGGATTCAAGCCTTCATGTTTTGATTTTCTCGGAAAGGAATTCAGGAGCTTTATTAATAAAAGTGGTATGGACCTGAAATCAGAACTTGACATACCTACTTCTGTCGACAGGTTTGTAAAGAACGGTGAAATAACTATCCAGATTCTGATGAGCAATGAAAGATGGTTCGGTGTTACCTACCGCGAAGACAAGCCCTTTGTTGTTGACAGCATACGGAGAATGGTCAGGGAAGGGGTTTATCCTGCACGGATCTATCAGTAATCATGCACTAATGGCATCTGCCATATACGGTCGTCCCGATGGTTCTCTTTATTGACCCCCTACCAGTAAAAATCACAACTGAATAAAGTAACATTGTCTTTATTGTCAGTCACCTTGAGGGTGAAATAGTGTTTGGTGTTCCTGGTTATCCGGCTGGGATCAATAGTGTAGGTCAGCAAACTGTTTTTCTGGTCGTATTCAAACAATGCCCATTTACCGTCGATGATCGGTTCATATGACTTGATGCCTGAAAAATCATCTCTGATCCTGAGCCTTATTTCCCTCTTGCCTTCAAGGTTAACTCCCGGGACCAGCCCAATTGGCAACACAGAAGGGGGTATTGTGTCAATATCTACATAAAATGACCCAAAAGCAGAAGGCTTTGCAACAAGATACCCATTCTCCCATTTGGTCTGAACCGGGATCCGTTGAGAACCATTGATCGACTGAGCAATGAGAAGTTTTGAACTTTTCCCTTCCGGCACTTCCTTTGGCCTGATCGTCAGGATATATGGCTTATGCAATGGTGTATACCTGTTGTGAACGTGATAAATATCTGAATACATTCCCGGCCTGCCTTCGGTTTTCATAAATTCAAAAAAGAGAGTATCGTATAATGCACCGGAAGGAATGTTTACACTCATGTCTCCCGACACAAACTTGTTGTTCCTGCTGTAAGGCATCATTATTCTATTATCATCCTTTTCTGACACATCAACCCGGGGAATAGCAGACCGAACGTGAAAGACCAGTGAGGCTCTGTTGTTGTTAATGTCTCCAACAATTATTTCCACGCGATGTCTCCTTTCATCCGTAAAATTACAGATACCCCTGTTAACCAGATTACTGTACAGGCTGAGTCTGTTATTCGGCAGAACAAATGCCCGTTCAAAGAAATTCTTTTCTTTCACATAGGTTTCATAATCGATATGACTGTTAATATACCTCGATTCACTGAACGAAAAGCTATCCATCCTGTAACTGTAGACCAGAATTGAATCAAGGAAAAGATCGATCGAATAGACCGAACTCTTGTTGTTGCTGGTTGACGACAAATCATATGATTTGAATCCGAATCCTACTGGTCCGCTGATAGTTATTTCTCTATCGCCTGCCAGATGATATCTGCCGTCATTTCCCGATACCTTTAGCCGAAGATTTTTGGTCTGGTCATTAATAATTGTATTTTTTCCGACTCTGAAAATCATCAGTTCTTCTATGACAGGAGCGACTTTATCTTCTATTCCGAAATCAAACAATAGCGGGTTGACAGGATGCTCCTCATCCGCTTTCCGGATCTCATAATGAAGATGCGGCCCTGATGAACTGCCGGTATTGCCTGAAAAGGCAATGAGATCTCCCTGGTTGAACCTGAATTTATCTTTTGGAGGCCACAGAGTGACCATGTAACTTTTTTCTGCGTACTGTCTGTTTATTACATATTCCTCAATTTCCGGTATGAATCTGCTCAGATGTGCATACACAGTTGAATATCCGGAGGGATGCATAAGGTAAAGGGCTTTCCCGAACCCCCCGGGAGATATGCTTATCCTGTAAACATAACCCGCGGCGGTGGCCAACACTTCTTTGCCGGTTGTCCCCTGTGTTTTTATGTCGATCCCCGAATGAAAGTGATCATTTCTTAGCTCTCCGAAATGTGCAGAAAGTGCCAGGGGTATCCTGAGAGGCGAAATAAAGCTTTCCCGGTTCTTGGGTTCCTCTCCGGGAAATTTCATGAACAAGAAAAAAAGTAACACTATTCTTGAAAGAACCATGAGATTTTAGTAATCAACAGTTATTCGTTTGCAAAGCTATCAGTTGAGGTAAGTCTGCCAAACTATTTAAGTTAAATTTTTGAAATTACGTTTACTTTGCTACCTTTGTAATAAATATTTTAATATGTCTGAGCTTGGCTTTGAAGAGCTTAATGCACTGAACAAAAAGCTTGATGGGTTGTTGGAAAGATATATCGCGCTCAGGACAGAAAACAGTGAATTAAAAACTGAGAATGGAAAATTGAAGCAAGTGCTTCAGGAAAAGGAAGAGGAGATTAAAAATCTCAAAACCAGGTACGAAAGAGTTAAATTATTAGGAGCATTGAAGGGTGGGGGAGAAAATGCAGCGGAAGCAAAAAGGAAGATAAATGAATTGGTGCGGGAAATTGACAGATGTGTTGCTCTTTTAAACAGATAAGATATAAATAATGGATGATAAGCTATCTATCAGAGTTAACGTGGCAGACAGATATTATCCATTAAAGGTGGAAAGGGAAAATGAGGAAAAGATCAGAAAAGCTGCCAGGATGATCAATGAAAAGGTGCTGCAATACAGACAGCGCTATTCAGACAAGGATATACAGGATTTTCTGGCAATGGCTGCTCTGCAATATGTTATAAAACTTACTGAAAATGAGGATAAGTTGAATAATGATCATATTCCTGATGCCATCAGAGGGCTGATAAGGAAAATAGACTCAGCCCTTGAAGGTGAGAGTGACAGCGTTCTTTAAAATATTATATACTTTTTGCCCGCATTGTTTCTTTATTCATTTTTGAAACTCAACACTTAAAACTTTGGGGTTCTCCTTAGCTCAGCAAGAACAGGCCTCATCCTGATTCGTCAGGATTCCGGTAATCCGGGACAGTGGACGTTCGAATTGAGTTAGAGGCCCCAGCCATAAAGATATGGGGTTTTAGAAAAGTTGAAGAGACTTTGCGGGTTTTTATTTTAAATAAATCTAAATATGATGTTGATAATTAGTGTAATAAATGGTGGATTGACTTTAATTCTATGCTTGTCATCACTGATACTTGGCTTTGGCGCCGCATATCTCGTATGGCAGAAAGCATTGAAAAACAAGAGCCAGAAAGTAATTTCCGAGGCTGAAACTGAAGCTGAAGTAATAAAAAAAGAAAAAATCCTCCAGGCAAAGGAAAGATTCCTTCAGCTGAAAGCTGAGCATGAGAAGGTTATCAATGAGAAAAACAACAAGATTGCAGTAGCCGAAAATCGAATCAAACAAAAAGAGCTTACACTTTCCCAGAAGCTTGAGGAAGTTCAACGCAAAAAAAATGAGACTGATGCTGTACGGGAAAACCTGCTGACTCAGATTGACCTGATGGAAAAGAAAAGCGAGGAGCTGTCCAAACTTCACCGTCAACAGGTTGAACAGCTTGAGGCAATTTCCGGATTATCTGCCGAAGAGGCTAAGAATCATCTGATTGAGTCTCTCAGGGAAGAGGCAAAAACAGGAGCCATGTCCTATATCAATGAGATACTTGATGAGGCCAAAATGACTGCAAACAAGGAAGCAAAGAGAATAGTCCTGCAGACAATACAGAGAGTGGCAGCAGAGAATGCCATCGAGAATGCGGTAACCGTATTCCACATCGAGTCGGATGAAATTAAAGGCCGGATCATCGGCCGCGAAGGCCGTAACATAAGAGCTCTTGAGGCCGCAACAGGCGTGGAGATCATTGTTGACGATACCCCTGAAGCCATTGTTCTGTCAGCATTTGATCCCATTCGGAGGGAAGTGGCCAGGCTTGCTCTTCACCAGCTGGTGACCGATGGCAGGATTCATCCCGCCAGGATCGAGGAAATTGTTGAAAAAACAAGGAAACAGGTTGAGGATGAAATACTGGAAGTGGGTAAACGAACCGCAATAGACCTCGGTATCCACGGGCTTCATCCGGAGCTGATAAGACTCGTCGGAAAAATGAAATACAGGTCATCATATGGGCAGAACCTTCTCATGCATTCACGTGAAGTGGCAAACCTTTGTGCCATTATGGCCGCTGAACTCGGACTGAATGCAAAACTTGCAAAAAGAGCAGGCCTTCTCCATGATATTGGAAAGGTTCCTGACGATGAGCCGGAACTGCCACATGCAATACTGGGAATGAAAGTTGCAGAAAAATACAAGGAAAAACCAGAAATTTGCAATGCCATCGGTGCACACCATGATGAAACCGAAATGACGACCCTGATTGCTCCGATCGTTCAGGTTTGCGATGCAATTTCCGGAGCAAGACCCGGCGCCAGGCGGGAAGTGGTCGAATCATATATCAAACGTCTGAAAGAGCTTGAATCACTTGCTCTTCAGTATCCGGGAGTGATGAAAACCTATGCCATACAGGCAGGAAGGGAACTCCGTGTAATAGTCGGCGCCGAGAAGGTGAATGACAAGGAAGCAGAAAACCTTTCCTTTGAAATTGCCAGGAAAATTCAAAATGAAATGACATACCCGGGACAAATAAAAATAACCGTGATTAGAGAAACAAGGGCAGTTAACTACGCCAGATAGTTTCTTTGGAATCGCGGAACCCTATTTGTTCTTTTACCGTTAACAGACAAGGTAAAATCGGACTATGCCTAAGATAAAAATAATGAATGTCGTTGGGGCAAGACCCCAGATAATTAAATCATCCGCTATTAGCAGGGCAATACGGATGAGTTTCAGCTCAAAGCTTGAGGAACGGACTGTTCATACCGGTCAGCATTACGACAAGGAGCTTTCCGAAGTCTTTTTTGATGAACTTGAAATACCTCCTCCACATTACAACCTTGGAGTCGGATCCGCCCGGCATGGCAGGCAAACCGCAATGATGATAATGGGCATTGAAGAAGTGCTGTATAATGAAAAACCTGATTGTATTTTGCTTTACGGTGACACTAATTCAACCCTTGCAGGGGCAATTGCCGCAGCCAAGCTCCATTTTCCGGTGATTCATATTGAGGCGGGGCTGAGAGCATTCAACAAAAGTATGCCTGAAGAACTCAACAGGATCATTAGCGATCATTCATCCACGCTTCTTTTTGCACCCACCAATGCTGCTTTCAAAAACCTGATAAATGAGGGATTCAGACCGGAAAACCAGCCTCCGTATACAATTGATAACCCTAAGATTTATCTTACCGGCGATATAATGTACGACAATTCGCTCTTTTTTGCCGAACTGGCAGAAAAGAAGAAATCATATCTTCTGGACGAATTAAAGCTTGAACACGAAAATTTTATCCTGGTGACAATACACAGGGATATTAATACTGATGATCCTACAAGGCTTCAAAATATATTGTCGACACTGAATGAAATGGCAGAAGATTATAAAATACCCTTTGTTATGCCGTTTCATCCGCGCACAATGAACTCTCTGAAAAAAAGTCTTGTGCCCCTGTATAATATATTAAGGAACAGCAAGTTTATCAAAATTATACCCCCCGTTTCTTATCTTGAGATGACTCTTCTGGAAAAAACATGCAGGATGATCATTACTGATTCAGGCGGAGTGCAGAAAGAATCCCATTTTTTCAGAAAACCCTGTATTGTCCTTCGGAGAGAAACAGAATGGATCGAACTGGTTGCCAACGGCACAGTAAAACTGGTGGACGCAACTCCGGAAAAAATAAAGACTGAATTCAGATCATTTATGACAATTAATTATGAGCTTGCATATCCCGGATTCTATGGTGACGGCAAAACATCGGAATTTATTCTGAATGAAATTTTACTGTTCCTCGAAAAATAAAATCCTGTTTAGTCAGTTTATTTTAATCTGGAACATGTTATTTAACTGAACATTCTGAAACCCGCGTGCCAGGGATAAATCTGATTGAAACGCTGATTTGATGACAAACGGGTCCCAGATATGTTATAATATCCGAATTAATAGTCATATGCCCATGGAACGCCTTGTCAGCAACAAAAAAGTCCTTGTGACCGGAGGTGCAGGTTTTATAGGATCCAACCTTGTCGAGTCCCTGTTAAACGAAGGCAATTATGTGGTTTGCCTTGATAATTTTTCAAACGGAAAAAGAGAAAACCTGGTTTCATTTCAAAACAATCCCCGTTTCCGGTTAATTGAAGGTGATATACGAAATTATTCTGATTGCGAGAAGGCCGTGAACGGGGCCGAATATGTATTTCATCAGGCCGCTCTGGGATCCGTTCCCCGTTCCATAAAAGATCCTGTTTCTTCAACCGACGTTAACATCGGAGGTTTTGTAAAGATCCTGTTTGCCTCAAAGGAAGCCAAAGTACAAAGGTTTATTTATGCAGCAAGCTCCTCAACATACGGAGATCATCCGGATCTGCCCAAAGTTGAGGATAAGATCGGAAAACCTCTGTCGCCTTATGGAATCACAAAATATGTTGATGAATTATTTGCCGCAAATTTTGCCTCAACCTACAACATTGAAGTAATTGGCCTTAGATATTTTAATGTTTTTGGCAGAAGGCAGGATCCGCTTGGAGCCTATGCCGCCGTGATACCATTGTTCGTTAAAAAGCTTCTTCAGCATGAGGCGCCTGTCATAAATGGTAATGGCGAGTATTCAAGGGATTTCACATATATCGATAATGTTATTCAGGCAAATCATCTGGCTGCATTGGTCAGGGATCCATCTGCCATTAATCAGGTATACAATGTAGCTTATGGAGGCCGTACAAGCCTTAATGAATTATTTGAAATGATAAGAACAATCATAGGCAGGTATGACGAACATGTACTCGGGATTGATCCCGTACACGGACCAGAGAGGGCAGGGGACATACCTCATTCCCATGCGTCAATAGAAAAGGCAGCCAGGCTGCTTGGGTATAAACCAACACATTCAGTCAGGGAAGGTATGGAAGAGGCTGTAAAATGGTATCGTGAATACTTGTGATACCAGCAGGGAAGCTTATAGCTTTCTCATTACCTGGAGGGCCAGCTCCGTAATCAGCGGCTTGTAGTCATTCAAAAATTCACCCGTCATCCGATTGCCAATAACTGCACATATTGTCAGGGCCTTATGGCCCAATAATCCCGACAACCCGTAAATGGCTGAGCTTTCCATTTCATAATTGCAAATGGTCCTTCCAAAGAAGGAGAAACCTGCAAGTTTCTCATTGATTTCATTGTCAAATGTCTTAAGCCTGAGCCGCCTGCCTTGTGGTGCATAAAATCCCGGGGCAGATATGGTTATCCCTTTAATGAAGTTATCCCCGGCAAACACTGCAGCCAGGGTTCTGTCAGAATTAACGGCATAGGGAAATGAAAGTGTATCAGGCCATTCAAGATATTCGGCAAGGACTGACGCAAGGGCATTGTCAAGAAGCCAGTCGTAGCCTTCATAAAAATGCAAAAGACCGTCAAACCCGACAGCAGTTTCTGTAAGCACGCATGAGCCAACTGGTACATCAGCCCGTATTCCTCCCGAAGTGCCGAGCCTTATGAATGTAAGCGACACGGGCTCATCTTTTGGTATACCTGTTTCAAGGTTGATATTTGCCAGTGCGTCAATCTCATTGATCAGTATATCAATATTGTCAGTCCCAATTCCAGAGGATATCACAGTGATTTCACTACCTTCGAAACTGCCGGTTATTGTTCTGAACTCCCTGTTCTCCTTTCTTAATCTGATATTGTCAAAAAGGTCCCCGATCAAATCAACCCGCCCGGGATCTCCAACAATTATAATTTTCTCTGCAATGTCATCAGGAAAAAGGTTCAAATGGAAAATACTTCCATCATTATTGGTAATAAGCTCGGTTTTCTTCTGCATAGAAAAAATGAAATCCAAATATAGATAATTACATTAAGCCTCGCTAGTAATAATCAGTGATATTGCCGGAAATAAGCATCAGTGAAACTTCAGCAAGCTTTGCCTGATATTCGACTGAAATAAGACTGTCCTTGGCATCGAGCAGGCTTTTCTGGACTTCCCTCAGCTCAATACCTGAGAGGCTCCCAAGCTTGTATCTTTCCATCGCAATTTCAAGGTTTTCCGCTGCTGTCTGAAGATTTTGCTGTTCGAGGCTGACAAGCCGAAGATAATTGCTGTAGGCATTGTAGATTGTAATAAGGTCAGCACGTACACCCTGTTCAATTTCCCTGTATCTTAACTCCTTATTATTCATCTCAATAGATGAGTTCTTAATATTCCGCCTCTGGTTAAGTCCGTCAAAAATATTGATGCCAAGCGTCAGTCCGTAGTTCATTCCACGGCTGCCCTGATTTTGCATGTTTCCGGTAGAATAATCATTAAAGCTGTAATTGTAACCTGAAGAAGCATTCAGATAAGGATATGCACGCGATTTTATGAGTTTATAGTCATATTCAGAAATGGTTTTGTTCCTGGCAGCAATCAGAAGGCCGGTATTTTGATTAAGAGCGTCATTGAGTAATTTCTCGAATATCAGATCGGGATTTATTTTTATGACAGTATCGCTGGTTACAAAATGCCTTGTAAGATCTTCAACAGCCATCAGTTCATTAAGCCTTATACATGAGCTCCTGACAATCTCATACTGTCTTGAAAGCCTTGAGCTGTCAGCATTAACATAAACCCTTGACTGCAGAACCTGAAGCTTGGAACTTGAACCCAGAACATAACGGTCTTCATCAATCCTGAGTCGTTCTTTGGACAAGGATAGCGCGTATTTGATATTGTTGAGAATTTCAACCTGCTGCACATAATTATAATAACCTGATACAATGTCGGCAATAAGGTTTTCCACCGACATCCTCGTATTCAGTTCACCGATCTGTTTCAGCTCATTCAGCTTTTTGTAACTGGTCTGGACGCTGAATCCCCTGAAAATTGTCAGATCGGCATTTACAAGAGCCGAGGTTGAAGTATTATGAACGCCGTTGGTTTCATTACTGCTTCCATCCCTGAAATTCTGGCTGATATTTGATACACTTCCGTTGTGTCTGCCTGAAAGGTCAATGCTGGGCAGAAAACCGGCATTTCCAAGAGTATAGTTGTTTGCGGCAATATTTTCGGCGTTCCTTGAAATAAGAATTGAGAAATTTGCGTCCAATGCAATCCGGATACAATCGTTCAGATTGTATACCGTCTGTGAAAATGAAGTAATACAGAGACCTGAGATCAGAAAACTAAGCGGCAGTAACTTGAATTTCATCGGCATTCTTTTTTGATTCACTTGAGATGAAAGTGTAAATGGCCGGAACCACAAACAGGGTCAGAAAAGTTGAAAAGACCATACCTCCAATAACAGAGATACCCATTGCGACACGGCTTTGCGCACCCTCACCCAGTCCGAGAGCCAGGGGTAATATGCCTAATATCGTTGCCATACTGGTCATAAGGATGGGGCGGAAACGGGAAGCAGCTGCGTCCCTTATTGCTTCAAATTTTGACAAACCCGCTTTTTTTCTCTGGTTCGCAAATTCAACAAGGAGAATACCATTCTTTGATACCAGTCCGATAAGCATAATGATTCCGATCTGACTGAAAATATTCATTGTGACGTTAAAATACCACATGAATAATAGTGCACCTGTAAGTGCAAGCGGTACAGTCATCATGACAATGAGCGGATCCTTGAAACTTTCAAACTGTGCCGAAAGGACCAGGAATATAAGGATCAGGGCAAGAATAAAAGCGAACATCAGGCTTGATGAACTTTCGCGGAAATCCTTGGAATCGCCGGCCAGTGCAGTTCTGAAAGAATCGTCGAGTACATCTGCGGCAATGCGGTCCATTTCGGCAAGGCCCTCGCTGATCGTCTTGCCTTTTGCAAGCCCTGCCGAGACAGTGGCTGCGACAAACCTGTTATAACGATACAATTGGGGCGGAGCTGTTTCCTCCGAGAGGTTTACAAGGTTGTCAAACTGAATCATGTCACCCTTGTCATTTCTAACGTAAAGAGATTTAAGATCCAGCGGTTTGTTCCGGTTTTCCCTCGCCAGTTCACCGAGTATCTGGTATTGTTTTCCGTTCATGAAAAAATAGCCGAATCTTTGTCCGCTCAATGCCAGCTGAAGTGTCTGTCCGATATTTTGTGTTGAAACCCCCAGGGTGATGGCTTTTTCACGATTAATATGTATCTGGAGCTCCGGTTTGGTAAATTTGAGATTAACATCAGCCATCTGAAGAACCTCGCTGTCCATAACCCTGCTCATAAATTCCGGAAGCACTTCCCTTAATTTATTTATTGAAGTGGCCTGCAATACATACTGAACCGGCATGCCTGAACGCCTGCTTCCGAAAGTTGACTGTTGTATGACGAATGATCTGGCCTTGGTCTTTTTGCGAAGATCGCTGGTAAGCTGATCGGCGATTTCCTGCTGGGTTCTGTGCCTTTCGCCGGGGTCCTTAAGGGTAACCCTGATATTGCCAAAGCTTCCTCCTCTTACCATTACAGTATAGCTGATCCTCTCGGGAACTTTTTCTTCAACAAGTTTTGCTATATCATCAGCATATGCCAGCATGTATTCATATGTGGAGCCTTCGGTGGCCGAAGTGTTGATCGTTATCTGGGAACGATCCTCAAGAGGCGCCATCTCCGAGGGTATTGTGTTCCACAATAAAACAACCAGCCCCAGCGAAATAGCCAGAATCAAAATTGCAGATTTCCTGTGATCAAGAAATGAAGTCAGTCCGTTTCTGTAAGCATGGTTCATACTGTCAAAAAAACGTTCCGTTTTTCTGAAAAACCAGCTGTGATGTTTTTCCTTGCGTAAGAGCTTTGTTGAGACCATGGGTGTGAGCGACAGTGCAAGAAAAGCTGAGATCGCCACTGCGCCTGCCATCACAATACTGAATTCCCTGAAAAGCCGCCCTGTTATGCCCTGGAGAAATACAATGGGGAAAAAGACGGAAATTAGTGTTATAGTTGTTGAAATGATGGCAAAATAAATCTCCTTCGATCCTTTTATTCCTGCTTCCATTGGGCTTATACCCGATTCGACCTTGACATAAATATTCTCCATGACCACAATAGCATCGTCAACAACAATACCTATTGCCAGTACAAGGGCCAGTAGGGTAAGCACGTTAATGGTGAACCCGGCCAGGTACATAATAAAAAATGATCCTATCAGTGAAACCGGAATAACCAGGATCGGGATAAGCGTTGCCCTCCAGCTGCGAAGGAAAAAATATATAATGATTACAACCAGTATGAAGGCAATGAAAATAGTGTCCTTGACTTCCTTTATCGAGGAGCGGATATATTTGGTATTGTCATAATTGACATTGACCCTGACATCTTCCGGAAGGTCTTTTGAAATATAATCAAGCCGGCGATATACCTCATCTACAATGTCGATATGATTTGAACCGGGCTGGGGAATTATTACCACCATAACCATGGGCACCCCGTCGCGTTTTAGAATACCTCTTATATCTTCAGGCCCAAGTTCAGCCCGTCCGATATCTTTGAACCTGACAATCTGATCACCCGATTGCTTTATTATAAGCTCATTGAATTCCTTGGGTGTGGTCATTAGTCCAAGTGTTCTTATGGTTAGTTCTGTATTGGTTCCTTCAATCGAACCTGACGGCAGTTCAACGTTTTCCCTGTTTATGGCATTCCTTACATCCATGGGCGTCAGTCCGTATCCGGCAAGTTTCACCGGATCAATCCATAATCGCATGGAATATCTTTTCTGACCAAATATTCCAACTGCGCTCACCCCGGAGATTGTCTGAAGCTGCTCCTTCAGGGTAAGCTCTGCGATCTCTGAAAGCTGCAGCAGGGATCTTTTTCCGCTTTCAACTGTCAGGAAAAGAATGGGATTGGCATCAGCATCTGCTTTTGCAACTGTCGGAGGGTCACAGTCACGGGGCAGGAATCTCATCGCCTGCGAGACTTTGTCCCTGACATCATTTGCAGCTGTTTCAAGATCAACCGAAAGTTCGAACTCAACAGTGATATTACTGAATCCCTGGCGACTGACGCTGGTAAGTGAACGAACACCCGGGATACCGTTTATATTTTGTTCAAGAGGCTCGGTTATCTGAGTCTCAATTACATCTGAATTGGCTCCCGGGTAGGATGTACTGACTGTTATTATTGCCGGGTCAACGCTTGGAAATTCCCTGACACCCAAATAAGTAAGCCCGACAAATCCGAACAACAGTATTACGATGGCAAATACTGTTGCCAAAACCGGTCTGTTGATACTGACTGACGATAAACTCATTTGTTTCCTTTCATTTTTATCTTTTCACCACAAGTGTATCAAGTACTACTGGCAGATTATGTCTCAGCTGAAGAATACCTGAAGTAAGAAGTGTATCACCGAAATTGAGGCCACTTGTGATCTGGACTAGTGATTCTGTTCTCAGACCCGTGGTTACCCTTACAGATTCAGCCTTTCCTTTTTTATAGACATAAACCATTTCTCCGTCCATTTCCGGGATCAGCGCCTCGGAAGGAATTGCAATGGCATTTTCTATCTGTGACAGCAGGAGAGTAACAGCTGCATAGCGCCCAGACTTGAGTTCTTCATTCACATTACGGTAATAGGCCCTTATCACGATTGTACGGGTTTTCTCTTCCACTTGGGGATCAACTGCATAGACCCTGGCGTCAAAGACCTTATTGCTACCGTCAACAACAAAAGTGACAGGAAAGCCAATGGTAACCTGATCAGCATATCTTTCAGGAATTGCGAATTCAACCTTGAGCGGACTAATCTTAACAAGTCGGGCTATCTTCGACGAAGGAGTGGCATATCCTCCTTCACTCATGTACCTTAATCCGATTATTCCGTCAAAAGGCGCCCTGAGTTCTGTTTCAGAGATGCGTGCCTTCACGAGATTTATATCTGCCTGAATAGTTTGGAGTTCCGTTACTATCTGATCATAACTTTCCTGGCTGATGGCATCCTTGTTGAGAAGGCTGCGCTGGCGAAATTCCTTCTCTTCCGCCAGCTTGTATTGTGCCTCAAGTTTCTGGAGCTGCGCCTGCAATGGTTTATCATTGATTTTTGCAAGAAGATCTCCCTTTTTTACCCGGGTTCCTTCAGTGAACCCTATTTCAACAATCTTCCCCGATGTTTCAAACGATAAATCAACCTCCTCATCAGGGCGAAGGGTGCCGGTACTGTTATAAAGGTCGCTCATCTCCGACGGCTGAATAAGATATCCAATAACATTCAACCTTTGCATTCCAGGCATTCCGCCCGCACCGGTTCTGGCTCCTCCGGAGGCCATTTTTTTCGAGTCATTTGAAAAATGCGGTTTGATTTTTGGATAAAAAATGATTGCTGCAGACACTACAATCAATGCTATCGTAATTATCAACCTTTTCTTTTTTTTCATTTCCAAATGATATTATTTCTGCCGGTTATTGTGTAAGGGCACATCGTTTTTGAAAACCTTCAGCCTCCGGTATCTGATACAGCGGTGGCAAAGGTATGTAATTTGCACTTTATTAAATGCTTCATGCTCTGAAAACTATGTTAAATTTTCATAAAAGAAACAGCTTTTAAGACAACCCGGTAAATTCAAGTTTTATGCTTTTTAAAAGCTTTTTACCATTATTTTTGTTCAACATTTAAAACACATTGCCATGTTGCAAAGGATGCAGTCGCTTTATCTCAGTCTGACAACAATATTTGCCATGTTATTGTTTAAAGGAGATTTTGTAAAAATTATTGACAAAACCGGTATCGGTTTTGTTATAAGGTTCAACGGTATCTATCAGTTTGACGGGGTTTCAGATCCAATCCTCATGCATCGGTTATTGCCATTATCAGCACTGACCATCATTATTCCCGTCATGTCGGTTGCAGCAATCTTCATGTATAAAAAAAGAAAGCTGCAAATGACTGTTGTAATGATTATTATGATCCTGGCTGCAGCAACGGCGGGATTGATCACTTATTATTCTGCGACAACAGCAGTTCGTACTGATGCTGCTTTTATACCTTTGGCAAAATTTTACCTGATTCCTCCTATTGTCATATTTGCGTTACTTGCATACAGGGGAATCCGCAGGGATGAGAATCTGGTCAGTTCATACCACAGATTGCGCTAAATTATCTGAAGATTTTCCTGACTGGTGATTTTTTCACAATAGTGACAACGAAGTGAGACTAATTTCTTTGATACTACCCTGAATCTTGTTACTACTGACTCGAAGTTTGTGATGCATTTGGGATTCATGCACCGTGCAATGCCGATAATTGTATCAGGAACCTCAACCACTTTTTTTTCAATTACCTCATAATCCCTGATTATATTAAGTTTTGCCTCAGGTGCTACAAGCGCGATCCTGTTGATGTCGGCATCTTCAAAAAATTTGTCTGAGATTTTTATGATTGCTTTTCTGCCCAGCTTCTTGCTTTCAAGATTCGTTCCGAATGTAATCTGGGAATCAATGTGATCCAGCCCAAGAATTTGAATGACCTTAAAAAGATTTTTGGCAGGAATGTGGTCAATTACTGTTCCGTTCTGGATAGCACTTACACTTAGTTTAGGTTCTTTCATGTGATTCTGTTCAATTTATTTTATTCCTAAAAGGGTGCATAATATAGCCTGGCGTGTGAAAACGCCATTAAGCGCCTGCTCAAAATAATATGCCTTGGGATTGTTATCAACGTCAGTATGAATTTCATTTACCCGCGGCAGGGGATGCAATATCCGCATATTGGGCTTGGTATTGGCAAGAATGGAATTCCTCAATACATATACATTCTTGACTTTTTCATATTCAATCGGATCTGAGAATCGTTCTTTCTGAACCCTTGTCATATAAATAATATCTGCCCTGGATATGATTTCGGTGAAATCCGAATGTTCATAATACTTCAGTCCAAGGTTCTCGAGATACAACTTGAATTCATCCGGCATTTTAAGTTCTTCGGGCGAGATGAAGTTAAAGGTTGTGTTCCAGCGGGACATTGCCATCATCAGTGAATGAACCGTCCTGCCATATTTCAGGTCACCGACCAGGAATATGTTGAGGTTGTCGAGGGTTCCCTGGGTTTTGCGGATTGAATACAGATCCAGCAATGTTTGTGTGGGATGCTGATTTGCACCGTCACCGGCATTTATTACAGGGACCGATGAAATTTCACTTGCAAATCTGGCACTGCCTTCAACCGGATGACGCATTACAATAAGATCACTGTAATTGCTTACCATTCTGATGGTATCGTGAAGTGTTTCGCCTTTCGAAACACTTGAACTGCCTGATTCGGAAAAACCAACTATTTTACCGCCAAGTCTGTTTATGGCGCTTTCGAAACTCAGACGCGTCCGCGTGGAGGGTTCGAAAAACAGGGTTGCGATAATTTTTCCTGTAAGCAGGAGCTGGGAAGGATTCTTCTCAAATTCTTTTGCAAGATCGAGAATTTTCAATATTTCATCCGTGGTCAGATCATCAATGGATACCAGGCTTCTTTTATTCATCAGGATATCTTTTTATCTGTTTCAGGTGTTATTACAAATTTATCGAAGATTAAATCCCAAACAGATAAATGTTGATATCTTGATAAAAACTTTTACATGGCTGGCTATTCCTGTGATGCATATAAAAATGTATACTTCAGACCTTCAATTCGTGATAACAATGACAAAATACTTTGAGCTGATGATTTTTCAACTTTGATGGATATCCGGCAGGTTTCGCCAAATTCCTGTCCGGTTATGTCAAGATCATGATCTCTGACAATCTTCATCACACTGCTCATTCCATGGTATTGAAACTCCAGCATAAAGAAGTCATGTAGCCTGATTTTCACTATTTCACAGTTTTTTATTGCGTCTGCAGCAGCCGACCTGTAGGCATTAATTAATCCTCCGGTACCTAAAAGCCGTCCCCCGAAATAGCGTACCACAATAATAAGGACATTGGTTAAGCCATGAGACCTGATCTGAGTGAGGATTGGCTTGCCAGCTGTACCTGAAGGCTCCCCGTCATCGCCCGAACGCCATATTTCCCTGTTCTGTCCAAGTATATATGCAAAGCAATGGTGCCGGGCAGAGTGGTGGTCTTTTTTTGTTTCCCCAAGTATACTTTTTATTTCATCAACCGTCCGAACCGGGTAGGCCAGAGAAATGAAAGTACTTCCTTTCTCTTTATATATACCCTGGGCGAAATTCTTGATTGTCAGATATGTATCTGATCCGGCCATGAACATTCCTGCTTTGTTGACATTTATTTCAAACCTGCAATATTAATAATTCCCTGATGCTGATTTCGGGTTATATGGAAATATTGATATTTTTGTTGGATATTGAAAGAAATTATGAGTGTTTTACTAGATGAAAAAGATCTCCAGAAACTTATTGTTATCGGAGACAGGATTCTTATCAAGCCAAAGATGCCGCAGTCAAAGACCAAAAGCGGCCTCTACCTTCCGCCCGGAGTAAATGAAAACGAAAAGGTTCAGATAGGTTTCGTACTCAAGGTCGGACCCGGATATCCCATACCTACCATCAGTGACACTGACGAACCCTGGAAGAACAGGACCGATGAGCCGAAATATGTGCCGCTTCAGCCAAAAGAGGGTGATCAGGCTGTTTATTTGCAGAGTTCCGCTATCGAAATAGAATTCAACAAGGAGAAATATATTGTTGTCCCCCAGTCTGCAATTTTACTGCTTCTGAGAGATGAGGGACTTTTTGAATAATGCCGGAAAAATGGAGACTGACTATCTCAAGGGTAAAAAGATACTGATAGTGGAGGATGATGCCTCAAGCAGATTGTATCTGAATAAGATACTGGAAAAAACCGGAGCGGTTCTGCTTAATGCATGTAATGGGGGTGAAGCTGTTGATATGGCAGCCGCTGACCGGTCAATCGATATAATTTTAATGGATATCCAGTTGCCGGTTATTGACGGGTATGAGGCAGCAAGACGAATCCGGGAAATACTCAGGGATGTTGTAATCATTGCACAGACGGCCTACAGCCTGTCAGGAGACCGGGAAAAGATTATGGCGGCCGGTTTCGATGAATATATCGTCAAGCCGATTTTTCCAAAACAGCTGATTGAAAAACTTGTATCAGTTCATGGTAAAAAATCAGTATGAAGACAGCCTTGGGGATTGCCGTTAATCATGATAAACCGCCAGGCCTGCGAACTCCTTCCTGAATGCTTCAATCTCTTCACGCCATCGTTGTTTTTCATATTCAACCGGCTGATTCTCAAGCAGCGAGATTCTCATTCCCGAATCACCTGAAAGGATGTCAAAGGGCATCAGCTTGTATTCATATTCATAGGGAGGTTCTTTGAATTGCATGGAATTCTCAGGAGTTGTCTTCAGAATGGCATCGAAAATTTCAAGTGCCGTTGCAACCGGATAGTACTTTTCAGGTTCTGTGACATGAATCTGTAAGCCGTTGCAATAAATCCCCCGGTATTTGTTGAAGGTCGGTATAAACCCATGTATTCTGAACATGCAGCCAGGAATTTTCCTGGAATCCAGGTTTCTTTTAAGTTTTTCGGGATCGATAAATGGTGCTCCAAAAAGCTCAAATGGTAATGTTGTTCCCCTGCCTTCAGAAATATTCAGTGCTTCTGTCAGGACCATGCCCGGATATACAATTGCCGTCTGGAGTGATGGCATGTTGGGAGAAGGCAAAACCCAGGGAAGGCCGGTTTCATTGTAAAATGAGTTCCTATTCCAGTCCTTCATCCATATAACCTTGAGATCACACCCGGGAAAATACCTTTCCTTAAGCCATAAGGCCATTTCGCCGATTGTCATCCTGTGGCACAGGGGTATTGATGCACCTCCGACAAAAGTAAAGAATTCCTCCTTCAGCACCGGTCCGTCAAACGGCAGTCTCCCCACAGGATTGGGACGATCGAGGATCCATACGGGAATACCGGCCTCAGTACAGGCCTCCAGGCAAAGCTTTACCGTCCATATATATGTATATAACCGGGCACCTACATCCTGAAGATCCACTAAAAGTATATCAATCATGCTGAGCATGGCAGGAACGGGTTTCCTGTGTTCACCGTATAGGCTGAAAAGCGGTATCTTGTAATACGGATGAAGCTGACTTTCCCATTCAATCATATTATCCTGGGTCTGACCGTGCAAGCCGTGCTGAGGCCCAAATATAGCAGATAGTGAACACTCTTTTGAGTTAAAAAGGAAATCAGTAATGTGGATAAAATCCGGTGTAATGCTGGATGAATGACATAGTACGCCGATGCGTTTGCCTTTGAGACCCCGGGGGAAGTCATTCCTGATCTGTTGAAGACCCGTCTGAACCATATCTGATAATTTTTGTCCTACGATTTGATATATTGCAGCCTGGGATACAACTGTCCGCAGAAAACTGAAGTTAGCTGAAAAAAATATTCTTTTACAGTATTATGGCTTAAATTATTTGTGAATTGTTTCTTTTGTTAAATAATTTTTTCAAATACACAGGATCCTCTAATGCCGATTTGTTATTCAAATAACAATAATACCATGAATAAACGATTTTTAACAACCTTCCTGCAAATTATCTGTATCTTCCTGCTGATTACTTCCTGTGAAAAGCATAAAGACCATATTATTACCATCCTGGCAACCACTGATCTGCATGGGGTTATCCTGCCATACGATTTTATTGAGAAGGAACCTCTGAAGGCTTCACTTGCTCACGCAGCCTCATACATAAGGAAAACCCGGGATTCTTCGGAAAATTTCATTCTGCTCGACAATGGAGACAACCTGCAGGGGCAACCAACTGTTTATTACTACAATTATATAGATACGACTGACACTCATTTCAATGCCGAAGTAATGAATTATCTGGGTTACGACGCCGCTACAGCAGGTAACCATGATATTGAAACGGGTCACAGTGTCTACGACAGGATCAGAAAGGAATACCATTTCCCCATGCTGGCAGCCAATGCAATTTCTGTCAAAACAGGCAAACCATATTTTTGTCCGTATACAATTATTGACCGCAGCGGACTCAAAATTGCGGTTATGGGCCTCATTACTCCCGCCGTTCCCAACTGGCTGCCTCCGGAGCTTTATTCCGGGATGGAATTCGGGGATATGGTTCAGGCCGCAGAAACATGGATGAAAGTAATTAAAAGGGAAGATCCCGATCTGATCATTGGATTGTTTCACTCAGGCTGGGACGTCAGGGAAAACAGCAATAACTTCGTTACGACAGGGAATTATGATGAAAACGGAACCGCATCAGTTGCATGGAAGGTGCCGGGATTTGACATTATCTTTGCCGGACATGACCATAAAATATATAATGAGAAATTCATCAATTCTGCAGGTGATACAGTTTTGATTCTCGATGGAGGGAGCCGGTCAGAAAAGATCGCAAGGGCTGATATAAAAATAACTTATGACAGAGTCGCAGGCAAAAAAAGAAAGTTATTGAAGGGAAGAATTATTGATGTCGGCAAATATCCGGCCGATCCTGGTTTTATCAATAAATTCGGAGACCGTTCGAAAGTGATTGACAAGTATGTCAGCACACCAATAGCCAGATCTGAAAAGACTGTTTCATCACGCGATGCTTATTTCGGTTCTTCACCATTCGTGGATTTGACACACTCAATCCAGCTTGAGATTACCGGCGCTGATATTTCATTTGCAGCTCCCCTTTCATTTGATGTTAGTATTCCTGCCGGAGAAATAACCATTGGCGATATGTTCAAGCTTTACCGGTTCGAGAATCTTTTATATACACTTTCCATGACCGGCAAGGAAATTGAAAGATATCTCGAATTCTCCTATTCCGGGTGGTACAATACCATGAAGGGCCCCGACGATCATCTCCTCAAGTTCCGTCTTGGGAAGGATGGAAAGCCCGCTCTTGCAGGGGGTGTTGCATGGCTGAGGAATCCTTCCTATAATTTTGACTCTGCCGCAGGCATCGACTATTCGGTAAACGTCAGCAAACCGGATGGGGAGAGAATAGTCATCAGTTCCTTTTCTGACGGGAGGCCCTTTGATCCGGAAAAAACATATAAGGTAGCAGTTAATTCCTACAGGGGTAACGGGGGAGGGGGGCATTTACTCAAAGGTGCGGGCATCAGCAGGGATGAATTGCACAAGCGAATTATAAGATCAACCGAAAGGGATTTGAGATTTTATATGATTAATTATCTTGAACAATTGGGAACAATAAATCCTGAAGCCCTTGGGAACTGGAAAGTTATCCCCGAAAGCTGGGCTGCGATCGCGGCAGGAAAAGATTACAAATTGCTGTTTGGAAAATAAAACCTGACAATACTGCGTTTAAAAATGAAGAATATAAACGGGGTTAACACTGAATACATGAAGCTGCCGCTGGTTGAGGAGTTTTCAACGATCCAGGGGGAAGGATTTCATGCAGGCATGGCTGCATGGTTCATCCGGCTTGCCGGATGCGACGTCGGCTGCAGCTGGTGCGATTCCCGTTTCACATGGAATCAGGCGGATCATCCCATGGTAAATACGGATGTGATAACAGATCATGCAATTGCTTCTGGCATGAAATCTGCTGTGATAACCGGAGGAGAGCCTCTTATATGGAACCTTGATTACCTGTGTTCCGTTCTGAGAAAAAACGGCGTCGCAACTTTCCTTGAGACATCCGGCGCTTATCCTCTTTCAGGTGAATGGGATTGGATTTGCCTTTCACCCAAAAGGAATAAGCCTCCAATGGAAGAAATTTGCAGAAGGGCCGATGAACTTAAAGTAGTAATTAAAAACAGTTCTGATTTTGAGTGGGCTGAAGAATACCGGAAAAAGGTGAAAAATACTGCACATTTGTTTCTCCAGCCCGAATGGAACAGCTTCGGGGAAATCATTCCGCATATAGTCGGATATGTTAAGCTAAATCCAGAATGGAGGATTTCCCTGCAATTACATAAATACATGCATATCCCTTAAATAAAAATGAGATTGCCACTCTTCATATCAGTATTATTACTTTTCACCATTTCGGAAGGGAATATGCTGGGCCAGCAGAAATTTCATACTTCGTCAAACAAGGCCCTTAAATTATACAATGAGGGGATGAAGTATTATGATTTCGTTGACTACAATTCTGCAGAAATGTATTTCAGGCATGCAATTGAGGCCGATAAGGGATTCTATGAGGCATATATGATACTCGGAGAACTTCTGTCAAAACAAAAACGTTTTTCAGAAGCAGCAGATAATTACAAAATGGCAGTAAAAATCGATTCTGCATTTTACCTGCCTGTTTTCTTCAATCTTGCCGAAGCTGAAATCTCGACCGGAGATTACATTAATGCCCGAAAACATTATTACTTATACCTCAGCCAGCAAAATATTTCAGAAAAGAATAAGGCCATTGCAATCAAGAATCTTAAAAACTGTGATTTTGCAATTGAAGCAATGAAAAATCCCGTTCCGTTCAGTCCGGTTAGCGTGGGGGAGGGAATTAATACCTCCGATGATGAATACTGGCCTTCGATTACTGCTGACGGACAAATGCTCATATTCACGAGGCAGATTGCCACAAGGGATAAAGTTCAGGGCTACAATGCCGGACAGGAGGATTTTTACATCAGTTACCTGAAAGACAATATCTGGCAAAAAGCAATAAATGCCGGGGCGCCGTTAAATACACGGCAAAACGAAGGAGCACCAAGCCTGTCATCTGATGGCAGCTATATGTACTTTACTGCCTGTGACCGCCCCGGCGGACGCGGAAGCTGCGACATCTACTTTTCATCATTTAATGATGGCAAATGGTCGATTCCAGTCAACATCGGAAGTCCGGTTAATACCAAATACTGGGAATCGCAACCATCTGTAAGTGCCGACGGAAAAACCCTGTATTTCTCAAGCAGCAGGCCGGGAGGATTCGGGGGCAAAGATATATGGTATACTACCAGGGGCGATAAGGGACAATGGCTGCCTCCTAAAAATATGGGTAGCATGATAAATACTCCCGGCGATGAAATGTCACCATTTATTCATTTCGACGGAAAAACGCTTTATTATTCTTCAGACGGTTTACCGGGAATGGGAGGCTTTGATATATATTTCACAAAACTGGGACCGGATAGTACCTGGAGCGAGCCAAGGAATCTCGGATATCCCATTAATACTTTTTCTGATGAAACAGGACTTGTAATCGAATCTGACGGCCAGAAAGCATACTTCTCCTCAAAAAGGGACAAACCGGGCGGGAAGAATATATATTCATTCTACCTGCACGAATCTATTCGTCCTGATCCCGTCTCATACCTCAAGGGTAAAGTTACCGACAAGGAAACAGGCAAAAGACTCGTTGCAGATTATGAACTGATCAATCTGTCTACCGGCAGGAGTGTCCTTGTCAACAGCTCCGGTGAAGACGGGAATTTCCTGGTCTGCCTGCCTTCCGGATTTAACTATGGTTTGAATGTCCGAAAAAAAGGATACCTGTTTTATTCTGAGAATTTTATGCTCGAAGGCACACACACGGTAGTTAAGCCTTTCCTCAAGAATATTCTCCTAAGCCCCCTCAAAGTTGGGGAAAGCATGCTCCTGGCAAATGTTTTCTTTGAAATAGATTCCTGGCTTCTCAAAAAGGAATCCCTGAAGGAATTGAATAATCTGTTATTGCTCCTTGCGGAAAACAAAGATATCATGGTTGAAATTGGAGGTTATACCGATGCGACGGGAACCGATGAACATAACCTGATACTTTCCGAAAAAAGGGCAATGTCGGTTGTTAATTACCTGGTCGAAAATGGAATCTCCGATGGACGGCTTAAATACAAAGGTTACGGAAATTCATCTCCCAGGGGCGACAATATTACCTCTGAAGGCCGAAGGCTGAATCGTCGGACTGAGGTCCTAATTACAGGCTTAGCATCAGGAAATAAATGATCTTGCAGCATAGCCGGGGAACATGATACCAGCAGGAAGAATAAAAAGGAGGGTGCCATACGAATTAAAGGCACCCTCCGGACTTCACGTTTTGTCAGGTCAGACATTGACTTCAATCAGATAACCCTCATCAGACAGATTTTATGGTATTTCAGAATATTACTATTCATATGTACGGGTCAGCAGCTCTGATTTATAAATCCCGTGAAGCAATATTGCATGGTAATTACAATCTTTTCAAGATCTGTTTGGCTTTTTTCCTGTAAACACTCTCAGATTTTCCTATTTGCGACAGCAACTCCCTTGCCTTTATCAGTTCTTCGGTTTTGATGTAGCATAATGAAAGATACCATTGCGCATGGTCAATGAACAAATTCTCATTATTGTCAATGACTTTTACAAATGAGCCTTCTGCTTCAGGATAATTATTGATCTCAAAATTGGAGATTCCGTTTAAAAGGGTTGATTGCATATCGTCAGGCTCACTTTGAATTACCTTTTTAAAATAAATAGCTGCACTTCTGTAATCGTGGACATTGTAATATTCAAGTGCAAGGTTGAAATCATGATTCCCGCTGGTCAGTTCCGATCTGACGGACACAGATGGCTCGTATACTTGATAATATCTGTCAAGCAATTCATCAGTGCCCGCTCGTCCCCTCGAAAGCATAACTGCGCCGCCGATAATAACCAGCACCGCCAATACAGCTGCATATTTTACCCGCCGGGGATGCCTGCTGACCTGAATTGCTGCGCGTTTATGCTCTATATCAGCCAGCTTCGAACGGAGATTAATAATATCATTACGCGGTATGAATTTGTCGGCCTTTTGCCTTAGCTCAATTTCCCGACTTAGTTCCTGGTTCCCTTCAATTTCTTTAAGAAACCATTGTTTCTCTTTTTCATCCATTTCACCGGCAATAAACCTTTCGATGAAATATGAAAAATCAATTGTTTTCATGGGTTCAATTATTTAATTTATAATGTGTCTGCATATAAAACTCATACGATGCATGAATAGCATTATAATGCCTGACAACCTGATTACGGCTCGAAAGCACGTTGCACTCCGGCGATACAACGGCTAGTCTTAAATTATCATGTTCATCCTGAGCCGGATACTTCCGGCTCAGCCCGCAAAATCATTTTCCGGGTGAACTTAACTTAACTTAACTGGTTTCTGTTTCCTTTGTATATTTTATAATCTGCGTGAGTCAAATTTTCGGACGCGGAGGAGTCGGGACCACTATGGGTTCTGCTGGAGGTTCGCCACCACCTTTTATACGAATCATTTCTTCATCTGTCATTACATACTCACTGTAAACAGTGCTCATCTGTGAAAGGGTTAGATTTTTCATTTTTAAAGACTTTTATTGTTTGAAATTAATTATTTAAAGGCTTTTTATGTTTTATTTTTCATTGTTACATGTCACTGATTTAAGTTTTGTGACAAAAAAATCAGATAATTTTGTGTCATCTGCTTCATTTTATTGTATAACAGAGCATTAGTTATTGGCTGCTTAATTAATCAGACCTGAAGTCGGATTTTAAATATATCTTTTGATATTTTTGGGAACTGTTTGCATAGTCTTGCAGCGGGACAGGTGCAAAAGGGTACTTCCATGATCAGGTATTATCGCTATGTAACTGCAATTCTCATTTTCTCCTTCCTGAATATATTCATGAAGGCAGAACCATTGTCTTTCAATGAAAATTCAGGCAAGAATGCAGTCATCCGGGATATTTCGGGTCTTGCGGATATAAATCAGAATTTGTACCGCTCAATTCTCCAGGGAGATACTGCAAAAGCAAGATTACTTATAAAGACGACCACGGCCTGGATCGAAAAAACCGGTGATGATGATCTGACTATATCTGATTTTCATTATTATGCCGGTGTATACTATCTTATTACAAGCAAATTCGGTGAATCAGAGAGACACTTTAACAGGGCTTGTGAGATCCGCGAACATTTTGGCATTTACGACACCATCTATGCCAAATCATATTATAACATCAGTGTGATATACAGTACATTAGGAGATTTTGGCAAAATGCAGCGGGCAATCCTTGAATCAATTGAAACAGATAAAAAGTTGTACGGTGAATCCAGCCCGCGGCTTGCCCATGGCTATTTCAGTCTGGCTGCCGCATACATTGGCATGAAGGAATATGAAAATGCAATAGAATACGGAAACAAAGGCCTGAAGACCATAAGCGGCCATGAGGACCAGTACAGCCAGGAACTGGCTGACCTGTACACTAACCTGGGCGTATGCTATATTAAACTTTCTGATTTCTCCAGGGCGGTATTATACCTGGAGAAAGGAGAAGAAGTATATGAAAGTCATAATCTTCCGAAAGATGACAGATTTTTGAATCTGCTTAACAGTCTTGCAGCGGCTTACTTTTTTCTGGGTGAAAAGGAAAAATCATACAAATATTATAATATGGGAATTGATTTTGCTGATAACGATAACACTTACCTGTCGCAGGTTTTTGTGATCAGTTATGCAAAAATGTTAGGAAACTCAGGAAATATAAGGGAAGGAGAGTCAGTCTTTCTTTCTTTGCTGCAGAAAGCCGGAAATCGGTATGGAACCAATTCAGCCATATATATTTATGTTCTCATGAATTATGCGGATTATCTCAGGGAGTTCAGGACTGATTTAAACAAATCCCTATTGCTCTATGAAAAGTGCATGGAATACCTGGCAACCAATATCACGGATAACTCACTCAAAGGACAGATAAAGCTTGGATACGCACTTACGCTTTCTGAAAACGGTGAAACACGGAAGGCCCTTGAAACCATCCAGGCTCTCATCTATTCTGAGTTCACTGATTATGCCGAAGTTCCTGAAACGGGCAACCCCGATTTAAACCTTATCAAGCCCGACCAGTTGTCTCTGAATCTTTTCAAGGCCAAGTACAGCATACTCCAGAAATCCATAAGTAAGTCACATGATTTAAAACTTATACTGGAAGCTGCAGCTACATCGTCACTTATCGTATCCATCATCGACAAGGTAAGACTGAATATCAGTGAGGAAGAAAGCCGGCTTATCCTTGGCGACCGTTACAGGGATTATTATATATATGCTATCCGCGATTGTGGATTATGTTTCGGTGCAACGGCCGATAAAAGATATATAGACAAGGCATTTGAATTTTCGGAAAAAAGCAAGGTGGCAGCTTTGCTCACCGCCACACGGGAACTGTCAGCTACACAATTACATATTCCCGTGAAAATAGCGGAGGAAGAAAAAAAACTTCAGGATATCATTAGTTTTTACAGCGCCAAAGTGTCAGAAGTATCAGCCAGTGACAAAATCGCTTCCTCCAAAGTCTCAGAGTGGAAAGACATCATTTTCAACACTGCAAGAAAAAGGGATTCGCTTGTATCAATATTTGAAAAGGATTATCCCGAATATTATTTAATGAAATACAATACACGTGTCATCGGATCGTCGGGGATCCATAAATCGGAAGGAAGGAGAATAAATTATTTAAATTATGTTGCTGACGATACGGTGGTGTATATTCTCGTTGCCAACAGGAAGGTCTGCAAACTGGTTACAGTTCCGGTTGATCAGGACTTCTATCTCAAGGTTAGTAGATTCAGTGATCTGATAAAATTCCCATCCCCGAACAATGCCAGGGCTGATTTTGAAGATTTCCAGAAACTCGGCAGCCAGATTTATGACAAAATCTTCAGACCGGTTGAAAGCTTCCTTGTATCCAACAGGCTCCTTATTTCACCTGATAATCTGCTGGCCGTTATTCCTTTTGAATCGCTTCCAATGCATGAGACCGGAACAGATAAAATTTCCTACGGCAAATTGCCTTATATGATCAGGAAATATGAAATATATTATGCCTATTCTGCAACTTTCCTTGCTGAATCGTTGAAATCAGAGTTTAAGTTTGCAAAAAGCCTTGTTGCCTTTGCTCCGTCATATAAAAGCAAGCTGAATACGGATTTAAACATTGCGGTGCCGGTCCGCGATCCAGGATCGCTAACGGATCTGCCATATGCAAGGAAAGAGGCTGAATTTGTCAGCAGTTATTTCGGTGGGCAGCTGTATAAAGGCGGGGATGCAAGGGAGTCTGTTTTTAAGAAAGAAGCCGGGAAATATGATATTATTCACCTTGCCATGCATACCATGATCAATGATAATGATCCGATGCACTCAAAGATGGTCTTCGCCCAGGGATCAGATCAGCCCGAAGATGGCCTGCTCAATACTTTCGAAGTTTATGGGGTTCCCCTGAAGGCTAAAATGACAGTTTTGAGTTCATGCAATACAGGCACTGGGATGCTTTATTCCGGTGAGGGTATTCTCAGCCTTGCCAGGGGATTTGCTTACTCGGGTTGCGAATCGGTTGTCATGTCACTGTGGGAAATTGACGACAGATCAGGCTCTGACCTGGTTATGGATTTCTACCGGTTTCTCAAAAAAGGATATTCTAAAAGCACTTCGCTCCGAAAGGCAAGGCTCAGGTATCTGGAAAAGGCTGATTTGCTGAGATCCCATCCTCATTTCTGGTCATCTCTCGTAATATATGGCAATAACGACCGCCTTTACTTTGACAGGCAACTAATTCTCATATTTATTCTCAGCCTGTTGATTGCCGGCTTCTCCATAATGTATATTTACTTCAGACCGAGATAATCCTTATATTCGGGATCTTCCTTTATAAGGCTGATCAGTACTTCCTTTGAAAGATATTTTTTTCTTCGGGCATACGTTTCCGACTTCAGGTTCATTATTGCAGCAATTTCCTCATAGGAACGCCCCTCGGAAAAAAGCCGGAGAATTGTCTGTGCATCAGGCTTTAGCTTCAGGAATACCCTGCCTACTATCTTTTCCAGGATCTGGTCATCGGGGGCATCATCGCTATCATCCGGAAGATCTGTTTCCAGGTCGACAAGCCTTTTCTTGTGGCGCAGATGACCGTTCCAGATATTCCTTGCAATACCAAAAAAATAGCCTTTCAGATCTGAAGTCAGGGTAAGGCTGTTTTCCGTGATCTGCTTGTAAAGGATGATCACAGTATCCTGAAAAACATCCGAAACGTCAGCTTCGGTACCGCTGTTTTTCAGAACATGGTTCCTGACCGACTGAAAATAACCGCTGTATAACCAGGAAAGGATTTTATCATCCTGCCGGCGGATACCCTCAATTATGGCAGTATCTGAGTATTTTCTGAACAATTGGCGCCTTGAATGGTCTGTGAAGTGACAAAGATAGTATTTCCCTACAGTATAGACAGGGCTGTTGCTTTGATTTGATGTGGTCTCGTCAGTATTTCAACAAAAAATATATATTTACTTTTTTGAAATGAGGAATCCAAGGAATGACTTTCCCCTTCACAAGACAATATGATGCAATGGACTGCGGGCCTGCCTGCCTCAGGATGACGGCACAGTACCACAAGAAGAATTTCTCCCTGGCATACCTCAGGAAAAAATGTCACATAACTAGGGAAGGCGTATCATTCCTGGGACTTTCAGAAGCAGCAGATTCGATAGGATTTAAAACTCTCGGGTTGAAAATACCTGTCGATTTCCTGAAGGAAAAAGCCATCCTTCCGTGTATTGTACACTGGCGGCAAAATCATTTCGTTGTGGTTTACAAGATCACAAAGAATGAAATTCATGTCGCAGATCCGGCAACCGGAACTGTAAGGTATACATTTGAAGAGTTTGAGAAACATTGGGCAAGTACCCTTATTGACGGTAAAAAGGCCGGACTTGCCCTTATGCTCGAACCAACTCCTGCCTTATACAGCGCCAATGACGATCAGCCTGAAATAAAAGGTTTCAGATTCCTGTCAGAATATTTCAGACTGTACAGGAAATACCTGGGCCAGCTCATTCTGGGACTTGTCATCGGAAGCATCATCCAACTGATCATTCCCTTTCTCACCCAGGCTATAATTGACATAGGGATAAATAATAACGATATCGGATTCATTTATCTGATACTTTTTGCCCAGCTTGCACTTGTTTTGGGTCGGCTGTCGGTGGAGTTCATCCGTAGCTGGCTGCTGATGCACATCGGTTCGAGGGTAAATGTTGCTATTGTCTCCGGATTCCTGAGAAAACTGATGGCATTGCCAATCGCTTTTTTTGACACAAAACTCACCGGTGACATCCTTCAGCGCATTGAGGACAATAACCGGATAGAGGATTTCCTGACTTCGGCCAGCCTGAGTATCCTCTTTTCCTTTATAAATCTGATTGTATTCGGTATTGTACTTACAGTTTACAGCCTGAAAATATTTCTTGTGTTTCTTGCAGGAACCCTCCTCTATCTTCTCTGGATATCAATGTTCATGAAGAAAAGAGCACACCTCGACCATTCCAGGTTTCGGGAAATGTCAGTTTCCAATTCAAAACTGATTAACATAATAAACGGCATGCAGGATATCAAGCTCAATCAGTGCGAGCTCGACAAAAGATGGGATTGGGAAATACATCAGGCCAGCTTGCTCGGATTAAAGGTAAAGGGGCTTGGCCTCATCCAGAAGCAATCGGCAGGTGCCGTATTGATAAATGAGATTACAAATTTGCTGGTGACTATTGTCGCTGCAAGCGCTGTGCTCACAGGGCAGATGACCCTTGGAATGATGCTGGCAGTGCAATTTATTATTGGTCAGCTTAATGTTCCAGTCAACCAGATTATTGGATTTTTCAGGATGTCGCAGGACGCAGGAATCAGTCTCGACAGACTGGCCGAGGTCCATAATATGGCCGACGAGGATGCTGAATCGGATGACAAAATAAATACCATCCCTGAAACCAATTCAATCCATCTCAGGAAAGTATCATACCAGTATGAAGGGCCGAGATCTCCATTTGCTCTTAAGGATGTGGATTTGCTGATCGAAAGAAATAAAGTAACTGCCATAGTTGGAGAAAGCGGCAGCGGCAAAACAACCCTTCTCAAAGTGATACTGGGTTTTTACAACCCGGTTGCGGGAGAGGTTATGGTCGGAGATACCCCACTCCATAATATAAGTCTCAATACATGGCGCAGGATTATCGGAGTTGTATTGCAGGACGGATTCATATTCCCCGATACCATTGCAAAAAATATTGCACCCGGAACCTCCGAAACGGATGAAAAAAGAATGATCCGTGCTGCCGAAATGGCAAATATAAGAGCATTTGTTGAATCACTCCCCCTCGGCTACAATACGAAAGTAGGAGCAAATGGACACGGAATCAGTGAGGGGCAGAAGCAAAGACTGCTGATTGCCAGGGCAATCTATAAAAATCCTGAAATAGTGATCTTCGATGAGGCAACTAATGCGCTCGACGCCAACACTGAAAAGGTAATTGTTGAAAATCTGGCTGATTTTTTTGAGGGAAAAACAGTTATTATTGTCGCTCATCGGCTCAGCACCGTTAAAAATGCCGACAGGATAATTGTCATGGAAAACGGACAAATTATAGAAACTGGAAATCACGATTCACTGGTAAAAAGAAAAGGAAGCTATTTCAGGCTTGTAAAAAATCAACTTGAACTTGGCAATTGAATCATTCAATGGCTCACAGAACTGACAACGGCGAAAAAGATACCCTTTATTCGGAACCTGTAAAGGATATCATAGGCGAAGTACCAGGGCGGATCCTGCGATGGGGCAATGTTGTCATCTTCATAGTATTTGCAATCTTCCTGCTGTTTTCCTGGCTGATAAAATATCCTGACAGGGTCCCTGCACCCGTTGAAATAACAACCACGAACCCTCCGGTAATAATGATCTCAAAAGTAACCGGCAGGATTAAAAAGATGTACGCGGCCGACAGGGGAAAAGTGAGTGCAGGCGATTTAATTGCCGTAATGGAGACCACAGCCTCCATTGATGAAATCACGCGCCTTGAACAGTTTATTGATACGCTGGATGACCCTGAAATGATAATACAGGATAAACTGCCCGGCTTCAGTGAACTGGGGGAGATCCAGGAATACTGGAGTGCATTCATGACTGCAATGGCAAATTACAATAACTACCTGAGGAATGATTACTACGGAAACAAGGTAGTGTCCGTAAGAAATGAAATAAAGGGTATTCTCGATTATTTAAAAAAACTAGAGATAAAGGAAAGACTGTTCCGCGCAAACAGTAGTCTGGAAACCAGAAAATTTCTCAGGGATTCATTGCTCTCCGAAAACGGTGTGTACTCTGAAAGCGAGTTTGACGAATCGAAACAATCACTTATCAGGATTAATATTGAACATCAGCAGGTACTCCTGGATCAGTCTGGAAAGAATATCGAACTTGCAGAAAAAAATCAATTGCTTCAGGATTATCTGATCCGCAGGCAGGAAGAAAAGGAAAAATTCTATACTGCATTGCAGGAGTCTTTTCTGAATCTGAAAGCGCAGATGAAGATCTGGAAAAACACCTATCTTATTGTCAGTCCTGTTGATGGAACAGTAACGTTCACAAAGTACTGGAGCGAGAACCAGGCAGTAAGCAAAGACGAAGCAGTATTAACCATAATTCCTGCTGATCCCGGTGATTACATAGGAAGAATAACTTTAAGGATGAATCGTTCCGGTAAAGTAAGGGCAGGGCAGACGGTTAATATAAAATTCAGCGGATATCCATATCTGGAATTCGGAATGGTCAGGGCCGTTGTTCATTCCATGTCATTGGTCCCGGCAGGAGACGGATATATCATAGAATTGATCCTGCCCGACGGACTTAAAACACTCTATGGCAAAACGCTTACCTTCACTCAGAATATGCAGGGAACAGCTGAAATCATTACTGATGACCTGCGACTTCTCGAAAAGCTGATCAATCCTTTCCGTCACCTTATTTCCAGGAATAAACAATAATCACTTTTTTATATCCGTATCAAACCCTTTCCCGTTTACGGAATCCGATTTGGGGATCTGTCCGGGTTTTTCATCCCTGCCGGCAGGTGAGCGCCGGCATTTAAAATATTTAACGGTGGAGTTTGAAGGCTGCAACAGCAATGCTCACTGAAATTGGCACACAATCACGGGCTTCAATATCTTAAAAACGGTTGATGCAAAATTATCGCGCAGCAATCTTTGCGATTCTTTAAATATACCCAACTATTTACCGCCCGAGAATGTATTGATATACATTAATATCGGCAACTTTTTGAGTTTAATAAATATTTCGGTAATTTCGTAGTTTGAAAAATCCATATGGGAAAATGGATATTTCAATCATGTAAGACACTGAACCATAAAGGATTGAATATGACAAAAGAAGATCCGGAAGATGCTGTCCTGTATGGACGAAACGGAGCAATCAATGATGCTGCCGGTACTGAAAAAGCTGAAATGCCTGAAGGAGAGGATGAAGTTGAGGAAAAAACTGCCGGGGAAGGGGAAGAGATAGTAGTAGAAAAGGAAGAAAAGATAGAAAGGGAAGAAAGGGAAGAAAAGGAAACAGGGGGGCAGGAGGAGATGGAAGTGGAAATGGAGGCTGAAGATGAAGATGTGGATGTAGATAAAGAAGAACCTGAACCTGAACCTGAACCTGAATCTGAAGTGAAAGAAGAAGTTGCTTCAGCAGGCAGGGATGATACCAGGGAAAATATCTCTTCTCATATGGCTGACCAGGTACCGGAGAATGTTCAGGATCGGACTGAGGATTCAACTGATCTGGACGATATTGAACTGCCACCGGTTGATTATTCAGGTTTGTCAAAGACAGATCTTGTGGAAACACTTGCACTGATCATTGATAACAGGCCGCCGTCAGAAATTAAGGATGATGTTGAAAGGATCAAAACTTTATTCTACAAGAAACTGAAGCATGAGTCAGAAGAAAGAAAAGCAAAATTCCTTGACGGAGGAGGCAAGATTGAGGATTTTAAGATTCTTGTGGACCCGCTTGACTACCGGGTAAAAGAGCTTCTGAGCAAATACAGGGACAAAAGGAATGATTTCAACAAGATACAGGAAGCCGAAAAATACGAGAATCTTAAAAAGAAATATGATATAATCGACCGGATAAAGGATCTTGTCAACCGGGAAGAATCCATCAACAAGACATTTCATGAATTCAGGAATCTCCAGAATGAGTGGCATTCCATTGGAGTGGTTCCCCAGTCTTCCCTTAAGGATCTGTGGGATAATTATCATCACAGTGTTGAAATTTTTTATGATTACATTAAGATAAACAAGGAACTCAGGGACCTGGATCTGAAAAAGAACCTTGAAGCGAAGGTATTGATATGTGAAAAGGCAGAGGAACTTCTGCTGGAACCAAACCCGGTAAATGCATTTCGCATCCTGCAGGAATTGCATAATCAATGGCGGGAGATTGGACCGGTCCCGCAGGAGTCAAAGAACGAAATATGGGAACGGTTCCGTGAAGCTACCTCGCAGATTAATAAAAGACATCATGAGTATTTTGAAAAACAGAAAGATGAACAAAGACGGAATCTTGAAGCCAAGATAGCATTATGCGAGGAGGTTGAAGCCATAAACCTGATGGAGATTACCAGTTACAAGGATTTTGACGAGCGTGCCGAAAAAATTGTATCCCTCCAAAAAATGTGGAGGACACTTGGATTTGCTCCAAAAAAGCAAAATAACAAGGTCTATCAGCGTTTCCGGGAGGCCTGTGACACATTTTTTGAGCGGAAAAGAAGTTTTTATGCCGATAACAAGGAAACACAGCTTAATAATCTTCAGCTAAAGAATGAGTTGTGTATACAGGCAGAAGCACTGCAAGACAGCACTGACTGGAAAACAACTGCGGATGCACTGATTCAGCTTCAGAAAAAATGGAAGGAGATCGGGCCTGTTCCCCGGAAGCAGTCTGAAAAGGTGTGGAGAAGATTCCGTAAGGCATGTGATCATTTTTTCAACAGAAAAAGTGAGTTCTTTGCAAATCTGGATACTTCATACGAAGACAATCTTGCAGCCAAAATTGCCATAATTGAAGAGCTTGAAAAATTAGATCCCGGAACGGATGTTCACGGAGCATTTGAACGTCTCAAGGAACTGCAGCGCAAATTTACGGAGATTGGATTCGTTCCCTTCAGCAAAAAAGAGGAAATAACCAACAGGTACAGGAACGCCCTTAACAGGCAGTTTGATAAACTAAAAATCGCGGATGAAGACAAGAGTATCCTGAAATACAGGACGAAACTCGACAACCTGAAGGCAAATCCGAAAGCATCCAGAAAAATTAGAAATGAAAGGGATAAATTCTTTACCAAGATAAAACAGCTTGAAAACGACATTGTGTTGTGGGAAAACAATATCGGCTTTTTTGCCAAGTCACCAAATGCCGATACGATGATTAAGGAAGTGAGGGAAAAGATTGAGAATGCCCGGCGATTAATTAAAACGCTTGAAGAAAAAGTAAAACTGATTGATCTGTCGGGCCTTGATGATTGAAAACCGGGAAAAGATCCGAATTGAAAATTATTCACGACTGACCGGGACTGGATTTTTGCATCACCGGATGGGGCTGTGTCTCCTGTGTCCCGAAAAAGCAGACTCCATGATGCATTATAGGTGTTTTGAAAAGTAATGTTCAGTAAATACGTAATAATTGATCTCGATAGTACCAGGTAATGGATAAAAACACGATAATAGGAATAGTACTTATTTTCGCAATCTTCATTGGATTCAGTATGTACAACAGCAGCCGCCTGAATAAGTCATACGAAAAAATAATGATTGCAGCTGATTCCCTTTATGCCAGGGGTGAAATGGAAAACGCACGGGCTGAATACATTAATGCCCTGAGGTTTAAACCAAACGAATCTGCCGCAGTTGCAAAAGTTAATGAGATCAACAGGATACTGGGGTTTGTTACTGATCCGGTGCAGCCGGAGGCTGTCAGATCCGATCTGCAAACCCAGGCTGCAAAAACCGAAGAAGGACAAGTTAGCATACCGGATTCAAGCCGCTACGGAGCATTCGGTGGTGCAACGACAGGAGACACCAGCATGATCACACTCGAAAATAAGAGAATAAAGCTGAAAATATCTCCCAGGGGCGGACGGATCTACTCTGCCCTTATCAAAAACTATTATACCCACGACTCACTTCCGCTGATTTTGTTTTCAGGCGATTCAACTGTATTCGGATTTAATTTTTTTACGGTCGACAATAAGGCAATCCAGACAAACAACCTTTTCTTCAGACCCGTTTCCGGCAATCGATATTACTTTGCTGAAACAGAGGCACAAAGTGTTGTCATGCAGCTGTCTGCCGGAAGCGGGAAATACATAGAATATAAATATACATTGGAACCCGACCGGTATGTCGTTGATTTCGATGTCGCCTTCAAATCAATGGATGGAGTAATTGCATCAAATCAGAACAGTATTACGCTCGACTGGAGAATGTACGTTCCACAACAGGAGAAGGGACGGCAGAATGAAGATAATTATACTACCATTAAATACAAGTATTATCAGGACGACGTTGATCAACTCAGACTGAGATCAAACAAGGAGACCGACAAGGCGGATATTACAACAAAACTGAGCTGGATAGCTTACCAGGATCAGTTCTTTTCATCCGTCCTGATCACCAACGACTTCTTTCTGAATGGCTCGGTACAGTCCACCAGGCTTACTTCCCCCAAATACACACGATACTTTACTTCCGAGGTCGGTGTTCCATTCAATCATAGCGCAGAGTCGTTGATTTCAATGAAACTGTACTACGGGCCTAACCAGATATCGACACTGAAAAAGGAAGGGATGCAGCTTGACAAGATTGTATTCCTTGGAAAAAATATCATAGGCTGGATAAACAGGTTCGTCATAATATCCGTTTTTAACTGGCTTGAAAAGTACATTAAAAGTTATGGGCTTATAATCCTGATACTTACAATTCTGATCAAGATTGTTCTTCTGCCGCTTACCTTTAAGTCATACCAGTCACAGGCTAAAATGCAGGTACTTAAGCCACTGGTCGAAGAAATTGCCAAAAAATTTCCAAAAAAGGAAGATGCCATTAAAAAGCAGCAGGCAACCATGGACCTTTATAAAAGAGCCGGTGTGAATCCGATGGGAGGCTGCCTGCCAATGCTCCTGCAAATGCCAATACTTTTTGCAATGTTCAGGTTCTTTCCAGTCTCGATAGAGCTGCGACAGGAACCATTTCTATGGGCAACTGACCTTTCAACATATGACTCCATACTTACCTTGCCGTTCAAAATACCGATGTACGGCGATCATGTAAGTCTCTTTACACTTCTTATGACGGCATCAACTATCATTACAATGAAAATGTCAGGAACATCTGCCGGACAGGATCAGCCGGGCATGAAACTCATGATGTATATGATGCCTGTAATGTTCATGGTAATTCTGAATAACTTTTCAGCAGGACTTACCTATTATTATTTTCTTGCCAATATAATTACCTATCTGCAAAACCTTCTTTCCAAAAGATTCATCAATGCAGAAAAAGTGCTTGCCACTCTAGAGGAAAACAAAAAGAAACCGCTAAAAAAATCAAAGTGGCAGCAACGACTCGAAGCGGCAGCTAAACAAAGAGGAATTCAACCACCTAGAAGATAGGCCGGTAAAAGATATCAAGAACCAGACCTCTGTTTTTCATAATTTGTTAAAAATTGTTTATTTCCCAATAAATATTTTAAAACTAAGACTGTTAGTTAAAATATTTAGTAATTTTAGGATTTCCATTTAAGGGAATTATGGGGAAAAAGGTAAAAAATAAGGAAATAGCGGAAAGGCTGGGAGTATCGAGCACGCTGGTATCACTGGTACTTAACAACAAGGCGGATCAGCACGGTATAAGGAAGGACACGCAGGAACGGGTTCTTGCACTCGCCAGGCAGATGGGATATTTTGACCTGGTGCTTGAAAAAACCGAAACTTCTTCCATCGAAGAAAAACCGGGCATTATCGGAATGGTCATACCTGCAGCCAACGATCCGTTTATTTATGGAATAGTGCCATATCTCCAGAAGGCATTTGAAAGTATCGGTTTCCTGTTTTCGGTTACCACCAAGGATCCGGACGAAACGCGTGCCGCCCGGATAGTTGCCGCTTACAAAAAGTTCTTTACTGGGCTGATTCTTGTTGGTGATGCTGCCGATGATTACGTCATCCGTTCACTCAGGGCCGCAAGCTTCCCCTTCGTGCTCCTAGAAAAATCAGTGAGCCAGATGCGCCTTAACACGGTATGCTCCGACCTGTCTGACGGAGCACAACGGGTTGTGAACCATATTGCAAAAATTGGATACAAGAATGTGCTCATAATCACCGATAAGTATTCACCCGGCAGCGAATCTTACATGATTGAAATTCTCCGGAATGCCTTCAGGAACAGGGAAGGAATGAACATGCCCGTAATTATTGAACTTGAGAATACCATTGCAGATAATGAGATTGAATTCTCACAGATTGAAAAATATCTCCGACCTCCCTATTCTGGTGAAATCATGATAATACTGTCTTCTGAAATGGTTTACAGGGTAATAACAACCTTCCGCAGAAAAAAGGTTAGGATCCCGCAGGATATTGCCCTTATCTGCATGGAAGAAGGTATTGGCTTCGATTTAATCTGTCCGTCAGTAACCTGCCTCAGAAAACCCATGGCAGGCATGGCATTGAAAGTGGCCAATATGATCTGGACGGAAGTAAAGAATGCCGGAAAAAGCAAATACAAAAGACAGGTCAACATGTCACCGGAACTGGTTGTAAGACAATCTTGCGGCACCATTGGCTGACCATAGGAGACAATAACCGGTCGCGTCCGGATAATTCATTTCCGGATTTGTACAAATTCAGATAAGTTCTCAAATCCGTTCCCTGCCACATACATGTCAGGTCAGTAAAACAAATGATCTTTTCTTAAAATCCGTCCAGTTGACAACTGACATCTATTCCCGGAAATATCTAAAGCCTGATGCATTCTCAATAATTGTTATTTTCGCTACTTGCTCTATCCGTAAATTTAATTACCTTTGGCCACCAATGGTGTTATAACGGCATTAAAGCGTTATGATGAAAAGGGAAAGCGGTTTGAATCCGCTACAGTACCCGCTGCTGTGATGCCCCATCACCAACCGCGTGATGATGGTTTTAAAAATTACCTGCCACTGTTCCGGTCTGAAAGGAATGGGAAGGCTTTTTAAAACCGGGACAAGTCAGAAGACCTGCCATTAAGTAATAATTCAGGCTTTCGGGAAATAAAGCACAGAATCCTTAACCGATTCCCAACCAGTTTTCCCGGCAGTTCAGATGGAAACCGATTTTGAGAAATGCCGATTTTTATATTAACCCGTTATCATCCCAGGTTCAATGCCGAATGGCATTGTTGAATAAGAACATCATCCTTACAGGAAATTTCCCTGGAAACTGCAGGCAGAAACCCATGGATAAAACAAAACCAGCAAGCCCGACAAATGGAATTGCATTAACCTCCACTGCAAAATATCCTGAAACCGCTGACAGGGGGATAATGTCAGACGGACTCCTGCGTCGAAGGACGGGATGGAACCAGGATCCGATCATAAGCCATGGCATCAAAAACCAATCTCTGCAATACCACGGTATCAATAAATTTTTGAACAAAACCGGCCATTCAGGGAAAAAGAAAAGATTCATAATAATATTTTACCCTCAGGCAGGATTTCTTAAGACAGTTTTTTTGTTTTTAATTACGGTTTTCCTTGTATCATGCACAGCCGGATCCCCTGGTGGAACTGGAACAACTAACAGTCATGACGTGAACATAATAGAGATTGCGAAGAGGGTCACCCTGATTCGAAGCCAGGGGTATTCGCAACTCAGAGTCCTGGATCCATGGCAGGGTGCCGACGGTGTTGTGCAGGAATGGTATCTTGTTCCAAGGGGCAGTGTTCCCCCTGAGGGTGCAGACAGCTCCAAAATTATTTCTGTTCCGCTGAAAAAGATCGTATGCATGTCCACAACCCACCTGGCAATGATAAATGCGCTTGGGGAAAGAAATAGTGTGTGTGGCTTTTCAGGAACCAGATACATATATGATCCATCACTCAGGGAGCTTGTGAAAAACGGAAAAATCAGCGAAATTGGCTATGATGATAATATCGACAAGGAAAAGATCATCAGCCTGTCACCCGATCTGGTAATGATATATGGAATAGGAAGCGAATCGGCCGGTTATCTCGCAAAACTTCAGAATCTTGGAATCAGGATAGTTTTTAATGCTGATTACCTTGAGGATGATCCCTTAGGAAAGGCTGAATGGATAAAGGTAATAGGTGCACTGTACTGCAGGGATGCAATGGCCGATTCAATATTTTCGGAACTGCGGGACAGATATCTCGGGCTCAAAGCCGGCATTGATGCCGGGATTAAACTGAGAAAAAAAGTATTGCTCGGGATGCCGTTTAAGGATACCTGGTTTATTTCACCCGGAAATTCATACATCAGCGCACTGATCCGTGATGCAGGAGGGGAATATTTATGGGATGACAAAAATTCGCGAGTTTCCATGCCGATGGCGCTCGAAGCAGTTTATTCCAGGGCTGTAAATGCAGACTTTTGGCTCAATGCGGGAAATGTGAACAGCCGGGCGGAAATTACCGCCATCGATGCACGCCTCGGAAACCTGCCGTGTTTCCTGGAGGGAAATATATACAATAATAATAACAGGCTGAGCCAGGAAGGCGGGAATGATTACTGGGAAAGCGGATGTATTTCGCCTGATTTAATTCTTAAGGATATCGGGGCTATTCTGCATCCCGAACTTTTCAGGGAGCACAAACTGTTTTATTACAGGCTGGTTAAATAATTTCAGGGTGACTGCCAGGGCAAAAATATCGGCAGATGTTTCAGGGGCTTCGGGAGATACCCGGAAGGCAATCCTGTTATTACTGTTAATCATCTTGGTTCTCCTTTTCATGCTTGACCTTTTTCTCGGATCTGTAAGCTTACGTGCTGCTGACATAATGCGGGCGCTTACCGGCGGCATCGAAGATCATACATCAGTTATTCTGTTCCAATTCCGGCTGCCAAAAGCAATTACAGCCTCAATGGTTGGGATGGCCCTGTCAATAAGTGGCTTGCAGATGCAAACTCTCTTCAGAAATCCAATGGCGGGTCCTTATGTCCTTGGCTTGAGTTCAGGCGCCAGCCTGGGAGTAGCTTTAATCATGCTGGGATTTTCAGCAGGGATTGCCCCGGATGCCATCAGCGGGATAGGAAACTGGTCAGTTGCAATGGCAGCCTGGGCCGGGGCAGGGCTGATTATGGTGTTGATGATGATAATTGCATCAAGGGTCGGCAACATACTGACTGTACTGATTATAGGAATAATGCTGTCGAGCGGGATATCTGCCGTAGTGAGTATCATGCAGTATTTCAGCAACGAAACCATGCTCAAGGCCTATATTGTTTGGACCATGGGTAGTCTGGGCAACCTGACGCCTACCCAGCTGGCAATCCTGCTTGTTTCCGTGATTGCCGGCGTCGGCATTTCTGTAGTTTCCGTCAAACCACTGAATGCACTGCTCCTTGGAGAGAACTATGCAAGAACCATAGGTGTAAACATGAAATTATTGAGATTTGCAATAATCTTGTCAACAAGCATCCTGACAGGTACCGTAACGGCATTTTGCGGACCAATCGGATTTATCGGCATTGCAGTCCCTCATCTGGCAAGGATTATGTTTGTGACATCTGATCACAGGATATTGATTCCGGGAACAATACTCACAGGTGGCATTGTAATGCTTGCAAGCGATATCATATCGCAAATGCCGTGGTCCGACAATGTCCTTCCTGTTAATTCAATAACAGCTCTTATCGGTATTCCGGTCGTAATCTGGGTAATTATGTACAACCGAAAGTATTCTGAATTATTCTGATGAAGTTTGAAGGTAAGGAAATATTGTCGCTCAACGCACTTGAAATAGGATACAGGTCGGGCAGGGCCTCCGGAAGACTTCTTCCGCCCATCAGTGCAAGGACCTTCGAAGGAGAATTAATTTCCGTTATCGGAAAAAACGGCATTGGGAAAAGCACTTTGCTGAAAACTATTGCAGGATTGCTTCCCCCATTAGGAGGAAGCCTCAATATCGCGGGCAGAGATATAAGGGAATATTCAAGACACGAACTTGCATTAACGACTGGTTATGTTTCTACCGAAGCAATAAGGATCACAAATACGACGGTATTCGACCTGGTTTCAATGGGAAGGTATCCCCACACCAACTGGTTCGGAGGCATGGATGCCGAAAGTAAGAGAGCGGTTTTGAAAGCACTGGGGCAAACGGGAATGTCGGATTTTTCCGGCAGGCCTGTAACCGAACTTTCCGATGGCGAAAGACAGAGAGCCATGATAGCAATGGTGCTGGCACAGGAAACCAGGCTTATTATCATGGACGAACCAACGGCTTTTCTTGATATCAGAAATAAGTATGAAGTGATCCATCTTCTAAGAGAACTTTCAAGGAGGGAAAATAAAACCATAATTTATTCCACTCATGATTTTGATACAGCCATAACCCAGTCAGATAAAATATGGCTGATACTTAAAAATGAGTTAATTGAAGGAGCACCTGAAGATATTATGCTCCGGAAATCATTTGGCACCCTGTTCGATACAAAAGCAATCACTTTCAATGAGGAAGACGGAACTTTTGAGGTAAGGAACGAATCTAAAGGTACACTGGCCCTCGCTGTCAAGGGAAAGAATGAATATTGGACTAAAAAGGCTCTTGCAAGAGCCGGCTATACCATCATCTCGTCCGACTCCATACCCAGAATTGAATCAGAATCATCAATGCCATACAGATGGAAATATGTAGATTCCAATGAAAGTATTGAATTTGACAGTCTCTACGACCTGATTTCATGGCTTAGACATAACATTGGCCCTATTTGCTGAAGTACTTCCTGTAATTATCAATAAACGGACCTATATCATCGACTCCAAGCTTTTTTGCTATAATATCCTTGTTCCTGTTGAGGATATAAATCAACGGCGTTGATCTTACGTTATAATAATATCCGTAATTGGATCTTCTGTCAGGATCCCATCCATTGATCCATGTCAGGTTATTCTCCTCAATATATTTTTTCCATTTATCCTTTTCAGCAGTTGTGCAGACCGCAAAAACCTCTATTCCCCGGTCTTTATTTTCTTCATAGAATGCTTTCAGTTTCGGAGTTGCCTCCTTGCAATGACCGCAATCGGGTTCCCAGAAATAGAGGATGGTAAATTCCTTATCTATGTCATACAATGATACATGTATGCCCTTGTATGAATCCATTACCAGATCCACTGCCTTTCTTCCAATCAGATTTGGTCGGATCATGTCCACTTCCTTTCTGAGATTATCCCTGAATTCATCCGTCACCCAGTCAGCTTTGCCTGAAAGATAGATATCGTCTGCAAGCTTTACAAGCACTGCATCATGTCCCATTATTTCACTCTCCCTGAAATGATTGAAAAGGTATACGGCAATAAACTGATAGATCCTGTAGTTTCCTTCCACCTCACCAAGAATCCTGTCGATTTCCTTATTGATTGAATCAGGAGCCTGGATCACTACATTTGAGAAGAAGACCTTCAATTTCGCCTGCAGAATAGGAGTCCGCAATAATCTTTCATCGGTCAGGCTTATATTATCAAAAAAATGATTCTTGTTGTAGATGTAAGTTTTGATCCAGCGAAGTGAATCGGGATTGGCTGCATTTTCAGGTATCTTTATTTCGGGGATCTCAACCGGTAAAATAGACCTGACCAGCAGCGATAACAGATTTCCCTTGTTTTCTTCGATAACGGAATTAAGGTATGCCTTCATCGCTTGCTCCTGCTTATGCAGCTTTTCCTGCAATATCGCCAGCGAATCCTGGTTCTGTCTGCTGGCCTGTAGTCGTTTGCTGATCCCGGAAGCCTGCTGTTGCATTCCAACCCATCTCCGCTGGTAATCCAGGAACCTTGAATTTTCATCACATCCGGAAAACTCCAGTGTATTGAAATAATCAGGAAATGAGCAAGAAACCTGGAAGAACTGATCTGTTGAGATCAGAATCTCAAAATATTGTTTCCCCGGCAATACGACCATATATATTCCCTGGGGCAGCTCTTCAATGCCCGAAAACAGGCCGGAACCCATTCTGTCGAGTTTTACTGTGTCCTTGAGGTACTGCTTGTCGCCAAAATGATATGCAAGATAAATTGTTGAATCGGGTAATCCGTTTATGGTAATTTTTATTTCGTAACCCTTTTTCTGACTCCCGGCGAGAATTACCGGTATCAGAAGCAGAAGCAGAAAAACAAGTTGTTTTCTCATTACAGTGCAAATGGATAATTTTGAACGCAAAATTAATTATTGCAATTTCTTTGCCAAAACCTGAACTTCGGAATATTACCAAATATATTGTACTTTTGAGAAGTTTAACCTGACTGGTTTCAATAATGAATATTTCAATCCTGATTCCCGTGAACAACTATGATCTGGTTGCTTTCGTTCATAGTCTCAGGATTGGAATGGAAAATGTTCCGGAATTTTGTGAAATACTTATTGGAGATGACGGGTCTGACGAAGATTACAGGAGTAAGTATCTTTCACTGATTGACAGCAAGCTGCGTGTAATTGTTTCAGAGGTCAATATAGGGCGTGCCGCCATCAGGAACCGCCTGATAACGGAGGCAAAAGGCGAATTCCTTCTCTTTGTCGATGCTGATGCCATGCTGCCCGGAACCGCCGAAGCATATTTTCAAAAATGGCTGCCGTTTGTCCGGGCAAAAAAGGTTATCAGTGGCGGTGTAATATACAATGATACTCCGCCAGGTGATCCCGACAGGTTTCTCAGATGGAACTACGGAAAGCACAAGGAACAAAAATCAGCCACAGAAAGGAACAAGGAGCCATTTCTGTATTTTTCAACTTTCAACGTGCTTATTGACAGATCGATATTCGACAAAATCAGATTCTTCGAGGAATTGAAGCAATACGGATATGAGGACGTTTTATTTGGATACCAGCTGAAAAAAGCCGGGTTCGAGATATCACATATCGACAACGGATTACTGCATGAAGGCCTTGAGACCAACAAGGAGTATATTTTAAAAACCAAGCATGGTATTGAGAACCTGAGCATGCTGTATGACAATGTTACGGACAGAAAGGCTTTCGCATCAACGGTTAAAATCCTGAAGCTCTATAAATGGATCAAATTATTTCGTTTGAGTAAATTACTTGCAGGTATCTTCATTCGGTACCGCGACAGGATGGAGATTAAGCTTGATTCATCAGGCAAAAGTCTTTCGACTTTCTGGTTTTACAAGATAAGCATGTTCTGCACTTACCGTGAGATACACCTAAGGAAAAAAACCCTGAGCATTTTCAGGAAGTTTCCGTTCCGCTTTTAGATATCAATTCTTTCCAGCTCCATATTACCGTCATGCCGCCGGAAAGCCTTTAAAACAAAGGAAAAACGGTTCGGCATCGTACACAAAAAAAAGTCAGTCGGTGGTGAGAATTCAATGTTCACCGGGTTGAAAAACCTTTCTCCCGATGAATATCTCAAGCCTGAAATCCTCTCCGAAAACTGCTTTTTGTCATCAAGAAGCAGGGATATAATATATTCGGCACATAAAAGATCCTCAGCTGCTGATTCATTTGCCCTGTACCCCATTGCAACGAAAGAAACAACCTGAGGATTAATTCTTTTTATATATTCTGCTGTTGAAGATGCATTAACAAAGCTTCCGGCAAGTATCTGGTCGGCATTAACGGCATTTACCAGGCCGGTTGTACCGGCTGTTGTCGTGTGGATCACAATCTTCCCTTTAATGTCAGCTTTCAGGATCTCAGTCGGGCTGTTGCCATAATCAAATCCATCAATCTTTCTTTCATTTCTTTCACCAACAAGCACCGAGTTCTTATACTTCCTCTTTAAGTTAAATGCTTCTTCCACACTGGCTGTGGCAATGATTCCCGATGCTCCCCCCTCAGCAGCATAGCAGGCAACAGAGAATGCCCTGAAAACATCAATAATTACAGCAAGACCACTGGCACGTTTCGCACCTTCAGCAAATTCAAGAATGTCAAATTCCATATTCGGATTCATAATATTAATTTAACCAGAATCAATATCATTGTCAGTATCTGACATTATTAATCTGGCTGACTTGTACCGGGGCACAGGGATTTTGTATATTTGAAACTCAGAGTTTCAGAATAAAACACCATGTCAAAAACAATTCCCTGGATCCTGGATAAAGTTAAGGCTTTTAACGAGACCGTATGGCACACTTCATTATCTGACATCTCCAAAAGCAGATCCTTTCTGATAAAACAGGTGAGGATCATCGTTCTGGCTGCCCGCGGATTTATGAAAGACAAAGTACAGATGAGGGCATCCGCACTAACGTTTTATTCGCTTCTTTCAATCATTCCCGTTGCAGCAATTGCCTTTGCCATTGCCAAAGGTTTCGGCCTGGATCAGAACCTGGAGGATCTTGTTATAAAGGAACTGCAATCCCAGCCAGAAGTACTGAACTGGCTTCTGAAACAAACCCGGACGGCCCTTCAGGAAACCAAGGGAGGATATATCGCCGGAGTGGGAGTAATAATCCTTTTCTGGTCAGTAATGTCATTGCTCGATCAGATTGAAAGTTCACTAAATCACATCTGGCAGGTTGCCTCTTCAAGACCATGGTACAGGAAGTTTACCGATTATCTGACCATCATGCTTATCGCACCGGTTATTCTTATCCTCTCCAGCAGCATTACAGTATTCATCAGTACTGAATTGTCCGACTTCATTTCAAGTGCTCCGATCCTGGATTTCTTCAAGCCGGTAATAAGCCTGCTGGTCAGATTTATTCCGTACCTGCTGGCCTGGATGGCTCTGACTGCATTATATATAGTGATCCCCAATACAAAGGTAAAATTTCTGCCAGCTCTTGTGTCAGGAATCATTGCCGGAACTTTCCTGCAGCTTCTTCAGTGGCTGTACATAGATCTGCAGTTCGGGATTTCAAAACTCAGTTCAATCTATGGCAGCTTTGCAGCAATACCATTGTTCATCCTGTGGCTGCAGTCGAGCTGGATCATTGTCCTGCTTGGCGCTGAATTATCATTCGCCAATCAGAACCTTTCAAGATATGAATTTGAGTCTGAGGCCCTGAATGTCAGCAATTACCAGAAAAGGGCACTCTCTTTGATGATAATGCATCTGATTATCAGGAATTTTTCCGAGGGCACTAAACCAATAAGCGCAGAAACAATTGCACGTGACCTTAAACTGCCTGTCAGGCTCGTGCGTGATATTCTCCAGGATCTGGGCAATGCTGATCTGGTATCAGTAATCCAGAGAAATGAACATGCCGAAAGATTATTCCAGCCAGCCCTTGATATTAACAAACTTACGGTAAACTACATACTGGGCAGGCTTGACAGAAGGGGAGAAGCTCATCAGATTATCGTCAAAAGCAAGGAATACAACAAGGTTACCATGATACTTGACAAGTTCGAAAAACTGAGTTCAAAGTCAGATATGAATATCCTTGTCAAGGATCTCTGATTCCGGATTCGCGGCGGAAACTTTGGCAATATCATTCACTGAACGGTTATTCCTGACGAATTGCACGAAATCCTTCAGGGAATTCCATTTGTGAAAAACATAATGGGGATAGGGAACTACCAGATGCCTGGTTGCCGGCCTTTTAATCCAGTAATCTGTCAGGTTCTTAACCGGGAAGACCCGGTTCTCGGCACTGGTTACAATATAATCCCATCTGATCCCGGGATCTATGGGCTCCATTGTCCGGTTATACAGCCACCTTAATTCCTCTTTAAGCGATTTTAAAGTCCGCCTGGGCAACCGATTCCTGTATTCCAGCAGGGTCGATTTATTCCCGAACATCCTGAGATGGAACTTATTCATTGTCTTTTCATTGACATTATTCAATGTACCTTCAAAGATTGCCTGGGGAATACCATAATTTTCATCTGCCGGTACAGGAGTACCGTTGACTGCAATTGTCACATCGGGTATAATCCCTGTTTTGAGAAACAGATATTCGGCAGCCCAGACACCCAGCGACCATCCTATTAATGACACGGATTTGTAGATTTTTTTCTCAGGCAGGACAAGCGCTTCATCAGCAGAATAGTTGTAAAAAACAATAGCATCAAAATCATCCCCGCATAATGGGGTGAAAAGGTTTTCATCTGTTCCCCAGTCACCATAGAATACAATCAGGTGATCATTCTCCTCCCTTCTTCTGATATATGTTTTCATTGCTTGTCCTACAACTGTGAGAAATCCGGATACAGGTGGTTAACTTCTATCAAAGATAATTTTTTTATGCGAACCGCCTAATATCCATTTATTGGTTTAATCATTCCAATGATCAATATTCCAGAAATACGAATTGAAAATATGTGAGGTTCAAAATTTTAGTTGTGAAATAAAAAAGAGGAAAAGGGCGGTTTTGAAAATCAGGTAGCGGGTTTTATTCATGAGATAATTCCCGTGTCTACTGTCTGATAAAAGGATGGAACCCTCGTAAACTGGCGTTTATCAGCAGGTTCCAGATGTGAAAGTCAATGTCTGCAATACAATCCTGATGATTTTCAATCCCGACCCTTGCCTTTTCCTCTTATTCCAATAGCATGAGCTTGGAACAAATTTATAATAAAATCATAATATAATCAAATTAAAAAACTGACATTTCATGCTAAAAACTCAGTCAAAATTTCACACCAACAAAGCCGGCCATTAATTGTACAAATAAAAGATAATTGATTCTTTACTTCAATACTCAGAATTTTAGCTGCATCCAAAAGTTACAGTTACACATAGACATGACAGGTTTCCCGATATACCGCGGTCAGAAATACTGATAGCAGAAAAGCCACGGAAGACAGGAGGATGGAAAGAATCATAACGACATCATTACCCATGAAAGCCTGAAAGGATTTTTTAGCCATGACTGGTTTCAATATTTGCCTGTCACAGCCTGCAAGGCTGTAAACGGGATTTTGATTTATCCCAATTCAAACGCGATTCAGGTTGCAGAAGCTGAAAAAAAATGTAATTTTGGGCGCTGGATTTTGATTTCAACGCCGGGAAGGAAACCGGGCTAAAATCAGTTCAACTGCAAATCTTTTTTGTATGGTTCCGTAGCTCAGCTGGATAGAGCAACAGCCTTCTAAGCTGTGGGTCGCGCGTTCGAATCGCGCCGGAATCACAAATGACGCCGCAAGGCGTCATTGCAATTTTAAATCGCGATGAGAACGCGAAGGGCAGGGGAGTTCGAACCGAGGAGCCTGGCGACGAGCTCGTGAGTCCCGAAGAATCGGGACGAACAATCGCGCCGGAATCACAAATGACGCCGCAAGGCGTCATTGCAATTTTAAATCGCGATGAGAACGCGAAGGGCAGGGGAGTTCGAACCGAGGAGCCTGGCGACGAGCTCGTGAGTCCCGA
>WXFD01000015.1 GCA_009877105.1 Bacteroidales bacterium
AAACACGATAAGAATATAATTTTCAACCGAGCTTGCGAGCTCGACAAAGTCAATCATGTGCGGTTCCCTGCCCGACGGGTCAGGCGGGCATCATACCATTAAAATCAAAATTATATTATGATGAAAAGAATACTATTGATTTTTTCAGCGGTAATAATGACAACTTCAGCGGCGGGTCAGGATCTTGAGATATCTGTTGCACCGACTGTTAACTTTCCTGTGTACAAGGCTCTTGAAGGCGGAGCAGGTCATAATCCCGGAACAGGGTTTTCAATCACTTTCGGTTATCTTGCAGCACAAAAGCAGTTTATTGCCTGGACCATCGGCCTGGGCTATCATTTTGTCAGGATAAAGACCGATCCGATGTTCAACGGAGTATATGATCCCTTGCCCTACACTGAATCATGCAGCCTGATCTCGTTCAGCATTGGTGCTGTCAGCAATCTCAGAAACAATTTCTTCATAGCTTTCGGACCGGCCATGGATCTTCAGCTCAACCAGAAGGGCCAAAGGACAATCGAAAGGCAAACCGGACTGGGTTTTTCGCTCAGCGGGGGGAAAAATATATCGCTGGACAACAATTTGGGTCTGAGGATCAGACCGGAAATAAGGAGTCATAACCTGATCCCGTTCCAGGGATGGGATTATCCGTTAAGGCTTCTCGTCGCCGGATTGAATATCGGGTTGATCTTTTAAAACAGACGGCTGCATTGCGGGCTGAAATCCATGATTCATTCATGATCGGATCACATGTACCAAATCAAACTGCGACAACGGGTTATTTCAATACCATGGTACAGTTTTTGCACGGTTAAAAGCAGGATTAAACCGCTGATATTATGAACAGAAATTACCCGCTGTTTGCAACTGATCAGCTCCGCATTGTCAGAAACGGGTTTTTCCCGCCAGAATTCAACTTAAATGCATTCCTGAACATCATTGCCGGTACTTTTTTGGAAAAATCTTCCGAACCAGTTAGTTCCCTGTAATTCTGAAAAAATGAAAAAACAAAACACAACCAGCCTGATCAAAATCTTCGGAACGGTCCTGATCATCACTATCTTCTTCAGCTGTTCCACCGTAAACAGGATCTATACGGACAATGATCTGACACGCTCCTCGAAGAGATTTGAACTGAAATATCTTGTCAGGGATCGTGTCCGCCGGTCTCCCCTGCACTTTTTCAGGCAAACAATCATCAAGGAAATCGGCAGGGATAATGAAGTTAATTACACTGCCTATGATGTGCTGACATTGTCTGGCACAAGCTTTACGGTCGATGATAAGGTATTCCTGATTATTGATAACGTTCCGTTCTCAATGAAGATCGACAGGATGGAATTTGAAAATGAAAGAAGTCTTTCGGAAGACACACAAACCTTCTTAAATTCAGAATCGGTGCCCATAACGGTGATGACCGGCTATTCGGAAGATAACTCCAAAATTGCAAGATTCAGCTACAAAATACCCCCTGAGGCCATTGAAAGGATCAGGAATTCAAATCAGCTGCTTATACGTTACTATTCGGGCCCAAGCATGATGACCGTAAAGCCGGGGAAGAAAAGCTTCAGGAAACTGAAACAACTGATTGATTCTTTCTAGGACCGGACACTCCGCTGATCTCTTTTTTCATGCCGGAATACCCTGTGACCGGGCCGGTTCCCGGCAAAAAAACGAACCGCCCGGATACGGCGGTCGTTCCATCCTCCCCTAAACCACCGTACCGGGGCCCGCTTGAAACTGACAGCTTTTCCATCAGAAAATTTCACACCAGGTATTGACTTTGATTTATAAAGTAGTTATCTTTACTCATTATTAAAGAAGAATCATTATTATTTAAGAATATTTGTCTATGAAAGCCGTAAATACAGGCAGCAGGCGGATCAGGGTGTCGGTGTTTGGCATTCTGGGAGCTGGCATTCCGAGAACAGTATCAAACGCTGGCAATAATCCTGCTGCCGGAGAGCTGACCGGATACTCCGGGAATTATCATCCGGGTATTTCGGCTGGAGCCGGTTGCCGGTTTCCTTTCGGTTTGGCAGAAAGCGGCTTGTCCGGAAAGGCTGCGACAGTTAAAAACAACGAGAGGGATAATAACCTCATAGAATATCAAAGTAATACATATTGTTCCTTTTCCCGTACGATTGAAGGTTACTTTGGCGGTGGGCCGGGTGTATTTCGTGAACAATATTTCCTGAAAGGTTGACGGATATAACAACAGGTGAAAGTCCGGTAATCAACAAAAGAGAAGAACTAAATTTAACACATGAACATATGGAAAAGCAACCGAAGAAAGCCAGCAAAAGTCCTGTAACAGGGGCTGTCAGTAATCACGTAGCCGGAATGGCAGGTACAAAGAACCGCGACTGGTGGCCAAATCAGTTAAAGCTGAATATTCTCCGCCAGAACTCATCAAAATCAAACCCTATGGGTGAAGGATTTAACTATGCGGAAGAATTTAAGAGCCTGGACCTGAAAGCTGTTAAAAAGGATTTACATCGTATAATGACTGATTCCCAGGACTGGTGGCCTGCCGATTTTGGTCATTATGGTCCTCTTTTTATCCGTATGGCATGGCACAGTGCGGGCACTTACCGCATTGGCGACGGTCGCGGCGGGGCCGGCTCGGGGCAGCAGCGTTTTGCCCCGCTGAACAGCTGGCCCGATAATGTCAATCTCGACAAGGCGCGCCGTCTGCTTTGGCCTGTAAAGCAAAAATACGGAAGGAAAATATCATGGGCCGATCTGATGATACTGGCCGGCAATGTGGCCCTTGAATCGATGGGATTCAGGACCTATGGGTTTGCCGGTGGAAGAGAAGATGTATGGGAGCCGGAAGAAGATGTATACTGGGGTTCTGAAACAAAATGGCTTGACAATGATAAACGGAACCTCGATCCGGAAGAAACAGCCAATCCTCTTGCGGCCATTCAGATGGGACTGATATACGTTAATCCCGAAGGGCCTGGCGGAAATCCCGATCCGCTCGCGGCAGCAAAGGATATCCGCAACACTTTTGCCCGCATGGCAATGAATGATAAGGAAACAGTTGCCCTTATTGCCGGCGGACACACCTTCGGCAAATGTCATGGAGCGGGTGATGCCTCTCTTGTCGGACCTGAACCGGAAGGTGCCGGGATTGAAGAACAGGGCCTCGGATGGAAAAGCAGTTACGGCAAAGGCAAAGGGGAAGATACAATATCAAGCGGACTGGAGGTTACCTGGACACCTACGCCGACCATGTGGAGTTATTATTTCTTCGATATTTTGTACAAATATGACTGGGAATTAACCAAAAGCCCGGCAGGTGCATATCAGTGGGTGGCAAAAACAACGAATAAGTCAATCCCTGATGCCCATGATCCATCAAAAAGGCATTTACCTTCCATGCTGACGACTGACCTGGCCCTGCGCTTCGATCCGGTTTACGGGAAAATATCAAAGCGATTTCATGAGAATCCCCTTGAGTTTGCAGAAGCTTTTGCCCGGGCATGGTTTAAGCTTACACACAGGGATATGGGGCCGCGTTCACGTTACCTGGGGCCTGAAGTGCCTGCTGAAGAACTGATATGGCAGGATCCGATCCCCGTGGTTAATCACCCGCTGATCGATAATGAAGACATAGCAGCTTTGAAATCTGAAGTGTTAAAATCGGGGCTTACTGTTTCACGGCTGGTTTCAACAGCCTGGGCTTCAGCTTCTACCTTCCGCGGATCGGATAAGCGCGGCGGAGCCAACGGCGCCCGTATCCGCCTTGCCCCGCAGAAAGACTGGGAGGTAAATGATCCGCCCAGCCTGAAAAAGACGCTGGGCATACTTGAAGAAATCCGGGACCGGTTCAATGATGCACAGACCGGTGGTAAAAAAGTCTCGCTTGCAGATCTTATTGTCCTGGCAGGATGTGCAGGTGTTGAAAAGGCGGCTGAAGACGCCGGCTTTAAAATAAATGTTCCCTTCAGACCCGGACGCATGGATGCTTCTCCCGAACAGACTGATGCAGAATCATTCAATGTATTGGAGCCATTGGCTGATGGTTTCCGTAACTATTTAAAAGCCAGGTATACGGTTAGAACCGAAGAACTGCTGATCGATAAGGCACAGCTGCTGACGCTTACCGCTCCGGAAATGACTGTACTTGTCGGAGGCATGAGGGTGCTCAATACAAATTATGACAATTCGGGACACGGTGTTTTCACCAACCGGCCCGAAGTTCTGACCAACGACTTCTTTGTCAATCTGCTCGACATGAATACTGTATGGACAGCCGATGATGATGGCAGGGAAACATTCAAGGGTCATGACCGTAAGACAGGCAAACTCAAATGGACTGCCACCCGTGCCGATCTTGTATTTGGCTCCAGTTCAGAGCTCAGGGCAATTGCCGAAGTATACGGGAGCGCCGATGCAAAGGAAAAATTCGTTAATGACTTTGTTGCTGCCTGGTCGAAAGTAATGGATCTCGATCGCTTCGACCTTGGATAATTGCCGGTAAAACTGATTATCCGGAGTAATCCGGCGACTTTCCGGTTCAATGCTTACTGCCGGGGGCAGGTGTAAGGCTTCAGCCCGGCCGCCTGCCTGCCGTAAGTACCCCCTTTGTCAAAAGTTAAAAAAAGGTAAAAAAGTGATGCCGTAAATCTTATCCTTCCCTGTATTTACGAATTAAAGTACGATAAAACAGGGTATTACACCCGATATACGCTGAAAAATCCATTTGAACACGCTTTGGAATCTCATAGATTATTATGAATTGAAATGTTATATTGGCCTTCCCTGAATTGAAGCAGCGGATAAATTGACAGTCGCTAATTAACACAACGCGAAATGGATAAAATCAGCAGGAGAAAATTCCTTGAGAAATCGTTACTGATCAACGGGTCGGTGGTACTGGGATCGGCATGGATCTGCCCTTTTCTGGAAAGTTTTACATTGCCGCAGGCAATCCTGTACCATGTTCAGATACAGGATGATAATCCGGCCATTGCCTGGTCGCAGGATAAATGCAAAGGATGCCGCGACTGTCTTACGGCATGTGCCGAAAAACAATTGATCCAGGGGTCATACAAATCGGTCAGGGGACATCATGTATGCATTCATTGCGGCGCATGCATCCAGGTCTGCCCTTACGGGGCATTAACAGAAAAGTATAATTACCGGGAGGTTTTCAGTGCCCTGGAAGATCCTTCAAAGATTGTGATAGCTTCGATCGCACCTTCCGTCCCGGCAGGAATTGGAGAATTTTTCGGACTGCCGTCAGGATCATATCTTGACGGTAACATAGCCGGTGCCTGCAAAACGCTCGGTTTCGATTATGTTCTTAACAATAATTTCAGCGCCGATCTGACAATCATGGAAGAGGCCCATGAGCTGCAGAGGCGCATGGAAGGGAATTCAGCCCTGCCCCAGTTCACAAGCTGCTGTCCGGCGTGGGTCAAATATGTTGAAATGTACTATCCGTCACTGGTGAAGCACCTGTCGACCACGCGAAGTCCTTTCTCAATGCAGGGGGCATTGGTGAAGAGTTACTTTGCAAGGAAGAAGAAGATTGATCCGGCCAGAATTGTTCATGTAGCGATAGCCCCGTGTACGGCGAAAAAATATGAGATTGGCCGCGAAGAACTCACCACTGACGGGCTGAGGAGTACCGACATTGAAATCACCACAAATGAACTGGCGATGATGCTCAGGGAAAAGAACATTCATATTGCCGGTCAGAAAGGCGCGTTTGATTCCTCAATGGGGAAGGCATCGGGAAGCGGGATCATATTCGGAAATTCGGGAGGCGTAATGAGGGCGGCTTTGCGAACGGCCCACTATAACCTGACAGGAAAGAATCCTGCCGGCGACTTTCTGGAGCTGAAAGAACTGCAGGGTCTCACCGGATTAAAGGAAGCCACTGTGAAGATTGGTGACAGGTCGCTGAATGTGGCGGTGGTTTATGAGATGAGAAATGCAAAGCCAATACTCGAGCAGGTGATGGCCGGAACCTGCAAATATGATTTTGTGGAGGTGATGGCGTGCCAGGGCGGATGCATCGGCGGGGCCGGACAGCCGGCAAAGACCATCTCCGACCTTGAGAACAGGATGAAAGCCCTGGATTCAGCTGATGCCGGCGCTGCTTTCCGGTTCAGCCATGAAAATCCTGAAATCAGGACCATCTACAGGAAATTCCTTGGCAAACCCGGCGGAAAAGATGCCGAACGGCTGCTTCATACTTATTATACCGACAAATCGGAATTGCTGGTTCCGGCAAAATCAAGAAAACCGGCAAAGGTTTCATAGGGCGGGATCGTATTGTAATATATTCATTCCCTGCCTGAGTCAGCAACAGGGTTCTGAAACACAAAAGAGCCCGCTGAATTACAGGCTCTTTTGCTGACCCGTCCGGGCTCCCCGCCTGCCTGACAGCGTCAGCAGTCGGGCAGGGAACCAGGCCAGGCGTAAAGAATCACGCCGGTGGTGTGATTTGGCGAAGGAGCCTGCCTGCCGCGCTGGTCCGGGCCCAGGCTTTATTCAACAACAAAATCCCGAATAATAAAAAAGAGCCCGCTGAATTACAGGCTCCTTTGTTGACCCACCTGGGCTCCCCGCCTGCCTGACAGCGTCAGCAGTCGGGCAGGGAACCAGGCCAGGCGTAAAGAATCACGCCGGTAGCGTGATTTGTCGAAGGAACCTGCCTGCCGCGGCGGTCCGGGCCCAGGCTTTACTCAACAACAAAATACCGAATAATAAAAAAGAGCCTGCTGAATTACAGACTCTATTGTTGACCCACCTGGGCTCGAACCAGGACTCTGCGGAACCAAAATCCGTCGTGTTGCCAATTACACCATGGGTCAATACCAGAAACGATGCTGCAAAATTAACAAAAAATTTTATTCAGGTACCCTTGTGCCGGACAGACAGGATGGTATGATTTATCTCAGGACCATAAAAATCTGAAAAGAGGAAAAAAAGCCTCTAAAGGGCATTAAGAAATTGCGTATCTGCAAATTTCTTTTTTAAACCGGCTGTCTCAACAATGAAAAAAGGGCACTCAGTGAGCGACCTGAGGATCAGTCCCAGTTCACACATGTCATCATCACCCTGTTCATAATACCAGAGGATCCGGGCGTATTTCCCAACATTCTCTATCCCTGCAAGCTCCTTGATGATATTGTAAATCCACTTCGTAGAGGAGGTATTTATATATTCAAATCCGAACTCGATCTGTGTTTCTTCCCTGCATATCCTTGAGTACCTGCTTATCCATTCATGAACCGGACGGTATATTGCCCCCGGGTTCTCAGTTATTGAACGACCCTCGAAAATGATCCTGCCATGCTCAAGACAAATTGCCGGAGTACGTTTGGTTGCCTCAACACAGTATTTGTTCATTTTCTTCATCATGCATAAAACGTATAACCCCCGCTTTTATTCTATTTTTTCCTTAAAAGGTTTTGTTCATGATCGGTCATTGTCCGCAGATGGAGAAAAATCATGCAGGAGTATAATTTAGATCCGGCTTTTGCGAATGGCATTCCGACCCTCTAAAACAGCCGGAAGCTGATCCCGGGACAGCATTTCATTTCTGCATACCCCGGGAAGATCCCAAATGACTATATGAGGCAAAACTGCGTGCCGGAAATTTGCCATTAACCGTATCCCTGTCCATAAATCCGAACACTAGTGCATCCGAATATGCTGCGGAGCTTAATGATGATAAGAAAATTCAAAGGATTCGGGATGAGCCAGCCTCGAAATGGGATCCCTTTAAAAATCAATGACTGCTATCGGGTCATACGGCTGAATAATGTCGGTTCAGGTTTTTCCCACAGGGAAGGATGCTCATCCTCAAATCTTTTCAGGATGGCTTTCATTATTGTTTCCCGCATGAATTCCGACCTGTTTTTTATCCTGTAACGGGCACAGTAAATATTCAATGCCCTGGCTTCCCTGCTGTTAAGCATAACTGAGAACCTGCTGGTCCTTTTTAAACTGTCTTCTTTATAAAGGTTCCTCTTCAAAAAAACAGAAATAATCAGCTAATATAGAAAAACAGGGCTTTCCGGACTTTCCGGCTTCAAATAGTTTTGAACATTGAATAAAAAGCCAGTCTTTAACTGACTGGCTTTCCGAGTGTTAATATATTAACAACTTATCCGCTCCTGGAATGGGACACAAATCCGTTGAACATCAAAATATCCCGGGCGCCGGGGAACCGCCTTAAAACTAACATTAACCATTCAGTGTGGATGGCATTATTAAGCCGGAACTCATATTATCCTGAACCGGCTACAGGAGTTGTTCCTTTGCGGGAAATTCAGCTGCTAGGCTTTTCCGGCGCTGCCAAGGACATTGACGATCTTATGCTTGTACAGCTCCTTCAGCTTCTCGCGTGCAGGGCCAAGGTAATTCCTTGGATCAAACTCACCGGGCTTTTCTACAAATACCTTGCGGATGGCAGCAGTCATTGCCAGGCGGCCGTCGCTGTCGATATTGATCTTGCAGACGGCTGATCGTGCGGCTCTCCGAAGCTGCTCTTCCGACACACCTGCCGCGTTTTCCATCCTGCCGCCGTATTTATTGATTTCTTCAACAATATCCTGGGGTACTGACGAAGCACCATGAAGAACGATCGGAAATCCCGGGATCCTTTTTTCACATTCTTCAAGTATATCGAAGCGCAGGGGAGGGGGAAGTTCGCCGGGCTTAACCTTGAATTTAAATGCCCCGTGAGAGGTTCCAATGGAAATTGCAAGTGAGTCGACCCCGGTCTTTTTTACAAAATCCTCAACCTCTTCGGGCCTGGTGTATGAAGAGTGCTCGGCAGAAACCTCATCCTCGATGCCGGCAAGTACTCCCAGCTCTCCCTCAACGGTTACATCGTACTGGTGCGCCAGGTCGACAACCTGTTTGGTCAGCCTGACATTTTCCTCGTAAGGAAAATGTGAACCGTCAATCATTACCGATGAAAAACCGGTCTCAATGCACGACTTGCATGTCTCAAACGAATCTCCATGATCAAGATGGAGAACAATGGGGATCTGGTAACCAAGTTCCTTTGCATATTCAACAGCTCCTTTTGCCAGATATTGCAATAATGTCTGATTGGCATACTTGCGTGCACCCTTCGAAACCTGGAGGATTACGGGTGACTTTGTCTCAACGCATGCGCTTATGATTGCCTGAAGCTGTTCAAGATTGTTGAAATTGAATGCCGGAATCGCATACCCGCCCTTCATGGCTGCTTTGAACAATTCCCTTGAGTTTACTAATCCTAATTCTTTGTAATGAAGCATAATTCACCGTTTTTTTAATGACCGCCAAGATAGTTCTTTTAGCTGTTACAGCCAAAAGATTTGTTAAAAAATGATCCGGCTTTCGCGGGAATGCAATATTGAAACCTGACAGAATTCGCGGGCAATGCGGAATAATAATTAAGCCTCTGACCATTAATATTAAACTCTAATTGATTATCTTCGTAACCTTATTTTTAAGAATGTTCCGTCAGGATAAAATGCAGTTGCGATGCAGCATCTTTAAAAAAAGAGGCTCATTATTTAAGCATTCCGACTGATTACTTTATCAAATCATTGAAAAATGAAAACCTTTCCGTTGATTATAATCATCTTCCTGTTGATTTCTCCGGGAAAAACTCAAGCCCAGCAGGAACCATGGTCGCTTGAAAAATGTATCAGCTACGCCGTTGATCATAATATTCAGATCAAACAACAGGTGCTTCAGACCAGGGTTCAGCAGAATAATTACAATCAGTCGAAACTTAATCTGCTCCCGGTGATTAACGGTTCAGCCTCGCACGATTATTCATTCGGCAGGGCGCTTGACCAGAATTCCTATGAATTCTATAACCAGACTGTCCTGTCGGATTATTTCTATGTCGGAGGCAGGACAAACATCTTCAGCGGTTTGCAGAATTACAACAGTATACAGAAAAGCAGATATGAACTTCTTGCCGGTCAGCAGGACCTTCATAAGATCAGCGACAATGTTTCCCTCACAGTTGCACTGGCTTATCTTCAGATACTTCTAAACAAGGAGCTTGTTACTGTCAATGAGAATCAGCTTAACATAACACTGCAGCAGATTGAAAAGACCAGGAAGCTTGTTGATGCCGGCAGTGTGGCCAGGGGAAACCTTCTTCAGATCGAGGCACAGGCGGCACAGGAAGAGGTTAATCTTATAACTGTCAGAAATCTGCTTGAACTATCCTATCTCGACCTCACCCAGCTCCTGGAACTTGAATCTCCGGCAGGCTTTGAGATTGAGGTTCCCACGATAGATATCGGGGCCATTTCCCTTATTCCCGGAAGTGTGGAAGAAATATTCAGCCTCGCCGCACAATCAAGGCCTGAGGTGAAAAGTTCGGAGCTCAGGCTTGCCGCAGCAAGGATAGATCTGAAAATCGCAAGGGGTTCCAGGATCCCTTCCGTTTCACTGAGTCATTCATTCGGAACCAGGTATTCGTATATTTATGATCTGCCCGGATTACAGTCGTTCGGTGATCAGCTCAGGAATAACAAGAGTTACGGGCTTGGCGTAGCTGTAAATATTCCAATCCTGAACGGCTGGCAGGTGAACAGGAATATTTCCAACACGAAGCTTGCCGTTGAAAACAGCCTCTATTCACTGGAAGGTACAAAAAAGCAGCTTTACAAGGATATTCAGCAGGCTTATGCAGATGCATCGGCCGCGCTGAAGAAGTATAACGCAAGTCAGAAGGCAGTAAACTCAATGGAAGAATCGTTCAGGTATACCGAACAGAAATTCAACATCGGGATGGTAACTCCGGTTGATTACAATGCTTCCAAGACCCAGCTTCTCAAGGCCCAGTCTGATCTGGCCCAGTCAAAATATGAATTTGTCTTTAAAACCAAGGTTCTTGATTTTTACAGGGGTATACCTCTTAACCTCGACAAGTAAATGAATTATTAGTCCTATCACACATGAGATCAAACAATAAGATACTTAAGATTCTGCTGCCGGCAGTGGTGGTACTCCTCATCTTTGCAGTTATCGGAAAGAAGCAGGGATGGTTTGGCCAGGCTGCCAGGGTAAAAGTAGCCGTCATTAATGCAGAGAGAAGGGTTATTGTTGAAACAATCACGGCAAACGGGAAGATCCAGCCCGAAAAGGAAGTCAAGATCACCCCGGATGTGTCGGGAGAAATAGTTGAACTTACAGTAAGGGAAGGTGACCAGGTGGTGAAAGGGCAGCTGCTGCTCAGGATTAAGCCGGATGTTTATATTTCCCAGAAAGACCGCTCACTGGCTGCAATCAGCTCCGCACGCGCAAGGCTGGCGCAGGCGGAAGCTCAGTTCATTCAGGCAGAACTGACTTTCAAAAGAACGGAGCAGCTCTACTCTGAACAGACCATTTCAAAATCGGAATACGAACAGGCTGAGGCATCATACCGGGTTGCAAAAGCTGAAGTGGATGCAGCAAGGTTTTCCGTCGTGAGCGCAGAAGCTTCAGTTAAGGAAGCCGATGAGAACCTGATAAAGACTTCGATCTATTCACCCATGACCGGCACGGTTTCAATGCTCCTGGTTGAACTTGGTGAAAGGGTGGCCGGGACCGGACTGATGGCGGGAACTGAAATGCTGAGGGTTGCGGATCTTTCAAGGATGGAGGCAAGGGTTGAGGTGAATGAGAATGATATTCCGGGCGTGAAGATGGGCGACACCGCCTCAATAGAGGTGGATGCATATCCGGAATACAAATTCAGGGGCGTTGTGACCCAGATAGCAAATTCCGCAAAAACGACAGGCGTCTCTGCCGACCAGGTTACCAATTTTGATGTTAAAATACTGGTTCTCCCTGAGTCGTACAGCAATATTGAGGGAAGCTCTGATACCCATCCCCTCAGGCCCGGCATGTCGACAACCGTTGATATTCAGACCCGGATCAGATCAGGCGTTATAGCCGTTCCCATTGAATCGGTAACGACACGGACTGACACGACCAAACTTATTTCCTCAACATCCGATAAAGATATGCGTACGCTAGTATTTATTACCGACGGGATCCGGGCCCTTGCAAGAGATGTTAAAACCGGGATCCAGGATAACAGTTACATTGAGATTATCTCCGGGGTTTCTGAAGGGGAAAGAGTCATTTCTGCCCCGTTCAGTGCCATCAGTAAAAAATTGTCTGACAGCTCATTTGTTGAAATTGTAAAGAAGGAGGATCTCTTTTCAATAAAATAGATCAATTTTTCCCGTAAAGATCAAGATGATAATTTGCCTCGAAACTTCCGGCACAGTATGCTCGGTTGCTCTGTGCGACCGCCAGGGTGTTGTTGCCCTCAGGGAAAGTGCTGAAAGCAAATCTCATGCATCGATGCTTACACTTTTTATTGATGAACTCCTTACCGATGCACGACTGTCGGTACAAGAGCTGGAATCAGTCGCAGTCAGCAAGGGGCCGGGATCGTATACGGGACTGAGGATCGGTGTTTCAGTTGCCAAAGGCCTGGCATATGCGGCATCAATACCACTTATTGCTGTGGAAACCACACTCTCAATGGTTTACAATATTTCAGACAATATCAGGCAAAAATATGGCGTTGATAATGAAACATTGCTGGCACCAATGATCGATGCCCGGCGGATGGAGGTATATTATGCGGTTTACAGGTCTGACGGGATGAAAATTAAGGAAACAACAGCCGAGGTTGTCAGTGAAAAGACCTTCAATGACATTCCGGAGTCGGTAAAAATTCTTGCTTTCGGCGACGGAGCCGCAAAATGCAGACAGGTTCTGAAAAGGAAAAACCTGGAATTTGCCGGTGAATTCAGAATATCGGCAGCAGGTATGTATAAACCGGCATACGACTCCTTTGCGGCAGGCAGATTTGAAGATGTGGCATATTTCGAACCATTTTACCTTAAGGATTTTATTGCAACCACGCCCAGGGAAGGGTTCCTGCCCGGGAAACAAATTGCCGGTTAAAGGAAATTTATAACATCAATATTGATGAAGCAGCTGAAAGTCATAATATTTTGCTTTTTGTCGTCTCTTTGTGCAACAGGGCAGAATCTGGCATACATGCCGGGAGAAAAAGTTGACTACACAATTCACTACGGGGTTTTGCAGGGGGGCGTCGCATCACTTGAAATCAGATCCGACACTTTCGGCGGAAAACAGGTCTACCATTCGGTCTTCCTTGGAAAAACCACCGGACTGGCAGATGTTATTTTCAGGGTGAAGGATATCTATGAAAGCTACATCGACCCGGTAACCCAGCTGCCTGTTTTTTCCATCAGGAATATCCAGGAAGGCCGTTACAGAAGATATAATGAGGTCATATTTGATCACCATTCACGGGCTGACTCTGCCATTCTTACAAGCAACCTGACGGGTGTCCATATTACCGAACAGGGAATACACGATATTATTTCATGCTTCTACTACTTCAGGAGCCATCACCTGCCCCGTTATCAGAGCCTGAAAAAGGGTGATATGATAACGATCATGACCTGGTTCACCGATGAATTGTACCCGATCCGGCTCAGATACCTCGGAACTGAAGAAATCAGGACTAAACTGGGAAGAATAAAATGCTTCAAGTTCAATCCTGTTACCGAGAAGGGCCGGCTGTTCAAAACTGAAGATGACGTGTCCTTCTGGTTCACGGCTGATAAGAATTTTTTACCGGTTAAGGTTCGATTTGATATATTTGTGGGCTCCTTTATAGCTGAAATAGCAGCCTGCGAGGGACTGAAATATCCCCTGGAGATAAGGAAAAAAGAATAACAAATACTAAATTTGAATAATAACTTATGGCAAGCACAGCTGATTTCAGGAATGGCCTGGTAATAGAGTTCAATGATGATCTTTACACAATCGTGCAGTTCCAGCATGTAAAACCCGGGAAAGGCCCGGCATTCGTGAGAACCAAACTTAAAAGCATCCGGACCGGCCGGGTAATTGACAATACTTTCTCAGCAGGAACAAAGGTTAACCTGGCACGGGTGGAAAGACGCCCATACCAGTACCTGTACCAGGATGATATGGGATATTATTTTATGCATATGGAAACATTTGAACAGATACACGTCCCGGAAGAACTGATCGGCAACCATGAATTCCTTAAAGAAGGGCAGAATGTGGAAGTTGTGGTTCATTCCGATACGGAAACTGTTCTGAGTGTTGAACTTCCGCAGTTCGTAGTCATGGAAGTGACTTATACTGAACCCGGATTGCGCGGGGATACTGCCACAAATACCCTGAAACCTGCAAAAATTGAAACAGGAAGCACTGTAATGGTTCCTCTTTTCATAAATACCGGTGACAAAATCAGAATTGATACCACCACCAGGTCATACATAGAGAGGGCCAAGGCCTGACGGGGATCCCGCCTGTCCTTCGGCACAGACAGGAATGCGGATTGCGGATTCCGGAAGGCGGATTTATAGCAGTTGAGCATGACAGGATTGCATGATGAATACAAATTGTATTCTGACTGTTGTCAGTAAAGGTTAAACGGAAATTGACTCTGACAAATGAAAAACAGGCATGCTTCTTCAGACAGGTTAAAAATGTCCAGGTTTAAACTGGATGCACTGCTCGATATAACCCTTTCGATAAATGCCAATCTGCCCGCAGGAGATCTTCTGGCAAAATACGAATCCATTCTGAGGAACAATCTTCAGATTGGAAAAATTATGATATTCAAATATTCAGAAACATGGGAGTGTATTCTGAACGGCGGCTTTCCGGAAAACTACCGTACCGGTATAAACGTGGAAAAAGATCTCCTTAAATACGGGAAAACGGTATTTCGTGATGAGATACAGGGTATGGAAGGCGTTGAGATCATTATCCCGGTCTACAATAACAACGTACCCCTTGCATTCATACTGATCGGCGATATTGATGAAGAAGGCAGGGGAGTAAGTCCGGTTATAAAACACCTGAACTTCGTTCAAACCATTTCAAGTATAATCCTGGTTGCAATTGAGAACATCCGGCTCTTCAGTGAGAGCCTTCGCCAGGAAGCCCTGAAAAAGGAACTGGAACTCGCTGCAAGAATGCAGCAGAAACTGATCCCCGACAACAACCTGATGCCCGCCGACGGCAAACTGGTGGTTACGGGATTCTATTACCCTCATTATGAGGTTGGAGGTGATTACTACGACTGTATTCAGCTGTCCGATACAATTACAGGGTTTTGTATAGCCGATGTGTCGGGCAAAGGTATCTCTGCTGCAATACTGATGTCGAATTTCCAGGCAGCACTGAGAGCTCTCTTTACAAGTGACATCGGACTTGTGATACTGACGGAAAAGTTAAACAAACTTACAGTTGCCAATACCCTGGGCGATATGTTCATTACTGCATTCCTCGCCAGATACGACTCATCATCCGGCATTCTGGAGTATGTCAACGCGGGTCACAACCCTCCCGTTCTGTATAATACTGCTGACGGAGGTATCACATATCTGAATTCTCAGTGCGTGGCAATCGGAATGTTCGATGAGATACCTTATATACGTGAGGATAAGATTATTGTCCGGGATTACTCAAAGCTGGTCTGTTATACCGACGGCTTGTCCGACCTGAAAGGTGATGACGGAAAAGAGATACTTACCAATGAGATAGTAAAAAATATTTCCAACATGGAACCGGTAAGGGACAATATCATGGATATGCTTGATCAGCTTGGGATACCGGTTGGCAACCCCGGTCTTTTTGATGATGTTTCAATTATGGCTGCCGATCTGTTTGCACGCTGACAATTGAACATCTTTCAGATCACTCTAAGAATATAATAGTTTTTTTTACCTTTCTGGACAAGCAGGTATTTATGATTGATCAATGAATTCTCCGTTATTTTTTCCTCCGGATCCAGGATCCGGACCTTGTTAATGCTTAATCCTCCTCCCTGGACCATCCGCCGCAGTTCTCCCTTCGATTCAAACACTCTTGTATGTTCCGTACAGAGCGATGTAATGCTGACTCCGCTGCTTATAAGACCGCGGCTTATCTCATAAACGGGAACACCCTCAAAAACTGAAAGGAATGTGCTTTCACTCATCCGCGCGAGTGACTCTGTGGTACCCTTTCCGAAAAGGATCTGGGATGCCCCGGCAACGCTTTCATATTCTTCGCGGGAATGGACCATAACCGTTATTTCCTCAGCAAGCTTTTTCTGCAGTATCCTCTCATGGGGCGCGGCCTTGTGTCTTTCTGTGAGATCTTCAATTTCATTTCTTCCAAGCATGGTAAAAATCCTTATATATCTTGCAGCATCTTCGTCGGATACATTCAACCAGAACTGGTAAAAATGATAGGGTGATGTCTTGTCAGGATCCAGCCAGACATTGCCCGATTCAGTCTTTCCGAATTTCGAACCGTCCGATTTGGTAATCAGCGGACATGTGAGTGCAAAGGCATCACCGCCGGTCTTCCTCCTGATAAGTTCGGTTCCCGTCACAATATTGCCCCATTGATCAGAGCCCCCCATCTGAAGTTTGCATCCGAGAGTCTTATAAAGGTGCAGGAAGTCGGTCCCCTGGACAAGCTGATAGGAAAATTCAGTGAATGACAGGCCCTCATCCGTTTCAGAACCAAGCCGTTTTTTCACCGATTCCTTTGCCATCATATAATTGACCGTGATATGCTTGCCAATGTCCCTTATGAATCCCAGGAACGAATATTCTTTCATCCAGTCGTAATTGTTCACCATGATGGCCCTGTTCTTTCGCTCCGGATTGAAGTCGAGAAATCTGGAAAGCTGATTTTTGATGCCGGTTTCATTTTTCCTCAGGGTTGTTTCATCGAGGAGATTCCTTTCCTCCGACCTTCCTGAAGGATCTCCGATCATCCCGGTTGCTCCCCCTACCAGGGCGACGGGTACATGCCCAGCCCGCTGGAAATGCATAAGCAGCATCACCTGCACCAGGTGTCCTATGTGCAATGAGTCGGCCGTGGGGTCAAAACCAATGTAACCGGTGGTAATCTCCCTGTTGAGCAGTTCTTCCGTTCCCGGCATGATATCATGCAACATGCCCCTCCATTTGAGTTCTTCGACAAAATTCATGGTCCTTTCTTTGTTTTTTCGAACTGCAAATATACGAAAGAGGCTTAAATGGGTATTCCTTCGGGTTTCTTTTTGAACCTGTCAAAACTTTTGTAAAAGTCGCCCTCTCCGATAACCGGGAAAAGTGCAGGGGCAAAATCGGAAACGGGACCGTAAAATTTCGACTGCTGCAGTTTCTCCTTGGGAAGGAAAGGGCGTCTGGCATCAATGGCATTGAGGATGACAAAGAACACGCTCAGGATGAGGGCGGTTTTAAAAAGCCCGAAAGCGATCCCTGCAAGCCTGTTCAGGAAGCCAAGCTCAATCGAACCTACAAACCTGTCCACTATCACGCCCACAAAATGAACAAGTATTATTATCAGGACCAATGTTACAATAAAGGCAATGATCCCGGTGTATCTGCCTGTCATGTCAAAATATTCATAAAGCTTCCCTGCAGTGAATGAAGAGAATCTGATAGCCCCCCATATCCCGAGGATAAGGGCTGCCAGTGAAGCAAGCTCTTTAATGAACCCGTCGGTAAAACCACGGAAAGCACCCAGGAGCAGAAGCACAACTATTATCAGGTCGATAAAATTCATCAGATTGAGATTTTAAAACATGAAATTAGGAAAAAGATCGGGGATAATACAAAAAATGTTTTTTACTTTTGGTTTACAGACAATTCCGCAATAAATTTCTGTAACTTAATAGCATACCCGATTATGAATGACCCGGTTAATTCACGACGTGATTTCATCAGGAAGAGCGCCGCCCTGGCGGCCGGCTTTACAATAATCCCGAGACATGCAGTCAGCGGACTGGGGTACAAAGCACCCAGCGACAAGCTGAATATTGCAGGTGTCGGGATCGGAGGTAAAGGGCACCCGAATATTGCTGCCATGTCGTCAGAAAATATTGTTGCCTTATGTGATGTCGACTGGAAATACGCCGATAAATGTTTCAGGGCTTTTCCGGGAGCCAGGAGATACCGTGACTGGCGCCGGATGTTTGATGAACACGGCAGCTCCATCGATGCAGTTATGGTTGCAACGGCTGACCATACGCATGCCGTAATATCTGCAACTGCATTGACGCTCGGCAAGCACGTCTATTGCCAGAAGCCCCTCACTCATTCAATCTATGAATCACGTTTGCTTACCAGGCTTGCAGAAAGATATAAGACGGCAACCCAGATGGGCAATCAGGGAAATTCGGGTGACGGGGTACGGCAGCTCTGCGAATGGATCTGGAATGGTGAGATTGGCGAGATAAGGGAAGTTCACACATGGACTGACCGTCCGATATGGCCGCAGGGGATAGAAAGACCCAAAAAGGTAATGCCTGTTCCAAAGACCCTAGACTGGGATCTTTTTATCGGACCTGCTCCGATGCGCCCCTACAATGAAATATACACCCCGTGGAACTGGCGGGGATGGTGGGATTTTGGCACCGGAGCTTTCGGGGACATGGCCTGCCACATCCTCGATCCGGTTTACCGGGCACTGAAACTGGGCTATCCCGAAAAAGTCAGGGGAAGCTCGACCGCATTCAATACCGAATCAGCCCCACAGGCCGAAACCGTCGAATTCACTTTCCCTGCCCGCGACAACCTGCCCAGGCTGGCATTGCCCCCTGTGAAAGTTTACTGGTACGACGGGGGATTATATCCGGTGCTGTCAGATATTCTTCCCGAAGGTGAGAACCTTATGGCCGACGGGCTGGGTGGTTGTATTTTCGTCGGATCAAAGGACACCCTGATATGCGGTTGCGGCGGTTTCAATCCCCGCCTCGCCTCGGGTCGGATACCCGAGGTTAAGCCATGGCTGCGCCGCATACCTGGCGCTGTCGGTTATGTCGACGGACCACACGAACAGGACTGGATAAGGGCCTGCAAGGAAGCACCCGAAAGCAGGGTCGAAACGTCCTCCAACTTTATGTATGCCGGCCCTTTCAATGAAATGGTCCTCCTTGGAGTGCTGGCAATACGCCTTCAGTCACTTAATAAATCCCTCAGATGGGACGGCGAAAACATGAGATTTACAAATATCTCCGGAAATGAAACACTGAAGGTCATTACGTCCGATGAGTTCAGAATAATTGACGGTCATCCCAACTTTGATACAAAGTATGCCACTTTCAATGCTTCCGAGGCAGCAAATGAATTTATTATGCATACTTACCGCGAGGGGTGGAGCCTTCCTGATATGCCGGCATGATCTGCGTCCAGCATTTTTACTTACCACGGATTCATTACTGAAGCAGGGGAGCTGGCAGAAATTATTCTTTTTCCTGCAGAACATCCGGCTTCACCGTCTGTATCCCCTGTTGTTCCGGGAATACCGTTCCGAAGATCCCCGGATTATTGACTTTTACCGGGGGGACCAAATCCGGCATCTCCGTCATCCAGGACAAGCACCCAGTCCCTTTTGTCGGGAGGAGTGAACCTGGTTTCCCTTTTATCAGTGAATTCTCCGGCTTTTTTCGACAGCCCGTTTCCCGGGTTGAACCACCAGGCGATTACCCTTTTTCCCGAAATCCTTTTAAGATCAACAAGAATACCGGCTCCCGAAGGGATGTAGATGACGGCGGTTTCTCCATTATCTGCCAGTGCCGCCGCAACATATGAGTTTTTTGATCCGTAGCCTTCCGTTACTGTGGAGTGATCAAGGTCAGGCACAAGTTTCCACCACCTTCTTGAGTCAACAAGCTTCTTCATGTTCGAAGCATCATAGGAAGCCTGCCAGTCCATGGCATACTGCCATCCTTCCCCTAATCTCCACAGGGGAAGATTGCCAAGCTGGACCCCTGCGATCGAACAGAGCCATCCCCAGTACATCTGCGATCTTATCTGCAGGGAATTTGCATTTTGTTCATTCTCATAGGTGGTTTCGAAAAGAATCACCGGCATGGGAGGATCCATGAGATAGTTCCTCAGACATTCCGCGTGAACAGTCGAATTATCAGAAATAAAGGCATATGTGTAAACACAGTTGAAATCGAGCCAGTCAGCACCTTCCCAATGATCGCGCGATGAGTTTGCCGGATGGCAGTGAGCAGTGAACAGGTGAATTTTATCAAATTCCCTGATTCCCCTTACTATTTCCGTTTCAAGCGGCCGTGAGAACTGATCGGGATTCCTGTCACCATCCATTATCCAGGCAATATTTGGAAACCTGGCATATCTTTTACCAAGAAACTGTCCGTATTTCCTGCATCTCTCAGGACCATTGGCAAGAACTTCCCTGTACCACCCGTCCTGCAGGCCTTCTCCGTCGTAACCCATATATGCGGGAGTCATCATTACCAGGAACCCGTGAGCCAGTGCCATTTCAAGCACACGGTCAACATGCCTGAAATATTCTTCATCAGGAAATGTAAAATCAGGGATGTTTCCTTCAATATACCTGGTAAAAGGATAATTGCCTGCTTTATTCCTGCTGGCTTCTGGATAGGCCAGTGTTTCACCGTTGAACCAGTGTTCCAGCAGGTTTACAGTGATTGTATTAAATCCCTTCTCTTTCCTGTTTTTTAAATAACAGGCAGTTTCGTTGGAATCAAGTGCAACAAACAGCGACCATGGTGTGTCGGCGTTGATAAAGAAAGGTTTGCCCGACTGATCGGTAAAAAAACGACCGTTACTGCTTATTTTCAATGGAAAATCACTGGTTGATGAATACGACAGCAGTGAAACAAGCAAACCGGTTAAAAGTAAGATCTTTTTCATGGCTGACTGGAACTTAATATTATCATTAACTTCACTAGAATTCAAACATAGGCATAAATCAGGAAAAATCCCGGTAAAGTGCCTTTTCAATGGTTAATCTCGCTTCCCGTTTGTAAATTACCTGAGGCCGAATCGTTTTTGCGCCAGGCGGCCAATAACCTCAACAGTTTCATCAATGCCGAGAACGGATGAATTGATGCAGAGATGATAATGTTCAGCGGCCCCCCAGTCCCTGCCGCTGAAATAGTTGTAATACCTTGCCCTCTCCCTGTCGGTCCTTTCAATATGTGTCCTGGCTTTGTTCTCAGGCAGATTCTGTAAAGCGGCGACCCGTTTTATCCGGTCATCAATATTGGCAGTAATAAATAAACTGAGTATTCCCGGATTATCCTTGAGGACATAGTCTGCACATCTTCCCACGAAAATACATGATTTCTGTGCGGCAAGCTTACGGATAACGTCGCTCTGGATCTTGAACAATGTTTCATCGGTCAGATAATAATTCATGGTATGGGTTGCGTCCAGACCCCGGAAACCGGATATGCTGCCAAACAGGCTGAATCGTTTCTTTTCATCGGCTTTTTCAAAATACTTTTCATTCAGCCCGCTCTCACGCGATGCAATACATATAAGCTCTTTGTCATAAAAGGAAAACCTGAGAAGTTCCGACAATTTCTGTCCTATTTCCCTTCCGCCGCTCCCCAGCTGGCGTCCGATGGTTATAACATGGTTCGCGTTCATTAAGTAATGGCATTTAGGAGAATCATACAGATTTTATGACTGATTTTCTGTACTGTACAATAAGCATATACAACGAAATAAGACTTGACAAAAGGTCAGACAGTGGCATACTGTACCATACACCGTTTACGCCGTAGAACAGTGGCAGTATGATCAGGCCCGGCAGCAGGAACAGAACCTGGCGGGTGAGTGACATAAAAATGGCCTTGCCGGGCATTCCGATGCTCTGGAAGAAATTTACGGTCACCATCTGAAACCCGACAATCGGGAAAAAAAACATTACGATCCTCAGACCCGGCACCACAAGATCTATAAGTTCGCTGTCAGTGGTAAACACTGATGCCACACCATGCGGGAAAAGTTCACATATGAGAAATCCAACCACCATAATTCCCGATGCCACCATTATGGTCAGTTTCAGGACCCGACCCACCCTGTCAAGAAGACCGGCGCCGAAATTATATCCGGCTATCGGCTGCATCCCCTGGTTCAGTCCCATCACTATCATTGCGAACAGCATGGCAACCCTGTTTATTATTCCATATGCACCTACGGCAAGGTCACCTCCGAACCTGATGAGCCTCTGGTTTATGACAATAACTATTATGCTTCCTACTGCATTCATAAGAAAGGGAGCCAGGCCAATCGACATTGAATCTGTAACTATCTTGCGTTTCAGCCTGAATGACTCCTTCTTCAGGTAAATGAAATTCTTACGGTTGCTGAAAAAACTGATCTGCCATGTAAGCATTGAAGCCTGTGCAAGAACGGTGGCCAGGGCAGCTCCACGGATACCCCATCCAAAAACGAAAATAAACAGCGGGGCCAGGATAATATTTATTATGACAGTGGAAATGGTTGAATACATGGCTTTCTCCGGATTGCCGGTGGCCCTCAGCATGGCATTCAGACCGAAATACATATGGGTTATCAGGTTGCCGAGCGAGATAATAACCATAAAATCATGTGCGTATGGCAGGGTGTCTTCACTGGCTCCAAAAAAATACAGGATAGGATCAAGGAACAGAAGAATTATCATCGTGTAGCTCAATCCGATGATGATGTTCAGCACAAAAACATTCCCCAGGATGCTGTTGGCGCTTTCATAATCCTTCTGACCTAGCCTGAGCGACATAAGTGTTGAGGCACCGATACCTACCAGGGTTCCGAAAGCAATGGCAAGATTCATCAGCGGAAATGTGATGGCCAGCCCCGAGAGGGCGAGAGCCCCCACTCCGTGACCGATGAAGATGCTGTCGGTGATATTGTACAGCGAAGCGGCCGTCATGGCAATCACCGAAGGAATCGCATATTGAAGAAGAAGGTTCCATACGTTCCCGGTCCCTAATGCCAGAGGCGATCTCATTTGTGCCATAATATGCAAATATACTCCATGTTGCTTTTCCTGAACATAAAAAACATGACTCCGGTTGCAACAGACTGAAATGAAAGTGAAAAATGATATCAGCCCCTGAATGGTCCGGTATCTATGGCTGCCGGGTACATCATTTGCTGCATGGTGTGGAACGATATTTGCGGCACAGGAATGCCTGTTTATGATACGGGGACCGGTATTTGACAGTATCCGGGCCCTGTGAAAGACATTAATGGTAAAAGGATGTATCTTTGCACCTCTCCGTTAATGAGTTTCTTTATAAAGGTGAGAAATAATTAAGAAACCCGTATGAATGGCCAGAAACACAGGCACGGATAAATATAATCGCTTTGAGGCATGCCTGGTTCCATGCTCCGCTGGCAGACAGGTATCTGATCTTTTAAAAAATGATGTACTGATGAAATACAGAAAGGGAATATTTAAATGGGTCTGGACTTTCAGTCTGACAATGCTGGTCATGTCCGGCTGCATGAAGGATGTGCAAAAACCTGAAGTTACAACAGGTACAGTTTCCGGGGTTTTGACAACATCGGCATTGATAGAAGGGAATACCACCGGAGACGGAGGCGGCCGTGTAATAGCCCGCGGGGTCTGTTTCAGCAATTACATTGCGGAACCATATATTCTTAAGGATAACTTGTTTTACCAGGGTTCGGGCGCCGGATCTTTCAATGTTTATCTTGAGAACCTGACGCCCGGCACAACCTATTATGCAAGGGCATTTGCAACAAATGCCGAAGGGACCGGATACGGACAGGTTGTTACATTCACCACCCGGGGTTCGATGACAGGTGCGATCACATTCAATCCCGACACTGTATACAATACTGTAACCGACATTACGGGTAACGTGTACAAGACCATTCGCATAGGAGGCAAAACATGGATGGCAGAAAATCTGAGAACCTCAAGCCTCAGCGACGGAACTGCGATACCGGAAGTAAAAGCCGGCGAAGAATGGGAAACAACGCAGGAACCCGCTTACTGCTGGTACCTGAATGATGATAAGTACAAGGATATTTACGGCGCCCTTTATAACTGGCACACAGTAGCTTCAGACAAACTGTGCCCCGAGGGCTGGCATGTCCCCAAATATGATGAGTGGATGGCACTTTTCAGCCATTTCGGCAATAATTATGAAGTTGCCGACAAGCTCAGGGAAGCCGGCGATTCACATTGGGTAAAGACCGGCCCCAATGTCAGGAACGAATCGGGATTCACTGTCCTGCCGGGCGGTTGGAGAAATATCGACAATATTAATTTCGGCGACCTTGGATACGCGGGAACATTCTGGGCCGTCCCGCAAACAGGGGGTGATATAAATACCGTAATGTTTTTCTTCATGGGATCATGGGAAGGCATATTTAATGCACGAAACCCGGGAAACGCAGGGTTATCGGTAAGGTGTGTTAAAAACTGACCTGCGCTTCAAGGGTTTCCTGGTCAGGCATGAAGAAAGGAAGAACAGCCTCAGGGATAAGACGGGCCGGATCAAGTCCCTGGAGGATCCGCAGGTTCCGGATAAAACCCGTTTATGGGCTGAATTACCGGGGCGATGAAGGACTTTAACATGGTTTGATGCAATTTTAGCATATTATTTTTTAACCGTACAATATGCTCCGTTATTACAGGAAACTAACACGGGAACTGATAGAAAGGTCATTCCCTTTGCTGAAAGGCAAAAAGATTTTAATAGGGATGGCGCCCTTGAACTTTTATGCCTTTTCCATCTGGCTGCCGCCGTTTATGCGATTGATGGTTTTCAGTACAAAGACCAGGAGGTTTGACAAACCGGCAATTAAAGGTCTTGTAGTCCATGAACTGTGCCACCAGGAAAGATATATGAGAATCGGTGCATTGAAATACCTGGGTTTTTCAGTTAAATATGTGGTCTCACGGAAAGCACGAGCTGCCGAAGAAAAATCAACCGACAGGCTGACAATCGAAAAGGGCTTTGGATGGGAACTGTTCAGACTGACTGAGATAACCCACAACGACAGGAAAAATAAAAAAACAAACGATCTTTACATGTCGCCCGGGGAGATCCGGTCGTATTCTGAAAACCTTGGAAAATGGAATGCCGCATCATGAACCATCATGACATCGGCTCTATTTATTAAAATGGCTGGAACAGGTTACACGCAAGGGGTTATTGTGCGATTCAGGCGGCAGGCCGGGATTTTATCCTGATCAGATATTTTCTGATTCCACCCGGCCCTGAAAAATCACTTGGTGTATTTCCCGAAATCTAAACTTCAAAGTAGGTAATGTTCCGTATTACTATGTTAACGATCCTGCCGTCATAATACTGGGTTTGTCTGACCCAGTTGCCGGCTTCATCGTATTCATACTCAAAATTGAATCTGTATTCCTCGTTATTCTTCGGAACCGAAATGATGTATTCCGTTACATCATTGTGCGGATTCCTGACGAACCTGCTGATGCTTTTTATATCGCCGTTCCCGTCCCTTTCAGTTTGTGATACAAGCTCGCCGTTGACATATTCATTTGTTACGCTGCTACTCTCATTTCCTTCCCTGTCAATGGTCCTGGTTACTGAAATATCGTCACCCGAGTAAATGTACCTGTAGGTAATGATATTGGTATTATCCCCATCATAAATTTTGAGTTCGGTCATCTTTCCTCCGTCCAGGACAGGCACCTCCCTGCCCGTTTTCGTGTTGCCGGAGAATTTATCAATCCCGATGCATCTGCCCCTTTTATTGTATATATATTTTGATACTTCCGTAACCCTGCCATTGGGATCTATCATGGATGATTCCTCCAGGTTTCCGCTTCGGTTATAGACATAGGTTGACTGATTAGCTTCCAGCTTGTCAGCTGCCGGGCAAACGCTCTTCGCCTCGGCATTATGAACCGTTTTATCCACCATCCGGACGCTGCCTTTCAGATTGGCAAGTTCAAGATGTGTTTTAACAACGGTTTGATCGTTTTGACATGAGAAGGCGGTTGCTGCCAGTAGGCAGATTGCTGCAATTTGTTTCATGATCAGTTATTTACAATGAATAATAAGATACAGGAGCCGGCAAACCGCACCATTGGCAGCATATGACTGGGATCAGGATACTTTCATGTCTCTCTGCGTATGGAACAAATTAAGCCGGGGTCCTTAGGATCAGTTGTCAGTTAAAATATGTTAAACGCTGAAAAGTAGAAAAGAAAAGCCCAGTCAATACTTAAGCAATTATTAAAACAGACAGCGATATGTTAAAATAAATTAAGACACCTGGTCCGACTGCCGGCCGGCCTCGTATTATACGATCCGGGAGTCGATGTTTTCGTACGGGATTCTGTTACTGCCGCCTTCCGGTATTTTCCCTGAATTCTTTAATTTTAACAGGTATTTCAGGATACCCTTGTTTTTCATGGAAGTCCCGAAATCCGGATAGTCAGCGGAAGCCGATTGCTGACCCGCAGTGCCCGTCACACGGGAAAATTATATTTACCTGGTATCGATCTGAATTTATGAAAATACATTTTGAACATCACACGCAGAAAGTATTGCCTTTTTCAAGGTTTCTTCTAAGGTTGGGCAAATACTTTGTTTTCTCATCGGTCCTGATCGCATTTTCACTGGTGCTGGGAATGGCAGGATATCATTTTGCAGGCAGGTTAAACCTGCTCGACAGTTTCCATATGGCGTGCATGATTCTTACCGGGATGGGACCCGTCGTTGAGCTGACTTCGCCCGGGGCAAAGATATTTTCATCATTGTATGCACTGTACAGCGGAATAGCATTTCTGAGCATTACTGCCGTGTTCCTCTCACCCATAATCCACCGGATATTGCACATCCTTCATGTTGAGAGTGAGAACAGGGCAAGATGAATACTTGGTCCGGGAATCCCTGGCGACATGGTCGGTAACAGTCCGGTTGGTGATATCGCGCTTTAAGCTCCGGGAGGTCCTTTTCCCCAATGAATGGCTGGTACTGGCAGAAACTAGCCGGCTGCCCGTGTGACTGTCCATATTATTGGACAGCACACTGAACAGCCGGACAGTTCATTGATAGTCTGCCCTGCCTGAACTCAGATGCCGGCCCGGTTTTACCAGCCCGGATTCTGTTTCAGGTTAGGGTTGAGGGTAATTTCATTTGACGGAATGGGAGCCAGGTAATCCCGCGAAGGATTGAATTTGTATCCATTGGGCAGGAATGCCTGGTAGGGATCCACAAAACCGTCCTCATCCACAAACAGATTGACACCTATTGTAATTGTCGGGTTCCCGTTGGCATCCTTATAGGCTCCTTCCAGGTCAGAACCGATGTATTTGACTCCCCTGGGCCTTTTATTCACGATGAGCCCGTCAGCCTTCCAGCGGGCAATATCATCCCATCTTGTTCCTTCAAAGGCCATTTCAACCCTTCTCTCCCTTCTTACTTCATTTATAACCGGTGACAGGTCGGGAAAATCCCAGCGGGGATCAGTGGCAATATCGTTGATATCCAGGTGTGGCATGTTTACCCTGTCGCGAAGGAGGTTTACAGATATATCTGCATCTGCCTGGGTGAGTGTCCCAAGTTCTGCCTTTGCTTCAGCGTAGATCAGCAGGGCTTCTGCATAGCGGAATATGATTGACCCTTTGGTTCCGATATTTTCTGCAGTTTGCTGGGTATATTCATTATTGATACCCTTACGCAGACTGTAACCGGTTGTGCTCCTGAATGGTCCGTTCTGATCAATCGGAGGCAGTCCGAACTGGATGAATGCCCCCCCTGGACCGTTTTGTGTCTGATAGTCCCCTTTTTTGTAAATTGTTTGTGAAAGCCGCGGATCCCTATCACTGAATTCTTCCAGGAGCGAACCATAGCCATGAAAGTCAGGGCTTACAGAAATCGGTTTGCCGTCGGTGCACAGATAACTGTCAATCAGCCCTTTTGTAACTCCTGTATTGCCTCCGCCCCCTGAAAGGCTTCGTGAAACATTATTTACGATTTTGAGCGACAGGTCAAAATGTTTCCAGAGCATTACCTCGGGGTTCCCGGAGTAATCAAGCTGGTTGAAAAGGGAACGGTATTCATCCCCGGCAGGCCCTTTATAAATGCTGTAGATATTCATATCCATCAGCTGTCTGGCGGTTGCTTCAGCTTTCTGGATCAATGCTGAACCATCTGAACCCTGAACCCCGAAAGGATCATTCTGATGATACTTTTCCCAGGTTCCCTCGTAGAGGCATATGCGTGCCTTCAGAAGCATTGCCACCTGTTTGTTTATCCTGAACGGGTTGGCTTCCTCAACACTCTTCAGGTAACTGATCGCGACATCAAGATCGGCCAGGATCGAATCCACAACGATGTCGCGCCTGGTGCGGGGCCCCATCAGTTCCGGTGAATTGGTGGTCAGAGGCTTGGACACCCATGGCACATCCCCGAAGATCTTAACCTTGTTGAAATATAAATAGGCCCTGAAGAACCTTACCTCTCCGATGTAATGATTTATTTCACTTTCTGCTCCCTGGGCCTTGTTGCAGTGCTCAAGAAAATAATTGGCCTGCCTGATGTCTGACCATTCCCAGTCGCCTCCCGAAGGCGGAACTGTCCGTACTCCCGCTAGCCGCGGATCAAATGCGGAAGGCGCCATATTGTCACTGTTCTGATCGATCATTATCGTGAAGAAATAGCCTGCATCGGCAGTAAGAAGAGGATAAAACCTGTTGGCATATAGCTCCAGGTCTTCGGCAGAACTGAAAAATGATTCAGATGTGATCTGATCCAGCGGATATTTGTTGAGCAAATCCTCACTGCATGAGCTGAATAGTAAATATCCTGCCAGTATGATCAGTAATGCTCCTCTGCCGGCTGATATTGGTGAATATAATTTCATGATTCAATTGATTTAAAAGGTTACATTAACACCTGATGTGACGGTCATTTGAATGGGATATGATTTCCCTGATCCGTAATAGCCGAAAGTGCCCTCCGGATCAAAATTCTTCATCAGCCTGGTAAAGGTTAAAAGGTTTTCACCGGCAATGAATATCCTCAGGTTTTTGATAAAGGCCTTTTGCACCAGCGATGCGGGCAGGGTGTAACCTATGCTTATGGATTTCAGTCGCAGGTATGCTGCGTTCTGAAGATATCTTGTCTGTACCTGCTGGTTTTTAGATCCTTTTCCCAGGTATGGGGTGGGGAAATAACCGTCGGGATTTTCCGGACTCCAGTAATCCATGTGTTCCTCAAAGGCGGTAGCGTTCCACAAGCCCCCTGCAGCCCCCCAGAATTGCTGGCCGGAGAGCCACAGATCCCTTTTGCCTATCCCCTGCAGCAGCATATTCAGATCGATGCCTTTCCATGAGCCGTTTAAGAGAAGGCTGTATGAGTATCTAGGTGTGGAATTCCCGATAATCATCAGATCGCCGTGATCATCCACGGTGTTTTTCCCGATGTCGATCTTGTTGTCGGAATTTAAGTCGGTATAGTGTACGTCACCTGCACGCCAGGGCTCCTTCGAAAGGTACGACTGATCAACTTCCTGGGCCTCCTGGTCCGACTGGAACAATCCGGCTGTTTTATAACCCCATATTTCGCCAATGTACTTACCCTTGTAAAAAGGAGCGCTGAGAATCCCCTGGGGGTTATAATAATCCAGAACCTTGCTTATATTGTCGGCAAGCATGAATTCGACGGAATATTGAAACTGTTGGATCTGATCTCTCCACCTCAGTGACAGTTCAAAACCCTTTGTTCGCAAGGTAGCATTATTGCTCTGGGGCACAGCTGTTCCCAGCAATGCGGGAAGGGATTCAGCCGGGCCGAGCATGTCAAGGGTCTTTCTTACGAAATAATCAAATGATCCCGTCAGCCTGTTCTTGAGAAAGCTTATATCTGCACCGAAATTTGCCGTACGGACCTTTTCCCAGGTGAGGGTCGGACTCGAGATCCCGGGCATTCCTGCGAAATTTGGCCTGTCGAAATCGAGTATGTAAGCCAGTCTGCTGGAAATAGGCAGGGTTTCAACATACAGGTAGTTCGCTACATCCTGGTTTCCCAGCGAACCGTATGAAGCCCTGAATTTGAGAAAATTTATGTATTGTGAGAGAGGTTCAAAAAAACGCTCCTGCGAAATAATGTATGCTACTGAGCCCGATGGAAAATTCCCGAAGCGGTGACCGCTTGCAAATTTGGAAGTGCCATCGCGCCGCATTGAGAGTTCAAGCAGGTATTTTCCCTGGAAACTGTAGTTCAGCCTTGAAAAATAACTCTGTGTGGCCCAGTGCCCCTTGGTTCCCGAAGCATATTCCTTGCCCGTGGCCGTACTCATCGAAGGAACATTGTCGGTGATAATATCGTCTTTCCGGCCATAAAGTGAGGAATACCTGATGACTTCCTGCTCATACCCGGCCAGGATCATTATTTCATGTCCGCCTATTTTTTTATTGAAGTCGAGATAAACGTTCGGTGAATTATAGATCTCCTCCCCGCTTCGCTCTTCAATGGAATTATTGGGTTCGAGGTAGGCTTCGTAACCGTTGGCGAGGGTGACCTTGATTTTGGAATTGTGAGCTTCCGAAGTTTCTGAATTCTTCCTGTACCGGTAGTTGGCATGAAGCACCAGTCCGCTGACCGGCTCAATCTCCAGGCCGGGAATTATGTTGAGCTGGTTGCTCTCGGTCCGGGCTCTCCCGCCGTATTTAAGCCATACCTGTTCCATTTCATAAAACAGGTTCCCGTCAGGTGTGTATACGCCGTTGGTGGGCCAGCGCCGGCTTATATTGTGATACCACAGGTCGGTATTGTAGCTGGGTCCGGTTAGTTCGGATTTGTCATACCTGGTCTGAAAATTGGCACGCAGCCAGCTGTTAATCTGTGTATTGACCTTGGCGTTTACGTTATTGCGGGTATATTTGTCATCGCCCCATTTTATCAGGCCTTTCTGGTTGAAGGTGGCGCCTGAAATATAATACTGGGTGTTTTTGTCTCCGCCGCTAATACTGATATTGTGAGTCGATTTCGGAGCCCACCGCCTGTATTCCTCCTTGTACCAGTCGGTATTGGCCCAGGAATCCTGGTATGATTTCCAGAACATGGGCTCCACCTCATAGGGCTCTGTCCAGTCCTTGAGCTCACCTCTCTGGTATTTCTTGATCTTTTCAATTGTTTCATTCGAGAATATGGGTGAATCACCGTCATTGGCAGATGCAAGGTTGAAGTATTCGGCCCATCTGAGTGAATTCACGATTTTTGGAAGTACCGTCGGATCTGAGAAGGACAGATTGTTCGAGTAATTTATCAGGGAGCCAGAGGATGATCCTTTCCTGGTGGTTACCAGGATGACGCCAAATGCTGCTCGGGCTCCGTATATGGCTGATGCAGAAGCATCCTTCAGAACAGAGATGCTTTCAATATCCGACGGGTTGATCAGGTTGATATCACCTTCAACCCCGTCTATCAGGATGTAGGGATTCCCTCCCGTTCCGCTTATGGAGCCTATGCCCCTGATATTGAGCTTGTGCTTTGCCCCCAGCTCGCCTCCTTCATTGCCAATGGACAGGTTGAGGTTCGGCGCCAGGCCCTGCAAAGCGTCAACGGCATTGTTAACCGGCCGGTTTTCGATATCCTTTGATGTCACAACATCAACGGCCCCGGAAAGATTTATCTTTTTCTGGGTGCCATAGCCGATCACCACAACTTCGTCGAGTCCGACCGTTTCATCGATCATCACGACGGAAATATTTACTCTTCCTTCAAGCGGAACTTCCTGTGTCTTCATCCCTACAAAGGAAAAAACCAGGATTGCTGAATTATCAGAAACGGCAAGTGAGAATTTCCCGTCATTGCCGGTTATCGTCCCCCGGCCCGTACCTTTTTCAACAACGGTAACGCCGGGCAGAAATTCTCCGCTGGAATTGGCAACCGTGCCTGAGATGGTCCGCTGCTGTGTTGAAGCAACCCTGCTTCCTTCAGCTGACCTGGATTCGGGAACTCTCAGTAAAATGCTCCGATCGGAAATTTCGTAGGTGATTCCATCATTCCTGAATAATTCATTTAAAAGATCATTTATCAGTACATCCTTAAAGTCGACTGAAATAAGACGCCTGTCATTGAAATAATCGCGGTTATAGAAAAAATAGAACTCCGATTGCTTTTCAATGGCATCGAATACATCCGAGTATCTGACATTGTCCAGTTTTATCGTGAGCCTTGTTTTCTCAGCGTAGGCACTGGAGGCATGGGAAGATAAAACGGGAAATAGAAAGAGAAGGAGACTCAATTGCACAATCAGCAACAACTTTTTTTGCTGAAAGGGCAATTCCCGCAGCGGTTTTCTAAAATAATTCATAGATTTGAGTGTTTTTTAATTAACAGTTAGTTTTTCAAGAACTAATGAAATTCCAAAAGAGGGGAAACCACCACAGTTTCCCTCTTTTTCAATATTTCAGTACGTGATCAGAAATCCTCTTCTTTTCTTTGTCATAGGCAGTTCATTTTGCAATTCTTAACCAGACTTCCTTATTTTCAATGTAATAATTAATGCCGGATGTTTTTTTGATTTTTTCCAGCGCCTCGATCAGGTTATTATTGTACCTGAACATTCCCCTGAACCGGTAATCGCCGAGGCTGGCTGGTTCAAGATGAAACCTGATATCGTAGATACTGTCAAGCTTACGTACCAGGTCGTTAAGTGAGGCATCCTTGAAGATCAGTTCCATGTTGCGCCACGAGGTATATATTTCAGCATCTACCTCGTTTATGTTCACGCTGTCGTTTCGTGAATTGTACATGATCCGCTGACCGGGATTCATGCGGATAACCCTGCTGTCAGCCTGCTTCAGGCTGAGCTCTACACTGCCTTCGGCAAGAACCGTTTCAAAATCAGGATCGTCAGGATAGGCTTTAATGTTAAAGGATGTACCAGTCACTTTCACACTGGCATGAGGGGTTTCAACGATGAAAGGCCTGCCCTTGTCGGGGGAAACCTGGAAATAGGCCTCGCCAGTCAGCTGAACTTCCCTTTTCCCGTGGTTGAATGCAGCGGTGTTGTATGAAACCGATGAACCGGTATTGATCCATATCCAGGTTCCGTCGGGCAGAATTGTTTTCGAGACGTTGCCCGGCGGCGATGAAATAACACAGACCTGTGAAGCCAGGCTGCTTCTGAGGAATCCTTTTCCGAAACCATACCATCCGGCTGCCAGTGCAACAGGGAAAGCTAAAATGGCCGCAATCCTGTATATCAGTACCCTTCGGCTCACCAGCCATATTTTCCCGAAAAGGAATTCACTGTATTTCGACCCGAGCAGCTGCTTATCTGAGCCATAATCCTCAGGCGAAAGGAAATACCGCGTATTGTCCCAGGCTTTGCGGCTTTGTGCCAGGAAATCTGTAATACCGGGATCCTGGTTCCGGAGGTCCTCCGCCTGCTGCAGCTCTTCAGGGGAAGCATTGCCCGATATGATCTTCCCGATAAGGATGTCGAGTTTATTCGTCTCTTCCAATTCTGAAATCTTTTTTGGATAAGACGAAAAAATCAAAGGACACCCTGTAACAGCATGAATAATTTTTTACAAAGAAATGCAAGGAGCAGGAGAGTTAAATAATCGGACAAACTCTCCCTTATTTTCCTTAAGGCTATACCCATCTGCATCTCCACCGTTTTTACAGAAAGATCCAGTTTTCTTGCAATTTCGGCATACTTTAAGCCTTCCATGCGGCTCAGCAGGAATATTTCACGGCACTTGTCGGGAAGCCGGTTTATTGAAAGATTTATCCGTTCATTCAGTTCCGCCTCTTCTATAAGATCGCGGAAGGGCACCTGGCTGACGGCTGCTTCCGGCTCCGTGATTCCCGCTTCGGGTCTTTTTGCCCTGAGATAATCAATGCATCTGTTCTTTACGGAGATGTACAAATATGCCTTCACCGAAACGGCCACTTCAATTTTTTCCCTCCTTTGCCACAGATCGATGAAAAGATCCTGGACCAGTGAGCGGGCCAGGCTGAGATCATGAAGGTACCTGGCAGCAAAGAAACACAATGAAATGTAGTAGCTGTCAAAAAGTTGACTGAAAGCCTTATGGTCTCCTTTCTGAATGCTCCTGAAAACATCCGTATCCGGTATGATACTCATAGCTGAACCCCAATAGCCTGCTAAAAGTAGAAAAAAAGCACGGAAAATATCACAGCCCGGCCCGCGGTCAGGAACCGGGACCAATATGCGAAAGTTTCAGTGAAGGAGGCGGGGGGAACAGGCTGATCAGCATGCAGATCCGCCAGTAGTGAAATGCCGGCAGTATTTTCATGCAGGTTCCCGGTGCACATAAACACCGCAAGGATGAAGGCTCCGGCTTCCCGTGTATCTCAATATGTTCCGGTGTTTTGATCCCGGCAGCCGGAAGATCTGCTTAATAACCCCTTATTCCCGTGTACGGGCGGGGGTGCGAGGCTTCTGAAATACTCCTTCCGCAATGTCCATAAGCCGGTTATTTCAGCTGTACCTTACAGTTATGAGTAACTTGCGGTCATTTTGCCGGTTCCCCTGGTTCCGCCTGCCTTTGAATAGATCTGAGCACTTTAAGCATCATTCCGGTCTCAAAAGCACTTACCAGCCTGCCGCTGCAAAAACGATCATTCCGGACAATTGCCGATATTATTTTGCATTTGGTTGGTATATCGATGCTATCATAGTCGAAATTATCATCACTGACTATTTTCCTGCCTTCATCCCAGGCAGACCAGTCAAAATCAATCATGACCGGTATTGCATAAACAGCTTCGCGGAACTGTTCAACTACATGGTGTTCCTCATAAGGATCCATAATGAAAATACCCTTTTCCAGCGACTTCATGGCTTCCGTATCATCACCGAATTTGTCTGTCTGTTCAATCAGGGGGATCAGATCAAATAGCGGCTTCCAGTCCTGCTTTGTGTAAGAATTGATTTTTTCCCGGTAATTATCATCTTTTAATACTTTCATTACCGTATTGAATTGTTTGTTCCTTATATCTGTCTCGCCGTAATCAGGCCATTGAACCTGTTTCCTTTCCCATGATTCCCCAAATTAATCAGACCTAATTTGTTTTTCAAGTTATGTCCAGCTATTTGGGAGGTTAAGACATTACTGGATTAAAATCCTGCCACATAGGTATCAATGTAGGCAACTCTGGCATCAAGTCATTCAAGTACCCTCTCAAGATCTGTAGAAGCATCTCCACTAGATCCACGCTTACCCCAGATTTCATGATCTTTTGGCAAAGCGTTCTGAATTAAAACAGACCAGGTAATTACATAGTCTTTTAATTCTTCATAAGCATTGGTTTTGAACCAGGCCCATCGTTCAGCAAATAAATCTTTCACAACTGGGTCTTCCATTAATCTGCTAAAAAATGTTTTACCTGCTGTGTTTTGTTCCCAGAATAGAGGCAATGCTGCTGTTGATAAGTCATAATGCTTAAATTTAACCTCAAAGCCAAAACCCCAATCAAAATCCCATATAATTCCCATATGGTATTTTTCTCCGGCCGGCCTATTTATATAGGTGCTTTTTGGGTGATTAATTTCCATATTCAGAGTAAGTGTAAGCTTCCCTATATTTCGGGCCAATCAAAATTAGACGTTTTTCAATAGTTCTGGTCATTTAAAATAGATTTTGGGGATTTATAACCTAGGGCTTT
>WXFD01000016.1 GCA_009877105.1 Bacteroidales bacterium
ACCCGTAGCTGCATTATTGAGAACTACCGAGAAGGTGACACTGCCCCCAACGCAGATATCCGGCTCGGGTGCATCCATCGTGCCCCACGACGGGTCGGGGTGGACCGTGACCATAGTCTCCGTACCGTCTGAAAGGTTGCAGCCGCCATATCCCCCCGCATAGTGCGGACGGTAATAATATGTTCCTGGTGTATCGGGTGTATTCGGGCTGGTAACAACCGTGCCTGACCCTCCCGGGCTTGTCGAGCGTATCCACTCTACAGTACCCGTGGCTGCATCATTGAGCACTGCCGAGAAGGTGACGCTGCCGCCAACGCAGATATCCGGCTGGGGTGTATTTATCGTGCCCCACGACGGGTCGGGGTGGACCGTGACCATAGTCTCCGTGCCGTCTGAAAGGTTGCAGCCACCGTAGCCGCCAGTATAGTGAGGACGGTAATAATATGTTCCCGGTGATAAAGGTATGTCTGGGCTGTGGACCACAATGCCTGCCCCACCTGATGTCTCCGACCGTATCCACTCTACGCTGCCCCCGGCGGAACCGTTAAGCTCGGCTGAAAAAGTGACTTCCCCTTCAAGGCAGATATTTCCCGGGGTTACTACTATGGCCCCCCATGCCGGATCGGGGTGGACCGTGACTTCAGTACTCACTGTCGAGCCATCATTACAACCTGCAATTTTCGGCGTGAACCTGAACGTAACTTCAATGGGATTGCCTGAATTGTTAATCAATGTCCCGTTAATGGTATAAGGCAGCTGGGATTTTGCAAGAACAAAGTCTGCCAGGGGGGCGGTACCACTCAGATTACCGGGATCGGTCGATGTCACCTTTACATCAATACTGAAATCTGAAGGTATTGAATTTACGGTTGAACTGTTAATAACTATATCGGCATTCCCGCCGGTGCAGATCGATGATACGTCATTCCCTACTGTGACAGTTGGAAGCGGTTCTACAACAATTGCCTGGACCTTTTCGGTAAAATTCCCTGCTTCATCTGTGACTTTCCACGTCCTCAGTATTGTGCCGGCTGTATTGCAATCAGTTATGCCAGAAAGATCATCGCTATGTTCTATCTCCAACAAAGCCTGGGGTGTGCAATTATCTGATTCACCGAAAACATTACCGGTAATTGCCGGAATAATATTTGAGTCGAAGCTGCAATCTGAAGAACGGCAGACAGTAACTGCCGGTGGTGCCGCAAACACTGGCTTTTCTTTATCCAAAACAGTAATCTTCTGATAACACGGAAGGCTGGTATTTCCGTTCAGATCAGTGGAAGTCCAGGTGATTGTTGTCACTCCCACAGGATATGGATCTGAAAGCAAAAGTCCGTCGCTTCTCGTCCCGGTCACGTAATCTATTCCGCAGTTATCGGTTCCTGTGGCCTGTGCCGGTGTAAAAGTGTAGCTGCACATTCCCGGGTCACTGTCATGTGTTATGTCAGGGGGGCATATTACTACAGGAATGATATTGTCGGTTACATTGACCGTGAAACTGCATTGCGATTTATTTCCGGCGGCATCTGTTGCTTCCCAGTTAACTGTTGTAAGACCAATGTTGAATACAACATTATCCAGGCTGCTTCCGCTCCCGCTGGTGGCACCCGTGAGCGTGTATGCCAGGGAACTGACAGTGCAGTTGTCGCTAGCAGTGGCATCCCAGCCAGTGCCGCTATGAACATATTTACAGTTAGTATTTGCCGGAACATTCTGCTGGCCGGAAACTTTGCAGTTAATCAGGGGCATGGTGTTGTCATTCACCGTTACGGTAAATGAGCAAGTACTGGTATTCCCTGAAGCATCCCGTGCGATATAGTTGACCTGCGTGGTCCCGATAGGAAAAAAATTTCCGGGTAGTTTTGATTTGATCCAGACAATGTTAACTGTCGGGGTACAGTTATCCGATACCGTGGGCTCGGTCCAGTTCACCCTGGCTCCGCAGCTTCCCGCATCGGCACTTACAGAAATGTCCGCAGGACAGTTCGATATTACCGGGGGGATGGCATCCCGAACCAAAACTGTAGAATTGCATGTAACAGTATTAAAAGGATCTGCCACAGTCAGTGTAACAATGTTTTCTCCCAGATTGGAGCAACTGAAGGAGTATTTGTTCAGTGTTTTTACCAATCCGCAATATGAACTGCTTCCGTTGTCGACCATAGGTACGGTAAGGCTTGCATTGCCTGAGGCATCAAGATATAGGGTAACGGGTTTACAAACTGCAACGGGATTTGATGCGGTAGGGCCGACTGTGTAGAATGTTGAAGGCGATGACTGGTTATTGAATTCAGTTTTTATCCAACCGGCGTCCCTGGCAATATTTTGCACCCTGAGTTCATCGATTATACCATTGAATTTTCCGTCAAAGGTACTTGGGTCATTCCAGGTTTCCCTGCCGATGGCCGGATTTCCGCTTCCGGTTAATCCTGCAGTCTTATCGGTAACCATTGGCCTATCAAGGCCGCCGTTTACATATGTTCTAATGTAATCTTCAGAATTACTGTATACTCCCACAACATAATACCAGGTGGAAGTTGACAGTATAGTACCATCCGGTGCACTCCTGTTAAGGTAAGGATGATTATCTGATGTTCTAATTTCAAATTCAACCTTCCCGTCAGTATATATTCCAAGCTTATAGCCGCCACTGATGTTATTTTGATTACTGAATATTTTCTGGTCAATATCGTTTGTTACCAGATTTATCCAGGCTGATACTGTAATCGCGTCATTGAAATCAAGAGCATCATTATAATTTACACTGATATATTGGTGCGACGTTCTTATGAAATTCCGTCCTTCAAGAATTTTTCCTGTGGTACTGGTGCTGCCGAAGTCCGAGGATACCAGGGGAAAGGCAGATGCATTGGCAATCGAGTTATTGAAATGCCATACTGCTTTATAGTTGCTGCTCCAGGTGGCGGACGATGATGAGTTCGATGATATTGAGGGATTCCCAAAAAAGAGAAAAATATCGGTATTTATTTTGGAAAGCGAAGGGATCCGGACCCAGGCCGTCAGTCTGCCGCTTATTGGGTCGTAACCTTCAATATCATGATACAGCCGAATCCCCAGGTAAGTTGTGAACCTGATATCATAGCCTGAGGCATTTTCCATATATCCGCCATATGAACAGGTTCTCAGATCATTATCCGTAATATCTATGAGAACGGGAAAATTATTATGTGGACCAAACCCTGATATTTCTATCTGGCTCGCCTGTATGGTGATCTTTTTACAATAGGCATAACCGGCCTGCCATGGGATCTGGGAGTAGGCATCGTTAACTGAACTCAATATGAAAAATAAAACACTGAACAGCCAGAGAGATTTCCGGCAATGAAAATATCTTACGGAAAATGAAGATATCCGTCTGAAAGAAGTTATTTCAGGATTCAGCTTCAAACTGTTAAAATTCAAAAACCCGCTGCCCCGATCTGTCATCCAGGTGGTATCATTTTACCATCAAATGATCAGATTACGCCGTTACAGCAACTTTATAAACGGACTTTTCCGGAATTTGTTATCAACAGGATGTTAACAGGCTGTATTGAATTTTAGAAATTATTCCGGAAGGGGCTAAATCCTGAAATATAGAAAGTAATGAGCCGGGAGACAGAAAGAAAAATCCTGAGTGATTTTTAGTGTTAATATATTAACAGAACAGCCGGATGCTTTTAAGCTCCGGCCATTATCATAATGATACCGAATGATACCCGGGAGTGGATTGGCAGTTCCCGTCCTATATCACCAGCATGGCGTCACCATAGGTGCCAAACCTGTATTTTTCCTTAACAGCTGTTTTATATGCCTCAAAAAGCAGATCATAACCTGCGAAAGCTGCAACCATCATCAGGAGGGTGGAGTATGGCAGGTGGAAGTTGCTTATGAACATATCGGGAACTTTGAATTCATAGGGAGGAAAGATGAACTTGTTGGTCCATCCGTCGAATGGTTTGAGGTATCCGTTTGTTGAAACGGAGCTTTCAAGAGTTCTGACAACTGTGGTCCCCACTGCACATATTTTGTATTTGTTGTCTTTAGCCTTATTGACAATATCAGCTGCCTCCTCGGTAATCCGGATCCTTTCTGAATCAACCTTGTGTTTGGTAAGGTCTTCAACATCCACGCTCCGGAAATTTCCAAGTCCAACATGCAGGGTTATCTCCGCGAATTCCACGCCTATGATCTCCAGCTTCTTCAGCAGTTCCCTGCTGAAATGCAGGCCGGCCGTTGGGGCGGCAACGGCGCCTTCATGTTTTGCAAAGATCGTCTGATAACGTTCACTGTCTTCAGGTTCCACCGGCCGGTTAATAAATTTGGGAAGCGGAGTTTCGCCCAGGCTGTAAAGAGTCTGTTTGAATTCCTCATAGGTTCCGTCGAACAGGAAGCGGAGTGTCCTTCCCCTGGAAGTTGTATTATCTATAACTTCAGCAACCAGGAGATCGTCTTCACCAAAGTACAGCTTATTCCCTATCCTGATTTTTCGGGCAGGATCGACCAGCACATCCCACAGCCGCTGATCCCTGTTGAGCTCCCTTAAAAGAAACACTTCTATCTCGGCTCCTGTTTTCTCCTTGTTGCCGTACAGCCGTGCCGGAAAAACTTTCGTATTGTTGAAAACCAGAACGTCATGCTCATTAAAATACTCCGTAATTTCCTTAAACACCCTGTGTTCCAGCGCTCCCGTTTTCCTGTTTACAACCAGCAACCTTGATTCATCGCGGTTCCCGGCGGGATAAAGTGCAATCAGTTCCGGCGGCAGAGTGTACCTGAATTGTGACAATTTCATAATAAGACAATTTATATTTTGAATTTAGGAATTCCTTTATACGAAGAATTTTCATGTTTGTTTCAAATCTTCCAGAAAATTTTTAAAACTTTCCAGTGAATATGCACTTTCAAGTTTGAATTCACCTATCGAAGTTCTGACAAGTGATGACAGGTATGCTCCGCTTTCAAGCGCCATGCCAAGATCTCTTGCAAAAGCCCGGACATATGTTCCCTTGCTGCAGACCAGCCTGATTTTTGCAATCGGAATGCTGAACGAGAGCAGTTCCAGTTCCCTGAATATAACTTTCACCGGGGCAAGTTCCTTTTTCAGGCCCTTTCGTGCATACTCATAGGCTCTTTTTCCTTCGATCATTTTTGCTGAATGCATCGGAGGGATCTGGTCCTGTTCGCCGATGAACTCCTCCAGCTTATCACGGACAAATGCTTCAGTAATATGATCAACCCTGAATCTTTCAATTATCTCAGTCTCAAGATCAAAGGAAGGTGTGGATGCCCCGAGGCACAGTTCGGCAATATACTCCTTGTCGAGATCACGGTATTGTTCAATTTTCCTTGTGGCCTTTCCGGTGCAAATAATCATCAGTCCCGATGCAAGCGGATCAAGTGTTCCGGCATGTCCCGCCTTGACATTTTTCAGGCCAAGGATACTTCTGATCATTATCCTGACCTTGTTTACCAGATCAAATGCTGTCCAGTAAAGGGGCTTGTCAAACAAAAAAACCATTCCTTCCTCAACAGCAGATACCTTTTCATAATCCATTCATCCCGAGTATAAAGGAAAAAATGCCTGCAGCCACACAATACAGGCCGAACCATGCCAGGTTACCCCTGCGCACAAGGTTAATCATCCATCTGCAGGCAATATAGCCTGATATGAATGCGGTGATGAACCCGGCGCTTATAACAGCGAATGAAGTACCTTCATTCAGCAGGTCGCCTGAACCAATTTCAAGAATATTGGCTCCTATAACCGGTACAAGGACCATCAGGAACGAAAACCTGGCAATTTCCGATTTCCTGTTCCCCAGCATCATTCCCGTTGCAATCGTGGCTCCTGACCTGGATATTGCAGGAAGGACGGCAAAAGCCTGTGCAATACCAATAATAAAGGAATCAATATATGTTAAATCCCTTTCCTTTGGTTTTATTACCCGTGTCATGAAAAGCAACAAAGCTGTAATGAGGAAAAAGCTTCCAAGCATCGTCATGTTTCCCGTAAAATATTCCTTGACAGTGTCTCTCATGAACAGTCCGACTATTCCTACAGGTATCATTGAGATCAGAAGTTTCAGGGCATATTTCGTTTCCTCGTTCATTGTGAATTTCATTACACCCCTGAACAGGCCGAGCAACTCTTTCCACAAAACAAAAACCGTGCTCAGAACAGTTGCCCCGTGCACTGCGACCGAGAAATAGAAATTTGATTCATGATCGATACCGAAAAGATATTTTCCGAGTTCAAGATGTCCCGAACTGCTTACAGGCAAAAACTCGGTCAGTCCCTGTATCAGTCCCAGGATGATGGCTTCCAGAAGATTCATGTTTAGAAGAATGTGGTGATTTTACTTTGCGGGATCTTTGGGTTTTTTCATAATGGCCCAGATTTCGAAAACAAATCCCGCCAAAACTATGATGGGTGCAAGTGTTATCCTCCTGAAGCTGAATATCCTTTCATCGAAAACATTGGGATCTTCCGATCTGCCCCCGAGCATCAGCAGGAAGCCCGCCACGATAATGACAAATCCGATTGCCAGGAGCTTGTAATTCTCCCTGCCAAGAGCAAAATTTTGTTTTTCCTTATCGTCAGTTTTAAGTGCCATGATTCACATGATTCAATTATATAACTTATCTTCAGAAATATCAAGATACCTGTCAACCGATAAAAAGGTTGAAACAAGATTGATCAATATGCCAAGAATTACCAGGGCAACACAGAGGATGACAAGAAGCCTGATGCTATGGAAATAGAACATCATATAAAACTTTTTCTCAATGAGATACAGTAAACCCATAAGTAATGTCATCGCTATCAGGGCTGCAATTATTCCATGATAAACACTTCTGACGAGGAAAGGTTTTCTTATGAACGACCTGGTTGCTCCCACAAGTTCCATGGTTCTTATCAGAAACCTCTTTGAATAAATTGCAAGCCTTATTGTGTTGTTTATTATGGTTACTGCAATAAGAAAAAGGAAGGCGCTGATAACAAGGAGAAAGAGGCTCACCTTTCTTACGTTCTCATTAATGAGGAAAAGGAGCGACTCCTCATAATATATCTCCTTGACAAACGGATATTCAAGCACATATTTCTCAATCCGGGCAACGCTGTCGGGGCTTGTGTACCCTGCAAAAAGGTAAACGTCTATTGTGGGTGGCAGCGGGTTATCCCCAAGAAAACTTATGAAATCCTCTCCCAGGTCTTCTTTCATCTTGGCTGCAGCCTCATCCTTTGATACATAGACGGTTGATTTTACATAAGGTTTTGCATCCAGATCCTTTTGAAGCATTCTTATGTCTGCTTCCCTGGCTTCATCATCAAGCATAACCGAAAATGACAGGCTTTCCCTGAAATAATCCGACAATTCCTTTGCATTGATAAGGACGAGGCCAAGTATCCCAAGGAGGAACAGGACCAATGAAACACTAATCACCAGTGTCAGGTATGACCCTCTTAATTTTGCCCTTGCAAGTCCTGATTCCTTTTTCTTCACCACTGCTCCCTATTCAACAACAGAAATCCAACCAAACTCATCATCTGCATCTCCGAACTGGATCGCGGTAAGTTTATTGTAAAGCTTCAGTGTAACCGGTCCGGGATTACCATCCCTGCAATATTCATAGGTAATATTCCTTTCGGGGTCAAAAATCTTACCAATAGGACTGATCACGGCGGCAGTACCGCAGGCCCCTGCTTCGGAAAATTCTGCCAGTTCTTCAACGGGTATCTGTCTCCGTTCAGTCTTTATTCCGAGGTTCTGGGCCAGCTCAATCAGGCTCATGTTTGTTATTGACTTCAGAATTGATTCTGACTTCGGGGTAACGTATGTATTGTCCCTGATTCCAAAAAAATTAGCAGGGCCGCATTCGTCAATATATTTTTTTTCTTTTGCATCAAGAAATATTGTACTTGCATATCCTTTTTCCTTTGCGTCCATACCTGCTCTAAGGCTTGCCGCATAGTTGCCTCCAACCTTAAAAGTACCGGTGCCCTTGGGTGCAGCACGGTCATAATCCCTGCAGATCAGCATGTCGACCGGCCTGATCCCGCCTTTGAAATAGGGGCCCACCGGTGTAACAAACACTATAAAAACGTACTCCGCCGATGGCCTGACGCCCACTTCGGCTCCGCTCCCCAGAAGAAGCGGTCTTATATACAGGGTTGCACCCGTCCCGTATGGGGGAATGAATCTCCTGTTCAACTGAACAATCCTGAAAACAGCTTCCCTGAACTTTTCAACCGGAAAGGCTTCCATTTTGATCCCCTCTGCAGAATAAGCCAGTCTCCTGGCATTCTCTTCCCAGCGGAACAGCCTTATCCTGCCGTCCTTACCCATGTAAGCCTTGAGCCCCTCAAAGGCTTCCTGGCCGTAATGCAGGGCTGTTGCAGCAATATGAATATCAATGTATTCAGAATCCGAAACAATCAGTTCACCCCACTTGCCGTCCTTGTAGAAACAACGGATATTATAATCAGTCTTGATGTAGCCGAATGAAAGGTTTTTCCAGTCTAAATTCTCCATAACCCCGTAAATTATTAAAAATTCATTGCAAAAGTACATCTTTAATGACAAATTGCGGCAGAATCAATGCCCAAATTGTTCTATTTATTGTGTGCTTTAAGGGCATCTGTCTGCTCCTGTATACTGACACTTCTCAATAACCTGGCAGTTTCTGTTAGGAATTCATGCCTTTCAAGAAGCTGTTTCTGGGTTTCTTCCCATCCTTCCTTTCCGATCTCAAGGCCATGCTCGGTTCTCTCTTTCAACAGCCTGTCACTCAGCCGAATGTAATCATTGCGGCCGAGATATTCATATCTTGCATCATGAAGTATTCTGTCGGCCATGGTATTATAAATCTCATTATATGAATTCCTGATAAGTAACCTCGACTCGTTCACCAGCTCTGCATCGAGACTGTAACGCGGCAGGATCTCATCCATAAATGACAGGCTGGCTGCTTCGGGATTTTCATAATCGGTGATATAACCCGTAATCAGAAAGAGTGAAGCCAGTTTAAGCACGAAAAAAGTCTTCTCAGGAACCTGCTCTGAGCGGCAGATCAGCTCAACCTGTGCAACAATACTCTTTGCCATCGTAAGATTATGAAAATAGAGATTGGGGGGAGCATCGTCAGTAAACAGCCTTATCACGGCTTCTTCAACATCCTCCAGCCTGATCAGCTGCATGCGGAACAGGAACATATCATTCGGCAGTCCGGATTCATTTCGCAATTCCGGAACTATTCCCTCAACAAAGTACATATCCACTTCGCCTTTATACTTAACCGGCATTCTTCCCCGGTGTTTACAATCAAAAAAGTCCTTTACAAATTCATACGTGGTTCCTGAAATATTAATTTTCCCGGGCTCGCCCGATGATTCCATCCGGCTTGCAGTGTTCACTGTATCTCCCCAGATATCGTACGAAAGTTTTTTCTGACCCACAACTCCTGCTATCACCGTCCCGGTGTGTATGCCGATCCGGATATCCCAGTATTTGCTTCCTCCCGATACTGATTCAGCCTTAAGCTTTCCCATGTAATTTTGCATCTCCATCGCTGCCAGTATCACCTTTACCGGATTTGCCCTGTCTTTTTCCGGAATCCCTCCTGCACACATATAAGCATCGCCAATGGTCTTGATCTTTTCAATTTTGTATTTGTCAACAACGGAGTCGAAATGAAAAAAGAATTTGTCAAGCTCATCTATCAGCACCTCAGGGTTCATCTCCTCAGCGATCCGGGTAAATCCCTGGATATCCGAAAACAGGACAGTAACGAAATTATACTTGACCTTTGCAGCTTTTCCGGTTGATTTAATTTCCTCTGCCGTATTTTTTGGCAGAACATTTGCAAGGAGGGCATCTGTTTTGTCTTTTTCGGCAATAAGGTCGGCCGCCCTGATGCTTAAAAGCTGTTCCAGCCTTTGCTTTTTGGCGGCAAACTGATTCCTTAGAAAGAAATAGATCCCCGTGACCAGAAGAATCAACAGCAGAAGGACAATAATAACCATGAGTTTGGAAAAGCACCAGGATTCCGGGGGCGGATCCTGCAGTGTGAATGCTCTGGCCCGCAACAATGAAGGCATCCCTGAAAAGAGCAAAATTGTCAGCAGAAAATACCTCAACCGCAAAATAAATTGTTCCTGCACTATCTGATTCCTGTTTCTAATCCAAATGTATCAATTAACTTTCAATCTTCATACAGTGTTTATCACTGCCGGGTATTCATTACCGGGACAATGCAGCCTCCGGCCGGGGCTTTTTTTTAGTAATATTGCAAACGGATAAACCCACAATATGGACATTGTATTCGCCACAAACAACAGGCATAAACTCACCGAAATCAATAATCTGATCGGTAAAAGTTTCTGTCTTCTCAGCCTGGCTGACATCAACCTTGATAATGATATCCCGGAAAACAATCCGACCATCGAAGAAAATGCGCTTTTCAAGGCCTGGTACGTGTACAGGGCAACAGGGCGCAATGTTTTTGCGGATGATACCGGCCTGGAAGTGGATGCACTGGGCGGAGAACCCGGAGTCCATTCAGCCAGATTCGCAGGTGAGAACAAAAACTCTGATGCAAATATCGATAAACTGCTGGCTCTCCTTGGTGACCATAAAAACCGCAGAGCGAGATTCCGGACCATTATTGCCCTGATCTTTAACGGCGCTGAATATCTTTTTGAAGGGATTGCGGAGGGCACGATAATCAAGAGCCGGAGGGGAAGGGACGGGTTTGGCTATGATCCGGTTTTTATACCCGACGGATATGATGTTACTTTTGCCGAGATGACCCTGCAGGAAAAAAATAAGATCTCACACCGGGCCATTGCATTTGAGAAGCTCAGGGTATTTTTAAACGGCATTCCGGAAGCCGGTCACGATGAAACCTAAGGATCAGGGTCATAATGAGAATTTTGTATTTTTTTTCGGGATTTATTATCAGTTTTTCGGCTCTGTATGGACAGCCGCCGGTAGGAGCATGGACCGATCACCTGGATTATGGTTCTGCAGTACAGCTTGCTGTCAGTCCGTCAAAAATATATGCCTCAACAGGTGAAGCGCTGATTATCTACAACAAAGAGTTCAGTGAGCTTACAAAATTGTCAACCGTGAACGGTCTCACGGAAACAGGCATAAGCTGTATTGCATGGTCGGATGATAGTGATTTGCTCATCGTTGCATATAAAAGTGCCAACATTGATCTTTTATCCGGGAACACGATTTATAATATCCCCGAGATTATGTTCGGAACTGCCGGGGAAATTTCAATACAACGGATCAGGACATCTGGCCGCTACGCATATCTTGCAACTGATTACGGCATAATTGTCATCGACCTTATCCGCCGGGAGATCCGTGATACATGGAAGCCCGGGTCCGATTCAGGCGGCAACAGGGTATATGATGTAGCCACAGGGAATGGACTGATTTATGCAGCAACGGAAAACGGTGTCTGGTATGGTGAATTAGCAAACACCGGATTGTCGTATTTCGGAAACTGGAAACAGGTAACCGGTTTACCGGAATTACGGTCAAACCTGCTGATCTATTCAGGAGGCAGGCTCTATGCCAATTATCCCATGCAGTTCCCGGAAGGCGATCAGGTTTATTCGGCTGGTTCAGACGTGTATCTGTTCTCATCTTCAGCAGGCATACAAAACCGCTCATTTGACGCGGCGCCGGGAGGCTTCAGTATTGCCTCAGGGGAAATGGCAAGAGTTTACAATACGGCAGGAGCCCTTATTAACAGTATCCGTTCGTACGGCTGGGGAAATCCTGATATCTGCCAGGCAATAATCGATGCCGGCGATGCCTGGATAGCAGACAAAACGCACGGACTTGTGCATGGGGCAGGTATGACTGACTTCAGGAAATTCACCCTGCCGGGACCTGCCTCCGACAAGGTTGTAAATATAACGACCCTTAATGGCACGACACTCATCTGCGCTGGCGGAACTGACGGTTCATGGGAAGAACTGGGAAGGGATTTCCAGGTTTCCATCCATGCAAAGGGCAGCTTTTCCAACATTATTTCAGGAAATGCAAAAGATGCAATGAGATGCTGCTTCGATCCGTCCGACCACAGCCATTTTTTTGTATCATCATGGGGGCACGGACTGTTTGAATACAGGAATAATCTGATGATCAATCACTATCACAGTGGTAATTCGCCACTGGGCGATGGTGCGGGAACAGATCCTGCGGCCATGCTATGCGGAATGACATTTGACAGGGATGGCAATCTCTGGATGGTGCAGGGCCATTCAGCCTCTGGGGTAAAGGTTCTCACGGCTGACGGAAAATGGATCATATTTCCCTGCCAGATCAATACCAGAGTTCCAGGCGATATAATTGCCGCTCCGGACGGGAACAAATGGATTATCCAGCCAAAACTGAACAGCCTGTTCATTATTGATGATAACAACACTCCAGGGCTGTTATCAGATGACAGGTATCTTCAGCTCCCCGTCAGGGACACTGAAGGTAATTACTTCAGTGTCTTTTCATTAAACAAGGATCTCGAAGGAAATATATGGGCAGGGACCGACAAGGGGCCGCTTGTTTATTTCAATACTGAAAACATCTTCGAAAAAAGCCCGGCAGCCTACAGGATAAAGATCTCAAGGGATGATGGTTCGGGGCTGGCTGATTATCTGCTTGGAACAGAAACCATCACTTCCATTGCTGTTGACGGCGCTAACAGAAAATGGCTTGGAACATCAGGTTCAGGCGCTTATCTATTATCTCCTGACGGCGGCAAGGTTCTGAAAACCTTCAACAAGAGCAATTCTCCGTTATTTTCTGATTCAATTGCAACTATAGCTGTGGATAACCGTACCGGAGAGGTCTGGTTTGGTACCGCAGGAGGCATTCTTTCAGTGAGGGAGACAGCTACGTCCGGCGGACAGGAATTCACAGGGGTTTATTCATTTCCCAATCCTGTAAGGGAAGATTTTTCCGGTAATGTTACAATTACAGGATTAATGAAAGACACAAACGTAAAAATCACTGATGTGAGCGGTAATCTTGTTTTTGAAACCACCTCCACCGGAGGCCAGGCTTCATGGGATCTGAAAACCTTTAACGGAAAGCGTGTAGTAACGGGGGTTTATCTCGTTTTTTGCAGCAGTGCTGACGGGTCACAGTCGTGCACAACCAGGATCCTGGTTATCAGCCGGTGATCAGTCATGTATCAGGCTCCTGATCCTCTCTATCTGAAGCTGCTTGTTCACTTCCCGCAGGCTTCTTGCCGTCCTTGTGAAATACTGATGTCCCGAGATGAATTTAACCTGCAATTTGTTCCATTCATTGATCTCCGTCATTTTATTCCTGGCCCTGAGTTCTTCAAAAAGCATATTTGAAACAGGGATAAAATCACTTCTGCCCAGGTAGTCAAGATCTGAATCACAGATAATTTCCTCGAGAAGGTCAGCCGGTTCGGGAGGGAGCCTGGTTGCCATTATTATCGAACAAATGCGTTCTATCTGGGCGGATGTGTAATTGTATCGCGGCAGAATTTCTTCAGCCATCCTTGCACTGTGCATTTCATGTTCATCATAGGAAACAATATGTCCTGCATCATGAAAAAGAGCTGCTGTCTTAAGCAAAAGGATTTCCTCATCAGAACAGCCCTCTGCCCAGCCTATCAGCTCCACTTCCGTTACCACATCAACTGTATGCTTCACGTTGTGATAGAAAAGAAACGGCGGAAGTTCCCTTTCAAGTTTATCAAGTATCATTTCCTGAATATCGGTGAACTGGATAAGGCCGAATTTTATCCTGAACAGATCATTGGGAATCATTCCTTTTGCGTCAACCGACAATCCGGGTTTCAACCCTGTAACCCCGAAAAGATCAAGATGACCCTTGTACTTGACCGGCAGCCTCCCCGAATATTCACAAACAAACAATTCTTTAACCAGTTCGCAGGTCATTATCGATATCAATATGCTTTGATCATCTGATACGGTCACAATTCTGCTGGCATTGTTAACTGTATCTCCCTTAATCTCATAACTGATCTTCTTCTTGCCGGTCACAGTTGCCAGAACGGGTCCGGTGTGAATGCCGGTCTTCAGCTGCCAGATCTTTCTGCCATTCCCTCTTTTCCGGGCCTCGAACCGGTCGAGAAAGTTTTTCATCTCAACAGCAGCCAGAACTACAATGACAGGGTTGGTAATGTTCTTTTCAGGAATGCCTCCGGCACACATGAAAGTATCACCAATTGTTTTGATTTTCACAATCCCCGATCTCTCTGCTATTGCGCCGAATTCCATGAGGATCTCATCAAGCTCATCCATATAGGAAAAGGAATCATGTTCTTCGAGACCAGGGTCGGAGCACCGTAATTCGGCAAAAAGCACTGTAGCCATATCGAACTTCAGGGACTTCTCACGCGCTTCTTCTTTAACTGCCTGAACCAGAGAACTGTCTTGAGGTATCTGTCCATTTTTCAGTTTCTCCAACTGCCGGGTCAGGTTTTCAATCTGCTTTTCGAGTTTTTTAATAAGATCATCCTGTTCCTGGTTTTGCCTGGCAAGCCTGGCTATTCGTCTTATCAGTTCCTCATTGTCTGCGGCGATCATGATCCTTTTGATTGGCAGGTAAATATAATAATTTTATATTTGAGTCTGACTTTTGCTGACATGCTGCTGAAGACAAAGTGTATTATACTTCATCATACCAGGTATTCAGATTCCGGATTGATTTTGCAGGCTTACACCCGTGAAGCAGGTCGGCTTTCGTTCATGGTGAAAGGAATGAGAAGCAAGGGATCCGGAAAGCACAATGTGCTTTTTCAGACAATGTCGATGCTGGAGGTGATCCTTTATTACAAGGAATCAGGCAGCATTCAGCTTCTTAAGGAATTCTCGGTTTCATACATCCCTTCGGGGATATTCACCGACATAAGGAAAAGTTCCATTGCCGTATTCATTGGCGAGGTCCTCAGCCAGGTATTAAAGGAAGAGACTCAGAATTATGAATTGTATGATCATCTGGAAAACTCTCTGAAATACCTCAGCGAGAGCAGCGCCGGCTTTTCAAACTTCCATATTGCGTTCCTGATCGGGCTCAGCAGCTATCTTGGATTTGAACCCGGTAAAAGAACTTCCCCGGAGAAGAAATTTTTCGATCTCGTCGACGGCAGGTTTGTGACAATGCCGCCAGCCCACGGAAACTACGCCAATGAAGAGATATCCGGCATTCTTGCCAGTTTTTTTTCAGCCTCCTACGGATCAATGAGCAGCATACCCCTGACCGGATCACTAAGAAATGAGATCCTGGAAACAATAATAAAATATTATTCCATTCACCTTCCGTTGTTCAGGAAGATAAAGTCGCTGCAGGTCCTGAAGGAGATTTTCGGTTGATGTGCGATTTATCCATGGGATATTTTTAACTATCTTTAGCATTCAAGCCCCAGTGTTTTTATGCCATTTTTGCCTTCAATAGTAAAGTTGCTGAATGCCAACCGGATAAAACAAATAGAACATTTCAGGAAACATCCGGTGGATGTACAGAACCAGGTCCTTCTCAGGATAATTGAAACCGCCATCCCCACAGAATGGGGCAGAAAGTATTCTTTTCAGTCGATACGATCGTATACTGATTTTCAGTCGCGCGTTCCGGTGACAAACTATGAGGAACTATTGCCATATATTGAAAGGATGCGAAGGGGAGAAAAGAATATAGCCTGGCCGGGAGAAATAAAATGGTTCGCAAAAAGTTCCGGGACAACCTCTTCAAAGAGCAAGTTCATCCCCATAAGCAAGGAATCACTCTGGGGTTGTCATTATCAGGCTGCCAAGGATATACTAACCCTGTATGCCGTTAATAATCCGGAAACAAAGGTATTTACAGGCAAGGCGCTCACCCTGGGCGGCAGCAACAGGATAAACATGTCGGATAACAAGTCAATATACGGTGACCTTTCAGCGGTGCTGATCTGGAATGCGCCTTTCTACATAGAATTTGTAAGGACACCCCGGCAGGAAATAGCCCTTATTGAGGATTTTGAGCAGAAACTTGAACTGATCACCAAAACGACCGTAAGTCAGAATGTCACAAGCCTGTCAGGTGTCCCGTCATGGTACCTGACACTTATCAGGCACGTGCTTGCGTATACGGGAAAATCAAATCTGCTCGAAGTATGGCCCAACCTTGAAGTGTTCTTTCACGGCGGGATCAGCTTCACCCCCTACAGGGAGATTTACAGGAAGCTTATCCCGGGCGGCCAGATGCATTATATGGAAACCTACAATGCATCCGAAGGTTTTTTCGGTATACAGGATGACCCCGGCAGAAGCGATATGCTGCTTATGCTCGACTATGGAATATTTTACGAATTCATTCCTGCCGACAGGCTTAAATCAGGCGAAGCACAACCATGCCCGCTTACTGAAGTAAAGGAAGGCGTGAATTATGCAATTGTCATATCAACCAACGGGGGCCTCTGGAGATATCTTATTGGCGACACAATTGTCTTTACATCCACCGATCCTTACCGATTCAGAATATCCGGACGCACACGTCATTTTATCAATGCCTTCGGCGAGGAAGTGATCGTGGAGAATGCCGACAAGGCCCTTGAAGCTGCATGCAAGGGTACCGGTGCAATAATAACGGATTATACTGCCGGCCCGGTCTATATGGGAGAAACCTCAAGGGGAACTCATGAGTGGCTCATCGAATTTGAACAATCACCTTGCGACACTGATAAGTTCACGATACTCCTCGATGAAGAACTGAAAGCGCTGAACTCAGATTATGAAGCAAAAAGGTTCAAGGATATCAACCTCGTCAGGCCGATCGTCAGGCCGGTGCCGGTCGGGACCTTCAAACTCTGGCTGAAGGAAAACAATAAGCTGGGAGGACAGAATAAGATCCCAAGGCTTTCCAATGACAGGGACTTTCTTGAAGAAATATACAAATATGCCGGATTCGGAAAAGATCCTGCCAGATAGTGGCGCGGGGGCATTCCTGGTGAAAACCGGATGCAGTATTACGGGACATATTAATAAACGCCGGTATCATGCTGCATATTAGCCGTTTGTATGGCATGCACTATAAACCTGGAAACATAAATTCAAGACTTTTTTTTATTATTTTTACAACCGGAAAAAAACAAGCATTCAACCATGCATATAGCAATTGCAGGAAACATCGGATCAGGAAAAACAACCCTCGCGGGTCTTCTGGCAAAACATTATGGATGGACGCCCCATTATGAAGATGTTGATGACAATCCATATCTGAATGATTTTTATGAGGACATGCAACGCTGGTCCTTTAATCTGCAGATATATTTTCTTAATTCAAGATTCAGCCAGATCATTGAAATAAGGAAATCGAACCAGTCAATTGTGCAGGACAGGACCATTTACGAAGATGCATACATATTTGCCCCCAACCTGCACTCCATGGGATTGATGTCAACCCGCGACTTTGAAAACTATACTGCCCTTTTCAATCTGATGACATCATTCCTGCAGCCTCCCGATCTGCTGTTGTACCTGAGGGCATCTGTTCCGACGCTTGTAAGCCAGATCCAGAAAAGAGGCAGGGAATATGAAAGCTCCATCAGGCTCGATTACCTGAAGCGGCTCAACGAACGGTACGAAGCCTGGGTTCAGTCATACAAACTGGGAAAGATGCTGATCATTGAGGCAGATCACTATAATTTCCCAAACAATAACGACCATCTGAGTGAAGTGATTGACAAGATCAACGCAGAACTCCACGGGCTTTTCTGACTCTCATCTTACCCGTGAGCCGGAAAACCTATGGCAGATCACCGGGGGAAATCCACAGCGAACTGGGTTGCTATATATCACCGGCACCTGTCTGACAGTGGCAGTAAATATGAATTCCGGGGTTTTTGCAAGGCTTAAAAGAATACCTATTCTCCGATTATTTTTATCAGTCTTCCTGCCGGGAGACTGCTGTTCAGTTCAAGATCATTAAGCAGGGCAAGCTCATTGAACTTATCACGCGGCACCCTGTAGTAGTTAAATGCATCGGCGAGGGTTCCGCTGCGCTGAACCCTGACAACATGAACCCTCTGCGGTTTTACATTTAACCGGGAGGCATCCGTCAGTCGTGCGAAACTCGACATTGATGAGTTGAACACTCCATTGAATGTGTTAAAATCGGCTTCTGCCGAAACACCGTGAAAAACATAGATCAGATTATTGTACAGGATGAAATATGAAAGCACCAGCGTTGTTGAAGTTGCGCCGGTCGCCTGATCCCTGGAAACCTGCTTCGACTGGACAATAATTGCCTGCAGGCCGTTGACGGAAGCCCTTTTGCTTCCCATTATGCTGAGGCCGTATTGTGCCATTGTACTGTCGACCGCAGACTCAAGTGTTTTCTGCTGTGAAAGGGAAAACAGGATCAGTGCCTTTCCGTCCGGGGGACTCATGGTCACCTGTATGGGTGAGTTTTCCAGTTTCCATCCCGAAGGAAAGGAGAACCTGAACTTCAGATCGGGATGATAGAATACATTTCCGTCAACATATCCCTGCCTTGGATCGTCCCCGTACACTATCCCGTCAATCAGGCGAAGGTAGTTTTCCTGGTTTACCTTCCATTCAGGCATACTGAGTGTGGATTGCCATTCCGATGCTTTCTGGTTAACGGCATTATACCGGTCGCCCGGATCGGGATGGGTCGACAGGAATGTGGGAATACCGCCATGGCTTTCGGCCATGCTCATTTTTTGTAGGACCCTGAAAAAATCGGCCATCTTATGGGCATCGTATCCGACCTTTGATGAATACTCCACGCCCAGCCTGTCGGCTTCACGCTCATCGTCACGGCTGAAACGGAGAAAAAGGAGCTGCATACCCTGCATGGCATATTCGGCATATTGTGCAAACTTCTCCGAAGCGATCATCCCGCCTATCAGCAGCAAAGTGCCAAGCTGCTGCTTGCTTTGCTGGCTGACAGTATGACGCGCGGTAATGTGACCCATTTCATGTCCGAGCACACCCATGAACTCAGCTTCATTGTTAAGCTGGGCCATAATACCCCGGGTCAGGTATATGAATCCTCCCGGAACTGCAAATGCATTCACCACCGGTGAGTCAACAACCTTGACGTGGTATTCGAGATTGGGACGGTGAGATATTTTTCCGAGTTCTGTGCCCCTGGCCTGAACAAATTTCTGTAATTCCTCGTCGTCATAAACCCCGAAAGTAGCCAGCACCTGTGGATTATATGAAATACCCAGGGCAATTTCCTGCGATTCCGACATCAGCATCAGCTGTCTTTTTCCGGTAACCGGATTTATGGCACAGGAAATCACGATCAATGCGACTGTGCTAAAAACAGTAAACGGGATAAGCAAATTCAGCTTTTTCATTGCGACTGACAGTTTTGAACTTTTTAACCTTCTAAAATAACAATAAAACTTAAATAAAGCCTATCCGCAGCGAATTGCACAAGCCAAAAAGCGTATGGCATCACGCGACTCCACGATTTAAGTTACAAGTATATCCTGTAATAATCCTGATCTCCGATTATCCGGAGTTTTGCCACCGGTTCTGAATCTTTCAGGCCGGATTATGTACCATGACTGATCTCAAATCGGCAATGTCCGGTGCATAGGGCATGATCAGCCCGGCAAATGGCCGGGATTTATAAGTTTTTAACAATTAATGGCGGCCTTATTCTTTTTTATTATCTACTTTTATAGTTAGGAACCTCACAGGACGCCTGTTATTTTCCAGGGTCAGGCGGGCCGGTGATTTCGGTGAAGGCTGGAAAATAATTAAAGAATATTAAACATGCGGGTTCTCCCATTTGGCCGGACAGGCATGTTACCCTAAAACTAAAAAATTTTAAAGATGAAACGCAGAGAGATTTTAAAAACATTATCAGCAATTCCTGTTGCAGGCGGAATGATGTCAATTGAGCCGATCATGGCATCAGTCAGTCAGAAAAAGCCGGCCAGTGATGCAGGGCTCCTGTCAAATCCTCCTCCGGGAGCACTTGCCCTGGGTCCCCAGATCTATCAGTCGATTGGTGTGGAACCAATGATAAACTGCAGGGGGACTTTTACAATCATCAGCGGATCGATTGAACTGCCCGAGGTTCAGAAGGCAGTTGATTATGCATCCAGGCACTATGTACACATTGATGAACTGGCAATGGCCGTCGGCAAGAGGCTGGCAGCAATCACCGGGGCTGAATGGGGAATGGTATCCTCAGGTTGCGCCGCAGGTCTGAAGCATGTAACGGTAGCCTGCATCACCGACGGAGATCCGGAAAAGCTTGTCAGGGTTCCCGATCTTACGGGCTTTACAAAGACTGAGGTAATAGTTCCCGGATATTCCAGGAACCAGTACGACCATGCAATAAGAAATGCAGGGATCAAAATGATAACCGTAAACAGCATGGAGGAGTTCAGAAAAGCGGTAAGTTCACGCACCGCTATGATTTATCTGTTCTCAGCACCAAGGGAATATTATGAGGGGCCCCTGTCCATTGAAAACATAGCCCCCATAGCCAGGGAAAACAATATTCCAATTCTCGTCGATGCTGCAGCGGAAATCCTTACAATCCCAAATGATCATCTGAAACGGGGTGCGACGGTTGTTGCCTACAGCGGCGGCAAAGCACTCAGGGGGCCCCAGGGAGCAGGGCTCCTACTGGGCAGCAAGGATCTCCTGTTCTCAACATGGCAGGCCAGCTCACCTCACCATGGCCCGGGAAGGGACAACAAGATCGGAAAGGAGGAACATATTGGTATGCTTGCGGCTGTGGAAGCGTGGGCAAAGAGAAATCATCCGGAAGAGGAAAAGACATGGATATCATGGCTGGAATATATATCCAGGAAAGTTACCACGATAAACGGAGTAACTGCAAAGATTTCCGAACCCCAGGGAGTCGATAACCGAAGTGCCCGCCTGTCCATTTCATGGGATCCGGAGGTCCTGAACATTACAGGGGAGGAAGTGGCCGACGACCTTTTAAACAATAAACCGAGGATCGCCCTTGGCGGCGGGCGGACCAATCCCAGGGATCGCACCGCTTCAATATCCATCAGTGCCCAGATGATGCAGCCCGGCGATGAAAAGATCGTTGCCGATCGGGTTTACAAAATACTTTCGCAGAAACATGAAAAGAAGGTGGTTGTACTTGACCCGCCTGCAGCAAACCTCGTCGGTCACTGGGATGTGTCAATTGACTACTATTCCGGCAAGGGTGAACATAAGCTTTTCCTCGAAAAACAGGAAGGCAATGAAATAAAGGGCACCCATAAAAGTACCTTTTCCCTGCTCGATATTGCAGGACAGATCGACGGGAAAAAAGTCAGGCTCCAGAGCTTTTACTCGGATAATGCCGAAACTGTTCCTTTCACTTTCGACGGCGTAATTGACGGCGACACCTTCTCCGGTGTGCTTCATCTCGGGGAGTACCGCTCGGCCAATTTCATCGCGAAACGTTCGGAACAGAGGCAAAGGCCGTTTTTCAGCATACGTGTGCCTTCATACGGAGGAAGGAAAAGCGATTCATGGTAAAACCGGTGACCCAATTGCGTGAACTTCCGTAAGCGGGCGTTAAGTCCATGACAAGCCTGTTGCCTGCCATGGCCGCAGATCGTGTTTAAGCATAATGCTCAGCAGAACAAATAAAGGGTGCCTTTAAAAGGGCATCCTTTTTGTTTTCAAGGTAGCTTTTCATTTCATTTGTGAGTGCGAGTGCGAGTGTGGGTCGTGAGGAAAAAAGAGTGAGAGTGTTCGTTTGTGCTTCGCACTCGCTCTCACTCTCACTCTTTTTTCAGCTCCCCAGCTAGGACTTGAACCTAGGACCCCCTGATTAACAGTCAGGTGCTCTAACCGACTGAGCTACTGAGGAATAAATACTTATCTCACTTTGGTCGGACTGATCTCGCAACAATACCGGGTTACCGGGTGAGCCCTGATCTTCCGAGACGCTGCTATCCTGATTTTTAAAACCTGTGCCGTTTCGCGTCGCAAAAGTAAGGGCTTTTACTGAATTAAGCAATATCTTTAAAGAAAAATTTATATGAAGCGGATTCTGGGTATTGGCAACGCACTTGTAGATATTCTGATTCTAATTGATGACGACGGAATACTTGAGGCCTTTGATCTGCCGAAAGGCAGCATGCAGCTTGTTGACATTAAGAAGTCAGAGCAGATACAGGATAATACAAGGAATTTCAGTCAGACACGCTCGTCGGGAGGTTCGGTTGCAAACACCATCCATGGGCTTGCAATGTTAGGAATTGATGCCGGTTACATAGGATCCACGGGCAAGGATGCCACAGGTGATTTCTTTGAGAACGACCTGAAAGCAGCCGGGGTTAAAACATATCTGACAAGACGGAATTCAGTTACCGGAACTGCCCTCACTCTTATTTCCCCCGATTCGGAAAGAACATTTGCAACTCATCTCGGAGCGGCGGTTGAACTTCATCCGGGTGATCTTGATCCGGCCTGGTTCCGTGAACACGATATTCTCTATGTCGAGGGATATCTCATTACTGACGCTGCTCTTGTTGAAAAAGCCTGTCTGCTGGCCAGGGAAAGCAACATGACAATCGCACTTGATCTGGCTAGTTACAATGTAGTGGAAGCCTATCGGGATTCGTTCAAAAAAATAGCCGACAGGTATGTTGACATACTTTTTGCCAATGAAATGGAAGCCGAGGCGTTTACGGGTGTTCCTTCAATGCAGGCTCTTGATCTGATGGGCAATTCAGTGGAACTTGTGGTCATCAAGGCCGGAGCAAACGGATCGTGGCTCAGAAAGGGCAAGAAAACAATTAAGATCGATGCAACTCCTGTCAGGTGCGCTGATACAACAGGAGCCGGTGATCTTTATGCTTCGGGGTTTCTTTATGGATATGCAACCGGGATGGATCTTGAAAAATGCGGGCTGATCGGCTCAATGATGGCTGAAAAAGTGATCGGGATAACGGGTGCACGAATGAGCAAAACGGAGTTTACAGAGATCATTAATAACATAGGGAAAATAGTTCAGGGTCCCTGAATCACCGATTTGCCGGGCTATTGTCATAAACCGCCCCGTTTGTCAGGAAGATGCAGCCAGTCCGGGGGTTTTTACCCTGTATCCGCTGATCCCGTAATACACTATGAAGGCGAAGCAGACCAGCGGGACGGTAAATCCGAGGGCCATGTTGGTTACATCCGCAATGCGTCCCATAAGTATAGGTATCAGCGCCCCTCCGACTATCGACATGACGAGCAGCGATGAACCTTTTTTCGTAAGTGGGCCAAGTTCCTTAATGCCAAGGGCAAAAATAGTAGGGAACATCACCGACATGAAAAAATAGGTGGTAAAAAGCGCAACAACCGATGTCCAGCCCAACCCCGCAACGACCAGGATCATGGTTATCACATTGGCTGAGGCATAGAATGCAAGCAGCCTGTTTGGCCTTATCAGGCGCATGAATATGGTACTTCCGGTAAACCTGCCAAGCCAGAACAATCCCATGCCTCCGAATCCAAGGATCTGCGCTGCCTGCTGGTTGCTAAGGGTTGGTATCTCCTCGGTAACGTAATTTATAAAAAAGCTGTTTACTCCGGTTTGCGCCGCCACATAAAGAAACTGAGCTATGACGGCGAGGACAAAATGGGGATATTTAAACAGATCCTTAAGCCTGCCTCCTGATTCCTGACCAGGATCGCCGGTTTGCATATCTTCCTTGAGTTTTGGGAACTTAACCCTCCAGAAAAAGACTGCAACGATAAGTACCAGGGTCCCGATAAACATATAGGGAAGGGCGATTGTTGCAAACTTGTTGGAGTTGCCGTTACCGTTAGCCGAAAAGATAAGCATTCCTCCCACCAGGGGGCCGGCAATCCATCCGAGACCGTTGAAGGACTGTGACAGATTAATCCGTCTTTCTCCGTATTCAGGTGGTCCCAAAACAGTTGTGTAGGGATTTGCAGCAGTTTCGAGGCAGGTGAGGCCGCAGGCAATGACAAACAGGCAGAACAGGAAACTTCCGAATGTCTGGATGAATGTAGCGGGAAGCATCAAAAAAGCCCCGCATGCAAAAACCAGCAATCCGAAAATTATTCCGCGTTTGTATCCGACCCTTTGCATTAAAAGGCCAGCCGGTATTGCCATGAAGAAATATCCTCCGTAAAAAACAAACTGAACCAGTGCTGATTTGGCTTTGGACATGTTCAAAAGTTCCTGAAAATGCTTGTTAAGCACATCCAGACAGCCATGAGCAAACCCCCAGAGAAAGAATAGGCTGGAGATCAGAATAAAGGGTACAAGAAACCCTTCATAAACAAGCTTCTGCCTGTTTACGCCGACGGAAAGATCATCATTCATTTACAACTTGATTTAGGCAGCACAAGATTGTCATGATTTCTGACTTTTCCAATATTTTCCTGAAAATAAAATTCCCGCTGAGCATACAGTCTGACTAATAAATATATCCTTCAGACAGCTATGTATAGTCAGCGGGAAGAGTAAAACGGTCTCAGATCATGCTTTTTTAACCAGGAGGTTAACCTTGAGTTTGAATTCATCGTAGATGATCTTATCTCCAAGGTTGTCGAAAAATGAACCGGACCCATACCTTACATTGTATTTTGAACGGTCAACAACAATATTTGCAAAGTACCACAGTCCATCATCTGATTTCTGCAGGGATGCCTTGAATTCAACCGGATGGGTTATATCCTTGATGGTCAGGTTCCCGTTGACAACACCGGTCCCTTTGGCAAAAGAGGTACTGCCTGTTATTACAAGTTTTGAAACAGGGTATTTTTCAACCCCGAAGAAGTCGTCTGATTTAAGATGTCCTTCAAGTTTCTGGCTTTTGTCTGCATCCTGAATGCTGGCCATGTCTATAAGAAATTCGCCTCCGGTAATCTTATCACCATCCCATGCTATCCAGCCTGAGTGAAGATTAATTGTTCCGGAATGCTGCCCGGCAACTTTCTCGCCGAGCCATTCGAGTTTTGTCCTGGTCTTATCGGCAATCCACTTTTCCATTGAATGAAGATTCACGGCAAGCAGTGATAAAAAAATAACTAGTGTGATTGTCTTTTTCATGTTCTTTTGTTTTAAATACATGCATTAAACAAAAAACAGGAAAGACTGTTCAGTTAGGCATTATATGAATGGATAATAAGAGGGATCAGAGCCTGTGTATATTCAGGCCGCCGCTGATTTCAAAGGTCATGCCCGTGGAAAAATCCCAGTCGCCCCGTGCAATCGAGGCAACGCCTTTTGCCACATCGTCTGGCAGACCCCATCTGTTTTGAGGAACCAGGCCATCTCCGATAAGCCTGTCGTACTTGTCGCGGGTAGCCGCAGTCATGTCTGTCTGGATTATCCCCGGCCGTATCTCAAATACGAGGATGTTTTCACTGGTTAGCCTGTCGGAGAAAATAGCAGAAGCCATGCTCAGCCCGGCCTTGGAAATGCAGTACTCGGCCCTGTTCACAGATGTAAGAACGGCGGAAACTGAGGTTATGAATATTATTATCGGCCGGTAGTGTTCAATCTGTTCTTTTATCCAGATCATTTCCCTGGCAACTTTCTGCGCAAAGAAGACCGGGCCCTTCAGGTTTATGTTCATTACCCTGTCATAACTTTCACTGCTCATTTCAAGTACATCATGCCGTTGAAGCGGAGCCACCCCGGCATTGTTCACAAGAATATCGATCCGCCCGTATCTCTCAAGGATATTTGAAACAACCTCTTTATGATATTTTATACAGGAAATATCAAGGCCGACCGGAAAAAACTGGGCTCCCCTGCTTTCAATTTCAGGCTCCAGTGTTTTCATTCCTTCGCTGTCAACCGACCTGGCAATGGCAGCAATATCATAACCTTCTCCGGCAAGGGCAACAGCAACCGATCTTCCTATACCTCTGCTGGCTCCGGTTATTACGGCTACTGGTTTACCGTTCATATTTGCAAGTTAATTCAGGTTAGAAGAAAACTGGTGACAAAGGTAACAATTTGCTCAGTTTGTTTAATCCTGCAAGAAAATATCTTCACGGAATTCTTTCCAGACTTTTTCAAACCAGAGGTTCTGTTCCGGTATCATTCTCACCGGTGCAAGGTTGGTATTGATTTTCTCTCCGTCGTATCTGATCTCAATTATTTTTTCCTCAATATCACGATCATAGCTGCAAAGAATCGGAAACTGTGAATCATTCCCCGGGTCTGTTCCTGCAGATTCCTTCGTTTCATCAACAATAAATGATCCGCGGCTGCGCCCGCCGCCGGCAATATATGTTCTGATCGCCTCCAGGTAAACCAGGTGTGCCAGGCAGCTGTTCGAGCCCATAAAGCATTCTGCAAGCTCTTTCACCGATGTAGCCGCGCAGAGCTTATCGAAATCATCATACATTATCCGGGCCTCTTCCACGGCCTTCATTATCTTTGCCCCGCTGCGCAGTATACTTCCATTATCCGTCATTCGCTTTCTGATCACCTTCATTGCCTGTTCCGGCGTGGAGCCGTGATATACTCCCGAGAGCCAGTCAGCTGCCCTTCCGAAATCCTTTTCAATTGCTGGAACCGTTTCGCTCAGGAACACACTCTTCTCCGGAGGCGGCGTTTGATATCTTTTAGTGATAAAGAAGGCTGCCCGATGTCCCCCAACCTGTCCCGAATTCAGGGATGATCCGCCCGGGCGGTACACACCGTGGGAGCCATTCACTTCGCCCACGGGGAAAAGATGCCTGAGATCTGACTCCCACCAGATATTGCCTTTCAGTCCCCCGTTGCAATGCTGGGCGCAGATCCCGATTTCCAGGGCTTCAGCTCTAATATCAATACCGTGATCCATGTAAAGGCTGATTGCCGGTGAATTGAGGGCTTCAAGCCTTTCAAGCGGGAGCGGTTTCAGTGAGTCAGAATATGCAAGATAGTTATACACTTCAGGATCAAGTTCTTCTGGCTTGAAAGCCTGGCATCCGTCCCATGTAAGGTTTCTCATGAAATCGATAAACACTCTCCTGCCTTTTTCCCTTTCCCTGAAAACCAGAAGATCGATAAGGGATGAACCATACCCGGATATTTTCCGTACATCAAACGGCCACTGATAACCTTTCAGAAAGATGGCCCTGGTGATGGACCTGTAATCGGGGAAGAAGTCGTTAAGGAATTCCCGCGGATCGCTGCCATCCGGGGCTGTTGAATAATACCGCGGCAGAACCTGCTGATAGCTGCCTGACAGGTTCCAGCGGAATTTCAGCGAAGCAATGCCGAACTGGGATTCGGTAAGATTCTGCCCTGATGCGCCGGCTTTAAATGCCATTCCCACGGAGCCTGTCTGCGACTCGGGGTACACGCTTGTTTCATACATGTCGCCGGGGCCCCCGGTTCCAAGGATGATATTTGAAGCATTAAACACTGTGAATGCATTAACAGGGTCGTTCTCCAATATATTCACGGCAAGCGCTCCCACAACCCTGGTTTTTTCCCTGTCGGTAAGCAGTGAAATCACATAATGCCTGTCGAGGATCGTGATTTTTCTCCTTAAAACTTCTTCGGAAAGGACCCTGAACATCATTTTCGATGTGTAGGGACCAGCAGAAGTGGCCCTTGCACGCGGATCATGGTCAGTTTTGTATCCGGCGTATGAACCGTATTTGTCATGAGGGAACGGTACACCCATGTTAACAAGATTCATAAATGCCCTGACCGATCCCTGGGCTTCACACAGCGCAATATCGCCATGCATGCATTTTCCCCTGAACAGGTCGCGGGCAAGGTCAGTAACGGAATCAGGAACATCACCTGCAAGCGACAGCTTGTAATAAGTCTGCTTGTCCGATCCGGCATTGTTGGAAGTGCCCCAGCCCCACCCGGCCGTTGCAATAATGATATCCGGCTCTCCCATTGAATGCAGGCTTACGGCAGCATTGAGGGCTGCCGCACCGCTGCCAATGATGAGGGTTTTAGTACTGCGATAGTTAACAGAAAAACCATTCAGCCGTATAACTTCATTTTCCATCAGCAATCAGTTTTTTCAGCTCCTTTCCATATATTTCCTTATCGCGGATAACACATCCGCCAATATGAAGGTTTCTTATAAGACGAGTGCATCCCGAGCAGCAAATGCAGGTTTTGGAAGGGTCGGCCCTGCCGGTTCTCATAAGATCGAGGGGCATTGATGGATATGCAAATGAGTTTCTTCCGAATCCTGCAAGGGATACATCCCTGCTTTTAACAAGGGCCGCTCCCACATTCGGTGCATACTGACGCAGATAGGAAAAAGCTGTTCCGGCAATAACCAGATCCGGAAATTTTTTCTGAAAAACCGATGTGGCATTTATCATTCTCATCACCCCCTGCAAGGGATGCTCATCGGGGACCTTCATTCCGGGAAGCGGAACATCGTATGGCCTTGAGATGTGAGGATTGAAATAGGGGCTTCCCATTGTAATGTTCAGCAATTCAATTCCCCTGTCCATTAACTGTCCCACAAGCATCATAGCCTCGGTAAAATCAGGCTGATCCATATCATCCACCCCGAAGCCGCCCCTGTACATGTCGGAAATGCCGAGCCGGCTCGTGACCATCAGTCCGGGAACTTCATATCTTATCCTGTCAAAGGTTTCCAGGAAGAACCTGAATCTCTTTTCAGGTTCTTCTCCCCCGTAAATGCTGTTCCTCCTGTTTTTAGCCGCCAGAAGCTCTATCATAAGATAACCATGGCATGCTTTGATATCCAAAGCATTGAAACCGGCATCGCGGGCAAGTCTTGCGGCAATTATATACTGATCCTGGATCCTTCTGAGATCGTCGTCGGTCAATATTTCCGGAGTTCCCCTGTCGAGCAATGGATTGGGGGCCGCTATCCGGGGTGCAGGTTTTCCATCGGGTTTGCTGTAACGGCCGGAGTGAGTGATCTGAATAACCAGGAATGGATCCCTGTTTTCCAGTCCGCTGTTTTTACGGATCCTTTCGTTCAGAAAGGCAAACTTATCCCTGCTTTTCCTGTTTATCCAGAGCTGGCGGGGATTGGACCTGCCTTCATGATTTACCGCAACAGCTTCAAACCAGATAGTTCCGCTGCCTCCGGCAGAATACCGCAAATAACGTCTTTCCGTAAGTTCCGAGGGAGCTCCTTCATTATCGGAATCATATCCTTCCATGGGCTGGACCACTATCCGGTTAGGGATAATAATCTCTCCTGCTTTTGCACTTTCCAGCAACGGGGAAACGTCATCTGAAAAAGGCAGGGTAAAGCCCAGTTCGGATGCCTTACGGATAAGCTCATCTTTTGTCCTGTAATGGAATCTTTCGTGCATGATGGGAGAATGGGTGAAAATGGTAAAAATACACGAAAGAAAGTTGTCCCCAAAGGAGAAATTGATATTAACGTCAGCTAAAAGTAACCGCTGCCAAAACGCGGATTAACCACGTTGTTGTATATCGATCCGAATGTATAGGAAAGACTTACCCCTCCCTGGACAAAATAGCTGGAAGCAAGCTGTTTCAGCTGCAGGAGACGGTCGGCTTCAGAAATTTCTCCCTTTCTGAGATTGGGCTGAAAATTATTGTAGGAAACGCTTCCGTTAACTGAAAGGGATAATCCTTTCAGCACCCTCAGCCTGATATATCCCCAAAGGTTCACCCTGTTTTTGGATAAGTCGGACAGATAGTTGGTTTCAGAAAGAGAAATATTTATTGATCCCCATTTTTCCTGGATCTGGTATGCAACCATAAGTGAATGCTTGAAGAAATTATCATACAGTTTCTCGTATATGGTTGAATCAATATAATTGCTGTACTGATATCCAATCGCATACAGTAACCGCAACTGTTTATGGGTGGCCTCTGAATACGGATAAAGATCATATTCTATGGCAGGCATTATTTCGGTCGTAAAGTTTATGTTCGCTTCGGTTGATGTGCGGTTTTCCCAGCGTATTCCCGTGGATAAGTGATTTCCGAGACTTTTCACAACCAGCAGATGCAGTGAATTATTACTCTTTGAATAAGTTGTATCCGTTTCCGAATCAATAAATCTTTGCTTGTTAATGTTCTGATTCAGATTTGCCTCTATTTTCAGATCAGGAGTAATCCTTGAAATTTCAAGGGCATTCCAGATCTGAAATCGTTTTGCAGATTCCTCGGCTGAATATCTCGGACTTGAAGACAGCTCGAACACCCAGTTATCCCAGCGATCCTTTACATCCTCAAGTTCAAGTCCCGGTTCATGTCCTATCGTAATTTCATCAATCAGCGGTGTCTTTGCAATATACCGCATCAGGCCTATTTTGAGAATGGTTGTTCTTTTTTCCCTTATAACCGGGCCGGTCTGGTCAGGAACTGTTGCAAATGTAATGGTATCATTCATTCCTGAAAAATTCTTCTGTCCCTGGAATGTATAGGTGTACAGCGTTCCTCCGCTTCCGGTGGGCTGATCGGTCACATTGACATATACCTGGGCTTCCTTTACATCCCTGACATAATTCACATATGGAACGTGCTGACGGATATAATTCATATCGCAGTTCCGGCAGTCGAGAAATACCTTAACGGCCCCTTCCCGCGAATGATTACTCCGGGTTGCAGCCGTATCGGAGCTGACAACAACCGGTCCGGTTTGCAGTTCATTATCCTGGGCCTCCAGAACCAGAGAAGCACTGATCAATATTATAAAAACCGATAATTTTCCAATTTTATTAATGGTCATAGTTGGTCAGTTTACATACTACTCCCCGAATTCGCCGGCCGGATGGAAAGATCAGGCCTCCCAAGCAGAACTGCAAATATCATAATATATTTTATCAGAACAACTTATTGGTATCACCACAGGCGAATTAATTAGCTTTTTTTAACATTCGTCCCGGATAAAGCACTGATCTCGGACCAATCCATGATTGTCTCAGGGCTGCTCCTGCATAATATCCCAGAAGCCTTAAAAATATCCTGGTCCGGAGAAACAGGGCGGGAACGAAGAAAAAGATGAGACCTGCCGCTGCCAGAATGACGCCTGAGATTATATTGTTTACAACAAGAAAGATCTGTGTCAGAACTCCTTCGGCACCTTTAATATTCCTTGAAACATAGAGATGTCTTGAGATCTGAACCTCGGTTTTGGTGATTGCGGCAATTCTTTTGTTTACCCGGGAACTTCCGCCATGATTGTGAATAATCGTTACATTATTCAGCCTGACAACTTTTCCCATTTCCCTGTTTATTCTGCGGCATATGTCAACATCTTCATAATACATCCAGAATCCCTCGTAAAAACCACCGAGCTGAAGATAAAGATCTCGTTTCATCCATACCACTGACCCGGAGATCCAGTCGGGAAACGTCACATGGCCATTATCGGTGACAGGTGCAGCAGTTTTTCTGAAAATCCTGGCGACTGAACGCTGGAATCCGGTGAGGTTTGAAAATTCAGGAAAATCACCCGTAGCAGTAGTTTCTTTCCCCCTGTCATTTACCTGCCTGCATGATATGATACTGTACTCAGGATGTGCGCGGGCTTCTTCCAGCATCCTGGCTATCTCATTTTCGTCAGCCTCGGTATCCGGGTTGAGAATAAGAACATACTCACCTGAGGCGTTTCTGCACCCGAGATTATTACCGTTGGCGTACCCGCCATTGACAGGGTTTAAAATGAACCTGAAATCAGGGTATTTTCTTACAAAATCGTGAATAACCTGGTCACCCGAATTATTATCCACCACAATAACCTCGTAACTAAAATTGTCTCCCCTGAATCCCGCCAGGGAATCAAGGCATTTCCGAAGCCTCGCCCAGCCCCGGAAGCATACAACGATTACAGAAATATCAATCATATTGTGTCCGACCTTGTTCCTGATAAAACAACATTTCTTTCATCATCCGGGCCCCGTCTCACACTTTTTTCCCGTCTTCTGTTTCAGGCCCATACGTATCTGAAATCCTGTCAGATCCGTCCTCCTCATCATCCATCCACACGGGAACCGGGTCCTGCGGTCCCTCATTCCTGAAGGCAACGGCAAGCACAATCCCCGAAATAAAGCCCAGCATATGGGATTCCCACGAGATATTTTTTCTGACAACATCGGGAAATATACCCCAAACCATTGAACCGTAAAGAAATACTATCAGCAGCGACAGCGCAACGAGCCTGAAGTATTTCCGTATAATACCACTGAAGAAAAGGAATGAGGCGAGTCCGTAGACGAGTCCCGAAGCGCCTATGTGCCACGATGTCCTGCCTGCCAGCCATACAAACGATCCTGTCAGGAACCAAGTCCACAGAGATATTTTCACTGCAATCTCCGAATAAAAATAGAACAGGGCAGTTGCCAGGAAAAACAGGGGAAGGGTATTATTGAACAGATGTTCAAAATCGGAATGAATGAAAGGGGACAGCACAATGCCGGGCAAGCCTCTGACGGAAAGCGGCAGGATGCCAAGATGGGTAAAGTCAAGATCAAAAAGGACCTCAGCCGTTTTCAAGATCCACATGAGGGAAATGATAACAAGTGGAATTATCATGCTCAGGAGCATTTTTTTCCTGTGCAGCAAGGCTTCTCCTTCAGTTATGTTCAGCCCCGGGAATTGCATTATTGCCAGTAACAGTGCTGCATTATTTCTCCCTGTCCGCTAATCCTGCGGCAATCTTATTCCTGCATCATGTCGTATCCTGTCGAGGGTTCTGATCAGGTTGCGGCTGAATGAGAGGGGAACAACCGGGCTTTCAGTCAGGCCATCGTCAAGACAGCGCATCACTTCCCCGGCCTCCCAGTGATATCCCATTGCAGGCGGGTTGAATACATACGTTTCCTTCTCCATATCGTCAGGCTCCAGGATCACAGTCTGATTCATATCCCGGCCGCGGGAAAGAGAAATCCTGCCCCTTTCGCATAAAATCACGCAGCCGATTCCTGCATTGGTCCGGAAAGAACTGTAAATGCTGGCCATGCGTCCGTCATTATATCTGAAAATAGCACTTACCGATTCTTCCGCCCCCGTCTTTCCGAATGAAGCGTAAGCCTTGATCCCGTCGGGAACACCGGCAAAAGTGAGAGCGTCAATCACCGGATAAATACCTATATCAAGAAGCGATCCTCCACCAAGCTCCGGGTTGAACTTCCTGTCGTCAGGATGGAAAGGAGGGTTAAAGGAGAAAAAGCATTCCATATGAAGAAGCCGGCCGACAATGCCGGATTCGAGTATCTCCGAAGCTTTCCTGTAAAAGGGCTGGAAGGGAGGCCAGAGTGCCTCCATCAGGAAGACCTTATTACGGGAAGCCTCTGAAATCATCTCTTCAACCTCACGCTCGTTGATCGCAAACGCCTTTTCACAGAGTACTGCCTTTCCGTTTTTCATGCAGAGTATTGCCTGCTCCCTATGATGCGAATGCGGTGATGCAATATAAACTATATCAACCCCTGGATCCTCAGCCAGTTCCCTGTAACTGCCATAGAATTTCCTGAACCCGTTGTCTGCTGCAAACTTTTCCGCCCGCCGAAGGTCACGCGAACCAACTGCATACAACTCCGCATTATCCAGATGCTTCAATGCATTCGTGAATTTTCCGGCCATTTTGCCCGGGGCAAGTATTCCCCATTTATACCGTTTTTCCATAACCAAAGTTTGTATAAAAATAGACATTCTGGTCATAATGGCAACTACCCGGTAAAAACCGGGGAATTATCATTTTCAGTACTAACATGGAAATCAGCAACGATTTTATGTTAAGCCAATGCTTCGGGGTGAATCACCCGTTTTCGCGGCGATTTTTCATGTGAAAATAAATTCATATACTACTGAAGATTAAGTGGCTCACATGGAACCCGCATGAATCTTATTTTCCTGCTTGTTTGTGATCTTTTATCCTGTGGGTTTCATATTATTTTAAACTCAAAATTCCAGTCATCATTAATAATCTTAATTCCACATCGCTTATTATCTGATGTTTACTGAATTATTTTTATGTCTTTAATAATTTTCAGTACTATGTATTGCATAGTATATTATTTTATATATATCTTTGCAATAAACTGTAGTATGCAAATTCCAGTAGTGGTTTTTACAAGGTTCTTTAAATATCATCATACCTCTACAGGAGAGTATTTATTAAGTTCAATCTGAATTTGCAGTCAATAATTTACATCTCGGAAAATGAAAATCACGGTCAGTATTAATCTTGGAGGGTATTCGTTCAATATTGACGAGGATGCCTATACCGAACTCAAAAGATATCTGAAAAGTCTTGAGTTTAACCTGGCAGGGGAAGAGAGTTCCGCAGAAATCATATCAGATATAGAGGCAAGGATGGCGGAATTGTTCAGGGCAAGGCTCACCGGGTACAAACAGGTGATTACTATCACGGATGTCAGGGATGTAATTGCCGTAATGGGGAATCCGGAGGACATATCCGACAAGGAAGGTATGTCGTCAGGGGCGAAATTCACGGAGCCCGGGGCTCACAGGATGTACCGTGATCCCGACCGGAGGATCATTGGCGGAGTGTGCGCAGGGATTGGAGCTTTCTGGCAGATCGAACCGTGGATTGTGCGCGTAATATTTATTGCGGTCGCCATGGCCGGAGGACTCGGCATCCTGGTTTATCTCATTCTTTACATTGTTCTTCCCGAAGCCAGGACCACTGCCCAGAAGATTGAAATGAAAGGGGATCCGGTCAATATTCACAATATTAAGGAAGCGGTGAAAAGAGAATTTGATAATGTGAGAAAGAACATGAATCTCTGATGGTCAGTTGTTCCTGAAAACAATAAATCTTATAAATATGGATATCGAAAATACAAAAGCCCAGATGCGTAAAGGGATTCTCGAATACTGCATTTTATCGGTATTATCGAAGGCATCCTGTTATGCAAGCGATATAATCAGGGAGCTGAGGGAGGCGGAATTGATCGTTGTGGAAGGAACTCTCTATCCTTTATTGACAAGACAGAAAAATGCCGGGCTGCTGAGCTACCGGTGGGAGGAATCGCAACAGGGCCCGCCCAGGAAATATTATGAACTCACTTCCGAAGGCAGGGAGTATCTGGCCGGACTTGACAAATCATGGGATGAACTTGTTGAATCGGTAAGGCTGATAAGAAACCGTTGAATCGTTGCTAACCTGAAAAACTGAATATAATGAACAGAACCATAAAAATCAATCTTGGCGGGATACTGTTTCAGATCGAGGGAGAGGCATACAATATGCTGCGCGGATATCTTAATGAGATTGACGCCAGGATAGGAAAACTTCCCGATGGTGCCGAGACCCTGGAAGACATTGAGGCCCGGATTGCAGAGATCTTTCAGTCGCAGGGTGCAGCGGCCGGAGTCATTTCCGCAGATAATGTCGGGGAAATGATAAAAATCATCGGCAGGCCGGAGGAGTTCGAAACAGGCGATGGTCAGGAGGGCAGGGCCAGGGAACATACAAGGGTGCCCCGCAGCCGGACACTCTACAGGAATCCCGGCGATTCCATAATAGGCGGTGTCTGCGGGGGACTGGGCTCATATCTTAATATTGACCCGGTGTGGATCAGGGTGATCTTCATAGTCTTTGCTTTTTTCGCCGGGGTCGGGTTCTTCGTTTATCTTGCGCTCTGGATAGCACTGCCGATAGCAGACCCCGAAACAATTAAAAGGGAATCGTACATGAAAGGTGCTGATCATGCAGATTTCGGCTTGGAAAAGAGGTCCGTCGCCGGCACCACCGCCTCCCGTCATCCTGAAAATGCCTGCCCTGAACGTCTGGCCGGCGCACTGAATGAGATTCTCAGGGCAGGCGGGAAAATGCTCTTCATTGCGTTGAGGATATTCATGGTTCTCCTGGGGCTGGCAATCCTTCTTTCAGGCTTCCTCGCACTGCTTGGATTGATCATGGTGTTCATCTTCAGATTTCCGGGTATTTATTCTCCCCATGCCCATGGGCTGAATTTCTCCTGGCTATTCGATTTCCTGAAATATGCCGTCAATCCCGCAACCTTCCCATGGATACTGACCCTGACATTCATTGTGATGCTCATTCCTCTGCTGGCAATAATTTACCTGGGTATTAAAATGATTTTCTGGTTCAGGGCCAGGAACGGGATGATTTCACTCGCAGGGTTTCTCATCTGGCTGGTCTGTCTGGCTGCATTATCGGTCATTTTATTCAACGAAGGCATAGGCTATGCTGAAACAGCAAAAAAGGACGCCGGGGAAGTTCTGAAAAAAACGACGGGAAACATTTACATCTTAAGCGGCAATAAAATAAATGATATCAGATATGAGAGGGAAATCTCATTTCCATTCAGATTTTACCGCATGTATTTTACGGATGATCTCAGCAATCCCTGCATTACTCCTTCCCTGGTAATCGGCAGATCGAATGATGATTACATTAAGATCAATGTCAGGAAACGTTCTTCGGGAAAGACCAGGTCTGAGGCCGCAGGCAGGATGGAGCAGCTTGCTTACAATTATTCCGTTGAGGGCGACACGATTTTCCTCGACGAGTATTTCAGAATCCCGGAAGAAAGAAAATGGTCATTCGACAACATTGTGGTAAGTCTGTACATCCCTGAAGGAACAAGGATCTGCTTCAGCCGGGGTACCGAAAACATGCTCCGCACTGATTGGAGCTGCAATTACGGCTGCAGCAAACCGGAAACATTAAGGGAATACGGAGCAAAAGAATCCGGGAAGCCTGAATCTGAATGGATAATGACGGAAGACGGACTGAGAAGTAGGTCCCTGGGGCAGTGATCCGGATAATTACTTCTCTTTTCCGGTCGTGCATTTTTATGAAAGGGCGGCGGCTGCTCCGGCAATGATCCCCAGGTTCCGGCCGGATAACCGGTTTGATATCCTGCCCTGATATCCACCTGAAAGCTCAGATATGCAAAGGTTAAATGACTCATTCACTGTGGTCTTCTGCACTTCACCGGGAAGTCAGTGCAATAAAGGAACCACACGAGCCGAATTTCTATTACCTTTGAGAATGATCTGACTAAAACAAATCCTATGAAAACGCATAAAGGTTATTTACTTCTGCCTGTTGTAGCGGCACTGGCTATCGTTTCCTGTCAGCCGGGCAGGAAAGCGGCCGTTCCCGAAGATCTCACCCGATATGTCGATCCGCTGATCGGCACCGCACACTGCAGGTGGTTCCATGTTGCCCCCGGTGCAAGTCCGTTCGGAATGGCCAAACCCGGTCCCTCAACCGACGGGCACCTTGGAAATTTAAGCGGATGGGAGGCAGTTGGCTATGATTTCAGGCACAAGTCGATTGAAGGTTTTCCCAATTTCCATGAATTCCAGGTTGGCGGGGTTGTTTTCATGCCAACGACAGGTGAGTTAAGGACCGTTCCGGGCGATGTTGACTCAGCTTCAGGAGGTTATCGGTCATTTTTTGACAAGAAAGATGAAATCCTGGAGCCAGGTTACTATTCCGTAATTCTGAAAGACTATGGCATAAAGGCTGAGCTTACATCAACTCCCAGGGTCAGTTTTCACCGCTACACATTTCCTGCAGGCGACCGGTCGAATATTATTTTTGATATCGGCAACAGGCAGGGTGAAAGCGGTGAAGTGACGGATGCCCGGGTCTGGTTAAGTGATGACGGGCGGGTTGAGGGATTTGTTGAGACATACCCGGAATATGTAAAGAAGTACCAGACGGGAGCCAGTGTAAAGATGTTCTTTTCGGCCATTGCTGATAAGTCGCCCGTGTCGTGGGGTGTATTCAACGGCCCGGAAGTAAGGCATGGAGAGAAGGAAACTTCGGGCCGCGGAGCCGGGTTGTATCTTACCTGCAAAACCACCGGGAATGAAAGCATCACAATAAAGGCAGGATTATCATACACATCAGTTGAGAATGCGCGCCTGAATCTTGAAACTGAAGCAAAGGATATGGGTTTTGATGAGGCCCGGGAGAAAGCCCGCGATGCCTGGAACTCATATCTTGGCAGGATAAGGGTTGAAGGCGGCAGTGCCGCAGACAGGATCAAGTTTTACACCGGGCTTTATCATGCTTTGCTTGGCCGGGGGCTGGCAAGCGACGTTAACGGGGCATATCCGAAGCATGATGGAAGCATTGGGCAGATACCTGCCGGGCCAGACAATAAGCCGCAGTTTAATTTTTACAACACCGATGCCATCTGGGGCGGTCAGTGGAACCTGATTCAGCTCTGGGCCCTTGCATATCCCGAATATCTTACTGATTTTGTAAAGACGCATCTCACCGTTTACCAGGATGCCGGATGGCTTGGCGACGGTCTTGCCTGCAGCAGGTACGTATCGGGTGTTGGCACCAACCAGGTGCCCCTGGCGATTGCTGCGGCGTACCAGTGCGGTATAAGGGATTTTGATATTCAGAAAGGCTATGAAGCTTCCCTTAAAAATGAAATAGGTTCAGAGAATCGTCCCTTCGGGGCCGGGAAGGCAGATGTGGGAAAGTTCGTTAAATACGGGTATGTTCCCTATCTTGCAAAGGGGGAGGGACCCGATGAACGCTGGAAATTCTCATGTTCCCATACCCTTGAGTATTCCTTCACGTCCTTTGCTGTGGCCCAGATGGCAAAATCACTCGGCAGGGAAGAAGATTACAGGCTTCTTACCGATCTTTCGCATGGCTGGGAACGGATCTTCCATCCGCAGCGGAAACTGATGTGGCCGAAGCTTGAGAACGGAAAGTTCGTCGAGAATTTCGATGCTGCGGTGCCTCACGACGGCTTCCAGGAAGGCAACGCCTTCCAGTATTCGTTCTATGTCCCGCACGATCCTGAGGGTATTGTTGCCAAAATCGGCAGGGAAGAATTCAACAGCCGCCTCGACAGTACATTTGTTATTTCACGAAAAGACATTTTCGGAGGGGGTACCGAGATACACGCATTCGCCGGGATCACAAAGCCTTATAATCATGGCAACCAGCCATGCCTGCATACTTCCTGGCTTTTCAACCACTCAGGAAGGCCCTCAAAAACACAGATGTGGGTAAGGGCAATACTGAATGATTTTTACGGAACGGAGGGTATCCATGGTTATGGCTACGGACAGGACGAGGACCAGGGACAGCTCGGGGCATGGTATGTCATGTCGGCGATGGGGCTTTTTGATGTTAAGGGATTAACAGATACCGATCCTTCATTCGGTATAGGCAGCCCGCTGTTTGACAGGGTGACTGTTACTCTGAACAACAGGTATTTCAAAGGCAGGGAGTTCGTTATCGAAACAGAAAACAATTCTGCTGATAACCCCTATATCCAGGAAGTTTCAGTGAATGGAAAAATATTGTCCTCGGTTTTCGTGCCTTTCACCGACATTACCGGCGGAGGGAAGATGGTGATCAAACTTGGGAACACTCCAAAAGACCTGCCATAGAATGAAATCCGGCCAGAATTATCCTGAACCGGCCTGGGCAAGACTTGTTTCGCTTTTCTGCCACCCGTTTCTTACAATACCGCTTTTTGTGGCAATAATGATGTTCGCCTTCAATGACGTCTGGGAAGCCGCAAACAGCATTTGGCTCCATTAATGGTCCAACGGAAAACATCCCGGTTATTTCTGTCTTAATCTTATTGCGGGATGAAGGGTTTCCTTTTCTGTACCTTCGTTATTCCGGCCAGCATTATGGCATTGCTTTTCATCGGTTCTGTAACTACCTTTACGTAATCCTGCTGCAGGGTCTGGTAATTGGTTGTTCCGCAAAGGTTTATTTCTTTGATCACCTTCCCGAACCTGGTGTTTGTCCATTCGAAGGCAAAAAAGGTAACAGGGGGATACCGGCCCTCTTCCGAACATGGCACCGGGTCGGCCATATAGCAATAGGCACTCTGCGGCGAGCCTGTATTGCCCTGGAGCCGGTCAATGCTCTTTTCCCCGCCCGGGTTCCATTCCAGGATATTGACCCCGTACTGAACAGGAATGATCTCCTTAAAGCCATCCTCATAAATGATCTCATACCATCCGAGGAGATCCGCCGAATCGAAAAAGTTGGGAATATTGAAATAGGCTTTCTGGTTAGCGGCGGGCAAGGCGCATGCATGCAGGAATATGAGGCTGCTTACATCCTCATCTATGACGATCCCGTTAACCTGGTCGGGCAGGTGGACGGGACCGGTTCCGGCAGAACCCACTGCAACGAGCATATTGCCGTAAGTGCCGGCAGGATTGACCATCCTGAAATAAAGCGGACCCTTTTTTATTTCGTCTGTCAACAGCCCGCGCAGATCCATGTTGAATGCTTCTGTGCCGGCGGTCATGTTGGCATATTGCGAAATATCCACAGGCATCAGGGGATCACCGTCCCTTCCCGGTATTCTGGCACCATGCAGATCCTCCCTTACCGTACTCATCGCCTCCCTTACAACCGACCCCAGCTCCGGCAGGCTGATGCCATGCGGTGACCATAACAGGTTGGCGCATCCCATAAAATCAAGAAGAAGATCTTTTCCGAAATTGAATTCATTCGTCGAGGCCCACGAAGAGGGAGCTCCTCCTGCAAGATTATTTTTCCCCGACCGTTCTTCCCAGTTGGTGATTGCCGGGGTAAAATTGCCGTAAACCTGTGTGAACCCGAAATCATTTAGGTCCTTCTCCTTTTTTTCACTGTCCCAGAACCAGTTAAAGATAAGAATATCCTTGGGTATCAATTCTTTCACCACTTCCGGCCTTACCGCTCCCGGTGTCCGGTATTTAATGCCGGTTGATGAAGTCCAGTCCATAAAGAGTGTATCGCGCACGCTTTCGAGAAGGTAATCGCCCCACATTGCCGTCCTGATTCCCTTACCGGTAAAATATCCGTGTATCTTTTTCACATCTTCTGCAAACAGGACAGAATAATCCTTATCCCTGCATACCGGACAAACTCCCAAAGGCGCTCCCCACCATTCATCATGCCCGATGTGCACCATTTTCGGTTTCATCACTTCGACATATTCATCGTACACGTCAAACATAAGTTCATATGATGCAGGATTTGAAGGGCAGTAGGTATCGGGCCAGATATCACCCGGATATTCCGCCAGTTCCGGATGGCGTGTAAGAAGGTAATACGCATGGGTAAGGGATGGAATTTCAGGGATAACCTCAATGAAGTTACGGTTTGAAAGTTCCACAATATTCCTTATATCGGCTTTTTCAAGTATATGGCCGTCGCCGGCGTCATGATGACTGGAGTTCTTCACCTCGCCATGAGGGCCCTCGGTGGAATTTGACCGGGTATATTGCATGTATTTTGAGAATTCGACCCATCCGGCATTGACCTCAGGGTGTCTGTCGAGCCTCATGCAGTTAACTTCCATTATCAGTTTGTTGAATTTGTAAAGCGCCATGAAATCCCTGATGAACCTGTTAAAGAATGGGATATTATCAGGTCCCGGTACATATAGTCTTATTCCCCTGAATGGCATTTGCGGCCAGTCCCTCACCCTGATGCCCGTGACGGTGTTCCCGTTTCCGTTCCTTATCAGCTGGCGCAGGCTCTGCAGCCCGTAAAATGCCCCGGCATCGTCCCAGCCGGCAACTACGACAAGACCTGCATCCACATGAAGCAGGTAGCCTTCCGGCCCGGGATTGCGCGATGTTAATTCAAGCTTTCCTGACTGACAATATTTTTTCACCAGCGGATTACCGGCGGTACCCATCAGAATTACCTTCTTATTTTCCGGCAAAGTGGCTGCCCTTTCAGTTTTCACCGCTATGCTGTATTTTGAACTTAATTCACCCGAAAGTGACCTGGCCAGGAACATGTCATTTTCTGAGGCGTTTACCGGTACAATAATAACTGCTTCCTCACTGAGCGGGAATTCCTCTCCGGTCAGCTGCATTTCCCGGGGAATCGGAAAAACTATGGGCTTTTTAAGTTCCTGCCCCTCCAATAATAAAGCAGATGACATCATAGCAAAAAAGACACCAGCCGGTATCAATCCTGAAAAACTGGATAAAAGCTTCATATTTTCATTGTTTTGAATTGTCAGTTTTCATCATTCATTTAATTACCTGTCCTGATACCAATCCGTTACCGCGAAAGGAAACGTTCAGGTCCGGTTCTGTTTTCCAAAAGATAAATAACCTGCCGGAGTTATCTCCTGAGGCTCGGAACAGGTTCAGGGCCGCGAGAACAAATTAATAAAAAAAAGCGGCAGTTCTTACCATCCCTGAAAATCTTTAAAATTATCCCTCAACCACCGAAATAAACATATCGTATTCTCTAAATAATTACATTTGTTGGTTGAGGTATCCGGCCGGGAATGTTATATTTGAAACTGATAATTTCAATATGAACAAATCAAAGAATATTCTGCTGACATTATTCCTTGCTGCTGTTTGCATTGCAGTGATTCTGCTTGCCCGGACAAACAGTTCCGGGAGGAATATCACAATATTGAATCCGTTCAACGATGCACTATTTCCTGCTGAATTTCCTGCTCCTGCCTTTGAATGGAGAAGCCAGCTGCAGGATCCGTCGCCCTGGGAAGTCACACTTTCTGTAAGGAAGAATGATTATTCGATAACGGACATTACGGATAAAACCATCTGGAGACCTGAAGAGCCAGCATGGGACAGTATTAAAAAATTGTCGGAGAACGGGAAGATCTTTTTCCGGGTAAGGAAACACGGAAACGGAGGACGGGGCAAACAGGTTGTTTTCAGGATCAGTCCTGATTCTGTCGGGGCCACGGTTCTTTACAGGCAGATGCCGATACCATTTGTACTGGCCGAAAGGGAGCTCGAATCGATGAATTATATGCTGATTGATCCGGGCAGTCCCTCTCCGCCTCACATTGCCATGAAAGGTTTCCCGGTCTGTGGGAATTGTCACTCTTTTTCAGATGATGGTAAACTCCTCGGACTGGATCTGGATGCAGGCAGGAGGGATAAAGGAGGTTATTTCCTTACTGCAATCAGTGATACGGTTGTATTTGATTCCGACAATTTCATGTCGTGGTCCAAGCATGAAAAAAGGAGTACTTTCGGGTTGTTCTCGAAAATTTCACCCGACGGAAGATATGTGGTCACAACACTCAAGGACCGTGTTGTTGCCGAAAACCCGCCGCTCAACTCAGCTGAAAACTTTGCATACTCCCAATTGTTCTTTCCGGTTAACGGACATCTGGCAATTTATGACAGGGAATTGAAAACACTGAACGATCTTCCCGGCGCCAATCTGGAGGAATTTGTTCAAAGCAACGCCTTCTGGACGCCTGACGGCAAATCAATTGTATTCTCAAGGGCAAAGGCATTGCCCAGGAGTGACAATGTGTACGAAATCACGGTTTCTGACAGGGAAGTCCTCGATTCATTCGTTTCAGGCAAGAAGCCATTCAGGTATGACATCTGCATTATTCCGTTCAACAATGGTAAGGGCGGTACTGCAGTTCCCGTGAAAGGAGCCTCAGGGAACGGGAAAAGCAATTATTTCCCGACAGTTTCACCCGACGGAAAATGGATAATATATTGCCAGGCCAATAGTTTCATGAACCTGATGCCCGACAGCAGGCTTTACATCGTGCCTTTAAAGGGAGGCACTCCGCGATTGCTCGATTGTAACATGTACGCGATGAATTCCTGGCATTCGTGGTCGCCGAACGGGAAATGGATAATATTCTCATCAAAAGGACTGAATATCTATACCGATCTATTCCTTTCTCATATTGATAAAAAGGGAAATGCCTCCATTCCCGTGCTTGTTGACCGGGCCAGGGAGTATCAGCGAGTCTGCAATTACCCTGAGTTCATTAACCGCAATCCTAAAAACAAGTTCAGCATGAAATATGATTATGTTGAACTGGCTCATATCAGGTATGCCCTGAGGGACAAAGACCCTGAAAAAGCAAGGCAGTTGTTTTACAGGCTGATCAAACAGGATCCTTTCATGTTCAGCGAGGACTATTCAGAGCTCAGCGGTTTTCTTTACCGCATGGGCCTGAAGGAAGAAGCGGTTAAATATGCTGAAATAGCCGCCAAATCCCTGAAGTCAAATATTGAAGCCGACTGATCCTTCATATGTTACCAGGCAGATCTTGCACGGAAACTGATCAACACAACTGGTTTTATCAATGTCCCGGCCATACGGTCAGGGCCGGTCAATGTTAAAAAAACCTAATTTCTGGGTGCGATAGATAATTTAAGTATATTTGTTCATCAACAGTTCTTTCATGAAAATCGCCCCTGCATAACAGCATGTTATGCAGGAGAAACCTGAAAACTAACCAATATGAGGCTTATAAGGATCATTTCGTTCCCAGCAGTGGCTGCTGCATATTTTGTATTAACTTCCTGCAGTGATTCAGGGTCTGACAAATACTACAAATCGTCTGTAATAGTTCCCGTCAACACTTTTACCATCGGGGTCGAGGGTCCTGCGGTTGACAGGCATGGAAATGTATACGCGGTAAATTTTGAAACTGAGGGCACAATCGGCAAAATTACTCCTGACAATCAGGCGGGCTTGTTCATCAGGCTACCCGAGGGAAGCATTGGCAACGGGATAAGATTTGACAGCAGGGGCAATATGCTGATCGCTGATTATACCATGCATAACATTCTAAAAGTGGATATGGCCACGGGTCAGATAAGCGTATTTGCAAATGAGCCGCTGATGAGCCAGCCCAATGATATAGCCATTGACAGCAGGGACCGTATTTATGCCAGTGATCCTGACTGGAAAGCCCGGAAAGGAAAGTTCTGGCGCATAGATACCGATGGAAGCACAACCCTCCTCGACAGTCTTGGTACAGCAAACGGAATTGAGGTAAGCCCCGATGAAAAAACCCTGTATGTAAATGCAGGCCGCACCGTTTGGGCCTATGATCTTTCTTCAGGGGGTGATGTAAGCAATAAGAGGGTTCTTATCGAATTTCCCGATTTCGGAATGGACGGGATGAGGTGCGACATAAAGGGCAATCTGTATATCGCCAGGTTCGGCAAGGGAGTTGTAGCCATCGTTTCACCTGAAGGCAATCTGCTGCGGGAAGTTCAGCTGACCGGGAAAAGGCCGACAAATGTTGCCTTTGGCGGGAAAGACGGGAAAACACTGTATGTTACTCTGCAGGATCAGGGAAACCTGGAATCGTTCCGTGTGGAAACGCCGGGAAGGGAATGGAAAATGCAGAAAAATGTAAAACCAACTAAATAAAGGATCTAAGATGAAACGAGTATCTGTTCTTATTATCATGTTATTCTTTGTTATGGCCGGCGCAATGAAAGCCCAGACATACAATATCGTGATAAAGGGCGGCCATGTGATCGACCCTAAAAACAATATCAACGAAGTGATGGATGTTGCGGTTAAAGATGGCAAGATTGCGAAACTCGCAAAAAACATCGACGCAAAGGAAGGCATCCAGGTTGTCAATGCCCAGGGCTTGTACGTTACACCCGGGCTCATTGATATTCATGTGCATGTTTACCAGGGAAACTATCTGAACCAGCAGTACATGAACGGTCCCAACTGCGTTACACCCGACGGGTTCACCTTCAGGGTGGGAGTGACAACAGTTGTTGATGCCGGCTGCGCGGGCTGGAGAACATTCCCCGATTTCAAGCGGCAGACCATCGACCGGTCACAGACCAGGGTCCTTGCCATGCTCAATATCTGCGGAGAGGGCATGAGGGGTGATCCTTTCGAGCAGAATCTCAAGGACATGGATGCAAAACTCACAGGTGAGTTTGCTTTGAAAAACTCAAAGGACATTGTCGGGATCAAGCTTGCCCACTTCAGCGGGCCCGACTGGACTCCCACCGACCGTGCGGTTGAAGCCGGGGAAATTGCCAACATGCCCGTAATGATCGATTTCGGAGGCAGCAATCCTCCCCTTTCCATTGAAGAGCTGTTTTTTAAACATCTCCGCCCGGGAGATATCTTCACCCACTGTTATGCCTCACTTGGCAACAGCAGGGAGTCGGTGGTTGATGAAAAGACCGGCAAGCTCAAGCCTTTTGTACTCGATGCACAGAAAAGGGGTATTGTGTTCGACATAGGGTATGGCGGTATAAGCTTTGCCTACTCACAGGCGATCCCTGCAATAAAGGGCGGCCTGCTACCGAATGCTATCAGCACCGACCTGCATATAGGCAGCATGAATGCCGCAATGAAGGATATGCTCACAACCATGTCGAAATGCCTGGCAATGGGAATGGATCTGCAGAGTGTGATCAGGGCGAGCACCAGCGATCCTGCAAGGATCATCAAAAGGGAAGAACTGGGTAACCTTTCCGAAGGTTCAGAGGCTGATATCGCGATCCTAAACCTTCGCAAGGGAAAATTCGGATTATTTGACTATACCGGTTATAAAATTGAAGCCGACAGGAAACTCGAATGCGAGATGACCATCAGGGCCGGCAGGATAGTTTATGACCTCAACGGCATAGCTGATCCCATTGTTCTGGCAAGAAGACCGAGATAAGCATGTTATTCGGCGTGCCGGATCATTAATTTCTGGCAGGAAATACAGAACCAATCATTTAAAACAGTAAATTTAGATTTACAAAAAAGTTCATTTAACCATAATTAAAATCACTATGAAAACAGAAAGAAGGACAGCATTAAAGAGAATGTTTACATCATTACTTGGTATTACCGGGGTTGGGCTGGCAGCCAGGGCCGGTACAACGGAAAAGGAAGCAGGCAGCATATCCGGTTTTCAACAGGCGCCCCTGTTTTCGGGTCATACAAAATATGGCAATTTGGTTTTCATTGCCGGGAAAGGTGCGCATGTTGCTCCGTTTGACATAAAGAATCACACCGAAATTGTTCTCAAAGAGCTTGAAAAAGAGCTTATTAAAGCCGGATCATCAATGGAGAAGGTTCTCAAGGTGAATGTTTATCTGAATGATATTGCCGACTACAAAGGCATGAATGAAGTTTATGCGGGCCGCTTCGGCATGAATCCGCCGGTCAGGACCACTGTGGCTGTTGCCAAGGGCGGTGTTCCCGGAGACTCGCTTGTGGAGATGGATTGCATTGCTTACATTTAAAAGATGCAAGTATTTTGAAGGAAAACTAAATCAATAAATACGATTTTTCATGAAACGCAGGGACGCAATAAAGAATCTGTCGGTGTTGCCCGTGGCCGGGGCGGTTGTAGGTACCACACTTTCCCTTGAATCTGTCACCGCAGCCCCGGCTGCACCTCCTGCACCTAAGCGGAACCTGTTCAGGGAACTGGGAATAAGGACCTTCCTCAACGCTGCCGGTACCTATACGGCAATGTCGGGTTGCATTATGCAGGACGAGGTGATTGACACCATTCGGGCAACCGCAGGTGAATATGCAATGATCGATGAGGTGCAGGACAAGGTTGGGGAAAGGATCGCAGCCATGTGCCACGCTGAAGCTGCCACGGTTACAGCCGGATGCTGGTCGGCTCTTGTTCTCGGCACCGCAGGTGTTCTGACCGGGACGGATATGGAAAAGGTTGCACGGTTGCCGCACCTGGAAGGAATGAAATCGGAGGTTCTTGTACAAAAGACGCATAATCACGGATATGTACATGCTCTCACAAACACTGGTGTAAGGATTGTTGAGGTTGAGACTGCCGATGATGTTGAGAAGGCCGCAGGTCCCGACACAGCAATGATGTGGTTTCTGAATTATGCCGGGCCCGATGGCAAAATCAGCGACAAGGAATGGGTTGCCCTCGGAAAGAAACTGAACATCCCGACAATGATCGACATTGCTGCCGATGCAACTCCTGTTGAGAATCTTTGGAAATTCAACGACATGGGGTTTGACCTTGTGTGCATCTCCGGCGGAAAGGGCCTCAGGGGTCCGCAGAGTGCAGGAATACTCATGGGCCGGAAAGATCTTATCGCCGCAGCCAGGCTCAACGCACCTCCCAGGGGCGGGAACATAGGCCGCGGAATGAAGGTAAACAAGGAAGAAATACTGGGTATGTACGTTGCTCTTGAAAAGTTCATCAACCTGGATCATGCAAAACTCTGGAAAACCTGGGAGGACCGGATTGCCGTAATGGAGAACTCGGTCAAAAAGATACCCGGGGTTTCAACCAGCGTAATTGTTCCTCCTGTTGCCAACCGCACTCCCACATTGATCATTTCCTGGGACAAAGGCAGGGTGAAGGTGGGCCGGGATGAATTCATCAACCGGCTGAGAGACGGAAGTCCGTCTGTTGCCGTTATGGGAGGTAAGGACGAAAGCATAACAATCACATCCTGGAACCTCTTGCCCGGCCAGGAGAAACTGGTGGCAGCAAGGCTGTCTGAGGAACTTACCAAAGCATCTGCCTGATCTTTCCGGAATTACAACCAACAGACTCTGAATACTTAAACCACGGAGGTGCACCGGGAAACGAAGGATATAACAGGTAATAAACCCGATATATTTAACTGTTCTATCCTTTGTGAACACAGTCAAGTTCCGTGGTTTTTCCTTTAAATACCAGGCTATTGGCATATACTAACAACAGATATCCATGAAACACAAATTATCCTTATTCATTCTTCTTCAACTGTTGTCGGCCGGTTTTGCCGCCGCACAGACGTACAGTATTGTTATTAAGGGTGGCCATATTATTGATCCGAAAAACAAGATAAACGAAGTCATGGACCTGGCCATCAAAGACGGGAAAATTGCTGCTGTTGCAAGGAATATCGATGCCTCATCGGGCAACAGGGTAATCAATGCAGCCGGAATGTTTGTCACTCCCGGTATTATCGATATGCATGTCCATGTCTATTACGGCACAAAGATGGACCAGGGACTTATGAACGGGCCCACTTCAGTTCAGCCCGATGCCTTTTCATTCCGTGCAGGGGTTACAACTGTTGTCGATGTCGGAAGTTCCGGCTGGCGCTCTTTTCCTGACTTTAAAAGGCAGACCATCGATGCTTCCCGTACCAGGGTTCTTGCTTTTCTCAATATTGCAGCAGAAGGTATGCGCGGTGGTCCTTTTGAACAGACAACCCTCGACATGAATCCGGTGCTCACAGCCAGATGCGCCAGACAGTATCCGTCCGACATAGTCGGAATAAAACTGGCTCACTATAATGGTCATGAATGGGCCCCGACCGACAGTGCAGTTAGGGCGGGCGAGCTGGCAAAACTCCCGGTGATGATTGATTTCGGTTCGGCCACACCGCCTCTTTCCCTTGAAGAACTGTTCATGAAACATCTTCGTCCGGGCGATATATTTACCCATCCCTATGCTTATTTCCCCGCTTCCAGGGAAACCGTGGTGGATGAGGACGGCAAGGTTAAGCCTTTCGTTTTTGCAGCTGTGAAAAGGGGAATAAAATTCGATCTGGGCCATGGCGGAGGATCTTTCAGATGGAGCCAGGCAATACCTTCGGTGAGGCAGGGCTTTGTAGCGGATGCAATAAGTTCCGACCTTCATACCGGCAGTATGAACAGCGGAATGAAGGATATGGCTAATCTTATGTCGAAGTTTCTGGCAATGGGTCTTGATATCCAGGAAGTAATTCTCCGGTCGACCTGGAATCCGGCAATGATAATCAACAGGCCCGATCTCGGTAATCTCAGCATAGGATCAGAGGCGGATGTTGCTGTTTTCAGTTTAAGCAGAGGTGATTTCGGATTTCTCGACATCAGTGGTGAAAAACTGAAAGGAGACAAGAAGTTTGTAGCCGAACTCACTCTCAGGGCCGGCAATATTGTCTGGGATCTGAACGGTATTTCCGCGCCTGATAAAAAGTGGTAAGCTAACTTTTTAATACAAACAAATTCGTCTGATCATGACAGTCAAAAATCATTTCATTTGCATTCCGGGTTATACAAGGAATCTGTTGTCCAGGTTCATCATTCCGGTAATTATGGCAGGTGCTTTTGCCTTTACCACTGCTGAAGGCCAGGCACTCAACGATATCCGTATAGAACGGCATAAGCCCGTTCCAATGAGCGACGGAGTTAAGTTATATGCCGACATTTACCTTCCTTCAGCTCCGGGCAGGTATCCTGTTCTGGTAACAAGGACCCCGTACGGTGTTCAGAGGGATGGTGTCCATGAAATGATGGTAAGGTTTGCACAGCACGGGTACGCGGTTGTGGTAACTGATGTAAGGGGGCGGTATGAGAGTGAGGGCAAATGGGAGCCTTTCAGGGATGAGGCGAAAGACGGTTATGAAACAATTGAATGGGCAGCCAGGCAGCCTTTCTCAAACGGCAAGGTGGCCACACAGGGCGGCAGTTATGTGGGGCACAATCAATGGGCCGCTGCCAGCCTGAATCCGCCGCATCTTGTCGCAGCATTCCCGGCACTGGCTTCAACCAACATCTATGCCAACTGGCTGACCATGGGAGGTGCTTTCAGGCTGAGTTTCAACTATGGCTGGGGAGTTGTAAGGATGCCCAACAGGATAATGCTTCCCCAGTACTGGCACACTGAAAAATACATGCCTGAAAACCTGAAATACGACAATGTCCTGATGCATCTTCCCCTGCACAACATGGATGTTACGTTTGAAGGGGCTCCGGTTCAGCATTACCGCGACTGGCTGACCCATGAAAGCTATGACAACTACTGGAAGGAAATAAGCGATGAGGAGCGTTTTGAAAAGATAACTGTTCCCGTTCATACTCTCGGAGGATGGTTTGACATATTCCTGATGGGAACGATAAACGGTTTTGTGGGGATGAAGAAACACGGAGGATCGCCTGAGGCCAGGGCTGGTGCAAGGATGATCATCGGTCCGTGGGGACACGGACCAACGCGGACCTTCGGAGGAGTGGATTTCACCCCTGATGCCTTCATGGATATGTATGACCTGCAGATCAGGTTTTATGACTACTATCTGAAAGGGATAAACACCGGACTTGATTTTGAGAAGCCGGTTCAGCTTTTCTACATGGGGGTCAACAGATGGAGGAGTGAAACCGACTGGCCCCTACCCGGGACAGAATACCGTGAGATGTATATCAGCAGCAACGGCTCTGCTAACTCGGTCCGCGGTGATGGCAGCCTTTCTTTCACCAAACCGGTAAAGAAAGCATCTGACACCTATCGTTATGATCCTCTTAACCCAGTTCCCACAACGGGCGGGAATAACTGCTGCGGAACGCCCACTGCCGCGGGACCGGTCGACCAGAGGCCTGTTGAGCGAAGGGAAGATGTCCTGGTTTATACCAGCGAATTTCTTAAAGATACCCTGACCATTGCCGGTCCGGTAAAAATGAAGCTGTTTGCTGCAACCGACGGAAAAGATACTGACTGGATGATCAAACTCACTGATGTCTATCCTGACGGCTATTCAATGCCAATTTCCGAGGGAATTCTCCGTGCCAGGTTTCGCGAAGGAATTGACAAAATCCGGCTCCTTACCCCGAATCAGGTTTATGAATATGATATTGAGCTTACCGGTACGGCAAATGCATTTTTACCGGGTCATCGCATCAGAATAGACATTACTTCAAGCAACTTCCCGCAGTTTGACAGGAACCCGAATACAGGGGACCCGTTGGGAAGCAGTGCAGTAACCAGGGTTGCTGTCCAGACGATTCATCATGGCGGCACAAATCTGAGCCATGTTCTTCTCCCGGTGGTAAAAGGAGTTAAATAGTCAGGGGTTCAGGTATAAATCACCATTTCACGTTCAGCATCCCAGCCCATTCCCCTGACATACATATTGTACATGCCGGGTTGTGAGAATCCATCCCACACCACCTGGTGAACGCCGGGTTCCAGATCGTCGGCATGCATTCTCCATACGAGCTCGCCGTTGCCATTCAGGATATCGACATAAACATCACCTTTCTCGGGAACACCGACTTCCATTACAACTTTATCTGCCGCATCGGTGCCCAATGCTCTTATTGAAGGCTGAGCCGCAGCGGCAATTTTTCCCGATTTCCACGCCTTGTAGTCGAATGGTTCATCAACCATGTGATAGCGGGGTTCATCAATACCGTCGCTGCTCTTTCTCAGATAATATGTCAGCAGCGGTGTACGCCTGAATGAATCAAGCCTGGCTTTTGTTGCCTTACCGTCCTTCCAGAGATAGACAGGAATGTCAAAGGGATCCAGTACATCCGACAGTCCTCTTTCTATGCCTATATGGAAAAGCCCGAAATTGCCGGGTTCATGGCCGGCGAGCCAGTGTGCGATAATATCGACCCTGAATGCATCCTTGCCAAATATGATGTTGTTGCTCATGAAATCCATGGGCTTGCCATTGTGCGGGCCTCCATGGAAACCGTCACCGTCGCGGCCGTAAATACCCTCAACAATATTTATTCCGGTAGGGGTCACGCTGAATGAATCGCACATTCTCTGGGCCCATTGCTCCATCCAGAAGCCACCGTTAAACGGGGGTCTGTCAATTTTCTCATTCCACCTCGGGAATCCTGCCTCAATATGTTTTTTATGCAGTTCTGCTATCCGGTCCAGGTAATCCGGCTGAAAAAATCGGTGATAGCGTTTGTCAAGGGTCTTGAACACATCCACACTTCCTGCACAGAACGAATGCAATCTTTTGGCATTAATTCCCTGCAGGTTCTTTATTGCTCCTGTAATACCCATCTGATGGGCCTTGAATTTGGCCAGGTTGATAAGAAATGTATCTTCAGCAGTCATTGGTGCCATAAAGGCGACTTCCCTGAATACTATCCCGTTGACGGTCCTGAATATTATATCATCTCCGAGTTCCCAGTAATCCCTGGCAGTAAGGTCCCTCAGATCGAAATTATTCCTTTCCGCCATTGCGATATATCCATTGGGTTTCCACTGGAAGGTGCATGCGCATTCCCTCAAAAAAAAGTTCTGAGGGCCCTTCGCCTTTACCCCCCTGAGGTATCCTTCAATGAAATTCAGGTCGGTGGTTATGCCAAGGCTTGCTTCAGGGTCATTCTTATTTCCCGTGCTGCATGTCCAGTTTGGTTTGCAAGTAATCCGGGTTGAATTCGGTAAACCCTTGCCTCCTGATGTTCTGACAAACATTTCTCCGGCCAGTTTGTAGGCAGCATCATGTATTGCCGTGGCATCGGTTTTTTCCTTAACCGAGGTAAGGTTTATGAAGACCGCCTCAGGATGTTCCCTGATAAACGGATGCAGATCGAATCCTTCAGCCGGTGCTCCTGCTGGACTGCCGGTTACCCTGATCCCCGGAGTTACAAGGCCCAGGGCGCCTGCTGCAGAAGAAACCTTAATGAAATCGCGGCGTTTCATCAGGTATAGATAACCATTTCACTCTCGGCATCCCAGCCCATCCCCTTCACATATGTCGTGTACAAACCCGGTGATGAAAATCCGTCCCATACCACCTGGTGAACCCCCGGTTCAAGGTCATCGGCATATAGTTTCCAAATGATCTCTCCGTCCTTGTTCAGAACGTCCACGTAAACGTTGCCTTTTTCAGGAACAGTTACCTCCATTACGACTTTATCGTTTGAATCAGTCCCAAGGGCTTTAACGGAAGGTGCTTCAGTCCTGGCAATCTTTCCGCCTTTCCATGCGTTGTAATCAAAAGGCTCATCAACCATATGGTACCTGTCTTCATTCTCGCCGTTTGCGTTCCGCCGCAGGTACAGAGTTATAAGGGGAGTGCGTTTCAGGCTTTCAAGCTTAATCTTTTTTGCCTTTCCGTTTTCCCACAGGTACACTGGTATATCGTTAGGATCAAGTACATCTGAAAATCCCCGTTCAATTCCGATATGGAACAGGCCGAAATTGCCGGGCTCATGTCCTGCGAGCCAGTGGGTGATGATATCAACCCTGAAAGGATCTTTGCCAAAGATGATATTGTTGCTCATGATATCCATGGCTTTCCCTCCCTCATGAGGTCCGCCGGCGAATCCGTCGCCATCGCGTCCGTATATTCCTTCAACAATATTGATACCGGTGGGGGTTACGCTGTAGGAGTCAAGCATACGCTGTACCCATTGTTCCATCCACAGGCCTCCCCCGTAGGGCGGGCGGTCCATTGTTGTGTCCCAGCGCGGTATGCCCATTTCAACATGTTTCTTGTGCAGTTCGGCGACCCTTGCAAGGTAATCGGGCTGGAAGAACTGGTGATAACGGCTGTCATACGATTTGAAGATATCATAATGGCCACCGCAGAACTGATGGAACTTTTTCCCGGTTATTCCCTGCAGGTTCTTAATTGTTCCGGTTATGCCCATCTGATGCGTCTTGAATTTCGCAATATTGATGAGAAAAGTATCGGGGGCATTCATTGGGGCCATATATCCGGCCTGCTTAAACACAACCCCGTCGATTTTCTTGAAAATTATTTCATCGCCGAGTTCCCAGAAATCCTTGGTTGACAGGTTCTTAAGGTCAAAATTGTTCCTTTCAGCCATGGGTGTATAGCCGTTGACCACCCAGGATGAAGGTGCGGCACATTCCCTCAGGTAAAATTCCCGGAGGCCCTTTGCCTTTACCCCGTTCAGATAACCTTCGATAAAATCGATATCTGTCGTGATGCCCATATTGGCTGTCGGGTCTTTCTTATCAATCCGGCTGGCTGTCCAGTTGGGCTTGCAGGTTATCTTTGTCGAGAGGGGATACCCCTTCCCTTTTTTTGTTTTTACAAACATTTCGGAAGCGAGCTTGAATGCTGCATCGTATTTGGCTTTTGAATCTGTCTTTTCCTTAACGGAGGTAAGGTTTATAAACACTGCCTCCGGATGTGCTTTAATAAAGGGATGAAGATCAAATCCGCCATCCGCCTCAAACGGAGCTGAGAATGATTCAAATCCCCTGCCTACCAGGCCTGCAACTCCTGCAGCAGAAGATACTCTTATAAAGTCTCGTCTTTTCATATGAAAATAAATTTATATACTACTGAAGATTAAGTGGTTCACATGGAACCCACATGAATGTTATTTTCATGCTTTTTTATGATTTTGTATCATGTGGGTTTCATATCATTTTTTCCTTCTTCATTTATTTACTGTCGCGTAATCTTCTATATTAACGTTTGAAAAAATATTTTGTTCCCTTATCTGATTAATGTCAGCATATTATCAGGATGAGAGCGGCTGACCCTTGGGGTAGCGGATTTGCCGGCGCGTACCCTTATAGCCGTTGCGTTTTGCTGTAAAGTTAGCCCTGATATATTCGCCAAGGTATATTTCCCCCGAAATGACATCATTGGCCAGTTTGCCGGAAAATGTAAAGGGCACATTATCTGCAATCATTCTCTCCGTGCTGAACAGTTTAACCTGGTCTCCGTCGATTGTTCCGGTCATTTCGCGCAGTGAGAAGTCACCCTTATGTGATCCCTGTATCCAGTTTCCGTCCTGTTCAAGGATAAACACATGCTGTGATTTGCTGCTGTAGTATTCGATATCCACGGCCCATCTGCCGCTCAGGTCAGCTGCCGGGGCCTTCATCGGGGCCGGTTTCGGATATTTTTTGTTCAGTATTTCATATATGCGGTCAGCAACAGTTTTATCATTCCCGGGCTGCATCTGGCCTGCGGAAATAAGGATCGAAGTGCTTCCCTCCTGGTCGCCAAAGCCGCTATGGACAGCGATCCTGGGCTTTGTTGTTGCCAGGATTTCCCCAACCTCGGGTCCGGTTATATTAAACTGTTCCGGATCCCATGATATGGCAAGCATCGGGCTCCTGTTGTTCAGGCTATGCGGTTCACGTATTGAGGTTTTAATTCCTTTTATCCCGGTGACTTTTTTTGAGATATTTTCCAGGTAGGTATGCCATGTTCTCATTTTCTCGTCATGATCGCGTGTCACCCAATCTTCGACTGCAGCGAGCATGCCCATCATTTCTTCCTTCCCGACCTTATTATCGCGTCCGGTTCCATGGTGGGGCGAGCTTGCCTGCCAAGCCGACATCAGTATAGCCTTGCTTCCGAGCAGCAGCCCTGCACACTGCGGGCCGCACAGGGCTTTGCCCCCGCTGTAGGCCACAACAGTTGCCCCGCGCTGAAGATGTACGTTGGGAACTGTGAGATCCTCCGCAGCAGCATCGACCAGGAATGGAATATTGAGGGGTTTTGCCAGGGCAGCTATTTTGTCTTCCGCGAACTCCCGTCCGGGTTCGGTATCGGCACCCGTCATTATATATATCATTGCGGTGCGCGGGCTGAGGGCTTTTCCCAGTTCCTCAAGCGTATTTACCGTGATGATCCTGACGCCTATATTGCGGATTGCATGATCATAGGCGTTTCTGGAGCTCTTCGGGATAACCACCTCGGTTTTGTCAAAGCCGGTGAGATCGGGGATCCGAACCATTTTCTCAGGATTTCCCCCGGCCACACAGGCAGCTGTAACGTGTTTCATTCCGGCAGCACAGCCTGCGGAGACCATTCCCCACTCTGCCCCGGTTATTTCAGCAAGGCGCCTGCCTATTCCGAAAGCCAGTTCATCATACTGGACAAAATGACCGGCAGCTGCATGAGCAGCTTCGACAACAGCCGGGCGCTCAAGGGAACCGCCGATTATTGTATATGTGCCGACACAATTAATTACCGGATCAACTCCTATTGATTCATAGATATTCGGTCCTGTCTTCAGCGGTCCGCTGGCAGGTCCGACAACTGATTCCAATGGAAGAAATGTTCCGGCCAGAGGCAGAACTGAAAGATTCTTAATAAGGTCCCTGCGTATCATGGTCATAGGTTTTAAAATGGTTCATCATTATTTCTGGTTAATTTTCTGGTGATCGAGCCAGTTTTCGGCGGAAAGGCCATTCTGGTCCCAAACGATCCGGCCGTTTCGTATTGTCATTTCAGCCTCAAGTTTTTTAGTGCCCTCAAGCCTGTGATTACGGGTATCAATAAATCCGAACTTTCCTTCCTTCAGGCTGAGAATGACAATGTCTGCAACTGCTCCTTCGCCAAGATTACCAAGATCTTTACGATTTAATGTGCCCGCCGGGCCCCAGGTAGCACTATATACGGCATCCTGAAGGCTCATTCCGATATTGAGGAATTTCGAAACTATATCGAGCATATTTTTCATTCCTGAATTAATGCTCGACCTGTGAAGATCCGATCCGAACGAATCGGGCTTCAGTCCCTGCCTGAAGGCGGGAACAGCGATATTGAAATGGAACATTCCGCCTCCGTGTCCAACGTCAAACCTGACACCTTTCTTTTTCGCCTCCATCACAAATGGTTTGATTTTCAGGTTTTCATCAAGAAGACAGTCGCGGTCGACCGCGGTGCAGTAGCTATGAGTGTATATATCGCCGGGCCTGAGCCGCCCGAGGATCTCTTCAAGCGGGTACTGGGGCATGTGGCATTCCACAATCAGCGGAACGTCCGACAGTTTCGCGGCTTCAAGTGCCCGGTCGAAAGGTGCCCAGTCGCTTCCGCGATAGTGTCCGATCTTGACACCCACAATAATTTCAGGGTACTGATCTATAACCAGCGACGTCATCCTTGCATCCATATCGTTAAGGTCCTCTTCGGAAGGGAATCCTGTCATTCCCGACCCGGCAATGTTGAGAAATGCAAGTACCCTGGTCACTGACCTGTCAATAACCTGCCGCTTAAAAACAGGAAAATTCCTCCAGCCCGAAGTACCAGCATCCACCACGGTGGTTATTCCTGCCTTAAGGGTAATATCATCGGGAGAAATGCACATGAATCCGTCGGCAAACCCGTTATTCGTGCCGACAAAAACATGGGTGTGAATGTCAATCAGACCGGGCGTCACGTAAAGTCCCCCGGCATCAATGACTTTTTTTGCATTTCCGGCAGGGATGGAAGCAGCCACCCTGAGAATTTTTCCGTTGGCAACCGCAACATCCATGATGCCGTCAATCTTATTCCCGGGATCAATTACATGACCGCCTTTGATCAGAATGTCAATCTCCTGGGAATGCAGAATCATAACCTGGAACAGCAGGATGACAAATACAGGAATGATTTTTCCCAGACCTGGTATGATTACTTTTTTCAGCATTTTTTCACCTTTTTTTATGATCACCGGGTTTCCCGTCCCTCTGTTTTTTCCTCCGTGTCCCTCTGTGTTCTCCGTGGTTTATCTGTGTTTCTCCGAGCCCTCTGTGGTTTTCCTCCGTGTACCACTGTGTTCTCCGTGGTTTATCTCCGTGCTTCTCTGTGCCCTCCGTGGTTTTCCTTCGTCCTTTTCCGTGCCCTCTGTGGTTCTCTCCGTGTACCACTGTGTTCTCTGTGGTTAATCTCCATGCTTCTCCGTGCCCTCTGTGGTTCTCTCTGTGCACCTCTGTGTTTTCTGTGGTTAATCTCCATGCTTCTCCGTGCCCTCCGTGGTTTTTCTCTTTGTACCTCCGTGGTTAACGTTCCCTGATTAACCCCTCGTTCAGTTTAAAACCATCCTCCTATCTGCCGCTGACCGGTTTGACTTCATCCCACATCGGGGCAGCAATTCCGTTCAGGTCCCACACGACCCTTCCGTCGCGGATGGTCAGTTCTGCTTCAAGTTTCTGGGTTCCCTTCATTTTCGTACCCCTGACATCGAGAAACCCGAAATCGCCTTTTCTGAGTGTGAAAACAGCCACATCGGCCGGAGCGCCTTCACTCAGGTGCCCCAGCTCGGTTCTTTTAATAACCTTTGCCGGGTTCCAGGTTGCCCTGAGAATGACATCGTTGAGTGAAAGCCCCATATTCAGGAATTTCGAAAGCAGATTAGCCATATCCTTCATTCCGCTGTTCATGCTTCCTATATGCAGGTCGGAAGAAATAACATCCGCAATGAATCCCTGCTGAACAGATGGTATTGCCTGTTTCCAGTGAAAGGCTCCTCCTCCGTGGCCCACGTCGAAGATTATTCCTCTTTTTTGAGCCTCAAAAATGAAAGGTTTGACCTTGCCGTTTTCATCAACCGGTACTTCCCTGTCCTGCGGCGCATTTGCATAGGTATGGGTCCAGATGTCACCGGGACGCAGGTGTTTCATAAACAGTTCCTCGATCGGCAGGGGAGGGTGATGTTCACCAAGGTCCACCATGACCGGCACATTTGCTATTTTCCCGGCTTCCACGGCCTTGTCAACCTGTGTAAAATCGGGTCCCCAGTAATGCGCCGACTTCACCCCTACAAGGATTTCCGGGAAAAGCCTTGTTATCATATATGAGGTCATAACCGGATTCATGTCTGTCACATCCTGCTCCTCAAACCTCCCGTACATACCTGTGCCCACGATATTAAGGAATGCGAGTATTCTTGTTCTCGACCTGTCAATAGTCTGCGACTTGAAAGCCCGGAAGTTTCTCCAGCCAGCGGAACCGGCATCGACCACCGTTGTTACACCGGCCCTGAAGGTAAATCCGTCGGGAGGCAGTGCATCCCATCCGTCAGCAATGTATGATCCCGGTTCTGTTCCGTGAAATGCATGAACATGCATATCTATTAGCCCGGGTGTTACATACATTCCCGTAACATCCACAACCCGCCTTGCGTTGCTTGCGGGAATATCCTTTGCAACCCTGAGGATCTTGCCATCGGCAATTGCCACATCCATCCTTGAATTGATGTTGTTTTTCGGATCGATTACATGGCCGCCTTTGAGAAGGATTGAGATCTGCTGCGACAGCACCGGCCCTGAAGCAAAAACCATAGCGGCCAGCAGGAAGATGGCCCTATAAGCATATATCCTGGTTTTTCCACTCATTTGATAAAATTTATTATTTTGAACATTAAACACCCGTCATGCATACAGGGCAAAGCCCTTTATTTTAACACACGGAAGCCTATTCCTGTGCAAATAATTAACAAATTCAGGTCCATAATAATTCAAATTTACACAAATTAATGCCGAAATCCATGCCTTCCTCTTACCTGGACCTGAATAAAAAGGCAGTGTATTACAACACTACCTGCCAGTTTTACTTTTCATTTCTGACCGACATCAATCCTCTTTTCACCTGAAATAATTCCGTTCTGTCTCAGAATGCGAAAGCGGAGTAAAATTACAAATTTTCCTTAGCCCCTGCAGATCAGGCGATGCTTTTATTCTTAAAGATTGTTAAATTGGACAACCCGGAAAAAACTCATATTTTTGCATTTCTTAAATTCATATTTTTACCCTGAACGTGTTTGCGAAATTCACACGGAAAAAGAAGAAAAAAACAAATAAATCAGAAAAATCATGAATCACAACAAATTAAAATTAAAGAGCCTTGCCGCAGGGAGTAAAACATTTCTTTCCGGCGGCATTTTATTAATAATCCTGGCAGCATTGGGGTTTTCCTCACCTGCAGGCCAGCAGGCAGCAAAGGAGACTGGCATCTCCGCCAAAAAATACTCGACGGTTGCAGTTGATGAGAAAAACATAAAGTGGTTTGTAACTGAAAACGGAGTTGTGAGTTTTGACGGGACAAAATGGAAGCTTCACGGTTCCAATGACAATCTTCCCTCTGATGTGAACCACCTGGCTCTCGCTTTTTCTGCTTCCGGGCCGGAGTTACTGGTTGCGTCTTCAAACGGGGCAACTGTTGCCTCACTGCCTCCCGATCCCCAAAAGGGAACCAGGGTTTTCAAAGCGTCTGATTCGCCATCAATGGGCGACAAGGTATCAAGGGTAGCCGCAGGATCAAATCTGCTGAAATGGTTTGCCACAGACAAGGGTATTGCAGCATACGGCGACGGCAAATGGATGAAACCTGAGTACACAAGTTATTATCCTGTTGAATTATTCGAGGAATTTCCAATTACCTCGCTGGGCACGAACGCTGCAGGCGATACACTTTATGTTGGTACATACGGGGCCGGAGTTGCGAGGATTTTCAAGAACAATGACCTCGATGCCATTTCTGGGGCATCTGAATATGCCATATGGGGGCCGATAATTATGCCGTCCGATACCATTCAAAGTATTTATATAGCAAGGGATGGTTCGAAGTGGTTTGGTACAAACCTGGGGATCGCACAACACACCGGCAGCAACACTCTCGACAACTGGACCGTTTACACCACTGAAGAAGGCCTTGTAAATGATGATGTTCAGGCCATAACAGCTGACCTGAAAGGCAATTACTGGTTTGGCACCAAAGGTGGGATATCTGTTTTCAACGGCTCTTCGTGGACCACCTATACCAGAAGCAACGGCCTCAACAGTGACAATATCCTGTGCCTTGGCGTCGACAAGGATGGAGTTGTCTGGATCGGAACCGACAACGGGGTGAACAGCTTCAGGGACGGACAGTTTACAAGTTACAGGTAGCCGGATTTCCGGGCCTGCGCCGGCCAGGGCAGTAGCCGAAGATCATATACGGATTCTGGATCATCAAAAAGATATACTTCCCGTAGTACCAGATCAAGCCCCGGCGGAAGAGAAAGTACAAAAGTTGCCAACTGTTAATCGTTAATCTGCAACTTTTTTAGTCCTGTTCCGGATTTACGACCTGCCCGATGAACAGCAGGGTGTTTGTTGTACGCTCGCGGATGGCAAAAATGAATGACTTGTAAATATTGAACGGGCCGGGTGATGTAACTCCTACAGCTATTGTTGTCACTGCTGCAGCTTCCGTTCCTTCTTCATCAACTTCAACGAAGGTGTTCTGTTTCACATAGTCGACCCAGATCTCACTGTCGGATATGCCTGAGAGATCTGCGTCGGATGAGCTGAAAGCATCAATCATACCCATGCTCATCAGCTGGTTGTTAAGGTATTTCTCATAGGAGAATTTAAACTTCGGCATTATTACTGTTATTTTGTCGAACTCATGGAGTTCATCAAGGTCGGAGCAAAGTTTATCCCATACCTGGTAAGTAAATGAAGGATAAAAGGCGCTCAGGGTTTCATTCGGTACTATTACCACCATGGTGAAGTTGGTCTGGCCGTAAGGCATTTCAATTGCCCTGAAGCCATTGCCGCAGGCAAACTTCGCACCCACCTTGCCTTTCATTGTTGGTACATCTGTTGCACTGCCGCCATCGGGAAGGAAGGGAAGCTCCTGTGTCATGGATTTGTCAAACTGGCAGCTCCAGTCTCCGTTGAAATAGAGGGCGTTCATGATGAACATTACTTCGTCTCCTGGTATCTCACTTAACACTTCAGGAATTTTTCCTTTGGTATTGTCGCTGGCCCATTTATTGATCGTGGTGAGGGCAGTAGGAGCGGCAAAGTCAAGTGCTTTGACGGTTGCCTTGTAATCATCGCTCATGGTGGCAAGGAAGGGCGGTTTTACATCGAATCCATCGAGGTAGAAAATCGCGTTTGCAAGGGCGAGCTGTACCCTGGGATCAACTGTGAGCAACTGTCCGACAAGGCTTTTGTAAGCCTCATTGATTTCAGAGATGCTCATTTCTGCCGGATATTTGAGTGTCCCCTGTAACTGCGAATAGGTATCACCGTCACAACCGTTGAGAAGCATGGTAAGGGCCGTGCTTGCGCTGAGAGGCGATAACATGAGATTCTTGTTTTCCGATTCAGTCACCCTGGTGAAAAGCTCTATTCCGAACTCATTGCTGCTCTGAATGGCAATGGGTGCTGCTGCAGAGAGCGTTATGTTTTTCGGTGTCAGCTTCGGTTCTTCATTGTTTTCCTTTGAACAGCAGACGGCTAGGAGAAAAATTGCCAATCCTGACAAAATGATCATAATATTTTTCTTCATTATAATATAATTTTGATTATTTATAAAGGTATGATGCCTGCCTGTCGGCAGACATGGTATCACACATAATTGAAAATTATATAAATACGTGTTTGTGCATTTGATATTTGTGGGGTTCATGATTTCCACTTTTTACGTTGATAAATCATTGCTTTTTATTAACTAATACGAAACTAATGTTATGTTAATCGTAAATTGACGGATATAATTTCTTCAATTTCACCCTTGCCTGCTTGTTTGTGAACTGCCAGTTTATTTTACATTTCTTGTTATTCCGGTTGCTTTCCCAAGCCGCTACTTCCTCTTTTATTTTATCCATAGCGGGAATATGCCGGTTCAAACACTGCCCGTTTAGTACATGCAGCTCTATCTCAGCCATATTGAGCCAGCTTCCATGTTTAGGTGTATATACAAATTCAAACCTGTCCCACAATCTTTTTGCTTCTTCTGGTCTGAATGTTTCATATAAAGCCGATGCTCCATGAGTATTATAATTATCCATCACTAATGTTATCCGATTTGCTTTGGGGTAATGCTTATCCGCAATTTCCTTTATGAACATTGCCCATTCTTTTTTGGTTTTAAATTCTGTTACTTCAACAAAACGCTTCCCTTTAAGTGGTTCATTTGCCATGAATATATTTACAACACCATTCCGTATATACTCATAATCTACCCTTGCTTCCTGACCTGGCTTCATTTGTATATATTAATTGAAAAGTATACCACTTTCTCGTTGAAAAGTATACCACTTTTGATGTTTAACGAGTTGCTTTGGGAAAAGAAAAGCAACATAAAAGCAGATGATAAAGATGGATACGAAACAAG